>NZ_JAIQDE010000013.1 GCF_020037015.1 Corallococcus sp. AS-1-6 | reverse complement strand
CTTCAGCGTCCGCCGGTCCATCGCGACCGTAGATCATGATCGACCGGCGGCTTCAACAACCGACTAAGTGGTACTAGTTCCAACGAGACGGTCGCCAACTGGTTCGGCTCGACGGCGACTACTTTCGAAGCGAGCCTCCATTTTCCGCTCACAAGCCCTGCCAGCGCCACCTCGTGAAGCCCAGGAGGAACTTTGGCGATGCCACACGTCGTGCCCGTTACGTGGTCGAGGTGCGGCTTGCCATCGAGTTCCACTTGCAGCCCCTCATCGAAGGCTCCATTGCCCACGATAGTTATCTGGATAGCACCAGGGCGCTGCTCCTCGCTTTCGGCGAGCCTCACGGCCTCGATCGCTTCGGCATTCTTGCGCGCCTCCGCGTGCGCCCCCTCCCAGGCATGTGCAGTCTCCTGCTCCAGTTGAACGAGGCTCGATTGGAATTCGGCCATCCAGTCTTCCGTCTCCTTCTGCACATGTGCCCGCACCGCAACAACCAACCTCTGAATGAGCGCCACAAACCTCTCAAGTCGTGCCGTGTCGATCGACTGGGTGCCTTGCTCCGCCCTGAGTTTCGACCATTCCAGGCGGAACGTCTCCTGTAATCCTTCGATCATGAGTGCGGTATGGATGTATCTCATCCAGCCTGTCGAGTATCCGTAAAATCGATCGAGCGCAATGCAGAGCGCGGCAAGACCAAGCACAATGTATCCGACTTGATTCACCATCAACGTCTGATGTTCATCTCCGCCTATTATTATTGAGCACATCGGGATCAGGGCGCCCGCTGCCCCGAAGACGATTGCCAGCAATCGCAGGGAGCGAGAAGCGATCGACTTCCATGCCTTGTTTTCGTAATACCAGCGAACGACCGAGCTCGTCTGTTCATCCACCCAGGCGTACAGTCGGTCGAGCGAAGCCTGAAGGTTGTCAGGCCTCCATTCCGGTGGCTTCGACTGTGTCGTTTCAAGGTTCTTTGCCATCATTCCCTCCAGTGCCCCATGCTGCTCGCCCATTGAGGCATCCGTGACTACAGCCTTTTGGATGAACCATAAGCACCCCATTGCACCGGCGGAATGAACAGCCATCAGCAGCGGTTCGAACAGGCGGTTGCCGAGGCGAGCGCCGGGAGTCGCCTTGCGTGCCCCCCACTGTTGCCTCCGCGGTGCGCCACTACCTTTAGGAGGGCTGGAAGAGGTATGGCTGCTAGTGGAATAGCCGCGCGATGATGTGGCCGACGAAAGACCACCTATCACCCATACTGGAAACCCCGATGCGAAACCCAGGAATGGCAAAAGTTGGCAAACCGCCACCAACTCCGGATTCGCTGGCGATTCACCGTGCCGAAGGCCCGAGTGAAACTCCATCACCAACCCACGGAATTCACCCGATCATAGGCCTAGCACTTGTCGTAGCCCCCGGATGCACCGGGTGACTTGCGGTAGCACATGCGCACCTCGTTCTCGGCGTCCGTGCAACCGGACTCATAGACACTCTCGCCCGAGGGCATGTCGATGAACTTGCCGCAGTCCCGGCTGGACTCCTTGATCTGGAGAAAGCGTGGGAACGCATCGCCCACCGGGGTGACCTTCACCTCGGTCGAGCCATGGACGAAGCCCATGTGGCTTCCCGACTCGATGGTGAAGATAGACCGCAAGGAGCCCTCCTGCGCTTCCCAGTACGACAGCGTCTGGTATTCGTTGCGCGAGTCCGCGTCGGTCTCCTCGACACGGAAGACCTGCCGCACCGGATCGGTGAGGTTCTCGAAGGAAAACACGACGCGGAAGGCCTGGCTCTCCACCACGCCCGGCAGGAAACCCATCGGGGTGGCGCAGAAGCTGTTCTTGCCGCTGAGCGGATGAAGCACCACCCCGGTCAGCAGCTTCATTCCGTCACACACCTGTCCCCGGACCTGGAGGACGAAGTCCTGCGCGTCCGCGGACAGGATGCGCGCACGGAAGACGTCGAGCTGCGCGGACGCCGGTCCCTCCTCCTTCAGGCACTCCTGCCGCTCCCACGGGGAGTCCAATCCCAGCGGGAGGAGGAGCTTCCGCAAGCCGGCGGTCGTCTTCGCGGCGCGCACCTGCTTCTTCAGCTCCTGGGGATCCACCACGACGCGCAGCGCCGGTGGACATGCGTCCTGGCTGACCTTGCTGGGGAGCGAGGAGGACGCTGGCGCTTCAGCCGCCGCCGGGGTCGTGGCGAGGATCGCCAGGAGCACGGCGCCCCGGAGGCGTGGGAGCAGCATCGCGAATGAAGGGTGCATGAGCATGAGTCGCACCCGGAATCCTGACATGGCCATGCAATGGCAGCCAGCCTGCCCGCCAGGCCTTCACGACCGATGCGGCCCGCGTGCGATTTCGTGCTACTCCGGCGCCGTGGCCCCGCATCTCACCGCACTCGAACCGGCGCCCCGGGCGGATGAAGTTCCAGCAGCGTTCCCGAGCCCCTTCGACGCGTTGGGCCCGCACGCACTCGCACGCCGGGCCGCGGAGTCGATGCAGGCCGCACTTCGTGAAGGGCTCATCGCGCCGGGGCTCCCGAGCTCCATCCTCCAGGGGCCTGACGGCGGAAAGATGTTCGGCGTGCTCGTGGTGCGGAAGCCGGATGGAACCTTCGGCGTGCTGAGAGCCTTCTCCGCGATGCTCGCGGGGCGCTGGGACGTGCCGGGCTTCGTGCCGCCCATCTTCGACCGCGAGGCACGTGCCCGCGTGGAACCCGTGGCGGACGCCACGGTGAAGTCCCTGATGGCCCGCGCCGAAGCCTGGAGCACCTCCGAGGAACTGCGCCGCCTGCGCGAGGACGATGACGCCCGCCAGTCCCGTGAGGCCACGGAGCGCGAAGCCATGCGCCTGCGCCACGACGCCCGGCGCCGCCAACGTCACGAACGCCGGGCGGCCATCCTGGCCATGCCCTTACGCACGGGTTCTCTGGGCGAAGAGCCACAGTCGCCGCAAGCCTCGCCCCCATCCGCGCTCACGGATGCGGAGCGCGCCCAGGCACTGCACGCGCTCGACCAGGAGAGCCGGGGCGACAAGGCGGAGAAGCGCCGCTGGGACGCGGCGCAGGAAGAGGCCCGGCGCATCCTCGCCCCTGCCCGCGCGAAGGCGGAGCGCCGCGTGCGCGCGCTGGACCGCCTGCGCCGCATCGTCTCACGCGGCTTCATGAAGCAGTTCCACGACACCTACGCCATCACCAACGCCCGGGGCGAAACCCGCCCCCTGCGCTCGCTCTACGGCGGCGCGGAGCCCCCCTCCGGCGCGGGCGACTGCGCGGGCGCGAAGCTGCTCGCCCATGCCTTCGCGCACGGACTCCAGCCCGTGGCGCTCGCGGAGTTCTGGTGGGGCACGCCGCCCGCGTCCGGTGGCCGCATCCAGGGCGCCTTCTACCCGGCGTGCCGGGACAAGTGCGGCCCCCTGCTCCCCTTCATGCTGGAGGGCCTGGAGGTCTCCGCGCCGCGCCTCTTCGTCCCGCCGCCCGCGCCCACGCCGGAGCTCTCCATCGTCTTCGAGGACGCGTGGCTCGTCGTCATCGACAAACCGTGTGGCCTGCTGTCCGTGCCGGGCCGGGAGGCCTCCCTCCTGGACTCCGTGCTCACCCGCCTGCGCGCGCGCTACCCCCACGCCACGGGGCCGCTGCTCGCGCACCGGCTGGACCTGGACACGTCCGGGTTGCTCGTCGCCGCGCTGGACAGCCGCACGCACGCGTCGCTTCAACGCCAGTTCCTCCACCGCGACGTGGCCAAGCGCTACGTGGCGCTCATCGACGGTCCCGTGCGCGGCGATGCGGGCACCATCACCCTGCCCTTGCGCGTGGACCTGGACGACCGCCCCCGGCAGATCGTGGACCCCGTCCACGGCAAGCCCGCGGTCACCGACTGGGAGGTCCTCCACCGCGCGGCGAGCCACACGCGCGTGGCCTTCCATCCGCGCACCGGCCGCACGCACCAGCTCCGCGTCCACGCGGCGCATCCCCAGGGCCTGGGCGCGCCCATCGTGGGAGACCCGCTGTACGGACACGCGGGCCTGCGCCTGCACCTGCACGCCGAAACGCTGTCCTTCGTGCATCCGGCGACGGGGCAGCGCGTGTCCTTCACCCGCGCCGCCCCGTTCTGAAACGCCCGCGTCAGTTGACGAGCAGCACCTTGCCCACGCCGCCCTGCTCCGCGACCTTCTGGGCCTCGCGCGCGTCGTCCAGCTTGAAGGTCCGGCTGATGGGAATCACCAGGTCGCCCTTCGCCGCGCTCACGGCGAGCTGCGCGAGCCGGTGCGCATCCGGATGGGCCAGGAAGCTGCGCACGACGAGGCCCTTCTCCTTCGCGCCCTTCGGCTCGCCCACCACGGTGCCCACCGTCCCGCCGTGCTTCACCTTGCCGAGCACCGCCGCCACGGCCTCACCGCCCACCGTGTCCGCCACCGCGTCCAGCGTGGGCAGCTTCGCGACGTCCTTCGGATCATCCAGCGCGACGACGCCGTCCACGCCCAGCTTCCGGGCCTCCTCCACCTGCCTCTTGCGCACGCCCGCCCAGATGCGCGCGCCCCGCGCCCGCGCCGCGAAGACGGCCGAGCGCCCCACCGCGCCCAGCGCGCCCGTGATGAGCACCGTGTCCCCCTGCGAGGGCTGCACGTGCTCCTCGATGAGCTGCGTGCCCGTCAGCGCCACCAGCGGCAGCGCGGCGGCGTCCTTCAGGTCCAGGTTTTCGGGCACCTTCGCCCAGGCCTCCGTGGGCGCGACCACCGTCTCCGCGTAGCCCGCGGTCACCAGGCCCATCACGCGGTCGCCCGGCTCGAAGGCCTCCACGCCCGTGCCGACCTCCACGACCTCACCGGCCACGTCTCGCCCGAGGATGGCCACCGGGAACTTCAGGTCCATCCGCCCCTTCATGTCCCCGCGGCGGATCTTCCAGTCCACCGGGTTGATGCTCGCGGCGGTGACGCGGACCTTCACCTCGCCCGGCCCCACCTTCGGCTCGGGCATGTCCTGCACCGCGAGCACGTCCACGTCTCCATAGCCTTTCAGCACGACCGCTTTCATCCGGGCCTCCACGTCCACCGAGCGAGGGAAGAGACTTCCAACGTCGGCCCAACGGTAAGCACCGGCGAAGGGGCCGCCATCGTCGGCGACCGGTCGCTCCGCCTCCTGCTCCCCTGGACGGCGGCGGCCGGTCAGCGGGGCTGGAACTCCAGCGCCTCGCGCAGCACCGGGTACGTGTCGTCCGCGGAGGTGCTGCCCATGAAGGTGTCCAGGTGGCCGTAGCCCGGCAGCATGCGGCGCTGGTACCAGCGCGCGCCGTTCGCCTCGCGCAGCCACTGGAAGGTGCGCTCCGTGGAGGACGGCAGGTACGTGCGGTTCTGCTCGCTGGAGACGAACGTGATGGGCCGCTGGAAGGGCTCCGGGTCCAGGTAGTCCGGCGGCCGGGCCTGCCCGTAGCGCCGCAGGTTCTCCGCGCGGCCGAAGTCGAACTTCACCGCGTGGCCGCCGCGAGACATCTGCCCCAGGTGCCGGAACGTCAGCAGGTTGCACCGGCCGAACTGCTCCTCCAGCCGCGCGTGCGTCTCCGCGTTGAGGCGCGCGTGCCGGTACAGCCGGCCGTACATGAACGACAGCCGGTGGCACACCGGACTGTCGCACTCCATCCGCAGGAAGCTGGACACCTTCGTGAAGGCCGCCTGGAACAGCGGCGTGCGGGACGCCTCATCCGGCGTGAGCGAGTCCAGCCCCGCGTCCAGCAGCTCCGGCACCCGCAGCAGCGCCTTGAAGCGCGTGGAGGCCGGCGTGTGGTGGTGCAGCGCCACCTGCGACGCCACCACGGTGCGCACGTCCGGCAGGTGGCCCGCGGCCATGGACATGAAGAACGCCGCGGACCCCGCGCAGTGCACCACCGCCTGCACCGACTCCGCGCCGGTGATTTCACGGATGCGCCGCACCGCCGCGGGCATGTCGTGGTCCGCCGCGTCGTCCAGCGTGAACTGGCGCAGGGGCAGTTGCACGCTGGCGCGCCAGTCCAGCAGCCACGTGTCGTAGCCGTGGCGCACCAGGTACTGGACGAAGTTCTCCTTCAGCGTGGGCAGCATGAACATGCCGCTCCACACGCCCGCGCCGTGCACCAGCAGCACCGGCCCCTTCGTGCCGCCCACGTAGCGGGTGAGCTTCAGGGGCACGCCGTCGCCCGCGAGGAAGTCGTACCGCTCCGCCAGAGGCAGTCCCTGGAGCGTCACGTCCTGGGAGCGCGTCCGGGACACCGCCGCGCTGCTTCGGTAATCAAAAGCCATGGGCCACCGCCTCCGCGATGCGCTCGGCCACCGCGCTGAGGGTCATCACCGGATGGAAACCGATGGATGTGGGGATGACCGAGCCATCCGCCACGTAGAGTCCGGGGTAGTTGAACACTTCGCCCTCCGTCGACACGACGCCCCGGGCCGGGGACTCCGCCAGGTGCGCCCCGCCCAGCGAGTGCACCGTGAACGGCCGGCGGAACAGCTCCCACGTGATGAGCGGCGCGAACGTCCCGCCATACTGCGAGGCCAGCTCCTGCATCGCCGCCGTCATGCGGTTCACCAGCGCCACGTTCTCGTTGGCGTAATCCCATTCGATGTCCAGCCGGTCGCCCTTGAGCACCATGTGCCCATTGGCATTGTCCTGGCCGATGGCGAAGAGGTTGCTCGTGCGCGCCGCGTCCACGCCGGTGCCCAGCGGCTTGTTGAACAGCCCCTTGGCGAACGCGCCGTGCAGCAGCGGCCACAGCTTCGGCCACAGCGGGGCCCCCACGCCGCCCAGCAGGCCCAGCCTCGGCTGCCCCAGCCCCGCGAGCACCTCCGTGGCCGGCCGGTTGAACGTGGCCGTCACCATCGTGAAGCGCGGCGCGGCGTCGAAGAAGCGCATCACCGTGGCCACGTCCGGCCCCTCCCACGGGAGGATCTCCTCGCGGCTGCCGTGCAGCGAGCCCAGGAAGTCGCCGTTGCCGGAGTAGCCCCTGCCCAGCCAGTCGCTCACCAGCGGCAGCGTGCGGGCCCGGTCGCGGCTGCGCAGCAATATCTCCACCGTGCCCAGCGACCCGGCGGACAGCACCACGCGGCTGCCCTCCACGGACGACTTCTCACCGGTGGTCAGGTCCTTGAAGTGCACCCGGTAGCCGCCCGCCACGCGCTGCACGTGGGACACGGACAGGCCCGGCCACACCGTGGCGCCCAGCTTCTCCGCTCGCGCCAGGTAGGTGAGGTCCAGGGTGTTCTTCGCGCCGTACTGGCAGCCGAACTCGCACTCCGAGCAGCGCTGACACGCCTTGCGGCCCGGGGCGGAGGGCTCCGTCCAGGAGACGGCCTCGTCCGGGTCGAAGGTCTGGCGGCCCATGCGCCGGGCGGCCTGCTGGAACAGGTCGCGCTTCCGCAGCGGCTCGGACGCGGGGAACGGCTTCACGTCCAGCTCGCGCGCCACCTTGTCGTAGTAGGGGTCCAGGGCCTCGCGGCTGAAGCCCCGAGGCCAGCGCGGGTGGTCGAAGACGATGGGGTCCGGCCGCACGTGGATGTTGGCGTAGACGAGCGACCCGCCGCCCACGCCGCTCGCCGTCACCGTGCCGATGCCGGACAGGAAGCGCACGTCGTAGAGCCCGCGCGCCTCCGGGCGGAGGGGGTGGCGCCAGAGCAGCTCATCCGCGCGGGTGACGTCCCGGGGGAACTGGCCCGGGTTGTACCGGCGGCCCCGCTCCAGCACCGCCACGGACCTGCCCGCCTGCGCCAGCCGGAGCGCGGTGATGGAGCCGCCGAAGCCGGAGCCCACCACCACCACGTCGTACTTCTTCGCCATGCCCATGCTGTGTCCCCCCTCAGTCGAACTTCGCGCGGGCGAAGACGTCCCAGAGCGTGCCCATGAACATGCCGCCGAAGCGCCTCAGCGCGTCCGCCTGCTTCAGCGGCGAGGACGTGCCCAGCACGGAGAACGTGGTGAGCTGCTGGAGGAAGTCCGGCAGGTGCAGGCGGATGATTCCGGTGGCGACGATGGGGCCGGTGCGCTCGTGCCCCTTGCGCAGCACCGTGTAGAGCGTGGACGTGTCGCTCCACACGTCGAAGCCCGCGTCGTCGTTGACCTCCTTGTAGCCATCCAGGAGGTACGGCTGGCCGTCCACGCCGGTGAAGGGCATGAGGTACAGCATGCGCCGCTCGTAGAAGCGCTCCGTGCCCACGAAGAGGTTGAAGACGCCGTTCTCCACCGGCGCGCCCCCGGGCGGCGTGAAGCCGCGCACGTGCAGCGTGCCCTGGACGATGCCGCCGTGGGACTCCTGCGCGAGGAAGCGGTCCAGGTTGGGCAGCGTGATGGTGACGACGAACTCCGCCGTCTGTCCCGCGCGCTGGCCCGCTCGCGCCGCGCCGGCGAAGTCCTCCGGCGACGGGTGGTTCGGCTGGAGGAAGCCCTTCATCCGCTCCGTGAAGCGCAGGCCCACCACCGGCGTGGGGGACGCCACCGTGCCGCCGGGTGGAATCACCACGTCGCCCAGCGGATCCGTCCCCGGCACCACCGGCGAGGCCACCGTCTCCACCTCCGGCATCATCCGCAGGCTGACGCGGGGCGGATACGCGGGCGCGGCCTTCACGGGCACGCGCTCCGGCGCCACCCAGTTCGGCGCGTCCTTCACCTGGCGGATGACCCGCTCCACGTTGCGCTCGGCCACCGCGGCGATGCTGGAGGACGGGTTGACGCCGACGCCCACCGGCAGCGCCGCGCCGTCCATGACGTACAGGCCGGGATGGCCGTGCACCTCGCCGTCGGGGGTGAGGACGCCGTACGCGGGCTCCTCCGCCATCGCGCAGCCGCCCAGGTTGTGCACGGACACCGGCAGGTGCAGCCGCTCCCACAGCGGGTTGTAGGCGGCGCGCGTGCCCAGCGCGCGGGCCACGTCCTCGCAGAGCTGCTCCTGCGTGCGGTACAGCGGCAGGTTCGCGGGCACGTCCCACTGCACCTGGAGCTCGCGGGTGAGGGGCGACAGCGTCAGCCGGCCGTTGGACTTGTCCCGGCCCATGGCCAGGAACACGGCCTGGAAGCGGCCGCGCTCGTTCTCGATGGCGGCCAGCTCCTTCGAGCGCGTGCGCAGCACCTTCACCAGCTCGCGCTGGAGCAGGTCCGCCGGGAGCGTCATGGCGCGGTCGGGGTCCATGGCCACCATCAGCCCCGCGGCCTGCACCGGGTGCCCGCCCTCCTGGAAGAGGAACCAGGTCTTGTCCTTGCCCTGGCCTTCATCCACCACCATGCCGGTGGTGATGGTGGGGCCCACCGCCGGGTCCCACGGCTCCTTCGTGTCGAAGGCGAAGGCGAGGAAGTCCCCGTTGGCCGAGTAGCGAGACCCCAGCCGCGCGCTCAGGTCCGGCAGCGTGCCGTGCACGTCGCGGTTGCGCAGCAGCAGCTCCGTGGTGTTCACCGCGCCCGCGCACAGGAAGACGCGGCGGGCGTCCACGGTGCGCTGCATGCCGGCGCTGGCGTGGTCGGTGAAGGTGACGCGGTAGCCCGGCGACAGGGGCTCGATGCGAGTGACCTCCGCCTGGGTGGTGACCTCCGCGCCCCGCTGCTCGGCGACGGCCAGGTAGTTGAGGTCCAGGGTGTTCTTCGCGCGGCGGTTGCAACCGATGTCGCACTCGCCGCAGTAGTTGCAGCCCTCCTGGAGCACGCCGAACTTGTTGGGCAGGGGCTCGCCCGCGGGGGCGAAGCGCACGGCGAGGTTCGGGTAGAAGAACTGCGCCTCGCGGCCCAGCTTCTTCGCCACCTCCTGCATCCGCTTCGTCTTGGGCGGCAGCCCGCGCGCGGCGGCGGTGATGGGCTGCACGTCCAGCATGTGCGCGACCAGGTCGTAGTACGGATCCAACGACTCCCGGCTGTAGCCCTCCGGCCACCCGGACGCGAACACGTCCGGAGGCGGGCGCAGGTGCACGTTGGCGTAGATGAGCGAGCCGCCGCCGTACCCCGCGGCCTGCACGACGCTCATCCCCTTGAGGAGCTTGATGTCGAAGAGCCCCTGGCGGTGCTGCCACAGCCAGCCGTTGCGAGGGTCCTCAAAGTCGCGAGGGAAGCTGCCCTTCGGGTAGCGCAGGCCGCGTTCGAGCACGCGCACGGACAAACCCGCCTGCGCGAGCCGACAGGCCGCCACCGCGCCGCCAAACCCCGTGCCGATGACCAGGGCGTCGTATGCCGGTGCCATGTTCCCCCTCGGGTGCGGTCCCTGGGGAGCAGGGATCCGGAAGGCGCGACCCGGGAACGTCCAGGAAAGGACGGACCTGATTCTACAACGGGTCCCCCCCGTTTCCTTGAGGCCGGCCCCCCTCCACGGATCAGCATTTTTCGCTCTAGAGAACAGGATTCCCTGATCAGCAAGGATAGGGTGGCGGCCGAGCGGCCTGACGGCTCGCCTGGACGCGCGACGTCATGGCCCTGGACCGGTACCATTGAGGGCCCCCATGAACGCCAACGATTGCCAGAAGCGGGGTCACCGGAGGTGGTGACGGACGAAGAGGTCCCAGCGACGCCATCGGTGGATCCGCTGGTGGGATCGAAGATTGGCGAGTTCGTCATCCGGGAGCGCGTGGGCGCGGGCGGGATGGGGGTCGTCTACCGGGCGGAGCACCCGCTGATTGGCAAGCACGCGGCCATCAAGGTGATGCGCGCGGAGCTGGTGTCGCCGGAGCAGGAGCAGCGGCTGCTGGTGGAGGCGCGGGCGGTGAACGCCATCCGGCATCCGGGCGTGCTGGACATCTTCAACTTCGGGACGCTGCCGGACTGCCGGCCGTACGTGGTGATGGAGCTGCTCCAGGGCCAGTCGCTCGCGGACCGGATGCGCGAGCAGGGCCGGATGGACGTGGGGACCACGGCGTGGGTGTTGGAGCAGGTCCTGGCCGCGCTGGCGGCCGCGCACCGGGCGGGGGTGGTGCACCGGGACCTGAAGCCCGCGAACGTGTTCCTGATGGAGCAGCCGGACGGGGCGCCGCTGATCAAGCTGGTGGACTTCGGCATCGCCAAGGTGATGCAGGAGCACGACGCGCTGGCGCGGGCGGACGGCTCCACGGTGGGGACGCCGGACTTCATGGCCCCGGAGCAGGTACGCGGAGGCGAGGTGGGCCCGGCCGCGGACCTGTACGCGCTGGGGGTGATGGCGTTCCACATGCTCACGGGCACCCGGCCGTTCCAGGGTGACAACGTGCAGGTGATGTTCGCGCACGTGGAGCAGATTCCTCCCCGGGTGTCGACGCGGGTGGAGGGGATCCCGCCGGAGCTCGATGAGCTGGTGGCGCGGCTGATGGAGAAGGAACCAGCGAAGCGGCCCGCGACCGCGACGGACGTGAGGATGAAGCTCCGGGCACTGGCGCGACCGCCCGTGAGCGCGGAGCCGGATGCGCCACCGCCGTCGAGCGTGGAGTCGCGGGCTGTGCCTGCGGCCACTGTGCCGGCGGGGCGCCGGAATGGCGTGTCCCTCGCGGTGACGGCGGTCGCTGGGGTGGCGCTAATGGGGGTGGGGTATTGGTGGGGCGCGCAGGCGCGGGAGGCGGAGCCGGTGCAAGTGATTGCGCCGTCGCGACCTTCTGAACAGGTGATGGTGGACGCGAGGCCCACACCTCCGGTGGAGCTGCCGCCAGTCATGGTGCCGCAGGAGCCCGCCGAGGCGCCGCCGGAGGTCGTTGAGGAAGAAGCGCAGGCGGAGACCGCGACAGCGACCCTGGCGAAGTCGACGAAGCTGCCACCGCTGCCTGCGGAGACTCCCTCCGAGAAGAAGATGGAGCAGCGGCAGGCAGGTCTGTTCAAGCTGCTGCTGGCGCGGGCGAAGGATGTGGATGCGGAGGGAGCGCTGCGCGGCAGGCTGCTCCAGCAGTACCGGGCTGCCGCGGATGCGAAGACGGACGCCGAGCGGACGCGCATCCATGTCGCGCTGGATGACATCGAGAAGGAGCTGACCCAGCGCATCGCGCTACACGACGCGCCCCCTGCGCCCGTCGTCGCCGTCGTCGCGCCACCCGTGGCGCCCCGGGTCCCGGCGCTCGTGATTCCCAAGCTCCCCACCCTGCCCCAGAGCAATGCCTCCGAGCAGAAGCTGGCCCAGCGCATGGACAAGCTGGTGGTGGAGCTGCGCACGCGCACGCAGAACCAGGACGTCGCACCGGAGCTCACAAAGCAATTGGTGGAAATCTTCACCGAGGCCGCGAAGGCCCAGACCGCCACCGAGCGCATGACCGTGCATCAGGCCCTGGATGCGTGGCAGGAGCGGCTGACGGCGCGCTTTCCGCGCTGACATCGGAAACTCCCGAAGTCAGACTCGACCCGAGTGGGTCATCTTGTCTGATCAGCGGATCCGTGGACCGCCTCGGCGGGGATGTTTGAAAGCCTTGGGAGCGCATGGCTATGGTTCGCGCGCCAGCGCCCCCATGAAAAACCCCTCTTCTCGAAGCGACGCCGGGCAAACCGTCCGGCCGCAGTCCCGGCCCAGCACAACCCCGGATCCCCTGCTGGGCACGCAGGTGGGCGATTTCGTCATTCAGCAGCGTATTGGCTCGGGCGGCATGGGCGTCGTGTACCGCGCGGTGCACCCACTGATTGGCAAACAGGCCGCCATCAAGGTCCTGCGGCTGGAGTTGGTCTCCGAGCAACTGGTGCAGCGCCTGCTCGTGGAGGCCCGCGCGGTCAATGCCGTCCGGCATCCGGGCATCATCGACATCTTCGGGTTCGGCAGCCTTCCGGATGAACGGCCCTACGTCATCATGGAGCTGCTCCAGGGAAGGCCGCTGTCGGACTTCGTCCGTGCGAAGCAGCCCATGGAGCTCGAAAGCGTCGTCTGGGTCATGGACCAGATGCTGGCCGCGCTGGGGGCGGCACACCGGGCAGGCGTCGTGCACCGGGACCTGAAGCCCGCGAATGTCTTCATCGCGGAGACACCGCAGACACCGGCCTCCGTGAAGCTGGTCGATTTCGGCATCGCGAAGCTCCTGGAGTCGCACGACACCCCGCTCACGGCCGACGGTTCCGTCATCGGAACACCGGAGTACATGGCACCGGAGCAGATCCGAAGTGGCGGCGACGTCAGCCCCGCGACGGACCTCTATGCAGTAGGCGTGATGATGTTCCAGATGCTCACCGGCGTACGTCCATTCCTGGGGGACTCGGTTCAGGTGATGTTCGCGCACGTAGAGGAGCGCTCTCCCGCGCCCTCTTCGCGCGTGCCCGGGCTCCCTCTGGAACTGGATTCGCTGGTCCTGCAGTTGCTGCAGAAGGATCCAACGCGGCGGCCTTCCTCCGCCGAAGCCGTGCGCGAGCGATTGAAGCGCATCCCTCTGCGCTCCGCGCCTCAGGCCCCGTCGCTTCCGAGGCCTGATGCCACGCCCATGACAACACCTTCCGCGGGAGACACCGTGACGCACACCACGACGCAGGATGGGCTCAATTCCATCCGCCTATCACCTGGCCTGCGCTGGGTGTTGGCGGGAGCAGTGCTGCTCCTGGGGGCCGGGGCCGCAGTCATCCAGTACCGAACGCCCGCTCCCGTGCCAGCGGTCACGTCCGAGCCCCCTTCCGCCCACGTCGCCACGGCACCCGCACGGACGGAGCCCGCGCAGCCCCAGCTTCAGCAGGACTCCCGCTCGGAAGCACAGACACCGCCACCAGCGTTGGCGCCCGCCCCGGAGCTCAAGCCGGAGCCCCCAGAGGAGCCGACGACGCTCGCCACGCTGCCAGAGTCCAGCCCGCCGCCCGTGCAAGCCCAGATGCTCCCCCCTCCTTCCATGAGCATCCAGGACAAGAAGGATGAGTTGCTCGGGCGAATCAAGACCCTCGTGGCGAAGATGCGGATCCGGAACGGCGGCAATGACCTTCCGGAGGACATCGTTGAAGAGCAGGTGATGCTCCTGAACAGCATTGCCACGGCGAAGGCCCGCAAGGACCTGGCCAAGATCAAGGAGGCGCTGAACGACTGGGAGCACCGCCTGGAGCAGCGTTTCCCTGCGCGCTGACCCGCTCATGTGGCGGGAGCAGCCCGGGACTTGAAATCCGAAGCGAACGGGAGACAAGCCCTGGCGGGTATGGATTAACATCCCCCCAGTCATTCACGACCCGCCATTGCGCCATCTCTTGCCGGTGGGTTGTTTGGAATCAGGGGAAATGCGCGGCTATGGTCCGCCCACTCGCAATCCCCTCATGAAAACCCACCGTCCTTCCAATCCCGACGGGACGACGCTCACCCTGCGGAAGACCGCATCGGCGGAGACGACGCCCCTCTCGGATCCGCTGCTCTCTTCGCAGATTGGTGACTTCACGGTCGACGAGCGGATTGGCGCAGGGGGGATGGGAGTCGTCTACCGGGCCACCCATTCCCTCATTGGGAAACAAGCCGCCATCAAGGTGTTGCGCGCGGAGCTCGTCTCACCTCGGCTGCATGAACGGCTGCTCGTGGAGGCCCGCGCGGTCAATGCCATCCGGCACCCGGGCATCATCGACATCTTCGGCTTCGGCAAGCTTCCGGATGAGCGCCCCTACGTCGTGATGGAGCTGTTGGAGGGTCGGCCGCTCTCCGAGCTGCTGTCGGACCAGCGTCGGCTGGATGTGCCCACCGTCCTCTGGATGTTGGATCAGATCCTCTCCGCGCTGGGGGCGGCGCACCGGGCGGGAGTGGTGCACCGGGACCTGAAGCCGGCGAACGTGTTCATCGTGGAGTCGCCGAACGCCGCCCCCACGCTCAAGCTGGTCGACTTTGGCATCGCCAAGCTGCTGGAGAACAGGGAGAGCCCGACGACCCTCGATGGCTCCGTGCTGGGCACGCCCGAGTTCATGGCCCCCGAGCAGATCCGCGGCGGCACGGTGGGCCCGGCGACGGACCTCTACGCGCTGGGGGTGATGGCGTTCCAGATGCTCACGGGCGTGCGGCCCTTCCAGGGCGATCCGGTCCAGGTGCTGTTCGCCCATGTCGATAAGGCCCCACCCCTGCCCTCCTCGCGCGCGGAGGGGATTCCCCCGGAACTCGACACACTGGTGCTCCAGTTGCTCGCGAAGGACCCGGCCCTGCGTCCCCCCTCCGCCGAGGCCGTGCAGCAGCAACTCCTGCGCGTGCCCGCGGAGTCGCGTCCCCAGGCCTTCGCGAGGCCCCCGGGCCTGAAGCCCAAGGCTTCCACGCAGCGCCCGGTCCCTGTGCCCAAGCCCGCCGTGGACAGTGTCGCCACCCGTACGCCTGTCGCGGTCGCGGATGCTGAAGACTTGGGGACGGAGACGCTCCAGGCCCTCCGTCCAGCGCGCCGGGGCTGGATGCTGGGAGGCGCGGCGTTGCTCGTGGGACTGGGGACTGGGGCGTGGTGGCTGAGCCGTCCGGTCGCGTCCGTCGAAAAGGCTCCCGTGCAGGTCACGTCCGAGCCCAATCCCGACGCGGGCGTTCCTACCGAACAGCCTCCCCACCCCCAAACGCCCCAACACGCTGGCAGCAGCGCCCCCTCCACACAGGAGACACCTGAGGAGAGAACCGAAGAGGTTTCGCCCGAACCTGAAGGCGTAACATCGCGGTCGCGCACCTCTAGTAAGGGGGGAAGCAGCAGGCGTGAGGAGCCCTCGCGGCGGAGTCCAGAAGCCCCACCCGATGAAGCTCCAGCGCCGCCTCCCGAGCGCCAAGCCAAGTCCACGATAACGGATGTCACGGAGGCGGAAGTTGCGCCCATCGTGGCAACGACCGCTTCACCCCAGACGGCGCCACCGACGACACCCTCCGTCGCATCAGCGAGCGCCGAGCCCCGTACCGCGATGCCCGAGCTGCCCAGGGACAACGAGCCCCAGAAGCGCCTGGCGGACCGGCTGACCAACCTGTTCAACAAGCTCCATGCCCCGAGTCCGAAAGGAAATCCCCCCAAGGAGCTTCTAAACGACCTGATGTGGATCATGCGCCAGGCCGCCAAGGCCAGCACCGGCACAGAAAGGACCGACGTCTCCGGGGGTGTCGACGAATGGGAAAAGCGCTTCAATCAGTGGCGGGGATTGCCCGCCGAAGCGCCGGGCGCCGTCGCACCAGCCCTGGTCGGGCCACCAAAGCCACAGCCTGTCCCTCCTTCGGAACCGCAGTCACGACCGCATCCCCTCGGCCCCCTGCCGGAACTGCGAAGAACGACACCCAATGAGGAGAAGCTTGCGAGCCGGGTGGAGCTGTTCACCCGTGAGTTCCTACGCCGGACGTCGGGCGATCGTAGCTCTTTGGATCTGGAATGGGACCTCCGGCACTTCTATGAGCGTGCCTCCCAGGAGCTGACCGCTACTGAGCGCATGGATCTCCAACGAGAAATGGACAAGTGGGTCGAGCAACTGAAGGTGCGATACCCCCTCTGATCATTGGTTCCCCCAAAGCGATGTCAGACACGACCCTGGGGTTCTCCCTATCGCAGGGGCCCCTCCGCATCGTGATCCGCTGGCCAGCGGATGTTTGAATGCGTTGGGAGCGCATGACTATGGTTCGCGCGCCAGCGCCCCCCATGAAAAGCTCTCGCTCCTCCCCAAGCGATGTCACGCAGGTCATGCGCCCCCCATCGCGGGTCAGCACGCCTCCGGATCCTCTGTTGGGGACGCAGTTGGGGGAGTTCGTCATCCAGGAGCGCATCGGCGCGGGCGGCATGGGCGTGGTGTACCGCGCCGTGCATCCGCTGATTGGCAAGCAGGTCGCCATCAAGGTCATGCGCATCGAGATGGTGTCGCAGCAGCAGGTGCAGCGCCTGCTGGTGGAGGCTCGCGCGGTCAACGCCGTCCGGCATCCGGGCATCATCGACATCTTCGGCTTTGGGACGCTCCCCGATGAGCGTCCCTACGTCATCATGGAGCTGCTCCAGGGACGGTCGCTCTCCGACTTCGTCCGCTCGAAGCGCCCCATGGACCTGGAGTCCGTCGTCTGGGTCATGGACCAGATGCTCTCCGCGCTCGGCGCCGCGCACCGTGCGGGCGTGGTGCACCGCGACCTGAAGCCTCCCAACGTCTTCATCGTCGAAACGCCATCGACTCCAGCCGCGGTGAAGCTGGTCGACTTCGGCATCGCGAAGTTGATGGAGTCGCGCGACAAGCCACTGACCGCGGATGACATGGTCATCGGCACGCCGGAGTTCATGGCGCCCGAGCAGATCCGCGGCGACACCGTGGGGCCGGCGACCGACCTCTACGCGGCGGGCGTGCTGATGTTCCAGTTGCTCACCGGCGTGCGCCCCTTCCAGGGCGAGTCCGTCCAGGTGATGTTCGCGCACCTGGAGCAGTCGCCGCCGCTGCCATCGTCACGCCTTCCGGGACTGCCACATGACGTGGACACGCTGGTGCTTCAGCTCCTCGCGAAGAGTCCCGCGTCACGGCCGGCTTCCGCAGAAGCGGTGCGTGAGCAATTGAAGCGCATTCCGCTGCGCGCGCCGCCTCGCGCGCCGTCTCTCACGAAGACCGAGGTCCCCCTCCCAGCGGCTGACAACAGCCATACGCCCAGCACGCAAGAGGCCCTCAAGGCCATCCGCCAACCGCCAGGCATTGGATGGGCGTTGCTCGGAGCGATGGTGTTGATGAGCGTGGGGGCCGGCGTCTTCCGGCTCCGCGCCGTGCCTCCTCCCGAGCCTCCTCGTCCTGAAACCGTGCTCGACGCGGGTCCAGTAGAGCCCACGCCCACTGAGCCCACGACTCCCGAGCCCACACCTCCTGAGCCCACGCCCACTGAGCCCACACCTCCCAAGCCCACACCGCCCAAGCCCAAGCTCTCCCAGGAGAAGAGGGAACTTCGTCAGCGCATCCAGAGGCTTCGCACAGAGTTGCACCGCAGGAGCGCGGGCAGTCCAGAGTCCACGGCGATGAAAAACTCACTGCATACGATCGAACAGTCCGCGAACTACGCACGCTCCGTGAAGGACTACGAGGGGGCCAATTCCGCACTGGACGACTGGGAAGACCGCCTCGAACAGCGCTTCCCGGCGCGCTGACGCCTATCGCACGACAGGAGCAACGCAGAGCACGATCCATGAAGTGAGCCAAGAAAGACTCCCCCGCCCGGTTCGTCACGCTGCTCAGAGTCCGTGCCCCTACCAGCCCAGGCCGATACCTTGATGAAATCCCAACCTCAGCCGAAACCCAAAGCAGCCAGGGCGGCTGCCCCACCCAGCTCCGCCGACGCGAAGGATACACTTCTGGGCATGCAACTCGGGGAGTACATCCTCCAGGAACGCATCGGAGCCGGAGGCATGGGGGTCGTCTACCGGGCGGCACATCCCCTCATCGGCAAACAGGTCGCCATCAAGATCCTGCGGGCAGAGCTCGTCTCTCCCGAACAGGAGCAACGACTGCTTGTAGAGGCCCGCTCCGTCAACGCCATCCAGCACTCGGGCATCATCGACATCTTTGGCTTTGGCAGCCTGCCCGACGGACGCCCCTACGTCATCATGGAGTTGCTGAAGGGCCAGCCCCTCTCGACCGTCCTGCGGCAGCAAGGCCGGCTTGATGTCGAGCGCGTGATTTGGCTCTTGGATCAAATGCTCGCGGCCCTGGGCGCGGCGCACAAGGCGGGCGTCGTCCACAGGGACCTGAAACCCGCCAATGTGTTCCTGGTAGAGACGCCAGACTCGGCGCCCTCACTCAAGCTGGTCGATTTCGGGATCGCCAAGTTGCTGGAGTCCCATGACGGCCCTACCACGGTGGACGGCTCCATCCTGGGAACGCCGGAGTACATGGCGCCCGAGCAGGTCCGAGGGCAAACCGTGGGGCCCGCGACGGACCTCTACGCCGTCGGCCTCATGGCGTTCCAGATGCTCACCGGGACACGCGTGTTCCAAGGCGAGCACTTCCAGGTGATGTTCGCGCACGTCGAACAACAGCCTCCACTTCCGTCATCCAGGGCTGCGGGCATCCCGCCAGAGTTCGACACGCTCGTGCTCCAACTCCTGGCGAAGGAGCCCGCGCTGAGGCCCTCCTCCGCGGAAGCCGTGCGTCAGCAACTGCGCCGCATTCCCCAGACGCCCCAGCCCGGGCCGACGCTTGAACAGCGAAAGCCCCGAGTGCTGCCCCAGCGGGAAGAAGCGGTCACATCCGTCGGGCCAGAATCCCTCCCCACTGCCTCGACCCAGGCATTGCCCACGCCCCGTCGCCGCGCGGCCACCGTTGGTGCGGTGCTGGTCGTGACGGCAGTCAGCGGGATGGCCTGGTGGATGACCCGGCGACACGACGTCGTCCTACCACCTGTGCCACTTACCAGGGCGGTCCCCATCCCCTCTGTGACGCGAGACGCGGACCCGGTTACGCCCATTACCACCGTTGCCACCACCACTTCGCCGGAGGGCACCGCGGCCCCGCCCCCCATCACGCCCCCGTCCCCTTCGAAAAACCCTCCTCAGGTGGAACGAAGTCACAAGCCAGTGTCCCGTCGGCCCATCTTGAAGACCGTCGAGTCTGCACCGGAAGTCCCGAAGACGGTGACGCCACAACCCGCACCCGCACCCGCACCCGCACCCGCACCCGCACCCGTGAAGAAGTCATTGGAGCAGCGGTTGGAAGCAATCGCGGCCCGGGTCCAGAATCCAAACGGAGATATCGGGTTGCCCAGGAACCTTCGCGAGGAATTGAGCCAGATTCAGCACTCCGTCAGTCCAAACATGACCGAGGGAGAGCGGAAGCTCCTCGGCGAAACATTGGACATCTGGGAGCGGCGACTTGCCCAACACCTGGCGTCCCAGCCTTCGACGCAGTGAGTTCTTGGACCAAATAGAACCGACACCCCTAACCCCGGTCCTCCTCGTCCGCCTCATCCAGCCCCTCCGGCGACTCCAACAACCGCCGGGCGCGCTCCATCATCTCCACCACGATCTGCCCGGCGGGCTGCACGGTGTCGATGCGCGCCATGCTCGCGCCTCCCGCGGGAAGACTCATCTCCTCCAGGTCTCCCTGCGTGTCCGGCGTGGGCAGGAACGAGCTGAACTTCGGCATCACGTACTGCACGTCCAGGACGCCCGGGAACAGCCGCGTCGTCCCGATGGCCTCCGACTCCGCCGTGGGCGGCACGCTCGACTCGCGCCCCGCCCACTCGCGCACCACGCGGTTGCGGATCACCCGCATGCGCTTGCCCGGCCACTCCGGCCCGAACAGCGTCGTCATCGCCGTGTCGCCCGCGTCCCCGTCCACCAGCCGCTGCTTGTAGAGCGGGTGCGCGTGCGCCTCCACGGACGCCACCAGCCGCGTGCCCACCCAGACTCCGTCCGCCCCGTGATGCAGCGCTCGCGCCGCGCTGAACCCGTCCGCGATGCCTCCCGCCGCCAGCACCGGCACCGTGTCCGTCAGCTTCCGGAGCTCCTTCAGCAACGCCAACGTCGGCGTGCTCCCCAGGTTGCGGCCGCCCGCCTGCCGCCCCTGGGCGACGAGCCCCTCCACCCCGGCGTCCAGCGCCTGCCTCGCCAGCTCCACCGTGCCTGACTGCACCCAGACCCGCGTCCCCGCGGCCTGCAGCGCTTGAATCCACTCGCGCGGCGGCAGCGTCCAGTGGAACACCACCACCGGCACCTTCGCCGCGATGCACGTGTCCACGTGGTCCCGCGTCGTGAAGCCGTGCGGCTCCAGCCGGTCCACGATGAAGTCCACGCCGTAGGGCCTCCGCGTGCCCGCCTGGATGGCCTTCAGCCGCGCCTCCAGCACGCCCGGCGGCTCCGGCGCCGCGCCCAACACCCCCAGGCCGCCCGCCTCCGACACCGCCACCACCAGCGGCGGCAGGGACACGAACGCCATGCCCGCTCCGACGAAGGGATAGTGGATGCCCAGCTCGCGCGTCAGCCGCGTCCTCAGCGTGTTGCCCTCCAACACGTAGATGGGCTTCGACCTCGGAGGGGCCTCCAGGCCCGCGCCATCGGACTCGCCGGCCTCCAGCGGCGCCTCGTCCTCGGAGGGAGCAGAGGGCTGGCCGGGTCGTCCGTCGTTCGCGCCGTTCATCGCGTCTCCCGAAAGGATGCTCACGTACCGAGCCTTCAAGATTAGCAGCGCGCCACGCTGATTCAGTCGCGGCCGGGCGGGGCCGTGCTCACTGGCCAGCAGAGCGGCCTCACTCGTCCGGGATGAGGCCGTCGGACCCCAGCCCCGCGTCCGTCAGCACCCTCCCCCGTCCCAGCCGCCGCGTCAGGGGCCGGTAGCGCTGCGCCACCAGCGTGCTCAACCGGAACGGCAGCTTCCGCTCCCGCTCCACCCGGCGGGCCTGCTCCACCAGCGCCTCGCGCGTCAGCCGCCGCGGCCCCTCCAACCCCACCAGGATGCGGTTGGTCGTGGTGGGCACCTCGAAGAGGGACAGGCCGTGGAAGCTCACCTGGTAGGTGCGCACCATCGCGTCGTAGTGCGGGTTCCCCGCGGACTCCCAGACGTTGCTCACCACCACCCCGCCCCGCGTCAGCCGCGCGCGCACCGCGCCCAGGAACTCGCGCGTGGCCAGGTGCCCCGGAATCTGATCCGCCCCGTACGCGTCCAGGATGATGATGTCATAGGGCGGCCCGTCCGCTTCGATGAAGGCCCGCCCGTCCGCCACGTGCGCGCGCAGGAGCGCGTCCTCCTGGAAGCCGCAGTACTCCTTCGCGGCGTCCACCACCGCCGCGTCCAGCTCCACCACGTCGATGTGCGTGTCCGGCAGCACCGCGCGCAGGAACATGGGGATGGAGCCGCCCCCCAACCCGATGGCGAGGATGTTCTCCGGCTGGGGCACGAACGCCAGCGCCACCATCACCATGCGGGTGTACGGCAGCTCCAGCCGCAGCGGCTCGCCGGGCCACACCACGCTCTGGCGCGCCCCCCCGTCGCCGAAGCGAAGCGAGCGGCGCCCTTCCGCGTCCTCGGTGACGATGACGGGCCCGGAGCCGTCATCGCGTTCGTCCTCCAACGCCAGGGCCCGGGCTCCCTACTTCGCGTCCGTCACCGGCAGGGGCCCGCTGTCCAGCACCCGCTGCGCCGTCACCGCCGGCCCGTACTGCGGCGTCTGGATGGGCGTGCCCTGCGAGTCCTTCCCCTGGCTCAACGGAATGGCCTCCGCGTCCGGCAGGTAGCCCACGCGCAGGGACAGCTCGCGCACGGTGGACAGCTCGCGCGTCTCCTCCGGGCCCGTGGGGTACGGCAGCGCGGTGCGCAGGGGCAGCGGCACCACCGCGCGGCGGCTCGCCGTGGCGCCCGGCTCCACGCGGGTGACCGCGGGCACCTCCGGCGCCTCCACCGCCAGGTCCTCCGGCACCGGCAGCAACATGCGCGACAGCACCACCTTGCCGCCGGACAGGTCCACGTAGGCCCGCTCGGGCGCCAGCGTGAGGTGGCCGCTGAAGCCCACGTCCCATAGGCCGTCCAGCAGCAGCACGGCCTTCCGGGTCCGGTTGTGCACCGCGTAGGTGACGGCGAGCGTGTCCGCCTCGCGCGCCACCGACTCCACCTTCAGCTCCACGTCCGCCTGGGCCACGCGCTGTCCTCCTGGCTCCGCTGCTGGGGGCGCGGGCCGCTCCGGCGCCCGCGCACAGCCCACGTTGATTGCCAGCGCCATGATGGCACCAGCGAGGCGGAACGTCCTCATCCCCCGCATCCTAGTAGCGCGGGCGGGTGGGCAGGTTCAGGTCGTCACGCAGGACGTTCTCTCCGGGACGGCCGCCCTGCACCACGTCCGGCGTGGACGGGTCCTGGTCCAGGTCGATGGGCAGGCCCACCGCGGAGGTCTCCAGGTTGCGCGTGCCGTTCTTGGAGCCCAGCGCCAGCGTGCCGTTGTTCATGTCCGAGGCGTGCACCAGCTCGTGGAACAGGCCCACCACCGGCGGGCGGTTCATCCACTCCTCGCTGCCCAGCGAGATGCGCGTGGTGTTGTAGTTCACCTGCGAGTCCGTGCCCTTGCCCGGCGTGCCGTCCGCGTTCATGAAGCCGTCGTTGAAGTTCGTGCCGCCCGCGCTGTTGCCGCTGGACGTCTCGCGGATGACCGTCTTCTTGCCGCTGGCGTCCAGCGTCCCCAGCAGCTCCTGGCCCGAAGGCAGCGAGCGCATGGCGTCCAGGTCCGACTGCACGCGCGCCTGGAACTCCGCGCTGCCCGTCACGGAGACGGAGGAGCCGCGCTGGTCCGCGTTCGTCATGTCGACGATCTCGCGCTCACCCTCGGCCGCGTCGCAGGTGGCCTCGTTGTCCTCCACGTAGAGCTTGTCCGTGCCCGTGCCGCCCCGGACCGTGTCCTTGCCCTCGCCGCCCGCCACCGCGTCGTTGCCCGCGCCGCCAGACAGCGTGTCGTCGCCGCGCCCGCCGATGACCTGGTCATCGCCCTCGCCGCCGAAGGCCCGGTCGTTGCCCGCGCCCGCGTCGATGTAGTCCCGGCCCTTGCCGCCCGACAGGGTGTCATTGCCGTCCAGGCCGTAGAGCACGTCGCGGCCCTCGCCGCCGTAGACGCGGTCGTCGCCCGCGCCGCCCTCCAGGTAGTCGTCGCCGTCCTGGCCCCTCAGCGTGTCGTTGCCCTCACCGCCGATGACGGTGTCGTTGCCCGCGCCGCCGATGAGCGTGTCGTTGCCCGCGCCGCCGGTGAGCTTGTCGTCGCCCTCACCGCCATCCAGGGTGATGTCCTGCGTGACGCTCTTGTCCACCGTGATGGAGTCGTTGCCCGCGCCGCCGTTGATGATGGCGCCCCGGGCCTGCTCCGCCGTCAGCGTCACCGTGTCGCTGCCGGACTTGATGGTCAGCCCGCCGTCCTTGTTCTGCGACACCGTCGCGGTGTTGTTGCCCGCGCCCAGGTCCACCACCGTGCGCCCGTCCGCGTTCGTGCTCACCTGCGGCGCGAGCGCCTTCGCCACGCCCTTGCCAATCTTGTCGAGGGCCGAACCGACGCTCGACGCGATGCCGCCCAGGAAGCCGCCGCCGTCCTTGTCCTTCTTCAGCGCCGTCTCCGTGGTGCGCACCTCCGACAACGGGGGGCGCGCCCCCGCGCGGGGCCCGGCGTCGAAGCCGTCCGACATCCGCTGCGTGACGGCGGCCTTCACCGCGTTGGGCTTCGCGGGCGTCGCGAGCGTCTTCGGCTGCGGGGTGCTGACAGGGGACGTCGTGCGCGAGCCGGGCTTGCCAATCGTGGTCATGTCGCTTCTCCCAGGTGACGGAGACACCTGGCCTGAGGGTCCCGGCGGCGGGTCGCCAGGGTCGGCCGAACGCCGACATTCCAGATTGTCGTGAACGTTTGCCGCCAGTTGCGTCGGCTGCCGGAAAACGACACGGCGCGGCACGGAAGCCCCTGGAATCGTTGTGTTTCTCAATTCCCAATTCCCGAGATGGTTTCCAGCTTTTCATGTATTACAGCTTCACCGCCTCCACCCCATTCGTCGGGGAACGGAGGACGGATGACGGGAGGGAGCACCGCATGAAGCTGAAGACGTTGCTGTCCGCCGGGGTGGCGCTGGCCGCCGCGGCGTGGGCCGGACCGGGAGTGGCGGCCACGGCGAACGGCCCCATCTGCGACACGGCGGCCTACGTGAACTCGACCACCTATTACAGTTGCACCGGGAGCAGCCACACGGCGCTGGACATCGGTAACGGCACCTGCGGCGAGTGGAACCACCGGGGCATGCTGGTGGGCAACTACTACTATTACTACTACGGCGGCTGCGCGGGGGCCTGCTACGGCTCCACCTGCAACGGCGGCGCGGGCAACTACTACGTGGTGTCCGGCGCGAGCGGCTGGGACTTCCGCCAACTGCACTTCTACGCCAACGTCAGCTCCGGCACGAAGACGTGCGACCGCTGCGCGCTGGGGCTCGTGGGCGGCACGGGCAACGCCACCGGCCCGCACGTTCACGCGGACAACCGGCAGTACGGCACGCGCAAGTCGGCCTGGTACACCAGCGTCGGCACCACGTGCGGCACCAACGCCTACTGCAACAACCGGCTGGGCGTCCCCACGCTGTAGCCCGTGTGGCTCCGGGCGGGGGCCACGTGTGCCCCGCCCGGCTGTTTCCGGCGCGCGTGCGCCCTTCCCTCCCTCACCGTGTGAGCCCCCTTCGACATGACCTCCCGTCCCCTCTTCAAGGTCGCGCTCGCCGGCCTCGTCCTCCTCGTCGCCCTGGGCGTCGTGTGGTGGCGGGGCTCGGCCGGGAGCAATGACGCCGGTCCTCCGCTGCCCGTCGCGGCGACGCCTTCCGTGCCCACGGCCGCCGCCGGGAACGCGGCCACCGCGACGACTCCGTCCGCCGCGCGCACCGGACCGCGCGAGGAGATCCCCATGCCCGGGTGCTGGGACGGGCTGGCCGCGCTGGACAGGTCCGCGACGCTGGAGTCGCTGCACGCCGCCGTGGCCGCCGCCATCCAGGCGCGCGACACCGCGCTGGTGGCCTACCTCCAGGAGCGCCTGACGGAGCTGGTGGGCAACGACCCGGATCGCGCGCTGCAACTGGTGGCGTGGGCGGTGAACGCCGCGCCGCCGGAGCCGGCCATCTACCTGGAGGCCCTCAAGGCCGCGCCCGCCGTGCGCCACCCGCGCGTCACGGAGAAGCTGATGTCCGTGGCCGAGGACAAGTCGCTGGCCACGACGGACCGCGCCTCCGCGCTGGACGCGCTGGAGACGCAGCACCGCTTCACGCCGGAGACGCGCGGCCGGCTCAAGGCCATCGCGCTGGATGACTCCGCGGACTCGGCCGCGTGGGTGGCCACACGCACGCTGGGCCGGGTGATGAAGGAGGACTACGAGCGCACCGGCACGTATGCGCCGTACTGGAAGGACCTGCTGGACATCGGCACCACGTCGGAGGACACGGCGGTGCGGCTGCTCGCGCTGGAGATGCCGTCGTACTCCGACCCGCTGCTCGACCCGGACTCCATCGACGCGCTCTCCAAGGTGATGCGCACCGACAAGGAGCGCGACGTGCGCGAGATGGCCGCCTTCCGGCTCGCCGTCACGGAGGACCCGCAGAAGGCCCTGGCCGCGTACCGCGCCGCCTTCGACGGTGAGCAGGACCTGTGCGTGCGATGGGCCTTCCTGCGCTTCGCGGTGCGCGCGGCCGGCGCGGACGCCCTGCCCCTGGTGGAGGAGTTCGCGCGCAAGGACCCGCGCCTGCGGCAGGACTATCTGGACTTCAAGGCGCTGTACGCCAGCGGCACCACGGACTTCGCGCGCATCTGGCTGGGCAAGAAGGAGCACCACGACTGCGTGGTCGAGGAAGGAGCGCCGCACTGATGGGCTCGCGAACGAAGAAGGCCGGGGTGCTCTGGCTGGCGCTGTTGCCCGGCCTGGCCCTGGCGCAGGGCGCGCCCGTCGCCGTCCCCACCCGGACGGCCTGCACGGTGGAGGGCATGCTGGACGAGGTGCGCGTGGCCATGCGGACGGGCTCGCCCGCGTACCGCAAGTACGCGCGGCTGCGCTTGAAGGAGGCCGCCATCGCCCTGCCGCCAGAGGCCCTGGGCCGGGTGGTGAGCCAGGAGCGCGACCCCGCCGTGCTGGAGGCCGTGGGCGCGGCGCTGGCCACCAAGGCGAGCAACGCCCAGAAGCCGGAGCTGCTCCAGCCGCTGCTCTCCCGCGCGAGCCAGGACGCGGACCCCGGCCTGCGCGCCGCCGCCGTGCGTGCGCTCCAGGGCTCCCCGTCCGTGGAGTTCATGGCGAAGAACGGCGACGTGGTGAACTACGAGCAGCTCGTGCGCGACAGCGCGCCGGAGGTGCGTCAGGCGGTGGTGGAGAACCTGGTGACGGAGAGCGCCGGCATCTACTTCGGCCACAACCCGGAGCTGGCGGAGGCGGCGGTGAAGGTCGCCACGGCCACGGACGACCCCGCGCTGGCAAAGCGCCTGCTGGGCGAGGTCTCCATGGAGGCCGCGAGCCCGGAGGTGGTGCGCAAGCTCACCCAGCAACTGCGTTCGGAGGACGCGGGCCTGCGCGCGGCGGCGGCGAAGGCGCTGGGCGGTGTGCCGGGCTCCGAGTCCGCGGGCGCGCGCCGCTCGCTCACGTCGCTGTACCGGAGCGACAGCGACCTGGCGGTGCGCAAGTCCGCGCTGGAGGGCCTGGCGCGGCTGGGCCAGTCCGGCGCCCGGCCGCTGCTGGAGTCCCTGCGCGGCGTGGACAAGCGCCTGGATCCGGAGATCGACGCGTGGCTGTCCGCGCTCCAGAAGAACCTCCAGGAGTGGCACCTCATCCAGCGGGAGAAGCAGCGCCTGTCGCCCTGAGTGCGTCCCTCCCGGCGCGGTTGTTCCATGGCGGGCATCCCTCGTGCCCGGCCCCTGCTGAAAAGGTGGCCGGGCGGCGGGGAGTGCGACAGGTTGAGGGGGCCATGTCCGACAGCGGTTTCGGCTCGTCCACCCTCGCCCTGGCGCTCGTTGGCAGCGCCGTCACCGTCCTGTCCACCAGCCTGGGCGCCGTGCCCGCCCTGGCCATGGGCGGCATCTCCCAGCGCACCAAGGACGTGCTGATGGGCTTCAGCGCGGGCGTGATGCTCGCGGCCACGGCCTTCTCGCTCGTCGTCCCCGCCATCCACCTGGCGGAGGAGCGCTCCACGTCGCGCTTCGTGCCCGCGCTGGTGGTGGGCGGCAGCATGCTGGTGGGCGGCCTGTTCCTGCACCTGTGCAACCGCTTCATCCCCCACGAGCACTTCATCAAGGGGCAGGAGGGCAACGCGGAGGCGGTGAACCTGAAGCGCATCTGGCTGTTCGTGCTGGCCATCGCGCTGCACAACTTCCCGGAGGGCCTGGCGGTGGGCACCGGCGTGGGCAGCCGCTCCATGACCATCGCCGTGCCCATCCTCGTGGGCATCGGGCTGCAGGACATCCCGGAGGGCTTCGTCGTCGCGCTGGCGCTGATGGGCGTGGCGTACAGCCGCAAGCAGGCGGTGCTGGTGGCGCTCTACACGGGGCTGGTGGAGGGCGTGGCCGCGCTGGTGGGCTTCTTCGCCACGTCGTTCGCGTCGGGCGTGCTGCCGTGGGCGCTCGCGTTCGCGGGCGGCTCCATGCTGTACGTCGTCAGCGACGAGATGATCCCCGAAAGCCACCGCCAGGAGTACGCGAAGGAGGCCACCGCAGGGCTGATGGTGGGCTTCGTGCTGATGATGTTCCTGGACGTGACGCTGAGCTGATGCTTTGCGTGCGCGCGAGCCGCGTCTGTGTCCTGGAGGACACCCGGCTGCCGCAGCCCCGGGTGGCCCGGACGTGGTAGTTTCAGCCGCATGTCTGTGTCGGATCGAACCCGCGTCGACGGGGCCCCCGGGGAGTCGAAGGACAAGGGCGCGCGCCCGGACGAAGAGGCGCAGGAGGCCGCGCTCCACGTGACGCTGCCGTATGAGCAGGCCCGCCGGCCGGGGGACCTGCCCACGGTGCGCCGCTTCCGCCTGTCCGTGGTGGAGGGCCCGGGCGCGGGCACGGTGTGGGAGTCCACGGCGGACACATGCTCGGTGGGCTCGCATCCGCTCAACGACTTCGCGGTGGAGGACTCCACCGTGTCGCGCTTCCACTGCGAGGTGCGCATCGGCCCCAAGGGCCCGCAGGTGAAGGACCTGGACAGCCTCAACGGCGTCATCGTGGACGGCGTGCAGGTGGTGGAGGGCATCCTGCGCAGCGGCAGCCTGCTGCGGCTGGGCCGCGTGGTGCTGAGGTTCGATTTCAGCGCGGAGAGCAACCGGCTGCCCCTGTCGGAGCTGACGCGCTTCGGCACGCTGGTGGGCACGTCCGTGGCCATGCGCGGCTGCTTCGCGATGATGGAGCGGGCCTCCGCACGCGACGTCACGGTGCTGCTGGAGGGCGAGACGGGCACGGGCAAGAGCCAGGCGGCGCTCGCCATCCACCAGGCCAGCCGGCGCAAGGACGCGGCCTTCCTGGTGGTGGACTGCGGCGCCATCCCCGCGCACATCCTGGAGAGCGAGCTGTTCGGCCATGAGAAGGGCTCCTTCACCGGCGCGGTGAGCCGGCGCGCGGGCGTCTTCGAGGAGGCCGACGGCGGCACCGTCTTCCTGGACGAGATTGGCGAACTGCCCCCGGAGCTGCAGCCCAAGCTGCTGCGCGTGCTGGAGAACCGGGAGATCCGCCGGGTGGGCAGCAACACCTACCAGCCGGTGGACGTGCGGCTCATCGCGGCCACGCACCGCGACCTGCGCGCGGAGGTGAACGCGGGCCGCTTCCGCTCGGACCTCTTCTTCCGGCTCGCGGTGCTGAGGATCGCCATGCCCTCCTTGCGCCAGCGGCCGGAGGACCTGCCCATGCTGGTGTCGGGCATCCTGGCGTCGCTGGGCGCGGATCCGGAGCGCACGGGCGCGCTGCGCACGCCGGAGTTCCTGTCGCGCCTGAGGCACGCCGCGTGGCCGGGCAACGTGCGCGAGCTGCGCAACCACCTGGAGCGCTGCCTGGTGTTCGAGGACGCGCTGCCGCTGGCGGAGGAGGACTCGCGCCCGGAGGGCAGCCCGCTGGAGCTGGACCTGTCGCGGCCATACGCGGAGCAGCGCCGGCGCGTGGTGGACGACTTCGAGCGGCGATATCTGCGGGCGCTCCTGGAGAAGCACCAGGGCAAGGTGGCCCAGGCCGCCGTCACCGCCGGCATGGACCGCGTGCACTTCTACCGGCTGTTGCGCAGGCACGGCATCAAGCCGTAGGCGGCTTCAGCGCCGGGAGGAGAGCCGCCAGCGCTCGGGAGCCTCCGGCACCGGGCTGGCCATGAAGTCCGCCTCCAGCCCCCGCAGCGCCGCGCCGGTGACGATGGGCGTGGCGGCTTCCGCGTCGTCCCGCACCCAGCCGGGCAGGTGGAGCAGGCCCCCTTCCCCGCCCGCCCCGTCCCACGCGGAGGCCGTGGACTCCGTCCAGCCGTGGGCCTCTTCGCGTGACGTCAGCCGGTCCACGTGCACGGTGACGTGCAGGCGCGCGTCGGAGGGACCCTGGCCCGTCAGCGCGAGCCCCACGTCCAGCACGCGTGCGCGCAGCTCCCGCTCCCGGCGCACGTCGTCCGGGAGGCTGGCCACGGCGAGCAGGCACGCGCCGCCCATCACCCGCACCTCCAGCCCGGCCTCGCGCGCCAGGGTGCTCGCGCGCTCCAGGCTCGCGTCCAGGTCCTCCATGGCGCCCGCGTCCAGTGCTCCCGTCAGCCGGGCCTCCACGTACAGGCCCACCGCGCGCGGCACCTCCACCGGCGCCGCGCCTCCCAGCACCGCGCCCCGCAGGTCCTCCAGGAGCGCGTCCACGTCCGGGTGGCGCTCCTCGCGCGCCTTGCGCAGACAGCGCAGCACCACCGCGTCCAGCGCGGCGGACACCGGCGCGTGCTCTCCGGGACGTGGCGGCGGCGCGTGCAGGTGTTGCTGCTCCACGTCGTGGCGCGTGGTGCCCTGGAAGGGCGGCATGCCCGTGAGCAACTGGAAGAGCAGCACGCCCGCGGCGTACAGGTCCGTGCGCGCGTCCGGCACCTCGCCGCGGATCTGCTCCGGCGCCATGGACAGCGGCGTGCCCAGCACCACGCCGGTGTGCGTGAGCGACGAGCTGCCCGGCGCGCCCGGCACCAGCCCCTTCGCCACGCCGAAGTCCACCAGCTTCACGGCGGGGCCACCGCGCCCCGGTGCCAGCCGCACCACGTTCTGCACCTTGAGGTCGCGGTGCACCACGCCCGCCGCGTGCGCCACCCGCAGCGCCGCGCCCACCTGCTCCATCACCTCCAGCACCTCGCGCGGCGACAGGGGCCCTCGCGTGGCCAGCTCCGCCGCCAGGTCCTGTCCCTCCAGCCACTCCATGGCGATGAAGGGACGGCCGTCCGACAGCTCGCCGTACCCCAGCACCGTGACGATGTGCGGGTGGCGCAGCCGCTGGAGCGTGGCCGCTTCACGCCGGAAGCGCCGCAGCGCCACCGCCGCCGCGGCCACCTGCGGGTGCAGCACCTTCAGCGCCGCGGGCACGCCGGACCGCGCGTGCCGCGCCCGATACAGCGCGGACACCGGGCCGTGGACCTGGACCCGGTCCACGACCCACTCGCCCACGAGCGCCCCGGGCCGCAGCTCCTCGCCATAGAGGGACTCCTCGCCGTTGCCCGCCATGGGCTACCACTTGCCCCGGGACGTCTCCTGCGGCGGCGGGGGCTCCGTCCAGCGCTTGCACAGGTCGCGGTGCTGCTCATCCACCAGGTCGCACGCGCCATTCAGGTAGACGGTGATGGGCTCCTCCCAGACGCGGCCGGACGTGTCCTTGCAGAGCTCGAAGTCGCCGTCACCCGCCAGCAGCGGGCCGTCCTGCGTCTTGCACTGGCGGGCGATGCTCGCGTCGGGGGTCCAGCACGGGCCCGTCACGGTGGCCGCGCAGTCCTCCTCCGTGCCCGGCAGCGCGCACACGCGGTAGGTCGCGTAGGCCCGGCCGTACACCCAGCCCGGGTCGTAGCAGGAGTAGAGGTCCTTGAAGATGGGCTTCGACTGGCGGCCCTTCGGGCGGTTGACGGTGTAGCGGTCCTTCGACCCCGCCACCAACGTCACCGTCACGTTGATGTCGCCGCGGAGCGCCTCCGCGCCGAAGAGGTTGCCGTAGAAGGCGCCCTCGCGGACCCGGTACACGGCGCGCTCGGAGAGCGGCGCCTGCACGCCGGCCGAGACGCCCACGGTCGCCGTGCCCTCCACGTCGCTGTCCCAGGGCGCGGTCATCACCGTGAAGTACCCACCCGCCGCGGGGCAGGTGAAGGTCACGGAGGGGTCCGTGTCCGTGGAGGACGAGGGGTCCGTGGACTCCGGCACGCACCCCTGGCTGGACTCCACGTGCCGCGCGTCCGCCTTGTCGCAGCCGGCGATGCCCCGGCACACGCGCAGCACCATGCGCGCTTCGGAGCTGGAGCCCAGCGGCGTCCCGGACGGGCAGATCGCCGGGCCCCCCGCGCCCACGGAGATGGTCTGGTTCGCCGGGCACCACCCCACCGAGTGCATCTTCCAGCCGCAGTCCCGATCCGCGCCCAGCGTCTGGGAGCCGCACGGCACGGCGCTGTTCACCGACGACGTCGCGGTCGGCACCTGGTCCAGCGGCACCGACCACGGGTCCAGCGAGAACGGCTCCGCGATGGAGGCCGCGGGCTCACGGATTTCGCCGCGCATGGACAGCTCCACGCGGTAGCCCAGGCCGTTGTTGCGCGACAGGAGGCACGCCGTCACGCGCCGGAGGCACGCGTCGCCCGGCGCCTGCGTGCGCCACCACGGGCAGAGGCCCGCGGAGCCGGCCCATTCACTGCGCTGGGAGCCGGCGGACAGGAAGGGGTTGAGCCATTCGAGCGTCTCCCCCTCGCCCAGCGCGCAGCTCACCAGGTACGCCATGAAGCGCTGCGCGTACGGGTCGCGGAGCTGGTGGTTGACGAGCGCGCTGTCCGCGCCGGGGCTCATCACGTCAGGGTCGAAGAGGGACTCCAGCGAGTGGGTGGACAGCGCCTCGTTGGCGTCGTGGTTCGCGGCGATGGCGTTGAGCACCAGCTCCCGCGTGAGGAGCGAGTTGGCGATGCGGATGTCCGCCTCGCTCTTGCCGAGCGCCACGTCCGCGTCGGCGCTGGAGGTGGTGTCTTCCGGGAGCGCGGGCTCGCAGCCGGTCAGGGCCAGCAACAGGAAACACCAGGGGACTCGGAGGACGGAGGAGGCCATCGCGCGAACACTCCTTGGGCAGGATTCGGAAATGGGAGGGGAAGGAAACCCCAGGCGCGGCCTTCTTGTCTCCCTGTAGCGCGAAAGGTTACGTGCGCGGCACCGTGTAGCGCTTCCCGTTACAGCGCTGCGGGTGCGAGCGCGGCACGCAATGCGTGGAAACGCGTAGACCACAGCGGGGCTTCCGCCACGGCGGGTCTGGCGCGCTCGAGCCACGCGCGGGCTTCTTCCATGGCGCCCGTGCGGCGCGCGATGCCGGTGGCCTGCAGGAGGATCTCCGCCTTCTCATCCGGCGAGGCCAGCGCGTCCGCCTCCGCGTGGAGCGCGGCCCAGTCCGCCGCACGGAAGGCGCCGGTGGCCTGTTGATGGACCTGGATCTCCACCAGCCGCCGCATGATGGCGGTGGGCGGCAGGGACTCCGGCGGACAGCGCTCCGAAATCCAGGCGAGCTGGCGGGCCGCCGCCGCCTCGTCTCCCGCGGCGGCCTGGATGCGGGCGATGAGCAGCGCGTCCACGGGCACGGGGTGTTCGCGGAAGAAGCGCACGCCCAGTTCGTGCGCTCGCTGCGCGAGGGGGAGCGCTTCGTCCAGGCGGCCCTGCATGTAGAGGACCTCCGCCAGGTTGAAGGTGGACCAGCGCTCCATCTGCGCGTGGGCCAGCTCCCGGCCCAGGGCCATGGCCTTTCGCAGGTCCGCCTCCATGCGGGGCACGTCTCCCTGGCGGAGCCACAAGAGGACGCGGTTGCACAGCACGGCGGCCTTGTGCAGTCCGTCGCCCGCGGCCTCACAGCGCTCCAGGGCTTCGTCGAAGCGTTCGGCGGCCTCCGGTGCGCGGTCCAGGAAGGTGAGGGCCGCGCCCAGCAGGGCCAGGGAGACGACCAGCGTCTCGTGATCCCTGGCGCGTTCAGCGCCCTCGGCGGTGGAGGTGAGCACGCGGGCCGCGGCGGCCCACTCGCCCTGACGCACGTGCAGGCGGCCGCGGGCGAGGCCACAGCGGAGGGACAGGCGCGGCGCGTCCAGGGGTTCGATGGCGTCGAGCGCTTCGCGCGTGCAGGCGGCGGAGCCCTCCGAGTCCTCCATCCAGTCGCGCGCGGTGGCTTCCTCCAGCAGCAGGTCCACTTCGAGCGCGGCGTCGCCCCGGACGCGGGCCAGGGCGCGCGCGGCGGACAGGTCCGCGAGGCTTTCGCGGAAGCGCTGGAGGCGGTGGCGCACCTTGCCCCGTCCCGCGAGCGCCTGGGCCCGGCGCGCGTCGTCGGACTCCGGGAGGAGCGCGAGCGCGCGCGTGTAGTGTTGCTCCGCTTCCACGGGAAGGTGTCCGGAGCGGGCCTCCTCCGCGAGCGCCAGGTAGTCGCGCGAGGCCTCCAGGTGGGCGCCGCAGACGGCCGCGTGGTGGGCCCGGCGGCGGCGTTCCGCCACGTCGTCGCCTACGCTGGCCTTGAGCGCGGCGGCGTGCAGCGCGCGGCGGGGCGCGGGAGGAAGCAGGGCCTCCAGGGCCTCGCGCAGGAGCGGGTGGCGGAAGGCGAAGCGGCCCGGGCCGGTGGGCCGCAGGAGGCCCGCGCGGGTCAGCCGTTGCAGGCCCGCGCCCGCGTCCAGCGCGGCGACGCGAGACAGCTCCGGTCCAGCGGCCAGGTGGCGCAGGGCTGCGTCCACGCGCGCGACATCCACCTCCGTGCCCAGCACCGCGCACAGCCGCGCGAGCACCCGGTGGGCTTCCGGGAGGCCCGCGAGCACGCGCGGGGCCAGCCGTTCAAAGAGCGGCGTGACGGAGACGTCCAGCAGCGCGTCCGGCGCGACGTACCATCCGCCCCCTGGCGCCGAGCGCAGGGCTCCGGCGGCGCGGAGCGCGCGAGCCAGCTCGACGAGGGACAGGGGCACGCCCTGCGCCAGTTGTTCCAGGCGCGCGAGCACGGGTTCGGGGATGTGCTCCGCGGGGCGCAGCAGGTGGACGAGCACCGCGCGGCTCGCCTCCGGCGACAGGGGCGGCAACGTGTGGCGGGAGACGTGGGCGCTGCGCTCGCCCAGGTGGGGACGCAGGCCCAGGAGCGAAGGACGTCCAGCGACGCAGATCCAAAGGGGTGCCCGAGGCCCTGCGAGCGTGGCGCGTTCGAGCACATCCAGGCTCAAGGGATCCGCGAGGTGCGCGTCGTCCAGCAAAAGCACGAGCGGGGCTTCACGGGCCTGGGCGAGGAGTGCCTCGGCCAGGATGCGGGGCTCCGCGGAAGGACGGCCCACGACGGCGCGCAGGGCATCCAGCAGGGAGTTGGACAGCGACGCATCAGGAGGGGGCGCGCGCAGACGCACGACCCGCGCGTGGCCCGCGGACTCCAACTGGACCGCGAGCGCCTTGAGCAACCGTGACTTGCCATGCCCCACCTCGCCGGTGAGCACGCCCAGGCCCGGAGCCGAGGACGACAGGCTCCGCGCAGCGTCCGCGCTCAGTGCCTCCAGCAGCGCGTCGCGGCCAACGAATGGAGGGGGCTCGCCATCAACGCGAGCGCCGTCCTCGTCATGGAGGCGCAGACGGAAGACCGCTCCGCCTGTCCCCTCCACGGCCGCTCGCGGCACAGCGGCGTCACCCGTCGCGGCGAGTTCGTCCTCTCTGGCCGCATGCGACGGAGTGGACTCGCCGGTGACGGGCTCGATCCAACCGGGCTCGAGCCGCGCGACCGCTTCCGGTGTCACCCGCACTTCGCCCTGCGCGAGCGCCCTGCCCCACCACGTCTCCGGCCGCTCCAGCGCGGCACCGGCGATGCGCGGCAACGTGGTGCCCGGATGCACGTACAGCACCGCGACGTGCAGCACCGCCGAGGCCTCTCCGGACTCCACCAGCCGCCGCGCCGCGAGCGCGCCCGCGCGCACGTTCGCCTCCGCGGACAACGACTCGCAGAAGACGAGCAGGTAGCCACCCGCCGCGACCCGCGCCACCACTCCGCCAAACGGCTCCAGCGTCGCGGCCAGCCCCTCCACCGACGCGGCCGTGCGCAGCCCCAGCACCGCCACCGGCCGCGCGCCCGCGAACGTCGCCAGCCCCTGCGCCGGCCGCGCATCCCTCGCCCCGACGACAGCAGGCAGCGAAGGCCCTTCCGCGCACGCCGCCTCGAACGCGGCCAGCACCTCCTCCGCGCTCGCGTACCGCTCCGCCGGCTCCTTGGCCAGACACCGCGCCACCACCGCGTCCAGCGCCACCGGGACCGGGGCCCGCTCCGACACGCGCGGCGGACGCTGGCTCACGTGGCCTTCGCGCACCTCGTCCGGCGTGCCGTGGAACGGCGGCGTCCCCGTGAGCAGCTCGAAGAGCAGCACTCCCAACGCGTAGAGGTCCGCCGCCGGCCCCGCCCCGCGCGCGTCCAGGCACTGCTCCGGCGCCATGTAGACCGTCGTGCCCGCGCGGTTCCCCGCCTCCTCCGCCGGCCCCGCGTCCATCCACCGCGCGAGCCCGAAGTCCAACAGGCTCAGCGCGCCACCTTCACGCAGGAAGATGTTCTCCGGCTTGAGGTCCCGGTGCGCGACCCCCACCGCGTGCACGCGCGCCACCGCCGGACACAGCCCCGTCAGCAGCTCCCGCACCCGCGCCACGGACGCCGCGCCCGTCCCTGGCAGCGCCGCCATCCACGCCGCGAGCGTCTGCCCTCGCAGCAGCTCCTGCACCAGGAAGGGCCTGCCCCCCACCCGCCCCTCCTCCAGCACCTCCGGGACCGTGGGAGGCCCGACGCGCCGGAGCGCCTCCGCCTCGTGGGCGAAGCGCGCATGGTGCGGCCCCAGCCCCACCTTGAGCGCCACCTCGCGGCCGTCCGACTCGCGCACCGCCGTGAAGACGTGGGCAAAGCCCCCCACCCCCAACAGGGCGGCACCGGACAGGCCGGGGACGTCGGGAATCGCCAGCGGCTCCAGGGGGACACCGGCCCCGGCGGCGACGCCATTCACGGGGCACGCCGCGCCGGGCGCGAGGCGGCGGTGGCAGACCGGACAGCGCATGCGGATGCCCGAAGGCTACCAGAGCGCCCGCGCCAGGACGATGCCCACCCCCACCAGCCCCTCGCCCGCGATGAGCCCGGCCGCCAGCGTCACGCCCGGCCCTTCCGTCGCGGGCCGCCACCGCCGGGCCAGCTCCCACCCCAGCCCGCCCAGGAAGAACCCCAGGCACGTGGAGGCAGGCAGCAGACACGCCAGCCCCATGCCCACCGCCGAGGGCGTCCAGCGGCGAAAGCGCTCCGGCAGCGCCTGCTCGCCCAGCGTGAGGACGGCCGCCGCCCCCGCCGCCCACGCCATGGCAATCCGCAGGTCCGCGGAGACGGCCTCCAGCCCCGACGCCAGCACCCGCGCCACGCCCGCCGTCACCGTCGCGGCCGGCGCCGGGAAGCGCTCCGAGCCCAGCACCGACGGCTCCGGCACCAGCAGGTAGAACAGCGGCACCACCACCAGCGCCCCCACGACACACCCCATCAACTGGGCCAGGAACACGCGGCGCGGATTCGCGCCCAGCAGGTGCCCCGCCTTCAGGTCCGTGAGCAGGTCCGCGGAGGAGGACGCCGCGTTGACCGTGATGCCCGCGGTCGCCAGGTTCGCGCGCACGTCCCCAGGCAGCAGCACGCCATACGTGAGCTGCGTCACCTGCCCCAGCGCGCCCACGGGGCTCACGTCCGTCTCCCCGGTGACACGGCAGGAGATGAGGCACAGCACGAACGACAGCGCCACCGCGAGCAGCGCGTGCGGCACCGGCACGTCGAAGCCCACCCGCGCCAGCGCCACCGTCGCGGGCGTCAGCACCAGCATCCCCGCCACCCACCACCGCCCGGGCACCTGGAGCGCTTCAATGGGATGCGGCGCCTGACGCGGCCCGCGCAGCCCCCGCAGCGCCCGGCCCCACACGCGGGCCTGGAGCGCGAACTGCAACAGCGACGCGGTGGTGAGCGCCGCCGCCCCCGGCCACAGCGCCCACGCGAGGAAATCCCCCTCCGGGGCCACCACCCCCGCCATCATCAACCGGGGCGCGATGACGCCATGGACGACGAGCGCCCCCAGCCACATGGACGCGGTGACCCGCACGCCCAACAGCGCGCCTCCGCCCACCGGCATCAACCCCGTCTCCAGCGCGAACCCCAACCGCTCCAGCGACACCCCACCCCACGTCCCGGGAAACGCATACGCATACGGCACGCGCCCGAACCCATCCCGCGCGAGCGTCAACACACCCGCGATCATCCCGCCCACGCCCAGCATGCGCAGCCGGGGCCCCGCCGCCTCCCCTCCCGAGTGCAGCGCGCGAGCCGTGGCCGCCGCGGCCGTCCCGGACGCGAACGGGAGCTGCTCCCGGTCCACCAACTGCCGCTTGAGCGGCACCGCGAACAGCACCCCCAGCGCGGACAGGAGGAACGTCCACGCCAGCAGCGTCACACCCGGCAGGTGGTGCCCCGTCGTCAACAGCCACGCCCCCTGCACCGACACGAGCGCGCCGCCCGTCGCGTACCCCGCCGACGACGCCACCGTCTGCGCGCACCCCAGCTCCAGCAGGGACAGCGGGCTGCCGGCGGCGCGGGGGCCCAAGCGCCGCAGCGCCCCATGCGCCGCGGACGCGAGCAGCGCGGCGGTCACGGCCACGCCGAACGCCACGCCCGTCTTCAGGCCCGCATAGAGGTTGGTGGCGCAGGTGAGCACGCCCAGCCCCGCGCCCAGGAGCACCGCGCGCAGGGTGAGCTGGGGCAGCCGGTCGCCCTGGTACACGTGCTCCAGCCAGTAAGTATCCACCTCCGCCTGCGTCCCGCCGGGGATGCTCAGCAGCGTCAGCGAGGCGTCGGAGGGCGTGTCCCCGGCGGGGACGGCTCGGGGGGCGGGGGCCGGCATGGGCCGCCCATCCTCTCCCTTCGTCCCCTCCCGCGCCACCTCCCCGGCCCCGCCTGCTCCGGGATGTCTCAATCCCTGTCGCCCCCACCCGCCCAATCACAGGCACGCGGATGTCACAGACTCCAGTCTGATTTCATGGGACATCCAGGACTTCCAGGAGCATACTCAATGTGAACCGAGCCAGCACTCATGGTGAGAAGGCGTCCGGTTCCGGAGTTCCCCGATGCTCCACGTCACCCCCAACTGGAAGCGCCTCGTCCTGTCCGCGATGGTGCTCTCGACTCCCCTCATGGCCGGCTGCACGGCCGAGCCCCCGCGCGAAGCGCCGACGGCCGCCGTGCGCCAGGACCGGGCCCGCGACGCGCTGAAGATGTCGAAGCTGTACGCGCAGTGGAAGCAGCAGCACGCGGATGCCACCCAGATGCCGCTCGACCTGGGCGACGCGGACCAGTACGCCTTCCTGATGAAGCGCCTGGAGGCAGCGGGCAACACGCCGGCCAACTCGCCTCGCCTGTTCTCCACCCTGTCGCGGCAGCGCGAGCGCGTGCTGACGGAGAAGGCCTCCGGCCAGGTGAAGGCCCAGACCACGACCGCCGAGTGGTGCGGCCACCTGCTGCCCCTGGAGGAGATTGCTCACGGCGGCGGTGAGACGACGTTCCAGGGCTCGGGCTACCTCACCTGCGCTGGCGGGGCGGACTACTCCTACGTGGACTTCAACGCGTACTCCACGACGCCGGACCGCCAGGAGTTCCAACTGCTGGCCACGACGGCCACGGAGGACTACCTGGCCAAGACGCTGGAGACGGATCCGCTGAACGTGGTGCTGGACGCGGGTCCGGACCGGGTCCTGTATTACGACTCGGTGGCCATGGCCTACGACGAGGCCAGCGGCCGGATGGAGACCTTCTACTCCACCGCGGACACCACGGTGCTGCTCCTGCCGCCGGGCCTGAACTTCGACCACCCGCGCGAGCTCATCGGCACGGGGCTGGCGGGCAACGCCATCCGCACCTGCCTGGAGCGCGGCTCCGCGACGGGCGCGCTGGACTGCGACTACACGCTGGCGAAGAAGGACGCGGCCGGCAACATCACCGCCTTCGCGGGCGGCTACACGGGCGTGGCGGCGGTGAACGCCCTGACGTCCGTGGCCGCGAAGAAGTGGCTGCCGGACACCACGGCCTACTGGCCCACGCCGGGCGCGTTCAACTCCGCGAAGCTGTACCTGCCGGCGCGGGGCACCTACGTGACGGGCCTGCCGTCCAACTGCACCGTGACGGCGGTGAAGAGCGAGGTGAACATCGTCCTCCTCAGCGCGGGTGGCCGCTGCAAGGTCAACAACGTCACGGCCACCACGCCGGGCACGGTGGTGCTCACGGGCAGCCTGCCGCTGGGCACCGGCCCGGACGCGTCCAGCATCCCCTTCAACGGGCTGATGGACCTGGGCACGGACTGCCTGGCGCACGAGCAGGACGTGGCGATGCAGGCCTTCACCACCGTGAACGCGACGTGCCCCCGCTCCGGCGGCGGCTTCAGCCCGGTGACGCGCGTGGGCTTCCGCCGGCTGGCGGTGCTGGACTTCAAGAACAGTTGCCTCGCGGCGGGCACGCGCGTGCTGCGCGCGGACGGCAGGTCCGTCCCCGTGGAGTCCGTGAAGGTCGGTGACCGCGTGCTGTCCAGCGCGGACGGCCGCGCCCTCACCGTCACCACCGTGACGAAGGGCACCGAGTCCCAGCCCATGGTGCGCCTGAAGGCGGGCAAGGGCCAGGACGTGCTCGTGACCAACACCCACCCCATGGTCAGCCGCACCCGCGGCGTCGTGACGGCGGGCGAGCTCGCCGTGGGCGACGTGCTCGTGACGAAGGACGGCGAGGCGACGCTGGCCTCCGTGGAGCGCGTGCCCTTCAAGGGCCAGGTCTACAACCTGACCCTCGGCACGGACGCGGAGCTGGTGGACGTGGGCGCGAAGGAGCACACGCTCATCGCCAACGGCTTCCTGGTCGGTGACGCGCGCATGCAGACGGACCTGGCGCGGGAGAAGCACCGGCCCGTCGCCTCGGACGTGCTGGCCGCGCTGCCCGCCGCGTGGCACGCGGACTACCTGAACAGCCGCCGCTGAGGCGTCACGCCTCGCGCGAGCGCAGCAGGTAGAAGACGTAGCCGTAGCTGTCCCCGTGGCGGCGGTACAGGCTCACCTCCTGTTCCGCCGCCGCGATGACCTCGCGCAGGGCCGCGTCCGCGGTGGGGCGCAGCCGTTCGATGCGCTGGAGGAGCGGCGTGTAGTAGTCGTCCCACCACGCGGACGCGGGCAGCGTGAAGGTGTCCAGCACCGTGAAGCCCGCCGCCTCCGCGCTGGCGCGGTTCTGGGCGACGGTGCCCATGGACGGGTACCCGGCGGCCCAGAAGCGCACCGCCTCCGGGGGCCGGACGTCCGTGAGCCAGGTGCACTCGGTGACGGCCACCTGCCCACCGGGCGCGAGCAACGGCCGCCACTGGCGCAGGCCCTGCTCGAAGCCCATCAGGTAGATGGCGCCCTCGGACCAGAGCAGATCGACGGACGCAGGCGGCAGCGTCAACGCGCGCATGTCCTCCTGGCGCGTGACGATGGCGTCCGCCATGCCCTGCTCGCGGGCCTCGCGCTCCAGCCGGTCCAGGTAGGGCCGGTGCAGGTCCACGGCGGTGACGCGCGTGCCCAGCTCCCGCGCGAGCACCAGCGACTGCCGGCCGGTGCCCGCGCCCAGGTCCAGCACGCGCGGCGAGGGCGGCAGCGGAGACAGGCGCCGCAGGGCCTCCCGGGTGCTCTCGTCGCTGCCGGGGCCCAGGCGGGGCAGCTCGTTGTAGAGGGTGAAGAAGGCGTTGACCGTCTGGCGCAGCTCGCCCGCGCTGCGCTTCACGTTGCCCTGGAGCAGCGGGACGCGCTTCCAGTGCTCCTCGATGCGCTGCTTGAAGAGCTCCGGCATGGGCAGGTCCGCGCGCAGCGTGGTCCACGTGTCGAGCGCGACCTCCACGGCGCCCTTCACCACCGGGAGGACGTCCTCGTCGGCGAGGCCCAGCTTGCGCGCCAGTCGCTCGAAGCTCTGGAGCGACACGTCCTCGAAGCGCTTGGACTTCGCCAGGTTCAGCGCGAGCTGATCCTGCGGCATGTACTGGATGGTGGAGACGAAGTCGTACGCGGGCGACAGCGTGGGGCGCGTGCCGTCCGGGTAGAAGAGGGACCAGTTCTTGTGGTGCGCGTCGCCGTTGCCGCACGCGACGATGAACACCAGCCGCCGCAGGAACTCCTGGAGCGCGTCCAGGCCCGCGACCTTGAGCAGCACGTTGGCGATGGTCTCGTAGTTGTACTTCTTGTACTTCTCGTCGGAGTACAGCCCCAGCACCTGCGCCAGGTCCTCCATGTGCACGCGGCGGCCGGGGGACGGCCGGTCGAAGCGGCGGATGGCGTAGGCCAGGTCCTCGCGCAGGGTGATGCCCTCCGGGAGGCCGTGCAGGTCGGAGACCGGGAGCAGTTGGAGCTCCGGCACGTCGATGCCGGTGGCGCGGGCCCAGGTCATCACGGACAGCTCGTTCTCCGGCACGCGGTCGTAGCGGTTGTCCGGCAGCTTGACGATCCAGTCTCCGCCCAGGCCGCCCATGGGCAGCGTCATGCCCCGGTCTCGCCGGAGCATGGAGAACTTGAGCTGCACGCCCGCGAGCGAGAAGCGCAGCGGCTCACCGTCCGACACGGGCTCGGCGGGGGCGTCCGTCAGGGGCGCGTCGTGGCCGGCGAGCTCGCCCGCGGGCCGGACGATGACGGCGCCGGAGAGGTCCGCGCCCAGGTGGGCGATGAAGAAGAACTCGCGCTGCCGGGCGATGTGCTGGCGTTCGGAGATGAGGTCGCGCAGCGGGCCTTCGGGCAGCAGGTTGGAGAAGAACGGCGGCAGCCGCATGCGGCTGGTGTGGCGGCGCGACAGGTCGTCCTCGAAGAACTGGCCCAGCACGGGGCGCGGGTAGCGCTGGCGGTAGTCCTCGGAGAGGCTGAACTCGATGCGCTCGTCCGCGAGCAGCGTGAGCGTGCCGACGTGCACGTCGCCCATGAGGACGTCGAGGATGCCCGTGGTGGACACGGGGAGCGTGGGGTCCATGTCAGTCCTCATCGTCGTCGATGATCATCGACTGGAGCGAAGGCCGGTCCGAGTCATCCCAGCGCGTGCGGGCCTCCATGAACTGGCGCAGCACGGGCTCCAGCACCGCCTGACGCAGTTGGAGGAAGCGCATGGGGTCCCCGCGCCGCAAGGCGTCCATGGCGTCCGGGGTGATGCCGTGGCTCTGGAGCACCTCCTGGCTCGGAGTCGATTGCGCATCCATCAGCCTCGCGACCAGCCCTCCTGGGATGCGCGGGTGGAAGAGGAAGTTGAAGGGGCGCTCCGTCACCCGCACCAGCGCGCGGTGGCCCTGGGGTGAAGCGATGGCCCACCGCAAGTCGCCCTCGAGGGGCAGGAGGCGCTGGAAGCCCTCGCCCTCCGCCAGCACCTCGCCGGGTTCGAGCACCCCGCCCGTCAGCAGGTCCCGGGGCTGGAGGGACAGCATGGCGATGCGCAGGACCAGGGGCGGCCGCATGGACGTGTGCGGGATGACCGGCATGCCGGTCTCCATCCACCAGCGGATGAGCGGAGGCGGGACCTGGGTCAGCAGCGCCTGGATGGAGCGCTCCTCGTCGGAGCGGATGGCCGCGAAGACCTGGAGGGCCTCCGGGGGCTTCAGCTCCCAGCCGCCGAAGACGATGTGGCGCCAGAACCAGCGGGACAGCAGCTCTCGCGAGCGCGGTGACGGCTCCGGGTGCAGTTGGAAGAAGCGCGTCAGCAAGACGAGCGAGTTCTCCGGCGCGGGCAGCAGCTTGAAGTGCGGGATGAACGCGTCGCGCTTGAGGAACACGATGGCGTCCCGGAGCGCCCGGTCCGTGCGGCGGACGGTCTCCGTGAGCTCGTCGTCCTGGTTGAGCTGTTCCTGATAGCCCCGCGTGAAGTCCAGGCCGCGCACGGCCAGCACGGCGCGCAGCAGCAGCGACTCCGGGATGCTGCCGAAGCCCAGCTCCTTCAACCCTTCGGTCACCGACTCCAGGCTCAGCGAGCGTGAGCCCACGTACAGCGCGTTGAACACCTCTTCGTCCGTGAGCGGGCGGCCCGCGGTGTTGAGGCGCTTGAAGATGATGCGCAGGACCTTCTCGTCCGCCGTGTCCACGACGTACGCGGGCACCTGGTACTCGCGGATGGCCTTGCCCAGGCGGATGGCGGCGCGCAGGTGCTCCGGGTGGGCCTCACGGCCAGGGTAGCGGTTGAGCCAGTGGAGCAGCGACTCGCTGTCCAGCACCTCGTTCATCGGCAGCCAGTGCGGGGGGGGCGCGCCGGACTCCGGAGGTGCGTGCAGCTCCTCCGTCTCCAGGTCGAAGTAGAGGTGGAAGTCGTCGCGTCCGGCCTCGTCGCCATAGGACGGATGCAGCAGCACGCCCGCGAGCGCCGTCACGCGCTGCTGTCCGTCCACGGCCCACAGGCCCTGGCTGGTGGAGGGCGCGTCGATGCGCACGGGGCCGAAGCTGACGTTGGCGGCGGGGGCCTCCCGGCGCCAGAACAACAGGGTCCCGATGGGATAGCCCCGGTACACGCTGTCCAGCAGGTCGCGCACGTCCTCCGCGGTCCACCGCAGGGGGCGCTGGAACTCGGGGATGCGCACCTCGCCACGCCGCACGCGGTCGAGCAGGTCCTCGATGCTGAACGACTTCGTCTCCGGGCGCCGCGTCAGGGGAGCGGGCATCGCGAGCCTCCTCCCCCGGGTCTGTAACCCGAAGCTCCTGAACCCGCCACCTACACCGAGGAGTCACGTCGCTTGGGCAGCAGCACCACCAGCCCCAGCGCGACCAGCCCCGTCACGGCGGACAGGATGCGGCCGCCCTGCCCCACCGCGTTGACGTCCAGTTGCAGGTCCATCAGCCCGTTCGCCAGGTTCCATCCCCAGTGCAGCCCCACGGCGCCCCACAGCGAGCCCGTGCGCGCCACCGCCGCCGCGTACGCCAGGCCCGTGCAGAACAACATCAGCCACTCCAGCGGACCGTTGCCCAGCCGGTACACGTGCGTGAGCACGAACACGCCCGCGGCCAGGAGCACGTAGCCCACGCCCCGCCCCGCCACCGGCCACACGCGGTACCAGAAGCCGCGCGCGACGATATCCTCCGCCACCGACGGCACGAACGTGGACACCCCCACGCCCAGCGCGGCCACGAGCAGCGCCGTGCCCATCAGCGGCTTCTCCAGCGGCTGCACGCGCATCACGCCCACCGCCACGCCCACCAGCACGGACAGCGGCTTGAGCACCAGCATCACCGCCAGCGCCCGCGCGAGCGCGGAGCCCCGCCACTCCAGCGCATACGCATGAAAGCCATTGCGGTAGCCCAGCCACCGCCCCACGCCCCAGGCCACCGCGTGGAAGAACAGCATCAGCGCCGCCGTCACCGCGAAGCTGCCCAGCACCCGGCCGCCAATCCCCTCCGGCGCTTCGTAACAGGCGAACAGCACGGCGAACGCGAGCGCGTAGCGCAGCGCCACACCCGGGGGAGACGATGACTCGGAAGGCGAGGGGCTCATGAAGGAAGCCCCTCATAGCGCGGGCAACACCCACCGCACAGCCAACCTGGAAGGCCCTGCCGTGGTGACTGGCGCCATCCTCCTGGTGACTGGAGTCACCGCCGGCACGCCCGCGACGGGGCCCCCATCCCTGGGAAATCCGCGAGTTACGAGCAGCCCTGGAGCGGCATGCGCGCTGCAATGGGTGAGGGCAACGTCGCACCCCAGACCCCAGGTGATACCCATGATCGACCTCAAGGCCACGGCCCGCTCCTCCTCCCTGCTGCGCCCCACCACCGCGGAGTCCGCGCTCGTCAGCCCGAAGGCCCAGCTCTCCGCGGGGCCCGTCGCGGACGCCTCCCGGAGCATGCCCGCGCGGGGCTTCAGCCAGGTGGACTCGTTCGAGCCCGCGATCATCAACCGGCGGCAGCCGCTCGCGATGTCCGGGATGGAGGGCGCGGCGGACATGCTCGGCGCGCCGGCCGCCTTCGCCCCCCGCGGTCTCCCCCCGGAGCTCCAGGACCTGGCGCCGGCCCCGGCCGCCTTCGGTCCCCGCGGGCTCCCCCCGGAGCTCCAGGACCTGGCGCCGGCTCCCGCGCAGACCCAGGCTCCGGCTCCGGCTCCGGAGGCCACCAGCAACGGCGTCCCGAGCGCCAATGACAAGCGCCCGGCTGGCGACAACCGCACGGCGGCGCAGATCGTCGACGACACGCCCGTGCTCAAGAACCTGGGCCGCCAGAAGGACATCAAGTTCGACCAGTTGTGCAAGCAGACGGGCGTCGACCCCAAGCTGGACCTGAAGGACCCGAAGCAGAACGCCGACGGCGTCTACCGTCTGGCCAAGGTGCTGGAGTTCATCGACAGCGCGAAGGCCTCCACGGGCGGGGACCGCTCGAACAAGGTCCAGGGTGGCGTGGGCGACGGCAACATCGAGGGCATCACCAAGGACGGTGACGCGCGCCACGGCACGGAGGCCGGCATGCTCAAGGACTTCGCGGAGAAGGGCTACTCCTTCCTGGGCGAGCACCAGTTGCCGACCACCAAGGACACCCACGTGAAGGCGGACGGCAGCAACAAGGACAACTTCCAGTGGGCCATGGGCGAGGCCGGCAAGGCCCTCTGGTTCATCCCCGGAGTCAGCAACGTCCTGACGGGCATCGGCGACTCGGAGGGCGGCTTCAAGGGCGTCCTCGAGGGCGCCGCGAAGGGCTACGTCAACACCATCAAGGGCGCCGCGGAGGGCGTCATCGGCTCCATCACCAAGGGCCGCGCCAACCCGGCCGGGATGCTCTTCGGAGCCTATACGGGCGCCCTGGCCAACACCGAGGCCGCCCCGCAGCCGGTGAAGGACATCGCCAGCATGCTGTGAGCCTCCGCTAGGGCAGCGGCTCCGTCCGGTGCTTGCGCGCGGGGTTCTCCAACCCCACGCGGAACCACCGGTAGCCGTAACCCTCCAGCGTGAGCACGTGGCGCTGTCCGTCCACGGGCCTGGAGTGGTCCTCGCTGAGCACGTTGAACAGCGTGCACGCCTCCTCGCCGCCCGGATCCAGCTTCACCGTGCAGGGCCGGGCGGACAGGTTGTGCAGCACCACCAGCGCGTTGCCCTTCCACTCGTACCGGATGGCCAGCACGCCCTTGTTGCCGGTGCGCAGCACCTTCCACGCGCCCCACCCCAGCTCCGGGCACTCCTTGCGCGCGCGGATGATGCGCTCGGTCCAGTTGAGCTGCGAGCCCGGGTCGCGGCGCTGCTGCGCCACGTTCACCTGCCGGAAGCCGAACGGCCCCTCCGACACCAGGGGCTTCACCGGCGCGTCCGCCAGCGTGAAGCCGCCGTGCGGCTCCGGGCTCCACTGCATGGGCGTGCGCACCGCCTGCCGCTCCGTGAGCGCCAGGTTCTCCCCCATGCCCAGCTCGTCGCCGTACCAGAGCACCGGCGTCCCCGGCAGGGAGAACATCAGGCTGTACGCCACCTCGATGCGGCGGCGGTCCCCGTCCAGCATCGACGCGAGCCTGCGGCGCAGGCCCCGGTCATACAACTGCATGCCCTTGTCCGGCCCCAGCGCCTGGAAGACCTCCAGCCGGTCCGCGTCCGGCAGGCGCCCCAGGTCCAGCTCGTCGTGGTTGCGCAGGAAGTTCGCCCACTGCGCCGTGTGCGGCAGCTTGGGGGAGGACTTCAGGGCCTGCACCAGCGGCGTCACGTCCCCGCGCGTGAGCGCCAGGTAGAAGTTCTGGTTCGCCAGGAAGTTGAACACCATCTGCATGCGGTCGTTGTCACCGAAGAACTCCACCACCTCGTCCATGGTGACGTTGGCCTCCGCGAGCAGGATGGCGTCGCCCTTTCGCCATGAGAGGAACTCGCGCATCTCCTCCAGCAGCTTGTAGGGGTTCTTCACGTCCGGGTTCTTCACGCCCTTCAGCTCGACGAGGAAGGGCACCGCGTCCACCCGGAAGCCGGACACGCCCAGCTCCAGCCAGAACCCCATCACCTTGAGGATCTGCTCGCGCACCTCCGGGTTCGCCACGTTGAGGTCGGGCTGGAAGTCGAAGAAGCGGTGGAAGTACCAGAGGCGCGCCTCCTTGTCGTACGTCCACGTGGAGGGCTGCACGCCCGGGAAGACCATGCCCTTGTGGGCGTCCCTGGGCTTCTTCTTCGCCCACACGTAGTAGTCGCGGTAGGGGCTGTCCGGGTCCTTGCGCGCGGCCTGGAACCACGGGTGTTGATCCGACGTGTGGTTCACCACCAGGTCGATGATGACGCGGATGCCGTGCAGCTTCGCCTCGTGGGTGAAGGCCACGAAGTCGCCCAGGTCGCCCAGGCGCGGATCCACGCCGTAGTAGTCGCGGATGTCGTAGCCGTTGTCGCGGTTGGGCGTGGGCTGGAAGGGCAACAGCCACAGGCAGGTGATGCCCAGGCCCGCCAGGTAGTCCAGCTTGCGGCGCAGGCCGGTGAAGTCCCCCACGCCGTCGCCGTTGCCGTCCATGAACGTCTCGACGTCGAGGCAGTAGACGACCGCGTTCTTGTACCAGAGGTCTTCAATCATCCGCTCCGTTTAGCCGTCCCCTCGCGGACGTGGCCGTTCGGATGGGGGCGTCGTGCGGAACCCCACACCTGGGGGCCATCGGACTTCGTTCAGCCAACACTCGTTCCTCAAGGTGCAGTTGTCCTACGCGAAGGACGACGAGCTGGCCCGCGAGGGGGCCTGCAACCAGTGGGCGGCCAACATCCTGGACAACAGCGTCCTCACCGACCTGCGCACGCCCGCGCAGTTCCACGCGGCGGCGACGGTCGTCCAGCCGCACGACCTGGACGGCCCGCTGCGCGTCTCCAGCAGCCTCCAGCAGCACGTGGACTGGCTGGGGGAAGACCTGCGCCTGGGCTTCGACCGGCTGTACCTGCACAACGTCAACCGCGAGCAGGACGGCTTCATCGAGGCCTTCGGTGAGAAGGTGATTCCCGCGCTCACGCGCTGAAGGCCGCTGGGTATGCTCGGGAGCATGCCCACCGACGTGCTGTCCCGTCAGGCCCTCAACCGCGCCACTCTCGCGCGTCAATTACTGCTCACGCGCGAGAAGATGACCGTGCCGCGAGCCATCGAGCACCTGGTGGGACTCCAGGCCCAGCTCGCGCGTCCGCCGTACCTGGCCCTCTGGTCGCGTTTGCAGGGCTTCCAGCGCGACGCGCTCACGAAGCTGGCGCTGAAGCGGGAGCTGGCGCGCGGCACGATGATGCGCGGCACGCTGCACCTGATGACCGCGAAGGACTACCTGCGCTACCGGGGCCTCTTCCAGCCCCTGCTCAACGCGGCCATGCGCTCCGTGCTGAAGGAGCGCGCCGCGGCGCTGGACCTGCCTGCGTTGCTGGCCACGGCGAAGCCGTTCCTCCAGGAGCAGCCCCGCACCTTCGAGGAGGTGCGCGGGCACCTGATGAAGCACCACGTGGACGGCGATGAGCGGGCCATGGGCTTCGCCGCGCGGATGATGCTGCCGCTCGTCCAGGTGCCCGAGGAGGGGCTGGAGTGGGGCTGGCCCGGCAACTCCGGCTTCACGCTGGCGGAGTCCTGGCTGGGCGAGGAGCTCTCCACGGACGACGACGCTTCGCCGCTGGTGCTGCGCTACCTGGCGGCCTTCGGTCCGGCCACCGTGGCGGACATGCAGTCCTGGTCCGGCATCAAGCCGCTGAAGGACGCCTTCGAGAAGGTGCGCGGCAAGCTGGTGGAGTTCCGCGACGAGAAGAAGCGCGTCCTCTTCGATCTGCCCAAGGCCCCGCGCCCGGACGAAGAGACGCCCGCGCCGGTGCGCTTCCTGCCAGACTTCGACAACCTCATCCTCTCCCACGCGGACCGGACCCGCGTCGTGCCGGAGGAGCACCGCGAGAAGCTGTCCACGAAGAACCTGCGCGTGCTCAACGTGTTCCTGGTGGACGGCCACGTCGCGGGCTCATGGAGCACCGAGCGCAAGAAGGGCATCGCGACCCTGGTGTGCAAGCCGTTCGAGCCCGTGAAGAAGGCAGCGAAGGACGCCCTGGCGCAGGAGGGAGAGGACCTCCTGCGCTTCAGCGACCCGGACGCCGCGAAGGTGGCGGTGCGGTTCGCCACCTAGCCGCGCCGAGGAACACCTCGACTCCTGCATGGCCGGGTTGTCGGACCCGGCGGCTATGACCGGACTCCGCACGCCAGGCCGGTGTGCCGTCAGGAGGCGCGAGCGATGGGCTACCGCAGGTGGGCCTGGGGGCGGACGATGCGCGCTGACGTCCTGCTTGTGTGCGTGGCCCTCCTTGTCACCGGCTGCGCTTCGGCGCCTCACAGGCATGGTGGTTCGCTGAGCTACACACCTCGCACGGCCGCCGCATCCCCTGGCGTGCGCGCGTCGAGCGATGAGGCGCCGCGCGCATCCGCTCCGGCGTCGAGCACTGCGCCTTCCAAGGCAGCTCAGCCGTTGTACCGCCGCAAGGCCGAGCGCGAACTGGCGACGGGGGCAAGCCCTGTTCGCGCAACGGCCATGGCGGAGATCACCCGTCATGACGACGCACAGCCGGACGCATGGGAGCAGTTGCTGACGAACGCAGGGCTCGAGGCGCGAGACGAACGCCCCCTGGCAGGAGAGCTGACGCCCACGCAAGCATCGCGACTGATGGGAGTGCTTCTGGGCAAGCCCGTCACGTTGAGCACCTTCCCGCCCCGGATGGCCGCGGGCTTCATCCTGCGCGAGGTGATGGGGGGACGCGCGGTCACGCGGCAGGAGTTGTCCCGGCGGGCGGAGCGCTTTTCGCGGGAACGGATCGCGGTGTTACGCCCCGACGGTTACCTGGCCTGGGCACTCACCGGGCGCACCCAGCAGAAGGTCGCGACGGTTGAGTGGAGGGATGGCGCCTTCCGCGCGCATGGCTTCGAGCTGGGTCGCTTCTACAGCGGCAGGGGCGGTGCATTCCGAGCCGTAGACGCACAGCTCCAGGCCTCGGACTGGCGGCCCCTGGCGGAGGTGTACGACGACGCGGACGTCATCAGCCGCACGCTGGACGGAGCCGAGGACGCCTTCGTGGAGCTGTACCACGCGCTGGGACAGTTGCTCTCGCGTCCGGTGGACAGCATCGCGGGACTGAGCCACCTGCCAGCGGGCGTAGCGGCGCTCATCGCGTCCTCGCCCATGTACTGGGAACGCTTCCAGTCCATGACCCGTGGCGAGCAGATCCGCGAAGTTTCGCGGCTGACCACGGGCCTGCTCATCACCGGGGGAGCGGCCTCGGCCACGACGCGGACGCTGAAGGGGATGACGGTCGGCGCGGAGGTCTCGGTACCGGTGCTCTCACTGTCGGCGGAGGGGGCGCTGGCACTGGAACGCGTCTCGGTTCCAGCGGGGCGCGCGGCGGCGGCACTGAGCGGCGGGCCCGGAGCGGCCATCATCCTCCAGCGTGCGAACGCGCAGGGCAGTGGCGCCGCTCCGTCCAAAGGGCCAGGGCAGTGGGCGCCCGCCAGGGAGTCGATGTCTCCGCGTGCCCGGGCCTACCAGGAGCAGATCACCGGGCACACGGCGGACGAGGCGTACTGGGTCGGCGGCACGAGTACGAAGGACGGAGGCGTCAAGTTCGATGGGTTCAGGGATGACGTGCTCCTGGACGCCAAGGGCCCCGGTTACTCGGCGTTCTTCAATGAGGACCTCTCCCCCAAGAATTGGTTCACGCTCTCGGGCAAGGCCGAGGAACTCGCGACCCAGGGAGCCCGGCAGGTCGAAGCCGTCCATGGGATGGGGATCCGGATTGAATGGCACGTCGCCGAGAAGCATGCGGCAGACTCCATTCGGAAGCTGCTAGAGGGCAAGAACGTCACGGAAATCATCGTCATCCCTACCCCGGTGCGCCCGTTGAAGCCTTGAGAGATACATCTCATGACGACCCTCGCTGATTCCAGGACCTATCCGGAGACCTACTACGCAGGTGCCTACTGGGGGGCGCGACGAGAGTCTCCCGAGGAGTGTGCCCAGCGTGCGGCGGCCTTTTTCAACCTGCTGGCCGCATGCGATCCCCTGCTAGCGAACTGGAACAAGATCCCCAAGCCGCGCGGAAGGGGACGCAAGACGCCTCTCATGCCTCCCGACCTGCCCACGCTGACGGAGGCGTTCCGGCGTGGCGTCAACCGCGAGCCGGGCGGACCGGCCTTCGAGCAATTGGGGCTGACGGTCAGCGCATACAACGATGGGCCTCCCAATGAGATGGTGTCCGTGAGTATGACCTGCGGGAGCTACTCGCAGCGCAAGTCCGCCAACGTCTGCGTTCTGTCTCTCCCATCGAAAGGAGAGAGCGCGGAGCGCCTCATCACCGCCTCGATGCTGACGGACGTGACGCGCAGCATGGCGCTGGCCTGGGAACCCGATTGGGCGGTGGCCATGTCCGAGACATATCGGGGGATGGACGGCAGGCAGGGCCAGGACGACCCGTGGCTTGGCTGGGTGACGTACCTCGCCCGTGACCGAGGCACCGTGCCCCCCCTGCCCGCCCCCGTGCGCATCGAACCGGTGGAGGACAAGGGCACGCTGATCATCCTCACCCCCGAGCGATTCACCGTGGCCAACCCCGAGCACATCGCCCTGGCGCGGCGGGTGCGCGAACTGCTGGCCCGGGCCGGGCTCATGCGAAGAGCTGGAGCAGGTCCTCGCGGGTGATGGCGGCGGCGCCCCCGGCCTCGCTGAGCGCGGCTTCGAACAGGGCTCGCTTCTTCTCCTGGAGGCCCAGAATCTTCTCCTCCACCGTGCCCTGGGACACCAGCCGGTAGACCATCACCGGCCGCTCCTGCCCGATGCGGTGCGCCCGGTCCGCGGCCTGCGCCTCCACCGCCGGGTTCCACCACGGGTCCATCAGGAACACGTGGTCCGCCGCCGTGAGGTTCAGGCCCGTGCCGCCGGCCTTCAGCGACATGAGCAGCACCGGCGCTCCGTCCTGGCCCTGGAAGCGCGCCGTCACCTCGCCCCGGTTCGCCGTCGCTCCGTCCAGCCGCTCGAAGCCGATGCCCGCTTCCTTGAGCCCCGGCTCGATGAGGTCCAACAGCGACGTCCACTGCGAGAACACCAGCGCCTTGTGGCCCTCCGACACCGCCGTCTCCAGCGCGTCCACCAGCGTCTGCACCTTGGAGGACGTCTTCGCGTGCTGCCCCGGCACCAGCGCCGAATGGCAGGCCGCCTGCCTCAACCGCAGCAGCGCCTCCAGCGCCTTGAGCACGCTGCCACCCTCGTTGAGCAGCGCCACCACCTCCGCGCGCGTCGCCGCCATCACCGCGTCGTAGACGGAGCGCTCGCGCTCATCCAACTGCACGTGCATCACGGAGTCCGTGCGCGGCGGCAGCTCCGGCGCCACGTCCCGCTTGAGGCGGCGCAGGATGAACGGCCGGATGCGGCGGCGCAGGCCCTCCGCCGCTCCAGGCTTGCCGTCCGCGATGGGCTGCGCCGTCTTCTCCTCGAACTGGCGGCGCCCGCCCAACAGGCCCGGGTTGGTGAAGTGCATCAGGCTCCAGAGCTCATCCAGGCGGTTCTCCAGCGGCGTGCCGCTGAGCGCCAGCCGCAGGTTCGCCTTGAGCCCGAACGCCGCGCGCGACACCTGGCTCTCCGGGTTCTTGATGGCCTGGGCCTCGTCCAGCACCACCGCCTCCCACGTGGGCGCGCCCAGCACCGCCGCGTCCAGGCGCAACAGCGCGTACGTGGTGAGCGTGATGTCCGCCGCGGGGTCCAGCTTGCGGCCCGGGCCGTGATACACGCAGACCTTCAGGGACGGCCGGAAGCGCGCGAGCTCCGCCACCCAGTTGGGCAGCACGCTCGTGGGACACACCACCAGCGACTTCGGCCCCAGGATGCAGATGGTCTGGAGCGTCTTTCCCAGACCCATGTCGTCCGCGAGGATGCCGCCCAGCCCCGCCCCCTTGAGGAACGACAGCCAGCTCACCCCCTGCTGCTGGTACGCGCGCAGCGTGGCGTTGAGCTCCGCGGGCAGCACCGGCGGCGGCAGCTTCTCGAAGCCCTCCACCAGCGGGGCCAGCCTGTCCAACCCGGGAGGCGGCGGCTGGTCCAACGACTCGCACAACTGCGTCAGCTCCGGCAGCGCGTGGTTCGCGACGCGGCCGTCCGCCTGACGCGCGGCCAGCAGGTCCGCCACGCGCTGCCCGTTCTTGTCCAGCCACGCGCGCGGCAGCGGCGCCCAGCCCCCTCCGTCCAGCGGCACCAGCCCCAGGCCCTCCGTCCACGCCCGCACCACCGCCGCCGCGTCCACCGTGCGCGCGCCGCCCTTGCCGCCCTCCACCTCGAACTCCAGCGTGAAGCGCACCTCCGGCACGCCCGCGCCGGACGCGCCGCCCTCCACGCGCAAGGATGGCTTGAGGCGCATGTCCGGGCTGACGATGCCCGCCGCGTCGCCGCCCAGGTCGCCCCGGAACTTCCGCAGCTTGTCCGCGAAGCGCATCATCTCCGGCCCCTGCACCGTCAGCCGGCGGCCGGGCACCAGGTTCAGCTCGTCACGCAACTGGTGGAGCAGCTTCTGCTCCGCGGCCTCGTCGCGCAGCGGCACCGCGCCGCGCAGGTACACCATGCGCCCGTTGTCGATGCGCACCGTCGGCGGCGCGCCGTACACCAGCGTGGGCAGCACCGACAGGCCCTGGGTGAGCTGGTTCAGCTCCAGGAGGATGCGCGGCTTCAGGTCGCGGTCCAGCGGCGGCAGGCGGCGGCTGCGCATGTCCACCGGCATGCGCCGCGCCAGCTCCGGCAGAATCTTCGCGGACAGCTCCCCCAACTGCTCCGGCGAGTACGTGCGCACCAGCGGCAGGTGCTGCAGCCACGCGCCCGTCATCGCCGTCTCCCCCAGGCGCACCAGGGACTCCGCCGTCAGCGCGACGCCGGGGCTCACCACCTCCGTGATGCGCGGGTCGCGCGTGATGGTGATGACCCACTGCTGGCCCTTGTCCTCCACCTTCGCGCGCGGGGGCAGCACCTCGCTGGACACCGCCACCGGCCGGCCGTCCAGCAGCACGTTGCGCGCGGGCTCCAGGGCCCGCAGCAGCGCGTCCAGCTTCTCCGCCAGCAGCGGCCCCCGGGTGCGCCGCTCCAGCAGGCGCTCCATCACCAGGTCCACCTGCTCCACCTGCAGCGTGACGCCGGCCTGCGGCTTCGCCAGGCGCCCGGTGAGGTCCTCCAGCGGCTCCTCCGTGCCGTCCGCGTGCGCGAGGACGCGGTGCAGTTGCAGCCCGCCCTCCACGCGCGTGAAGCGGTACACCACGCGCGACCAGCGCTCCGACACCGCCTCCAGCGGCGCGTCCTGCTTCTCCGCCTTGTCCAGGGAGATGGCCGCCGCGACCACGTGCTCGCACGGGTCCACCGGGCTGGGGCAGTCGCACTCCCACGCCTCGTCGCCCGGGTAGAGGACGACGGTGAAGGCCACGGCCCGGCCCGCCACCTTCACGCGCAGCTCGACCTCCGAGCCCGTGCGCGACTGGAGCGCCACCGCGCCGTCCCGCGCGAGGCTGACGCCCTTGGACCAGAGTCCCGGCTTGGCTTCTTTCCGGACGGCTTCGAGGAGCTGGGTGTTCTCGGACATGGCAGGCGGCTTCCCTACGCCCCGCCACGCCCGTGCGCAACGTCGGATGCGTCCCGGCTGACGGCCAGGCTACTCGTCGTCGTAGGACGGCTCGAAGAGGTAGGTGAGCTTCACCAGGAACTCGCGGCTGAACACCGGCAGGGGCGCGTGGCCGCCGTTGTAGGGCTGGGCCACCCGGAAGTCGCTGCCCAGCAGGTTGTAGACGCCCGCGCCAATCTCCAGGCCCTTCGTCCCCACGTTCTCCGCGCGCACGAAGAGGTTGAGCAGCAGCCGGGGCGACAGCGTCTGGACCTCCGACACGCCCTCCTCGTCCGGCGCCCCCACGGCGAAGCGCTGGCCCACCAGCACGGCGGTGGGGCTGACGGACAGCCACGGCAGCACCTTCGCCGTGCCCGTCAGCGTCACCTTGTGCGTGGGCAGGCCGGTGAAGGCGTTGGGCTGGCCGGGCACCAGGTAGTCCTCCACGTCGTTGCGCCCGCCCGGCCGGTAGAACGAATAGCCCGCCTGCGCGCGGCCCCAGGACCCGCGCAGCCGGTAGTCCAGCTCGATGCCCCGGCTGCCCAGGCGGCCCAGGTTGCGGTACGCCTCCGTGCCCGTGTCCACGTCGTACGAATAGATGATGGGGTCCGTCACGCCCACGTCGAAGGCGTTGGCGCTCAGGCTCTGGCCCTCGCCCAGGCGCACGGTGGCCTCCAGCTCGTACACCGTGGTGCGCTCCGGCCGGACGTCGTCGCCCAGGGAGATGTTCTCGATGCCCGGCGCGCGGAAGGCGCGGCTGTAGAGGGCCTTGCCGCTCACCGGCCCGAAGGACTTGAGCAGCACCAGGCGCGGCACGAACGAGCTGCCGAAGGCGCTGTGGTCCTCGAAGCGCGCGCCCGCCACCACCGTGGCGATGGGGTTGTCCGAGTACACCTCCATGAAGGCCGCGACGTTGCGGTAGGAGACGACGTCCTCGTCGCCGTTGAAGGGCTCCTGCAGGCCGATGCCCGCGGGGCCCCGGAGCTGGCCCTGGTCGAACGCCAGGTCCACGCCGCCCGTGAGCTGGAGGTAGTCGAGCGCCGCCCAGCGCGCCAGGGCCCGGCCCCGCAGGCGCCGGTAGCGCTTGTCGTAGAAGAAGTCCGACGACTCGTCCGAGTCCCGGTAGGACTCGCCCAGCGTGAGGTTCAGCCGGGGGATTATCTCAATCCGGTCCGTGGGCCGGAAGCGGTCGCTCAGCTCCGCGTGGAAGGACTCGAAGTCCGTGTCCGCGGGCGCGGGCAGCACCTCGTCCACGGAGACCACCGACGAGGTGTCCTGACGCTGGTACAGCACGCTCAACTGGAGGTCGCGGTAGCCCACGCCGGCCTGCACCACCGTAGGGTCCAACCGCGACGCGCCGTTCATGCTCGCGGAGCCGCCGTAGAAGTCGTCGAACACGGCGTCGCTGCGCTGCCCCTGTCCCAGCGACGCGGAGGCGAACGCGCTCAGGCCCGGCACGCTCTCGAAGACCTTGCGGCCGGACAGCGTGAGGCTGCGGCGGCCCAGGCCGTGCGCGAGCTGCCCGTACGTGCCCACCGCCAGCGCGTCCGTGCTGCCCTGGATGCCCCGGGTGATGACGTTGATGACGGCCAGCTCCGCGTTGCCGCCGTAGATGACGGAGCCGGGGCCGCGCACGACCTCGATGCGCTCAATCAGCTCCACCGGGAACTCGTGCCCCAACTGCATCGTGGAGTAGAGCTGCTCGTTCATCTCCTTGCCGTCGATGATGAGCAGCACCTTGCCTTCCTGGCCCCACAGGCCCCGGAAGCCCGGCCCCACCGTGCCCTGCACGTCCACGCCGAAGAAGAAGCCGGGCACGTTCAGCAGCACGTCCATCAGGTCGCGCGCACCGGAGGCCTTGATTTCATCCGCGGTGATGGCCGTCACCACCGCCGGCGAGTCGTGCAGCTTCGTGATGGCGAACGACGCCACCTGGCTGTGCACCTCCGGCTCGTCCTCCAAAGGGAGGTCGCGCTGCTCCTGGGCGGAGGGCGTCTCCGGCGGCCCGGGGTCCAGGGTGGGCTCCGGCGCCGTCTGCGCGAAGCCCGTGCCCGCGCCCAACACCGCAAGCCATACACACACACGACGCCCGTGCCTGGTGAAACCCATACGAAACAACCTTCTCGAAGTGGAGGGTGGCGAGCCTGGAGCCCCGGGGGAGTCCGGCCTCACGTGACTCGGAGTGTACCGGCTCCAGCGCCGTCCGAAAGTTCTGGGATTGCGCGCACTGCGTCGAATGCGGGCGTGAGCCTTGTTTCACTTCACGCGCACGCGGGTGCTGCGGCCCGGCTCGACCTCCACGGTCATCCGCCGCTTCACCTCGCCGTTGACGCGGACCTCCACCTTCGCCGGGCCGGAAGGCAGGGCCTGCGCGGAGATGGGCGGGAAGCCATACGGCCGGCCGTTGATCCACACCTCGCCGTAGAGCCCCGGCGACGTCACCTCCAAATCACCCCGCTGCGCCACGGCGGCGTTCGCCACGGAGGGCTCCGGCGGCTTCGCGGGCTCCGGGTCGCGCGGCGCCGCCACGGGTGTCCCCGCGGACGGGGGCGAGGCCGGGACCACGGCCGCCACCGGCGCCACGGCGGGCTTCGGCGCGGGCGGCGTCAGTTCCGCGGTGAGGTCGCGGTTGAGCGAGCGCACCGAGTCCGCGTCCACCTCCACCGTCTCCTCGTACAGGCGGCGGTCGCCCTGCGCGAGCACCACGCGGTGCGCGCCCGCGGACACCGTCAGCCGCGCCGGCGTCATGTCCACCGCCCTGCCATCCACCATCACCACCAGCCCCGGCGGCGTGGACGTCACCAGCAGCAGCCCTCCCCTCGCCTCTTCCTGCGCGGCGGCCGGAGTGGCCTGCTGCTCGCGGGCGGCCCGCGCGGCGGCGAGCTTCGCGGCGCGCGTGCGGGGCGGCGTCCGTCCAGGCGCCGGCTCCCGGGGCGTGGGCGCCTGCGCGGGCTTCGACTGCTCGCGCGAGCGCAGGTCGGTGGCGATGCCCAACAGCCGCGTCAGGTCGCTGTCCTTGTCATCCGGACGCAGCAGCTTGAGCGCCTCCGTGAACTGCGCGACCGCGCGACCGTAGTCGCGGTCCTCCAGCGCGGCCAGCCCCGAAGCGCGCAGCGCCCGGATGACGCCCGCGTTCGCGTCCTCCGACGGCGGAGGCTCGGAGGAAGGCGGGGCCACGGCGGGCGTGGGCGTGGGAAGCCGCGTGGCGACGGGCTCCGGCGGCGCGGCCCTGCGCGAGCGGACCATCAGGTACGCCCCGGCGTTCACGGCCACGGTGCCCAGCAGGATGACGGCGACCCAGGTCTTCTGATTCTTCACGTTCACAGTCCCACTTCCCACGACGACACGGTGCGCCCGCCCTTCACGCGATGAACAGCCAGAACACCGCGCTGCCCACCAGCGCGACCCCCGCCGCCACGGCCAGCCCCCAGGGGAAGGCCCCGGCCGCGGCCACCGGCTCCGGCTGCGGGATGACGCCCGTGGTGGAGCCCGTCCCCGTGCTCCGGGGCAGCACGCCGGTGGGCACCAGCGCGCTCGGCTCGTGCAGCTCCACCGGGTGCTCCGGCGGCGCGAAGGGGGACGGGGCGGAGATGCCGGTGGGCGTGCGCGTGGAGCCCATGCCCGCGGCCTCCGCCGACGCGCCCGCCGAAGCGCCTGTCGACGAGCCCGGCATGGACCCCGGCACCGCCAGCGCCGTGGACACGCGGCCGGAGGCATCCGGGGGAAAGAGCGTGGCCATCAAGGTCGCCAGCTCCCGGCCGCCGGACGTCCAGTGCTGCGCCGTGCGGTAGCGCTCCAGGTCGTCGTGCAGCTCGCGCGCCGTCTGGTAGCGCTGCGCGGGGTCCTTCGCCAGGCACTTGAGCAGGATGCGCTCCAGCTCCGGCGGGAAGCCCGGCGCCACGTGCGACGGCGGCGGCACGTCCCCCGCCGACGCGGCCATGATGGTGGCCTCCATGGAGTCGCGCTTGAACAGCCGGCGCCCCGTGGACGCCTCGTAGAGCACGATGCCCAGCGAATACAGGTCCGAGCGGTGGTCCAGCTCCCGGTTCGTGATCTGCTCCGGAGACATGTACGCGTACTTGCCCTTCACCACCCCGGCCACCGTGCGCTCCAGGTTCACGGAGCTCTTCACGATGCCGAAGTCCGCCAGCTTCACGATGCCGTCGCGCGACACCAGCACGTTGCCCGGCGTGATGTCCCGGTGCACCAGCTTCAGGGGCGTCCCGTCCGACAGCGTCTTCGCGTGCGCGTACGTGAGCGCGTCCGACATGGCCAGCCCCACGTCCACCGTCACCCGGGGCCCCAGCGGGATGTTCGCCGCCGCCGCGTGCCGCATGATGCGGTCCAGCGACTGGCCCTGGATCCACTCCATCGCCAGGTAGTACTGACCGTCGATCTTCCCGAAGTCGAACACCTGCACGATGTTCGGGTGCGTCAGCAGCGCCGCGACCTTCGCCTCGTCCGCGAACATCCGCGCGAAGGGCTCCAGGTTCGCGTACTCCGGCAGGATGCGCTTGATGACGCACGCCTTGGAGAAGCCGTCCGGCCCGTCAATCGTCGCCAGGAACAGGTGCGCCATCCCGCCCGTGGCGAGCCGCTGCACCATGCGGTACTTCCCGAAGAGGGGGTTCACCCCGGGTGCGGCCGGCGTAGGCGTCGCGGTATCAACCCTGTCCAAATTGTACTCCCGGGACGGAACTCGCAATTCCGGGAAGATACCGATGCCGAGACCTCCCCACAAGTTTCGCACAACGTGTCAACTGGTTTTACGGAGAATACACTTTAACAACGTGACGGATCGGTGACACGCGGGGCACCCGGCATATCCTCCGGGTCCTCAAGCGCATGGCGACCTCCTCCTCAGACGCCCCGTCCCCGCAGGCCGCTCCCCGTCCGCTGTCCGCCCGGGACATCCGCACCCTGGGGCTGGCGGCGCTGGGGGGCGCGCTGGAGTTCTATGACTTCATCATCTTCGTGTTCTTCACGGCGGTGATGGGGAAGCTGTTCTTCCCTCCGGAGACGGCGGACTGGCTGCGGCAGTTGCAGACGTTCGGGCTGTTCGCGGCGGGGTACCTGGCGCGGCCGCTGGGCGGCATCGTGATGGCGCACTTCGGGGACAGGACCGGGCGCAAGCGGATGTTCACGTTGAGCGTCTTCCTGATGTCGGTGCCCACGCTGTGCATCGGCCTGCTGCCCACGTTCGCCACGGCCGGGTACGCGGCGCCGCTGCTGCTGCTGCTCTTGCGGCTGCTCCAGGGGGCGGCGGTGGGCGGAGAGGTGCCGGGCGCGTGGGTGTTCGTCTCCGAGCACGTGCCGGAGCGCCGGGTGGGCCTGGCGTGCGGGACGCTCACCTCCGGGCTCACGCTGGGCATCCTCCTGGGCTCGCTGGTGGCCACGGCGGTCAACACCGCGTTCACGCCGGAGCAGGTGCTGGCGTACGGCTGGCGCGTGCCCTTCGTGGTGGGCGGCGTGTTCGGCTTCTTCGCCGTGTTCCTGCGCCGCTGGCTCCAGGAGACGCCCGTCTTCGAGGAGATGCGCCAGAAGAAGGCGCTGGTGCGCGAGTTGCCGCTCAAGGCCGCGCTGCGCGGCCACGCGCCCGCCGTCGTCGTGTCCATGCTGTTCACCTGGGTGCTCACCGCCGGCATCGTGGTGATCATCCTGATGACGCCCACGCTGATGCAGCAGTTGCACGGCATCCCGCCCGCGAAGGCGCTGGCGGCCAACAGCGTGGCCACGCTCACGCTCACGCTGGGCTGCGTCTGCTACGGCCTGCTCGCGGACCGGCTGGGGCCCACGCGGGCCATGGCGCTCGGCTCGGGGATGCTGCTCGTCGCGGCGCAGGTGTTCTACCGGGGCGTGGCGAGCGCGCCGGAGCACCTGGTGCCGCTCTACGCGGGCGTGGGGTTCTGCGTGGGCGTGGCCGGCGTGGTGCCCGCGGTGATGGTGCACGCCTTCCCCCCGGCGGTGCGCTTCTCCGGCCTGTCGTTCTCCTACAACGTGGCGTACGCGCTGTTCGGCGGCCTCACGCCGCTCGCCGTGACGCTGGCCTTGAAAGAGAACCCGCTCGCGCCCGCGCACTACGTCTCCGCGGTGTGCGCGGTGGGGCTCGGGGTGTCCCTGGTGCTGTTCAAGGGCTTCAGCGCCCGCTCCCCGGACGAGCAGCCCGCGCCCTCGCGCTGACGCCTGGTGGGCCGCCTGCCCCACGGCCGGCGGTGTTGACCTGTCGTCGCAGCACGAGAAAAGCGGGTTCATCCCGTTGGTTGGACCCGAGGCCGTCGGTTATGCCGGCAGGGAAGCGGGGGCGCTCCAGACGCGCCCTGTTCACACCCCGCGAATCCCCTGTCCTCGCATGTGCTTCCGAACGGCGGAAAGGCACGCGCATCTGGTCCTCGCCGTTCGACGGATTCTGGCATGACCCGTGGCAACACCTCGCTCTTCCAGAGCGGCATCCCCAGCTTCGACGCCCTCCTGGGCGGAGGCATCCCCCCGCGTCAGTCCTTCATCGTCACCGGCACGCCGGGGTCGGGCAAGACGGTGCTGTGCAGCCAGGTGGCCTTCGCGGCCGCGGCGCGCGGCATGCCCGTGGTGGTGGTCACCGTCACCTCGGAGCCCCACGACAAGCTGATGGAGGCGCTGTCCGCCTTCTCCTTCTTCCAGCCGGATCTGCTGGGCGAGAAGCTCTTCCTCATCAGCGCCTACTCCGCGCTCAAGCGGGGGCCCAAGGAGGCCCGGGAGCTCATCCTCCAGACGGTGCGCGAGCGCGGCGCGGCCATGCTCTTCATCGACGGGCTGCGCTCCATCCGCGACCTCTGGCAGGACGAGGCGCGGCTGCGCGAGTTCCTCTACGAGCTGGGCATCGGCCTGGCCGCCTGCAACTGCATCGGCCTGTTCACCACGGAGTACCCGCTGGGCCGGTTGATGGAGCTGCCGGAGGCCACCACGGTGGACGGCATCGTGGCGCTGTCCATCCAGCCGCACGGCTCCCGCCGGGTGCGCCGCGTGGAGGTGGTGAAGCTGCGCGGCCGGCCCCACCTCACCGGTGAGCACACCATGATCATGCGCCAGAGCGGCGTGGAGTTCATCCCGCGCCTGGAGGCCGTCCTCCTGGAGCTGCGGGACGAGCCGCCCACGCTCAAGCGCATGGCGTTCGGGCTCCCGGAGCTGGACGCGCTGATGCACGGCGGGCTTCCGGAGCTCAGCACCACGATGCTCGCGGGGAGCATGGGCATTGGCAAGACGCTGGTGGCCCTGCACTTCGCCGCGGATGGCGCGCGCCACGGTCAGAAGTCGCTCTTCGTCTCCTTCTTCGACGCTCCGGCCATGCTCCGGGCCCGCGCCCAGCGCGTGGGACTGGACGTGGCCCCGCTGCTGGACGATGGGCGGTTGACGCTGCGCTTCGTGCCGCCCATGGAGCTGGAGGCGGACGAGCTCATCCGGGACCTGCTGGCGCAGGTGGACGCGCTCGGCGTCAAGCGACTGGTGCTGGACGGGCTGACGGAGCTGGAGCTGTCCATCCTGGACGCCTCGCGGCGGCGCACCTTCCTGGCGTCGCTGGCGATGCGGCTGCGCATGCGCGGCATCACCACCGTGTTCACGCGGGAGGTGCCGAAGATCGTCGGCACGGAGCTGGACTTCAACGACGCGCCCATCGCCAGCCTGGGAGAGAACCTGCTGCTCCTGCGCTACGTGGAGCTGCACGGCCAGATGCACCGCCTGCTGTCCGTGCTCAAGATGCGTGACAGCGAGTACTCCGCGGACCTGCGCGAGTTCCAGATCCAGGACACGGGCGTGAAGGTGCTGGCCCCGCTGCGTTCCGCCATGGGCCTGCTCACCGGACAGGCCCGGCCGCTGGGGACGCACATTGGAGGAATGGGTGAATGAGCCTGGTCCTCATCGCGGAGGATGAAGAGGCGCTGCTGGAGGTCTTCTCCGAGGTGGTGGAGGACCTGGGCCACCGCGTGGTGCGCGCGCACAACGGGGAGGAGGCGCTGCTGCTGGCCCGCACGGAGACGCCGGACCTGGTGGTCAGCGACCACATGATGCCGCGCAAGACGGGCATGCAGTTGCTGCACGCCATGCGCTCCGAGCCGGCCCTGTCGGACGTGCCCTTCCTGCTCCTGAGCGCGGCGCGTCCGCAGGGGCGCGAGGCCGCCCAGACCTTCCTCGCGAAGCCGGTGGACCTGACCACCTTCGAGCAGGCGGTGAGCCAGGCGCTCCAGCACCGGCTCGCGGCCCGCCAGGAAGCGGGCCCCACCGCGCGCGAGCCCTCCAACGCGCTGGGCCTGGCCCGCGAGGAGATGCTCAACTGGGTGGCGCACGAGCTGAAGACGCCGCTCAGCTCCGCGCGGCTCAACACGCAGTTGCTGCTGCGCAAGGTGCACAAGCGCGGCATTGACGACGAGCGCCGCTCCGCGGAGGCCGTGCTGCGCCAGTTGGACCGGATGAACGGGCTGGTGACGTCCATCCTGGACGCCTCCCGGCTGGCGGACGGGAAGCTGGAGCTGAAGCTCCAGCCCACGGAGCTGACGCCCTTCCTCCAGGAGCTCGTCCAGGAGTGGCGCGAGCTGCAACCGGAGATGGACTTCTCCCTGCGCGCCATGGAGCAGGTGGAGCCGCTGATGATGGACGCGGAGCGGCTGCGCCAGGTGCTCAACAACCTGCTGTCCAACGCGGTGAAGTACAGCGGCACGTCGCGCCACGTCGAGGTGGGCGTGGCGATCAACCCGGGCCTCGTCCTCGTCCACGTGCGCGACTGGGGCGTGGGCATCCCCGCCAGCGCCCTGCCCCACGTCTTCGACCGCTTCCAGCGCGCGGACGAGGACCGCGGGCGCGGCCACGGCCTGGGCCTCTTCATCGCCGCGGCCCTCGCGAAGCTGCACGGCGGCTCGCTCTCCGCGCGCTCCACCCTGGGTGAAGGCTCCACCTTCACCCTGCGCCTGCCCCGGCGGAACTGAAGCAGCACTGCACGTTTCCGCCGCAACTCCATCCAGACCCAACAGCTTCGAAGTCCGTGAACACCCGGCGCTCTCGGTGAATTAGAAAGCGAGTGTGTCCACGCCTCCTTCGTCCCGGTGGTCCTCGCTGCGCGTGCTCAAGCACCGCGACTTCGCCCTGCTGTGGGGCGGAGCGGCGCTGTCCAACATCGGCACGTGGATGGAGGTGCTGGCGCTGGGCGTGTACGTGACGAAGGTGACGGGCCGGGCGGAGTGGACGGGCGGGGTGGCGGCGCTGACGTTCCTGCCGGCCATCGTGCTGTCGCCGTTGGGAGGCGCGCTGGGGGACCGGTTCGACCGGCGCCGGGCGGTGGGCATGGGGGCGCTGGTGCAGATGGCGCTCGCGGGCACGCTGGCGGCGCTGGCCTTCAGCGGGCGGCTGACGGTGCAGTGGGTGGCGGTCATCTCCTTCCTCAACGGCTGCGCGGTGACGCTCTTCACGCCCGCGTACTCCGCGATGATCGCCGTGTCGGTGCCGAAGGAGGACCTGCACAGCGCGCTCAGCCTCAACGCCGCGCAGAACAACCTGGGGCGCATCTGCGGGCCCGCGCTGGGGGCGCTCGTCATCGCGCACGCGGACGTGAGCTGGGCGCTGCTGCTCAACACGCTGTCCTTTGGCGCGGTGCTGCTGTCGCTCACGCGGGTGCGGGCCACGGCCGCGGGGAAGACGGCGGACTTCGGCGGGCTGTGGGCGGGCATCGTGCAGGGCCTCCGGGTGGCGCGCGCGGACGAGGCCCTGGTGGTGGCGCTGGGCGGCACGCTGGCCATCGCGGTGTGCATCGCGCCCTTCACGGCGCTGGCGCCGGTGATGGCCATCCAGGTGTTCCAGTTGGACGCGGGCGCGACGTCGGTGCTCGTCACGGCGCAGGGCGTGGGCTCGCTGCTGGCGGCGCTGGGCGCGGGGGCGCTCACGGACCGGCTGGGCAAGGGGCGGCTCCTGGAAGTGGCCCTGCTCTTGATTGGTCCCACGGCGGCGGCGTACTGGCTGTCACCGTCGCTGCCGGTCGCGGCGGTCGCGGTGATGGCGCTGGGCGCGCTGTACATGCTGACGCTCACGGGGCTGTCCGCGCTGTGCCTGACGCGCGTGTCCAACGAGCTCCAGGCGCGCATCGCCAGCCTCAGCGCGATGCTGCTCTTCGTGGGTTTCACGTTGGGCGTCTGGGTGCAGGGCGCGCTGGGGGACCGCTGGGGCATCCGGTGGGTCACCGCGAGCGCGGCCCTGGGGTTCTTCGTCCTCGCCGTGCTGTTGCGCGCCCTGCGCTCGCGCGGCTTCGCCGCCTTCGAAGTGTAACGGAGCCATCCCGATGACGACCTCCTCGCCGGCCACGCCGGGGAAGAAGCGCGCCCCGCTGCCCCTCGTCTCCAGGAGCCAGCCGCTCCCGCTGTCCTTCATGCAGCAGCGCCTGTGGTTCCTGGCGCAGTTGGAGGGCACGAGCGCCACGTACAACGTCTACTTCTTCGTGCGGCTGAAGGGCGCGCTGGACGCGGGCGCGCTGGCGCGGGCGCTCCAGGCGGTGGTGGCCCGCCATGAGTCGCTGCGCACCACGTTCGCCGCCGTGGGAGGCCAGCCGGTGCAGCGCATCGCCCCGGCGCTGGAGGTGCCCCTGCGCGGGGTGGACCTGTCCACGCACGGGGAGGCGCGGGAGCGCGCCCTCCGCGACTTCGCGGAGGCGGAGGCCCGCGGGCCCTTCGACCTGGAGCGCGGGCCGCTGGTGCGGACCACGCTGGCGCGGATGGCTGCGGACGAGCACGCGCTGCTCTTCGTCACGCACCACATCGTCTGCGACGCGGTGTCGCTGGGGTGGATGGCGAACGAGCTGAGCGCGCTCTACACCGCCTTCACGCGCGACGAACCGCCCCGCCTGCCGGAGCTGCCGGCGCAGTACGCGGACTTCGCGCACTGGCAGCGGCAGACGCTCACGGGTGACTTCCTGGAGGCCGAGCGCGCGTGGTGGAAGGAGCGGCTGTCCGGAGCGCCGCCCGCGCTGGAGCTGCCCACGGACCGCCCCCGTCCGCCGCGCCAGACGTCGCGGGGCGCGGTGTACCGCCTGCCCATGGCTCCGGCGCTGGCCACGGGCATCCGCGAGCTGAGCCGCAAGGCCGCGGTCACGCCGTACATGGCGCTGCTGGCGGCGTTCCAGGTGCTGCTCCTGCGCTACAGCGGGCAGGAGGACCTGGTGGTGGGCACGCCCGTGGCGGGGCGCGGACGTCGCGAGGTGGAGCGGCTCATCGGCTTCTTCGCCAACACGCTGGCGCTGCGGCTGGACGCGTCCGGCGACCCGACGTTCCTCGCGCTGCTGGGCCGCGTGCGGGACGTGTGCATGGGCGCGTACGCGCACCCGGACATGCCCTTCGAACAACTGGTGGACCTGCTGGTGCCCCAGCGCGACCCCAGCCGCTCGCCGTTGTTCCAGGCGATGTTCGTGCACGTGAACTCGCCGTGGGCCGCGCTCAAGTGGCCCGGCCTCACCGTGACGGAGGTGGACTTCGAGCCCGGCGTCGCGCGCTTCGACATCACCCTGTTCCTCTATGAGGACCCGCAGGGCATGGAGGCCCGCTGGGAGTACAACGCGGACCTCTTCGACGAGGCGACGGTGGCGCGCATGGCCGCGCACTACGCGCGCCTGCTGGAGGGTGCCGTCGCCCGGCCGGAGTCTCCCGTCTCCGCGCTCCCCCTGCTGACGCCGCGCGAGCGGGAGCGCGCGGTGGTGGACTGGAATGACACGTTCGCCCAGGTGCCGGTGCGCTCCGGCGTGCATGCCCTCTTCGAGGACAGCGTGCGCAGGAGCCCGGACGCGGTGGCGGTGCGCTTCGGGGACGCGCACCTGACGTACGCGGAGCTGGAGGCCCGGGCGAACCGCGTGGCCCATGCGCTGCGGGCGCGCGGCGTGACGCCGGACACGGCGGTGGGGCTGTGCGTGGACCGCTCGCTGGAGCTGGCGGTGGGCGTGCTGGGCATCCTCAAGTCCGGGGCGGCCTACTGCCCGTTGGATCCGGCCTATCCGCCGGAGCGGCTGGCGCTGATGCTCCAGACGTCGCGCGCGAGGGTGCTCGTCACCCGGCGCTCGCTGGCGTCCGGACTGCCGGAGGACGGCGTGGAGCGGCTGTTCCTGGAGGACGACCAGGACATGCCGGCGACGGCGCCCGTGCCCGTGGGAGGGCCGGACACGCTGGCCTACGTCATCTTCACGTCCGGCTCCACGGGGGTGCCCAAGGGCGTGGCGATGCCACACCGCCCGCTGCTCAACCTCATCCAGTGGCAGGTGCGCCGCTCCGCCGCGCCCCGGGGGCGCACGCTCCAGTTCTCCGCGCTGAGCTTCGACGTGTGCTTCCAGGAGATGCTGCCCACCTTCGCCGCGGGCGGAGAGCTGGTGCTCATGCCGGAGGACACGCGGCGCGACGGACGGGCCCTGCTCACGCTGATGCGCGCGCATGGCGTGGAGCGCATCTTCCTGCCCTTCGTGGCGCTCCAGCACCTGGCGGAGGTGGCGGACGCGGAGGGGCTGGTGCCCACGACGCTGCGGGAGATCAACACCGCGGGCGAGCAACTGCGGATGACGCCCGCGCTGCGCAGGCTGCTGCACGCGCTGGACGGGTGCGTGCTGGACAACCACTACGGCCCCACGGAGACGCACGCGGCCAGCGCCCACGTGCTGAAGGGGAACCCGGACACCTGGCCGGACCTGCCGCCCATCGGCCGCACCATCACCAACGCGCGGACGTACCTGCTGGACGCGCGCGGCGAGCCGGTGCCGGTGGGCGTCGCGGGCGAGCTGTTCATCGGCGGGGCGGGGCTGGCGCGGGGCTACCTGCACCGGCCGGACCTGACGGCGGAGCGCTTCATGCCGGATCCGCTGAGCCCGCACCCGGGCGCGCGGATGTACCGCACCGGTGACTTCGCCCGGTACCTGCCGGACGGCACGCTGGAGTTCCTGGGCCGGCGCGACGCACAGGTGAAGCTGCGCGGCTATCGCATCGAGCTGCCGGAGGTGGAGGCGGCGGTGGCGAAGCTGCCGGGCGTGAAGGACGTGGCGGTGGTGGCCCGCGAGGACCCGGCCCGGGGCAAGCACCTGGTGGCCTACGTGGTGACGCAGCCCGGGGCGGCCGTGGAGGCCGGCGAGCTCAAGGCGGCGCTGCGCGACCGGCTGCCGGAGTACATGGTGCCCGCGGCCTTCGTGCTGCTGGACGCGTTCCCGCTCACGCCCAGCGGCAAGTTGGATCGCCGCGCCTTGCCTGCCCCGGGCGACGACGCGGAAGGCGCCCGGGACTTCGTGGCCCCGCGCACGCCGCTGGAGACGGAGGTCGCGGGTGTCTTCGCCTCGCTGCTGCAACTGCCGCGAGTGGGCGCGCAGGGCCACTTCTTCGAGTTGGGCGGTCACTCGCTCCTGGCGACGCAGGTGACGTCGCGGCTGCGCGACCGGCTCCAGGTGGACCTGCCCGTGCGCGCGCTGTTCGCCTTCCCCACCGTGGAGGAGTTGGCGGAGCACCTGTCCACGCTGAAGCCGGAGGCGTGCCAGACCGCGGAGCCGCCGCTCGAGCCCCGCCCGCGCGGCGAGACGCCGCCCCTGTCCTTCGCGCAGGCGCGCCTGTGGTTCCTCACGCGGATGGATCCGGAAGGGTTCTCGTACAACCTGCCCTGGTTCACGCGCTGGACGGGCCCGCTCGACGCCGATGCTTTGGAGCGGAGTCTCCAGCGTCTGGTCCAGCGGCACGAAGCACTGCGCACGACCTTCGAGGAGCACCAGGGCCAGCCGGTGCAGCGCATCACTCCGGCGCTGGAGGTGCCCTTGCGCAGGGAGCAGGTGGCTTCGCCGGATGCGCCTACGCACCGGGCGGAGGCCATTGCTCCGGCGCTGGAGGCGCCTCTGCGCCGTGGGCAGGAGGCCTCGCAGGAGCCCCCCACGCGCCGGGCGGAGGCCATTGCTCCGGCACTGTTCGTCCTCCTGCGCCGCGAACAGGTGGCCTCGCAGGAAGCGCTCATGCACCGGGCGGAGGCAGAGGTGCGCCGCCCCTTTGACCTTGCGCAAGGCCCCTTGCTGCGCGCGACGCTGGTGCGCGTGGGTGACGGGGACCATGCCCTGCTCATCACGCTGCACCACATCATCTGTGACGGCTGGTCGCTGGGCGTGATGGAGCGCGAGCTGACCGCGCTCTACCGTGAGGAGACAGGTGGAGCCGCGGCGGAGCTGCCCGCGCTGCCGCTCCAGCCCGCGGACTTCGCGCGCTGGCAGCGCCTGGCTTGGGTGGGCGCGACGGTGGAGGAGCGGCTCGGTTGGTGGAAGGCCCGGCTCCAGGACGCGCCTCCCGCCCTGATGCTGCCCACGGACCGGCCGCGTCCGGCGGTGCAGACCTTCGAGGGCGCGCACCTGGCCTGGAAGGCCTCGCCCGCGCTGTCCCGGGCCGTGGAGGCCCTGGGCCAGCGCCACGGCGTGACGCCCTTCATGTTGCTGCTGGCGGGCTTCCACGCACTGCTCTCCCGCTACAGCGGTCAGGACGACCTCGTCATCGGCGCGCCGCTCGCCGGCCGTCAGCGGCAGGAACTGGAGGGACTGGTCGGCTTCTTCATCAACACCGTGCCGCTGCGGATCACCTCCCCCCAGGGCGCGAGCTTCCGCGACCTGGTGGGGCTCACGCGCGACGTGACTTTGGAGGCCTTCGCCCATCAGGACCTGCCCTTCGAGCAACTGGTGAACGCGCTCCAGCCCGAGCGCGACACCAGCCGCGCGCCGCTGTTCCAGGTGATGTTCGTCCTCCAGAACGCCGGAGGCGCTCCGGCGCGGGCCCTGCCGGACCTGGCCGTGGAGCCACTCGACGTGGAGACGGGGATGTCGAAGTTCGACCTCACCCTCTTCGCGCAGGAGGCCCAGGAGGGCCTGGGCTTCCTCTGGGAGTACAACACCGCCCTCTTCGAGGAGGCGACGGTGGCGCGCATGGCCACGCACTACACGCGCCTGCTGGAGGCCGCCGTCTCCGACTTCGAGCGGCCCCTCTCCCGCATCCCGCTGCTCTCCGAGGACGAGCGTCACCAACTGCTGGTGACCTGGAACGACACCCACGCGGGCCATCCACGCGACGCGTCCCTGCCCTCCCTCTTCGAAGCACAGGCCGCGCGCGCGCCACACGCCATCGCGGTGACGTTCGAAGGCAGCCACCTGACGTACGCGGAGCTGGACGTCCGCGCCAACCAGCTCGCGAACCACCTGCGGGGCCTGGGCGTGGGCGCGGGCACTCCGGTGGGCCTGTGCACCGGCCGCTCGCTGGAGCTGGTGGTGGCCACGCTGGCCATCCTCAAGGCCGGTGGCGCCTACGTCCCGTTGGATCCGTCCTACCCGACCGAGCGACTCCTCTTCATGGCCCGCGACACGCGGCTGCCGGTGCTGCTCGTGCAGCCGGGACAGGAGCTGAAGCTCGCGGCGCTGGAGGCGCGGGTGGTGGTGCTGGAGCCGTCATGGCGCCCGTTCGCGCGGGAGTCCACGCAGGCGCCGCGCATCACCGTACCGCCCGAGGCGCTGGCCTACGTCATGTACACGTCCGGCAGCACTGGCCGGCCCAAGGGCGTGTGCATCCCGCACCGGGGCGTGGTGCGGCTGGTGACGGGCACGAACTACGCGCGGTTCGGACCGGAGGAGGTGCTCCTCCAGCTTGCGCCCATCTCCTTCGACGCGGCGACGCTGGAGCTGTGGGGCGCGCTGCTGCACGGCGCGAAGCTGGTCGTCTTCCCGGCGCACCAGCCCTCGCTGGAGGAGCTGGGTGCGACGCTGGAGCGCGAGCGCATCACCACGCTGTTCCTCACCACCGCGCTGTTCGAGCAGATGGTGATGGCGCAGCCCCGCGCGCTCGCGAGCGTGCGGCAGGTGATGACGGGCGGAGACTTGATGTCGCCCGTGGCCGCACGGAGGCTCCTGGAGGCGGGCCAGCCCATCGTCAACGCCTACGGCCCCACGGAGAACACGACGATCTCCACCGCGTACCGGCTCACCGTCCCCGCGGATGCGCGAGCCCCCATCCCCATTGGCGGTCCCATCGCCAACTCGCGGGCCTACGTGCTGGACGCGCTGGGAGCCCCGGCCCCGGTGGGTGTGGCGGGCGAGCTGTACGTGGGCGGTGACGGCCTGGCGTGGGGCTACCTGCACCAGCCCGCGCTGACGGCGGAGCGCTTCGTTCCGCACCCGTTCAGCACCACGCCAGGAGCGCGGCTGTACCGCACGGGAGACCGCGCGAGGTGGCGCCCCGACGGCGTGCTCGACTTCCTCGGCCGGAACGATTCGCAGGTGAAGCTGCGCGGCTTCCGCATCGAGCCCGGAGAGATTGAGACCGCCCTCAAGGACTCGGAGGGCGTCACGGACGCGGTCGTCGTCGTGCGCGAGGACGCCCCCGGCGACAAGCGCCTGGTGGCCTACGTCGCCGGCATGGCGGTGGAGCCGGTCGCGCTGCGCGCCAGCCTCGCCGCGAAGCTGCCGGTGCACCTGGTCCCCTCCGCCATCGTGAAGCTGGAGCGGCTGCCGCTCACGCCGTCGGGAAAGGTGGACCGCAAGGCCCTGCCCGCACCGGACGCGAGCGGGAGCAAGGACACCTACGTCGCGCCGCGCGAGGGCTGGGAGTCCCTGGTCGCGGAGCTGTGGGCGCCCCTCTTGAACGTCAGCCGCGTGGGGGCGCACGACCACTTCTTCGAGCTGGGAGGCCACTCGCTCCTGGCCACGCGAGTGGTGTCGCGTCTACGGGACGTGCTCCAGCAGGACGTCCCCGTGCGGCTGCTCTTCGAAGCGCCCACCGTGGCCCGCTTCGCGGAGCGCCTGGAGGACCTGAAGAAGGGAGGCCATGGGCCCCCCACGCCCCCCATCGTCGAGGTCTCGCGTGAGCAGCCGCTGCCGCTGTCCTTCGCGCAGCAGCGGCTGTGGTTCCTCGCGCGGCTGGATCCGGAAGGGTACGCATACAACGTCCCCTTCTTCTTCCAACTGGAAGGGCCGCTGGATGCCCGCGCCCTGGAAGCCGCGCTGGACGCGCTCATCCAGCGCCATGAGGCCCTGCGCACGACCTTCTCCGAGGAGGGCGGCCAGCCCGTGCAGCACGTCCGTGCGCATCAGCCCCTGACGCTCGCGCGGGAGGAGACCCCGGACGCCGCGCTCCGCCAGCGCGCGGAGGCGGAGCTTCGCAAGCCCTTCGACCTGGAGCATGGACCGCTCGTGCGCGCCACGCTGGTGCGCACCGCGCCGGAGCGTCACGCGCTCCTGCTGGTCATGCACCACATCGTCTGTGACTTCTGGTCCATCGACATCCTGGTGCGCGAGCTCAAGGCCCTCTACAGCGCCAGGTCCCCTGCCCTGCCCCAGCTCCCCGTGCAGTACCCGGACTTCGCGGCCTGGCAGCGGCAGGTGATGCAGGGGGAGCCCCTGGAGGCGCAGCGCGCATGGTGGAGGCAGCACCTGGAGGGCGCACCTCCCACGCTGGACCTGCCCACGGACCGGCCGCGTCCGCCCGTGCAGTCCTTCAAGGGGCTTCAGCTCTCGCGCCCGCTGCCTGCGTCTCTTCCCGCCGCCATCCAGTCACTGGCGCGGGATGCGGGCGTCACGCCCTTCATGCTGCTGCTCGCGGGCTTCCATGCGCTGCTCGCCCGTCACAGCGGCCAGGAGGACTTCGTCATCGGCACGCCCATCGCCGGGCGCGGCCGTCGCGAGGTGGAGAACCTCATCGGCTTATTCACCAACACCCTCGCCCTTCGCGTGGATGCGTCCGGCGCGGAGAGCTTCCGCTCGCTGCTGGGCCGCGTGCGCGAAGCCTGCCTCGGCGCCTACGCCCACCAGGACATGCCCTTCGAGCAGCTCGTCGACGCGCTCGTCCCTTCGCGCGACCTGAGCCGCTCGCCGCTCTTCCAGGTGATGTTCGTCTTCCAGAACGCGGGGGCGCCGTGGGAGCTGCCCGGCGTCTCCGTGCGGGCGCTGACCTTCGAGCCCGGCATGGCCAAGTTCGACCTCACCCTCTTCGTGCGCGAGTCACCCGAAGGCTGGTCGAGCGCGTGGGAATACAACACCGCCCTCTTCGACGAGGACACGGTCGCGCGCTTCGCGGACCACTACACCCAGCTCCTGGGAAGCGCGCTCGCGACACCGGATGCCCCGCTGGCCACGCTGTCCCTGCTCACCGACGGGGAGCAACGGCAGCTCGCGCAGTGGACGCTCCAGTCCGTGCCCTACCCCTCCGTGTCCAGCGTCCACGCCTTCTTCGAGGCCACGGCCACGCGCACGCCTGACGCCATCGCGGTGCGCTTCGGAGCGCGAACGCTCACCTACGCGGAGCTGGAGCGCCGCTCCAACCAGCTCGCGCACCACCTGCGCCGGCACGGCGTGGGCGCCGACGTCCGCGTGGGCATCCACCTGCACCGCTCGCTGGAGCTGGCCGTGGCCGTGCTGGGAACGCTCAAGGCGGGAGGCGCCTACGTGCCGCTGGATCCGGCCTATCCGCCGGAGCGGCTCGCCGCGATGCTCCAGGCCTCCGGGGTGGCGGTGCTGCTCACGTCGCGGGCGCTGCACGGCACCCTCGGCGGCGGCACCGCGCTGTCGCTGGAGCTCGACACGCAGGCGGACCTCCTCGCCCGCGAGTCCGACGCGCGCCCCGCCCCCGTGGGCAACGCGCAGGCGCTCGCCTACGTCATCTTCACCTCCGGCTCCACCGGCACGCCCAAGGGCATCGCGATGCACCGCGAGGCGCTGGTGAACCTGCTCCACTGGCAACTGGGGGACTCGGTGGCGCCCGGGGCGCGCACGCTCCAGTTCTCCGCGCTGAGCTTCGATGTGTCGTTCCAGGAGTTGTTCGCGACCTGGGCCGCGGGCGGTGAGCTGGTGCTGCTCACCGACGAGACCCGCCGCGACGCAAGCCAGCTCCTCGCGCTGCTGGAGAGCGCGGGCATCGAGCGGTTCTTCATGCCCTTCGTCGCGCTCCAGAACCTGGCGGAGGTGGCCGAGCGCGAGGGCACCTGGCCCACGCGGGTCCGGGAGATCATGGTCGCGGGCGAGCAACTGCGCATGTCGCCCGCGCTCCGCCGCTTCATGAAGCGCACGGGCGCCGTGCTGCACAACCACTACGGGCCCTCCGAGGCCCACGCGGTGACGTCGCTGTCGCTGAAGGGCGACCCGGTGGCGTGGCCGGACCTGCCCTCCATCGGCAGGCCCTTGAGCAACGTGGCCATCCACGTGCTGGACGCGCACCTGCGTCCGGTGCCGCGAGGCGTGACGGGCGAGCTGTACGTGGGCGGGGTCCAGGTCTGCCGCGGCTACCTGGATCAGCCCGGCCTCACCGCCGACCGCTTCATCCCCGACCCGCACAGCCCCACGCCGGGAGGCCGACTGTACCGCACCGGCGACTGGGCGCGGTTCCTGCCGGACGGCACGCTGGAGTTCCTCGGCCGGCGCGACGCGCAGGTGAAGGTGCGCGGCTTCCGCATCGAGACCGGCGAAGTCGAAGCGGCGCTGGCGCAGCACCCGTCGGTGCGGGACTGCATCGTCGACGCGAGGGACGACGGCAGCGGCCAGAAGCGGCTGGTGGCCTGGGTGGTGGGCGCCGCCGGGACGTCACTGGACGTCGGCGCGCTGCGGATCTTCCTCCAGCAGCGGCTGCCGGAATACATGGTGCCCGCGCGCTGGGTCCCGCTGGAGCAGTTCCCGCTGACGCCCTCGGGCAAGGTGAACCGCAAGGCGCTGCCCGCGCCGGAAGGAGGCCGCGACTCCACCCGGACCCTGGTGGCGCCCCGGACGCCGCTGGAGCTGCGGCTCGTGCGCATCTGGGAGGAGGTGCTGGGCGTGCATCCCATTGGCGTGCGCGACAACTTCTTCGAGCTGGGCGGGCACTCGCTGCTGACCTTGCGGTTGCAGTCCGCCATCCGCGCCAGGCTGGGCCGTCCGCTGCCCGTGTCCGCGCTCTTCCAGAACGCGACCGTGGAGCACCTGGCGGGTCTGCTCCGGGATGACGCCGCGCCGTGGTCGCCGCTCGTCGCGATTCAAGAGGGCCAGGAAGGCGTGCGTCCCTTCTTCTGCGTCCACGCGGTGGGCGGCAACGTCGCGCCCTACGCGGAGCTGGCCCGGGCGCTGGGGCCGAAGCAGCCCTTCTACGGGCTCCAGGCCCGCGGACTGGACGGCGCGGAGCCTCCCTGCGAGTCCATTCCGGAGATGGCGGCCCTCTACGTGCGCGCCCTCCGGGAGGTCCAACCCCACGGCCCCTATCTGCTGGGCGGCTGGTCCATGGGCGGCAGCATCGCGTGGGAGATGGCCCACCAGCTCAGGCGCGAGGGCGAGACGGTGGCGCTGCTCGCGCTGCTGGACACGTCCGCGAGCCTGCACTCCGGCAACCCGGAGGACGCGAAGGCACGGCTGAGCGCGCTGTTCCTGGAGGATCTGCTGCGCGCCTCGGGCCAGCCGCTGCCGGCGAACGAAGGACGCTCCCCCGACCAGTGGATGGCGGCGCTGGAGCAGGCCAGCCAGCCCCTGTTCGCGGCGGAGCAGCCGCTGCGCGACATGCGCCAGGCGTTCGAGGTCCACCTGCACGCGGCCTGGGTCTACGCACCGCCACTGGCCAGCGGGCCCTTCACCCTGTTCGAAGCGGAGGGCTCGCGCTGGGACCACGGCTGGGCCGCCTACGCGCCCGGCGGGCTGGACGCGCACACCGTCCCCGGAGACCACTACTCCTTCCTCAAGCCACCCCACGTCCAGGTGCTGGCCGACAGGCTGCGCGACGCGCTCACGAAGGCCCAGGCGCCCTGACAGCGTTCACGGCGCCGAGCTTGAGGCGCCGTGGACCTGCATCCGCCATCCTCCGGGGTTGATGGGCACGGCCACCTCCGCCCCTGGCGTCTCGCGGGTCTCGCGGATGAACTGGGAGGTCCGGGGCCAGTCGCGCTCGGGCCCCCACGGCTCGAAGGTCCAACGTCGATAGGCCAGCCCCACCACGCAGACACAGAGGCCCGCGGCGAGGACGGCGCGGAACCGCCCCAGCGCCGCGACCCAGAGGATGACTCCCGCCGGGAGCGCGAACAGCATGTAGCGGCCCGGCATCACGATGGGATTGCGCAGCTCTCCGAACGAAGGATGTTCGGCGGAGCCGGAGCGCACATACCAGGTGAGCGGAATCAACAGGAAGACACACGCGCAGACGAACAGCAGCAACGCGCGCGGTCGCGCGGGCAACCGGCGCAGGCCCAGGACGAGCACGGCGATGAACCCGCCCGCGACCAGGATCCGCGCACCGAGCGGCCAGTCGAAATAGGCGAACGTCCCGGGTTCACCCAGCACCGGGAACAGCACGTAACGGACGCAGAAGGTGTTCCAGACGTGCTCGGCCATGCGCGCGAACGACCACGTGGCGAAGTCCGCGGCGGGCATGCCGGACTTCCGGAAGAGCACCGCGTTCACCGCCGCCGGCACGGTCAGCAGCACCGCCACCACCACCTCCCACGCCACCGCGCGCCGGGGCTGGACCTCGCGCCACCGCATCAGGCCGCGCAGCAGGAAGACGGGTGCCAGCAACACACCTTCGCCCGCGCTCGATGCCACCGCGAGCAGCGCCACGCCATCCACGACTCCCAGCGGACGATCCAGGTCCTGGAGCGCCACCAGCATCCCCCCGTAGAAGAGCACGGAGTGGAGGTTGGCGAGGTTGCCCGTCACCTCCCAGGTCCCCGGCAGGAAGCAGAACGCCACGGCGGTGAACACGCGGACGCCGTCATGGGGCACCAGCCAGCGGAAGCGGGCCCGCGCGAAGAGCGCGAACACCGCCGCGTTGATGGCCAGGGTGACGAACGCCAGCCCGAGCGCGAACGCTTCGATGGGCAGGAGCGAGAGGCCCCAGGCCAGCAGCCGCGGGACGATGTGCAGATAGCCCGCATAGGGAATGAACGTGGCGCCAAAGCCATACGCGAGCGCGTCCCCCAGGAACACCATGCCATCTTCCGCCCACAGGTGCGCCTGGAGGAGCCGCTCGTGCGAGCGCAGCGCCAGCACCGCGAAGCACACTCCCAGCGCCGTCACATACGGGGCGCGCATGCACTCCCAACCCCGGCCGATGGGACGGCGGAGCAGGCGTGCCCATGGGGAGCGTGGGTCGGTCATCGCAGACGTCCCTATAGCATCCGCCTCGCCCACGGCGCCGGCTCCGCCTCCCGCGAAGGGGCTACAGCGCTTCCAGCCGGAACTGCTGGCAGTCGTTGTTGAACCAGGTCCACTGCTGGAGCGGCGTGCCGTCACCGCTGCCCTGCTGGCAGCCCGTCACGTCCAGCACCTTGCCGCTGTGGCGCGCCTCCAGCCGGTAGTAGCCGTTGCCCAGCGCCACCGGCTTGAACTGCTGGTTGCTCCCGCCGCCGTAGGACCACTGCTGGAGCCCCGCGCCGTCCGCCGTGCTCACGTCCCGCACGTCCAGCGCCTTGCCGCTGTAGCGCGACACGAAGCGGTAGTAGCCGCTGTCCGTCGCCTCCATCGACCACTGCTGGCTGGTGCCCGTGTGGCAGGCCCACTGGTGGATGATGGCGCCGTCCGCCGTGCTGGGGCCGTTGATGTCCACGCACCGGCCGGAGGCCTTGTTCACCAGCCGGTACGCCCCCGTGCCGCCCGTGCCCTGCGCCACGGAGTAGATGGCGCTGAGCAGCGACGTGCTCCCGGACGTGTCCTGCGACAGCTCCCAGATCATCACGCCGCCGTTCTGCTTCCCCAACTGCGTCTTCGCCTGGATGGTCGCGATGCCGTTGTAATAGACGTCCCCCACGTTGTCCTTGTAGGGCGCCTGCGGGTCGCGCGCGACGAGCTCCGAATAGGCCACGTAGCTCGACGGCGAGCGCCCGTAGAACGGCACGCCCAGCACCGCCTTCGACGCCGGCAGCCCGCGCCCCTTCCAGTAGTCCAGCGACTGGACCGCCAGCTCATACGTCGAATGCGGCTGCCCGCCGTCGTACGCCATGATGTTGAGGAAATCGACGTCGCTGAACACGGACGCCTGCACCCCGCCGCCCGTGTAGCCGTTGGCCACCACCGCCGCCGTGAGCAGCTTGCCCCGGCTGTGCATGGCCGTGCCCAGCTCGCGCATCAGCGCCGCGTAGTTGTTCCCCGACGTGCCGGGGTCCGGGTACTCCCAGTCGATGTCCACGCCGTCCAGCCCGGCCGCGTTGACGAAGTTCACCACCGTGTTCACGAACGCCGTGCGCGTGCTCGCGTTGGCCGCCATCTGCTCGAAGCCGCTGTCGTTGCCGTCGTTCCAGCCACCCACGGCGATGAGCACCTTCACGCCCTGCGCATGCGCCTGCGTCACCAGCGAGCGCAGCCGCGCGTCAGAGCTGCTCACCCCCGTGAGCCCGCCGGAAGCCGTGGGCAGCGCGAACGCGTAGTTGATGTGAGACAGCTTCGAATACTGAAGCGCATTCACATCCCCCGCCCACGTCGGCAGGTAGCCCACCACCCGCGTCGACAGCGCGGCGGACTCCACCTTCCCCACCGCCTCCCCGGCGACAGGAGCGTCCTCCGGTCCCGAGCAACCGCCCAACGATGCGAGAAACACGGCGCCCAGCGCCCACGTCCGGAACGGCGTCGAGGTACGAGACACGGCTGACTCCTGCGAAGGGGTTGAACGGGCCTGACCCGTAAAACCCACTAAGCAGTTTTGTCCGGAAGACTCAACGGCTCATCCGCTCAGCAGCACCGGCCGCCCCCGGCGCGGTAGCGGGCCTGGAGGCGGTCGTTGAAAAACTCCGCATAGGTCATCACCGCTTTGTCTGGATGGTGACGGCGCATGTGGGCGACGTAGGTGTCGTAATCCGGCACGCCAATCATCAGCCGCGCGGTGCGCACGGCCTGCCGCCAGGCGTGCTGGAGCGTCTGCGCGAGCGTGCGCCTCATGGCTTCACCGGGACGGCGGCGGCCACGTAGGGCGTCTCGTGGGACGTGGGCACCGGCGAGCCACGGGCACGCAGCGCGGCGCGCACGCCGAAGAGAATCGTCGCCACCACCACGACCATGAAGAACACGGTGAGGCCGGCATCCAGGTAGTCATTGCGGATGATGGCCTCCATCTCCTCCACGGACTTCGCGGGGGCGATGACGCGCCCCTCGGCCACCGCCTGGGAGAAGGCCTGGGCGTGGGCCACGAAGCTCACGCGCACGTCACCGCCGAGCACCTTCTGGAAGCCCGCGGTGAGCGTGCACAGCACCAGCCACGCGGCGGGGATGCCGGGCACCCAGACGTAGCGCTCGCGCTTCATCTTCACCAGCGCCACGCAGCCCAGCGTGAGCGCCACCGCCGCGAGCATCTGGTTGGCGATGCCGAACAGCGGCCACAGCGTGTTGATGCCGCCCAGCGGATCCACCACGCCCTGATAGAGGAAGTAGCCCCAGGCGGCCACGCACAGCGCGGTGGCCAGCAGGTTCGCGCCCCAGGCCTCCGTGCGCTTGAGCGGCGCGTACACCAGGCCCGCCAGCTCTTGAATCATGAAGCGCCCCACGCGCGTGCCGGCGTCCACGGTGGTGAGGATGAAGAGGGCCTCGAAGAGGATGGCGTAGTGGTACCAGAAGGCCATCATCCCCTGCCCGGACACCAGCCCGTGGAGGATCTGCGCCATGCCCACCGCCAGGGTGGGCGCGCCGCCCGCGCGGGACAGGATGGTCGTCTCCCCGATGTCGCGCGCCGTCTGCTCCAGCACCTCCGGCGTGACGACGAAGCCCCACTGGCTGAGCGTCGCCGCCGCCTGCGCCGCCTCCGTGCCGATGAGCGCCGCGGGCGAGTTCATGGCGAAGTACACGCCCGGCTCCAGCACCGACGCGGCGATGAGCGCCATGATGGCCACGAAGGCCTCCATCAACATGGCGCCGTACCCCACGAGCCTCGCGTCCCCCTCCGTGGCCAGCATCTTCGGCGTGGTGCCGGACGCGATGAGCGAGTGCCACCCGGACACCGCGCCGCACGCGATGGTGATGAAGAGGAACGGGAAGAGGCTGCCGGAGAACACCGGCCCGGAGCCATCCACGAACCGCGTCACCGCCGGCATCTTCATGTGCGGCGCCGCCAGCACGATGCCCACCGCCAGCAGCAGCACGGTGCCAATCTTCAGGAAGGTGGACAGGTAGTCGCGCGGCGCGAGCAGCAGCCACACCGGCAGCACCGCCGCGCAGAACCCGTAGCCGATGAGCAGCCACGCCAGCGTGCGGCTGTCGAAGGTGAACCAGGGGCCCCAGGTGGCGGACTCGGAGACCTGACCGCCCAGCCAGATGCTGAGCATCAGGAGCACGAAGCCGACGATGGACACCTCCAGCACCTTGCCGGGCCGCACGTAGCGCAGGTACAGGCCCATGGCCACCGCGATGGGGATGGTCATGGCCACGGTGAAGGTGCCCCACGGGCTGTGCGTCAGCGCCTTCACCACCACCAGCGCCAGCACCGCGAGGATGATCATCATGATCATCAGCACGCCCACCATGGCCGTCACGCCGGCCGCGGGCCCCAGCTCCATGCGCACCATGTCGCCCAGTGACTTGCCGTCGCGGCGCACGGACAGGAACAGCGTCATGAAGTCCTGCACCGCGCCGGCCACCACCACGCCCGCCAATATCCACAGCGTGCCGGGCAGGTAGCCCATCTGCGCCGCCAGCACCGGGCCCACCAGCGGCCCCGCGCCCGCGATGGCCGCGAAGTGGTGGCCGAACACGACCCACCGGTCCGTGGGCACGTAGTCCAGTCCGTCGTTGCGGCGCTCGGCGGGGGTGGCACGAGAGGGGTCCACCTGGAGCGCTTTTTCGGCAATGAAACGGCCGTAGAAACGATATCCCAGCATGAAGACCGCGACCGAGGCGACCACCAGCCAGATGGCACTGATGGACTCACCCCGGTGCAGCGCCACCACGCCCAGGCAGAAGGCCCCCGCCAACGCCAGGGCCACCCATCCCAACTTCCGAGCGACTCCACCCATGCTGTCTCCCATCCGCGGGCAGGCCACCCCCACCCCGCGCGAGGTTTATAGCGCACGCCCCGCGTCCCCCCGGCCCGCTCGCGGTGGGGTGTCGGGGGGTGGGGGGCGCTGGCGCGGGGCCGTCCTCCTCGTGCTCGCGGGGCTGCTCGCCGCGTGTGCCACGCCGCACGCCGCGTCGGGGACCCGCGCCCCGGAGGGGTCCGGCGTGTGGCGCTCGCGCGGCTATGGATGGCTGCTCACGGTGACGCCGGAGGGCATGCGCCTGCACCACGAGACGGCGGCGGGGTGCCATCCGGATCCGTCCTCGCCCGCGGAGCTGAAGGAGCTGTTCGGGATCCAGGAGCCGGGGCCGTCGGCGGACGTCCGGGACTTCCTCGGCGCACCAGGGGAGACGCGCTACCGCTTCGACCGCCTGGCCGCCCTGCCCGCCGGCTGCGACACGCCGCGCACGTGGAGCGCGCTGGAGCTGTTCGACGTGTTCCGGGCGACCTTCGCGGAGCACTACGCCGCCTTCCCCCAGCGGGACCCGGACTGGCTGGCCCGCCTGGACGCGCAGCGCTCGCGGGTGACGCCGGACATGGACCGCCGCGCGCTGTTCACCCTCTTCGCGGACGCGCTCCGTTCGCTGAACGACGCGCACGTGGAGCTGCTCGCGGGCGACGCGGACCCGGACACGCTGAAGTACGAGCCCCGCCCCACGGGCACGCTCGCGACGCTGGCGATGGCGGCCGAGTCGATGGCGCGCCCCCCGCGCGACGTGCAGCGCGAGTGGATGCGCGCCTACCGCGACGGCATCCTCCAGACGGTGCTGCGCGGCGAGGGACATCACGTCGGAAACCAGCGCGTCCTGTGGGGCTTCGCCGCGCCCCGCGTCGCCTACCTCAACCTGCTGACGATGGGCGGCTTCGTCGCCGGGACGGAAGAACAGGCGCCCACGCTGGCGCAGGAACTGGCCGCGCTGGAGCCGGTGCTGGACGAGGCGCTGACGGCCTTCGCGGGGGCGGACGCGCTCATCCTGGACGTGAGCAACAACCGGGGTGGCCACGACGCCGTGGTCCGCGCCATCGCGGAGCGCTTCACGGCCGAGCCCCGGCGCGCGTATTCCAAGTGGGCCACGGGCGCGAAGGACGTGCCGCCGCAGGAGTTCACCCTCCAGCCCTCGCCGCGTCCGTCCTTCCACGGGCCGGTGTACGTGGTGACCAGCGACATCACGGTGAGCGCGGGCGAGGTCCTCACGCTCGCCCTGCGGGCACTCCCGAACGTCGTCCACGTGGGCACGGCCACGCGGGGCGCGTTCTCCGACATGCTCGTCAAGCCGCTGCCCAACGGATGGACGGTGCACCTGTCGAACGAGCACTACGCCGACGCGCGGGGCCAGGACTACGAGGCCCGAGGCCTGCCGCCCCAGCGCCCGCTGGAGGTCTTCAAGAGCGAGGACCCGTGGCACTCGCATGCGCGGGCCCTGCGTGCGCTGGCGGACTCGCTGGTGCCTCCGGAGGCGAGCGCCACGCCGTAGGGAGCAGGCGGCCTGTCACGTCGTGCCAACCCGGCCGGGACGACCTACCTCTCCTGCGGAAGCCTCCACCGCCGTTCAAAGAGGAGCACGCCCGATGCCGACCCGTTCCCCCACTCGCAAGAGCGTCACGCGGACGCGGCGCCTGAAGGATCCGAAGGGCGGCCTCACCGCGGCGGGCCGCGAGTGGTTCCACGAGAAGGAAGGCGCGAACCTCAAGCCCGGCGTGAAGGGCAAGGCGGACACGCCGGAGAAGCTGCGCAGGAAGGGCAGCTTCCTGCGCCGCCACTTCGCGCACCCGCGCGGGCCCATGGTGGATGACCAGGGCAAGCCCACGCGCCTCGCCCTGTCCGCCCGCGCCTGGGGTGAGCCCGTGCCGAAGGACAATGCTGGGGCGAAGCGGCTCGCCACCAAGGGCACGAAGCTCCTGGAGCGCTACCACGCGACGCAGGAGCGCGCGAAGCCCGCCGCCAAACGCTCCGGCGCCAAGAAGACGCGGACCGCCGTGGCCGCCCGCCGCGCGACGGCGCGGAAGCCCGCGACCCGGAAGCGCGCGAAGAAGTCCTGACGCCGCCCGCGCCTCACGGCTGGAGCGTGCGGGGGCCGGTTGCCGGGGACGGCGGGTGTCCGACTGTCGGACAGGTTCGCGCGGGTCGCCGCGGACAGGCGGACCAGTCCCGGCGCCCCCATTCGCCCCGGGCTCGCGCGGCGTGGGAGGATTCCCCGCCGTGACGACACCCCCACCCTTCGCGCCCCGCCTGCGCACGGTCACGCCCGCGGACGAACCGTTCCTCTTCACGCTCTACGCGAGCACGCGCGAACAGGAGCTGGCCGCCTGGGGCTGGCCGCCCGCGCAAGCGGAGCTGTTCCTGCGCATGCAGCACCAGGCCCAGGCCCGCCACTACGCGGCGACCTACGCCCCGGGGGGCCACGCCATCGTCGAAGTGGAGGGAGTGCCCGTGGGCCGCCAGTGGCTCGTGCGCACCGCCACGGAGCTGCTGCTGGTGGACGTGACCCTGCTGCCCGCGCGGCGGGGACAGGGCCTGGGCACGCACCTGCTGGAAGCGCTTCAAGCGGAGGCGGCGCGGGCGCGCGTGCCCGTGCGGCTGCACGTCACGCGCGACAATCCGGCGCTGCGGCTCTACACCCGGCACGGCTTCACGCCCGTGCCGGGAAGCGACCCGGCGTCGCCGTACCGGGAGCTCCAGTGGCGGGCTCCGGAGGGCGATGCGGGAACCGGCGGCGGGTGAGCCCGCCGGCTCCGTGAGGCCTTGCGCCTACAGCCCCAGCAGCGTCTCGGGCTCCGGGGCGATGGTCTGGAGGAAGTGGCCCGGCGTCCCCGAGGCGGCGGTCGCGTTCGTCGTCGTGCTCGGGATGATACCGCCCGCGTTGCCGCCGTTGCCGCCGCTGCCACCGCCGCCACCGGCCGAGAGGATGGTGGTCGAGGGCGAAACGGCCGCCGCGTTGGCGCCCCCCGCGCCCCCCGTCACATCCACGCTTCCCGTCACGGTGGCGGACACCGGGGAGATGAGGTGGACGATGCCACCGCCACCGCCACCGCCACCGCCTTCACCCGTACCGCCGTTGCCGTTGAAGCCGTCCGCGCCCTTGCCGCCCGACACGAGGATGGAGCCGGCCAGGATGATGCTCCCCTTCGCCGCGACCAGCACGACGCCGCCGCCGCCGCCGCCCGTGCCCACGATGGACGCGCCGGCCGTCTGCGGGTTCGTGCCGCCCTCGCCCTTCGCGTTGATGACCGCACCCGAGGTGATCCGGATGTTGGTGCGCGAGACCAGCAGCAGCGAGCCGCCACCCGCTCCGCCGTCGGCGCTCGGGCCCGCGTAGAGCCGGGCTCCCGCGCCACCCGACGCGGATTGGACCCGGCGGACCTGGGCAGCCTGGAAGGCCGTCAGGCCCGCGCCACCGTGGTAGGTGCCCGCGGCCGTCCGGGCGATCCCCGGGGGGGCCTCTCCGCCGCCCAGGTCCTCCGCCTCGGGCAGCACCGTGATTGTCCCGGACACGGTGATGTCCCCCGTGGCGCGCAGCACCGTACCGCTGGGGACCTTGAGCGTCCCCGCGATGGTGATGGTGCTGAACTGGAGGTTGTAGCCCGAGGGCAGCGAGGACACGCCCGCCGCGGTGGAGAGGTCCACCGTCTGGCCCGAGCCCACGTTGAACGCCCCCGCCGAGCCGTCACCGTAGAGCCCCTGCGTGCCCGCGGGCCCCTGCGGCCCCTGCGCTCCCGTGGAACCCGTGAGCCCCTGGGGACCCGCGGGGCCGGTCGCCCCGGCGGGGCCGATCGCGCCAGTGGGGCCCTGAGGCCCCTGGGGACCCGCGACGCCCGCGGGCCCCTGCGGACCCGCGGGGCCGGTCGCTCCAGCAGGCCCGGCCGCGCCTGTCGCGCCCGTGTCACCCTTCGGGCCCTGCGGACCCGCGGGGCCGGTCGCTCCAGCGGGCCCAATCGCGCCCGTCGCGCCCGTCGCGCCCGTGTCACCCTTCGGCCCCTGCGGACCCGCGGGGCCGGTCGCTCCAGCGGGGCCAATCGCGCCGGTCGCGCCCGTGGGCCCTGTCGCGCCCGTGTCACCCTGCGGCCCCTGGGGACCCGCGGGGCCGGTCGCTCCAGCGGGGCCGACCGCGCCCGTCGCGCCCGTCGCGCCCGTGTCACCCTTCGGGCCCGCGGGACCGATGTCGCCCGTGTCACCCTTCGGGCCTGCCGGGCCCGTGTCGCCCTTCGCGCCCGTGTCACCCTTCGCGCCCGTTGGCCCCGTGGGCCCCACCGCGCCCTGAGGCCCCATGGGCCCCGTCAGGCCCATGGGCCCCTGCGGCCCCATCGCGCCCGCCGGCCCCTGCATGCCCTGCGGCCCCTGGGGACCGGGCTCGCCCTGGGCACCTGACAGGCCCGGCGGCCCCTCGGGACCCATCAGGCCGGGTTCACCCGTGGCGCCCTTCTCACCTCGTGGGCCGGCAGGCCCCTGGGGACCCGTCGCGCCCGCGGGCCCCGGAGGCCCCTCCGGTCCCGCCGGGCCATCACCCGCCGTCCCCTCCGTGCAGGCGGTCACCATCAACGTCGCGCAGAGCGACAGCACGCGGAACCGCGAGAACACCCCATGCAGGGGCACGAAAGCTCGAAGTGACATGGAACAGGTCCTCCCCAAGGACAGCCGCCGCGGTGACGTGCGGCGTAGGAATCCATGCTCTCACGAACTGTGAACCTACGCACACGCTGGGTTGGTTTCCCTGATGACGCGCCGCGCTCTTTCATCGCGTGGCCGCCCATGGTCTGTTCGCCGGCTCACACAATCCGTCACACCCGGGGGCACCATGTCCGAGCCGTACATTGGGCAGATCATCATGTTTGGAGGCGACTTCGCGCCGAAGGGCTGGCTCTTCTGCAACGGCGCCTTGCTCTCCATCGCGCAGAACCAGGCGCTCTTCAGCATCCTGGGCACCACCTACGGTGGCGATGGCAGGACGACGTTCGCGCTGCCGGACCTGCGCGGCCGCTTCCCCATGGCGCCCGGCCAGGGCCCCGGGCTCGCGCCGCACACGCTGGGTGAGGCGTCCGGCCAGCCGTCGGTGACGCTCATCTCGACGCAGATGCCCGCGCACACCCACCCGCTGATGGCCAGCATGCAGGAGGGCAACTCGGAGAGCCCGGAGGGCGCGTACCTCGCGGCCTATCCCCCGGGCAGCACCCCCACGCCCTACTCGACGACGCCCAGCACGGTGATGGGCGCCCAGGCCGTGGGCATCGCCGGCGGCAGCCAGCCCGTGCCCGTCCAGAACCCGTACACCTGCGTGAACTTCATCATCGCGACGGAAGGCGTCTACCCCTCGCGCGGCTGAGGTCCCCGGAGGAAGGGCGCCGCGCCAGGAGCGCGGCGCCGTCCGGGGCGCTTCAAGCGCCCACCACCTCCGCCCGGGTGATGCGGTCCAACCGGAAGTGGCGCCGCTCCCCGGACGCGAGGTCCACCGCGTCCAGCCGTGTCTCATGGCGGTCCATCACCACGGACTCGATGCGCACCTCGCGCACCGTCTCCAGGAAGTTGCCGTCCACGTAGGTGATGCGCAGCGGCTGCCGCTCGAACCACGCGCGCTCCAGGGCCTCGCGCACGGGCTTGCGCGTGGGCAGCGACGGCACGCCCAGGAACGTCAACTCGCGCAGCCGGGCCAGCAGCTCCCGCTGCGCGGACGTGGACAGCGCCGAGCGCACCTTGTCCAGCGCCGACTCCAGCGTCCCCGTGAAGGGCAGCAGCCGCATGTCGATGGCGAACCGCCCCAGCGCCACCACCAGCGCCGCCTCGCGCGCGGTGAAGTTCACCGGCGGCAGGCTGTAGCCCCGGTCCAGCGCGTAGCCACCGCCCCGGCCCCGCTCCGCGCCCACCGGCAGCGCCGCGGCGCGCAGCGCGTCCAGGTCCCGGTAGATGGTCCGCACCGTCACGCTGAAGCGCTCCGCCAGCACCTCCGCGGTGACGCCGGTGCGGCGGCCCCTCAGGTACTCGGCGAGGGCGAAGAGTCGCTCGGTGCGCTGCATGGCGGTGAATCCTGACATACCGCTGTCAGCCGGGGGCCTCAAGCTGCTGCCAAGGCACCCGCGATGCGAAGCCCTCCCGACAGCGCCACGCCGCTCCTGTCCGCCCACCCTTGCGAAGCGGGCCCCCGCGCGCCTATGAGCGCCCGGAGCAGCGCCCGCACGCCGCGCCTTCCGCCCCCTGAGTCCCCGCCCATGGTCCCGCCGCCCCATCCGCTGGAGGACGAGTGGTTGTGGGGATGGGACCCCACGCCGGGCATCGTGTCCGTCTGGGCGGAACCGGACGGGCGCGCCTTCGTCTGGAAGCGGCAGCCGGGCACGCACGCGCGGCTGCGCGAGGACGCGAGGTACCGCCCCTGGGTGCTGCTCGCGTCGCTCCAGGACCTGGAGCACCTGGGGGACGCGCTCCGTCCGGAGGGCCCGCCGCCGGCGCCGCCCGTGCCAGGAGCCGTGACGTACCGGGAGCTGGAGGGGCCCGGCGCGTTGCGCTTCCTCGTCAGCGCGGAGGACGGCCGCGCGCTGGCGTCCGCGGTGCTCAAGGGCGCGTCGAAGCGGCTGGACCGGCGCGTGGGCCACCTGCGCGACCTGGGCCCGGCCGCGGCGCTGGTGCTGCCGCCGGAGGAGCAGTACCTGGTCGCCACCGGCCGCACGTACTTCCGCGACCTGGTGTTCGACGACCTGCGGAGGCTCCAGTTCGACCTGGAGACCACCGGCCTGGACCCCACCCGGGACCGCATCTTCCTCGTGGCGCTGAGGGACCCGGACGGCCGCGCGGAGACGCTGGAGGTGACGGAGGACGGCGACGCGGGCGAGGCGGACCTCCTGCGCCGGCTGGTCGCGCGCCTGCGCGAGGCGGACCCCGACGTGGTGGAGAACCACAACCTGCACGGCTTCGACCTGCCCTTCCTGGACCAGCGCGCGAAGCGGCTCAACGTGCCGCTGGCGCTGGGCCGCGCGGGGCTGCCGGGCCTGCGCCACCGCCCCTCCGCGAGAGGCGCCGCGCTGAACCGGGGCCCCGGGGGCCGTGACGCGGACGCCATGCGCCGCGCGCGCTACACCGTCCCCGGCCGCGAGTTCATCGACACGCTGGACGCCGTGCGCCGCCACGACTTCGCCGCCCGCGACCTGCCCGGCCACGGCCTCAAGGCGGTGGCGCGGCACCTGGGCCTGTCCGGGCCCGACCGCGAGCTCATCCCCGGCGCGCGCATCCACGAGGTCTTCCTCAAGGACCCGGAGCGCGTGCGCCGCTACGCGCGCGAGGACGTGACGGAGGCGGCGGGGCTGGCGCACCTGCTGGGCGGCGCGGCGTTCGCGCTCGCGCGCATGGCCCCCCGGCGCTACGAGCGGCTGGCGGACGCGGGCCCCGCGACGGGCGTGTTGGATCCGCTGCTGGTGCGCGCCTACGTGCGCTCGGGCGCGGCGCTGCCGGCGCACGAGTCCGGCGACGGCACCTCCCACAGCGGCGCGGCGCTGCACCTGTTCGCCACCGGCGTCGCGCGCCACATCGTGAAGGCGGACGTGGCCAGCCTCTACCCGTCGCTGATGCGCCAGTACCGCATCGGGCCGAAGCGCGACCGGCTGAACGCGCTGCTCGCGCTGGTGGACCGGCTGGTGGAGCAGCGCCTGGACGCGAAGGCCCAGGCGAAGAAGGCCCCGCCCGGCTCGCGGGAGCGCCACACGCACGAAGCGATTTCGGCGGCGATGAAGATCCTGATCAACTCCGCCTACGGCTACCTGGGCGCGGTGGGCCTCACCCGCTTCTCGGACGTGCACGCCGCCAACGAGGTGACGCGGCGCGGGCGCGAGCTGCTGGGCCTGATGTGCCGCGAGCTGGCGCACCGGGGCGTGACGCTGCTGGAGGCCGACACGGACGGCGTCTACTTCGCGGTGCCGGAGTCCTGGACGGAGGCGGACGAGCGCCGCGTGGTGGCGGAGGTCGCGGGCCTGCTGCCGCCGCGCGTGAAGCTGGAGTTCGACGGGCGCTACGCCGCCATGCTGTCCCACGAACCGAAGAACTACGCGCTCCAGCCCTACGCGGGCCCGCTGCTGCTGCGCGGCGTGGCCTTCCGCTCCAGCCGCGCGGAGCCCTACGGCGAGGACTTCCTGCGCCGCGCCCTCCAGCACCTGCTGGCCGGCGACGTGCGCGCCGTGCGCGACACCTACGTGGACGCGGTGATGGCGCTGCGGCGGCGCCAGGTGCCCACCTTCGAGGTCTCCGCGCAGGTGCGGCTGACCAAGTCCCCGTCGCAGTACCTGGCCACGCGCAAGCAGCGCAGGGAGCTGCCGTACGAAGCGCTGCTCACGAACGGCCGCGAGCACTGGTCCCTGGGAGAGCGCGTGCGCATCTACCGCGCCACCGGCGGCCGCGCGGGCCTGCTCCCCGAAGCGCTCACCGAGGACGGCGAGCCCGCCCCGCGCCCGGGGCCCGGCGAGCCCGCGGGCGACGACGCGCGCGACTACGACGTCGAGTACTACGTGCGCCTGCTCAAGGACTCGTTCGCGGCCCGGCTCGCGCGGGGCCTGGCCCCGGAGGACTTCGCCACCGTGTTCGCGGACCCCGACCAGCCCTCCCTCTTCACCCCGTCCCTTGCGCAAGCGCGGCCCGTGCTCACCGTCGTGAGAGCCCCCCAAGGCCCCGAGTTCGGTGAGGACGCGCAGGTGGTTGGAGCCCCGCCCTTCTCACCGTGACTGGAACCCTGCCGTGTCCCGCTTCCTCCGGGAGCCCGTGGGAGGCTTCTGCTACGTTGCGTCAACTTCGATGGCCTTCCCGTTGATGAAGCGTCTTTCGCCGCGCGCGCTGGGGACTCCCGGCACCGTGGCCCTGCTGCTCCTGCTTCCCTGGCTGATCTACTGGAGCGCGGTCATCCACCGGTACGGCCTGCGTGACGACTACGCCATCCTGCGCGAGGCGCGCGAGGAGCCGGGCAAGATTCTGCGCGTCTGCGCGTCGCAGGGCCGCCCGCTCTACGGCTGGATGCTGGAGGCGTCCGCGAAGGCGGCCGGCGGCATCGACGGGCTGATGGGGCTGCGCCTGATGGGCGTGGCCGGGCTGGGCGTGCTGGCGGCGGCGGTGTTCCTGCTTCTGCGCAAGGAGGGCTGGCGGCCGGGCTCCGCGGCGCTGCTGGCGGGGTTCCTCACGGTGACGCCGTCCGCGCAGGTCATCGCCAACTGGAGCATCTGCTGGCCGCAGGCCCTGGCGCTGATGCTGGGCCTGGGCGCGTTCGCCTTCGCCCGCCGCGCCATCGGTCCGCCGGGCGCGGAGGCCCCCCTCCGGTGGCCGTACGCGCTGGCCGCGGTGGGCACCATGGCCACCGCGACGCTCATCTATCAGGTGAGCGGCCTGTTCTCCGCGGTGCTGCTGGCGGCGTCGCTGGTGGCGCACCACGACGTGTCGCTGAAGGCCACCGCGCGCTGGATGCTCAAGCACCTGCTGGTGATGGGCGCGGGCCTGGCGCTCGCGTACGCCGTCACGCAGGTGCTGTTCAAGGCGGGCATCTTCCCGCCCTCACCCCGGCTCAGCTTCGAGAAGCACTGGGTGGACAAGACCGTCTGGGCGCTCACGCACGTGTTCCCCAACGCGCTCGCGCTGTCCGCGCTCAACGAGGCGCCGGTGGGCGACATGGACGGCTACCGGGCCATGGTGGTGCTGACGCTGACGCTCTTGGGCGTGGGCATCGCGGTGGAGGGGCGCCGCTCGGGGCTTACGGGCGTGGGGCGCTGGCTGCTGGCGCTGGTGACGCTGTCGGGCGCGGCGTACTCGGTGGGCTTCCTCGCCGGGGAGCGGTGGCCCACCTACCGCACGCTCAACGCGCTCACGGGCGTGTGGGCCGTGTTCTTCGCCGCGTCGCTGGCGAACCTGGGCACCCTCTGGCCCCGGCACGGCCCGCGCGTGGCCACGGCCCTGCTCACCGCGTTCGTGGCCTTCAGCGCCCTGCTCGCGCACCAGCAGTCCCTGGAGCTGTTCGCCCTGCCCCAGGGCCGGGAGCTGGCGGTGATGGAGCAGGGCGCGAGCCTCGTCGTCCCGGACCGGAAGCCGCGCGTCTTCGTCCTCACCGCGAAGCAGGCGGACTCCACCGCGCCCTTCCACTACCTGGACGAGTTCGGCTCCGTCTCCGTGGACGCGGAGTGGGTGGCCAAGGAGATGCTCAAGGCCCTGGTGAAGGAGCGCTTCCCTGGCGAGCACGACGTGAGCGGCCTCTACCGCTTCGCCGCCGGCCCCGTCGCCCCGGAGCCGCGCAACTACGACATCCTCATCGACATGCGCCACCAGCACGTGAGCGCCGTGAGCCCCCTCCTCCAGAAGCCCCGCTAGCCCTCCCGCGACTCAGGGGAATCCCTGATGCGTGCGCTCGGCTCCCACCCGGATTTCCGGGGAGATTCGCGCGACCGGGAGCAACCGTCGCCGACCGGTGCAGGATCGCTCCCACCGGCGGCTTGAATCCGGGTAATGAATCGAGCAGTGAGTTCCACCGCTTCCGCTTCCGCATGTCCCGGGGGCAGCCCCGTCCCGCGTCGCGGAAGCGGGCCCGGCTCCCCCCTGGCGACAGGAGACGGTCGCTGATGGGCGGTGAACGTCCGGTGCGGCATGACTGGGTGTACCTGGACGCCGGCTGGGCGGAGGCCCTGCGCTCTCCCCTGCTCCCGGACGTCCACGCGCAGGTGACGGCGTGGCGGGATCAGGGCCGGCCCTTCGCCGTCGCCCGCCAGGACCTGCCGGACCAGGAGGACGACCTGCGGCTGGGGCTCACCCTGCCCGACCGCCGCCACCTGTCGCTGCACGTGGCCCTGTCCGCCGTGGAGCGCCACCTGCCGCCGCCCACCGCGCAGGAGGTGCGCGCCACGGCCCCCGCCGCCTGGGGCCCCGCCCTGGATGACGTCATCGCCCTGGGCACCGCGCTGGATTTGACGGTGGGCGTGTTCGGTTCGCTGGCCTGGCAGCACCGCTCGGGCGTGTCCTTCGTCCGGTCGCTGTCGGACGTGGATCTGCTGTTCGCCCCCGCGCGCTGGTCGGACGTGGAGCGGCTGCTGTTCGGACTGGAGGCCGTGTCCCGGCGCCACTCGGTGGTGCGCCTGGACGGCGAGGTGCTGCTGCCGGACGGGGGCGCCGTGTCCTGGCGCGAGCTCGCGCTGGAGCCCGAGCGCATCTGGGTCACCGGCCCCCGCGGCGCCCGGCCCCGCACGCTCCGCGAGCTGCGCGCCCTCTTCCCCTCCGAGTCCTGAAACATACAGGCAGCGGCGCGCGCGGCGTGAATACGCGCGCCCTCCGCCACGTCACGCAAGCCACCGTCACAACCCGTTTGCACCGCTCGATCCGAATGACTCGCGGAGCGCGTCACGCGCCGCGCGACACACCGGTGCGTCTTCTCCCTGGACAAACCCGGAAGAACCTGAAGGCCGAGGCAGCGTTGCGTCTTTCATCAACAAGAACGTGGGGTTGCGACAGACACAGGGCAGGCGGCAGGGCGGGCTCCCGGCGTCCGGCCTGCTCGGGTCGGCCGCCCAATTGTCACCCTGTGAATGGTTTGGTAAAGGTTGTCTTTGGGGGCGATTGGGGCCTCTCCGTCACGATGGTGGGATTCTCCGTACAGCGCTGGGCCGCCTGGGCCCCCGGACTCGTCAATCCTGCTTCCTGGGAAACGTGGCTCGCGACCCCGCATCCGCTCCCCGCGGAAGGCACGCCAGCGCTCGCGGCGATGCCCGCGATGATGCGCCGCCGGGTGGATCGGCTGGGCCGCATCGCGTTGCAGGCGGCGTATGACGCGCACGTGGACGCGCCGGACGCGCCCGTCGTCTTCGCATCGCGTTATGGGGACCTGGGCCGCTCGGTGGAGCTGCTCACGCAGTTGGCGCGCTCGGAGCCGCTGTCGCCCACGTCCTTCAGCCTGTCGGTGCACAACGCCATCGGCGCGCTCTACTCCATCGCGCGGGGGGACACGTCCGCCTACGCCGCCATCGCCGCGGGGGAGGAGACGGTGGAGGCCGCCTTCACGGAGGCGTGTGGCCTGCTGTCGGACGGCGTCCCCCGGGTGATGGTCGTCATCTACGAGGAGCCCGTGCCCACGCCGTGGGAACACTTCTGCCGGGACGTGGCGTTTCCTCACGCATGGGCCTGTCTCCTTTCAGCCAGCACGGGCGCGGACGCCATCCACCTGGACTGCGCGGCCAGCGCCCCCGCCGCGCCAGTGGACGCGGCGGACCTCCCGGCGGACCTGCGCGCCCTGCGCTTCCTGGTCTCCGGCGCCTCGCGGTGGGAGCACGCGACGGGCGGCCGGTGCTGGCGGTGGGCGCGCCATGCTTGAGAAGCTCGACCGGCCGTGGCGCATCTTCGCCACCGGGCTGTCCTTCGCCACGTTCGGCCTGGGGGGGCTGGCGCTGCGGCTCCTCTACTTCCCGCTGCTGGCGCTCTTCGTGCGCGATCCGGCGCGGCAGCAGCGGCTGGCGCGGCTCGCGGTGCACTACACGTTCCGCTTCTTCATCGGCTACATGCGCGCCCTGGGCGTGCTGCGCTACGAACTGCAGGGCGTGGAGAAGCTGGCGCGCTCCGGGCTGCTCATCCTGGCCAACCACCCGTCGCTCATCGACGTGGTGTTCCTCATCTCCCTGGTGCCCAACGCGGACTGCGTGGTCAAGGCGAGCCTGGCCAACAACCCGTTCACGCGCGGCCCCATCCGGGCGACGCGCTACCTGTGCAACGACTCCGGGCCCGGGCTCATCCAGGACTGCATCGCGTCCGTGAAGGCCGGCAACAACCTCATCATCTTCCCGGAGGGCTCGCGCACGCCGCTCGACGGGAACATGCAGTTGCAGCGCGGCGCCGCCAACATCGCGGTGCGCGGCCCCTGCGACATCACGCCGGTCATCATCCGCTGCGAGCCGCGAGGCCTCACCAAGGGCATGCCCTGGTGGAAGGTGCCGTCAAAGCCCATGCACTACGTCATCCGCGTGGAGGACGACATCCCCGTGTCCGCCCAGGACGCGGAAGCGGGCGAGGCGGCGAAGGCCGCGCGCCAGCTCACCACCCGTTTGCACGACCATTTCTCCAGGGGGAGCCAGGGACATGTTGGAGCTTGAGCAGGAAATAAAGCGTCTGGTCATCGAGACGCTGAACCTCGAGGACGTCAAGCCGGAGGACATCGATCCGGCGGCGCCGCTGTTCGTCGAAGGGCTGGGGCTGGACTCCATTGACGCCCTGGAGCTCGGCCTCGCGTTGCAGAAGTCCTATGGCGTCGTGCTGGCGAGCGACTCCAAGGAGAACCGCCGTCACTTCGCCAGCGTCCGGGCGCTCGCGGATTTCGTCAGCACCCACCGCACCCGTTCCTAAGCAGCCCCTTCAAGAACAAAGCGAGGAGTCACCCCATGACCAAGCACGAGCTGTTCGAGCGCCTGAGCGCCATCCTCCAGGAAACCTTCGACATCGAGCCGTCCCGCATCATCCCGGAGGCGCGGCTGCACGACGACCTCGACATCGACAGCATTGACGCCATCGACCTGCTGGTGCGCTTGAAGCCGGTGACGGGCCAGCGCGTCCCGCCGGAGGTCTTCCGCTCCGTGCGCACCATCCAGGACGTGGTGGACGCGCTGTACGGTCTGCTCGGCAGCGACTCCGCCGCGGCGTGAAGCGTCTGCGCCCGGTGCTGTTGGGGCTCTTGAGCCTCGCCTACCCGCCGCTCGTCTATCTGGGCCTGGGGCACTTCGAGCCCCGCTGGATGGCGTTGCCCCTGGCGGCCATGGCGGTGGTGCGCGCGGTGGCGACGCGGGAGAAGATGTGGCTCGCGGCCGCCCTGGGCGCGCTGGTGCTCGCGGGCGCCAGCATGCTGGGCAACAACGCCCTGCCCCTGAAGCTCTACCCGGTGCTGGTGAACGGGGTGCTCCTCGCGGTCTTCGCCACCAGCCTGGCCTGGCCGCCCAGCGTCATCGAGCGCCTGGCGCGGCTCCGGGAGAAGGACCTGCCGCCCTCGGGCGTGGCCTACACGCGCCGGGTGACGCAGGTGTGGTGCGGCTTCTTCGTCTTCAACGGCGCGCTCGCGCTCACCACGGCCCTCTTCGCGAGCGACGCGACGTGGGCGCTCTACAACGGACTCATCGCCTACGGCCTCATGGGCCTCTTGTTCGCGGGCGAATGGGTGGTGCGGCAGCGGGTGCGCGCACGGCACGCCCATGGCTGAGCCGCTCGCGCTCGAAACCCTCCTCGTCCACGGCCGTCCCGCCGGGCACCCCGTGGCCCGGAGCGAGGACGGCGTGCGGGACTTCGGTGCGCTCCGCGCCCGGGTCGCCGGCTGGCGCACGGCCTTCGCGGCGCACGGCGGCCAGCGCTACGCCCTCTTCATTGAGGACACCTTCGAGTTCGCCGCCGCGCTGCTGGGCGCCTGGCACGCGGGCGTCTGCGTCTACCTGCCCGCGGACGCGCGCCCCGCCACGCTGGACGCGCTGAAGGCCCACGTGCACGGCTTCGCGGGCCGGGCCCCCCAGGGACAGGGGCCGCTCGCGCCCGCGGGGAACGAGGACGGGAGCACCGCCGCGTTCCAGCCGCTGTCGCCCCGGCTCGCCGCGCTGGTCGTCTACACGTCGGGCTCCAGCGGGGAGCCCACCGCCATCCCCAAGCGCCTGTCGCAGCTCTCCAGCGAGGTGGCCACGCTGGGCCGGCTGTTCGACGCGGCCGTGGGAGACGCGCCGGTGCTGGCCACCGTGTCGCACCAGCACATCTACGGCCTGCTGTTCCGGGTGCTGTGGCCGCTGACGTCCGGCCGTCCGTTCGACGCGCACGTCCTGCCCTATCCGGAGGACATCCTGGCCGCGCTCCAGAGCGGCCCCGGCCTCCTGGTGGCGAGCCCCGCGCACCTCAAGCGGCTGCCGGCGACGCTGGACTGGGCGGCCGTGCGCGGGAACCTGCGCGGGCTGTTCTCCTCCGGCGGGCCGCTCACCCCGGAGGCGCTCCAGGCCTGCCGCGACCTGTTGGGCCGCGCGCCGGTGGAGGTCTACGGCAGCTCGGAGACGGGCGGCGTCGCGTGGCGCCGGCGCGACACGGACGACAGCGCGTCCTGGCGCACGATGCCGGGCGTGGCGGTGCGCGCGGAGGACGACGCCCTCCGCGTCCAATCCCCCCACCTGGACCTGCCCCCGGGCGAGTGGTTCACCACGGAGGACCGCGCGCGGCCCGTGCCCGGCGGCTTCGAATTGCTGGGGCGCCGCGACCGGCTGCTCAAGCTGGAGGAGAAGCGCGTGTCGCTCTCCGCCATGGAGCGCGCGCTGGTGGCCGGCGGCCTGCTGCGCGAGGCCCGGGTGCTGCCCCTCACGGAGGGCCACCGGGTCATCCTCGCGGTGGTGGGGGTGCCGGACGCGGAAGGCTGGCGGCTCCAGGAGTCGGGGGGCAGGCGGTCCCTGAGCCAGGCGCTGCGCGAGAAGCTGGCCCCGCATTTCGAGTCCAGTGCCTTGCCGCGCCGGTTCCGGTATCTGGAGGCCATGCCGGTCAACTCCCAGGGCAAATCCACCGAGGCGGCGCTCGCCGCCCTCTTCGACCCGAAGCGCCCTCCCTCCCGCGTGCTGGAGCGCTCCGACGAGCGCGTGCTGCTGGCGGTGGAGGTCCCCGCGAACTCGCCCTACTTCGACGGGCACTTCCCGGGCTCGCCCATCCTGCCCGGCGTGGTGCAGGTGGAGTGGTCGCTGCTGCTGGGCCGCGAGCACTTCGCGCTGCCGCCGGACTTCCTCCGGATTGAGACGCTGAAGTTCCAGCAGGTCATCGCGCCCGGCACGCTGCTGTCGCTGGAGCTCACCTGGGCGAAGCAGTCCGGGCGGCTGGGGTTCAAGTTGACGTCGGCCGCGGGCTCGCACGCCAGCGGCCGCATCGTGTTGGGGGGAGGGGCAGGATGAAGGTCTGCGCGGTGATTCCGGTCTACAACCACGGCGAGGCCGTGGGCGCGGTGGTGAAGGCCGTGCGAAGCCACGGGCTGCCCTGCGTGCTGGTGGACGACGGCAGCGAGCCCGGCTGCGCGGCGGTGCTGGACGGCCTGGCGCGCGAGGACAGCGAGCACGTGGAGGTGGTCCGCCTGCCCCAGAACGAGGGCAAGGGCGGCGCGATGATGGCGGGCCTGCGCGCGGCCCTCTCCCGGGGCTACAGCCACGCGCTGCAGATCGACGCGGACGGCCAGCACAACGCCAACGACATCCCGCGCTTCCTGGCGCTGGCGAAGGCGCAGCCGGACATGCTCGTGTGCGGCACGCCCGTCTATGACGAGTCCGTGCCCAAGGGCCGGCTGTACGGCCGCTACGCCACGCACATCTGGGTGTGGATCAACACGCTGTCGTTCGCCATCCGCGACTCCATGTGCGGCTTCCGCGTGTATCCGCTCCAGCCCACCGTGGCGCTCATCGACTCGGTGAGGATTGGCAAGCGGATGGACTTCGACGTGGAGGTGCTGGTGCGCCTGTTCTGGCGCGGCATGCGCATCCTCAACCAGCCCACCCAGGTGCGCTACCCCACCGACGGCATCTCCCACTTCGACGTGCTCTGGGACAACGTGCGCATCTCCGGCATGCACGCCCGGCTCTTCTTCGGGATGCTGGGGCGGCTGCCCGTGCTCCTCTGGCGGAAGGTGGCCAGATGAAGTCCCGCCATTGGGCGGAGATGGGAGAGACCACCTTCGTCGCCGGCATCTGGATCCTCTATTGGATCCACCGCCTGCTGGGCCGCTGGCCCTTCCGCCTCTGCCTCTACCCGGTGGTGCTGGTGAACTGGCTCAGGCGCCCGGCGCTGCGTCAGGCGTCAGGCCAGTACCTGGAGCGGATGCAGGCCGCCACGGGGGCCCTGGGGCACGCGCCCCGCTGGCGCGACAGCGTGCGGCACGTGCTGATGTTCGCGGAGACCCTGCTGGACAAGCTGCTCGCGGTGAGCGGGCGCTACCGCTTCGACCGCGTCCGCACGGAGGGGCGCGAGGAGTTCTACCAGGCGGCGAAGTCCGGCCGGGGCGGCGTCATCGTCACCGCGCACATGGGCTGCCTGGAGCTGTGCCGCTCCATGGCGGAGCGCCGGGGCGAGGTGAAGCTCAACATCCTGGTGCACACGCTGCACGCGGAGCAGTTCAACCGCCTGCTCAAGCGGCTCAACCCGGAGAACGACTTCCGGCTGATGGAGGTGACGGACATGGGCCCGGCCACCGCCGTCGCGCTGAACGAGCGCGTGGAGGCCGGCGAGTTCGTGGTCATCGCCGGCGACCGCATCCCGGTGAATTCCGCGCAGACCGTGCGCGTCGACTTCCTCGGCCACCCGGCGCCATTTCCGGTGGGCCCCTACGTGCTGGCGGCGCTGCTCAAGTGCCCGCTCTACCTGCTGGGCTGCATCCATGAAGGCGACGGCTACACCATCCACTTCGAGCGCCTCTTCGAGCGCGTCGTGCTGCCCCGGGGCAAGCGCGAGGCCGCGCTCACCGACTGCGCCCAGCACTACGCAGGCCGGGTGACGGCGCTGCTGAAGCGCGCCCCCTACGACTGGTTCAACTTCTTTCCCTTCTGGGATCAGGTGCATGTCTCCGCGAAGCCCCCAACCTTCTGACACCCCGGTCCGCTTCGACGGCGGGCGGCTGACGCTCGAGGACGTGGGCGCCCTGTCGCGCCGCGAGCGCCCCGCGGAGCTGGGCACGGCCCCCGCCTTCCGCCAGCGCATCGCCAGGGGCGCCGCGTTCCTGGACCGGCTGCTGGCGGAGGACGGCGTCATCTACGGCGTCACCACCGGCTACGGCGACTCCGTCACGGTGTCCATCCCGCCCGCGCTCGTCGCGGAGCTGCCGCACCACCTGTACACGTACCACGGCATCGGCGCGGGCCGGTTCCTCACCCCGGAGGAGACGCGCGCGGTGCTGGCCACGCGGCTGGCCTCGCTGTCGCAGGGCTTCTCCGGCGTGGGCGTGCCGCTGCTCACCCAGTTGGAGCTGCTGCTCCGGCACGACGTGCTGCCGCTGATTCCGGCGGAGGGCTCCGTGGGCGCGTCCGGCGACCTGACGCCCCTGTCCTACGTGGCGGCGGTGCTGTGCGGCGAGCGCGACGTGTGGCACCGGGGCGAGCGCAAGCCCGCGGCGCAGGTGCTCAAGGAGCTGGGCATCTCTCCCCTCAAGCTGCGGCCGAAGGAAGGCCTGGCCATCATGAACGGCACCGCCGTGATGACGGCCCTGGCGTGCCTGGCGTGGGAGCGCGCGGAGTACCTGTCGCGGCTCGCCACGCGGCTCACGGCGTTCAACGTGCTGGCGAGCGCCGGCAACGCGCACCACTACGACGAGACGCTCTTCGCGGCGAAGCCCCACGCGGGCCAGCAGCGCGTGGCGGCCCGGCTGCGCTCGGACCTGGTGACGGACCGGCCGCCGCGCAACGAGCAGCGGCTCCAGGACCGGTACTCGCTCCGGTGCGCGCCGCACGTCATCGGCGTGCTGGAGGACGCGCTGCCGTACTTCCGCACGCTCATCGAGAACGAGCTGAACAGCGCCAACGACAACCCGCTCATCGACCCGGACGGCGAGCGGGTGCTGCACGGCGGCCACTTCTACGGCGGCCACATCGCCTTCGCCATGGACGGGCTGAAGAACGCGGTGGCCAACGTGGCGGACCTGCTGGACCGGCAGCTCGCGCTGCTGGTGGACCCGCGCTTCAACCACGGGCTGCCCGCGAACCTCTCCGCGTCCACCGGCGCCCGCGCGGCCATCAACCACGGCCTCAAGGCGGCGCAGATCAGCGTCTCCGCGTGGACCGCGGAGGCGCTGAAGCAGACCATGCCCGCGTCCGTCTTCTCCCGCTCCACCGAGTGCCACAACCAGGACAAGGTGAGCATGGGCACCATCGCCGCGCGCGACTGCCTGCGCGTGCTGGAGCTGACGGAGCAGGTGGCCGCGGCCATGCTCATCGCCGCGCGCCAGGGCGTCACCCTGCGCCAGCGGCTGGACGCGGACGCGAAGCCCGGCCCCGCGCTGGCCGCCATGCACGCGGACCTGGAGGCGCGCATCCCCCTGCTGGTGGAGGACCGGGCGCTGGACGGCGAGCTGCAGGGCCTCATCACCGCCATCCGCCGCCGGGAGTGGAGGCTGCATGAAGCCTGACCTGAGCTGCGAGCTGGAGATCGACCCGGCGTTCCACGACCTCGACATGATGGAGATCGTCTGGCACGGCCACTACGTGAAGTACCTGGAGCTGGCGCGCGCCGTCATCCTGCGCAAGCACGACTACGACTGGCCGCAGATGCGCGAGTCCGGCTACGGCTGGCCCGTGGTGGAGATGAAGCTCAAGTACGTCTCCCCCATCCACTACAAGCAGCGCATCATCGTGCGCGCTGAAATCACCGAGTGGGAGAACCGGCTGCGCTTCGACTACCTGCTGCGCGACGCGGACACCGGCCGCAAGGTGAACCAGGCCCACACCATCCAGGTCGCGGTGTCCTTGAAGACGGGTGAGATGGAATACGTCTGCCCGGAAGTCCTCTGGAAGAAGCTGGGAGTGTGGCCGGGATGAAGCCCTTCCTCGTGTTGACCTTCGCGCTCGTGTCGTTGAGCGCCCACGCCGCGGACCTGGTGAGGGACGTGCGCGCGCGCCTGGTGGACGCGCCGCTGGTGCGCGGCCAGTTCGAGCAGAAGAAGTCCGTGGCGGGCTTCAAGAAGCCGCTGGTGTCCAGGGGGGACTTCCTCCTCGCGCGAGACCAGGGCGTGCTGTGGAACACGCGCACGCCGTTCGCCTCCACGCTGACGCTCACGCGCAAGTCGCTGAGCGCGCAGCAGGCCACGGGCGGCGCGGCGTACCACCTGGACTCCACGAAGGAGCCCGCGCTGGCGGCGGTGAACGAGCTGCTCTTCGCGCTCCTGTCGGGCGACGTCGCGGCGCTCCAGAAGCGCTTCAAGGTGGAGGGCGAGCTGGTGGGCGACCAGGGCTGGAAGCTGGAGCTGACGCCCACGGACGCGGGGCTCGCGCGCGTCTTCAAGCACATCCACCTGGAGGGTGACGGGTACGTGCGCCAGGTCCAGTTGGACGAGACGCGCGGCGACAGCAGCGTCATCACGTTCGAGCAGCTCGCGCGGACGCCTCCCCCCGACGCCACGGAAGCGGAACGCCTTGGCAAATAAGCTGGCCATCCTGTGGGCGCTGGTGGTGCTCGCCGTGGGCGTGCACCAGGTCCGGTTCTGGCGCTCCGCGAGCCTGGACACGGACGTGCTCGCGCTGCTGCCGGAGGACGAGCAGGCGCCGGAGGTGGACGCCGCCACGCGCAAGCTCGCCGACGACGCCGGCCGGCAGGTGGTGCTGCTGGTGGGCGCCAACGACTGGCCCTCCGCGCAGAAGGCCGCGGACGAGGCCACGCGCGTGCTGACGGAGGCCTCGGACCTGCTGGAGCCGGCGGTGGTGGACACCTCCGCGCTGGAGCAGGCGGTGGACTTCTACCGTCCCTACCGCGACCGGCTGCTGACGCCCGCGCAGCGCCAGTGGCTGTCACGCGCGACGCCGGAGGAGCTGGGCGGCACGGCGTTGATGAAGCTGTACCAGCCCGCGGGCGCGCGGCTGACGGACTGGAACGCGGATCCGCTGGGCCTGTGGCAGGACTGGTGGCAGGCCCGCGCGGCGGAGACGTCCGCCCGGCCCCGCGACGGACGGATGTGGCTGTCCGGCGAGGGGCGCGAGTGGGTGCTCCTCATGTGGAAGAGCAAGGTGTCCGCCTTCGCGCTGGGGGACGGCTCGCGCGTCACCGCCACGGTGGAGCGGGCGCGCTCCCAGGTGGAGGCGGCGGTGCCCGGCGGACGGCTGGTGGCCGCGGGCGTGCCGCTGTACGCGGAGGCCGCCGCCGCGCAGGCGAGCTGGGAGATGTCCACCATCGGCTTCGGGTCGCTGGCGGCGGTGCTCCTGCTGGTCTGGCTCACCTTCCGCTCGCTGCGGCCCATCCTGCTCGTGGGCGTGTCGCTCACGCTGGGCTGCGCGGTGGCGCTGACGGTCACCGCGCTCGTCTTCGACCGGGTGCACCTGCTCACGCTCGTCTTCGGCTCCAGCCTGGTGGGCGTGGCGGAGGACTACGGCTTCCACTACTTCGCCGCGCGCCAGGGCAAGGCCCCGTCGGAGCGCGGCCCCGTGATGCGCGCGCTGTTGCCCGGCATGGTGCTCGCGCTCGTCACCAGCGTGGTGGCGTACCTGGCGCTGGGCGTCGCGCCCTTCCCGGGCCTGCGGCAGATGGCGGTGTTCTCCGCCGCCGGCCTCACCGCCGCGTTCCTCACCGTGGTGTGCTGGTTCCCCTCGCTGGACACGGGCGCCCTGCCCGTCACCTCGTTCTCCGAGCGCTTCTCCGCGTCCATCACCCGCTGGCCGCGCATCGCGTCCACCCCGGCGTGGTGGGGGACCGGCGCGGTCCTCACGGTGCTGGTGGCCGTGGGCCTCTGGAAGCTGGAGCCCCGGGACGACCTGCGCCAGTTGCAGGGCGCGCCCGCGAACCTCATCGCGGATCAGCGCGAGCTGGGGCGCCTGCTGGGGCTGCCCAGCCCGGCGCAGTTCTTCCTGGTGCAGGGTGACAGCGACGATCAGGTGCTCGCGCGCGAGGCCGCGCTGAAGACGAAGCTGGACGCGCTGGTGGCGCAGAAGGTGTTCGCGGGCTACCGCGCCGTGTCCGACTGGCTCCCCTCCGAGTCGCAGCAGCGCGAGGACGCGGCCCTGAGCGCCCGCGCGGAGGCCCTGGCGGTCGCCGCCGTCAGCGAGTCCACGGGGGAGGCCCCCACGCGCGCCGCGTTCTCCCCGGAGCCGCTCACGCTCCAGCGCTTCCTCACCGGCCCCGCCGCGGCCGCCATCCGGCAGCAGTGGCTGGGGACGCTGGGCCAGGCGCAATACAGCGTCCTCATGCTGCGCGGCCTCAACGACCCGCGGGTGCTGCCCCGCCTGGAGGAGGTGGCCCGGGGCCTGGAGGGCGTCCGCTGGGTGGACAAGACCGCGGAGATCTCAGGCCTGCTCAGCCGCTACCGCCGCATCATGGGCGGGCTCATCGTCGCGGGCTACATCGCGGTGCTGCTCACGCTGGTGGCGCGCTTCGGCCGCCAGGCGTGGCGCGCGTGGATTCCCTCCGTGCTGGGCACGCTCCTGACGCTCGCCCTCTTCGGCTGGGTGGGCGCGCCGCTGCAGCTCTTCACCGTGCTGGGGCTGGTGCTGCTGCTGGGCATGGGCGTGGACTACGGCATCTTCCTTCTGGAGCACCCCGGTGACGGCTCCGCGTGGCTCGCGGTGGCGCTGGCCGGCGTGAGCACGCTGCTCTCCTTCGGGCTCCTGGGCCTCTCCGCCACGCCCGCGCTGCGCTCCTTCGGCCTCGCCATGCTGGTGGGCGAGGTCACCATCTGGATCCTCACCCCTTGTTTCCGACTTCCACCCGGGAAAGCCACACATTGAAAACTGAATCAGCGGACATCCTCATCATCGGCGCGGGCCCCGCGGGCTCCGTCGCGGCGGGCCTCCTTCGCAAGCAGGGCCGAGACGTCCTCGTGCTGGAGCGCGAGCAGTTCCCGCGCTTCTCCATTGGCGAGAGCCTGCTGCCGCAGAGCATGGAGTACATCCAGGAGGCCGGCTTCCTCCAGGACGTGGTGGAGGCGGGCTTCCAGTTCAAGAACGGCGCCGCCTTCGAGCGGGGCGGGCGGTACACGGACTTCGACTTCCGCGACAAGTTCAGCCCCGGCTGGGGCACCACCTACCAGGTGCAGCGCGCCCGCTTCGACCAGATCCTGGCCCGGGCCGCGGAGAAGAAGGGCGCCACCGTGCGCTTCCGCCACGAGGTGCTGTCCGTGGACTTCTCCAGCGGGCAGCCGGTGGTGACGGCGCGCTCCCCCGAAGGCGAGACGTACCAGGTGAAGGCGCGCTTCCTCCTGGACGCGAGCGGCTTCGGCCGCGTGCTGCCGCGCATGTTGAACCTGGAGACACCGTCCAACTTCCCCGTGCGCGGCGCCATCTTCACGCACGTGGTGGACAACATCCCGCTCGGCACCTTCGACCGGAACAAGATCCGCGTCACGACGCACCCGGAGCACGTGCACGTCTGGTACTGGACCATCCCCTTCTCTGACGGCCGCTGCTCGCTGGGCGTGGTCGCGAAGAAGGAGTTCCTGGACCAGTACACCGGCACGGACACGGAGCGGCTCCAGGCCATCGTGAAGGAGGCGCCGGCGCTTCAGGGCCTCCTGAAGGACGCCGTCTGGGACACGCCCGCGCGCAAGCTCACCGGCTACGCGGCCAACGTGAAGTCGCTGTGGGGCCCGGGCTTCGCGCTGCTGGGCAACGCGGGCGAGTTCCTGGACCCCGTGTTCTCCTCGGGCGTCACCATCGCCTTCAAGTCCGCGAGCCTCGCGTCGGCCTGCATCGCCCGGGAGTTCGCCGGGGAGCAGGTGGACTGGGAGAAGGACTACGCGAAGCCACTCAAGGCGGGCGTGGACACCTTCCGCACCTTCGTGGAGTCCTGGTACGAGGGCGGATTCCAGAACATCATCTTCCACCCGAACCCGTCGGACGACGTGCGCAAGATGATCTCCGCCATCCTGGCGGGCTACGCGTGGGACAAGAACAACCCCTACGTCGCGGACAGCAAGCGGCGGCTGGGCGTCCTCGAGGCCCTGTGCGCGGCGTAGTCACCGCCCTGCTCGTCGCGGGGCTGTCCGCATGCGCCACCCCGCCCCGGCCCCGGCCCGCCGCCCCCGGCGAGCCGTTGCCGGAGCTGCGCCTGGCCCCCGCCGCCCTCGGGGCGTCCGTGAGCCTGGCGCAGCAGTTGGTGTTCGCGCACGAGCAGGACCCCGGAGGCCCCCGCTCCCTGGAGGCCCTGCTGGAGGTGGAGCCGGAGCAGCTCCAGTTGGCGGGGCTGGCCATGGGTCAGCGCATCCTCACCCTGCGCTGGGATGGCAGCCGCCTGGACGAGGAGCGCGACCCCCGCCTGCCCGCCCAGTTCAACTCCGCCCTGGTGCTGCGGGACGTGCAGCTCGTCTACTGGCCGGCCGACGCCGTGCGCGCCGCCCTGCCCGCCGGCTGGACGCTGGAGGACGGCCCCACGCGGCGGACCCTGTCGAAGGACGGGAGGGAATGGGTGACGGTGCGCTACGATGGGACGCCGCGCTGGGAAGGGCGCACGCAGCTCACCAACCACTCCGAGCACTACCAGCTCACCATCGAATCGCACGCATCCGAGTGACACCCGATGCCTCCTCCTGTCTTCCTCAACCACCTGGGTGTCGTCTGCGCGTTGGGCTCCGGGAAGCAGGAGGTGGCCCGGGCGCTGTTCGCGGACACGGTGTCCGGCGTCGCCTCGCACGAGGGCTACGCGGACCGGCCGCTGCACCTGGGCGTCGTCACCTCGGAGCTCGCGGGGCAGGACGCCCTGCCCCCTTCGCAGCACAGCCGCAACAACGCGCTCCTGCTCACCGCGCTCGCGCAGGTGCGCCCCCAGGTGGACGCCGCCATCGCCCGCTTCGGCGCCTCGCGCGTGGCGGTGGTGCTGGGCACCAGCACGTCCGGCATCGGTGAGGGGGAGGCGGCCATGGCGGGCCTCCTGGCCACGGGGGCGCTGCCCTCGCGCTTCCATCTGCACCAGCAGGAGCTGGGCTCCCCGGCGCTGGCGCTCGCGCATGTGCTGGGCACCCGGGGCCCCGCCTACGTCATCTCCACCGCGTGCTCCTCCAGCGCCAAGGCCCTGGCCAGCGCGGCGCGGATGCTGCGCGCGGGCAGCGTGGACGCGGTGCTGACGGGCGGCGTGGATTCGCTGTGCCGCTTCACCGTGGCGGGCTTCCGCGCGCTGGACTCCGTGAGCGAGGAGCGCTGCAACCCGATGAGCGCCCACCGCCACGGCATCAACATCGGCGAGGCGGCGGCGCTGTTCCTGATGACGCGCGAGCCGGGGCCGGTGCGCCTGTCCGGCTGGGGCGAGTCCTCCGACGCGCACCACATCTCCGCGCCGGAGCCCGGCGGCAAGGGCGCCATGGCCGCCATCCAGGAGGCCCTGGAGCGCGCGGGCCTGTCGCCGGAGCAGGTGGACTACGTGAACCTGCACGGCACCGCCACGCCGCAGAACGACGCCATGGAGTCCCGCGCCGTGCACGCGCTGCTGGGGCCCGGCGTGAAGGCCAGCTCCACCAAGCCGCTCACCGGCCACACGCTGGGGGCCGCGGGCGCGCTGGAGGCGGCCTTCGCGTACCTCACGCTGGTGGACAACCCGGAGGGCCACCTGCCCGGGCACTTCTGGGACGGGGCCGTGGACGCGGCACTGCCGGCGCTGTCGCTGGTGAAGCCGGGCGAGGCGCTGGGGCGCCCGGTGAAGAGCGTGCTGAGCAACTCGTTCGCCTTCGGGGGCAGCAACACCGCCCTCGTGCTGGAGCGCGCATGATGCGCATCGTGATTGATCAACCCGTCGAGGAGCTGGTGCCCCATCAGGGGCGCATGCGGCTGCTCGACCGCGTCCTGGAGGGCGACGCGGACTCGCTGCTCGCGGAGGTCACCGTGCGCGAGGACAGCCTCTTCTGCGCGGACGGCGCCGTGGGCGGCTGGGTGGGCATCGAGTACATGGCGCAGGCCGTGGCCGCGTGGGCCGGGTGGCATGCGCGCAAGCGCGGCGGCACGCCCCGGGTGGGCTTCCTGCTGGGCACGCGCCGCTACGAGTGCAGCCGCCCCGTCTTCAAGCTTGGCGAGACCCTGCGCGTCGAGGTCCACCGCCAGTTCTCCGCGGACAACGGGCTGGGCCAGTTCGACTGCACCTTGCGCATCGGGACGGAGCAGGTGGCCACGGCGGCGCTGACGGTCTACGAGCCGCAACCGGGGCAGGACCTGGGAAGGGGCAACACAGATGGGTGACAAGACGGTGCTGGTGACGGGCTCCAGCCGGGGCATCGGCCGCGCCATCGCGCTGCGCCTGGCCCGCGACGGCTACGACGTCGTGGTGCACTGCCGCAACAAGCGCGAGGAGGCGGACGCGGTGGCCGCCCAGGTCCGCGAAGCCGGCCGCGAGTCGCGCGTGCTCCAGTTCGACGTGGCGGACCGCGCGGGCACGCAGGCCGCGCTGCTCGCGGACGTGGAGGCCCACGGCTGCTACTACGGCGTAGTGTGCAACGCGGGCATCGCCCGCGACAACGCCTTCCCCGCGATGACGGCGGAGGAGTGGGACGGCGTCATCCACACCAACCTGGACGCCTTCTACAACGTGCTCAACCCGCTCACGATGCCCCTGGTGCGCCGCAGGAAGCCGGGCCGCATCGTCACGCTGTCCTCCGTGTCCGGCCTCATGGGCAACCGGGGCCAGGTGAACTACAGCGCCGCCAAGGCGGGCATCATCGGCGCGACGAAGGCGCTGGCGGTGGAGCTGGCCAAGCGCGACATCACCGTCAACTGCGTGGCGCCGGGCCTCATCGACACGGAGATGGTGCCTCCGGAGGTGCTGGAGGAGGCGCTGAAGCTCATTCCCGCCCGCCGGATGGGCAGACCCGAGGAGGTCGCCGCCGCGGTGGCCTTCCTCATGTCGGAAGAAGCGGGCTACATCACGCGGCAGGTGATTTCGGTGAACGGGGGGATGATCGGATGAAGCGCGTAGTCGTCACCGGAGTCGGTGCGCTGAGCCCCCTGGGCCATGACTGGAAGACGGTCGAGGCGGCGCTGCGCGCGCGCCAGAACGCCGTCCAGGTGATGGAGCCCTGGAAGCAGTACGAAGGCCTGAACACGCGGCTGGGCGCGCCCGCCCTGCCCTTCGAATTGCCCCCATCCACGTACTCGCGCAAGACGACGCGCACCATGGGCCGCGTGGCGCTGATGGCCACGCGGGCCAGCGAGCTGGCGCTCCTGGACGCGGGCCTGCTGGGCAGCCCGCTGGTGAAGAGCGGGAAGATGGGCATCGCCTATGGCTCCTCCGCGGGCACGCCGGAGAACATGGGCGACTTCGGGAAGATGATCACCCACAAGACGACGGAGGGCATCACCGCGACGACGTACCTGCGGATGATGTCCCATACGGCGGCGGTGAACATCGGCGTCTTCTTCGGCGTCACCGGGCGCATCATCACCACGTCCAGCGCGTGCACCTCCGGCAGCCAGGGCATCGGCTACGCGTACGAGGCCATCAAGCTGGGCCGCCAGGTGGCGATGCTCGCGGGCGGCGCGGAGGAGCTGGACGCCACGGGCGCGGCGGTGTTCGACACCCTCTTCGCCACCAGCACGAAGCACAACGAAGCGCCGCACCAGTCCCCCCGCCCCTTCCACGCCCAGCGCGACGGGCTGGTGCTGGGCGAGGGCGCGTGCACGCTGGTGCTGGAGGAGCTGGAGCACGCGAAGGCGCGCGGCGCCACCATCCACGCGGAGCTGGTGGGGTACGGCACCAACAGCGACGGCCGCCACGTGACGCAGCCCAACGCGGACACCATGGCGGAGGCCATGCGGCTGGCGCTGGAGGACGCGGGCGTGCCGGCGTCCGCCATCCCCTATGTCAACGCGCACGGCACGGCGACGGACACGGGCGACGTGGCGGAGAGCGCGGCGACGCGGTCCGTCTTCGGGGAGAAGGTCGCCATCTCCAGCCTCAAGAGCTACATGGGCCACACGCTGGGGGCCTGCGGCGCGCTGGAGGCGTGGATGACCGTCCAGATGATGCGCTCGGGCTGGTTCGCGCCCACGCTGCACCTGACGGCGGACTCCGTGGATCCGAAGTGCGCGCCCCTGGACTATGTCATGGGCGAGGGACGTGCTTTGCAGACGGACCTGGTGATGAGCAACAACTTCGCCTTCGGCGGCATCAACACGTCGTTGATCTTCCGCCGCTGGCCTTGATGTTTGGAGACCCCGCCATGAAGAAAGCCCTCCTGTTGCTGGCCCTGACCGCCGCGAGCCCCGCCCTGGCGCGCGACACCGTGACGAAGGTGAAGCTGGCGGACGTGATGGCCCTGCCCGAGGCCAAGGACAAGCTGGACGGCTCGGTGAAGTTCTTCATGGACGGCGCGAAGACGCCCAAGGTGCTCAAGACGCTGGGCACCGACACCACGAACAAGAAGACCAACGGCGTGGGCAAGTCGGACGACTACGCCTGCAAGTGGGCCGCACTCTCCGCCCTCATCGCCCTGCAGGATGGCGCGAAGAAGAACGGCGCCAACGCGGTGGTCAACATCGTCAGCTATTACAAGAAGGTGGAGTTCAAGAGCGCCACCGAGATCGAGTGCCACGCCGGCAGCTTCGTCACCGGCGTCGCGCTCAAGGGCGACTACGCCACCATCGCCAAGTAGCCCTGGAGGCACTTTCCGCGCGGCGGGCCCTACCGCCGCGCGGGCACCTCGATGCGGCAGACGCTCCCGGGCGCAAGGCTCCGCGAGCGCATCCAGGCCTCCAGGTCCCGGTCGATGCGCGCCGCGGCCTCCGCGTTGAAGCGGCGGTTGTCCTGGAGCTTCCAGCCCTGCGGGTAGTTGCCCGAGTAGCCGTTCACCGTGGGCACGCCGTGCTCGCCGGACGCCCACACGGCATCCAACTGGTACTTCCACTCCTGGGCCTCGCCGGACGTGGGCGCGTAGAAGAAGGACTCGCAGCCGGGGGCGATGCGCGCGGCCACCGCCTCCACGTCCGCGCGGGCTTCGTGCCGGTCATACGCGGGGCTGGCGAGCCCCTGCTCCAGGAGGCACAGCGCGCCCAGGCCCACCGCCAGCGCCGCGCGCCCGGACTCCCACTGCCGCTGGAGGTACAGGGCCAGCCCCACGGCCGCGGGCACCAGCAGCCACATGCCGATGCGGGCCAGGGCCCGGATGGCCGCCGCGCCGGGCACGCCGTGGAAGACGAGCCACCAGGGCGTGAAGCCGCCGGTGTAGCGCGACGCGAGCAGCACCGTGGCCACCGCCACCACGAGCAGCAGCCGCACCGCGGGCCGTGAGCGCGCCTGCCACAGTCCGATGCCCGCGAGCACCGGGGTGACGAAGCCGAAGCCCAGGCGGTGCTCCCACGCCACGGGCATGCGCTGGAACTTGGAGAAGCCGTGGGTCCACCCGTACAGCCAACTGTCCTGGCCCACGAAGAACCAGCTCCAGAAGCGCGGCACCATGGGGGACACCTCCGCGAAGGTGCGCAGCCCCACCGTGCCAATGGCCTGGCGCGAGTGCAGGACGAGCGGCGCGAGCAGCGCCAGCCCCACGACGCCGAAGCCCGCGAGCGCCGGCAGGTGGCGGCCGAGCGCCGTCAGCAGCGGACCGCGCGTGTCCCGGAAGGCGAGCCCGGCGATGAACGCCAGGAGCAGGAAGAAGAAGAGGAACCAGCCCCAGTAGAAGCCCGCGTAGAGCTGCGCCACGAACGCGCCCACCAGCAGCGCGGCCCAGGACACGCCGCGCCGCCGGTCCGTCTCCGGCCGCGTCAGCGCGATGACCGCGCCCACGGCGAGGAGCGCGAAGAACTGCCCCTCCAACTGCGGGTGGTTGAGCTGGTTGATGCGCGGCGCGCCGGCCGTGAAGAGCACCGCGCCCACCACCGCGGGGAGGACGCGCAGGCCGAACCCGCGCCGCAGCAGCCACACCGCGGCGGCGTAGTTGAGCGCCGCCATGGTGAGCGACCACGCCTGCCACGACAGGTCCGCGCCCAGGCCCAGCGCGCGCCACACCCAGTAGAACGGGGCCACGCCCAGGAGCACGTCGGAGTACGCGGCGACGTTGGGCTCGGGGTGGAACATCGGCGGATCCCAGAAGCGCGCGTGCGCCGGGTCGCCCGTGACGAAGCGCCAGCCGTGCTCCAGGACGTAGTGGTTGAAGCGCACGTCGCCCTCGTCCCCCTGCACCAGGCGCAGCCCGGACAGGATGGCGGGGTGGTGCGACAGCAGCAGGGCCAGCACGCCGCCAGCGAGGACGAGCAGGGCGGCGCGGGTGCGTTCCGAGACGGCGGTTCCCATGGACGCCGGGAGCGTTAACACACCGGGCACGCCCCCTGGAACGACGGAGGGCGCCTTGCGAGCGCCCCTCCGTCACGCGGCGCTTCAGCGCGTCGGCAGGTCCAACCAGGACGGCCCGCCGAGCGACAGCGTCGCGCCGGTGGTGTTGGCGTCCAGGTAGAGCGGGTCCTCCGTGTCCACGACGAGCGCCAGCCGGTGCAGCACGGGGACGTCATACGCCGTGGCGGGGAACGCCAGGTCCAGGTCCAGCGGCACGCCCGGCGTCGCGTTCTTCCAGGAGAGGGGCACGTGCGTGATGAGCCCGCCGTAGTCGCCCAGCAGGTCGTACAGGTACGCGACCACGGTGCCCGACGCGGTGGAGGGCGTGACGCGCAGGCGCAGCGTGGCCGAGCCCCGGATGGAGATGCCGCTCAGCGTGGTGGACGACGTCCAGACGCCCGCGTTGAGGCGGTTGACGCCCGGCAGCCAGACCACGGGCGGAATGCCCGTCAGCGCCTGGAGCCCGTTGGTCAGCAGCGCCACGCCCGCGTCCGCGTTCGTGTCGAAGCCGGACCAGACGGTGCGCGAGCCGCTCGTCGAAGGCGTGCCGCCCAGGGTGCCGGTGCCATCCAGGAGGCGGATGGCGCCCAGCCCGTAGCGCTGCGTGCCCGTGGCCACCTGGGCCCACGATGCATAGCCCTCCGTGTCGCCGTCGTAGGTGCGCAGCACCACGGGCGCCTCGCGGGAGATGCCCGTGTCCACGCCCGCGACGTACTGGTCCATCCAGCGCGTCACGCTGGTCCAGACGCCGTTGGGCAGGCCCAGCAGCCCCGTGGCCTCCACGACGGCGTGGTCCCCCGGCGCGAACTCCAGCCGCTTGGGGCCCGCGAGCTGGCCGTAGAACGACACGAGCTGGTTGGGAGGGAAGAGGCTGTCGCCGTACGCGTTGGCCATCAGGATGGCGGGCTTGTTGGCGTTGATGCGCTGGAGGTACGTCGCCGCCGAGCGCACCCGGCCCCAGGCCTTGATGGACTCGATGTTCCGGTTGGCGAAGTAGTCGTCGATGGTGGTGCTCAGCTCCGGGCTGGGGCGGCCCAGCAGGGTCGCCGCGAGGTTCAGGAGCGCCACCGCCTGCGGACGCCGCGTCTCTCCGCCGAACAGCGACGCCACCAGGTCCGACCAGCCGGAGAGCGCCGCCACCGCCTTCACGCGCGAGTCGAAGCCGGAGGCGATGAGCGAGATGCCCGCGCCATACGAAACCCCCGCGAGCCCGATGCGCGAGGGGTTCGCGGTCGTGTTGGCGAGCATCCAATCAATGACGCGCGACGTGTCCGCGATGTCCGCCGGACCGGCGGTGTCAATGCCACCGCCGGACGCCCAGAAGCCACGCGGCGTATAGGACAGCGCCACGTAGCCCTTCTGCGCCAGCGCGTTGGCCTGGGCCAGGTACTCCAGGTCGTTGAGGCCCCAGCTCGAGATGAAGACCACCGCCGGATGCGGCCCCGGCGTCGTGGGCGCGATGTAGTTGGCCTTGAGGATGGTGCCGTCGCTCCCGGGGATGTCGACGAACCGGAAGCCGGTGGTCGGCAGCGCCAGGCCTGTGAGCGGCAACAGCAGGAACAACAGGACCACGGGCAATTTCAACGTCATCGAGACACCTCGGGTTTGTCATCTCGGAGCAGCCTCTGTCCCAGCACGTCGAAGGCCTCGACGGAAATCGCGGCGGCGGGGCTGGCCGGATACTCCTCCGCGAGCAGGGTCCAGATCATCGTGTCGCGCAGCGCACCGTCGGGTGCGACGAGCCGCTGTCTCAACGTGCCTTCGTGAACGAAACCCAGCCTCCGGGCGACCGCCGCGCTGCGGACGTTGCGGGGGTCGCAGTGGATCTCCACGCGGCGCACGCCCTCGACCTCGAAGGCGACGCGGGTGAGCGCCCCGGCGATCTCCGTCGCCAGCCCCCGGCCCGTGTGGCGGGCTGAAATCCAGTAGCCGATCTCCAGGGCGCCCTCGCCCACCCGGGGATGCAGGCCCGTTCCCCCGAGGACTTCGCTGCCGTCGTGGCTGAACACGCCGTAGGCGAAGTCCTGTCCCAGGTCGAACAGCCCGCGCATCCGGCGAAGCTGCCCGGCCTGCTGCGCGACGTTCATTGGATAGCGCTTGGCCCACTCCATCCATGGACGCAGGTGTTCGAGGTTGGATTCGATGGCATGCAGCGCCAGCGCGGCGTCAGCCGGCGACCAGCACCGGAGCACGGTGTGCGCGGTCTGGACCGTGTACGCAGGACGAAACGCGGTGGGAGTCATACGCCCCTCGAATGGCTCGAACCCCTACCGGAGCCAGGCCCTGGAGCATCGCATGCATCGTCTGGCCGCTGCTGTCCGCTTCTCCCGCCCTTGAGCTCCGGGCCCGCGCAAGCGTCCGCGGTTTTCATGGGATGAAACCGCCGTTTGCGCTGTTGGGGACGCGCCCGCGTGCGCCAGAGTGCGCCACCCCGTACGGGCCACATCCAGGAGCCTCCATGTCGTTCCGTTCCAGACCGCCGTTTGGCGCCGCGCGCATGACGCTCGGCGTCTGCGCCTCCGCGCTCATCACCGCGTGCGCCTCCACCACGCCCGCGGAGAAGTCCCCGCCGGCCCAGGCCACCGCCACCCCGGCCCCGGCCCCGGCTCCCGCCGCCCCCGCCGCTCCCAAGCCGCACTTCGGGAGCTTCGGCGTCGACACGCCGGGCATGGACACCTCCGTCGCCCCCGGCGACGACTTCTACCGCTACGTCAACGGCAAGTGGGCGGACAGCTCGGAGATTCCCCCGGACCGCTCCTCCTTCGGCATGTTCACGCGCCTGGCCGAGGACGCCACGAAGCAGACGCGCGACATCCTGGAGGCCGCCGCGAAGTCGGACGCCCCCGCCGGCAGCGAGGAGCGCAAGCTGGGTGACTTCTACGCCAGCTTCATGGACGAGGCCGCCATCGAGGCCCGGGGCGCCACGCCGCTCAAGCCGGAGCTGGAGCGCATCGCCGCGGTCGCCAACCGCAAGTCCCTGGCCGCGCTGCTGGGCACCACGCTGCGCAGCGACGTGGATCCGCTCAACACCGGTCAGGCCACCACGGGCCGCCTCCTGGGCCTGTGGGTGGCGGAGGACCTGAACGACCCCAGCCGCTACGCCGCCTACATCCTCCAGGGCGGCCTGGGCCTGCCGGACCGCGACTTCTATCTGAAGGACACGCCGCGCTTCAAAGAGGTGCGTGAGAAGTACCAGCAGCACATCGCCACCCAGTTGAAGAACGCCGGCATCCCCGACGCGGACGCGAAGGCCCGCGCCATCTTCGGCCTGGAGATGAAGATCGCCCAGGCCCACTGGTCCGCGCAGGACACGCAGGACGTGGAGAAGGTGAACAACCCCTGGAAGCAGACGGACTTCGCGAAGAAGGCGCCCGGCATGGACTGGGCCGCGTACTTCGCGAGCGCCGGCCTCGGGTCCCAGAAGGACTTCATCGTCTGGCAGCCGTCCGCCATCACCGGCATCGCGAAGCTGGTGGGCAGCGAGCCGCTCCAGACGTGGAAGGACTACCTGGCCTTCCACGCCATCATGGAGGGCACCCCCTACCTGTCGAAGGCCTTCGTGGACGCGGGCTTCGACTTCAGCGGGAAGACGCTCTCCGGCGCGCAGCAGTTGAGCGACCGCTGGAAGCGCGGCGTGAACTTCACCAACTCCGCCATGGGCGAAGCGGTGGGCAAGCGCTACGTGGAGAAGCACTTCCCGCCGGCCGCCAAGGCCGAGGCGGACCAGATGGTGCGCAACATCCTGGCCGCGCTGGGCCGCCACATCGACGCGCTCGCGTGGATGTCGCCGGAGACCAAGGCCCGCGCCAAGGAGAAGCTGGGCACGGTGCAGGTGGGCATTGGCCACCCGGACACCTGGCGCGACTACTCCGGCCTGGAAATCATCAAGGGAGACGCCTTCGGCAACGCGGAGCGCGCGGAGCGCTTCGAGCACCAGCGCAACCTGGCCAAGCTGGGCAAGCCCGTGAACCGCATGGAGTGGTTCATGACGCCCCAGGAGGTCAACGCGCTCAACTCGCCGCAGCAGAACTCCATCATCTTCCCGGCCGCCATCCTCCAGCCCCCGTTCTTCGACCCGAACGCGGACCCCGCCGTGAACTACGGCGGCATCGGCTCCGTCATCGGGCACGAAATCGTCCACAGCTTCGACGACGTGGGCGCGCAGTTCGACGCGAAGGGCAAGCTGGACAACTGGTGGACGCCCAAGGACCTGGAGCAGTTCAAGGCCGCGGGCAAGGCGCTGGCCGCGCAGTACAACGCGTACAAGCCCCTGCCGGACATGAACGTGAACGGCGAGCTGACGCTGGGCGAGAACATCGCCGACGTGGCCGGCGTCTCCATCGCGCATGACGCCTACGTGATGTCCCTGGAGGGCAAGCCCGCGCCCACGCTGGACGGCTTCACGGGCGAGCAGCGCTTCTTCATGGGCTTCGCGCAGGTGTGGCGCAACAAGTTCCGCGAGCCGCTGCTGCGCCGGCTGCTCGTGACGGACGGCCACTCGCCCGGCATGTTCCGCGCGGCCACCGTGCGCAACCTGGACGCGTGGTACCCGGCGTTCGACGTGAAGCCCGGCCAGGGCCTCTACCTGGCCCCCGAGCAGCGCGTGAAGGTCTGGTAGCACCGCCCCACCCGCACCGGGCGCACGCAGGCCGTGCGTCCGGTGCACCCGGGGTCCTCCTGAAAAACCATTGCGGACGAAACTTGAATCGCCGCGATGCGACAATGTAGGAGTCAGTAGGCCGCTCCTCATCCCCCCCGGAGGAACCCCATGGAAATCAACCGCAAGTCGCCCGCCTCCATCGCCCCGACCGCCAACGCGGCCACCTCGCGCGCCCAGGCGCCCAAGGCGAAGCCGCTGACGGTGCATGACGGCTTCGACTCCCAGGGTGCGCGCCCCTCCAACTTCGTGGACCGCCCGACGGGCCGCCCCACGCCTCCGGGCGCCAGCGTTCCGGCGTCGGCCTTCGCCTTTGGCGGCGCCAACGTCGCGGTGAAGCCGGGCGCGAACAAGGTCGCCGACACGAAGGCGGTGGACCCGTCCCAGCCCAGGCCGAAGCTCACGGGCGAGCCGGTCATCGCGGTCATCGACGGTGGCGTGGACTACAAGCACACGGACCTGGACGACGCGATGTGGACGAACCCCGGTGAAGTGGCGGGGGACGGCATCGACAACGACGGCAACGGCATCGCGGATGACATCCACGGCTTCAACGTGGGCACCGGCAAGGGCGACCCGTTCAAGGGCGACGGCACGGACCACGGCACGCACGTGGCGGGCATCATCGCCGCCGAGGACAACGGCGAGGGCAACACCGGCATCGCCGCGGGCAAGGCGAAGATTCTGAGCGTGGGCGGCCTGTACGACGGCGCGGACCTGCTCACCAACTTCGAGCGCTCGGTGGACTACCTGGTGAAGATGAAGACCGAGCACGGCGTGAACATCCGCGCCGCCAACGCGAGCTTCGGTGACTCCTACCGCGACGCCGCGTCCCAGAAGCGCTGGGAGGCCGCCATCCAGAAGCTGGCGGACGCGGACATCCTGCTGCTCGCGGCCACGGCCAACGGCAACGGCAGCAACATGAACAACGTGCCGGACATGCCCGCCAACGTGGACCTGCCCAACGTCCTCACCGTGGCGTCCATGGACCGCAACAACGACAAGCTGGCCCGCTTCTCGTCGCACGGCGACAAGGTGGTGGACCTGGCCGCGGTGGGCGAGGACGTGCTCAGCACCGTGCCCGGCAACGACTGGGAGGAGATGAGCGGCACCTCCATGGCCACCCCCACCGTGGCCGCCACCGCCGCGCGCATGTTCGCGGAGAACCCGGACCTGACGGCCGTGCAGGTGCGCGACCTCATCCTCAAGACGGTGGAGCAGGACCCGGACCTCAAGGGCAAGGTCATCACCGGCGGCAAGCTGGACATCCAGGCCGCCATCGACGCCGCCAGGGCCACCCTGGAGCCGAAGCCGGAGACGCAGCCCGTCGCCTCGCGCTGAAGAAGCCCCCCCCTTCGCGGTCTTCCCTCCGGGCCCCCTCGCCATGTCCATGGCGGGTGTGGGCCCGGAAGCCGTTCCAGGACCCGGGGGCTCGCGGCTACGGTGCACCCAGCCTCCTTCTCGTGAGCCACCCATGCGCGCGCCGTCCGTGATGCGTCTTGTCCTGCTGTCCGTGCCCCTCTTCTCCGCGCCCGCGTGGGCCATCGAGCGCTGCTCGTTCCAGGGCAAGCCCATCAACCTGGACAACGGCCACTCCACCGCGAACCTCACCGGCACCGTGCGGTGCGTGGACGAGGACACGAAGAAGGAGACGCACACCGTCTCGTTCAAGAACGGCAAGAAGGACGGCTGGGAGGTGCGCCGCTGGTCCGACGGGCGCGCCGTGGAGCAGGAGTACAAGGCCGACAAGCGCCACGGCGGCTTCAAGCGCTACGAGGACGGCCGGCTGGTGGAGACCTCCCACTACGTGGACGACCACGAGCAGGGCGAGTCGCTGCGCTACCACCCCAACGGCAAGGTGTCCCGGCGCGTGGACCGGCAGCCGGAGGACGCGAAGAGCACCTTCGAGGACTACGAAGAGACCGGGCGGCTCACCAAGGCGGGCTGTGGCCTCCAGTCCTCCTGGGAGGCGGGCCTGAAGGACTGCGTCTGGAAGGGGCCCTCCCCGCTCGTGTTCTTCCACCCCAACGGGCAGAAGCGCGCCGTCATCCCGCTGAAGAACGGGCGGCGCGAAGGGGTGACGGAGCTCTTCGACAAGGACGGGCAGCGCACCGCGACCAACGCGTACGCCGCGGGCGTGCTCGACGGCGTGAGCACGCGGTACGCCGACGGGAAGGCGCTCCACTCCACCACCTGGGTCCAGGGCGAGCGCGAGGGCGACGAGACGGAGTTCTTCAAGGACGGCGGCAAGAAGGAGGTCGTCACCTGGAAGAACCGCCAGCAGGTGAAGCGCGTGGACTACTTCCAGAACGGCGAGCGCAAGCATGAGCTCGTCGTGAGCGGAGACCGCGCGGTGGAGTCCTTCTTCGAGGACGACGGCTCGCTGCGCGAGCGGCGGAACCTCATCAAGGGCGACTTCCACAACGGCTTCGACCCCGACGGCGTGTCGGAGACCTTCCTCCCGGACGGCGGCACGGAGCGCCGCGAGCACTACGTGAAGGGCAAGGCGGAGGGCCGGCGCCAGGTGTGGGCGGAGAACGGCACCCTCATCGAGGACTCGCAGTGGACGGGCGGCCGCGTCACCGCGCGCAAGCGCTGGAACCCGGACGGCGGGCTCGTGGAGGACGAGGCCTTCCACGAGGACGGCTCGCGCAAGAAGAAGTAGCAGGCGCGCGAGCGGGCGCCGCCTTGACGGAGGATGACGGCAAGATTACTGCCGTCATCCATCATGACCCAGAAGACGGAGCAGAAGCAGAAGTCGCATGACGCCATCCTCGCGTCCGCCGCCACGCTGCTCCTGGAGCGGGGCATCCAGGCCAGCTCCATCATGGACGTGATGAAGGGGGCCGGGCTCACCGTGGGCGGCTTCTACGGTCACTTCGACTCGAAGGAGCACCTGTTCACGGAGACCCTCCGGGGCACCGCCCGCACGGTGTGGAACGCGCTCCTGCGCAAGGCGAAGGAGGACGCGCCGGACGCGCCCGCGCTGAAGGTGCTGGAGCGCTACCTGTCGCGCAAGCACCGCGACGCCGTCACCCCCACCTGCCCGCTGCCCAGCATCACCGCGGAGGTGTCGCGCGCGGGGGAGCCCTACCGGGGCGCGCTGGAGGCGGAGCTCCAGGAGTTCGTCCGCTCGTACGCGGAGCTGCTGCCGCCCGGAGCGCGGCGCCGGGAGAAGGCGATGGCCGCCATCGCGCTCATGTACGGCGCGCTGTCACTGTCGCGCGCCGTGCGCGGCACGAAGCTGGGGGACGAGCTCCTGGACGCCGCGAAGAAGCTGGGCGCGGAGCTGCTGACGAAGGAAGGGGCCTGAAGCCCGGCCCCCTCCCCGTCCCATCAGGACCGCATCAGTCGCGCTGGATGGCGCCCTTCGGGACCAGGATGACGACCTCCTTGCAGTCCGAATAGATGATGGAGTTCATGTCCTGGTAGTTGTGGGTCGTCTTGCCGCCGTTGCGCACGATGCCCATGTCGTTGCCCTTGGAGCCGCCGCTGTAGTCCCAGCCGTGGCGCGTCTGGAAGATGATGGCGCCGTCCGGCACCTTCCCGTCCGCGACGAGCTTGCGGTACTGGTCCGCGGTCACGACGTTCGCGGTGGCGTTGCCGTACGGGCTCTTGATGGCCTTCTGCTGCGCGCCCGGGAACGGGATGGACTCCCAGCCGTTGCGCAGCATCTGCGCCATGCCGCCGCGGGGGTTGTTCGGGTCGTTGCCCGTCGCCGCCGGCGTGTTCGGGATGCCCAGCCGGGTCATGTTGTCCAGCGTGGTGCGCACGCAGTAGCCCGTCTGGCCGTTGTTCAGGCGCGACGTGGCCAGCTTCTTCAGCGTGGCGTTGTTGGTGTCGATGCGGACGCCGTTGCCCAGCACCGCGCCGTTGTTGTTCGTGCCCTGGGTGTTGTTCGTCCCCTGGGTGTTGTTCGTGCCCTGGGTGTTGTTCGTGGTGCCGGGGCGGTTGCCCTGCAGCGCCTTGAGCGTGTCGGGGCCGACCTGGCCCGCGTTGTTGCCCGCGCGCACGCCGTTCGCCCGCTGGAAGTCCTCCACGGCCTTCTTCGTCACGGGGCCGAACTTGCCGTCCGCCGGGATGCCCAGCATCTCCTGGAGCTGCTTCACGGCCGGGCCCTGCATACCCTCTCGCAGGTTGTTGCCACGCACCTTCACCTGGTCCATCGAGGGCGCGGGGGTCCACTGCCTCGTCCCCGGCCGCTGCGGGGTGCTCGCGGGCTCGAAGGTGTCGGCGGTCTGCGACGGGCGCGTGGGGGTGTTCGTGGTGGTGGTGCCGGGCGTCGCGGCACCGCCGAAGTGCGGCGCCAGCGCCTGCGCGCGCGCCCACACGTCGTTGGAGTAGTCATTGCCCGTGGTGCCCACGTCCATGTTCTGGATGGTGCGGACGTTGCCCGGGCCGGAGTTGTACGCGGCCACCGCGCCACGAAGCTGCTGCGCCTCGGACCAGTCCGGGTGCGCCTTCTTCATGTCGTTGACGTAGCCCTTGAGGATGCCCGCCGCCTGGTCGATGTGCTCCGCGCTGGTGGGGCCACCCCGGGTCGTGTGGTAGCGGTGATCCACCTGCATCACGCCAAAGCCGTTGCCGCCGTCGCCGTGGCCCGTCCGGTCCAACGCCGCGCCCGCGCGCGACTCACGGCTGGCGATGGCGGCCAGCAGCGCGGGGGGCAGGCCGTGCTTCGCCGCCGCCGCCTCGATGTTGCCCTTGTACTGCTGCAGGCGAGCCAGGTCCGTCTGCGCCATCTTCGTGGACGCGGCCACCCCCGGCTGCAGCCCGTCCTGCCGCGCCGTGCGCGCGGAGGCGCCCGTGGGCTGGTACTGGGACAGGATGGCGTTGGGGTTCGCGCTGGTGCGAACCGCGCTCGTCGACAGCGCCTGGGAACGATTCGAGAAGACGGAGTTCGTGCGCTGGGACGTGGTCGCGGAGAGGCTCATTCGGGGATTCCTCGGTGGCGGCTGTGATTCCTGCCCCGATTATCCAGACCCCTCCCCGCGAGTTGCGCGAGATCAGTAAATAAAGATCTCCTAGTTTAGTCAGCGCGTAATTTTCCGCTCAAACTTGTCTTACCTGGGGGCCGCGTCACGAATGGGTCAAGCGAACGGGGTCTGTCCCCGTGAAGGAGCAGACCCCGTGCGTGGTGGCGACAGGCCTGTGACGCGGCGGGCTAGATGCCCGGGATGCCCGGGATGTCGTCCGGGATGAGGTCGTCGAAGAAGTCCTTCACCTTGCCGGCCACGTCCCCGGCGAGCTCGCCCACCTCGCCGCCCAGGTCCACCAGGGTCCCGAGCGCGTCCTTGGCCGCGTCCACGCCCTTCTTCGCCATGTCGCCCAGGTGGTTGACGGCGGCTTCCGCCAACTGACCGCCCGCGCCGGCCAGGTCCTTGAGCGCGTCCACGCCCGCGTCGCCCAGGTCGGCCACGGCGATGAGCAGCTCCTTGCCGCCCTCGGAGAGGTTGTCCTTCCAGGCCTTGGCGACGTTCATGAAGGACTCCACGCCGTCCTTGAGCAGGTCCTTGGCGAAGTCCTTGGCCCACGACACGCGGTTGTCGACGAAGTCCTTGATGGCCCCCGCCGCCTTGGAGGCCAGCTCGCCGCCCTTGCGCGCCATGTCCGACAGCGTGCTGCCCACCCACTCGCCGGCCTGGGTGAGCGCCTCGCCCGGGTTGTTGGCGATGTACTTGAGCGTCTCCACGGCCTTCTCGCCCGCGTTGGCCAGGCCCTTCACCAGGCCCTCCGCCAGCTCGGCGCCCTTCGCGCCCAGGTCCTTCACGGACTCCCAGGCCTTCTTCGCCAGCTCGCCGCCCTTGGCCAGCGCGTCGCCAATGGCCTCCTTGGCCTTGGCCGCGGCCTCGCCGGGGTTCTGGGCGGTCCAGGCCAGCAGCTCCAGGCCCTTCTCGCCCAGCTCCTTCGCCTTGTTCACCGTGTTGGACACGAGCGTGGTCGCGCCGTCGATGAGCTCCTTGGCCTTCTCCTTCGCGGCGCCGGTGAGCTTGTCGTAGCCGGCCTTCAGGTCGTTCAGCGTGGAGACGGCCTGCTTGTAGAGCGCCTTGCCGGCGTCCGTGGCCAGGTCCAGGCCGGAGTCCACGACGCTCTTGATGCCGTCGAGCGCCTTCTTCGCGGCCTCGCCCGGGTTCTGGGCGATGTACTTGAGCGTCTCAAGGCCCTTCTCACCCAGCTTCTTCGCGCCGTCGATGACGTTGTCGAGGACCTCCTTGGCCTCCTTCGCCAGCTCGCCGCCCTTCTCGATGGCGGTGTTGAAGGCCTCCGTCGCCGCCTTCACCGCGGCCTCGCCGTACTTGGACGGGTTGCGCACCACGTCCGCCAGCTTGTGGATGACCTTCGCGGCCCCCTTGAGGCCCTCGCCGGCCAGCTCCGCCTGGGACACGCCCACGAACTCGGCGGCCTTCACCGCGCCCTTGGCGGCCTTCTCCACGCCCCACTGGATGAGCTGCGCGGTGCCCTCCGGCCCGTAGTACGCGGCCATGTGCGCCAGGCCCGCGGGGCCCTGCGCCGCGGCGCCCGCCAGGTTCACGGCCTTCATCCAGTCCGGGGCCTCGTAGCCCTCGGGGTCGGCCTCGTACTTCGCCTTCTCCTGGGTGAAGCCGATGTCCATCGCCAGCTCGGCGGCGCCCAGCAGCACGCTGGCGCCCACGTCCGCGGCCACGCCCACGCCGGTGAGGTCCAGCGCGATGCCGATGCCCGCGTCCGCGACGTTCAGCGCCGCGGCGGTGTGCGCGAAGTAGCCCAGGTCGTTGTTCTTGCCGTGCAGCTCCAGGGATTCCTTCTCGAACTTCGCCGCGTCGATGGCGTTGGGCAGCGCGCCCGCCACCGGGACGACCTTCGCCAGGTTCTTGAAGACCTTGCCGGCCACGTCGGCGGTGATCTCCACGCCGATCTTGCCCAGCACCTTGTCCATCACCTTGAGGCCCTGGCCCACCAGCTTGCTGCCCGCCTTGTCCAGCAGCGGGCCCAGGGTCTTCACGGTGGTGTTGAGCGCGTCCGCGCCGAGCTTGTCGGTGAGATTGAGCAGCGACTTCACGGCGCCGGAGTCCATGTCCGACACCAGCTTGGAGACGATCTTCGCCGCGTCGTCGTCCAGCCGGCCCGCGAGCTTCGCGAACTGCTCCGTGGTCTTCGGATCCGACAGGACCTCGTTGAGGACCTTGTGCTCCATGCCGCCCAGGGCGCTCACCAGCCGCTTGCCGGCCGCGGCGTCCGCCTTGTTGAGCTGGCCCACCAGGTTGTCCAGGGCCTTGGGGTCGGTGATGCCCTTGAGCGCGGCCTCCATCGACTCCGGACCGCCCAGCCTGGTGGCGGCGGCCTCCAGCTTCTTGAGCTGATCCGGCGTGAGCTTGGACGCGAGCTGCGGGTCCAGGCCCTTCACCTTCACGTCGGCCATCCGCGCGCCCTGCTGGGCCACGTCCGTCGCGTTCTTCACGCCCGCGTTCTTGAGGACGTCCGCGAAGGCCTTGAGGTCCTTCTTGAGGTCGGGGACCTCCGCCAAAAGCTGCGCGGCGGCCAGGGCCTTGTCCTGCGTGGACGCGTTGGGGTCCGCCAGGGTGATGGCGGCGCCCGCGGCGCGCAGCGACCCGTCCAGCTTGCGCAGGTCATTGGCGAGCGCGGGGAACTTGTCCCCGGCGAAGTCCTTGAGCGCCTTGCCCAGCTCCAGCGTGGCGGTGGCCTTGTCCGTGGCGGAGGCGTCGGGGTCCGTCCACTTGCCGATGGCGCCCACCAGCTTCTCCGCCGCGGGCAGCCCCTTGAGCGCGGTGTCCAGCACGCCCTTCAGGTCCTCCGGCGCGAACGTGTCGCCGGTGGCCTTGGCCAGGGTGAGCGCGGCCTGCGCCTTGTCCAGCTTGCTCGCCTTGGGGTCCGTCAGCTTGCCCAGCGAGGTGAGCGCGTCCGGGTTGGTGGCCAGCTTCGCCAGCTTGTCGTCCTTGAGGCCCAGGCGCTCCAGCGCGTTGGGGACGGTCTCCGGGAACTGCGAGGCCAGCTCGCCCAGGGCGGTGGCCTTCTCGGAGAAGGTGCCGGTGCCCAGCTTGTTGAGCGAGTCGTAGGCCTTCTTCAGGTCCTCCTTGTTCTTGTCCTTCAGCTCCGGGAAGAGCTTGGGCAGGTCCTCCGGCTTGTCCGGCAGCGCCTCCGCGTGCGGCGGCTTCGGATCCGCCGCCGGAGCGGCGCCGTTGACGTCGGCCCGCACCGGGACCGCGCCGTTGGCGTTCCCCGTCACCGGGCCATTGAGGGGACGCGCGTGGCCTCCGCTGATGCCGAGCGGCGTGGCGAACGGGTTTGTGGTCTCTCCCGTCAGCCGGTTCACCCCGTTGCGGTTGTTCTGCGCGCCGCCCGCGGAGAACCCGTCATTGAAGAGCTTCACCGTGGGCTGCTTCGTCTGCTGCTGCGCCTGCTGCTTCGCGGCCTGCTCCGCGGCGGCCTTCGCGGCGGCTTCAGCGGCGGCCTTCGCGGCGGCGGCGGCGGCGGCACGGGCGGCGGCCTCGGCGGCTGCGCGCGCGGCGGCTTCGGCGGCGGCGCGGGCAGCGGCGGCGGCGGAACCATCAATGGGGGTGGTCATGGGCAGGACTCCTACCTTTTCGAGAATCGAGAAAGTCCCCGGGATTCTCTACATTTCGCGGCGAATGTTGCCTGACTCTCCGCAATCGCGTGAATCCCTGGGCGATGCAGGCGATACGTCAGTGTCGCTCGGCGGGTTACAGGGATCGCGCGGGCCCCGCATGACGCAAGAAGGCATAGCGGACGCTATGGAAACTCCAGGCGGCGCCCCGCTCCTGTCCGGCCGCGTCATGCCCTCCAGGGCGATTCAGGCCGGGGCATCGGAGCGGAGCATCCACTGGCCCAGGGCCACGAAGCCGGCGGAGGTGAACAGGGTCAGCGTCCACGCGACGCCGAAGGGGGCGTCCAGGGTCATGAGCAGCGGCAACAGCGACCACCCCGCGACGAAGGACGCCGGGGTGACCCACAGCGCCCGGAGGCCCCGCGTGAGCGCCTGGATGAGGCCCAGGGCGAGCCCGGTGAGGGCGAAGCCCACGAACAAGGCCAGCCCGTAGGCCTTGTTGAACATCAGCATGTAGACGCCCAGCAGCGGGAAGACGTGCACGAGGCCTGGAAGCCAGACGAGGAAGGCGGTCAGCATCCAGCGGCGCGACGGCGGGGACTTGGGCATGGGCTCCAGTCCAGCCCAGGTCCGGGGCCCCTGGCCATTCCCCTCCAGCGGACACTGTCCACCCGGACCGGCCTCCGCGGCGGGTCCGGAGCAGCGCGCTTCAGAGCGGCTGGGTGCGCTGGAGCAGCCAGTCGCGCGCAGCGCCCTGGACGTGGGGCTGGAGCCGTTCGCGCACGGTGGCGTGATAGGCATTGAGCCAGTCCACCTCCTCCCGGGACAGCAGGGATGGGTCCACCAGACGCGTGTCGATGGGGCACAGGCTCAGCGTCTCGAAGCGCAGGAAGTCGCCGAACTCCGTCTTGCGGTCGGGCACGGCGGCGAGGAGGTTCTCGATGCGGATGCCCCAGCGGCCCGGACGGTAGAGGCCGGGCTCGTTGGAGGTGATCATCCCCGGCTCCATCGCCGTGGTGATGTCATTGGGCAGGGTCGGGGAGAAGCCGTGCGGCCCCTCGTGGACGTTGAGGAAGAAGCCCACGCCGTGGCCGGTGCCGTGGCCGTAGTCCAGCCCCTCCGCCCAGAGCGGCGCCCGCGCCAGCGCGTCCAGGTTCGGGGAGCGGGTCCCCCGGGGGAAGCGGGCGCGGGACAGGTTGATGTTCCCGCGCAGCACCAGGGTGAAGTCGCGCCGCTGCTCGGGCGTGGGCTCGCCCACGGGGACCACCCGGGTGATGTCCGTGGTGCCGGACGTGTACTGGCCGCCGGAGTCGATGAGCAGCAGCCCCTGCGGCTTCTGCCCCGGCAGGCACACCGTCGCGTGCGAGGCCTGCGTGGCCCGGTAGTGCGGCATGGCGGCGTTCGCGTTGTACGCGGCGATGGTGGAGAAGCTGAGCGACACGAAGCCCGGGCGCCGCGCGCGCTCCGCGGAGAGGCGCTCGTCCACGGTGAGCTCGGTGATGGGCTCGCGGCCCAGGGCCGACTCGAACCAGGCGAAGAACGCGCACAGCGCCGCGCCGTCCTGCTCCATCGCGTCGCGGAAGTGCGCGAGCTCCGCGTCCGTCTTGCGCGACTTGGCCACGGTGGATGGGTTGAGCCCCTCCACCACGCTCACCCCCCTGGGCACCGCCTGCCGCAGCCCGTGGGTGATGCGCCGGGGATCCACCAGGAGCCGCGTCCCGTCCGGCAGGGCCCCCAGCGCGCGGGCCGCTTCGTCGTACGGGTGGAGGGTGACGCCGTCCGCCTCCAGCGCGGCGCGCAGCGCGTCCGGCACCTTGCCCTGCCCGATGAACAGCCGGGCCCCACCGGGCTCCACCAGCAGGTGCGCGAGGAACAGCGGGAGGTGGTCCACGTCCGCGCCGCGCAGGTTCATCAGCCACGCGACGTCATCCAGCGTGGAGATGAAGTGATGCGTCGCGCCCAGCACGCCCATCTCCGCGCGCACGGCCCGCAGCTTGTCGGTCCGCGACACGGGCGACAGCGCGTGGGCGAACACGGGCGCGGCGGGCAGGGGCGGCCGGTCCGCCCACGCCTCCGCCACCACGTCCAGGTCCGTGCGCAGCACCAGCCCCGCCGCGGACAACTGCGCGGCCGCCGCGCGCGCCACGCCCAGGCCCAGCACCGCGCCGTCCACGGCCACCGTCTGTCCTTGCGGCACGTTCGCGGCCAGCCAGTCCAGGTGTGACTGCCCGGGCGCGTTCGTCGTGCGCACCGTCGCGATGCCGCTGCCCTTCAACTGGGCGTCCGCCTGATCCCAGTAGCGGCTGTCCACCCAGAGGCCGGCGAAGTCCGCCGTCACCACCAGCGTGGCCAGCGAGCCGGTGAAGCCAGACGCCCACTCCCGGCCCTTCCAGCGGGCCGGCACGTAGGTGGACAGGTGCGGGTCGCTCGTCGGGACCCAGACCGCCGCCACACCGCGCTCCCGCATCACCTGCCGCACCCGCGCGATCCGCTCGCGCGCCGCGGCCCCCTGCGTCTGCTCAAGGCCCATGGCATCCTCCGTCGTTGCGCCGTGCGTCCTCATGCCGCAAACCGCGCGCCTTTTCGAGGCCCCTCCCGGACAGGGAGGCCTCCCGCGCGGGTCAAGACCGCCGGGAATGCGGCTGTCGCTCGGAAGACGCGATGCGGCATCCCGCTGCCTCGCGCGCGGACGATGTGTTGTCCATCGACGGGAAAGCGCCGCGGGGGCCTGGGCCCTTCGCAGGTGGGTGCTTACCAAGCCGGTGGCCGTGGTGAGGAGCACGCGGCCGGGCTCCACCCGTCTCCTGAAGCAGGCCTGGTTTCCCACCGTGCGACGCGTTCTCGCCATCCTTCCCTATGTTCCGCTGCCTTCGGATACGGGCGGCACCCTGCGCACGCTCGAGCTGGTGCGCGCCCTTGCCTCCCGCTTCTCGTTGGACGTGCTGGCGGTGAACCGGGTGGGCAACGACGCCGAGGGCTTCAGGCGCTGGCTGGGAGCGCTGGGCGTGCCGGGCTCGCGGCTGCATCTGGTGGACCTGCCGCGCGTGGCGCCCCAGGAGACGCTGAACAGCACGCGGGCCTTCCTGCGGGGCACGCCGCTCACCTACGTGCGCTTCGCGCGCCGGGCGGTGCGGGATGCCCTGCGCCGGGTGCTGGCGGAGCGCGGCCCCTTCGACATCATCCACTTCGACCACCTGCACATGGCGCAACTGTTGCCGCTGGCGCGCCAGCTCAACCCGTCCGCGCACCTGGTCATCGACGAGCACAACGTGGAGAGCCAGTTGCTCGCGCGGATGGCGCCGCTGAGCCCGCCGCCGATGCGGCCGTTCCTGCGCTGGCAGTTCAACCGGGTGGAGCGGCTGGAGCGCGAGTGCGTGAGCCAGGCGGACACCGTGCTGGCGTGCTCGTCCGTGGACGCCGAGCAGTTGCGCGCCATGGGGGCGAAGCGGGTGGAGGTGGTGCCCAACGGCGTGAAGCTGCCGGACTTCGCTCCCCGGGAGAGCACGGGCGACGACCTGGTCTTCGTGGGGTCCATGGACTGGTGGCCCAACGAGGACGCGGTGCTGCTGCTGGCGCGCGAGGTGTGGCCGCTGGTGTCGTCGGAGCTGTCGACCAGCAAGCTGATGGTGGTGGGCCGCAGTCCGCCCGCGTCCGTACGGGCCCTGGAGAACGAGCGGCTGGTGGTGACGGGCTCGGTGCCGTCGGTGGCGCCGTATCTGGCGCGCGCGTTGGCGACGGCCATTCCGCTGCGCGCGGGCAGCGGGACGCGCCTGAAGGTGCTGGAGGCCGCGGCGGCGGGCGTGCCCGTGGTGGCCACGCGCCTGGCGGTGGAGGGGCTGCCCGTGGTGGAGGGGCAGCACGTCCTGCTGGCGGAATCCCCCGAGGAGTTCGCCGCCGCGCTGCGCCGGCTGCGCAATGATCCGGACCTCTGCAGCAGGCTGGCGCGGAACGCCCGCCGCATGGCGGAGTCCTTCGCGTGGGACGGCATCGGGGCCGGCCTGGGCGAGCTCTACCTGAACGCGGTGTCCGCCAGTGGCGAAGGGAAGGAGCCGTCCGGGGCGGAAGCCCACTGAGCCTCAGGCCGCAAGCCAGCGCATGATGCCCGCCGAGGCTCAATGCGCTGGCCAGGCCTGCCAGTACATCTGAGACTCCAATGGAAGCGAGTGGGTCAGGGATTGGTAGATCTGCTCCTGCAACAGGGTGAGTGAACCCGGCCGAGAGGGAAGCAGATCCTGCGGGCACGCATCGACTCCCGTGGCCCTTTTACGCCGCGCCGCAAGCGCAAGTGCCATATCAGGCTCCAATGCGTTTGAAGGAATGAGCCGGAAGGTCCGGTCCGGGTTGAGTAAGGCAGGAATCGCGCGCTGAGCAGGAGCACGTGCATACCAGGTCACCATGAACGCCAGTTGGCGCTCGGTGGTCACCACGAGCGAATCCGCAGGCAACTTCGCCGCCAATTCTTTCATGGCCATGACACGCGAAGGAGCGGTGGTCACGGTGCCCTCATGCCGAGCAGTTGGGATCCAGGGGAGACCGACAGCCATGATCGCGCCGACAATCAGACGCACGGAAGGCGTCAGTCGGCCAAGGCACTGACGAAAAACCAGCGCTGCGCAGATCGCCAAAGGCAGGAATGCGACAAGGCGCAGCCTCATCGCAGGCCCCTCCGCGTTCGAAATATCCAGCCAGGGGACAGCCACGAACAGCGCCAGGGACACGAAGCCCGCTCTGAACGCGACAACGTGCCCCCTCAAGGGGGACGCACGCGCTGCTCCCGGAGAACTGGAAAGTCCCAGGGTCAGCAGGGAGGCTACGGCGGCCCACCGCACCTCGTGGTGGAAAACAAGCGGGGGCGCTCCCGGCAGGGCAAGCGTGGCGAAGGACCAGTCTGGCTTCATCTGGAACAGCTTGGACATGACCACGAAGTCATTTCCGAAGCTCAATCGCCATATCACACCAACGCCCACCGAGACAGCGACAGTTCCTCCCAGCAACAAAAGGCTTCGGCGATCTGCCTTCCAATCTACAGTCTGACAGACCCATGTGACGAACACGGGCAGCGTGACAAAGAGCGCTACGCAGAATGCGAACCGATGCGTCAATGCCGTAAGAGAAAGCAGCCCTAGCGCCAACGCAAATCGACCTTTGCTGGGACGGTCCAGTGACGCACCCAGCAAAGCCCATGTCCCTGCTGCCAATGTAAGACCGACCCCCTGTTTGACAAACTCTGTCGAGAGGAATCGAGACTGAGCACTGATGGCAACGAGGGTCGCCGCGACAAGACCTGCACCCCGGTCACCCGTGAATCGCCGCGCGAGGGCATTGACCGGGAACACTGCCGCGGCAGTCGCTATCGCTGCACCAAGCTTTGTACCGATGATGGGGTCGCTCAACAGGCTGAAGGGCAACAGCCAAACGAAGCACAGTGGCAGGCTGGGATAGAAGAGCCGCCAGTCCTCGGCAAGCGATCGAAGCTGTATGGCGTAATAGTAGCCGTCCACCCCCATCGGGTGAGGGGATTGGAGCAAGAAGCTCGCGCGCGCGAATCCCGACCAGATGAAGAGACCGGAGACGGCAAGCGCCGATACCAGGTCCAGCATCCCACTTCGGGTTACTGAATACTTGCCATCACCCAGGCGCACGAGCATCGGCTACTCCAACACCGTTTGACGCTTCGGCATCCGGCCCAGGTGAGCGGAGGGGTTGCCCCCTCCGCGCGGCCTTTGCACCGGTCCGAAGGAGGCTCGTCAAAAGCCCTTACGTGTTGGGATGGCAATTGCCGTTGCAGAGGTACGTCCAGAGAGTGCCGCACTCGTCTTCAACGTTCGTGCAGCCTCCGCTTGCGCAGTGACTGCTGCCGCCACACCAGTCGCTTGAGAGAGAGCACGAGCAGTTTCCGCCTCCGCCACCACCACCGTACAGGGTGCTGATCAGGCTATCATCCGAAGGGCCAAGTTGCGCGAGGATGTTGAACGCCTCGTCGGAGCCAAACAGCGTCTCCAGGCCGGTGCGCAAAGACTCAAGCTGCGCGCGAGACTCCTTCAACTTGGCGTTGGCAAAGAACGCAGGGGTCGCCAGCTCCTTCGCGCGGCGCAAGTAGTCTACCTGCTCCTGGCCAAGCTCGGGATGCTGCATCAAGTACGCATCGAAATGCCCCTGCCACACCGCGCTCCTCTCATCAGGAGAATAGGTGGCATAGATGGCCCGCCGATAAGCCGTAGGATATTCCGTCAGCTCCGAGTAGCTGTGCGGCAGCCTTTTCGCATTTGCCTGCACCCACTTCTGGACCTTTTCGCATTCGCTGGCTGACGCTGCGGATGGCTGGGAGCTGCACCCCGCGGTCACAACAATCGACACGAGACCCGCGACGGCCACTAGAACTTTGCTCATCTTCATGCTTGGCCCTCCCATGGATTAACAGAGCAGACAAATACGGCTTTTTTGGTCTATCTCGTTCTACCAAATCAATGCAAGGACCGCCACGCCATGCACTGAGGCCAACATGCCAGCGGCGGTTGAGCTTGAAATGGATGCTCGCGGATTTTTCCACAGGCAACGCACCTGGGCGTGCGTTGTTCTGGACCCTCTGGGTCAGGAATCCGCCAAGGATGGGAAGGCATTGCGACTGCTAGGATTGGACGCCGTCAAGAGCGTCCCCGGAAGCTCCGAGCCGTCAGCGGCTGCCGTGCTCATCCTCGGGCGCTGGAGACACGACAACGTGCCTACGCGCACTACCCGGCCACGACCTGTTCTTCGCGCGGGCCCATCAGGGCGGGCAGATACAGCGATTCGATGTAGCGATTCGCCATCCGCTCCGGCGCGTGGTGGGCCACGACGTACTCACGTGCCGCCTGCGCCATCCGCGTGCGCCAGCCGGGCGCCGTGAGCAATCCCGCGAGCGCCGAGGCCAGCGTGCCCGCGTCTCCCGGTGGCACTACGAGCCCGCGCCCCGTGCCCAGCACGTGGGGCAGTTCTCCGACTCCGGACGCCACCAGCGGCCGTCCCAGCGCCATCGCCTCCAGCGCGACCAGCGGCATGCCTTCTCGCAGGGAGGGCATCACCACGGCGTCCGCCGCCGCGTACACGCTGCGCACCTCCGAGCGGAACCCCAGGAAGCGCACCGGCAGCCCTTGCGCCTGCGCTTCCAGCGACTCGCGCAGCGGGCCATCGCCCACCAGAAGCAGCGTGGGCAGCGTGGCGCCAGGCGTCCGGGCCAGCCGCTGCATCGCGTCCAGCAGCACCTGGGGCCCCTTCTCCACCGACAGGCGCCCGACCATCGCGATGACAGAACCCTCCGGCGCGAGCCCCAATGCCTCGCGAGCATGGATCCGCTCCGCGTCCGTGCACGCGTCCGCGAGCGGCAGCGCGTTGGGGATGTAGACCACCGGCGAGCGGTGGACGTACCGGCGCAGGCGCGCGGTCAGCTCGCGCGACACCGCCGCCACCGCGCGTGTGCAGTTGCCCAGCACGCGCGCGAGCCCCTCGTAGGCGATCAACGCGGGCGTGGCGCCGGTGTCCCCATGGTACGTCGCAACCAGGGGCACTCCGGCGAGCGCGCTCGCGGCGGCGCCCAGGGTGAGCGACTTGTAGTCATGCGCGTGCAGCAGCCCCACGCCGCGCCTGCGCACCTCCGAGGCGAGCGTTGCCACGGCCATCGCGCTGAAGCGGCCGGGCACCTCCAGCGTCAGCGCGTCCAGCCCCTGCTCGCGCGCCGCGCCCGACAGCACGTCCACCCGTCCGGGCGGAACGAGGCTGCACACCTGCGCGCGCCACGGAGACGGCGTGGACGACGCCAGCGACAGCAGCGCCCGCTCCGCGCCATACAGGCCGCAGGTGCTGCGCACATGGAGGATGGTGGTGGGCGACACGCGTGGCCTTCCCGTGCCCGCTCACGCCTGGGCGCGAGCGGCGGCCCCCCGGTAGAGCTTCGCGTACGTGTCCACCATCGTGGACAGCGAGTAGCGCTGCGCCTCGCGCTTCGCGGCCTCCCCCAGGCGGGAGCGCAGCTCCGCGTCGTGGGTCAGGCGCTTCACCGCGCCGCCGAGCGCATCCACGTCCTCGGACTTCACCAGGAGCGCCGTCTGCCCATCGCGGTGCACCTCGCGGATGGCCGGGATGGCATGCGACACCGTGGGCAGCCCCACCGCCATCGCCTCCAGCAGCGACAGCGAGCGGCCCTCCCGGCGGGACGGCTGCACGTAGACGTCGAACGCGGGCAGCAGCTTGCTCGCCTCCAGCAGCGCGCCCGTGAAATGCACCCGGCCGGCCAGCGGAGACGCGGCGGCGCGAGCGCGCAGCGAGGCCTCCATGGGGCCAGGGCCAATCATCACCAGGTGCGTGTCCTTCGCGTCCGCGAAGTGGCGCAGGAACGCGTCCACCAGCAGGTCCGGGCCCTTCTCCTCGGAGAGACGGCCCAGGTAGCCCACCACCGTGGCGCCCTGGGGAAGGCCCAGGCGCTCGCGCGCGGCCCGGCGAGCCTCCTCGCCCGTGGCCACCTCCAGCGGCACGCCGTTCTCGATGGTGACCACGTTGGAGAGCAGCTTCGGGCTCCAGCGCTCCAGGCTGGCGCGCACCTCGCTGCCGCACGCGACCAGGGACTGGGTGAACATGGCGGCGGCCATGGCCGCGGGGCGCAGCTTGCCCTGCGGCTCCACCGTCTGATGGAAGGTGCCCATCACGGGCGTGCGCGGACGCAGCGTCCGGGTGGCGACGGCGTTGAGCCAGGGGCCCACGTCGTGACCGTGGACCACGTCGGCGCCAAAGGCGTCCACCTCCTGGGCCAGCCGGCGGATGGCCGCGGGCGTCATCCCGGCGAGGCCTCCCAGCCAGACCGTGAGGACGTTGGCGCGCTGGAGCAGCTCCCGCACCGGACCGTCCGGGCCCAGGGCCAGCACCACGGATTCAATCCCCCGCTCGCGGCCGTGCTGGGACAATCGGACCACCAGTTGTTCGAGCCCGCCCATCTCCAGGCCGTACATCACGTGAGCCACGCGCGTCGGGCGCGCCGTCGAGTGCATTTCGTTCTTCATGGACGCGGCCAAGCTAGGCACGCCCCCCGAGCCCACAACCCCCCGGGGGCGGCCCGCGCCCCGGAAGATGTCTGACAGTCGAAGTTCCTTCTCGGAGCGTGAAGACACGGTTCCGCGCGGAGCCAGCCCCTGGAGGACAGGACTACGACGGCTTGCCGCCCGTGCAGGCGGCGGCGCGCGCGCGCAGCAGCGCCTGCTCCTTCGCGTTGCGCGTGAGCGACGCGGCCCGCTCGAACTCCGCCTGGGCCTCCTTGAGGCGCCCCAGCTTCTGGAGCAGGTCGCCGCGCACGCTCGGCAGCAGGTGGTAGTGCTTGAGCGACGGCTCGGCCACGAGCTGGTCCACCAGTTCCAGCCCCACCGCGGGGCCGAACGCCATCGACAGCGCGACGGCGCGGTTCAGCTCCACCACCGGTGACGGCGTCATCCTCGCGAGCACCGCGTAGAGCGCCGCGATGCGCGGCCAGTCCGTCTCCTCCGGCGTGCGCGCCCGCGCGTGGCAGGCCGCGATGGAGGCCTGCACCGTGTACGGCCCCGCCGGCCCGGCCTTCCCCGAGCGCTCCAGCGCCGCGAGCCCGCGGCGGATGAGGAGCTGATCCCACTGCGCGCGGTTCTGCTCCAGCAGCAGCACGGGCTCTCCCGAGGGCCCCACCCGCGCCCGGGACCGCGACGCTTGAATCTCCATCAGCGCCACCAGCCCGTGCACCTCCGGCTCGCCCGGCGCGAGCTCCGCGAGGATGCGGCCCAGGCGCAGCGCGTCCTGGCAGAGCTCCGGCCGCATCCAGTCGCCCCCCGCGGTCGCGGAGTAGCCCTCGTTGAAGATGAGGTAGACGACCTCCAGCACCGACGCGAGCCGCGCCGCCAGCTCCTCGCCCCGGGGGACTTCGAAGGGGACGCCCTTCTCCGCCAGCGTCCGCTTGGCCCGCACGATGCGCTGGGCCACCGTGGGCTCCGGCACCAGGAACGCGCGGGCAATCTCATCCGTCGTCAGGCCGCCCAACAGCCGCAGCGTGAGCGCCACCCGCGCCTCCGGGGACAGCACCGGGTGGCAGGAGGTGAAGATGAGGCGCAACAGGTCGTCGCCGACGTCGTCGTCCAGGGCCGCGTCCAGGTCTGGCACCTCCGCCTCCTCCAGCCCGTGCCCCAGCTCCTCGTGCTTGCGCGCGAGCAGCTTGTGACGGCGCATCTCGTCGATGGCGCGGCGCTTCGCGGTGGCCATCAGCCACGCGCCCGGGTTCTCCGGCACGCCCGACACCGGCCACTTCTCCAACGCCACGACCAGCGCGTCCTGCGCCAGCTCCTCCGCCTGCCCCACGTCGCGCACCATGCGCGCGAGCCCGGCGATGAGCCGGGCGGACTCGATTCTCCACACCGCGTGCACCGCGGCCTGCGCCTTGGACATCGTCACGGCGCGAACTCAATCAAATGCACGTCGAATGAGCGCCCCGGAAATCGACACGGGGTTCAATTTCCCGCGCGAACAGCACGGCCCCGGGCCTCCCCTCGTGGGGAAGCCCGGGGCCGTCACCTCACGCCCGCGCCTCGGAGGCCAGGGCTGCGGCCGACTCCGGCACCGGCTCGTACGTCCCCAGGCGCATGCTCGCCTGGGCGCGTCCCTGCGTGCGGCCGCGCAGCGCCGTCACGTAGCCGAACAGGCGCGCCATGGGCACCCGCGCGGACACGCACCGCGCCGTGCCCTTCGCCTCCATCCCCAGCACCCGTCCCCGCCGCGACGCCAGGTCACCCAGCACGTCGCCCAGGAACTCCTCCGGCGTCACCACCTCCACCTCCATCACCGGCTCCAGCCCCTGCACGCCCACGCGCCGCGCGGCCTCCTGGAGCGCCAGCGAGCCCGCAACCGCGAAGGCCTGCGGCGTGCTGTCCTTCACGTGCGTGTCGCCATCCACCAGCCGCACCTCCACGTCCACCAGCGGCACGCCCTCCCGCACGCCCCGCGCCATGGCCCCGGCCACGCCCTTCTCGATGGCGGGCACCAGCTCGCGGGGGATGGAGCCCCCCTTCGTGGCGTCCACGAAGACGAGCCCCGCTCCTCGCGGCGCCGGCCCCACGTCCAGCACCACGCGCGCGTACTGTCCGGGCCCGCCGGACTGACGGACGTGGCGGTACTCCTGGCGCACCGCGCCCCGGAGCGTGTCGCGGTACGCCACCTTCGGCTGTCCCACGCGCGCCTCCACGCCGAACTCCGTCCTCAACCGGTCCACGACCACCTCCAGGTGCAGCTCACCCATGCCGGACAGCAGCACCTGGCCGCTCTCCGGGTCCACGCCCAGGCGCAGCGACGGGTCCTCCGCCGCCAGCCGTTGCAGGCCCTCCTCCAGCTTCGGCAGCTCCGCGGGGGAGCGCGCCTCCACCGCGAGCTGCACCACGGGCTCCATCACGTTCAACGCCTCCAGCACCACCGGCGCCTCCGGGTCACACAGCGTGTCGCCGGTGCGCACGCCCTTGAGCCCCAGCGCCGCGCACAGGTCGCCCGCGTGCACCTCCGCCACCTCCTCGCGGCGGTTGGCGTGCATGAACATCAGGCGCCCCACCCGCTCCTTGCGCCCGGTGACGGGGTTGAGCAGGACGGTGCCCGCGCGCAGCGTGCCCGAGTACACCCGCAGGAACACGATGCCTCCCACGGCCTTGTCGCTCATCAGCTTGAACGCCAGCGCGGTGGGCGGCCCCGAGTCCGACACGGGACGGCTGACGCGCTCGCCGGTGACGGGCGTAAAGCCCTCCACGGCGGCCATGTCCGCGGGGGACGGCAGGTAGCTGACGACCGCATCCAAGAGCATCTGCACTCCCTTCTTCTTGAAGGCCGACCCGCACAGCACCGGCACCAGCGTCCGCGCGAGCGTGCCCGAGCGCAGCGCGCGCTCCAGCTCCTCCGCGGTGATGTCCTCCACCCGCCCGTCCACGAACTTCTCCATCACGCCCGCGTCCAGGTCCGCGCAGACTTCAATGAGGCGCATGCGGTACGGCAGCACCGCCTCCGCCAGCTCCGGAGGAACGGGCGCGCTGTCGTCAAAGCCGCCGTCGTCGCCCTGGAAGCGCACGAGCCGCATGCGCACCAGGTCCACGAGCCCCTGGAAGTCCGCGCCGTCGCCCACGGGCCACTGCACGGCCACCGGGCGCACGCCCAGCCGGTCCACCATGGACTGCACGCTCAGGGCGAAGTCCGCGCCCACCTTGTCCATCTTGTTGATGAACGCGATGCGCGGCACGCCGTAGCGGTCCGCCTGACGCCACACCGTCTCCGACTGCGGCTCCACGCCCTGGCTGGCGTCGAACACCGCCACCGCGCCGTCCAGCACGCGCAGCGAGCGCTCCACCTCGATGGTGAAGTCCACGTGGCCCGGCGTGTCCAGGATGTTGATGCGGTGGGGCACGCCCGCCTCCCGCCCGTGCCGGGGCTGCCAGAAGGCCGTCGTCGCCGCGGAGGTGATGGTGATGCCGCGCTTCTTCTCCTGCTCCATCCAGTCCATCTCCGTGGAGCCCGTGTGCACCTCTCCCGTGGAGTGGATGCGGCCGGTGAAGAAGAGGACGCGCTCGGTGAGCGTCGTCTTGCCCGCGTCGATGTGGGCCATGATGCCGATGTTGCGATACCGCTCGATGCGCGTGGTGCGAGACATGGAAGACTCCCGTTCCCGTCCGGGCAGCGAGGCCCGCGGGTGTGTATTGGATTGAGACGCCGGTTGGATGAGAGGGATGGACCGGAGGCTGCCTTCAGGCGCGCACGCGCACGCGGGGCCTACGGCGGCACGTCAGGCCGCCACGGGAACGCGCGAGGACACACGAAGGCCCCCAGGGAGGGGACGGGCGGAGACGGAGTTCACGGTGCGCGGGCAACCAGCCACGCGCGCACCGGAGGACTCCGGTCCGCCTGCTCAAATATCGAGCAGGACCTCGTGACGGGGGGCGAGGCGCACGTCCGCCGCCGGCGCGAAGGCGCTCAGGACAGGCAGGGCATGGAAGAAGACGGGCCTCATGATGAGACAGGAGTAAGACAGACAGCCCCCGCTGTCAACCCGGCGGCCTCCGCCGTGTCCCGGCTCCGGAAATAAATCCCCGAAAGAATATCCGCCGGGCGCGCCGTAGATGTGGCGGTTGGCGACAGAAGCCAACCCCTGGTTCCTCCGAGGGGGAAGTATGTCCACGTTCTACAAGAGCCTGCTGACGGCCTCCATGGGTCTCGTCGGCTTGAATGGCTGTGTCTACGGCTTCATCTACGACTCCGCGACGGGCAGCGCCGTGGAGGGCGTGACGGTCTACGTCGCCTCCGGCACCTGCTCCGGCACGGGCTGCGGCACCGGCCTCGCGACCCAGACGACGGACTCGTCCGGCCTCTTCATCTTCGACGCCTACGGCAACCAACACGGCGAGGACAACGTCCAGCTCATCATGCCGGCGTCCGGCGAGGAGGCGGTGCGGCTCGTCTACAGCCGCGCCGGCTACCGCTCCGTCACCGTCCACCACCGGCCCAACTACACGACGATGACGCAGAACGGGACCGACTATCAGGTCTCCGCCGTGCAGCCCGTGTACCTGTGCGCGCTCAGCGCCGTGGACACCGACGGCGACGGCGTCTGTGACGCGGCGGAGAACCAGTACGGCACCAACCCCAACAGCTCCGACACGGACGGCGACCGCATCAGCGACTTCGCGGAGCTGTACGGCTACGGCGGCGTGGACCTCCGCTACTGGGGCGCGGATCCGCGCAAGAAGGACGTCTTCGTGGAGGTGGACTACTACGCGGACCGCAAGCCCACGCAGGGCGCGCTGGACAAGGTGACGGCGGCGTTCGCCAACGCGCCGGTGTCCAACCCCAACGGGACCACGGGCATCGCGCTGCACCTGGTGCTGGACTCGCAGATCGCCGCCGCGGACGCCATCTCCAACCTGGACACCGGTTGGGTGGGCGTGGACACCATCAAGAGCAAGTACTTCAAGTCGCGCCGGGCGCCCTTCTTCCACTACGCCCTGTTCGCGAACACCTACGGCACGACGACCTCCAGCGGCCTGTCGCGCGGCATCCCCGCGCATGACCTCATCGTGACGCTGGGCGGCTGGTCCACGCCGGGCGGCACGGAGCTGCAGCAGGCCGGCACCCTGATGCACGAGCTGGGGCACAACATCGGCCTGCGCCATGGCGGCACCGACGACGCCAACTACAAGCCCAACTACCTGAGCGTGATGAACTACGAGTACCAGACGTTCGGCCTGCGCATCGACGGCGTGGACAACGTGCTGGACTACTCGCGCGTCCGCGTCGCCTCCGTGAGCGAGACGTCCGTCAACGAGGTGTCCGCCTTCGCGCCCATCGCCCCCACCACGGAGGCGGACCTGGCCCGCATCGGCGTGCGCATCAACGGCGTGCAGCGCGCGGGCACCGCGAGCGCGAACCTGGACATCAACGGCAGCGGCGCCATCCAGACCGCGTCCTTCGCCTACAACTTCAACCGCGACTCCGACAGCGTGGACCTCTTCCCCGCGTCGCAGAATGACTGGCTGGCCCTGGTGTACGACGGCGCCGGGCAGATTGGCGACGGCTGGCTGGGCACCACGCAGGGCCTGAGCCGCCAGCAGCCCTTCTTCGTCGTCCCGGAGAAGACGGACTCCTGCCTCACGGAGCAGATGCTCCTCAAGCGGTAGTCCTCCGCCTTCCCTCCTGGCAAGTCATCCCCCGCCGGGTCGCTCTTCACGGGTGACCCGGCGGTCGTCTATTGAGCGCGGGCCCGCGTAGACTCCGGCGCATGTCGCATGTCGCACTCGTGGGCTACGGACGGTTTGGACGCGCGCTGGGAACGCTGCTGGAGGCGGTGGGCGTGGAGCACCGCGCCCTGGACCCGGTGGCGGACATCCCGGAGCCGCTCCGCGCGCACTCGGTGCGTGAGCTGCTGGACGGGGCGGAGCTGGTGGTGGTGGCGGTGCCGGTGCCCCAGATGCGGGACGTGCTGCGCTCCCTGCGGCCCCACTTGAGGCCGGAGCACCTGGTGCTGGACGTGGGCAGCGTGAAGGTGAAGCCCGTGGAGGCGCTGACGGAGGTGCTGGGCGCCGACGTGCCCTGGGTGGGCACGCATCCCCTCTTCGGCCCCTTGAGCCTGGCCATGGCCGAGCGCCCCATGCGCGTCGTGCTCTGCCCCAACCCGCTGCATCCGGAGGCCGCCCCGCGCGCCCGGCGCTTCTACGAGGGACTGGGCTGCGAGGTCATCGAGCAGACGCCGGAGGGCCATGACCAGGTGATGGCCCGCACGCACGCGCTCACCTTCTTCGTGGCCAAGGGCATGGTGGACTCCGGCGCGGCGGCGGACGTGCCCTTCGCGCCGGCCAGCTTCAAGGCGCTGTCGCGCACCATCGAGACCGTGCGCGCGGACGCGGGCCACCTCTTCAACGCCATCCAGCAGGAGAACCCGTTCGCCACGCAGGCGCGAGGGCAACTGCTCACGGCGCTCCAGGGCATCCACCGCGACCTGGAGGCCGCGCCCACCGCGACGCAGGCCCCCGGGGCCTCGGGCGTCGCCGTGCCCGGGCTGGAACCGGAGGCCCCCGCGCCCCGCGAGCCTCGCGAGCACCTCGACGCGCTCGACCGCGAGCTGGTGGAGCTGCTCGCCCGCCGGGAGGAGCTGGCCCGCCGTCAGCGCCGGGCCCAGGAGGCCGGGAACGAGCCGGCCCGCACGGAGGCGCTGCTCGCCGTGCGCCGGGCGTGGGCCCGGGAGCTGGGCGTGGACGCGCAGGAGGTGGAGGCCGTCTTCCGTGTCGTGCTGGGCGGCGGCCCGCGCTGAGGCGGCGCTAGAGGGACTCGTCCAGCCAGTCGAACATGCGGTGGTTGGCCACGGCCTGCGCGCCCTCCTGGCAGTGCAGCAGCCCCGTGTCCTGGGCGGTGAAGAGCATGTAGTCCTTGGGGCACTCCAGCGCGTCGAAGAGCAGCCGGGCCTGGCCTTGTGAGAACGCCTCGGCGGTGCCGTCCATCACCAGCGTGCGGCAGCGGATGCGGTGGACGACGGGCTCGTTGTTGAACCGGCGCAGCTCGAAGAGCAGGGCCGACGGCGTGCTCACGCCGTGCTTGGACATCGCGTCCTTCATGTACCAGCGGAAGAGGAACACCTGCTCCATCAGCCGGGCCATGGCCGCGTCGAAGGCCTGGGGGTCGCTGTCCAGCAGCGGCATCAGCTCCGGGAAGTACATGTGGAACTGCTCGAAGGACGACGCCCCCCAGTTGAGGACGCCGGGGTTGGGGATGAGGACCTTGATGCGCCGCTCGAACGCGGCGGCGCGCGGCACCAGCGCCCCGCCCATGCTCCAGCCCAGGAGCGCGATGCGCCGCGAGTCCACGCCCGCGATGCACAGGGCGAAGTCCACCACCGGCCGGATGACGTTCTCCCAGTCGTGGCGGAAGGGCAGCCCCTGCTCGCGGATGGCCATGCCCTGGCCGGGCGCGTGCACGATGAGGCAGTGGTAGCCTCGCGCGAGCGCCGCGTCGATGACGTACTTGGACTCCTCCGGCCACGCGTCGCGGCCCTGCTGGAAGATGAGCAGCGGCGCGATGCTCCGGGCGCTCGGGGCGCGGAAGAAGTAGCCGGGCAGCGTGGTGCCCTCGTACGGGATGCGCACGGGCGTGCCCGGTATCTTCAGCAGGTGGAGGGCCTTGTTGTAGGCGTCCACCGCCTTGCGCCCGGTGGCGACCACGCTCGGGTGGGCGGGCTCCGGGTGGTGGATGAGCGCGGCGCGGTAGTAGTTGGCGGCGCGCAGGTAGGCATGGCCCGCGCTGATGGGATGGCGGCGGGACAGGCTCACGTCGCCCATGGCGCGGATGCGGTCGGCGGTGCCGACCCATTCGTTGGGCCAGCTCCAGTCATCCCCCGCGACGATGCGGGTCGCGGTGTCCAGCACCTCGCTGATGTCCGACTGGGCGCTGTAGGTCCCGGCCAGGAAGTGCAGCAACTGGCTCTCCATGATGGGGTCCGCCATCAGCCCCAGCTCCCACCAGGGCCGGGGCGCGTCCGGGGACGCGGACGTCGTGAACGGCCGTCCGGCCGCCTCGGCGGGAGCGCCCCGGAGGAGCGCGAGCCCCCCGGTCAATCCCAGACTGGCTTGGATGAGGGAGCGACGGTCCAGTGTGATGCCCATGGTCTCTGGCCTCCAGCGAAGTGCTGGCGGCTCGAACACCCCTGGCCTTCACATCTGTCACCCAACCCAGCCTTTGCGTGCCAGGGCTCGCCAAGCCGGCCCCTCATCGCCGGGGACGGACTGAATGCACCGCTCGGGATTCAGGGTGGGGATGGCGATGTTGGTGGACCCAATGCGTTTCTTCACCCTTAGGAGCCACTGCATGAAGAAGACCGCCCTGCTGACCTGCTTGCTCGGATTGCTGGGAGCCATCCCGGCCAGCGCCGCTGAACTCAAGGACGTGTTCGGCAAGGAGGTCCCCATCGGGCAGGGTCGGCCCACGCTGGTGTTGTATGCCAACAAGGGAACCAAGGAGGAGCTGCGCCAGCGCGCCTCCCAGTTCATCTACGACGTGCGTGAGAAGAAGCCCATCGTCGTCATCCACGTGGACCTGCGCGACGTCCCGGGCCTCTTCAAGGGCATGGCGCGAGGGGAGATCCGCAAGAGCCACGACGAGTCGCTCGCCGCCATGAAGGACCTGTACCGCCAGAAGGGCGAGGCACCGCCCGCCGAGCTGGACTCGTCGCTCTACATGGTCGCGGACTCCAAGGGGGAACCCCACAAGTCCATGGGGCTGGAGAAGGGCTTCAACCGGGTGTTCGCCCAGGTGCTCGGCACCTCCGGTCAGGAGCTCGCGCGCGGCGCCTTCTCGGAAGGGGCCCGGAAGCTCAGCCAGGCGATGAGCGCCGCGCCCGCCGTGGCGTCCCGCAGGCCCTGACTTCACGGGGTGTGTCCCCACGCCAGCGACATCCTCTGCAAGTTCACCGAGGTCGTGTCCGGCAACGTCACGCTGTGACACGCGCCGTCGTCGTGTGAAGCACCCCGGACCCCAGGTGCGAACCCGGGCAGGCATTGGCTAGGCTGATGCCTCCCGTTGCACCTGGAGTCTTTCATGCACAGCGAATCGCCGCGCAGCGCCCGCTCTCCGAAGGCCGTGACGTTCCTCCGCATCCCGGTGCTGCTCGCCGTGGGCATGATGACGATGGGCAGCGGCATGGGGAACCCGGGCTGTGGCGGCAACACCTATCCCGACTGTGAGGAGGGCTGCGCCATCGCGGGCACCTACACACTCCAGTTCGAGGACACATCGCCGCCTGGCGAGGGATGCGAGGCCCTGGGCCAGCGCCTGCCCCAGGGCCCGCTCGTGCTGACGATGACGGGCGGCAGCTACATCACCACGCGGTTCGGCGACGACGAGCTGTCCACCCACTACTCCGGCGAGCCCGCACGGAGGCTCGATTTCTCCACGGCCCGCATCCTCACCGAGGAGAAGGTCCGGCGCACCCTGGACATCCGCTCGACGGTGGCCGCGCCCGCGCCCCGCTCGGACACGGACAGCTCGCGCATCGAGGGTGAGTACACGCTGGAGCTCTTCTCCACCGAGGACAGCAGCGTGAAGTGCCTCATCCAACGGAACTTCACCGCGACGCGGTAGGGACCCACTCCGGGTGCGGTAGGCTTGGAGGCCATGCGCACGCCCCTCATGGCCTCACTGTTGTTCCTGATGATGTCCGCGCCAGCCCAGGCCGCCGTGCCGGCGGGCTTCGTGGAGACGGCCTTTTCGTCCAGCAGCCTGACGCCCGCCACCGGCATGGCGTGGGCGCCGGATGGCTCGGGGCGGCTGTTCGTCACGCTGAAGAACGGCGTCGTGCGGACGGTGGCCATGAAGGACGGCGTGCTGGAGACGCAGCCCGGCACCTCCACGCTGGTGACGCGCACGTTCGCCACGGAGCCCGCGGTCCACACCAACAGCGAGTGCGGCCTCATCGGCATCGCGTTCGACCCGAACTACGTGGTCAACCGGTACGTCTATTTCTTCGTCACCGTCTCCGCCTCCGAGCAGCGCATCGTCCGCTACACGGACTCCCACGGCACGGGCATCGCGCGCACGGAGATCGTCACCGGGCTGCCCACGGCGGGCAACAACCACGACGGCGGCGGGCTGGGCTTCGGGCCGGACGGGAAGCTCTACTGGTCCATTGGAGACCTGGGCAACGGTACCGGCGTGGACGCGGACCTGACGTCGCTGGCGGCCAAGGTGAGCCGCGCCAACCTGGACGGCACGCCCGTCAATGACAACCCGTTCAACGACGGCGTGGGCCCCAACAACGAATACATCTGGGCGCGCGGCCTGCGAAATCCCTTCACCTTCACGTTCCAGCCCACCACCGGCCTGCTGTGGGTCAACGGCGTGGGCACGAACTACGAGCAGGTCTTCATCGTGAACCGGCGCAGCCACGCCGGCTACAACGACTACGAGAACAACCAGCCCCTCACCAACGACTTCATCCCTCCCGTCATCAAGTACCGCACCAACGGGACGGACACGCGCAACCTCACCGCCACGGGCGCGGTGCGCAGCGGGGGCATCACCACCTTCACCACGGCCACGCCGCACGGCTTCCGCAAGGGGGAGAAGCTCACGCTTGAAGGCGTGGGCGACGCGAGCTTCGACGGCGACTTCTACGTCGCCAGCGCCGACAACGCGCCCACCACGACGACCTTCACCGTGGCCCAGCCGGGCCTGCCGGACGCCACCAGTGGCGGCGGCTCCGCGATGACGCAGGCGCTGGGAGGCTCCATCACCGGCGGCGTCTTCTACGACGCCACCCTCTTCCCGCCGGAGTACCGCGGCAACTACTTCTTCGGCGACTTCAACAGCGCCCAGGTGACGCGCGCCACGCTGGCGGCGGACAACTCGGTGGCGACGGTGGACGCGTGGGGGACGGGCTTCTCCGCCAACGTGGACATGAGCGTGGGACCGGACGGCGCGCTCTACATGCTGGGGTACACCAACGGCGTGGTGCGCCGGGTGATGCCCACGGCCACCGGCCAGAAGCTGGTCGTGTCCGGGCTCAACCTGCGCCTGATGGAGGGCGGGCGCGCGGCCTTCACCGTGCGGCTGGCGCAGGCGCCCACCGCGCCCGTGACGGTGGACGTGGCGCGGGCCCTGGGCGGCTCCGAGGACGTGCGCCTGTCGGGGGGTGGAACGCTGACCTTCTCCCCCACGAACTGGAACGTGCCGCAGGTCGTGGTGCTCGAGGCGGTGGAGGACGCGGACGCGGACGCGGACGTCGCCACCTTCACCGTGGCCTCGGAGGGCCTGACGACCGAGTCGGTGGTGGCCACCACCATCGACAACAACTCGCCCCGGCTGGTGCTGTCCACCGCCCGGCTCACCGTGCCCGAGGGCGGCACCGCCACCTTCGACGTGTCGCTGTCGCTGAGGCCCTCGTCGAACGTCACCGTCACCGTGGCGCCCACGCAGGGGGACCCGGACATCAGCGTGGCCTCCGCGTCCACGCTCACGTTCACGACGTCCAACTGGAGCACGCCCCAGACCGTGACGCTCCAGGCGGCGCAGGACGCGGACAACGTGGACGGCACGGCCACCCTCACGCTCGCCATGCCGGGCCTGGACGCGCGCACGCTGGAGGCCGTGGAGGCGGATGACGAACCGCTGCCGCCCACCATCACCTCCACGCAGGTCACCACCGCCCTGGTGGGCGTCGAGTACCGCTACGACGTGGAGGCGGTGGGCCGGCCCCGGCCCACGTATTCGCTGGAGGGCACGGTGCCGCAGGGCATGAGCATCGACGCGACCACCGGCCTCATCACCTGGACGCCGACGGCGGCGGGCACCGTGGACGTGCGCGTGCGGGCGGCCAACGGCGTGTCGCCGGACGCGGAGCAGGCCTTCAGCCTCACCGCGAAGGTGGATGAACCGCCGCGCGCCGTCCTCATCCGTCCCACCCAGGGCGAGCGCGTTTCCGGAGCCACGGCGGAGTTCTTCGGCGAGTGCGAGGACGACGTGGGCTGCACCGGCGCAGGGTTCTACGTGGACGGCACGCTGGCCTACACGGACGACCGTTCGGACACCCGCCTCTACTTCGGTGGCGCGCCGGGCCGCTGGGACACCACGGGCCTATCGCCGGGCCCGCACACCCTGCGCTTCGTGGTGACGGACACGGCGGGCGCGACCGCCGAAGCCACGGTGACGGTCTGTGTCGGAGACGGGAGCTGCGAGGCGGGCGGACCGGATGCGGGCGCGGGGAATCCGGACGCAGGCGCGGGCAACCCCCTGCCCGAGGACGACTCCGGCTGCGGCTGCGGCGCGGCCCCGGTGGCGCCGCTCGCGTGGCTGGCGCTCGTCGCGCTGGCCACCCGGCGCAAGCACTCGTGCGCGAGCGTCAGGGGACCAGTCGCTTGAAGAAGAGGACCGTGGGGTGCAGCTCACCGTCGGTGTGCCGCGCCCAGTCGGGAATCTCTCCGGCGCGCTGCCACTGGAAGTGCCGGTAGACGGCCTCCGCCTTCGAGCCCGCCAGCGTGTCGAGCACCAGCAGCGTGCGCCCCGCGCCCCGGGCGTACTGCTCGACCTCCTGGAGCAGCCGCGACGCGAGCCCCTGGCCTCGGGCCCGCGAGTGCACGAGCAGCTTCTGCACCTCCGCGCGGTGCAGCCCGTTGGGACGCAGCGACGGCGCGAGCTGCACGGTGCCGTCGATGCGCCCGTCCACCTCCGCGACCCAGAGCAGCAGCCCCGGCCCCAGCGCCGCGAGCACGCCCCGCCAGTACCCCTCCGCCGCGTCCCGCGAGAGCGGCGGCAGGAAGCCCACCGACGCGCCGCCTTCGACGGAGTCGATGAGCAGTTCGGCCAGCGCCTCCAGCTCCCCGGGGGTCGCCTGTTCGAGTCTCCGGATGGAAATCATCCCCACCAGTCTAGCGGCTCACGGCGGGGCCGGCTTCGGGGGCTTCGTCGCGGGGGTGACGCGGGCGCCGGTGAAGCGCAGCAGCTCGTCCATGAGGAGCCGGCGGCCCCGCTCCGGCCGCTCCAGGTGCACGAAGTGCGTCGCGCCCGGGAGCACCACGGCCTTCACGCTGGCCGCGTGGTTCAGGTGCTCCTGGAGGCGCGTGACGTCCTCCGGCCGGCTCCAGAAGTCGTTCTCCGCGCGCAGGATGAGCACCTTCGCCGTGATGGACGCCCCGTCCCACAACTGCCGTCCCGTGGCCAGGTAGAAGCTGTCCTCCAACGCCCCGGACGGCGCCCGGAAGGCGAACGGCGTGCGTGACGGCCCCAGCGGATCACTCGTGACCGCCTCGCGCTGGAACGACGCCGCCACCTCCGGGTCCCTCCACTTCACCCGCTCCTCTTCCGCCTCGGGGAGCTGCCGGTCCCACACGGCCATCAGCGACGCGCCTGTGTTCCACCGGTAGGCGCCCAGGCCTTCCGCGTTGAAGTGCCCCGGCCGCTTCGGGTCCTCGAAGTCCGTGCCCTTCCCCAGCATCTTGTGCTCCGCGCTGCCCGCGTAGAGCGCGTTGAGCATCACCAGGTGGCTGACGTCGTCCGGATGGAGGCTGGCGTACATGCCCGCCCAGTGCCCTCCCGTGGCCCAGCCCACCAACCCCACGCGGCGCTGCCCCGTGCGCGCCTTCACCCAGCCCACCACCGCGTGCACGTCCTGGACGACCTCGTGCGAGCCCACCAGGGGCCGGCCCCTCGCGGGCGTGCTCATGGCCAGGGGCCGCGTGGAGCCGCCATAGCCGCGCGCATCCATGAGGTACACCGCGTGCCCCGCGCGGGCGAGCTCCGCCGCCAGGGAGCCGCCCTCGACGGGCAGGTCGAACGAGGCCCGCCCCGGCACCCGCGCGCCGTGCAGGAGGATGAGCGGCGGCAGGTTGGCCACCTGCATGCCCGTGTCCTTCACCTCGCGCACGGACACCTCGATGCCCTCCTCCGACGGCACCAGGAACTCCGCGCGCGTCACCTCCGCCCGCGCGTCGGCCCCGGCCAACGCGGCCAGCAGCAACAGCATCCGGACCCCGGCCGCGCCTTCGCGATGCATGCCCACCTTGCCCTCCCGCTCCTTTGGCTCGCGCGCGATCCTGCCAGGAGCCGCGCTCGGAGGACACCTCGTGCAACTCTTGCCGTCCGTGCAAGCCTTGCCGTCCCGCACGCGGCGTGGACGCGCAAGGCTTGCCGTTCCCCACGCCCAGTGTCGGCACGCGCTCCAGGGACGCGGCGCTGGCATCCCCGTTGCTCATGGCCCGCCACGGCATTTCCAAACGACGGAGAAGCGACATGCACACGAATCACTTCGCGCGGAAGCTGTTCCTGGCGGCGCCCCTTTGCCTCTTCGCGGCGGGCTGCGGCGGCGACCCGATGATGGACGAAGCCATGATGGGCGAGGCCGCGCCGGGCGACGCCGTCACCGAGACGGCCGCCCCCGTGGCCCCGGAGGACGCGGCGCTCGGGACGAGCGAGCAGGCGGTGTCCCTGGGCGGCTCGTACTGGTGGGGCACCTCCGCCAACGGCCTGACCTCCACGGCCATCGGGACCGCGACGAACCGGACCTGCTTCCTGCGCGGCATCCAGGGCAACCTGAAGGGCACCAGTTGGGCGGGCGCGGGCGTGTTCCAGTACGCGGGCAACTGGCAGATCTTCATCAACCAGTCCAACAGCAAGGCGCTGAGCACGGCCGTCCAATGCCTCAACACCGCCACCAACCGCACCCCGGAGATGGCCTGGTACGACGGCCAGGCGGCGAAGCTGCTGGGCGCGGTCACCGCGTCGCGCCGCTGCTTCCTCACGCAGGTGGAGGCCGCGGGCGGCTTCACGTCCAACTCCGACTACGCCCGGGTCTGGAATGACGGGTACAACTGGTACCTGGGCGGCAACCTGGGCGCGTCCGGCGGCGCTCGCGCCATCTGCGTGGACGTCCCCACGGACGCGGGCGGCTGGCTGTGGATCGCGGGCAACCCCGGCACCTTCACGCACAACCTGGCCTACGACCCGGGTGGCGTGGCCTGCCTGCTGTCCGGCATCGGCGGCAACTTCAACACCAGCGATTACAACGACGGCGTCTCCATCGACTACAACAGCGGCACCCGCTACTGGGAGATGACGGTCAGCAACAGCAAGCGCGGCTGGAGCAACTGCGTCAAGTAGTCCAGGCCAGTGTCCGTTTCGCGCGGGGAGGAGGGGGCCCGTCACGAAACGGATGGCGCGCAGCCCGCGCGTGTGGTGTCACCCTCCTGCCGGGCGCATGCACCGCCCGCGCGGGAGGTCACCCACGCCATGCAGGACGTCGACATCAAGACCGCGGACGGAGTGATGGACGCGAAGTGGGCCCGGCCGGAGGGCTCCGGGCCGTGGCCGGCGGTCATCATGATTCCGGATGCCTTTGGCATCCGCCCCGTCTTCGAGGACATGGCCCGGCGCCTGTCGAAGTCCGGCTACGTCGTGCTGCTGCCCAACGTGTTCTACCGGGAGGGGCCCACCTCGAAGCTGGACCTCGCCCGGGGCTCCTTCGCGGACGAGGCGTTCCGCAAGCGCTTCTTCGGCCTCGCCGGAGCGCTGACGCCGGAGCGCCTGAAGATGGACGCGGGCGCGGTGCTGGACTTCCTCGCGCGGCAGCCCTTCGTGAAGGGCCCGAAGGCGGGCGTGGCCGGCTACTGCTTCAGCGGCGGCCTCGCCGTGCGCATGGGCGCGGACTTCCCGGACCGCATCGGCGCGGTGGCGTCGTCCCATGGCGGCCGGCTGGCCACGGACTCGCCCGACAGCCCCCACCGCCGGGTGAACCAGGTGAAGGCGGAGCTGTACTTCGGCCACGCGGACAACGACAACTCCATGCCCGCGGACGCCATCCGCACGCTGGAGGCAGCGCTGAAGGACGCGGGCGTGAAGTACCGCTCGGAGCTCTACCCCGGCGCGCAGCACGGCTACTCGGTGGCGGGCACGCCCGCGTTCAACGCGGAGGTCGCGGAGACGCACTGGAAGCGGCTCGAGGACCTGTTCGGCCGCACGTTGAAGGCCTGAGCCCCACGCCCGATGTCCCCCTTGCGGCAGCGGCTGCTCTCCATCTTCGGCGGCTCGGTGGGCAACCTCATCGAGTGGTACGACTTCTACGTCTACTCGGCGTTCTCGCTGTACTTCGCGCAGGCGTTCTTCCCGGACGCGGACCCGCTGGTGCGGCAGCTCAACACCGCCGGGGTGTTCGCGCTGGGCTTCCTCATCCGGCCGGTGGGCGGCTGGGTGATGGGGCTCTACGCGGACCTCCGGGGCCGCCGGTCCGCGCTGACGTTGTCCGTCACGCTGATGTGCCTGGGCTCGCTGGTCATCGCCGTGTGCCCCACGTACGCGCGCATCGGCGTGGCGGCGCCCGTGGTGCTGATGCTCGCGCGGCTGCTCCAGGGCCTCTCTTTGGGCGGCGAGTACGGCACCAGCGCCACCTACCTGAGCGAGGTGGCCACCTCCCGCCACCGGGGCTTCTACAGCTCCTTCCAGTACGTCACGCTCATCCTGGGGCAGCTCCTGGCCACGCTGACTCTTCTGGTGTTGCAGCGGCTGGTGTTGACGGGCCCGCAACTGGAGGCCTGGGGCTGGCGCATCCCGTTTGGCATTGGCGCGGCGCTGGCCATCTTCGGCTTCTACATGCGCCGCAACATGGTGGAGACGGAGGCCTTCACCCGCGAGGCCGCGAAGCAGTCCGAGCACCACCCCATGCGGGAGCTGCTGCGCCACCCGAAGGAGATCGCCGTCGTGGTGGGGCTCACGATGGGCGGCACGCTGGCCTTCTACACATACACCGTCTACATGCAGAAGTTCCTGGTGAACTCCGTGGGGCTGACGCGGGACGAGGCCACGCTCATCTCCGCGGGCTCGCTGTTCCTCTACATGTTCCTCCAGCCGGTGCTCGGCTTCGTCTCGGACAAGGTGGGGCGCCGGCCGGTGCTGATGGGGTTCGGCATCCTGGGGACGCTGTTCACGGTGCCGCTGCTCACGGCGCTGACGCGGACGCGGGACGCCTTCACCGCGTTCATGCTGGTGATGGCCGCGCTGGTCATCCTCTCCGGCTACACGTCCATCAACGCGGTGGTGAAGGCGGAGCTGTTCCCCGCGCGCATCCGCGCCCTGGGCGTGGGGCTGCCCTACGCGCTGACGGTGTCCCTCTTCGGCGGCACCGCGGAGTACGTGGGCACGCGCCTGAAGCTGGCCGGGTACGAGGCGTGGTTCTTCTGGTACGTCACGGCGTGCATCTTCTGCTCGCTGCTCGTCTACACGGTGATGCCAGACACCCGGCGTCACAGCCGCATCGACGCCGTCCCCGACACCGCGCCCTGAGACGTGCTAGACGCGCGCCCCCATGGCATCTCCACTCCTGACGCTTCCCCTGCTGCTCTGTCTGGGACAGGCCCCCGCTCCCGCCGTCACCGAACCGCCCTTCGACGCGCGGCTGTCCTTCCAGGGGGTCGACGAGGACATCGACGCGGAGGGCTCGGGCACGGCCTTCCACGCGGCGCTGGAAGGCCATACGCCGGAGCTCGCGTCGGGCCTGCGCGCGGAGGCCACGCTGTCGCTCTTCCTGAGCACGCCGGGCACCCAGGGCATTGCCTTGCAGGACTTCGGCAGCAACGTGCGGCTGCGCTACCGGCCCTCGGGCTGGGAGTCCGGAGAGGGACTCGCCGTGGCGGTGCACCCGGTGAACACGTCGCGGCTCCACATGGGCTTCACGTGGCCGGTCACCTGGGAGCGCCAGGCCTTCCCCCGCCGCGCGGGGAACGAGTCCGCGCTGGAGCTGCGCTTGTCCCGGATGCACTGGGACGCCTTCGTGGCGCTCAAGTCCGCCAACGTCGCCGATGACCTGCGGCTGGAGTCCTCGCGCCGCTACGCCTTGCTCGCGGGCGGCTTCCTGGACGTCACGCCCGAGCTGCGGCTGGCCGCGAAGGGCACCGTGCTCAACCGGGGGCAGATCCCCGGCGTCGCGATCCGGGGCGTCGAGCTGCACGTCCCCGTGAAGGGGGCCTCGCTGGGCGCGGTCTGGCACCGCGGCGCCCCCGTGGGGAACAACGTCGACCTGGCGCTGTACCAGGGCGACCCGACCTTCTTCGAGCGCTTCTTCCAGCCGGAGACGTACCCGGGAGGCTTCGCCGCGTCGGTGTCGCTGGAGGGCAGCCTCGTGTCCCAGGGGCTGGTGGATCCAGAGGCGGACGCTCCCCGACGGAGCACGCAGACCGCGGGGGCGGGGGCCCTGGAGGCGCGGGTGAAGCAGGGCTTCTGGCGCGCGCACGCGCTGGCCTACGTCCGCACGCTCTCCTTCATCCAGACAGACGTGCCCGGGTTTCCTCCGTACCAGGACTTCCTGAGCGACGCGGAGACCCGCGCGGAGGTCTCCGGCACGCTGAGCAGTGACTACCACCTCCAGGACTGGGGGCTGACGCCCGGGCTGCTCGTGCGCGTCACCCGCCCCGCCTCGCTGCGGTACGCAACGGCGAACCCGCTGTTCGGCGACACCGTCGTCGTGTTCCAGGGGCCCAACATCCTCGGCGTCCTGCCCGAGGGCGTGGACCCGGGGCTGGTGGTGACGGTGAAGGCCACGGCCCGCTGGGACCTGGGGGCCATCGCTGGCGTGCTGGCGGAGGTCTCCTACACGCACGACCCGAACCGGACCCGCTTCGAGGATGACGAGACGGGGGGCTCCAGGCCCGTCCTCCAGCCCGCGAACGCCGTGGGCGTCAACGTGCTGCTCCAGGCCCGCTTCTGACGCTGGGAGTCAGGCCCCGCGATTGGCGTCCGCGCGCGGCCGGGTGCGAGGATGGCGCTCCGCCCACCATGCGCCCTGCTTCCGCCCGTCCCCTGTCCGAGGCCGTCGTCACCGAGTCCACCGTCGTCCCGCTCGTCCAGCCCCCCGCCCGGCTGATGGCCCACGCGGCGGCGTGGCTGATGCTGGTGGGCCTGCTCACCGGCGGCTACGTCTCCGCGGCGATGACGGGCAAGGTGCCAGCGGATCCGCGGATGGCGCTCGCCGCGCACCTGAACGCGCTCATGGGCACGTTCTTCCTCCTGGGCGTCGCGTGGACGCTGCCCATGCTGCGCTACGGCCCCGTGGGGCAGCGGCGGCTGGCCTGGGCGGTCATCGCCGCCAACTGGGCCAACTGGGGCATCACCTGCGTGAAGGCGTGGCTGCGCGTGTCCGGCGTGGACTTCATCGGGCAGCCCGTGAACGACGCCGTGTTCGGCGCGCTCACGGTGTCCGTAGTGCTGCCCGCGCTCGTCGCCGCGGGCGCGTGGGTGTACGGCTTCCGCCGCGCCGGAGCGCGCTGACGTCAGAAGGCCGTGCGGGTGAGCGCGAAGTCGGAGCCCGCCCAGGCCGTCTTGAAGCGCTGCTGCACGGCGTTGGCCTCGGCCGTGCGGCCCTGCCCCTTCAACGACATGGCGAGCCCGAAGAGGGCCCAGCCGTTGCCGGGGTTGCGGCGCAGGTCCTCCCGGTAGACGGCCTCCGCGGCCTTGTACTGCTCCGCGTCCAGCAGCGCCGCGCCCTGGAAGTGGCGCACGGGGTAGAACCAGTCGCTGGGCTCCGAGTAGGCCAGTTGATCCGCGGCGCGCACCGCGTCCTCCCAGCGGGTCAGCGCGTCGGCGCGGCCCTGGCGCTCGGCGATGGAGGCGTCGAGCACGCGGGCCGCCACGTCCAGCACGTCCTTCGCTGAGTTGTTTCCGGCGGTCATCGTGTCGGGGACGCTGGCGGCCAGCTTCACCAGCTCCGCGTGCTCCGCGCGGGCCCTGTCGAAGTCTCCCTTCGCCGCGAGCGCCAGCCCGTGCGCGTGCAGCCACAGCCCCGTGAGCACCGGGTACCTCGGGTCCGGCCGGGGCTCCTTGAGCAGCGCGTCGTAGCGCCCGAAGCGCACCATCGCGAGCAGGGGCTCGGAGGCGAAGAAGTCCATGCCCGGCATCTCCGTCAGCATCTCCGGCGGCAGGGCGTTCGCGGACTCGCGCGCGGCGCGGATGGACTCGCCCGCGCGCCCCTCCATGGAGGCGGAGAACGACAGGAAGCCCCAGTTGTGGGCCAGATACATCGGGTAGTAGCCAATGGGCTCCACCTGGCGCAGGTAGGCGTTGTCCGCCTGGACGGCGCGGCGGTTGCTCTCCGAGGCGTCCGCGTACCGGCCCACCCGCTGGTAGATGTGCGCCGGCATGTGGACGACGTGGCCCGCGCCGGGCATCAGCCCTGGCAGCCGGTCCGCGGAGGGCAACGCGCGCTCGGGGTGCTCCGAGGCCTCGACGGCGTGGATGTAATAGTGATTGGCGCCCGGGTGGTCCGGCGCGCGCGCGAGCACCGACTCCAGCCGCGAGACAATCTCTCCCGTCCCCGGCGCCGGCTTGCCCTCCAGCGTCCACAGCTTCCACGGGTTGAGGTCCATCAGGGACTCAGCGAAGAGCACCTGCACGTCGTTGTCCTCCGGGAAGCGCTTCGCCACGTCGCGCATGGCGTTGGCGTAGGCCTGGGAGAAGGGCTTCATCTCCTCGGGCGTGCGGGGCTCCGGCCCGCCGTAGCGCTGGGACAGCGCGCCGATGAGCGCCTGCTCCGTGGGGGTCGCCGTGGGGGCGAGCGCCTGCGCCTTCTGAAGGGCCGTCCACGCGGTCGCGGCCCGGTCCGGCAGCATGGGCACGTTGTAGTTGGGCCCGAGCACCAGGGCGACGCCCCAGAAGCAACTGGCGCAGGAGGGGTCCAACTGCGCGGCGCGGGCGAACGAGCGCGCGGCCTCGTCGTGGTTGAAGGCATACGTGAGCCGCATCCCCTGGTCGAAGAAGGCCTGCGCTTCGGGCGAGCGGGTCGTCACCTTCCGCTGGAAGCTCCCCAGGTCGTCGAAGAGCACCGCGCCCTGGGCGAGCGACGTCAGGCTCGACAGCGCGGAAGGCTTGCCATGCGCCCCATGTGAGGCCGCGCCAGCATCCTGCGGGCGGGGGTCCCGCGCTCCGGCGTACGTGCCCGGCGCGATCAAGGCCGGGATGAGGATGAACAAGAATTGCGCACGCATGACGTCCCCCCGGGCCCACGGTCTCCCAGGAACGGTGGGAGGACTCCGCGCACGCGGCAATCGACTCCAGGCGGGGTGCCATTCCGACCGGCGAACTCCTTGCCCGGGGCACGTCCGGCGGCGCCAGCATCAGTCATGACAGACATGTTAAAATGGCCCTCCCAGGAATCCCCATGCAGTGCCGCATGGCCTTACTGGGAGAAAGTGCCCGCCGCCATGTCGTCTCGCCGAAGCCTGTCCTGGAGTGTCGCCGTCCTGCTGTCCTTCGCGGCCACCGCGTCCTTCGCTGAGCCGGCCGCGCCAGCCATGGAGCTGGCGACGCGAGCCGTGTGCGCCGCCACCGAGTCCTCCGAGGCCCTGACCTCCGAGCCCACGCCCGAGGAGGCCGCGGGCCTGCTGTGCATCTCCGTGCGGTGCTCCTCCGAGGACGATTGCTGGAACGCGTGTCCCAACGCGCTGTCCGTGACGTGTACGCGCAACGCCTGCTCCTACGAGATCTCGGGCGGAGGCGGCGGAGGTGGCGGTCCGACGTGCCCGTCCACCCGCTGCATCGACGACTCGGATTGCGTCTGCGGCACGACGCAAGGGTGGTGCAACAACCGCGCGTGCGCCTACTAGACGTCCACGTCGATGAGCGGGGGCGAATCCGAAGCGGCTCCATGCGCATGAGGGCTGCGCGATCCGAGGTGCTTCGGCTCCGGCAGGCAGGAGACACCGCAGGCGCTCGGAAGGTGATGCAGGACCTGCTCGCGGTAGAGGGGGTGCCGCGCTACCGCGAGTTGGCGGAGACAGCCCTGCCTGCAAGCCCCTCCCGCTCATCCCCCAGCTTGCTGAGCACGAACGCGGCGAGGAAGCCGGCGACCGTGATGAGGCCGGTGAGGTCGTGGGCTCCCTCCGTGGCCTCCGGCATCATCGTGTCCGCGAGCATGGCGAGGATGGCGCCCGCCGCCACGGCGGTGGTCCCCGCGACGACTTCGGGAGCAAACCCCCACAAACCCGCCTGGAGCCAGAGCGGCATTCCCATCCCGGATTTCAGCGCGCCCGGGCCTTCGAGCGCTTCACCTTGTTGGCCTGCTTGCCCAGCGCGGTGCGTGTGCGCTTGGGCAGCTTCTTGAGCGTGCCCTTCCGCTTCGCCGCGGTCGCGGCCTTCTTGATGTTCTTGCGCCCGGCGGCGCGCTGCTTGCTCGTGGCCATGAGGGGCCTCCCTGCCCAGGAAGGTCCGCGCCACCGCCCCCTCGCGCAACGCGCCCACCGCGTCCGCCCGCCTGGATGGCTGGCTATAGTCGGACGCCCGATGAAGAAAGCACGCGCCGCGAGCCTCACCCTCGATGAGTTCCTCCCCTATCGCCTGTCGGTCGCGGACAACGTCGTGAGCCAGCGCATCGCCCGCGTGTACGCGGCCGAGGACGGCCTCTCCACCCAGGAGTGGCGGCTCATCGCCGTGCTGGGCGAGGACGGAGAGCGCTCGCAGTTGGAGCTCGTCCGCCGCACGCGCATGGACAAGGTCCCGGTGAGCCGCGCCGCGCGCTCCCTGGAGGAGCGCGGATTGGTGCGGCGCGCCACGAGCCAGAGCGACGCCCGCTCCCGGCGCCTGACGCTGACCGCCTCGGGACGCAGGCTCTACCAGCGGGTGGCCCCCGCCGCGCTCGACGCGGAGGCGGAGGTGCTCGCGGAGCTGTCGTCCTCTGAACGCGAGGTGCTCCGCTCGCTGCTGGAGCGCGTGGAGCGCGCCGCCATCCGCGCCCTCAAGCCCGGCCCCTGAGCCTTGCCGGTTTGGTTACATCTGTTACTATTTCGGACGCCATGGAAAACGTCCGCCACCTGACAGGCTTTGGAAACGAGCACGCATCGGAGGCTGTCGCCGGTGCGCTCCCCGTGGGCCAGAACACGCCCCAGCGCGTCGCGTTCGGCCTCTACGCCGAGCAGCTCTCCGGCACCGCGTTCACCGCGCCTCGGGGCGTGAACCGGCGCACGTGGATGTACCGGCTGCGGCCCAGCGCGGGCCACCCGGCGTACCGGCCCGTGGAGGCCCGCGCGCTGAAGAGCGGACCGTTCCGGGAGGTGCCGCCCTCCCCCAACCGGCTGCGCTGGAGCCCGGCGCCCATGCCCACCACGCCCACCACCTTCCTGGAGGGCCTCTTCACGCTGGGCGGCAACGGTTCCCCCGCCGAGGGCGCGGGCGCGGCGGTGCACCTCTATGCGGCGAACACGTCCATGACGGACACGGCGTTCTTCAACGCGGACGGCGAGCTGCTCATCGTCCCCCAGTCCGGGACGCTGCGCATCGTCACGGAGCTGGGCGTGCTGGAGGTCCCGCCCGGCCACGTCGCGCTCATCCCGCGCGGCATGCGCATGCGGGTGGAGCTGCCCGGCGGCCCCGCGCGCGGCTACATCTGCGAGAACTACGGCGCGCAGTTCCGGCTCCCGGAGCTGGGGCCCATCGGGTCCAACGGCCTGGCGAACCCGCGCGACTTCGTGGCGCCGCACGCGGCGTATGAAGACGTGGAGCGCCCCACGCGCGTGGTGCAGAAGTTCCAGGGGAACCTCTGGGAGACGACGCTGGACCACTCGCCGTTCGACGTCGTGGCGTGGCACGGCAACTACGCGCCGTACACGTACGACCTGGCGCGCTTCAACACCATCAACACGGTGAGCTACGACCACCCGGATCCGTCCATCTTCACGGTGCTCACGTCGCCCAGTGACACGCCGGGGACGGCGAACTGCGACTTCGTCATCTTCCCGCCCCGGTGGATGGTGGCGGAGAACACCTTCCGGCCGCCCTGGTTCCACCGCAACGTGATGAGCGAGCTGATGGGCCTGGTCCACGGCGTCTACGACGCCAAGGCGGACGCGTTCCTGCCCGGCGGCGCGTCGCTCCACAACTGCATGAGCGCCCACGGCCCGGACCGCAAGACGTACGAGGCCGCCGTCGCCGCGGAGCTGACGCCGAAGAAGATCGACAACACGCTCGCCTTCATGTTCGAGACCCGCTGGGTCATCGCGCCCACGCGGCAGGCGATGGAGAGCCCCGTCCTCCAGAAGGACTACGACGCCTGCTGGGCGGACCTGCCCAAGGCGAAGCTGTCCTCCCCGGGAGGCGGTCAGCCGTGAAGCTCGCCTCGCTCGATGAAGGACGGGACGGCCGGCTCGTCGTCGTGACGAAGGACCTGTCCCGGCAGGTGGATGCGTCCGCCATCGCGCCCACGCTCCAGGCCGCGCTGGATGACTGGGACCGCCACGCGCCGGCCCTGCGCGCGCTGTCGGAGCGGCTGGAGCGCGGAGAGGTCCCGGGTGCGCCCTTCGACCCTGCCCGGTGCGCGGCGCCCCTGCCCCGCGCCTACCAGTGGGCGGACGGCTCCGCGTACGTGAACCACGTGGAGCTGGTGCGCAAGGCGCGCGGCGCGGAGCTGCCGCCCTCCTTCTGGACCGACCCCTTGATGTACCAGGGCGGCTCCGACGGCTTCCTCGGGCCGCGCCAGCCCATCCCGCTCGCCGACGAGGCGTGGGGCTGCGACATGGAGGGCGAGGTCGTGGTGGTGACGCGCGACGTGCCGCTGGGCGCCGCGCGCGAGCAGGCCCTGGGCGCGGTGGTGCTGGTGGGGCTGGTCAATGACGTGTCGCTGCGCAACCTGATTCCGGCGGAGCTGGCGAAGGGCTTCGGCTTCTTCCAGTCCAAGCCCGCGTCGGCGTTCTCGCCGGTGTTCGTCACGCCGGACGAGCTGGGCGACGCGTGGCGGGAGGGCAAGCTGCACCGCCGGCTGGAGGTCTTCCTCGACGGTGAGCCCTTCGGCCGCGCGGACGCGGGCGTGGACATGACGTTCGACTTCGGCACGCTGGTGGCCCACGCGGCGAAGACGCGCTCGCTGTGCGCGGGCAGCATCGTGGGCTCCGGCACGGTGTCCAACCGGGGCCCGGACGGCGGCCCCGGCAAGCCCGTGAAGGACGGCGGCGCGGGCTACTCGTGCATCGCGGAGGTGCGCGTGGTGGAGACGCTCCGGGACGGCGCGCCGAAGACGCCGTTCCTGAAGCGCGGCAACCGCGTGCGCATCGAGATGCGGGACGACGCGGGCGCCAGCATCTTCGGGGCCATCGACCAGACGGTCGGCTGACTCAGTAGTTGAACTGGAGCTGGAGGCGCGTCACGTGCCCCTGCTCCTGTTCATACGGGTAGCGCGACGAGGTGCGGTCCGCGATGACGTAGGCGGCCGTCAGCTCCAGCGCCTTCCAGATCTGCCACTCCGCGCCCAGCTCCAGCTCGCGCACGTCGTAGCGGGGGGCGTTGGTCTCCGCCTTCTTGCCGCCCTTGTAGAGCGTGCCGCGCACGTAGGGGATGAGCGACACGCCGCCCACGCCGTCCAGCTTGTACATGAGCTGCGCGTAGCCACCCTGGAGGTTCCGGCTGTCGATGAGCAGCGCGTCGTCCGGGCCCGAGCCCTGCGACGGCCCCCGCCCGATGTTGTACTCCGCCTGGAAGCCCAGGGGCTGCGGGTAGACCGTCAGGCTGACGATGGCGCGGGCATCCACCATGTTGGGGCCACGCGCGAGCGCATAGGCCGCGTCGTCGCGCGGGGACGCGCTGAGGTTGAAGCGGCCGTAGTAGCCGCCCGCCCCGACCTCCACGTACTGGGAGCCGAAGAGGAAGGGATAGCTGACGCGCGCGATCGCGTGGGGGCTGTTGTTGCGCTCGGCGCGGTTGGCCGCCTGGCCGTTGAAGACGCCCAGGCCCACCACGCCGTAGTCGCCGGAGCCCTTGAGGCCGCTGTCCACCAGGAGCTTGAAGCGCGCGCGGATGTGCTCGGGCGCCCAGTAGAAGAAGACGCCCAGGTCGCGCTCGTCCTTCAGCGCGCTGTTGATGGCGTCGTTGCGATCCAACGCCAGGCGGTTCTGGCTGGACTGGAGGTTCTCGAAGCCGAAGGGCACCTTGGACTGGCCCACCCGGAAGCGGAACTCCTTCTTCGCGTCCACGAAGATGTCCGCGTACCAGTCCCGCATGACGGCCACGTTGTACTGGTCACCGATGACGGAGGCGAAGTCCGGCTGCAGGTAGATGGACACGTGCGGGTGCACGTCCCCGAAGATGACGAGCCGCGCGCGGCGGATGCCGAAGCCGGTGTCCTTGCCCATGAAGCGGTCGCCCTGCTCGTTGATGAGCGAGTCGTTCACCCGGAAGCTGGGCAGCCGGTTGTAGCGGACCTGCGTGTAGCCCCGGAGGCGGATGGTCTCGTACCAGGGCTTCGTCTTCTCCTTCTCCTTCTCCTTCGGCGCCACGGGAGGAGGCAGGGCGGCGGGAGGCACGGGCGCGGAGGGCTCCGCGGGGGGCGCGACCTCGCCAGTGGGAGCGGGCTCGGGCGGGGTCTCCTGGGCCTGGGCCACGGCGGACGAGGAGAAGAGGAGCGCGGTACCAGCCAGCAGGGCCTGAAGGACGGAGCGGTGGGACGAGGCGAAGGTCATGGGTGCGTGAGAGCCGGGCGGGGAACAAGGAGGGACCCGCCTGGTCCCGATGTGGCGCTCCCGTTACCGAATGGCGCAGCCTTCCGCCACGCACCGCCCCCCGTTGTTGCCACACCGTTACCGGCGACGCCGTCCTGTCACACGAACGAGCGAGCCGCGTCACACGTTCGTGACACGGCCCGCCGCCCCGGGGAGGACGTCCCCCCGTCCGCACGCCCGGGAGCTAGGGAGCGCGCTGCTCCCGCTCGGCCTTCTGGATGAGCGCCAGCAGGGAGCGCAGGTGCGGCTCCGTCACCGGCTCCACCAGCCGGACCGAGTGCCTCCGTCCGCCGTCGTCCTCGATGGTGACGGCGTAGCTGGTCCGGTCCGCGCCCGCCGTGGGGCCACCGCCCACGGTGGCGGGCTGTTCGAAGAAGCGGGCCTCTTGCACCTCCCGCTGGAGCGCCTCCGCCGTGGCGGGAGGCAGGGCCGCCAGGTCCACGGTGCGGGGCCTGGCGAGGCCCGGGAAGTAGGCGAGGCCTCCCTCCCGTTTGAGTTCGATTCGCATCCCATCCGCTCCAGGACCTAGTGCTTGCGCTGCACCGGCTGCGCGGCCTGCTTCTGCACCTGCGGCGTCCAGGCCACCTCGCCCGCCCGCTCCTTGGCGATCTTGATGCCCACCTGGCCCCAGGCGTCGCGGACGATCTGCTCTTCGTCGCCGCTGCCGTAGAGCTTGGCGGCCGCCAGCACGGTGAGCCGGGCGAAGGACAGGAACGAGGCGTTGTACTTCAGCCTCGGGTCGCGCAGCGCCTCCAGCCAGATGAGGCCGGCCTTCTCCCACGTGTAGCCCTTGAGGTTCATGGCCGCGACGCAGAAGGCCTTGTTGGGAATGCCGGAGTTGATGTGCACGCCGCCGTTGTCCTCCGTCGTCTTCACGAAGTCCTTCATATGGGCCGGCTGCGGATCCTTGCCCAGCACGGGATCGTCGAACGCGGTGCCCGGGTCCTTCATGGAGCGCAGGGCCTTGCCCTGGACCTTGTCCGTGAGGAGCCCCGCGCCGATGAGCCAGTCGGCCTGCTCCGCCGTCTGGTTCAACAAGCGCTGCTTCACGATCGATCCGAAGCAGTCCGACAGGGACTCGTTGAGCGCACCGGCCTGGAGGAAGTAGGCAAGAGGCCCCTCGTGCTCCGTCACGCCATGGGTCAGCTCGTGCCCGATGACGTCCACGGAAATGGTGAAGCGGTTGAAGAGCTCGCCGTCGCCGTCGCCGAACACCATGCGCTCGCCGTCCCAGAAGGCGTTGTCGTAGCCGCTGCCATAGTGGACGTGACCGTTCAGCGGCATGCCGTTGCCGTCAATGGAGTTGCGCCCGTAGACGTCCCAGTAGAGGTCGTACGTCGCGCCCAGGCCGACGTAGGCCTCGTCGACCGCCGGGTCGCCGGTATCGTCCGAGCCCTCCGTGCGGGCCACCGTTCCCGGGAGGGCTTCGGTGTTCTTCACGTCGTAGATGGTGCGCTGCTTCTGGCTCTCCACGACCATGGGGCCGGGGATGAGCCGCTTCGCCGCCTGGGGCGCGCCGCTGGTGGACAGGCGGAGGGCGCGCAGGGTGTTGTCGATGGAGAGCGTCCGCAGCGCCCGCGCCCGCTGCTGCGGTGAGCCGTTCTGCGCGATCTGACGGCTGACGTACGGCGGCAGGATGCAGTGGTGGGAATGCCAGATTCGGGTGTTGCAACACATCACCAGTCTCCTTCTGATGGGGGTACCAGAAGACGATGGTGATGACGGCGGGCCGCGCTCGGGACACGGCACGGCATGGGCTCCCCGGTCGCCAGGGAACCCATGCGGCGCCACGCGCTCAGGCCTGCTCGCGTGGGGTCAGGGCTTGTGCAGGACGGCCGAGTCCCCCACCAGCCACAGCTCCGACGAGGACGGCGCCCACACGGCCCGCAGGACGCGGCGGGTGCCGGTGGTCTCCGCGGTCCACCTGCCGCCGTCGAAGCGCAGCAGCGTGCCGTTGTCGCCCACCGCCCAGACCTCGGTGGCGGAGCGCCCCATCAACCCGTTGAGCTGGGACGACGTGCCGCTGGCCACGGGGAGCCACGCCCCACCGGTGTAGCGCAGCAGCGTGCCGTCCGCGCCCGCCGCCCAGACGTCGGAGGGACCGCTGCCCCACACGGCCTTCAGGGCCTTGTTGGTGCCGGAGGTCATCGCGCTCCAGGCGGCGCCGTCCCAGCGCAGGATGGTGCCGGCGTCGCCCACCGCGATGGCCAGCGAGGCCCCCTGCACCCACACGGCGTTGAGCGTCACCTGGACCTCCGTGGCCTTGCGCGTCCAGGAGGTGCCGTCGAAGTGGACGGCCTGGCCGGACGCGCCCACCGCCCAGATGTCCGTCGCGGAAGCGCCGTGGATGGCGTACAGCGCCTGTGACGACTCCGCGGTGTACTGCGTGATGAAGCGGGCCCCGTCGAACCGGTAGATGCGGTCATGGAACGAGGACGTCAGCCAGACGTCTGCCGTGGAGGCCGCGTAGACGCCCGTCACGTCGTCGAAGGGGGAGAAGTCCAGCGGCGGCTCGATCCAACCGCCGCCGTTCCAGTGCAGCACGCGGCCCGGGTCCCCCACCGCCCACACGTCCGACGGCCCCGTGCCATGGATGGCCCGCGCCACCCTCAGCGTGCGCAGCGGCGCCTGGGAGGTCCACGCCTGCCCGCTCCACTTCTGCACCTGCCCGCCCGGACCGAAGGACCACACGTTGTCAGGCCCGCTGCCGGTGATGGGCCCCACGGCGTCCTCGTCCGTGTCCGTCCACTTCGTGCCGTTGTAGACGTAGCCGAAGTCCTCTCCGCCCGCGAGCACCAGTGAGGGCGACGCGGCGTACACGGAGAACAACTGGTCCGACGAGCGCAGGGACTGCTCGATGCCCGCGGGCGTGGTGCGGAACACCTGGCCGTAGTCGTCGCAGAGGATGCACGGGTCATCCGAGGCGACGGTCCAGACGTCGTTCGGGCCGGTGCCCGTCACCTCATGGAAGTCGATGTCCGTGGTGCCCGCGTCGATGCCGGCGACCGCGCTGCCGTCGTACCGGCGCAGCGTCCCGGACCGCCCCACCATCCAGACGTCCGAAGGCCCGCTGCCCCACACGCCGTTGAGGTCCTTTGTCGTGGCCGCGTCCATGCCCTGGAAGCCGCTGCCCCGGTCGCGCCGCACGGTGCCGCCCGCGCCCACCGCCCAGATGTCCCCCGGACCGGCGGCCCACACGGAGTTCAGGTCGCGCGTCGTCCCGGAGCTCACCGGGGAGAAGGCCCCGCCCGTCGTGGAGTGGAGCACGGTGCCGCCCGCGCCCACGGCCCACACGTCCGTCGGGGAGAGGGCGTGCACGTCGTGCAGGGGGGTCAGCGTCCCGCTGGCCACGCGCGTCCAGCGCGCTCCATCCCAGTGCTGGATGAAGCCGTCCTCGCCCACGGCCCAGCCGTCGTTGGCCGAGCTGAAGTGCGCGCCCTTGAAGCCGTAGCCGTGGGGCAGCGGATACTCCCAGCACCAGCCGTCGCTGCACTCGCGATTTTCGGCGGGGACGCCGCAGGTCTTCTCCACGCCGCGCCCGCCGCACACCTCCGGCGCCGCGCACGTGCCGCAGGTGACGGTGCCACCGCAGCCATCCGGTTCGGTGCCGCACTCGACCCCGGGGCTGCAGGCCGTCTTGAGGTCGGGGCACCCGCAGACGTTGTCCGCGCCGCCGCCGCCGCAGGTGGAGGGCGCCGCGCAGGTGCCGCAGTCGAGCGTGTGGCCACAGCCGTCCGTCGCCTCGCCGCAGTTGAAGCCCCGCGACTCGCACGTCCGGGGCACACAGTCATCCTCATCGTCTCCACAGCCGGCGGCGAAGGTCGCCGCGAACAGGACCACGAGCAGGCGCGAAGTCCGCACCGCACCCACCGCGAAGGAGTTGTCACGGGACATGGGCATCTCCAGACCGGACGCGGGAGGGAACCCCGCGAAACCACGTGGGGCGTGGCTCCGGTGCGGAAGGAAGGTTGCAAAGGGCGGTCCGTTTGGATCGTCCGGCCGTCCAAGCCCTCCACTTTCGCGGCTGCGTCATGCTCGACGTGTGGCGTCAATCAATCCAACGTCGTGCGTGACCTCGCGAGTGCCGCACCGGCCACGGCGAGCACGAAGAGTCCCAACGCGAGCAGGTCGTTCCCCATGTCCGCGAGCACCTGGTCCTTGAGCAGCGCGCCCCGGACGATGCGCAGGAAGTGCGTGACGGGGATGACTTCGCCCAGCACCCGCGCCCACGGCGGCAGCCCCAGGAAGGGGAAGGCGAAGCCGGAGAGGAAGATGGACGGCAGCATGTAGAACATGGACATCTGCATCGCCTGCAGTTGGCTGCGCGCCACGGTGGAGATGAGGTAGCCCAGGGACAGGTTGCCCACGATGAACAGCACGATGCCGCACGCCAGCGCCAGCCACCCCGCGGGCGTGCGCGCCATGGGCACGGAGAACAACCCCCGCGCCATGCCCAGCACGACGACGGTCTGCACCAGCCCCACGACGACGTACGGCGTGAGCTTGCCCACCATGATCTCCGCCGGGGTGGCGGGCGTGGACAGGAGCGTCTCCATGGTGCCGCGCTCGCGCTCGCGGGTGACGGCCATGGCGGTCATCATCACCAGCGTCATGGACAGGATGATGCCCAGCAGGCCCGGCACGATGTGGACCGGGGAGCGGCCCTCCGGGTTGTAGCGCCGGTGCACCACCACCTCGAAGGCGGGCGCGGTGGAGCGCGGCGTCCCCAGCCCCACGCGTTCGTTCCGCAGCGCCTCCGTGGGCAGCACGCTCACCGCGGCGAGCGCCCCCGCCGCGGCCTGCGGGTCGGACGCGTCCGCCTCCGCGAGGATCTGCGCCCGCTCGCCCTTGAGCAGCCGCCGGGTGAAGTCCGGCGGGATGGTGATGCCGAGCATCACCTGTCCCCGGCGGATGAGCTGATCCAGCTCCTCGTCGGACCGGGGCAGGTAGCGCACGTCCACGTAGCCGGTGCGCTCCAGCGCGGCGACGACGGAGTTGGCCAGGGTGCTGGTGTCGTGGGACAGCACCGCGGCGGGCAGGTGCCGGGGGTCCATGTTGATGGCGTAGCCGAAGATGAGCAACTGCATCACCGGCATGAGGAGGATCATCGCGTAGGTGATGCGGTCGCGCCGAAGCTGCGTGAACTCCTTGAGCAGCACGGCCAGGATGCGCGGAAGCGAGCCCGTCATGACGAGTACCGTTCGTCGCGCTCGCGACCCATGAGCTGGATGAAGACGTCCTCCAGGGAGGGTGTCACCTCGCTCCACCGGTAGGGCTCCCTGCGCCAGGGACCGAGCGCGGCCTCCAGGGCATCACGCTTCAGCCCACTGACGTGCACGGCGGCGCCGAACGCGGAGGCGCTGAGCACGCCGTCCGCCCGGGCCAGCACGTGCGCCGCGCGGTCGATGCCGGGCCCCTCGCCCAGGAACGTCACCAGCCCGGAGTCGCGGATGAGCGCGTCCGCCGTGCCCCGCGCGATGAGGCGCCCGTACAGGATGTAGCCGATGTCGTGGCAGCGCTCCGCCTCGTCCATGTAGTGCGTGGACACCAGCACCGTGAGTCCACCCGCGGCGAGCGTGTGGATTTCATCCCAGAACTCACGGCGGGCCTTGGGGTCCACGCCCGCGGTGGGCTCGTCCAGCAGCAGCAGGCGGGGCTCGTGCAGCGTCGCGGCGGCCAGGGCCAGGCGCTGCTTCCAGCCGCCGGAGAGCGCGCCCGCGAGCTGGCGGCGCCGGTCGAAGAGGCCCAGCCGGTGGAGCGTGTCCTCCACCCGCTCGCGCCGCTGGTCCAGGCCATGGACGCGCGCGACGAAGGCCAGGTTCTCCTCCAGGGTCATGTCCTCGTAGAGGGAGAACCTCTGCGTCATGTAGCCCGTCTGGCGCTTGATGGCGTCGCCGCGGGCGCGGAAGTCCAGGCCCAGCACGGTGCCCTCGCCGCTGTCGGGCGTGAGCAGGCCGCACAAGAGCCGCAGCGTCGTCGTCTTGCCGGAGCCGTTGGGGCCCAGGAAGCCGGTGATGCGTCCGGTGCCCACGGCGATGGAGACGTCCCGCACGACGTGCCGGTCGCCAAAGGACTTGTTGAGCCCGCGCACGTCGATGGCCTGCTCGCTCATCGGTCCGCCTCCACGGGGGCCTGCTTCAGCGGCGTCACGTCGATGGGCTGTCCGGGCAGCAGCCGCGTGGGCGCGGAGGGCACCGCCTCCAGAAGGAACACCAGCTTCTGCCGCGTCTCCAGGCTGTAGATGATGGGCGGCGTGTACTCCGGGCGCGGGGCGACGTAGTCCACGCGCGCCGTCATCCCGGTGTCGCAGCCGTCGCAGGCGATGGCCACGGTGGTGCCTGGCGGGAAGGACGCCACCCTCCCCTGCGGCACGTAGAAGCGCACCTTCAGCTTCGCGTCCGGGATGATGCTGATGACGGGGGCGTTGGGCACGGCCCACTCGCCCTGCTGGAAGAGGACGTCCTCCACCCGGCCCACGACGGGAGACACGGGCGCCAGCTCCACGACCTGCTGCTCCGCGGCGGTGACGCCCGCGCGCCCGCTGACGAGCTGGGCGCGGACGACCTCCAACTGCGCGCCCGCCGCCGCCACGTCCGTGCGGGCCGCGTCGCGCTGGGCATGCGCGCGCGTCGCCGTCGCACGCAGCAGGTCCAGTTGCTGGGGCGTCACGGCGCCCTCCATGGCCTTCTGGACGGCGACGAGCCGGGCCAGCTCCGCGTCCGCGCGGTCCGCCTCCGCCTGCGCGGCGATGAGGGACGCGCGAGCGCGGGCCACGTCCGACTGGCGCGCGAGCAACTGCGCTTCGATCTGCCCCACCTGCGCCCGGGCCTGGTCGGCCCTCGCCACCAGCGACGTGGGCTCCATGCGGAACAGCGGCGTGCCCACCTCCACGCGCTGTCCGCGCACCACCGCCACGGACGCCACCATGCCGGCCACCGGCGAGGACAGGTAGACGTTGTCGCTGACGACGAAGCCGGTGAAGCGCGGCGGCGGCTCCGGGGCCGGCCGCCGCAACCACAGGATGCCGCCGACGATGACGGCGACCAGCACCGCCCCCGTGACGATACCCCGCTTCGAGTGCTTCGACTTCCTGCCCGGTCCCGACACCCGTGCCTCCTGGCGCGGCCTCGCCGCGAGTGGAGCGCCCCCCGAGCGCGGCGAAGTCCACGCTACGCCTGCCCTGCCCGGGGGGTCCGCGTCTGGCTCACGGGCAGCTCCCGAACCCGTGTCCTGGCGTCACCTTGAGCACTGGACGTGCCAGCACTGAACGCCAGGGGAGCCCCCGGGGGCAGGCCCTCTCCTGTTCGGATTTCCGGCGCCGGACGCCGGGTCCCCGGACACGCGGGGGGCCGTGAGCCAGAGGCCCCAGGGGACGCGGGCTGGGGCATCCGCCTTGCTTGGGCATAGGGTAGCGCCCACGGTCCAGGAGGACGCGCCTTGCATTCCCCACCCCAGCCCACGGCCGCCGGCGTCGAGCAGGTCCAACGCGAGGCGTTCTCGCGGATGTTCCGGCAGGTGACGAAGGTGCTGTCGTTCCTGAGTCCCCTGCCGGTGGTGATGGTGTCGCTGGGGCTCATCGGCGACACGGCCGCGTGGCGCCGGGTGTGCGTGGCGTTGGCGCTGGCGTTCGTGGTGATGGGGGTGGTGGCCGTCCTGGTGTGGCGGCGTCAGCCGGTGGTGTCGCACGAGCCGGGGAGGCTGTTGCCGGCGGTGGCGTTCCCCCTGTTCACGGTGGTGAACCTGGCGCTGGGGGGACTGGAGAGCCCGCTCATCCCGCTGGTGCTGCCGGCGTCGTTGGCCACGGCCATCCTCTTCCCGCCCGCGCGGGCTCGCAGGTGGGCGGGCTCCCTGCTCGCGCTGGTGGGCGTGCAGGCGGCGGTGACGCTGACGGGCGCGGTGGGGGACCTGGTGCCCGTGCTCTTCGGCGGAGGCCCGCGCGCGGGGCACAACGACGCGCTGCTCCTGACGATGCTCGCGGTGCTGGTGTTCCTCGTCCTGTGGACGAACTTCATCGGCGTCCAACTCCGGCGCACGTACCGCGGCATGGTGCGCACGGCGCTGGACGCGCGGGATGACGCACTGAAGACGCATGAGGAGCGGGTGCGCTCGCTCACCACGCTGTCGGGAGAGATTGCCCACGAGCTGAAGAACCCGCTGGCGAGCGTGAAGGGCCTGGCCGCGATGATTGCCCGCGAAGTGGAGGGCCGGCCCGCGGAGCGGCTCGCGGTGCTGCGGCGGGAGGTGGACCGGATGCAGGAGATCCTCGAAGGCTTCCTCAACTTCTCCCGGCCATTGCTCCCGCTCAACGAAGCGCACGTGCCGCTGGATGGCCTGTGCCGGCAGGTGGCGGAGCTGCACGAGGGCATGGCGGGGGAGCGGGGCGTGACCCTGCGGGTCGCGGAGGGGCCGCCGGTGGAAGCATGGTGCGACGCGCGCAAGGTGCGGCAGGTGTTGATCGACGTGGTGCAGAACGCGCTGGACGCCGCGCCCCGGGGAAGCACCGTGGAGCTCCAGGCCTGGACGGCCCCAGAAGGCGGGGGCCGCGTGGAGGTGCGGGACCGGGGCCCCGGGCTCGCGGCGGAGGTGCGCGAGCGCGTCTTCGAGCCGGGCATCACCACGAAGCCCCACGGCTCCGGCCTGGGGCTCGCCCTGTCGCGAGCGCTGATGCGCCAGCACGGCGGAGAGCTGAGCCTGCGCGCCCGCGAGGGTGGCGGCTGCGTGGCGGAGCTGAGCCTGCCGGCCGCGCCCCAACCGGCCGAAGCGCCGCGAATGGAGGCCCTGCCATGAAGGCCCGCGTGCTGGTGGCGGATGACGACGCGGGCGTGCGCTACACGCTGCGCGGGTTGCTGGAGGATGACGGGCTCACGGTGGAAGAAGCCGTGGACGGAGAGGCCGCGCTCGCGCGCCTGGACTCCGAGCCGCCCGTGGACCTGGTCCTCAGCGACCTGCGCATGCCGCGCGTGGACGGCATGGAGCTGCTCCGCCGCGTCGCCGCGCGCCCTCATGCGCCCCGGGTCATCCTCATCACCGCGCATGGCTCCGAACGTCACGCCGTGGAGGCCATGAAGCTGGGCGCGCTGGACTACTTCCGCAAACCCTTCGACGTGGACGACGTGCTGGCGGTGGTGCGCCGGGCGCTCGGGATGGTCCGCCTGGAGGCGGAGAACGAGCGGCTGTCCGGCGAGGTGAACCTGCTGCGCTCGCTGGTCTTCGTGTCGCCGTCGATGGCGAGGCTGGCGCTGCTCATCCAGCGCGTGGGCCCCCGCGACGTCACCGTGCTCATCACGGGAGAGAGCGGCACCGGCAAGGAGCGCGTCGCGGAGGCCCTGGTGCGCGCCTCCCCGCGCGCGGACAAGCCCTACGTGCGCTTCAACTGCGCCGCCCTCACGCCGGAGCTCGCGGAGGCGGAGCTCTTTGGCCACGCGAGGGGCGCGTTCACCGGCGCCGTGCGCGCAAGGCCCGGCCTCTTCCGCGAGGCCTCCGGTGGCACGCTGCTCCTGGACGAGGTGGGAGAGCTCGCCCTGCCCCTCCAGGCGAAGCTCCTGCGCGTCTTGCAGGAGGGCGAAGTGCGGCCCGTGGGCGAGGACCGCTCCCTCCCGGTGGACGTCCGCGTCCTGGCCGCCACCCACCGCGACCTGCCGCAGCGCGTGGCGGAGGGCCGCTTCCGCGAGGACCTCTACTACCGGCTCAAGGTCGTGACGCTCCAGGTGCCCCCGCTGCGAAGCCGTCCGGAGGACATCGCCGCGCTCGCGAGGCACTTCCTCGCCCGCCACACCGAGCGCTTCCACATGCCACCGGTGGCCCTGACGCCCGCCATCCTGGAGCGCCTCACGGCCCACCCCTGGCCCGGGAACGTGCGCGAGCTGGAGAACGCCCTGGAGAGCGCCGTGGTGCTGTCCGCCGACGGCACCCTGGACCTGGAGCTGCTGCCCGGAGGCGCCAGCGCGCCCACGCCCCCGGCCCCCTCCAACACCGGCACCACCCTGCGGGAGAAGCTGGACGCACACGAGCGCGAGCTCATCCTCGCCGCGCTCGCGGCCTCCAAGGGCCAGCGCACGGAGGCCGCGAAGGCGCTGGGCATCGGCCGCGCCACGCTGCACGACAAGCTGCGCAAGCACGGCCTCCTGGGCGAAGGCGAGGAGCCGGAGCGCTGAAGCCTCACGGCCCGGGTGGCACGGGCTCCGGCGCCGTCTTCACCTCGCAGGCGTAACCGCCGGAACGGGCTCCCGGTGTCTGGGGATGGCAGGCGAGGAAGGGCAACGGCGGGGCCCCCGCGGGAAAGGGGAAGCGGTCCGAGGCCAGATCACACGAGGGAGCGGAGGGGTTGAACCCACTGCACGCACCGGGCGGCAGGCGCTCCATCGGGAGCCACTCCGACTTCCGGCTCCGGCGCTCGTCGCAGACCTCCTGGGGCTCGCCAGGGTCGACACAGCGGAAGTCAGACGCGTACCGCCCCTCCTGGAGCTCCAATCGCTTGCACCAACGCAACTGGAGCCTCCGCTCGCAGGCCCATCGCGCGGAGGCCTCAAGCGAGGAGTCAGACAGCTCGAAGGCACGCCCGTCCCGGGACACCCCCAGCACCCTGCTCTGGGTCATGCCCGCGGAGGTGATGAACGGTTGGCCCGCCTTCCATCGCGCCTCCGCTTCCCTCCACCCAACGGGCGGCGTGCCCGCATGCGCCAGCAGGCGCCTGGCTTCCACTTCGATCTCGCATCCCTCGCAGCTCACGGTCTCCCGGTGGAGCGCCACGGGCACCGGCGGCAGGACGCCCGTGCGGAGCCAGGTCAGCTCGCTGTCATCCAAAAGCACGCGCCGGCTTCGCGAGCACATCCAGACCTCCTCCGGGCCTGTCTTGCCGGCATAGATCAACCACGTCCGGCCCGGGGTCACGTTCAGGACGCAGTCTCCTCCCCCTCCATAGGGGAGCCGCAAGACGGCGCCTGCCTTGACGCTGCCCTTGAACGCCTCCAGGACGTCCACGGTGGCGAAGCGTTCGGACGGGTCCTCCGAGTCACGCACCCGCCCCAGATAGATGAAGCCGGCACTGTCGCGGGCTCCCTCCAACGTGCTGGCCAGCCCTTGCGAGGCAAAGGAACAGGAACAGGCCCATCCGGTGACTGGCATCACCAGCCATCCCACCAGCACCGCGATCCACCACGCGTCCCTGACCATGGAAGACAGTCTAGCCAAACATTGACCTGTCAGGCGGGATGACAGTGAATACGCAACGATTGTGACACCGGGAGGGGCGGAGCATGGCGCTCGACAGGTCCGACCACGAATGCCTGGCCCGCTGGGCCGCCGACTGCGCCGAGCGCGTCCTCCCCCTCTTCGAACAGAAGTTCCCGGAGGACCACCGCCCCCGCCACGCCATCGAAGCAGCGCGAGCCTGGCAGCGGGGAGCGCTGGCGATGACCGACGCAAACGCCGCCGCGTTCGCCGCGCACGCCGCGGCCTCGGATGCCACCCCGCACGCCGCCGCCTGCGCCGCGGCCCGCGCCGCCGGACACGCCGCCGCCACCGCCCACGTCGCCAGCCACGCCTCCCAGGCCGCCACCTTCGCGGCCACCGCCGCGGCCCACGGCGCCGCCGAAGGCTCGGACGCCGCCGAAGCCACCGCCCGGGAACGCGACTGGCAGCACCAGCGGCTGCCGGAGCACCTCCACGCCCTGGCGTTCCCCGCCCGGAACAATCGCTGAACGCACGGTGCGTGCGCGACGTCCAACTCCAGAGCTACGGCTGCCCGTGAGTCACGGCGCCTTCGAGCCGTGGAACGCCTCCAACCACGCGACGCCCCGGCGCAGGAGCCCGCGGGCGTCGAAGAGATGCGACACGGCCCGGGCGACGACTCCGGAGCGGCCGATCCCCTCCGCCAGGCATTGCTCGCCAATGCGCGTGAAGGCGTCCACGCTGGACGCTCGCAGGGCGTCGGTCACCGGCTCGCTGGTGTCGAACTCCTCGAAGTCCACCCAGCGCCGCTCGCCGTCGACCTGGAGCGGCCGCTGGTAGCGGACCACGCGCTTGCCGGGGAGGTCCGCCAGGTGCTCCGCGTGGTGCAGGAGCGTGAGCGTCTCCAGCGGCGCCCCGAGCATCAGCACCTTGCCCCGCGCCTCCACCAGCCGGGCCAGCGGCGAGCCGGGGCCATAGCCATAGCGGAACGGGTGGTCCGCGCAGAGCCACTCCGCCCTCGGGCCGATGGCGACCATGCCCGCGTCCGGATGGTCGCTGCGGATCGCGCCGGGCCAGGTCCTGAGCGTCTCCGCGAGGATGCCGTGGTCTCGCATGGCCCGCGCGGTGCGCTTGTCGAAGGTGGGGATCTCGTCGCGGAGGCGCGCGTCCTCGAAGTCCTCCGGCTCCACGCCCAGCTCCCAGTCCACGTAGGCCATGAGCGTGCCCTGGGAGCCCACCGCGTCTTGCAGCGCCAGCACCACGGCGTTCACCCCGCCCAGCACGGGCCCCAGGCTCCGGAGGCCGGCATGGACCATCACGAGGTCGCCCTCCTCCACGCCCAGGCGCCGCAGGGCGTCCCTCACATCAGTCCGGGTGGCGGGGGTCCTCGGCATGGGGCTCCATCCTTCCTGTCGCAGGGCACTGGAGGATAGCAACCGCCCGGCCCCGTGGGGCGCTGTAGGACTGTGCGGCGCCGCGCAATCACCTGCCACCGAGAGACGGACTGGGGGGCCCGAAGCGGTGTGAGCAGCCTCCCCGCGCGGAGGCGGACGTCCTCCGGCGAGGGGGAGCAACATGCGAAGGATCCGAGATGGAATCGTGACGTGGCCCCTGGCGCTGCTGCTCCTCGCGGCCACCACCGCGAAGGCCACCACCCAGGAGACGGAAGACTTCGAGTCCCGCGCCGTCCGGTGCGGAGACGTCCTGACGCGGAGCACGCGGCTCACGCGCGACCTCGTCTGCGCGGGCACGCCCATCCCCGCGCTGCGGATCGCCGCTCCGGGCGTCGTGCTCGACCTGGGAGGCCACACCGTGCGCCGGGCTGGCAGCGGGCCGGGTGAGACGGTGGGCATCGATGCCCGGAGCGACAGCACGGTGCGCAACGGCACGATCCAGGGCTTCAACCGGGGCTACACGTACGACGCCACCGTGCACCTGCACCAGGTCGCGTTCGTCGGCAACGGGACCGCCATCTACCACGCGAACGGCAGCGGAGGGCTCCTGCTCACGGACTCGCGGGTGAGTGGGAACTCGCAGGGCTTCGGCAGTGAGTTCGACGCGACGGTCGGCGCCATCGACATCCGGGGCTCCCGGTTCACTGGAAACGGGCTCGGGTTGTACGTGGACTACCACGACACCCGCATCTCCGGTTCAGCCTTCACGTCGAACGAGATGGCCCTGTTCTGCTACTCCGGCAATGTCCACATCCGGTCGAGCACGTTCACGGAGAACGCCTCCGTGGCGAAGCTGACGTGGGACAACGGCCGCTTCGACAACTGCTACGAGCTGGTGTTCGAGAACTCCATCCTCGCGAACAACACCGCGTTCGGAACGCCCGAGGACCCCGAGTGGCAGGCGTTCGACTTCCAGATGCGCGACACGTGGGTCATGAACAATGGCGAGGGACTGCGCCTGGCGGCCCAGACGCTCGACCTTCGCGACACCCTCTGGTGGGACAACGAAGGCGGGCTGACCCTGTCCAACCTGCCGGACTTCGAACCCGTCCCGCAGGAGGGCCCGGTGCACAACAACCACTTCATGATGAATCGCGGGGACGGCCTGCGCGTCCTCCCGGGCGGCACGCCCACCCTCTCCAACAACGTCTGCCAGGACAACTCGGGCTGGGGCATCCACGCGCCCACGGCGATTGACGGAGGAGGCAATGTCGCACGCCGCAACGGCGCGGGCGGCTGCGTAGGGGTCACCTGCGCCCCGTAAGGCATTGAAGGGGTCTGCCCATTGTCCGGCATTGGAAGACAGCGCTATCCTGGCGGGGCAGCACCCCTTCCCCCAAAAGACCAGGAGATGTGAATGCGCGTGGCAATCATTGCCGGACTGATGGCCGTTGGACTGCTCGCGGGCTGCGGCGGCGCCGAGGAGCTGGAGCCCATGAGCCCCGAGGAGGCGAACCGCGTCGTCGAGATGGCGGTCCCGAGCGCCTGTACCGACGCGTGCGACCAGAAGTATTACCAGTGTTACTTCGGCGGCGGCGACCCCTACTACTGCAACAGCTACCGCGCGTACTGCATCTCGCAGTGCCCGTGACGGCAGGGCCCGGGAAAACGACCGCTCACCCGTGACCTGGAGCCGCCCGGGAGCGGGGAGGACCTCCCGGCGGCGCCCGCCGCGATGCTCGCGGCATGAACGCTTCAAGGCATCCGCGCGCGAGGGCGGCCTTTCTCCTCGGGCTCCTCGTGGGCCCTCCCGCCGTCGCGCTCTTCGTCCTGGCCGCCTGCATCGGCGCGTCGGCGTCAGGCTGGGGTTATGCGGTGGGAGGCGTGGTCCTTTCGCTGGGGCTCCTCACGAAGCCCTGGCGAACGCGCGGCGGCCTGACGCGCGCGGGCCTGGGGCTCCTCGTCGCGGTCGCGGCGGTCCGGCTCGTGGGCGCGGAGGGCCCGCGGGTGCGCACCGGGCTCCTGCCCGCGCCGGGGACGCGCTACCTCAACCGGCTGGTGGACGAGCGCGACGGCACGCTCCTCGCGGCCCATGTCCTCTGGCGCACGCGGAGGGTCCCCGCCTCGGACGCGGCGCGGTTCATTCCCGCGCTGGAGTCCGCGTTCGACCGGCTCGCCCGGGAGGAGGGGCTGGTGGCGACGCCCGCCATCTCCACGTGGCTGGGGCGCCAGTCACCGGAGGCCTTCGACACGGTGGTCATCACGCCCGAGCAGCCGAGCCCCGACACGGCCGTGGTGATGCTCCACGGCTACGCCGGCAACTTCACCGTGTATTGCTGGCAACTGGCCCGGGCCGCCCGGGCCATCTCCGCGAGGACCGTCTGCCCCTCCGTGGGTCCCCGGGGTGACTGGTGGAGCGCGGACGGCGCGAGGACGCTCAAGCGCACCCTGGTCTGGCTCCGGGACCAGGGCATCCGCCGCGTGTACCTCGCGGGGCTGTCCAACGGCGCGGTGGGCGCGCACGTACTCGGCGGCCGGCCCCTGCCTGCTGGCATCGAGCTGCGCGGGCTGGTGCTGATCTCCGGCGCCGAGGCGCGGGCGCCAGCGCCACGGGCCCCCGTCCTGCTCGTGCAGGGCACCCGCGACACGATGATGCCCACGCGCATCATGAGGGACGTGGCCACGCGCCTGGGACGGCGCGCGACCTGGTTCGAGGTGGACAGCGGGCACTTCGCCTTCCTGGACCACCCCGAGGCCTGTGAGCAGGCCATCGCCGCATGGCTGCTCGCGCAGGAAGCGGAGCCCCCGCGCGAGCGGACCTCACGGTGAGGGCTGCGCCGCCACGCGGTCCTTCGACGCCACCAGCTCCTCTCGCCGCAACAACAGACGCGCGTTCGTGTTGGGCAGGATGCGCACCTGGAAGCGCCGCTGGGCCGCGTCGTCGGCCGTGAAGACGTTCCGGTCGCTCACGAGCAAAAGCGCGGTGGGCACCACGTACCGCGACGAGCGGTTGCCGTAGTAGTGCACCAGCACGTGGTACGGCCCCGGCGCCGCCTTCCGCGCGTGGTACAGCTCCGGCCCCAGGCCATCCGTGATGTCCCAGTACAACTGCCCGCCCAGCGACGTCTGCTTGTGCTGGTAGAAGCACTTCTCCCCGTCCGGCTCGATGACCCACAGGTCGATGTCCGTGCTGTCCGAGTTCCAGTGCGTGGTGAGCTGGTAGTCGATGGGCCGGACGTCCGCGAACATCCCCTCACCGCCGGGCCCCCGCAGCCCGGCGCGGCGCGCCTTGAGCACCGGGGCCACCTCCGCGAGCCGTGGCTGCCGCTCCAGCCCCGCCAGCATCCGGGCGTAGTGGAAGGCCGCCACCGTCCGCAGCTCGTCGCCATGGCGCCTCCAGGGCCGCGCCAGGACAATCTCGTAGTTCCGGGCGGCCTCCGAGTAGCGCCCGGCCGCGTCCAGCGCGAGCGCCTCCTCCAGGAAGGCCTGCGCCTCGAAGGGGCGGCTGAGGCGCACGTGCTCGAAGAGCTCCGCCGCCGCCGGGTACTGCCCCAGCGCCAGCAGGCCGTACCCCACCAGCCGCAGCGCCTCCGCGTCGCGGGGCCGCAGCTCCACGGGAGACGACAGCGCACGCACCGCGCCCCAGGTGTCCCCGGAGAAGGCGCGGCGGCGCGCCACGGCCTCGTAGATCATCACGTCGTCGCGGTTCTCCCGCCGCGCCTTGCGGTAGGCCAGCTCGGCCGCGATCCGCTCGTCACCGCCCGCGTAGGGCGCGTCCCGCAGCGGCTGGCGCCGCAGGAGCGCGGGCAGCCCCTTCTGACCGGCGAGCCCGGCCACCACCGCGCGGCCTTCGGCGGGCACGTCGTCCAGCGCGATGCCCAGCAGCTTGTCGCGGCGCTGATCCTCCTCCCTGCGCCGCAGCGACTCCAGGTTCGCCAGGTCCACCTGCTCGTCGCGGATGGCGTAGCGCGTGTAATCGCCCTCGGACTCCAGCACGAGCATGGACGCGCGGGCGTTGGCCAGCCGGTAGTGCTGGCTGAGCGCCACCACCATCCGGTCCAGGCGCTCGTCATCCAGGGACACCCACTGGGACACGAAGAGCTCCGCCCACGCCCGGGGCGCGAACGTGCTGTGGGCGTCCGCCGGAAGGTCGATGCGCAGCGTGCGCTCGGGCCCGGTGCCGGCCTGGGTCACCACCTCCAACGCCGCCTCCCCCTTGCCCGGCAGCCGCCCCGCCACCTGCAGCTCCTGTCCGGGGAAGACGAGCCGGGGCCGGCCCGCCACCACCAGGTCCTTCACGTCCGCGCCCACCACCGACACGCGGGACAGCACCACGGACGCCGCGCGGTGCGCCTTCGCGGCGGCGTCCACCTCCGCCGCGGACAGGACGTTCACGACACGCCCGCCGCTGGAGCGGGCCAGCGCGTCGAAGAGCTCCGTGTTCACCGCCGCCTCGCCGAAGCGGTACGTCACCCAGCGCAGCGACTCCACGCACGGGTGCCGGGACAGCAGCGCGTCCACGCGGCTCTGCCCCCACGTGATGTTGCCGTCGGAGAGAAGGAAGGCCGTCACCCGCTCTCCCGGCGCGGAGGGCTTGAGCCACTCACGCCCGGCGCGGTCCAGTTCCTCCAGCGCGCCGTCCACATGGGACGCGCCCTCCAGGAAGACGCGCTCCAACTCCGCGAAGCTGGCCTGCCGGTTCGCCGCGTCGTTCGGGCGGAAGCCCGGCCCGTGCAGCCAGCGCGGACGCACGTCGAAGAGGAGCACCGCGTACTCCTTCAGCGTCGCGTCCTTCTCCAGGAGGGCGCGCAGCGTGGCCGCCTGGATGGCCCACGCGTTGCCGTCCTCGGCGGACAGGGACGTGTCCACCACCAGCACCGCGCGGCCCGTGGCAGGCCCCTCCGCGCCCGAGGTGAGCCGCTCCGGCAGCCGCACCCGCGCGTGGAAGGCGCGGCCCGGAAGCCCCGCGTCGTCCGAGCCCACCAGCACGTCCGCGTCCGCGCCCTGGGGCTTCAGGGCCACGCTCAGCGCTCCGTCCCCGGCGAGCTTGGGAAGGTCGTAGACCCACCAGGCGTCCAGCTTGCCGCGCTTCGTGACCACCGCCTCCGGCTGCACGAGGACCTGCGAGACCTGGCGGGGATCCACGTGGACCCGAGCGGTGACACGCAACTCCTTGCCCGCGTCAGGAGGCAGCGGCCACGTGTAGCGCAGGTGGGTTCCGTCGAAGAGGAGCGTCTGCTCATACGCGATGACGACGCGCTTGAGGGACCTGGGCGGCAGGGGGAAGACGCGGGCACTGAACGTGGACGCGCCCGACCATTCGAGCAGCGCGGGGTCCACGTTGCGGCGCACGACGTCCTCGTACACCTCCCGCGCGCGCTTCTGCTCCACGACGCGGGCCTCCTGGATGTCACCCCAGGAGCGCTTCGCGCCCCGGGCCGAGGGCGGCGCGGAGGCCGCGAGCCGCTCCAGCTCCACCGAGTCCTCCCCCAGGGGAGGCAGCAGGTCCGGCGACTGGAACAGCGAGGGCGTGTCCACCGCCACCGCCCCCGAGTACAGCGCGAAGCCCGCCACCGTCGCGCCGCCGGGCAGCGGGTAATAGAACGTGCCCTCCAGGTTGCGGCCGGAGTCGTTCTCGAAGAGGTGATCGACCACGGTCCGCGCCCGGGCGCCCTGGATGTACGTCACGACGCGCACTGCGCGGGCCTTGAGGGGCTGGTAGCGGCCGTCATCCCCCATCACCAGCACCTTGGCGGCGCGAGGCGTGGCCTCCACACGAGGCAGCAGCGGCTTCGGAGCATCCTCCGCCCTGGCGGCCTGCTTCTTCGCGGGCATCAGCCCGGAGCCGGAGCCAAAACCTCCAGCGCCTGCGCCACTGCCACCCCTGATGACCTGCATGAACTGATTGCGGCGCTGCTCCGAAGGAGGGGGCGCGGCGGAAGGAGCTGGCACTCCAGACATGCCGCCAATGACGCCTCCGACGACACCGCCCTCGATGCCATCCGATTCCGGCTCGGCGCGCGCCTGGGTGTCGGCCGCGGCCCGGAGCTCTTCACGTGCACGCGCCTCGCGCTCCCGCATCTCGGAGCGTGCCAGCTCCTCGTTCGCCGCGGCCGGCAACGCCTCCGTCTCCCCGAGTCCGGGGGCCTCGACGGCGCGCGGTCTCGGCGGAACGGGCGCACCCGCGGGCCCCGGAGCCCCGGGTGGACGGTTGCCGGCCGGCGAGAGCGCCGCGACCTCGGCTTCGGAGAGCACCTTGGGATCCGCCACGGAGTCGCGCAGCGCCGCGAGGTCCACCTCTCCCGTGTCCGGCTGTCCCGCGACGGTGACGGGCGCCACCAGCCCCGCCTGGATGAAGGGCGCTGGCGGCGCGCTCGGAGCGGCGGCCCTGGGAGGCGCGTCCGCGTCCCGTTTGCACCCCGAGGCGAGGACGCCCATCAGCAACACGACGGCGGAAGCACGAAAGAGGCGCATGATTGAACGCTAACCCATCCGCGAATGGCGAGCTCATGCCCGCCAAGACATGGCCACCCCATGACACCGCCATGACGCGATAGGTTCCCGAAAAAGGGGACGCCCATGGACTGGTCAGCGGCGCAGTACACGCGCTTCGAGGACGAACGGAACCGCCCCATCCGGGACCTGCTCGCGCGGGTCTCCTCGGCCGACGTGAAGCGCGCGGCGGACATCGGCTGCGGCCCCGGCAACTCCACGGAGCTGCTTCGCGCCCGCTTCCCCGAGGCCGCCATCACCGGAATGGACAGCTCACCGGACATGCTCACCGCGGCGCGCAAGCGCCTGCCGGACGTGCGCTTCGACCTGGGAGACATCGCGACCTGGAGCGACCCGGGCCCCTACGACGTCATCCTGGCGAACGCGGTGCTCCAGTGGGTGCCGGACCACGCCACGCTGCTGCCCGCGCTCCTCCACAAGCTGGCGGAGGGTGGAAGCCTCGCCGTGCAGATGCCGGACAACCTGGAGGAGCCGTCCCACCGGCTGATGCGGGAGACCGCCAGCGCCGGGCCCTGGGCGGACACGCTGAAGGGAGCCGCGAGCGCCCGGACGGAGCGCCACGATGCCGGCTGGTACTTCCGCGTGCTGCGCGACGCCGGCGCCACGGTGGATGTCTGGCGCACGACCTACTTCCACCCGCTGACCGGAGGCGCCAGCGCGGTGGTGGAGTGGTTCAAGGGCTCGGGTCTCCGGCCCTTCCTCGAACCGCTCGACGCAGGCGAGAAGACAGCCTTCCTCGGCCGCTATCTGGAAGGGATTGCCCGGGCCTACCCGGCCCTGCCCGACGGGACGGTCCTGCTGCCCTTCCCCCGGCTGTTCCTCGTCGCGACGCGCGCACCCCCGTCCCGCCCCCTGTTCGCATAGGATCCCCGGAGCACCTGCCCCGCTCATCGAGGACGCCCCATGCGCCTGACCCTCCTTCCCATCATCGGACTGCTCTTCCTCCCTGCCTGTGACTCCAAGTCGGAGCAGCCGGAGGGCGTAGGGTCCCTGCAGGGCGACAAGGCCTTCCCGGTGACCTGGTCCGGCGAGCTGCTCCCGCGCAGCCCCGACGGCGGGACCTCGCTCTCGATTGCCGTCCTGGCCGACAGCGACTTCTCCGGCTTCTGCACGAGCGCCGCGGACGCCGGCTATGTCCTTCCGCCGGCCCGCTACGTGATGGTCTCGGTCATCGGTCCCCCTGCGACAGGGACCTTCGAGGTCGGCACCGCCAGCAGTCCCGGGTTCGTCCAGATCCAGCAGAGCCTCGCGGACGGAGAACCGGAGACCGTCGCGGTGGCCACCAGCGGGAGCATCAAACTGACGACCGCCACGACGGACCGGCTCGTTGGCAGCTTCGAGGTCCAGGTCCAGGAGAAGTCCACCGGAACGAAGACGGACCTGTCAGGGACCTTCGACGCCCCCTTCTGCGCGAACCGGAAGTGAGGCCTCCGAGCGCCCCCGCATCCGCCGTCTGACTCAAACGATGTCGAGCCCGTACTGCGCGGCGGTCAGGTACTGGAGCATGACGAAGTAGACGCTGGAGGAGGCCTTGTGCCCCGAGGCGCCCTGGTAGGACTTGATCATCTCGTTGCGCAGGGCCCGTAGCTGCGTCTTGTTCCGTGAGCGGTTGTCCGTGAAGGGATTGCTCAGCTCCGCCACCAGGCCACACGCATCGGAGAAGGCGTCGAACGAGGCCCCATCCGTGTCGTCCACGACCTCGTAGTCGCCCTTCTTCTTCCCACTGCCCTTGACCACGTCCGCCCAGAGCTGCGCGCGCACCCGCGCCCGCGACTCCGAGACGCTGGTGATGAGCGCGATCTTCAGGTGCGCCGCGAGCGCCTCCGCGGCCCAGTCCCCACCCGGCCGCACCGACGCCCCCCACGGGCCGGTGGGGTTGAAGGAGAACGTGGGCCAGAAGCCCGGGTCCGCGGGCAGGCCCATCCGGCTCTCCTTCCGGATGAGCCCGACGAGCCCCTTGCGCACCTCCTCGGGCTCATGCGCGTCCGGGAAGGCCTGCGTGCAGTCCTTCAGGGGAATCTCCACGCCCAGGTGACACGGCGACGTGAGCGGATGCGTGAACAGGCCCACCACCGAGTTCACGGCCGTCACCGCGGAGGTCTTCACCTTCTTGCTGTTGTGCACGGCGTCGTACGGCGAGAAGTAGTGGAACACCTGCGCGTCCCCGCCGATGTGCAGCTCCAGCTTGGCCTTCGAGTCCGCCCCGAGCACGACGGGCGGCGCGGAGATGGCGTAACAGCAGACGCTCACCCGGCTCTTGATCTTCGCGTAGACCTTCTCCAGCAGCGTGCCGCCCGCCAGGTCCAGATAGGCGCACTGCGCGAGCGCGCCACCCAGGCTGTGTCCGGTGAAGATGATCTCCCGGGGGACGCGGCCGTGCATCGCCTCCAGGCAGGCCGCCGCCAGGGACTCCTGGCAGCTCTTGTAGGCGTACCAGAAGCCGGCGGACAGCTTCGCGTTGCTGAACCGGCCGACCCTCACCTCCTTCAGGTGGTTCATGTCGGTGACCCAGTCCGGGCTCCCCACGCTGCTGACCAGCGCCTGCCCCAGCGCGCGTCCGCCGCTCCCGCTCCGGCTGCCTCGGAAGACGACCGTCAGCCGCTCGAGGCCGGGGTCGTAGATGGCGGCGCCCATCCAACTGGGCCAGCCCGCCTTCGGGTGCGTCTGCGTCATCCCCGTCTTGCCCTGGAAGTAGCAGCAGCGCTTCGTACCGCTCGCCTCGGAGTGCTCCAGGCCCAGCAGCGTCTTCTCCCCGAAGAAGTCCTGGACCTTGATGGGAATGTCCTCCCCTTCCAGGTCCACGCCCTTGGAGAAGGAGATGGAGCGGTCCAGCTCCCGGGGTTGGAACAGGATGTACGGAGCGTCTCCCGTGCCGCCCCGGTACACGACCCCGTCCCGGGGGTTCGGCGGGGTCTTCAAGTCGTATTCAATGGGGTCGAACTTGTGGATGTCCGCTTCGCTGCCGAGCAGCTTGTGCACCTGGGCCAGCACCCGGTCCCGCGCGCCCTGCCACATCCCGGCCCCATGGGATTCGTAGAACGGATCCATCGGGTACACACACCCCTGGGCGTACGCCTTGTAGGCGAAGCGGCAGTACTCCAGCATGTCCAGCGCCGTCTCGGCATTGGGATGAGGCACGGGGTGACTCCTGGGGAGCAGCAGCGGACGCCGTGAATCAAACGGGCGCCGGCGACACGTCGTCAATGGAGCGGGGCTGACCCACACGCGCCATCTGCTCCACCAGCGCGGCCCCCACCGCGTCAGGCGCTTCGAGCTGCGGGAAGTGGCCCACGTCCTCCAGCTCCAGCACCCGCGCCCGGGGCAGCGCCTGCCGCCACCGAGACAGGTGCTCGGGCTTCACGACCTTGTCCGCCTTGCCCCAGATGATCAGCGACGGGAGGTCCGCGAGCCGGCCCAGGCCCTGCCCCTGCTCCTCCATCCACGGGCCTTCGTGGGAGATGGAGCGCGCGAAGCCCCACGTGCCCATCCGTGACGCCCGGTCCGGGAATTGAGACATGAAGGACTGGTGCAGCTCCCGCGTCAGCTTCGCGCGGCGCCCCCAGGACATCTTCACCAGCGTCCGCGCGGAGAAGTTCCAGGACAGGTACAGCCACCGCATCAGCGCGTTGTCGACATTGGGGCCCTTCAGGTCCCACAGCCAGCTCTGCACCACGGTGAGGCTCAGCACGCGCTCCGGCGCCGCGATGGCGAGCGGCAACGCGATGGGCCCGCCAAAGTCATGCACCACCAGGTGGAAGGGCCCCAGCGACATCTGGTCGAACCACGCGCGCAGGTTCTCCACGTGCCAGGGCAGCGAATAGGTGCGCCAGTCCCCGGGCCGCTCGCTGTCACCGAAGCCCAGGTGCTCCGGCGCGAGCACGCGGTAGGACGGTGAGAGCCGCCGGGCCACGTCCCGCCACTCGCGCGACGACGAAGGCGTCCCGTGCACCAGCACCACCGGCGTGCCCTGCCCTTCCTCCCACCACGCCATCTCACCGCCGGGAACCTTCAAGCGCTTCATGGGGTGTCTGCCTTTCGCTTGCGTGAGGAGGTCGCGGGCCACCGCCGGGCCGCGGCCCGGATCACCGCGGCTGCGGGGTAGTCGCCTTCGTGCTGCACGTATTGCTGGGAGAGGCCCTCCACCATGGCGAAGAGCACCCGCGCTTCAATTTCAGCCTCGGGCACACCGCGCGCGGCCAGCGCCTCTCTCAGCCGCTGGTGCGTGGCCCCCAGGAAGTGCTCCAGCGGCAGCTTCAGCCGCGCCAGCACCTCCGGCTGGTGACGCAGGCCCTGGCTCAGCCGCCAGAGGTCCCGGTGCGCGTCCATCATCTCCACGGCGGACGTGAGCAGCGCCGTGACGAACCCTCGCGCGGTGGGCTCCAGGTCCGCCACCTCCAGCGTCCGCGCGACGTCCAGCATCGACGACTGCATCAGCGCCAGGAGCACCGCCTCCTTCGACTCGAAGTGCGAATAGAGCAGCCCCACGGCGATGTCCGCCTCCTGCGCGAGCGCGCGGACGCTGGTCCCGTCGAAGCCGTGCCGGGAGAAGAGCCGCACCGCGGCCTGGAGCACGCGCTCCCGCGTCTTCTCCCGGAGGACCGCATTGGCGTCAGCCGTACGAGGCATGCCCGCATCATTGAGTGAACGTTCGCTCAATGTAAAGCGCCTCAAGCCGGAGTGTCATGCCGGCAGGGAAGACGCGCCCACCTTGATTGACCGCTTATTCTCGAAAATATAATTTCGCTGTTTGTGCGAGGGCATCCGTCCCGGTGCCCGCACGTTCCCTGAGAGGCCGAATGAAACTGAAACTGACCCAGGCGGTGAGCGCCATCTCCCTGCTGGCCGCGGCGTGCGGCCCGATGCCGGAGGGCCCGGAGTCCGACAGCGAGCAGATCGGTCAAACGGCACAGATGATCCGCCGCGAGCGGGCTATCCCCAACGAGTACATCGTGGTCCTGCGCGATTCGGCGCAGGAGGTCCGGCAGCAGGGGGCGGCGGACATCGCCCGGGAGCTGACGTCCCTCACCAGCGGCCGGGTGCTGCGGACGTATGAGCACTCCATCCGCGGCTTCCTGGCGAACATGAGCGAGGCGGAGGCCCGCCGCCTCCTGTCCGACCCGCGCGTGGCGTACGTGCAGGAGAACGGCCTCATCCACGTGTCCGCGACGCAGACCAACGCGACCTGGGGCATCGACCGCATCGACCAGCGGGACCTGCCGCGCAACAGCTCCTACACGTACAACGTCGACGGCACCGGGGTGCACGCGTACGTCATCGACACCGGCATCCGGCAGACCCACACCGAGTTCACCGGCCGCATCGGCAACGGCTACGACTTCATCGACAACGACAGCGACCCGTCCGACTGCCATGGCCACGGCACGCACGTGTCGGGCACGGTGGGCGGCACGACCTGGGGCGTGGCGAAGAAGGTCACCCTCCACGGCGTGCGCGTGCTGGACTGCACGGGCTACGGCAACGACGCGCAGGTCATCGGCGGTATCGACTGGGTGGCGGCCAACCACGTCAAGCCCGCGGTCGCCAACATGAGCCTGGGCGACGTGGGCATCCAGGCCATCGACGACGCGACGGAGCGGCTGATCGCCGCGGGCGTCACCACGGTGGTCGCCGCCGGCAACGACAGCGCGAACGCCTGCAACTACTCGCCGGCCCGCGCGCCCAACGCCATCACCGTGGGCTCCACCACCAGCAGCGACGCCCGCTCGTCGTTCTCCAACTACGGGACGTGCGTGGACATCTTCGCGCCGGGCTCGAGCATCACGTCCGCGTCGAACTCCGGCAACTCGTCGAGCACGTCCATGAGCGGCACGTCCATGGCGTCGCCGCACGTGGCCGGCGCCGCGGCGCTCTACCTGAGCGCCAACCCCACCGCGACGCCCGCGCAGGTGCGCGACGCGCTGGTGGACAACGCCACGCCGAACAAGGTCACCAGCCCGGGGACGGGCTCGCCCAACAAGCTGCTCTACACGCTCTTCATCACCGGCGGCGGCGGCAGTGACACCACCCCGCCCACGACGTCCATCACCTCGCCCGCGGGCGGCGCCACGCTGAGCGGCACCGCGAGCCTGAGCGCCAGCGCCACCGACGACGTCGGCGTGTCGCGCGTGGAGTTCTACGCGGGGACCACGCTCCTGGGCACGGCGACGGCCTCGCCCTACAGCATCTCCTGGAACACGGCGACGGTGGCCAACGGCACCTACGCGCTGACCACGAAGGCGTATGACGCGGCGAACAACGTGGGCACGTCCTCCACGGTGTCGGTGACGGTGAACAACGGCACGGGCAGTTGCTCCATCAACGAGCAGCTCCTCGCCAACGCGGGCTTCGAGAGCGGCAACACGGGCTGGACCACGTCGTCCGGCGTCATCGACGGCACCACGTCCGGCAGCGCGCCGCGCACGGGCACGTACAAGGCCTACCTGAACGGCTACGGCGCCACGCGCACCGAGTTCGCCTACCAGGACGTCACCATCCCCGCCACGGCGTGCAGCGCCACGTTCACCTTCTGGGCGCGCATCACTACGTCCGAGACGACGACCACGACGGCCTACGACAAGCTGGCCGTCCAGGTCCGCAACAGCGCGGGCACGGTGCTGGCCACGCTGGCCACGTACAGCAACCTGGACAAGGGCACCGCCTACGTCCAGCGGACGTTCGACCTGGCCGCGTACAAGGGCCAGACCGTCCGCATCTACTTCAACGGCACGGAGGACTCGTCGCTGCAGACGAGCTTCTTCATCGATGACACGGCGCTGACCGTCGTCCGGTAGTCCTCACGGAAGTCCGGTGGTCAGAGGCCCAGCAACCCCACCGGGTTGCTGGGCTTCTGTTTTGGGTGTCCACTGTCGCCATCCCTGGAGTCGCGCACATGACGTGGTGGATCTACGCCCTGGCCTCCGCGGGTTTCGCCGCGCTGACCGCCATTCTCGCGAAGGTGGGGGTGGAGGGCGTGCCGTCCACGCTCGCCACCGCCCTGCGCACCGTGGTGGTGCTCGTCTTCGCCTGGACGCTCGCGCTGGCCCGGGGAGAGGGGGCCGCGCTCCCCCACCTCAGCCGCCGCACGCTCCTCTTCCTCGCGCTCTCCGGCGTGGCCACGGGCCTGTCCTGGCTGGCCTACTTCCGGGCGCTCCAGCTCGCTCCCGCCTCGCGGGTGGCGCCCATCGACAAGCTCAGCCTGGCGCTCACGCTCGTGCTGGCGTGGGGCCTGCTGGGAGAGCCCCTGTCGTGGAAGCTCGTCGTGGGCGTGGGGATGATGGTCTGCGGGGCGCTGCTGACGCTGGGCTGACGGCCAGGAGTCAGAGCCTGTTGAACTGGGCCGCTACGCAAGGCGGCGCACCATGAGGCCGGTCATCGCAATGTGGATGAAGGCTTCGGATGAGGGCCCACTGCTCGTCTGTCAGGTCACTCGGGTACGGCGTGCGTTCGGGCATTGCGAGGTCGGGCATCTTGTTCGTTCAACGAACCGGCCCTTTCGCTCCATTTCAACAGGCTCTGAGGCAATTCTGAGTTCACCTCTAATCTCTTTTGAACTCATCCATGCGGGCGCTGTTATGGAAATTCCAATCACCGCGAACCACTTCACCGTTCGGAGTCATGAGGACGCCATCCACTCGAATCGCATCCGGGCGATTCTCTGCAGCACTGATGAACTGAGGCCTGATTCTCACCCGAACCGCCCCTCCCTCCCTGAGGTGGTCGGCCAAGTGCATCTCGAATTCATGCCAATTGCGTAAGGCCTCACCATCCTCGGATGCAGACGCATCCTCGGGTGCGACCACGCCTTCATCCCCTTCCTCGTCACTTTGGGCTTCACCGCGCCTGCGAGGGTCCCACGGAAGGTTGGTCACGGAACCGTTCTGATACCGGGTCTGGGGAACGTAGTTAAGGAACTCGGGCGGCCCTCCAAATTGAGCGCCGATGAGATGTCCGCCCTCATCGTGCCGGTATTTGAGGTGCCTCCTGACGGTCTTCCCGTCCACCTCCCTTTTGAACACAACGGGCGCCCTCCGCCCGTTTTCATTGAAATGATATGCCCTGCCTGCCAAGCCCTGTGTTGACTCGCTCCGAACCTGCTTTCCGACAAGGTAGAGGTCTCCTTCCACGGAAGCAACCCGCCCCCGGCTGTCCGTCACGTATAGATACCGTCCGTCCACCCAATAGGCAGTGTTTTCCTTTGGCCTTCTCAAATTCCCATTAAGCCGGGCCCCATTTGTGACCTTGCTGTTTTCAATCTTGATGTCGTTCGGATTGATGTGAGGAGGAAGCGCCCGAGCCACCCAGGCAGGAACACCATTCCGCAAAGCATCGATTCGATCGCGATTTACGACGGATTCAACATGACCCAGGGGATCCGTCACATGGAGTGTCGTGCCATCCCAGTATGCTTTATTGGGCTTGGGTACCGTCGGAATGCCCCCCTCCTGGCTCACCACATCCTTCGGAGAGATGTGAGGAGGAAGAATCCCTGATACCCAGGAAGGAACGTCTCGTGGCAACCGCCCATCCTGGTCGCCCACGGGCGCGACATCATCCTCTCGCGCCACGTAACCACGGCCCGACACCAGGGAATCGACCTGAGCAGCATGGGTCCGAAGCTGGCTCTCCACGCTGGAGACCTGCTTCTCCAGGTCCGCGAGCTGCGCAGCCGTGGCTGGCGTAGCCTTGGCCGTCGTTCCAGTAATGCCCTCGTCGAGCTGGGCCCGCGCGGCCTCCAGGTCCTGAAGGATGCTGGACAGCTTCTTCACCTCCAGCCGCGACTCGAAGCCCTGGCTGCCGTAGCCCGGCATCCCCGTGAGGACTTGCTTCACCTTGTCGATGAGCTGGCGCACCTTCCCCACGGCCCCCTCGTAGCGCTGGAGGACACGCGCCGTCTCCATGTGCGCCTGGATGTCCTTGTCCGTGGCATCCGGCCCGGCTTCGATGCGCACCTTCCCGTCGTCGTAGCGCACGTGCGTGGTGCGTCCGGGAAGCTCGGGGTTCCTCACTACCGGAACGGGGTGGCGTCCAGAGGTGGAACTCTTCTCGCCCTGCTCTTCCGTATGCGGAGGTCGTCCCTCTGCGCCAGGCCCCGGGGCGCCTGGCTTTTCGGACTTCCCTGCACGCGAGGGCCCGCCATCTTGAGGCGGCACGGGCCCGAGCCGTCCCGTCGAGGGATTCACCCGATACACGTTGGGCGGTTCCCGATCCGCCGTCGTGTCCCCAGGAAGCTTCGCGGATGACTTCTCCCCCTCCTTCGAGCCGGGCTGCCCATCTCCTCCCGTCGAAGTGTTCCCAGGCTTCTTCGAGGACGGCCCCGTTCCGCCAGTTGCTTCATTGCCCGTCGAGCGGTTGGGGCCTCCCGTCAGGCCATTGCCCCCCAACGGCCCGTCGCTGCCCCCACGCCGCTTCCCGCCGCCAAGACTGACCGTGGTGCTTCCATCGCCGCCGCCACCACCTTCCGCCGTCACGTCGCGGTGCCGCGCGCTGAGCTCGAAGTCCACCACGCCCAGCTTCGCCCCCACGCCCAGCTCACGATCCTTGAAGGTCCCCTGGGTGACCTTCGCGTCCTTCCGCAGGTCGTCGAAGGCGTTCTCGAACTTGCCGGCCTTCAACGTGTCCGCCACCGACTGCACTTCCTTGTCGGACAGCCCGCTCACCTCCGCCGTGAAGTACTGGCCCTGGTTGCCCCTATCCGCCGAGCCTTCCACGGTGATGCTCGCCTCCGAGGGGCCCACGAGCGCATCGCTCTTGGCGCCCGTCAGGAACGACAGCACGTCGTTGCCGTCCAGCTTGCTCGCATCCAGTGGCGTCTTCGTCTCGATGCTCACCGAGCCGCTGACCTCTCCGCCCAGGCCGAGGTCCGCCTTGCCCTTGAGCCCCGTGGCCACTCCCGCCGCGCCCGAGCCCTCGAACTCCACCGTCTTCACCAGGTGCGTCGGCCTGCCCTTGTCGAACTCCACCCGCAGGCCCCCCGTCGCCCCCAGGCTGGCCGACAGCTCTGCGGTTCCCGTGCCGGCCTTCCCACCGATACCCGCCTCCACCTCGCCCGTGACGTTCACCTCCATCGCGGACAGGTGGTCTCTGAGGAACGCGTGGTCCTCGCTCCCCGGGGTCAGCGCCGAGGGCCCCTTGCCCAGGGTGAGGGCCGCCTTCGCTGCTTCCTCGGGCGTGTCGAAGTTCCACTCCATGCGGCCACCGGCCCCCACCGACGCCGAGCCCAGCAGGCCCACGCCCACGTCCGCAGTCACCTCCGCCGACAGCTGGTACTTGCCGTCCTCCGTCCGCTCGATGGCGGCCTCGCCCGAGATTCCCCCCTTCAGCCCCACCTTGACGTCCAGGTTGCCGCTCAGCGACACCGAGTCCCCGGCGCTGTTCAGCTTCTTGATTTCATCTGTCAGCGCCTCTTGCAGTGGCGCCGTCACGAAGTCGGAGGCGGCGTCCGCGATGTCGTCAGCCGTGTCCGCCAGGGCCTTCAGCTCGTCGGTGGCGAAATCCTTCGCGTCCTCGTACCAGGGGAGCTGACGTTCCTTGTCGATCCGCCGGGGCTCCTGGCCCGGCACCCGCTTGCCGTCCGCGCCCACGTCGAAGCCGAGGTGGTCATACCGCCACCGGTTGTCGCTGGCCTCGTGGAGGCTCTGGACCTCGGTGGGCCGGTGCTTCAGCTGCATCTGTCCGTGGGCGTCCACGGTGCCGGAGGACTGGGTCACCGTCCGCGAGCGGCTGGCGTCCCCCCCGTCGAAGTGACTGCCGTCCGGGTCATACCCCGTCACCGTGGTGCGCTGGTTGACGGCGCCGGGCGTCTTCGGGGTGAGGGCGGGCAACGTGTCGGTGGAGGCGGAGTCCTTGGGCCCGCGCGTCACCTCCTGCTGGGTACGCACCACCTGCACGCCGTTGCCGTTCTTGTCTGACTTCAGCGCCTGGGTGGCCACCGATTCCGTCTTCCGCGTGGAGACGGCGGGCTCTCCCTGGGCGTTGAAGCACGTCTCCTCCGTGATGGTGAGGCTGGACTCTCCGGGCTTGAGCGTGGTGGGGGCGTTGTTCGTCCTGTGGTGGTCCTCCCCCTTGGAGGCATTGCGCAGGGCCGAATCCTGACCGGCCTCGAAGGCGCTCACGTCATTGGCCTTGAAGCCCGGTGTGTGGATTTCCGTCGTCTTCACCTGCTTCGTCGGCAGGCCTTGTGCGTTGAATTGCGTCTCCGTCTTCACCGTCGCTGGGCCCTGGGGCGTGCCGCGCCGCTGCGCCAGCGCCGCCGGCGGCTTCTCCATGCGCACCTCCTCGGTGCGCGACTGGAGCCTTGGCGGCGAGCGCGTAGCGTCGTACTGCGTGGTGGACGTCGTCGTGGTGGCGCCAGTCTCCGGGTGCTGCTCCGTCTGGCTCTTGCGCGACTCGAGGCGCGTCGGCTTGCCCTGTGCGTCCGACGACTTCGTCCACGTCGTCTCGCGCGTGCCGCCTGACTTCGTCGACTCCTTCGACGTCACCGTGGACGTGTAGCTGCCGTCAGGCTTGACGGTGACGGTGTTGCCGCTGGCCGCGTCGGACAGCACCGTCTCGCCCGTGGTGGCGTTCTGCTTCACCTGGTACTTCGCGCCAGAGGACGGGTCCTTGTACATCTTCCCATCGGGCACCTGGGCGGCGGCCTTCGCGTCCTTGGCGTCCACCGCGTCAAGGGGCTTCGGAGGCGCCTCGCCCTTCTCCGGCTTGCGTACGGCCTTCCGCTGCGGCGGGGGCGTCAAGCCCAACACCTTCTCCAGCTCCGCCTTTCGACTCGTGCCCTCGAAGGCCGAGTCGAGCTCGTTCTTCGTCGGCTTGACCTTGTCGATGTCCTTCTGGCTGTAGGGCGGCGCCTTGCATTCCGCGAGGGCCAACGCGTTCGCCTTGCGCATGGCCTCCTCGGCGCGCGTCGCGGCCAGGGCTGCCTTCTCCTCGGCCTCCTGAAGCTTCGCGTCCGCGGCCTTCGACTTCCCGGTGGCCTCCTTGAGCTTCTTCTCCGCGGTGTCGGAGGCCGCACTGGACTTCTTCACCTCCGAGGGTGTCTGCCCTGGCTTCCGCGCGTCCTTGCTCGCGTCCTTGGCGTTCGTGGCCGCGGCGGCCTTCTCCTGTCGCGCGGTAGTCGCGGCGCGCCGGACCGGAGGCAAGGCGTTCCGGGCATCCGCCGCCGCCTTGATCCTGGCATCGGCGGCGACCTTCGCCGCCTCCGCCTTCTGCTGGTCCGCCTGCGCTTTTCGCTGCTGCTCGGCAGCGTCTACCTTTGCTCCCGGACCACTCGCAGGTGCGACAGCGCCCATGGGACACTCCCCTCTTGACAAGGATTCACAACCCATCGTCGGAATGGGCAGACACCACCCGAATGGGCGGCAGACACAGACACACAGAGCCCACGGAACGCCGAGTGCGCTTCTTGAAAATCAAGAATCCAGTAGGTACATCCCCGATCCCTGTGCGCGTCACCGCAGGACTGCCCATGCACTCGTGGGGAAAGAGGGAATGGGCCCGCCCGCGTCCCAAGATTCCCTCAAGATTTCCTCCGTGAGCGAGTCAACGCATGATTGCCCATACACTGCGGAGAGACAGGGAGTGGACTAAGCTGGGCATCTGGATTTCAACGGAAAAATCCACACACGCTTGAATCAACCTTCCGCTTTGTCTGGCGGACCGGAACGCTTCGCGGAGTGAGCACATATGGCTTCATGTCCACAGGAAGCGACGCTGACGGACTTTCTCGCGGGGCTGCTCTCCGAAGAGGACCAGACTGCTGTCCTGGCGCACCTGGAAGGCTGTACGGACTGCCGTTGGGTCCTGGCGGCGGGGAATGACACCCAGGTCCTGGCCGGTGCTCCGAAGGCCTCCGCGCAGGCGCCGTCCCAGCTACTGCTGCCGGGAGACAAGCTCTCCCGGTACGTGGTGCGAGAGCGCATCGGCTCTGGCGCGATGGGCGTCGTGTACGCGGCGGATGACCCCGAACTGGGACGCCGGGTGGCCCTCAAGATGCTGCGCTCCGAGGGACGCCAACGCGAAGAGCTGCGGCAGCGGCTGCTGCGCGAGGCACAGGCGCTCGCCCGGCTCGACCATCCCAATGTCGTCACCCTCTACGACGTGGGCACCCATGCAGACGGCGTCTTCCTCGCCATGGAGTTGGTGGAGGGCACCACGCTGGCGGAGTGGATGCAGGAGCCGCGTCCCTGGAAGGAGGTGCTGCGGGTCTTCCGCGAAGCAGGCAAGGGCCTCGCCGCCGCGCACGCCGCGGGCCTGGTGCACCGTGACTTCAAGCCCGCCAACACCCTCCTGAGCAAGGAGGGCCGCGTCTTCGTGACGGACTTCGGCATCGCCGGCCCGCTCCAGCAGGACGAGGGCGCTCCGCTCCAGGAGCCCGACAAGGCCCCGGTTGCCGCCATGAAGCATCTCACCCGGACGGGCCAGCTCCTGGGCACGCCCGCCTACATGGCTCCGGAGATCCTGGGAGGCCAGCATGCGGACGCGCGCTCCGACGCGTTCAGCTTCTGCGTGGCGCTCCACGAGGCCCTCTTTGGCGTGCGCCCCTTCCAGGGTGCGACCCTCCAGGAGCTGGCCCAGGCCGCGCGGCAAGGCACCATCAGCCCCCCGAAGCGGGAGGTGAAGGTCCCAGCCCGGGTCCGGCGCGCGGTCCTCCGGGGACTCAGCGCCAACCCCGAGGAGCGCTTCCCCTCCATGGAGTCCCTCCTGGCGGCCCTCACGCCACGGCCCATCCGGTGGCTTGCGCGGATGACGGCCGTGGCGGCCGTGGCGGGCGTCCTGGGCACCCTCGCGGCCTACGGGGTGACTCATCGCGAGGGGAGCCACTGCGAGCAGGAAGTGGAGAAGCTCACGGTGGCCTGGAGCCCCGCCCGGCGCGAACGGATCCGCACGGCCTTCCTGTCCACGGGCGCGTCCTACGCCGCGCCAGCATGGGAGCAGCTCGCGTCAGCCCTGGACGCCTACGCCGCCCAGTGGCGGACGCTTCGCACCGAGGCCTGCATGGCCGCGGACAGCGGCACGGCGGACGTCGCCTGGCAGACGGCCGCGTGCCTCGACGCGCGGCTCTGGCAGTTCGCCGCCGTGACCGAGGTGCTGGAGAAGGCGGACGTGCTGACGGTGCAGAACGCGCACCCGCTGACGACCTCCCTGGAGGGGCTCGCCGGCTGCCGGGACGCGCCCGGCCTCTCCGCCCGGCCGCAGCCGCCTGAAAACCTCCGGGCCCCGGTGGAGGCGGCACGGCACAAGCTGGCGCAGGCCCGCGCCCACCTCCTGTCGCACCGGTTCGCCGAGGGGCTCGCGGTGACGGCAGCCCTCCTCGAGGAGCTGAAGGGGCTGGACTACAAGCCGCTGCGGGCGGAGGTGCTCCTGGCCCACGGCGTGTTCCTGGGGGGCCTCAACAAACCCAGGGAAGCGGAGGCGTTCCTCTACCAGGCCTTGTGGGCGGGCGAGGCCGCGCGTGACGACGAGACGGTGGCCCGCGCCTGGCTGGAGCTCATCTGGGCGGTGGGCGAGGAGCAGTCCCGCGCCGAGGAAGCGGAGAAGCTCATCCAACACGCCCGGGCCGCCGTCGAGCGGCTGGGACGGGAGCGCTTCCCCGACATCACGACGGACCTGCACACGCGCCTGTCGTCGCTGCGAGAGGCGCACGGCCAGCTCCCCGAGGCGGAGCAGGAGGCGCTCCAGGGCCTGGAGTTCTCCCGCCGGAGGAACGGCCCGGACAGCCTGCGCACGCCCAACCTCATCCACCAACTGGGACGCATCCGCTACGGCTAGGGCCGCTATGAGGAAGCGCTGAAGCTCCACCGTGAGGCCCTGGCGCTGCGCGAGCGCCTGCTGGGCCCGGACAACCCGGCCCTCGTGACCTCCTACAACCGGGTCGCCACGGCCTCGCTGGAGGTGGGCCGGCACGCGGAGGCCGTCAAAGCCTGGCGCAGGGCCCTGGCCCTCCAGGAGGCGTCCTCCAGCCCGGAGACCACTCCGATGGGGACGGTGCTGCTGAACCTGGCCGGGGTCTCGCGCCTGGAAGGCCGGCTGGAGGAGGCGCGCTCCCAGGTGGAACGGGCACGCGCCATCTTCGAGCGGGGCCGGGGCCCCAATCACATCACCGTCATCTTCGCGCTCACGGAGCAGTCGGTCCTCGCTCGCGAGGCGGGCCAGGGCGCCGAGGCGCTGGCCTTCGCCACGGAGGCCCTGGAGCGAGTCCAGCGTTCGCTGGGCCCGGACTCGCCGCGCGCCGCCCTGCCGCTGACCGTCCGGGGGCAGGTGCACCTGAAGGCGGGCCGCTACCCCGAGGCGCGGCGCGACCTGCTGGACGCGCTGATGCGGCTGGAGCAGGACTCCGGCCCAGAGGCCGGGAAGAAGGTGTCCGTGCTGCTGCTGCTGGCCGAGCTGTCCCTGGCGACACGAGCCCCGAAGGAGGCGCTCGCGTACTGCGAGCGGGCGGTGACCCTCACCGAGAAGGCCGATGGCGCGGAGTCCCAGGATGGTGCCAACGCACTGACCTGCGCCGGCAAGGCGCATCTGGCACTGGGCGCGGCGGCGCAGGCCACACCGTTGCTCGAGCGCGCCCGTCGCATCCAGACCCGCTGGGGCGCACCCGGTGACGCGGAGGCGTCCGGGAGGACCTCCTTCCTGTTGGCCCGGGCGCTCCTCGAAGGGCGCCCCGCTCCGGACCGGACGCGAGCGCTCGAACTGGCCGAAGAGGCCCGGACGCGGCTGGAGTCCGTGGGAGTCCGCGGCCAGCCGGAACTCCAGAGGGTGCTGGCCTGGCAACAGCGGGAGGCGAAGCGATGAGCGAGCAACGCAAGACAGGCTCCCTGGCGGCGCTGCTGCGGGCGCACCTGCCCCGGGAGCAGCGCGCGGAGCTGGACGCTGTGGAGGGATTGGAGGGACTGCTGAACCAATACATCGAGGCGGCCCGGAGCAGGTGGGCCGGGGCCCCGGCGCCGCTCCCGGCGGAGTCCTTCGTGCGGCACCTGGCCCGGCACCTGCCCGCGGGAAGGACCTTGGAGGTGATGCGCGTCCTCCACGGCGCCGACCTGTACCTCGCGTGCGCCTGCGCCAGTGGGGAGCCCTCCGCTCTCCGGGCCTTCGAGCAGGACATCCTCCGGAACATCCCCGCCCGGCTCGGGAGGGTGTCGCCGAGCATGGTGGACGAGGTGCTGCAGGTGCTGCGCGAGCGGCTGCTGGTGGGCAGCGGCGACACGCCCCCGAGGATTTCGAGCTATGGGGGACGAGGGCCCCTGTTGACCTGGGTGGGCATCGTCGCCGCGCGCATCGCCGGGGAGCTGGTGGGCAGGGACGCGCGCCATGAGCTCGTCGCGGAGCCTGCCGAGGATCTCGTGCGGCTCCTGGCCCCGGGCGACCCCGAGTACGCGCTGCTGCGCGAAGACGCGCGCCAGCTCCTCGTCGAGTCGCTCAAGAAGGCGGTGGCGGTGCTCCCCGAGCAGGAGCGGACCCTGCTGCGCCTTCACCATCTCCATGGGTTCACGATGGACCGACTGACGCTCATGTATGGCGGCTCGCGCTCCGGCATCGCGCGCAGGATCGCGGAGGCCCGCGAGCAGTTGCTCGAGCGCGTTCGCATGGAGCTCACGCCCCGGCTGAAGCAGGACCGGCTCACGCTGGAGAGCTTGTTGGGATTGGTCAGCAGCCGACTGGATTTCAGCCTCCAGGGCTTGCTGGACTGAAACGCTGGGTGAGGGGCCCCAGGGCTTTTTTGGGATGCCTTGGGGCCCGCCCCCTCTTTCTCCTCGACTCCATGGGCGGCCACTCCCCCGAGCGATGAAAGATAATGCGATGCGTTCTTCCTCCTACAGCAAGGCAAGAGCCATTTTGTCGGGCATCCCGTGGCGGCACGGCACCTGTGTCTGGGTCCTGCTCCTGGGGTTCACCCTCCTCCCAAGGGTGGCCCGAGGCGACGTCTCCCCCCCCGTGCGCATCTGCGCGGAGTTCATCAACCTGTTGATCGAGGACCTCGAGTACGAGCGTGCCCTGGACCAGGTAGCCCGCTGCAAGGAGGCATCGAAGGGGGCCGAGGACGAGGTGGTGATGTCGCTCTATCAGGCCGTCATCCTGGCGGAGCTGAGCGGAAGGTTGCGCGACGCCGACGCCTCATTCAAGGCCGCTCTCACACTGAACCCTGATGCGAAGTTGCCGCTGAAGGTCTCGCCCAAGGTGAAACGGTATTTCGAAGCGGTGCGCAAGGGCGTCCTGAGCGAGTTGGCCGCGCGAGGGGCTGGCAGTGAGCCCCTGAAGCAGGAGGCCTCCTTGGAGGCACAGGAGCTTCAGGCGCCACGAGAGCCGCTCCCCGTCGTGGCCACGGGACTCCCGGAGTCTTCATCCTCTCCCGTGTCAGAGGCATCCGGCACGCACTCCACCTTGCGAGACCGGGCGCTCGTTCCCGCCGTGGCGGGAGGGGCCCTCGTCGTCGCGGCGGGCGTCTCCTGGGGAGTGGCGGAGGGGCGGAAGTCGAAGCTGGATGACGTGGCAAAGGACATCCACTCAGCGGCCGACGCCAGGAACGTGGCCAAAAGCGCGCGAAGGCTTCAGACGGCCTCCGCGGGGCTGCTGGTCGCGGGGCTGGTGGGGCTGGGCGCCTCCACGGGGATGTATCTGCTGGGGTCACCGAAGAAGCCGGTGCCCGTGCAACTCGGGCTGGATGGGACGTCCGTGTTCGTGTCTGGGAGGTGGCCATGAGGCCCATGCCTCGCTCGACAGCCCTGGGATTGCTGCTGCTCGGCGTCCAGGCCGCCGCGTGCCTCGATGTCGACAAAGAGGTGGACCGGTTCTGCCTCGACAACCCTGTCATCTGCAGTGAGGGCGGGCCGGATGCGGGGCCTGACGGCAATGCCATCCAGGATGGAGGTGGAGCGGACGGCGGGGACGCGGGGCAGGACAGCGGGGACGCGGGGCAGGACGGCGGGGACGCAGGACCTGACGGGGGCCTTCCCGATGGCGGACGCGAACCGCCGGGGTGGAAGCCCGTGAACCCGATGCAGATGCGGCGCACAGCGCATACGGCTACCGTTCTGAAAGATGGCCGGGTGCTCGTTGTTGGCGGAAGCAGCACGGGAGACAGCTCGGCGGTCAGCCCGACGAAAACGACGGAGCTCTACACCGTCGCCTCAAACATCTGGAGTCCCGGGGGGAACCTGAGGACGGCCCGCATGGCCCACACCGCCACCCTGCTGCGAAATGGCAATGTATTGGTGGTCGGAGGCAGGGGCCCCACGGGTGGCGCGCTGGACAGTGCTGAAATCTACGACGTGGCTGCGAATCAATGGACTGAGGTCAGTCCCATGCCTGGTGGAGCACGTGCCGGTCATGCCGCCGTCTTGCTGCCCTCGGGGATGGTGCTGGTGACGGGTGGCGGCTTCTCGGATTTCGATGGGCTGGACACCTCCGAACTCTATGACCCGGACAACGACCGCTGGACGAATGCGGGCGTCCTGAACCGCAAGCGCAACACGCTGACGCTCACCCTGCTGGACGGTGGCGTAGCGATGGCCATCGGCGGCTTCCATCGCGACGGAGCGGAGACAACCGCCGAGGTCTACAACTCGTACCAACCGGATGGAGGATGGCGACTCCTTTCGCAGCGGATGGGCCGTGGGCGTAACGGCCACGCCTCGACGCTGCTGCCCTCTGGAGAGGTCCTGGTCACCGGCTCCATCGCGGGTTCACCTGCAACGGTCCTCCCGACCGTGGACCTCTTCGAGCCAGTCAGCGCTTCGTGGACGCCCCAGGCAGACATGAGGGAAGCCCGCTTCTTCCACACGGCCACCGCCCTGCCCTCGGGCGAGGTGCTGGTGACGGGCGGATACTCCACCCCCTATGCGCAGCCGCACGCCTCCGCGGAGATACTCCGGCGGGATGGCGGCCGGGAGCCCATCGCCCCCATGTCATCGGCGCGCACCTCTCACACTGCCACGTGGTTGGAATCCGGGAGTGTGCTCATCCTCGGAGGCACCGACGGCGACGTGGCGCTGAACTCCGCCGAGCGGTACGTCCCCCTGAGCGTCGTCCGGGCTCGCTAGCGGAATCGGACCAGGCGTCGGCGAGCATGTTCAGGAGCAGGTCCGAATAGCTCCACCCCATGGCGCGCGCGGCGATCGAAGGCGAGCTGGATGCCCTCGCTCGTATCCGGGACCACCCAGTCGAGCGCTTCGCCCCGGACCTCGAGCCGCGGAGGTCTTCCCCGCCAGCACGGTATAGAACGGCGAAGCCATGCCCCTCCGCCCGTTGCCCTTCGCCCTCCTCGCCGTGCTCGCATCGCTCGGCGCCTCCGCCCAGGCCCCCGTGTCCCCTCTGGGGCCCATCTCGCCCACCACCGGGATGGTGCTCCGGGACGACGTGGTGCGCGCCCTCATCCAGGAGAGCTCGGGAGACCGGATCCATGACGGCGTGCAGCGCCTGTCCCTGCTCGCGCGCGACAGCGTGGATGGCTACTCGGAGGCGGCCGCCTGGACGAAGGCCGCCGCCGAGGCCGCGGGGCTCCAGGACGTCCGCCTGGAGGCGATGAAGGATGGGCCCCAGTGGCGGGCCACGCACGGCGAGCTGTGGGTGGCCGGTCCCCACCGGCACCGCGTGACGTCCTACGCCGACCTGCCCATGTCCCTGGCGATCGGCAGCGGCAGCTTCGAGGGCAAGGACCTGGAGCTCGTCGACGTGGGCACGGGCACCCAGGACGCGGAGTTCGCGGGCAAGGACCTGAAGGGCAAGGTGGTGCTCACCCGGGGGCACCCCGTGCCCGCGCTGCGCACCGCCGTGGTGAAGCTGGGCGCCGTGGGCGTGGTGTCGTCCTATACGACGCCGCCGTGGAACGCGCCCCACCGCATGGACGGCGACTTCCCGGATCAGGTGGGCTGGGCCATGGTCCCCCGCAGCCTGATGCCGCAGGGCGCACGCACGCCCTTCCTGTTCATGGTGTCCGACCGGCAGGGGCGCGAGCTGCGCGCCCAGTTGCAGGAAGGGCCGGTGAAGGTGGACGTGAGCGTCGCCACGCAAGCGCCCACGGGCCACCTCAGCATCGTCAGCGGCGTCATCCCCGGGACGCTCGCCACAGAGGAGATCGTCCTCACCGCCCACCTGGACCACTACAAGCCCGGCGCCGACGACAACGCCTCCGGCTCCGCCACGCTGCTGGAGCTGGTGCGCACGTACACCACGCTCATCCGCCGGGGGGTGCTGCCCCCGCCGGTGCGCACGTTGCGCGTGCTGTGGCTGCCGGAGTTCGAGGGCACCCGCGAGTGGTTCGCCCATCACGGCGCGGATCCGGTGCGGCGGGTGGCGCAGTTCAACTTCGACATGCTCGGCGCCAGCATGACCCGCGCCCACTCGCGCTTCCAGGTCTCGTACACGCCTGACTGGAACGGCAGCTTCGTGAACGCCGTGTCCGAGTCCACGGTGGCCTTCATGAACCGCTTCAACGGGGTGGCCTACCCGCGGAGGAAGGACTTCCGCATCGGGTCCGTCACCGGCTCGCAGGACCCGATGGACGCGCACATGGACCGCTACAGCCGGGGTTCGGATCACCAGCTCTTCAACGACCACGGCATCCCTGGCGTCGCCTACTCCACGTGGCCGGATGACGGCTACCACACCAGCGGAGACCGGCCGGAGAACGTGGACCCCACCCAGTTGCACCGCGCCGCCTTCGCGGGGCTGGCGGGCATCACCGTCGCCGCGTGGGCCGAAGGCCCGGGCGCCCTGGAGCTCGCGCGCCTGGTGGCGGTGCACGGCGCGAAGCGCGTGGCGGAGGACGAGTTCCGGGCCCGCCGCGAGCTGGCCTCGACGCCCGCCGCGCAGGTGCCCGGCTTCGCGCGGCTGGCCCGCGCCGGGGTGCGCGCGGGCTACCAGCGTGAACGCGACGCCCTGCGCTCCTGCCTGGCCCTGGGTGCGCCCGCGGAGCCGGTGAAGGCGATGGTCCAGGCGCTGGAGACCGCCGAGTCCCAGGCCCTGAAGCGCCTGGAGGCGGACGGCAAGGCGCGCGGGGTGTCCCTGAAGGAGCCCGCGCTGGGCGAAGCCGAGCGCAAGGCGCGGGCCTTCGTTCCGCGTCGCGTGAAGGGCCAGGAGCTGGCGTCGTTCGACGAGCTGGAGCGCCGCGCGATGCCCGGTGCACAGGCCCGGGTGGACGCGGTGAAGGCCGCCATGGGCGCCGCGGCCACGGCCCTGCGCGAGCAGGGGGAGAGCGAGCTGCGCTTCTACCAACTGGCGGATGCGCTCGCGAGCTACGCCGACGGCAAGCGCTCCGTGGCGGACATCCGCGACGCGGCCCACGCGGAGTACGGCCATGTCTTTCCCGTGGAGGCCCTGCTGGAGCTCTTCGGGCTGCTGGAGCAGGGCGGCGTCATGACGCGCGGACGCTAGAGCTGGGCGGACACCAGCCGGGCGTAGGCCCCGTCCGTTCGCAGGAGCGTCTCATGACTCCCCTGCTCGACGATGTGCCCGTTCTCCATCACCAGGATGAGGTCCGCCTTGCGGATGGTGCTCAACCGGTGCGCGATGACGATGCGGGTGCAGTTCAGCGAGGCCAGCGCGTCCTGGACCCGGTGCTCCGTGACGGAGTCCAGGGCGCTCGTCGCTTCATCCAAGAGGAGGATCTTCGGGTCGCGGACCAGGGCGCGGGCCAGGGCCAGCCGCTGCCGCTGGCCTCCGGACAGGGACATCCCCCGGTCCGCCAGCGGCGTGTCGTACTGGAGCGGCATGGCCAGGATCTCGTCGTGGATCTGCGCCTGCTTCGCCGCGGCGACGATGCGCTCCGGGGGCGCCGAGGGGGCGCCGAGCGCGATGTTCGCGCGCAGCGTCGCCCCGAAGAAGGAGGCCTCCTGCAGGACGATGCCCACCTGCTCCCGCACCGCGCTCAAGGACAGTTGCTCCAGGTCGACGCCGTCGTAGAGCACCCGGCCCCCCGTGGGCAGGTAGAGCCCCAGGAGCAGGTTCGCGAGCGTGCTCTTCCCCGCGCCGGAGCGCCCCACGATGGCCACGAGCTGCCCGGGCTCGATGCGCACGGACACGTCCTGGACGATCATCGGCGCCAGGGGACCGAACCGGAACGACACGCGCTCCATCTCGATGCGCCCCTGCAACGGGACGCTCGCCTCCGGCCGCGCCGGCTCGCGCTCCACCGGGGTGTCCAGCACGTCGTCGATGCGCTCGATGTAGCTGCCCACCAGTTGCAACTGGCCCATCGTGGCCACCAGGCTCGCCAGGGGCGTGAGCAGGGCCACGGCCAGCGCGTTGAGGCTCAGCATCGTCCCCAGGCTCATCCGCCCCTCCAGGACCTGGAGCGAGCCCAGGCAGAGCAGCAGCAGGGGCGCGCTCAGCTTCAGCGTGCCGGTGAGCGCGTCCACCCAGGCGGTCAGCCGGCCCCGGGCCAGGGAGACGTTGAGCACGTCCACGAAGAGGCCGGAGTAGTGCTGGACCGCGCGGTGCTCCGCGCCGAAGGCCTTCAGGGTCTGCATCCCCGTCAGCATTTCAATCTGGTAGCTCTGGTTGCGCGCCTCCAGCTCCAGGTTGCGCGCGAGCAGGCTGCGCTGCTGGCGCCGGGACACCTCGAACACCAGCACCTGCAACGCGCCCAGGGCGCCCACCAGCAGGGCCGTGCCGGGGCTCGCCACGGTCAGGATGGCGAAGTAGAGCACCACCAGCACGCCATCCAGCAGCGTGGACACGAGGCTGGAGGAGAGCACCTCGCGCACGGTGGCGGTGACGTTGAGGCGCGCCATCAGGTCGCCCGCGGCGCGCACCTGGAAGAAGGGGTACGACAGCGACACCAGGTGCTCGAGGAAGCCGAGCGTCATGTCCGAGTCCACCCGCGTGCGCAGCTCCAGCAGCAGGTGGCTGCGCACCAGCGAGGTCAGCAGGTGGAAGCACACCAGCGCGCCCAGGCCCACGCCCAGGACCAGCAGCAGGTGGTAGTCGCCCCGGGGCACGACGCGGTCCACCACCAGGCCGGTCAGCAGGGGGATGGAGAGCGTCAGCACCTGCAACATCAACGACAGGACGAACACCCGCGTGAGCGTCTGGGACTGGCGCGCGAACTTCTCCACGTAGCGCGACCTGCGCCGGGGCTTGCCCGGGGCCCGCACGAAGCCCTCGCCGGGCTCGAAGAGCAGCGCCACGCCGGTGAAGAACTGCCGGAACTGCTCCATGGACACGAAGCGGCGGCCCTGCGCCGGGTCGACGATGTGCACGCCGTCGGGGGTCCACCGCTCCAGCACGACGTAGTGGGTGAACTTCCAGTGGAGGACGGACGCCTCCGGCAGGAGGGGCACGCCGTCCAGGTCCACGGAGACGCCCCGTCCCCGCAGGCCGAAGGCGCGCCCCGCGGTCAGCAGGTGCGCCGCCGCGAGCCCGTCCTGGGCGGTCCCCATCACGCGCCGCAGGTCGTCCAGGCCCACGCCCCGGCCGTGGAAGCCCAGCACCATGGCCAGACAGGCGAGGCCGCACTCCGCCGGCGTCATCTGCCGCACTTCCGGGATGCGCTGGCCGCGCACCGCCTCCTGGAGCCTCCTGAGCGCGGGGAAGCGCTCCACGAGCCCCCGCCCGGATTCATCCGCCATGGGGGAGCAGCTCCTTCAGTCCGGGGACGAGCGTGAGCAGGATGCTCTCCGACTTCACCCGCGCCTCCGCCCGCGCCGGCATGCCGTCGTAGTAGTTGAAGGTCCGCCCCTCGCGGACGAACGTCCGCAGCGGCAGCCGCGCGCGCACGAGCACCAGCGCTCCCTCCAGGGGGATGGCGTCCCCCAGCTCCTGCCCCAGGTAGCGCCGCGCCTCGCCGGGCCCGATGATCTGATCACCCACGGACTCGATGACGAGGTCGCGGTACTCGTAGGCGAAGCCCTGGAGCTCCAGGCGCAGGTCCATGCCCGGCACGAGCAGCGGCCGGTACTGGCCCGGCAGGAACGCCAGCACCGCCACCGTGGCGTCGTCTCCCCAAAGCGACAGCGCGCGCATGCCGGAGGAGATGTACTGGCCGGGCTGCAAGCGAAGGTCCCCGACGACGCCCGCGTGGGGCGCCCGCAGCGTGCGCTCCTCCAGCCGGGCCTGCGCCAGCTCGCGCTCGGCCCTGAGGCCCGTGAGCGCCTGGCGGGCCCCTTCGTCCGAGGGGTCGCGCAGGTAGCGGACGAGCTGCAGCTCGAACTCGCGGGAGATGCGCGCCAGGGTCCCCTGCTCCTGCTCGGACGCGAAGCGCACCAGCGGCTGGCCCGCGACGACGCGCTGGCCGGGCTGCGCGTCCACGCTCAGCACCACGCCGGAGAACGCGACCGTCAGGTCCGTCTTGCCCTCCACGCGGATGAGCGCGGGGCCCGCCGCGTATTCGAAGAGCGTGCCCACGCAGAAGAAGAGCAGCGCACAGGCCAGCGCGCCCAGCAGCACCCAGTAGGCCCACCGGGTCCACACGGGGCTGATGCGCAGGACGTCCCCTCCGGACTCCACGTGGGCCTGCTGCCGGTACTCCAGCGCCTCCTTGCGGTACGGGCTCGGCCTGGACGTCATGGCGTGACCGCCTGGGAAGCGGCGTCCTTCTGGACGAACACCCGCACCACGGCCCCCGAGGGCACCGGCGCATGGCCCTCCCGGGGCACGCTCGCGATGGCCAGGACCATGCGCGAGGCCGCGTCCACCTCTGGCGCCAGGTTCTCCACCCTGCCCTCCAGGACCTGCCCCAGGGACGGCAGCTCCACGGACAGCCGCGTGCCCACCGTGAGGCCCGCCGACTGGTCCTCCGGGACGGCGAAGCGCACCTGCTGCGAGCCGGAGCGGATGAGGTGGAAGACGGCGCGGCCGGGGGCCACCATCGCGCCGGTGTCCAGGTAGCGGTTCGCCACCTGTCCGTCGAAGGGCGCGAGCACGGAGGCATCGGAGATCTTCTGGGCGATCTGCGCCACGCGCGCCTTGCGCTCGGCCACCATCGCCTCCGCCGCGCGCAGGCGGGCCACGGCGGTCTGTTCCTGGAAGCGCGCGGTGGCCAGCTCCTCCTCGGAGAGGGCGCCCAGGGCCCGCTGCTTCGGGTCGGAGCGGCGCTGGAGCCGCTCCTGCATCTCCGTGAGCGCGATGGTGGCGATGTGCTGCTCCGCCTCCCCCGCCTGGAGCGACGCCTGCGCCACCGCCAGCTCGCGCTGGAGGGCCCGCGTGTCCAGTTGGGCGAGCACCGCGCCCTGGCGCACGGTGTCTCCGACCTGCGCGTTCATGCGCTCGAGGGTGCCCTCCATCCGGGCGGCCACGTCCACGCTGCCGCTGGCGACGATGACGCCCAGGAAGCCCTCGCGCGGTGATGCCGGCGGCACCACACGCGGTACGACCTCCGGTGGGACAGCCGCTCCCGGCCGGGCCACGGCCGGGGCTCCGCGTCCGCCGTGCCACCGGATGAGCAGGAGCGCCCCCAGGAAGGCCAGGGCGCACAGGCCCAGCGCCACTGTCATGCGTCGTGACATCACACGGAAGTCATGCGGGGGGCGGCTCGCACGGGCTCCAGGGGGCAGGTCGAAGGAAGGTGAGGCGAGTCGAAACCAGTGTCTCATTGTACTTCGGCAGGCCGCGACGCCACTTTCCATCTCCAGGTGACGGGCGGCCAGGAGCCGGGCCAGCGCTCTGCTCCTCACCCGCGCGCCCATTTCTCCTATGTTTCAGGGCGCTCCCCCACCGCGCCTCCAGGTCCGCCCCATGCTCCGCTCGCGACTCGCAGCCCTTGCCCTGCTCCCGCTCGTCTCCGCCTGCTCCGACCCCGAGTGCACGGACACGGCGGATTGTGCGTCCCGGGGCCCCGCCATCGTCTGCGTGGAAGAGCGCTGCGTACAGGGACCCTCGCCAGACGCGGGGGCCGGGGACGCGGGCACGGGTGACGCGGGTGTGGACGCCAGCACTTCCGACGCGGGCTCCGGCGACGCGGGTTCCCCGGAAGCGGGGGAGCCTCCGCCGGAGGCCTCGCTCCGCATCACCGAGATCAACCCTGACGCCCCGCAGGACCTCATCGAGCTGGTGGCCGTCTCCGGCGGGACGCTGAGCGGCATCTCCCTCCAGGAGCTCACCAACTCCGACTTCGCCTTCACCTTCCCCCAGGGCTACACGGTGGAGACGGGCGCCGTGCTGGTGCTGCACCTCGGCGGCGCCTGCACGGACGCGCCCGGCGACCCGGCCTCCTGTGGGCAGGCGCAGCCCTTCAGCGCCAGCGCCTGGGACTTCAGCATGGCGGGCACGCTGAGCTACTCCGGCAAGGTGTTCGAGCTGCTGTCGTCGAAGGGCGTGCCCGTCGATGGCGTTCCCTTCGTCCGGGCCTCCGGCGAGATGCCCGCCAGCGTCGTCACCGCCGTCCAGCGCCTGCAAGCGGACCGCGTCTGGGATGCCACGCCCTGCATCCACGACATGACCACCGGCTTCGCGAAGGACCGCTACTGCCGGAACATCGCCGTGAACTGGTCCGACCTCAACGCGAGCTCCAGCGTCATGCGCATCAGCGGCACCGCGCCGTTGACGACCCCGGGGAGCCAGACGCAGTGGAGCGGGCCGCTTCCTTCGCGGTGGGGCACCTATTGAGGCCCTTGCGTGCGGGGGCTCAGGCCTCCGCCGCGGTCCTCAACCCGGCTGGAGGTGGGGCGTGCAGCCGCAGGCGCTCCGCCGTGAGGGGGTGCGTGAACGCGAGCGTCTCCGCGTGGAGCAGGTAGCCGCCATCTCCGGGCAGACCGGGCGCGTGCTCGCGGGGCAGGCCTCCCGAGGCGAACATCGGATCTCCCGTCAGCGGATGGCCGATGGACGCCAGGTGGATGCGGATCTGCTCGGGGCGGCCGGTGTGGATTCGCACCTCGAAGAGGGTCTGTCCGTCACGCCGCTCCAGGACCTCCGCGCGGCTGTGTGACGGCTTGCCGGTGTCGGTCGCCCCGTGCACCGACCCCAGCACGGGGTGGGGCACCAGCCCGATGGGCGCGTGGATGTCGTAGGACGCCTGCGCCGCGACCCCATCCGAGAGCGCCCGGTAGCGCTTCTCCACGTCGCCCTCGCGCCAGTCGCGCAGGAGCTTCGCGGCGGCGTCATGCGTGCGGGAGAAGAGCACCAGCCCCGAAGTCGCCCGCCCCAGCCGGTGCAGCGCGGAGGCCTCCGGCCAGCGCCGCCGCACGAACGAGAGCAGCGTGTTCTTGAGGAAGCCGCCGGAGGGCAGCGTCGGCAGCCCGCTCGGCTTGATGACCGCGAGCAGCGCAGCGTCCTCGTACACCAGCTCGAAGCTGTCGGGCGTCTCCCGCTCCCTCCAGGGCGGCCGGTGCCAGCAGAGCTCCTGGTGGACCCGCAGCACCTCGTCGCCGGTCGCGATGAGTCCGTCCAGTCGCACCTCGCCGCGCACGAAGCGCGCACGCCACTCCTCCTCGGTGGAGTGCCGGTACGTGCTCGCCAGGTGGGCGAGCGAGGTGCGCCCCACGAAGGCCGCGCCAATGCGCTCGCGGTACACGTAGCCGTCATTGAGGCCGGCGGAGTCATCAGGCTGGGACGTCACCCGTGCACTCTACGTCAGTGTGCCCGGCGCCAGGACAGCCGGGTCCTTCTGTGGGACGCGGTATCGGACTAGAGAGAAGGCACACGCTCCAAGGAGGACGAATGTCGCCGCGCCATTTCATGCCGGGGTTGTTGCTGGTGGCCCTTGTTACTGCCTGCGCATCGTCGCCCCCGGTGGAACAGCGGAGGCCGCCCCCCAGGATCCTCTTCGAGTCGCCCCTCGCGTTGCTGCTCGAGCACCATCAGGAGCTGGGGCTGAGCACCGACCAGTTGATCCAGATTGGCCAGCGGGACGAAGCGCTGGCCGTGGCCAACCGGCCCCTGCGTGAAGAGCTCCGGGCGATCTGGAGCCCCCCCATGGGAGGCAACCCGCCGCCGGGAACCATGCCGGTCAGGACCGGCCCCGCGGGCCCGAGGGGCCGGCCTGCGTACAGGCCTCCGGCCCAACCTCCCGAGCCCTTGAACGACGAAGCGTTGAAGCGGCAACAGCTCCTGCTCCAGGCGATGGAGGACAACGAGACGGCGGCGTTCCGCGAGGTCGAAGCACTCCTGGAGGAGCCGCAGAAGGTCAAGGCGCGCGAGCTGGTCGAGAAGCAGCGCGAGGAGCGCGCCCGCGCCCATGAGTCGATGCGGAAGGCCCCTGAAGCCCCACCGGCGCAGTAGGCCTGCGGGGTTTTCGGCGCCGGGCGCTTCACCACGCGTGCTGCCCTTCCACGCGCCAGGGAAAGCTGGGGCGCCCGCGACTCATACCCGAAACATCCAGCGATACATGGAAAGGCTGCGACGTTTGTAACAGCCGGAGTTCGCGGGCTAGCCTGAGAGGGCCGTCAAAAAGGAGGCGGCCCAACATGATGACCCCCGACCTGATCATCCGCGCCTGGAAGGACCCGTCGTTCCGCGAGAGCCTCACCGCCGAGCAGCGCGCTCAGCTTCCCGCGAACCCCTCCGGCGCGACGCTGAACGAGCTGAGCGAGACCGAGCTGATGGACGTGGTCGGCGGCCGGATCGACATCGGCTTCACCGCCACCAACTCCTGTGAGTACATCTGCACCAACCTGACGTTCTCGATGTGCTGATGGACGGTGTGTGACGGGCGGCCCCCCACGGGGAGCCGTCCCGTTCCACCCGAGGCGCGGGGGCTCCAGCCCTCGCGCCTGTCTTTTTCCGCGTCCAGACGGACGTGCAGGGCGCGCATGCGCGAGGGCTCGAAGATGGGTGCGTGGGAGCGGGCTGCCTTCCTCCATGAGCGGGAGGCCACGGGAGAGGACCCTTCCGCCACGGCGCTCCAGCAGGCCGGGGCGCGGCTCCAGGCGTGGCGGCGCAGCACGCTGGGCGATGAGGCGTCCTTCGACGAGCGGCTTCGCGGCGTGGGGCTGGACGCGGCGTCCTTCGTGCGCAGGCTCGCCGGAAGCACGACGCGGCCGGAGGCGCTGACGTGGCTGCCGCTCCTGGAAGAGGTGCTGGCGGATCGCGCGGCCGGCGTCGCCCTCCCCTCCCCCGTGGAATCGAGCCCCCGCATGCGCGTGCCGTCACTGACGCGCCGGCTCCTCCAACTGGGGCTGCGCCGGCTGAGGGCGGGCGTGGAGGACCTGGCCGCCCGCACGGCTCGAGCCCCCGACGCACTGCTGGACGCGCGCGCCGAAGCCTGGCTCGTGGACGCGCTGGAGCAGCGGTTGATGCAGACCGCGACCCGCTGCCTGGTGCTGGAGCTCAACGTGGCCCGGCTGCGAGGCGAGCTGGTGGGTGACACCCCCCAGGCGCGCTTCGAACACTTCGCCCTGCACCACCTGGAGGCCCCGGGCCGGCTCGCCGCGTTCCTGGAGGAGTACCCGGTGCTGGCGCGGCTGCTGACGACGTCGCTGGCGCGCTGGCTCCAGACGAGCCTGGAGCTGCTGACGCACCTGGCGGAGGACCGGGAGGCCCTGGTGGCCGTGCTCGGCGCGGGGGTGGATCCGGGGCCGCTCGTGGAGGCGCGCACCGGCGCGGGAGATCCGCACCGCGAGGGCCGCAGCGTGGCGCTGCTGACCTTCCGCTCCGGCCTGCGGGTCGTCTACAAGCCGCGGTCGCTGGAGGTCGAGGCGCGCTACCAGGACCTGCTGGAGCAGTTGGAGCGCTGGGGCCTGCGCCATCCGCATCGCCGGCTGAAGGTGCTGACGCGCGCGTCGCATGGCTGGGTGGAGCACGTGGAGACCGGCGGGTGCGAGGACCGCGACGCCGTGTCCCGCTTCTACTGGCGCCAGGGCAGCCACCTGGCGCTGCTGTACCTGCTGCGCGGCGTGGACCTGCACTCCGGCAACCTCCTCGCGGCCGGGGAGTTCCCCGTGCTGGTGGACCTGGAGGGGCTCTTCCACCAACTGCCGCCCCCGCGCGCGGACGACACGGCGGTGTCCCGCGCCGCGCGCTTCCTGGAGCGTTCGGTGATCAGCAGCGGCCTGCTGCCCACGCTCATGTTCGGCAGGGACGGCCGGGCCGGAGTGGAGCTGAGCGGCCTGGGCGGAGAGGCCGGCCAGCTCTTCCCCCACGCCGCGCCCATGCTGGAGGACCGCGCCCGGGACACCCTGCACGTCGTCCGCCGGCAGCCCGCCACCGCGGGGGCCCACAACCGCCCGCTGCTGGAGGGCCGGCCCGTGGACGTCACGGCGTTCGGGGCGAGCATCGAAGACGGCTTCCAGGAGACGTACGGGCTCCTGCTCCAGCACCGCGAGGAGGTGGCGCGGACGTTGGAGGGGTTCCGGGACGTGGAGGTGCGCCACATCGCCCGGGCGACGATGCGCTACGGCTTCCTCCTCCAGGAGGGCCTGCACCCGGACTTCCTGCGCGACGCGCTCCACCGGGACCAACTGCTCGACAAGCTGTGGGCGGAGGTTCGCGTGCGCCCCTCGCTGGCAAGCCTGACGCACTCCGAGCACGAAGACCTGCGGCTGGGCGACGTGCCCGTCTTCACCGCCCGGCCCGGCTCCCGCCACGTCTGGGACAGCCGGGGACGCTGCATCCCGGATCACCTGCCGCGCGCGGGCCTCGACGGCTCGCGCCAGTTGCTGGCGGACCTGGGCCCCGAGGATTGCGCCGACCAGGTGGCGCTGATCCGCCAGTCGATGGTGACGCTCGAGCGCGAGCAGGAGACCGTCGCGCCCCGCGTGCCGGTAGGCGCCGCCGGGGAGGAGGTGCCCCCTCCCGCCACGCCCGACGCATGTCTGGCCGGCGCGGTCCAGTTGGGCGAGCTGCTGGCCGCCCGCGCCATCCAGGGCGCCCACGACGCCGGTTGGATTGGCGTGGGCCTCCAGGACCTGGAGCGCCGCCGCTGGGGGCTCTCTCCCCTGCGCACGGACCTCTTCGACGGCGTGGGAGGCGTGGCGCTCTTCCTCGGCTACCTGGCGGCGGTGACGGGCCGGCAGGACTTCGCCCTGCTGGCGCACAGGGCGGCGGTGCCGGTGCGCGAGCAGTGGCGCGCGCCCGAGTCCCAGGACCCCTCCGGCGTGGGGGCGTTCTCGGGCCGCGCGGCGAGCGTCTACGTCCTCGGCCACCTGGCCGTGGCGCTGGACGACGCCGAGCTGCTGGACGAGGTCCACGCGGGGCTGGGCTCGCTGGAGGCGAGGATTGAAGCGGACACCGCGCTGGACATGATCGCGGGCGTCGCGGGGACCGCGCTGGTGCTGACGCGGCTCCACCAGCAGACCGGCAGCGCGGAGGCGCTCCGGCTGGCGCGCAAGTGCGGCGAGCGGATGCTCCAGACCGCGAGCGACTCCGAGCACGGGGGACGCGCCTGGGTGGTGCCCGCGGCCGGGCGCGCGCTCACGGGCCTGGCCCACGGCGCGGCGGGCTTCGTCTGGGCGCTCTCGGAGCTGGCCGCGCTCACCGGCGACGAGCGCTACCGGGAGGCCGCGCGTCAGGGACTGGCCTTCGAGCGGGCCCACTTCGCGCCGGAGCGCGGCAACTGGAAGGACCTGCGCACCTCGAAGGAAGGCGAGCCACTGGTTCCCAGCGGCTTCATGACAGCCTGGTGCAACGGAGCCGCGGGCGGTGTCCTGGCCCGGCTGCTGTCGCTGCGCCACCTGGACGATGCGCGGCTTCATGACGAACTCCGCGCGGGGCTCGCCACCGTGCAGCGCGAGGGCTTCGGCGGCAGCCACTGCCTGTGCCACGGGGACGTGGGCAACCTGGAGGTGCTGCACCTGGCGGGCGAGGTGCTGGGCGAGGAGACCTGGAAGCAGGCCGCGCGCTCACGCGCCGCGCGGGTGCTGGCACAGGGCCAGGACGGCGCGTGGCGCTGCGGCCTGCCCCGCTTCACCGAAGCGCCGGGGCTGATGCTGGGACTGGCTGGAATCGGGATGGGGCTCTTGCGTCTGACCGCGCCCGACTTCGTGCCGTCCGTGCTGGCGCTCCAGGCTCCGCGCGGCCACCCCGCACGGTAGCGTCCTCCATGACTCGGGGCGCCTCCGCCGCTCGTCCGGGAAGCCTCCCTGCTCCCCCGGAAAGGAGGACCGGGCCATCCAGGTGAGGCATCCGCTGTGGTCGCGGCAGGTCGTGTTCTCGTCGCTCCCGAGGTGCCATCCTCCGGGGCCTGGGCGTGAAACACAGACCTGGTGGATTTCCGCTCACGACAAGGATGGCTTCGCATGGAATGGCATGTGGAAGTGGATCCCCAGAGCGGCACGGCCCGGATCCGCTACGATCTGGAGTGGCTGCTCGCGGTCATGTCCGTGTCCGCCACTTCGATGGTGCCGTTCACGTTCTTCTCCGTGGGGAAGGCGAAGGGCCGGAGCTTCCCATCCCGGTCCTATCCGCGCTCCGACACCCCGGGCTTCATCCTGGGCAAGGGCGGGCTGGATTCCGCCTCGCGCGCGGGTGGCCGCCACCATGTCAACGGGGCTAGCGTCTTCGAGCTCTGCGAGCTCTTCGCGCCAGGGACCAAGGACCTGGAGATTCCGCTCAGCGACATCGCGATCCAGTCCAAGCGCGCCGTCTGCGTGGAGGTGCTCCGGACCTACAAAGGCAAGAACTTCCGGCTCAGCGGAGGCACTCCGCACAGGGACAGCCGGACCCCGGACTGGCAGATCCACGGCTACCCGATGCTCTGCATCATCGGCGGGCCGAGCAAGGTCTTCCCGAAGGACCAGGGAGAATGGCGGGCGCTCCAGTGTGTCTTCGGCGCGGTGCTGACCCAGGAGCTTCGCGCCCGGGCGCTGGGCATCGAGGTCGTCTCACGGGAAGGGTTCGGTTCGGTGTTCCCGACGCTCGCGGACCTCCCGGACGGAATCCGGCTCGACCCGGGGCTGCTGCCGCCCGACAAGGGAGCGGCGGCCATCGCCGCGGCGCTCACGGTCACCGACCAGTTCATCACCGAGATGCGGAAGCTGAAGGTGCCCGAGGCCATTGGCACCTTGAACGGCTACACCGCCTTGGCCCTCGAAGCCGTCGACCGCCTGATGGCCGTCTTGCATGACCACGCCCTGAATACGCCCCGGGCCAACGCCAGCACCTACGCGGCGGCCGTCGCCAGGTACACCGGCCGCCCGGCCGAGTGCGCGCTGCCCCCGGTCAAGGCCACCATCGCCTACGAGCTCCCCGGCGTGCTGCCCCTGGCCAAGGGCCCCAAGATGAAGCGCCTCCTCGAGTCCGAGGAGTCCGGCTACGGCTCTGGGTCCGAATACGAGGACGAGGCCCCACCGACACCGAAGAAGCGCGACACGAGCGACGGTGACGAGGAGGTCGCGACCCCGGAGGGCTTCACCGTCAAGAAGATCTCCGTGCTCTCCGGCATGGCCGCGCTCCGGATGGCCACGTTCTACGGGATGCACTATTCCAAGGCCTTGTTCAGCGCCAGCGGGAGCCTGAAGGACAGCGGGTTGACAGGCACGCAGTTGCTCAACGCCTGGGCTCCGTACTTCGAGCTGGACCACGAGCCGATTTATCAAGGAATCGTCTCCAAGAATGGCGTGCGGATGCTGGTCATGGACGGCGCGCCGAATCCCATCAACATCCCGAGTGAGGCCATTCCGAACCAGAAGCGACTGGGCGCCGTCGTCATCGACACGACCAACAACACCTCCAGCGAGAAGGCGGAGTATCTGGCCTTCTTCCAGGCGCTCCTGGAGCAAGCCCCGGAGCCCAAGAAGCCCGGGGGCTTGCTGTTCATGGTCGACAGCGCCAGCAAGCACCCCACGGGCGGAGACCTGGTTCACGGCGTCATGCGGGTGTGTGGCACCCGCGTGTCGGTCCGGGCGTTCTTCAACAGCTTTCTCAAGCCCCACCTGACCCTCATGAGCAACAGCGCCTACGGTCTGACGGTGCTGGATGAAAACGAGACGCTCGCGCGGCGAGCGATGCTCGAGAACCGGCTGGTGATGCGAAACGGAGACCTCTTCCGGACAGGCGGCAATGCCAGCCCCGGGGGCTCCGAGCTTGGCGGCTCCAACCTCGGCGGCGCCGAGGAGGCGGTGCTCCCCCGGCCCATCATGGACCTCCCGCTGCTGGCCCGCCGGAACCTGGGCAAGGTGAGGCGGGTCGCGCTCCGCGCGCTCCAAGCGCAGGCTCCCGCCGACGGCTCGAAGAAGAAGGTCCCGTCAGCCAGCGCCGAGGCGTGGGCGGAGCCACGCAAGCAGCAGGATGTGTCTTCGTTGAAGAAGGAATTCGAGGCGCTGGGGTCGTTCGAGGCCCCGTCGCAAGAGGCCCCGAACCTCCAGGCCCCCGGGTACTATTACGAGGAGGACGACATCTACAACCTCCAGCGGTATCTGCTCAGGAACCAGGCGAACGTCGCCGTCCTGCCAGGAGTCAGCGGTCCGCAATGGCGGCAGATGGGCCGCGCCGCGTACACCACCGGCGTGAACCCGGCGATCACCACGGACACGGAGATCATCATCCAGCCGCTCAACCGGGGCGGCAATCACTGGGCCCTGCTCTACATCACGCTGGGCGAGCCCGAGCCGTTCGGGGGCCGCCGCGTGAGGCTGCTCTATCTGGACCCGCTGCACCCCGACGACATCCCTGTCGAAGACCTCCGCCTGCTGCAGTTGCCCTTCCCGGGAATCGAAGTCGAGCACTGCACCCTCCAGTATCAGGATGACAACGACGGAGCGCTCTTGAGGGGCCAGGACAGTTGCGGCGCCTGGGTCGTCCATCTGGCGGTGCACCTGGTGCTCAACGGCCATGTGCTGCCGCCCGTCAGCGAGAATCGCAGGGCCGCCGCGCTGCAGTTGCGACAGAACCACAATGCGGACATCGCGGCGGCCCGGGCCCTGGCCCTGCCGGTCGCCCCCGGGGACGTCCGGCTGCACGTGCTCGAACCGCGCGGAGGGCCCGCCCTGAGGCGGAGCGCCAGCTTGGGGAGCCTGCCGTCGTTGGCGTCCGAGCTCCAGGGCGGCAAGAAGAAGCCCCCCAGCTTCGAGTCCTGAGGAGCTTCACCCGGCGCTTGCGCTGGGTGTCTCAGCTTCAGGTGTCAGGGAAGTTGTCGCGTCGGCTGACGCTCCTGTCCCTGATAGATGGGTGAGCCCTACCGGTGCGATGGGCTTCGCGACGTGGCGTCAGTGCGATGGCGTTCTTGCGGCAGCGAACGGCATGAAGTGAACTTGGCCCCGGCTTCGATTGATGGGGGAACCATGGCAGGGAAGCTGAAAACCCGGATCAACTCCAGCGGCTACAAACAGTTTTGGGACGCGGACCAAGGACGTTGGGTCTTCACACACCGCCGTGTCGCTGAGAAGAAGCTCGGACGTGAGCCCCTTCCCGGAGAACATGTCCACCACATCAACGGTGACAAGGAGGACAACCGCTCTCGGAATCTTGTCGTTATCAAGGACAGCGTCCACGACCGGGTTCACCACGACGATCCCGATGCCTGCTTTCGCTGCGGACGGTCAGGCCACTGGGCTGAGGACTGCTATGCGAAGACGGACTTCGAGGGAGACACCATCGACGAGGATGAGGACTGGGTCGATGACGACGACGACGATGACGACGACGACTGACCGGAGACCCTGTCAGACGTGGCCCCCCTGCGGACTCTTCTCCATGGCGATGTCTCGCTCCCGTGAGGCCGGGCGACAACCCGGCCTCGTTTTCGGTGGTGCTCACCGGGGAGCGTTACGTCGCCTTTCGTTTTTCCACACCCTCTGTGACTACCTCTCGGCACGTCAGCCGAGGCGACAACTTCCCTGACACAGGGGGCACGAGTCGAGTCCAAGCTCTATCTATCTGAATATGGCGCCGAGCAAGTCCAGATTGCCGCCAACCCCGAACGTGAAGTTCATGAATCTTCGCGTTGATTCGGGCTGCTCAGACTGCCCGTCGGCAGCCAGCACCGCAGGCTCGGTGTAGCTTGACGCCGTCAAGCCGAGCAACACGGTCACATATGCGTTTGGCACAAACGCCACTCCCACCGACCCGGTGGGATTCACCTTGCGCTTGAGTTCTGGCCCCACAGCCGTCGGCTGGATGCTTGCGTCATAATCCGATGGCTTCCCCAGATACAGCCCCACCCGTGTCCAGCCACATTTCCCCTTGAGAGACGGGTCAGGATCCCAGATTTTACTCCTGGCCATTTCGTAGATTTCGTCGTTCGCAGCCTGTTTCACTTCTTGTTCCGAGCTGTTGAGCCTCCTCTGGAGGTCTGGCGAAGCCGCGACCCTCGCGCGTGCTTGGGCCCGCTCAATCGCCGCAGCCGTTGCAGCCGCCTCGTCTCGTCCGATGTAGTTCGAGGCACAGTAGGTCGCCAGGCTGTCACCGATAAACCAGAACGCCGGCACGAGCACGAGGTATGGCATCGTCGTGATATTGAGGCTCTTCTGCTTTGCGTCCTTGCCCGCGGGGCCAGGTGAGCGTGACTGCGCTACGACTGCGAAGCCTGCGGTGACTCCGTACCTGATGAGCTTGTTGGCGCGAGCGTCGTTCAGTTGGTCTTCAGCGGATTTGGCTGCGGCGATTGCGGTTGTCTTCTGGACCTCCGCTGTCTCAACCTTCGCGTCTGCCGCCTCGACTCTCGCCGCTGCTGCTTCAACTTTCGCCTCTGCAGCCTCGGTCTTCGCTGCCGCGGATTCAAGCTGGGCTTCAACTGCTTCAGACTGTTGAGTTGATATCGACGGCGCGTCAGTGGCGGCCTGTTTGGCGGCATTGGCAGCACATGCGAACATTGCCACACAGACCGCAACACCAATAACTGCCTGCTTCATCTCGCTCCCCCATGGCAAGAACTCAGGCTACGACAAGCAGCATGTGCCAGATTTCATTTTCTTGACAGATGGGTTCGGACGAACCCGCCTGAATTCAAATTGTTCTGGGAAAGAGGCATTTCGCGACAGAAATCGCTACCAACCCCATCCAGCATCGTCGTCGACGACGACTGACCGCGCTCAAAGCGCCAGAAGCACCTCCACTTGCGCTTGGAGCGTTCGGGCCTCTTCGTGCTTGCCGAGTCGGGTGTAGAGCGCCACCGCGTCGCGACGCTCCTGGAGCTCGCGCTGGACAAGGGCCTCCACCGCCTCCGGCGACAACAGCAACCGCGACACTTCACCCGCGCCGAGTCCATCCACGCCGCCAGCGATGCCCCCCGTCACGACCGGGACAGGAGCGATGCTCATGTCGGGCGCCTCGGCGTTGTCGATGGCGGCGAGCGTCTCCCGAAGCACCGCCGTGGCGGAGGTGTTTCGGGTGCGCAGGGCCTCCTTCAACGCGGCACGCAGCGCCGCCTTCCATTCATCCACGGTCTTCATGTGCCCAGCATAGAGGGCGGCGAGCAGGTATTCACACCGCGCCGGGCCCGAGCGTCTCCCTCCGCGACACCTTCGTGTCACAGGAGGATTCACGCCATGCCGCTGAAGTTCATCTCTCGCACCAACGTCATCAAGCTCTTCCCCAAGCTCGGGTCCCACCCGAAGCTGTTCTCCCCCCAGCAGGGCGGGCAGTGCTACTTCGACCACATGCAGGTGGTGAAGCTGCTCAGCGACATCGAGAAGCCCAAGCTGGATGTGTACTCGTTTGGCCGGCTGGAGACGACCAAGCTCGTCAAGCACCTCAAGGAGAAGGGGCCGCTGCTGCTGAGCGCGGAGGGCATCACCCTGCCCAGCTCCCGGTACACCGGCATGCACACCGTGGCGCTGCTGGGGGTCACGAAGTCCGAGTCCACCCAGAAGGAGGTCATCATCATCATGGACCGGGATGACACCCTGCCCCGGGACCAGGACAGGCTCTGCTACGAGATCGACCCCGAGGAGCTGACCCACAAGGCGGCCCCGTACACCGACGACGAGACGGGCAACTCCCTGGAGATGTACCAGGTGCCCGTCAAGCGGACGCCGGAGCTCTGCACCATCCTGTGAGAGCCCCGCGGGCCCGCTTCTTTCCCCCCGGAGCGGGCTCGCGGCACCGTCCAGGTGCGCCCTGACGCGCGCCGTACGTGAGCGCGCCACGAGTCGAGGCCGCGGCCATTTACTTTGTCCTCAAACGACGTACCCTCCCGCTCCATGGCTGGTCGTCGCGAACCCCTGGATGAAGAACAGCGCGCCCTTCACGACTCCTGGGACACGGTGCTCCGCACGGTGGGCCGGGTGGTGCTGAGCGCGGTGCTCATCTGGGGGGTGTGCTCGGCGCTGCGGTATGGCGTCCATGCCACCAGCGACGCGCTGCTGGCGTTCGCCTCCGGGCGGAGCGTCTGGTGGGCGCCGCTGGTGCTCGCGGGCGTGCTGCTGCTGGGCGGGCTGCTGCGAGGGGTCCTCAACCGCCGGCCCGGCTGGAGCGACGTGGCCTCGGACGGGGTGGATGTCGCGCTCCACAACTACCACGTCACCTACGAGGACTCGGCGGACGACCCGCGCCCGCGCTACTCGCGGCCCGCGCTCCGGCTGGCCTTGCGCAAGGCGGCGGCCACGCTGCTGACGCTGGGCACCGGCGCGTCAGGCGGGCTGGAGGGACCGGTGGTGCTGGTGGGCGAGTCCCTGGGCGCGGGCGTGGCCCGACTGACGCGCGCCCGCTCCGAGCACACGCTGCGCACCTGCCAGCTCGCGGGCATCGCCGCGGCGGTGGGGACGCTGCTCAACGCGCCGTTCGCCGCCGCGCTCTTCGCGCTGGAGGTCGTCTACGGCAACCGCATCGTGTACCGGAAGCTGGCGTATTGCCTGCTGGCGGGGATCGTCACGTACGCGCTCAACAACCGCTTCCTCGGCTTCAAGCCCATCTTCGTGGCGCCGCCGCACGCGCACACGTACACGCTGGGGGAGTACGGGCTCACCGCGCTGGTGGCCGTGGCGGTGTCCGCGCCCATCGCGCTGCTGTTCGGCCTGTCGATGAAGCACACGCGCAAGGTGGTGGAGCGAGCCAGCCCCCTGCTGCGCGGCGCCACGGGCGCGCTGTGCACGGTGCTGGTGGCCGGGGGCCTCTTCTACGGCGTGGGCATGGACTTCCGGCACGTGCTGGGCATGGGCGAGTACACCATCGCGCAACTGCTCACGGGCACGTCGGGGACCCTGTCGCTGTGGTGGTACCTGCTGCTCATCGTGGGCGGAAAGCTGCTCACGACCAGCTTCACGGTTCAGTCGGGCGGCTCGGCGGGCATGCTCATTCCGTCCATGGTGCTGGGGGGCGTCTCGGGCGCGGCCACGGCGCAGCTCCTCGCGACGGTGATGGGCACGGGGCCGGCGGACGTCACGGTGTTCGTGGTGGTCGGCATCGCCTCCGCCCTGGTGGCGGTGGTGGGCGTGCCCCTGGCGGCCATCGCGCTGGTGCTGGAGGTGTTCGGCTCCGCCTATGGACCGCCCGCCGTCCTCGCGTGCTGCGTCACCTACGTGCTGACCCTGCGGCTGTCTGTCTACAACGAACAGCGCCGCGTACAGGCGGTGGCGGCGGAGCCCGCCGCGGCGACCTGAGCGGCGAGCGCGTCCCCCTGGCGGAGCCGGCTCCAGCCCCGGGTCGTGTAGGCTCAGGCCTCGCCGCACTCCTTCTGGATGGTCCTCCTTGGAAATGCTTCTTGCTCCCGCCCGGCGCATCGACCTGGGCAAGCGCGCCGGTGTCACGGGCGGGTTGTTGGGTGTGCTCTGCGTGGTCGCGGAGTTCTGCTTCCTGTTCCCCCACGTCCTCGTGTCCAACGACGGACGGGCCTTCTACGTGGAGCACCTGGACGTCTTCCGGGGCATCCTCCAGGTGTCCATCGTCGTCACCTTCCTGCTGGGCACCTTCAGCGTGTTGACCCTGCGCTCCAAGGCGCACGGCGGCATCGCCATGCTGCTGGCGATGGTGGCGCTGCTGCTGGGAGGCAGTGAGGCGGAGCCCCTGACGCACACGCCTCGCGCGATGAGCGCGGGGCTGGACTTCTTCGCGCTGGACCTGCTGGTGCTCGGGCTGGTGTTCATCCCCATGGAGCGGCTGTGGGGGCTGCACGAGCAGAAGATCTTCCGCGCCGGCTGGCAGACCGACCTCAAGCACTTCTTCGTCAGCCACGTGGGCGTGCAGCTCATCTCCTTCGCGGTGCTCATCCCCGTGCAGGTGTTCCTCTCCTGGGCCGTGAAGCTCGACTTCCAGGCGCACGTGGCCGCGCAGCCCATCTGGCTGCAGTTCTTCGAAATCCTGCTGGTCATCGACCTGGTGAGCTACTGGGTGCACCGGGCCTTCCACACCGTCGGGTGGATGTGGAACTTCCACGCCATCCACCACTCGCCGCTGCAGATGGACTGGCTGGCCAGCTCGCGCAGCCACCTGGTGGACACCCTGGTCAACCGCCTGGCGGGCTTCGTGCCGGTGTTCCTCCTGGGCTTCCACCCGTCCGCCATCTACGGCTACCTCGTCTTCGTGTCCTTCCACGCGGTGTACATCCACGCCAACGTCAACCACCGCTGGCCGTACCTGCGCTGGATCTTCGCGACGCCGGAGTTCCACCACTGGCACCACACGTCGGATGAAGAAGGCATCGACAAGAACTTCGCCGTCTTCCTGTCGTTCATCGACGTCATCTTCGGCACCGCGCACATGCCGGACCACTGGCCATCCAAGTACGGGACCACGCAGTTCCAGCCGCCGGAGACGTACCTGGGACAACTGGCGTACCCGTTCCAGCGGCACAAAGAGACGCCCTACGGGTAGCCCGCGAGGGCCCGGGGACACGCCTGTCGCTCCGGACACGCGGAGCGCGGCCCCATGGGTTCCAGCCGCGCGCCTACCTGTCGCGGCGGGTGGGTCCCCACCTGGGTGCGAAGCGCCCGCGAACGCCTGGCCGGAGAGTGGCCGTTCCGGGCCCGGGGCCCTTGGCCGGAGCCGCGCGGGTCGCGTCTACTGGCGGACATGCCCATCCTGCTCGCGGCGGACACCGGCGTCCGGCCCCTGACCTCCTCCTCCGCGCTGACATGGCTTCAGGGCGCGGGGCTCCAGCTCCCGGACCACGTCGACGAGGACGGCCTCGACCTCTTCGTGGAGACGCGAACCAAGGTCTACAGGGAGACCGAAGGACAGGCTTTCATTGGAGACCTGGAGGCCTTCCTCCAGGTCCGCATGAGCATCCGGCTCGCCCTGCGCAACCTGACTGCCTACGAGGAGCACCTGGAGGCGCAGCAGGTGACGCCCGGACTGGTCCGCGAGCTGCTCGGCGTGAAGAGCGCCAAGAAGCTCGATGGGGAGCTCCAGGACCACGTCGAGCGCGTGGTGAACGAGCTGCTGGACGAGGAGCTGGACTACGTCGAGGAGTGCCGCGCCTCCCTGCACGCGCAGCTCGACTGGCACAGCTCCGGGACCGTGGACAAGGGCGCCCCCACGTCCAGGGTCCTTGAGAAGGCGCTCACCGCGTTGAACAAGAACACCGCGAAGGACGAGGCCAAGCTTCGCTATTACGAGCCCATGCGGGCCCTGTTGATGGGCCGCGGCTTCGTCGTCTCTCCGCCCGGCACGCCGCTGGGGGCCATCTTCCCCGCCAGCGACTGGGTGCGCGACATCCAGTTGCCGGGCCTGTTCGAGCGGCGCGCGAAGGCCCTCACCGACGAGCTCGTCCAGCGCTACCAGTTGCTCGGCGACGACCGCAGCGCGCTCACGCGCATGCTCAAGCCACCGCCCGTCCCGCCGGGCAAGCAGAGCGCGGACAACCTCTGGAAGGCCATCCTGCAGGCCTTCGTGTCCGCCGTGGGCTGCCTGTGCGTGTCGTGGACGCGGCACGAAGAAGGAGGGAGGACGGTCTACGTCCCCGTCCTGGGGCTCTCCGGTGTCGTCCAGGAGGCGCCCAATGAGCGCTACTTCAGCAAGTACTGCCGGCACCTCGCCCTGCCCACCTGGGAGCCGGATCCGGCGGTGGACGTCGGCAAGGCCGAGCTGCCCGAGCTGGAGAAGGAAGTCGAGACCGCGCGAGAGAAGGTCAAGAAGAAGGCCGCGGAGCTCTCGAAGCTCGGGCTCATGGGGAAGAAGCCCCGACAGCCCAAGGACGAGGACGAGCGGTCACTGCTGTCGGAGTACGCCCGGCTCGACGCCGACCGGAATGACGTGGTGGCGCGCAAGGACACCGCCTTGAAGAAGCTCAATGAGGAGCTCGCCAAGGAGGCCGTCCAGTTGGGCCTCTGGGTCAACTACGATGAGATGATCCGCCGCACGAACCTCGCGGCGGTGGGCTACCGGGCCCGGGAGTTGCTCCGGCTGCGCAAGCCCGCCCGGCAGGCCCTGCTCAGCTACGTCTCGTTCCGGGAGAACAAGGCCCACGAGTCGCTGATCATCGAAGGGCACCCGGTGCCCACGCTGAAGGACCGCGCGGTCGGCGTCGACCTGTGGATCTGCGGCTGGCACTCGCTCAACTGCGCGGAGCCGGCGGCGCTCATGACCGCCTCTTCCTTCTTCTGCGAAGGGACGGACGTGGTGGTGTGCTTCCCCTACGAGGGGCTCCAGGACACCGGCCCGTTCCGCAACCGCCCGAAGGAGACCTGCGCCTGGTGCGCCTCCGTCGAGCTCGGCTTCCGCAGCCTGAGCCGCAACCCCGGCCAGGTGGACGCCAGCAAGCAGTCTGGCCAATGGCTGACGCAGCTCACCATCCACACCCTCGCCGAACCGTCGCGCGCGCTGCCCTCGGAGGCGGAGTTCGACGCCTTCGATGACACCAACCCGGTCGCCGTCTCCACGCGCAGGACGCTCTCCGGGACGCTCGCCGGCTTCGGCCTGAGCCTGGTGAAGAACAACAACCTGGATGACCGCGCCTACAGCGATGTCGTCGAGACCAAGATTGGCCGCGTGCGTTCGATGTATCACATGCTCGGCCTGCTCGACCCGCTGGTGATCGCGCTGGACCGCCCGCTGTTCGGGCGGTCCAAGAGCAAGGGGCCGGGTTCGTCCATTTCGTCGGGCAGGGGCCGAAGGCCGCGCCCGTCCCAGCCGCCCAGCAAGGACAAGGACAAGGGCACCTCATCGAAGGTCGGCGCGTGGTCCAAGAAGGCGGAGGCCCAGGTCCGGTACCTGGCCGCGGCGAAGCTCTACAACGCGGACGTGCATCGGAACTACGCGCTGACCGAGAACCCGGGAGGCGGCGACTGCATGTATTACGCCTTCGCGGACGGGTTGCGGCGGAACGCTCGCGTCCCCGGCCCCACGCCCTTCGGCGGTGAGCGGACCGCCGAGGCGATGACCCTGCGTGAGAACGCCGCCGAGATGACCGCGCGGCTCATCCAGCGCGGCGTGGGTATCTCACCGGGGATGTTCCGGGACATGGCGCCCAGCGGAGAGACGCTGCAGACGCTCGCGCTCGCCAGCGAGAGCATGGATCAGCTCCGGCTGGACGCCTGGGCGGAGGTCCGGCTGCGGCGGGCGCTGGGGCCCGATTTCGTGTTCAGAGACACCGACCCGAGGTATCCGCAGTTCGTGGCGCTGGCGGAGTCCTTTGTCATCGCCGCCATCAACAGGGATGGGGTCCTGCGCGCGAGGCTGAACGCGCTCGCCGAGGCCTATGAGGCCGGCCAGCGCCGCAGGAGGCAGTGGGCCGGGGACCTCGACTTCCGCGGCCTCGTGCTCTCCAACCGGGTGAACCTGCGGATGCATTACGTCGACGCCTCGGACACCGGCATCCAGAACCGCAACGGCCACCGGGTGGACACCTACAACTTCCAGGAGCTCTGGAGGCAATACTTCGGCACGGACGTGATGCCCTCGGGCGTCACCATCGACATCTTCCACGTGAACGACAACCACTACGTCTTCGGGCGTCGCCTGTAGGTGAAGTCGCCCCGGTCCGGGCGCGTCACCCCTCGACGATGAACGTGGTGGAGTCCACGCCGGTGGTGCCGGTGACGGGGTCGTACGCGGTCACCGTGACTTCGTATGCGCCCTGCTGCTGCACGGAGAGCTCCGCCTCGAAGGTGCTGGTCTTCCGCCGCGGCTCGGCGATGTCCAGGGTGGCCGTGAACTTCGCGGAGGCCTCATCCGCGAGCGGCGCGCCCCGCGCCTGGGGCTGCTTCATCAGCGTCTGGGTGTTGCCCGTCGAGCCGGCGGTGACGCCGTCTGCCAGCACCTGGCCGGTCTGCCCGTCCCGGAGCGAAGGTCAGGGTGTCTTGTACTCCAGCGCCAGCAGCGCCTTCCGTTGCTCCGGCTCCAGCCTTTCAATGGCATAGCGCGGGGTGTCAGGGGCCGGGTCGGCGGCTCGCTGGCGACCCGGCCCGAGCCGAACCGCGCTCCGACCGGGAGGCCCATGACATGCGTGCACCGGACATCCCCTCATCCATGCGTCCGGATGGTCGGCCCCCACGTGGAACACGACCTTGGGCCGTCGGTCAGCGGAGGGGACACGCATGGAAGCGAAGGGCTTGTTGGGTGTGGTGTCGTGTGTAGCCATGATGGCGGCGTGCGGTCAGGCGCCAGCAGATGAGGCGCGTGCCGAGGAGGAGGTAGCTCCCATGGCCGCCTCGCAGCCGCTGAAGGCAGCCCCCACGGCATATGGCGGCCCGGCGGTGGCCTATGGCAACACGCGGTATTTCGTCGTCTGGAGCGACAGCCGGGCGGGTGAACTCTATGGCTCGCCCGTGGCGCAGGACGGCACCATGCTCAAGCCGGGGGGCGTGCGCCTGAACCCCAGTGACCTCGATGTGCAGGAGGTGGCCATCGCCTTCAATGGCACCCACTTCTTCGTCGTCTGGCAAACGGCGACGGATGGCGTATTCGGCGTGCGCGTGACACCGGACGGCACGGTCGACGGGCCGGTGTTCACCGTCCTCTACACGGGTGAGGCCCTCGGCAAGGTGGCCATCGCCTGCTCCGAGGCGTTGTGCCTCGTGGCCACCACGATTGAAGGTGACGCCGAGACCGTCATCTACTTCGAGCGGGTGACGAAGGACGGCACCGTCCTTCCGACAGGAAACCAACGTACCGTGAGCCCCGGCTACAACTACGCGAGGCAGCCCGCGGTCTCCTGGGACAACACCGACAAGGAGTTCCTGGTCGTCTGGACTGACGAGCGCGGCGGCGAGGCCACGCCAGACATCTACGGCAACCGGGTGACGGAAGCCGGTGTCGTCCTGGATGGGAAGGGCTTCGCCATCTCGAATGCCGCGGGCGCCCAGGAGACTCCGGACGTGGTGTGGACCGGACGCCGCTTCCAGGTCGTCTGGGCTGACGGCCGCTCAGGCGGAACGGACATCTACGGCGCGCGCGTGCGGCGGAATGGAACGGTGGACGACCCGAACGGCCTGCCCATCTCCACCGCGCCGGGCCGCCAGACGACGCCCCGGCTCGCGCACCACAACTCCAAGTCCCTGGTCGTCTGGGACGACATGAGCAGCGGAGCGCACCGCATCCGGGGGGCGCGGTGGGGCGAGGACGGCGACGTCTGGGACCCCTTCGGCTTCACCATCTCCAGCGGAGATCAGCCAGCCGAGTTCCTCCCGGCCGTGGCTTACGGCGCCAACCGCTTCCTCACGGCGTTCGCCGCTGGAGCGACCACCGCCCCAGGATTCCCCCACTTCATGCTGGGCGCGCGCGTCACGCACGAGGCCACCGTGAAGGACTCTCCGGCCCTGGTGTTCACCAAGAGCCGTCACTGATTGCCTGATGGGAAATCACTCCGGCTGAGCCGTCCTACGGCTCAGCCGAACAGAGGGAGGGAATGACCGTCCGCCGTGGCGGTCCCGGCGCTCCCGGGCGCGTCACCCTTCGACGATGAACGTGGTGGAGTCCACGCCGGTGTTGCCGGTGACGGGGTCGTACGCGGTCACCGTGACTTCGTATGCGCCCTGCTGCTGCACGGAGAGCTCCGCCTCGAAGGTGCTGGTCTTCCGCCGCGGCTCGGCGATGTCCAGGGTGGCCGTGAACTTCGCGGAGGCCTCATCCGCGAGCGGCGCGCCCCGCGCCTGGGGCTGCTTCATCAGCGTCTGGGTGTTGCCCGTCGAGCCGGCGGTGACGCCGTCTGCCAGCACCTGGCCGGTCTGCCCGTCCCGGAGCGAAGGTCAGGGTGTCTTGTACTCCAGCGCCAGCAGCGCCTTCCGTTGCTCCGGCTCCAGCCGTTCAATGGCATAGCGCAGGGTGTCCCGCTGCATCCCGGAGATGTTCTCCTGGATGAACGCCACCACCGCCTCCCGGAAGCGGTCCAGCAGTGACTCGTCGAACGAGCGCCCGACCGCCTTGCGGACCACGGCGAACCCCAGGAGCACCTCCTCGTGGTGGGTCGCCTGGGCGAGCAGTTCCTCGGTCACCGCCAAGCGGTTCGGGGGGACTCACTTCAAGCGGCGGGTCCACGGCCGTCCGGGCGATAGGCCATGGCCACTGGAGCCCGAAGAAGAAGCCTGGCAACCCCTACTGGATTGCCAGGCTCTTTCACCCTGGGGGCGGAGGGGACCGACTCATGTCCTCCGGGCTGGGAAGGGATAGATGAAGTGCGGCACGACGTCGCCCCGGTGCCGGACGTACAGCGGCCCCCAGGCGGGGTTCCGGTCGTGCATCTGTTTGAGCATGCGGACCATCCGGTCGAAGATCTTGCGCACGTCGGCCTGCTCGCTCAGGCCGGCGACGACTCCGGCCGCGACGACGTGCGCGGCGTAGATTCCGGTCGAGAGTTCCTCCGTGAGGTTGCCCACGCCCGTCGCGAGCCGGCGCCTCAGTTGCTGCACCCGCTGCTCGTCGTGGTTCCGCCAGTTCTGGATCCACGCGAGCGACTGCCCTTCGAGCGCCTTCGCGCGATGGGTCATGATGGCGTCCGCGACCAGGTCCGCCGACAGGCGCGCCTGCTCGGGCGTCACGCGCTGGCTGCCCAGCCGGAGCTCCGCGGGGTCCAGGTCCTTGTCCACCTCGTCGAAGATGACCTGGGCCCAGGCCTCCGCCTGGCTGAAGCGCAGACGCTTCACGGCGCTCCCGGCGAGGTAGCCCCGGACAATGTCGGCGGGGTGTAGATCCGACGAGCCCCCCACGTTGCTCAGGCGCCCGGTCCCGCCGAACGCGGTGTCCAGCCCCCGGAAGTACCCGATGATCCCGATGCCCGCGGCAGGCCCCATGTTGAGGATGCCGAGCACGTCCGAGGCCGCCTCGTCGATGCGCCGGGCCCAGTAGCCCGCCAGGGCGGAGAGGCCCTGCTTCTGGAGGCGGTCGTAGACCGCGGTGGACAGCTCCTGCGCGAGCCCGGTGTCGGCGTGGAGGATGTCGTGCCCACCGACCTCGTGTCCGAGCGCGGCCCACGCGAGCAGGCCCGCGCGGCCCTGCGAGGGCGGGAGGTTGACGATGCCGCACTCCAGCCCCAGGACGGAGAAGGTCGCGTCCACCGGCCACGTGTACGGCCCGGAGTCCGGGTTCCCCCACTTCACCAGCGGCGCGAGGGTGCCCTGGTCCGGGGGATGAACGCCCCGGCGATCCTCCGCGCCGAGGAAGCCGTCGTACAGGTCGCTGACCACCTCCTCGAACGCATCCGTGGCGATGCGCTGGTACCCCTCCCCGTTCTGGAGGATGGCGTGTGCCGCGTCCATCAGGAGCCCGGCCCCGGACACACGCCGAGGGTCACGCACCAGCGTGTCGGCGAACCCCTGGGGCCCGAGCTCGTCCAACGTCTTCAGGTAGGGCACGAGGACCGCGTCGCGGTAGAGCGGAGGCAGCGTGGCCCGCGCCGCCTCGAGCCGGCCGCGCAGTTGGTGATAGTCGGTGGGCTCTGGAGGGCCCGGGTCCGTGTCCTGCGCCGCCAGCGCCACCTCGCGGATGCAGGCAGGCAGGTTCCGGATGTCCACGGCCGGCGCCGTGACACCGGGGCCTCGCGCTGAGGCCTCCGCGACAGGTGACTCCTCCAGGAGGGCCGTCTCCGTCTGACGCCCCCGAACACGCTTCGCGGCGGTGCGCGGCAGGCTGCCCTCTCCCCGCCGGACCTTCCGAGTGACTCCTTGCCTCGCCATGCGGACCTCCCCTGTGTCGCAACGGAAGGTGCGCCGGGCACTCGCACGGGCCCATGGGCTGGCGGGGTACGCGGGATGGTGGCAGCGCGCCACTGCCCGGGACTTCGGGCCGGGACAGGGAAGCTGGAGAGCGCCCCGCGCAAGGCGTCACGACCTGATGGGTTGGACCCGGCGCAGGGACTCATGGACCTGCCGCCCCCTCAACCGGGGCCCCGCTTCCGCCTATCGTCCGTTTCCACCGTAGGTCTCTTCTGTGAACACAGACTGAACCACGCCAGAAAACACACCCGCCGCTTTATTTACGGAGTCAGACGGGTGCGTAGACTTCACGGCCAGAGGAGTGCTGGTCGCTCCGGGGAGTCAGTCCTTGGGGGGGAACAGTGACGCGAAGTCCACCGGATGTGCGTTGGTTCGTACCGGAGGAAGGCGACGTCCCAGATCATCCGCTCCGGGTGGCTGTCGTGACGGATGTCGCGCTCTACCGTGACGCGCTGACGCGCTGGCTACAGCTCGAACAATCGATGCAGCTCGTGGGCGAGGCCTCCTCGCTGGAGTCGGCGGTCGAGCTGACGCGACGCCACCAGCCCTCCGTGGTGGTGGTCGACATGTCGACGCACGACGCCGTGGGGCTGTTGCGGGGGCTGCGTGCCGCCGCGCCAGAGGTGAAGCTGATGGCCTTCGCCATCACCGAGCACGCGGAGGAGCTGACGGCCTGCGCGGAGGCGGGCGTCAACGGCTTCGTGACTCGGGATGCCTCGCCAGCGCAGTTGGTCTCCGCGGTCCAATCCACCGCCAGGGGCGAGCTGCTCTGCTCGCCGAAGATGGCGGCGGTCCTCTTCGAGCGCCTGGGCCGGCTGTCACGGCGCCAGCCGGAGAGCTCCGAGTCCATTCCCTTCAGTGAGCGCGAGCGGGAGATTGGAACCCTTCTCGCCGAGGGATTGGCCAACAAGGAGATCGCCCTGCGGCTGCGCATCGAGGTGGCGACGGTGAAGAACCACGTCCACCGGCTCCTCACCAAGCTGCGAGTCACCAGCCGCGCCGAGGCCGCCGCCTACTTCCGCTGATCCGCCCGCGGGGGATTCAACCCGGATTCAATCCGTGATGAATCCAGGGTCTCCACCTCGGGCTCAGCGCGAGACTCCAGCCCCGGGGTTTGGATCCCCGGATGGATCCCCGCCGCGCTGGTAGCTCGCGCTCACGACGTCTCTAATCCGACGTCGATGGCGCACCTTCTCGTCGAGCCCATGGACACCGCCGCCGCCTGGAGCGCGCTCGCGCCCGACGGCGTGACGCCCTCGACGGAGCTGTCGATCGCCGACGAAACGACGCAGGTGCGCCCGGGCACGGACGGCCACAGCGGGCGGATCACCGCCAGCGCCACCGCCGCGGGGCATCTGCTGCGAAGGACCCTCGGTGCCCCGGTGGACCTCACGCCGTACCGCGAGCTGCGGCTGTGGTTGAACGCGAGCCGCGTGGCGACAGGCGCGCCGGCGCAGCCCTTCTTCCTGGAACTCCGGCTCGGCAGCGTGGCGCTCCCAGCGGACGCCGCCTCCAACACCTGGAACCGCTTCCTGCCCGTCGCCCAGGCCTCGACGTGGGAGTTGCACCGGCTGTCCCTGGACGACCTGGCGCCCGCGACGCGCTCCGCCGTGGTGACGCTCCAGCTCCGGTGCGTCGCGGAGGGGCCGTTCACCTGCTGCCTCGATGACGTCCTCGCGGTCCGCGACGAGATGGTGTCCGACGTGGAGGCCGCGCTCCTGGAGCGCCTCCACAACGTGCTGGTGGTGGAGGGCTCACCCGTCCCCGCGGAGGTGCACTCCCCAGACGTGGCGCCCCCAGCGAAGCCCTACCTGCGCGTCACCCCACTCGGCGTCGAGCCCTCCGACGCGCGGACACCGTCGACGACGGTGCGCTCCGACTTCTCCTCGACCGGCTTCCGCACCCGGCCCGCGGGCTTCGCGTATGACCTCTGGTATCAGGTGGAGGCCTTCGCCAGCTCGCGGGCGGACGAGGCGCGGCTGCTCGACTTCGCCCTGCAACGCCTGCCGCCTCGCGGCGACCTCCTCGTCAACGGCGCGCCCATCCCATTGGAGATGCGGACGCTGCCGGCCACCGAGCTCATCGGTGGGAGCCGCGGCGAGCGCGTCGGCCTCGTGTACCGCGTCCTCGCCCGGAACGACTCGCTGCCGGCCACCGGCACGCGCGGCGTGAGCAACGTCCTCGTCGCCGTGGACCCGAAGGTGGCCTGAACCATGACCCGAGCCCCAGCGGAGTTTGTCGTCGTCAGCCTGCGCGACCAGCCGACCGAGCTCCACCTGTCGGATGGCTCGGTGGCCTTCCTCGAGCCCCGCGGGACGCGGTCCCTGGCGGCGGCGGTGCGGGACTCGCCCCAGTTGCTCGAGCTGGAGCGTCAGCGCGCCGTGCGCGTGAAGCCTGCCCCGAACGCGGCCAGGGCGCCCCCGGACGCATCCGACGACGACGCACTTCCCAGGCCCCGTAGCAGGTCGAAACGAACCAGGACGGAGTGAGGACGACGAACCATGGCCTACAACATCGGTCTCAACATCGTTGAGGTGGATGGCTCCGCGACGCCCGCCATCGTGGGCGCCGCCACCTCGGTGGCGGCGTTCAACATCATCACCCGCCGGGGCGTTCCGAACCGCGCCATCCGCATCACCAGCTACCCCGACTTCGAGCAGCGCTTCGGCGGCTACTTCCCCGGAGGGTACGGCGCGTACCTGATCAAGGGCTTCTTCGACAACGGCGGGCAGACCGCCTACGTGAACCGGGTCATTGCCTCGGACGCCTCCACGGGGACGGCGCCCGCCGCCCTCACCCTGGACGACGCCGCCTCCAATGACACCCTCACCCTGGAGGGTGGCTTCCGCGGTGAGGAGGATCCGGGAAGCTGGGGAGACGACCTGTACGTGCGCGTCACCCCGCGCTCCTCGGCCCAGACGTCCGTCCGCGAGACGGCGCCCGCCACCACCTCGGGCAGCGCGCTCACCCCACCGGTGAACATGGGGACGTTCCCTGCCCTGTCGGTGAACGTCGACGGCGAGGCCAGCCCCACGCAGATCACCTTCCAGGCCTCCGACTTCGCCAATCCTGCCGCGGCCACGCTGACGGAGCTCCGCGACGCCATCAACCGCCGCACGTCCAAGCTGGTGGCCTCCCTCAGCGGCAACCAGCTCGTCCTCACCTCCACGGGCCAGGTGGCGCGCATCCAGAAGTCCTTCACCCGTCTCCAGGTCACCACCGCCAACCCGACGCTGGGCTTCGCGGCCATGGCCAGCCCCGTGACGGGCACGGCGGCGGCCCGGACGACCACCGGCACCACCCTGGCGGAGGTCTCCTCCCTCGTGGTGGGCGACGCCCTGCGCGTCTCGGACGGGACGAACACCGCGCTGGTGAAGCTGATGTCCGTCAACGAGCTCACCGGCGCCGTCACCTGGGCCCCGGCCATCGCCGGCATCGCGACCTACGACGCCGTCCTGCTGCGCGTCTCCAAGGTGGAGTTCGACCTGGGCATCGCGCGGGGGGGCGGAGACGCCGACCACCTGGTGGAGACCTGGACCGGCCTCTCCATGGAGACGGACGTCCCCAACCACGTGGAGAAGGTGCTCAATGATCCACTGCGCGGCTCGCGCTACCTCGTCGCCACCGACGCGGGCAGCCCGGCCACGGTGGGCGCGGACCTTCCGGTCACCAGTGGCTTCGTGCGCCTCAACCCGGGGCGCGACGGGACGCCCACGACCCAGGACTTCATCGGCGGCGCGACGAAGAAGACCGGCCTCTACGCCTTCGACTCCTTCGACGTGCAACTGGTGACGACCGAGCGCACGGACGCCGCCATCCTGGCCGCTGGCCTCGCCTACTGCGCCAACCGCGGCGACTGCATGTACGTGGGCGCCGTCCCGGAGGCCACCATCCAGGCGGACCTCTCCAGCGCCCTCAGCTACGGCCAGGCCTTCCAGGGCAAGAAGGTCTACGGCGCGCTCTACGGGCCGTGGATCATCGTGCAGGACCCCATTGGCACGGGCGCCAGCCCGCTGAAGAAGATTCCGCCCGTCGGCCACGTCATGGGCGTCTTCGCGCGCACCGAGACCGCTCGCGGCATCTGGAAGGCGCCCGCTGGCGACGAGGCCAACCTCTCCGGCGCGCTGGACGTCGAGTACCGGCTGAGCGACGCCGAGAACACCGACCTGGTGAAGAACGGCAGCATCAACGGCATCCGCGCCGTGCCCCGCGCCGGCATCGTGGTGGACGCCTCGCGCACGCTCTCCACCGATACGCGCTGGCTCTACGTGAACGTGCGGCTGTTGTTCAACTACGTGAAGAGCAGCCTCAAGCAGGGCCTGCGCTGGGTGCGCCAGGAGCCCAACCGCGACGGACTCTGGAACGCCATCCGCATCGGCACCGTGACGCCCTTCCTGATGAGCCTGTGGCGCCAGGGCGCCTTCGGTACCGGGACGCCGCAGCAGGTCTTCACGGTCATCTGCGACGCCACCAACAACCCTCCGAGCGAGGTGGACCAGGGCAACCTGAACGTCGAGGTCTACTTCTATCCGTCCAAGCCCGCCGAGACGATCGTCGTCAAGGTCGGCCAGCAGCCGAGCGGAGCCACCGCGGCCGAGGCGTGAGCCCGCCCGTTCCCTTCCGCCAGAGGAGCAAGCCATGCCGAAAGTCGGAGACATCTGGGAGAGCTACCGGGCCAACGAGTTCGTGCTGAAGATCGACGGGACGGAGAGTCCCGGCGTCAGCAAGATCTCCGGCCTGTCCGAGGGCGAGCTGGAGACCATCGAGCAGCCGGATGGTGGCTCCAACCACGTCTACAAGATCGCCGCCGCGAAGGTGAAGTTCGAGTCCCTCACGATCGAGCGCTACGTCGACGGCAGTCCCGAGGACAAGCGCTTCATGGACTGGTTCAGGCAGACGTTCAAGCTCAACTCCCGCACCCAGGGGGGCTCCACCGTCCGCAAGAACGGGATGATCGAGAAGCGGCACAACGGCGAGACCGTGATGACGTTCGCCTTCTTCAACGCCTGGGTGAAGTCGTCGAAGTTCACCGACCTCGAGGCCGGCACCACCAACCTCATGAAGCAGACCATCGTCCTCGAGCACGAGGGGCTCGAGCGCGCTGACTAGCCAGGGAGCCCGACATGAGCGCCAACCTTCCGCATTCCGGCCGCGAGGCCGAGTTCACCATGCCCATCGGTCTGACGGACGACGAGGGCCGGGTCCACAAGACCGTCGTGATCCGCAAGATGACCGGCAAGGAGGAGGCCATCCTCGCCGACCGGCGCAACCACCGGAACGGAGGCAAGCTCGTCAGCGAGCTCATCTCCAGTTGCATCGTCCGCGTGGGCGAACTGCCCAAGAACGGCAGCGCCACCGTCGAACGGATGTACTCGGCGGACCGGAACTTCCTCCTGCTGAAGCTGCGCACCCTCACCTTCGGGCCGGAGCTCCAGGCGACGTATACCTGCGGCTCCTGCGGCGAATCGGTGCAGGTGACGGAGGACCTGGACACCCTTCCGGTGAAGCAGCTCGAGGAGGGCGAGTCCCCCGACGAGATCGTCGTCGACCTGGTGGATGGCTACGTGGACAAGGACGGCCAGGTCCACACCGCGCTCACGCTGCGGCTGCCGCGCGGAGACGACGAGACGGCGGTGGCACCCCAGATGCGGCAGAACGCGTCGCTGGGGAAGAACGCGCTCCTGGCGCGGTGCATGAAGTCGCTGGGCGACCTGCCCCGCCACCGGCTGGAGGCGCTCGGACCGAAGATCCTCGCCGACCTGACCATGACGGACCGGAGGTTGATCGACCGCGCGCTGAACCAGGGCGCTCCGGGCGTGGACCTGGTGCGTGAAGTCGTCTGCGGAAGCTGCGGCGGCAGCTTCCGGGCGACCCTGGACATGACGAATTTTTTAGCACTGGCCTAGCCCAGGAAGCGCTCCGACAGGAGGTCTTCTTTCTTGCGTACCACCTCCATTGGTCCTGGGCGGAGATCATGAACCTCGAGTCCGACGAGCGCCGGGCATTCGTTCAATTGCTCATCGATCAGATCGAGCGCGAGAACGCACAACTCGAGGCTTCAAGGAGGGCGCGTTAGATGCCGATGTCGCTCCTCCTCCACGAAGTCCTGGGTCCGCTCGTCGAGGACTCGGGGCGGACGCTGTCGTTCTCCACGCTGGCCCTCGACCGCGCGCGCCGGGGGCTGACGCGACTCGATCCGTTCAACCGGCTCGTGGCGCTGGAGGAGACGCTCATCGCCCGCGCACGCAGCGCGTTCCTCGTGCACTGGTTCGGCACGGGCCTGCCCACGTCGGGGCTCGCGCTGCGCGTCTCCATCGCGAACATCGACTCCCTGCGGCGCCGCTACCAGGCGGTGCTCTCCGCCACCCGGCCGGATGACCGGGGGCTGAACCTCACGGAGCCCCTCCTGGGGCTGGTGGGAAACCTGGCGGGCTCGCTGCTCTCGCCCGCCGGAGTCGTCTCCCTCACCGTGCTGGCGAGGCGACTCATCCCCACCTGGGTGCGAGTCCTGCTCTTCATCTTCGGCTGGTCGATCATTCCTGGCATCGCCGCCGCCGTCGGAGTGCTCCTGGCGCCGGGAGGACTCGGCCTGGGGGTGCTCCTGGGGGCGCGCAACGAACAGCCCGTCCGCGCCATCCACGACCTGATGGGCGCCTTGGCCCGGCTCATCGAGCAGGTGAACCGGTTCATCGATCTGCTGCTCGGCCCGAGAGAGCGGATCCGCAATCCCCTGCTGAGACAATTCCTGGAGGTCTTCGACTCGTTCGCGCGGCTCATCCCGTTCGCCCTGGCGCTGGTCTCGCTGGTGATCGCGCGCGTCGGGCCGCTCATCCTCCCGCTGGCGAGGCAGGCCGCGGCACTCATCCCCCTGACGGGCGCGGTGATGACGGCGGTGCGCTCCATCTTCGAGGAGATTCCCCAGGTCCTGGAGAACGCCTTCTCCAGGAGCAGGGCCGCGCCCCTGGGACACCTGATGGCGATCCTCCAAGGCATCGGTCCCCTGCTCCACGAGGTCACGGATCGTATCAAGACCCTGCTCGAGGAAGTGGCCGCCACCCTGCCTGGAATCGGGATGCAGGTGATGGGCGCGGTGCGGACCTTCTGGGAGACGGCGCGGAGCGTGGTCACCCGCCGACTGCGAGCCCATCCGGTGATCTCCATGATGGAGACGCTGAAGACCCAGTTCGCGGAGATCGGAACGCTGTTCGCGTCCCCTTCCACGGGCACGCCTCCGGCTTCCTCCGGAACTTCCGTGCCGGGCTGGATCACCTCGGGCATCACCTCCCTCTTCGGGCCCCCGCCTCCCACGCCCACGGCGCCGGCGCTGCCGGACCTCACCGCCCTCCAGGCGCTGATCGGCCGGCCGAGCCTGTCGCTGGACATGGCCGGCTTCACCTCCGCCTCGGAGCGGGTGTCCCCCTCGCTGATCGACATGTTCCGCCTCTCGGACCGGGCGCGGGCGGACTTCGACCGCGCGGCCACGCCGTCCAGCGAGTTCGCCCGCGCGCGCAGGGCGCTGGCGCGCGACCTGGGCGCCCCCGTGACCGAGGTCCTCGCCCGGATCCGCACCGAGGAGCTTCCACTCCGCCAGGCGCTGTCCTCCGTCATCGGGCGGGTGCTGCCTCCCGCCATCCGGGCCTACCTGCCGGACCTCCTGGACCTCTTCCACACGCTCGACGCGGAGCTCTACCGCCAACCGTCGGCCCCCACCCCCACCGCGTTTCCCACCCTGGATGTGCCCGAGTCACGACGGCTGCACGTCGTGGTCCGTCGAATCGAGATCCGCTCCGCCGGGAGCGATGAGCCGCACGTCGGCGTCTTCCGCGACCGGTTGGTCGAAGCCCTCCAGCGCCAGCAGTACCAGGCGCCTGTCACGCCGTAGAGGAACGCGCCGATGCCGATCTCCTGGGACCTCATCGCCGCCCTCTTCCGGACACCGCTCCGGATGCAGACGCTGGACATCACCCGCGGCCTGGAGCGGCTCGAGCGCTGGCTGGAGGCGCGGGTGAAGGGGGCGGAGGCGCTGGAGCTGAGCAGCCGTGGCTACCCCATCATCGGCTTCTACAACGGGGCGCTCACCGTCCACGTCGACGAGGTCCAGCGCGGCGCCTTGCACCGCCCGCCCGAGCGCGGCGTGGGAGCAACGCTGGCCGCCTCCGGCCAGGCGTTCGCGTCGGGGCTCGGTCGTGTGGGGCAGGCGGTCACCGAGGAAGGGCTCCTGCCCGGGCTCATCGAGCGCCTCGTCAACGTGGTGGACCTCATCGCCACATCCATGGACAGGTCCATCCCCGCCCGCCCCGGCATGTTCGACGTGAGCGCCCGGACCGGGTCCGACCTGTTCGGACAGGTGGGGCTCCTGTTCCACACCGTCACCCGCAGCACCGGGGGACTGCTCGCCCTCGCGGGCGACCTGGGCGAAGCGAGGAACCTCCTGGGACCAGCGTCCAGCGCCGCCGCGGCCACTCCCGAGGGTCCCGCCGCCAGCCTGCCGGAGCTGCTGGACCAGGGCTCCCGGTGGATCCTCGGGGGCATCCTCATCCTGCCCGTCCTCCCCACGTGGGTGGGGCAGCTCGCGCGCGCCGGGAATGTCTTCCTCCGGAACCTGCTCCTCCAGACGTTCCAGGGCGTCGAGACCCGCATCTTCGGGCTCCGCCGGCAGATCTTCGACGTCTTCTCGCGCGAGCTGCCCGAGCTCATCGTGTCGTCCCTGCGCATGGTCGTCGGGGTGTGGTCGGTCGTGGAGCTGCACTGGCGCTTCTACGTCCAGGTCGCGGCGGCCTACGGCGCGGACCTCATCTCCCACGTCACCACGTTCCTGAGCGGTCTCCAGGCCTTCCTCAACTACTGGATCGGAGTCGTCAACGGGATCTCCGCCGCGATCGAAGGCGTCCTGGATACCGACCTGGCGCCCTACATCGCCGCGGTGGTGCTGGGCCCGCTCGGCCTGGCGCTCGGGGGACTCGGAGCGCTTCCGACCTTCACGGTCCGCGACGCCATCGGGCTCGGGGCGAGCGCCGCCCGCAACGCCTTCCGCCTCTGGCTGACCCTGCAGATCGGCACGGCGGAGCTGGCGCTGCGCGGCGCGGGATTGGCGACCCGGGCCTTCCGGTATCTCGGCGGCCCCCTGGGCTGGTGGCTCGGCCCCAAGGCGACGCGAGGGGTGGACGCGGCGCGGTTCCGGGTCGGCGCGGCCCGCCGGCTGGTGTGGCGGCTCTTCGCCGGGGCCCAGGACCTGCCCGCGGAGACCGCTGTCCCCTTCACGCTGCCCACCAGCTTCCCCAACGTGTTCGACGCGTTCTTCGGCCCAGGGGCCCCGGACCTCCGGGCCGCGCTCACCGGCGCGAGGAGCTCCCTGGAGGAAGGCGTGAGGGGCATCCTCGGAGGCGGCGTGGCGCTGCTCACCGACCTCTCCACCACGTTCGAGCGCTCCACCGCGAGCGCGGCGACGATGGGGTCCCCGGCCCGCTGGCGCCGGATCGCCACGGGGGCGACCTCGCTGGCGGACATCGCGCTCGGCGACCAGATTGGCGAGCTGGAGTCTCGCGTCCGCGAGCGCCGTGAAGACCCCGTCGCCGCGGCCTTCCAGGGCTGGCTCACGCGCGGCGGCTTCCATGTCGTCGGGGCCGCGATTCCTCTCTACGTCGAGGAGATGGACCGCTTCTGGCGCGAGCAGTCCGCCGAGGGCAACGAGCTGACGGAGCCCCTCACCGCGACCTCACCCCACAAGCTGGTGCGCCGGGCCGCGCTGGGGCGCGTCCGGGTGCCGGGCATCACGGTGACCGCGCCCGCGCGCCCGCCCGGAGCGGACCTGGCGAACGAGGTGGCCACCCAACTGAAGACAGCCATCGAGCAGTCCTACGTCACGGGAAGGGAGCGGCTCGCCGGACTGGCGGCGGCCGCGCACTGAGCGAGGAAGGAGGGAGCGACGCATGGAAGAAGAGATCGTCACGCAGCTCGGCCTGCTCCTCACCCAGCTCCGGTTCACCCGGCGCGCGGTGGAGGACATCGAGCGCAGCACGGCCCGCTATGGCGGCTTCACCTTCGCCACCGCGCTCGCCGCCGGGCCTCGCTTCGGCGAGCCGCCCATGGTCTCCGGCGCCCTCAAGGTCTACGTGGTGAACATCAACGACCTCGCTCCGGGCAGCGGGATTGGCGGGTTCCTCGAGGGGCTGCTGGGAGGCATCGGCCGCTTCTTCGGAGGGTTCCTCGGCGGCATCGTGGGCGGGACGATCAGCGGCGTCACGATTCCCTTCATCATCGGCCAGCTCAACCGGCTCGCGGATCGCATCGAGCACATCCTCGCGGTGCTGGGGATCGGCACGGGTGCCGCGGCGACCCCGGCGGCCACGTCCCCCGCCACGCCCACCCCCACCCCCGGCGAAGGGATGAACCTCCTGGCCACGCTGGCGCAGGTCGAGCGGGTGGTGACCACCTTCACCGCGCTCTTCCAGGCCGCGTCCACCGGCCCCGACGCGGCGGCGCGCACCTCGCCCATGCCCTCCACCCCGGGTGGCGAGCGCTGGCTGGCGATGCTCACCGCCGCCTCCGCCATCCTCACCGGCATCTCGCACGTGGTGGACGGGCTCGTGCTGCTCGTGCCGCTCGTCATCGGGGCGCTGGCGTTCGTCATCACCCGCCTGGACGACGTGAAGCTGGCCTTCATGGACATGCTCCAGTTCATCCTGCGCAACGTGCTGCTGCTGCGCGGGGTGGTGCTCACCACGCTCTTCGACACCGTGTCCGCGGCGGCCCGACTGGCGGCCAACGTCCTCGGCATCCTCGCCACCGCCGTGGGGCGCATCCTCGGCTCCATCTTCACCATGGTGGGCGCGCTCCTGGACGTCGCGGTGACGGCCATCCGCTTCATCGCCAACGGCCTGCAACGCACCATCGATGCACTCCTGCGCTGGCTGGTGGAGAGCGCCTTCGTGGTGCTCACCAAGCTGGGTGACTCGCTGGTGTTCCGGTTCATCGTGCACGTGGTGCAACTGCTCCCCTCGATCATCCCTCCGTTGTGGGAGCTGAAGTTCGGCAAGCCCTTCACCGGTCCCGCCATCACCGCGCCTCCCATCGCGCCCCCCTCGTTACCCGGAGGCCCGGGCGCGCCCCTCCCGGCGTTCCCCGACCTGGCGACCATCATCGCGCCCGCCGCGACGGTCTTCAGCGACAGCGTGAGGACGGCCGCGGGCACCATCACCTCCGAGATGACCGACATCCTCGGCTCCGCGAGCGGCGCGCTGTCCGGGCTCAGCGGCTCGCTGGACGCAGCCGCCGCCCGGGAGGCCCGGGCCGCCGACCGGCTCGGCGACCACTACCGCACCGTCCGCGACCGCTCCCGGGACTTCGCCGCCGCGCTGACGCCCGCGGTGGAGGCCTCCCGGCGCGAGCCCGCCACCGGCTTCGAGGCCATTGCCCGGGCCTATGAGAGCTGGCTGGGCACCGGCGGCCTCGACACGCTGCTGGGCACCATCACCGAGCACTTCCGCCACGGGCCCACGTCCGGCACCGCGGCCACCAGCTCCCTGCCGGGCGCGGTGACCGCGGGCGCCGTCGGCGACCGCCCCCGAGCGACCATCGAGATCGACGCCATCACCATCCAGATCGCCCCGCCCGCCACGGGCGCCGCCCCCACGACGGGCGCGACCAGCAGCGTCTCCTCCGTCTCCATCGAGACGCCGGAGCTCTCCGTCGCCTCGCTCACCGAGCTGTTCCACGAGTTGGAGGAGCGAGGCTGGAACCCCGCGCTCGGCCCGCTCGTCACCCAGGTCACCTAGGAGGACTCCATGCCAGAGCGCTCGACCGGATACCTCGCCAGCCTGATCAACTTCCCGCCCCTCATCTTCCGCTTCCAGTTCAACCCGGAGATGTTGCAGGAGAAGAAGACCTACAAGTACCAGGAGGCCAACGGCTTCGGGCAGTGGGGCGCTGATCAGTTCGCCGCCGCGACCGGGTTCTTCTCCAGTCTCGGGGGGCTCAACAAGGACGTGAAGGAGATTGGCGCGCTCCTGGCCAACACCAAGCCCCTGGAGCCGGTGGAGGGAGAGCAACGGACGTTCGCGCTGGACTTCAAGCTCAACGCGACCATGCCGGGGCCCCTGGATGGGAGCCAGCACTACGCCGACCTCTCCCATCCGGAGCGGGGAAGCCTCGAGCCGGATCTGGCGCTGCTCCGCTCGTTCATGAACCCCTCGTGGGACATCATCGACGTGGGCAAGGCGCTCGCCGGCAGTCCCTCGTGCTGGAAGCGCCCGCCGGAGTGCTCGCTCATCTACGGGGGGCTGTCGGTCACCTGCGTGATGACCGACCTCAACATCAAGATGGTGGAGTTCTTCGACGACGGGAAGCCGAGCCGCGCCGACGTCACCGTCTCGCTCAAGGAGCAGACGTTCTCCGCCGGCCCCGTCGTTGACTACTTCAAGCGGGCCTTCGACGTCGGGCGCAGCTACGTGCGGCCGGGCATCGGCACCGACTTCGCCGCGGTGACCCCCATCGTCAACCTCTTCGTGTGACCGCGGAGCACCGACCATGCCCGTCACCAGCCGCTCCCGCTACTTCAACCAGCCCGTGAACCGGGTGCTCGACGCCTCCGGCGAGGAGCACGAGGCCATCGCGATCCGCCCGGCACCTCCTCCCGCGCCTTCGGGTGAGTCCCAGCACCTGATGTCGGGGCTGGAGAGCATCGAGTACCTGGCCTGGCGCTACTTCGGCACCAGCGATAGCTGGTGGCGCATCGCGGACGCCAACCCGCTCAAGTTCCCGCTCGACCTCTTCCCCGGCTCGAAGGTGACCATCCCCTCCTCGGCCGACGTCGGCCGGATGCAGCGGACGAGGAAGGTGTGACGTGGCGGATCCAACGCCCTTCATCAGCGTGCTGTGGCAAGGCGGGGAGATTGGCGGAATGGTCCAATCCGTCAACGTCGAGGACCACGACCGCCTCATCGACCGCGTCCGCATCGTCGTGGACGACCCCCGCGAGATCGCCGGGCACATCGTCGACGTGGGCCAGACCCTCAAGGTGGACCTCGGGTGGTCTGACGACCACGCCGTCATCTTCGAGGGCGTCGTCACCCGCGCCGTCCCCGAAGTGACCGGTGGCCGCCGCCGGGTGACCCTCACCGCGCTGGACTTCAGCGTGCGGCTGCGGCGCCACGAGCGGCCCAGCGAGGATCCTCCCTATCGCGGCAAGCTGAGCGAGATCATCCGCACCATCGTCAGCGCCCAGGACTACGGCTTCGTCGTCAGCCCGGACAACATCAAGCCCGACCCCGACCCCGAATACACCGAGGACAACGAGCTGCCGCGCCGCTCCGGCATCAACGACTGGGACTTCCTCCAGCAGCTCGCCATGGAGCACGACTGCCGCGCCTTCGTCGAGTACAACGAGGGCGCCTCGAAGTTCTACTTCGTGCCCACGCGCACCCTGCTGAACGGCGAGCCGATGGGAAAGCTGCACCAGTGCCCCGGCTTCACCGAGCTGCTGGACTTCCGCTACCAGCGCATCGCGTCCGGCGCGGCCCCCGCCTACACGACCAGCACCGTGGACCCCTCCACCGGCCAGGCGGTGAGCACCCACGCGACGCCTCCCGACCCGGTGGCGCCGCCCTCCGCCAGCGCCGACGTGCGCTCCCGCCTGTCGGAGGTCAGCGACTCGGATGCGATGGCCTACGACGCCGGCATCGAGGCGGCGGGGCGCGCGACCCGTTCGCCCACGGACCAGGTGCCCCAGCTCTTCCTCCCCGGGCTCCCCTCGGACCCGGCGCTGGCCGAGCGGCTGGTGCGCAGGGACCCGACGCGCGTGCTCGGCCTCGTGGGCGAGGGCACCGCGCGCGGCACCGTCCGCTTCCGCGCCAAGGGGCGCCTCACCCTGGAGGGCATCTCCGCCTGGGCCGAGGGCGACTGGTACGTCGCCCGCGTCAACCACGTCTTCACCCGCACCTCGAGCGCCAGAGAGCCGTTCTCCGGCACCTACCGCACCCGCTTCGTCGCCACCCGCTGAGCCATGATCCTCAACGACGACCTCCGACGCCACGCGGGCAAGTTCTACGGCAAGTACGCCGGCGAGGTGACCGACAACGACGACCCCCTGAAGCAGGGGCGTGTGCGCGTGCGCGTGCCCTCCATCTTCCAGGACAGCGCGTCCGTCTGGGCGCGGCCCTGCTTCACGTCAGGGCACTTCTTCGTGCCTCCCGTGGGCGCGAAGGTGTGGGTGGAGTTCGAGGCCGGCGACACCCGCTATCCGCTGTGGGTGGGCACCTGGTACCCGCCGGACACGGTGGTCGCGCCCGCCCAGCAGTCCCCGCCCGACACGCGCGTCATCCACACGCCCTCGGGACACACCGTCGAGTTCTGGGACGCGGACGGGGAGGAGAAGATCGTCATCAAGCACAAGGACGCGTCCTTCGTCGCGCTGGACAAGGACGGCGGCGTGCTCGTGTCCAACAAGAACGGCTCGCACCTGTTCCTGGACGCCAAGGAGGGCAAGGCCACCTTCATGGAGGAGCACGGCAACCTGCTCACCTTCAGCAACGACGGCGCGGTGATGGTGGGCAAGGACGGCGCCATGGTGGAGCTGAAGGGTGACACCGCGCACCTCATGGCCACCAACATCATCCTCCAGGGGACGACGGTGGCGTTGGGCGCCAACGCCGCGGAGCCCACCATCCTGGGCCAGACGTTCGCCCAGATGTGGAACCTCTTCATCGCCCACACCCACGCGACCGCAGTGGGCCCCAGCGGCCCTCCCGTGCCGCTGCCCGGACCGCTCGCGCCCGGAATGGGGCTGACCAGCTCGGTGGTGGTGAAGTGAATGAGCCTCTGCGACTTCCCAGCGCCGCCGCCGCTGTCGGTTCCGCTGCCCGCGCTGCCGGGACTGCCGGCCATTCCCGCCATCCCGTCGCTGCCTTCGCTCCCGCGGCCCCCGCCACTGCCCGCGGCGCCGCCGCTGCCCGCCCTCTCCGCGCCGCTGCCCGCGCTGCCGGGACTGCCGGCCATTCCCGCCATCCCGTCGCTGCCTTCGCTCCCGCAGCTTCCGCCACTGCCCGCGCCGCCGCCGCTGCCCACCCTCTCCGCGCCACTGCCCGCGCTGCCCGGGCTGCCCTCCCTCCCCGCACTCCCCGCCCTGCCCTCGTTGCCAGACCTGCCGCCCTGTCCCATCGACTGAGGAGTGCCCCTCCACCATGGCCCTCAACAAGACGACGCTCGCCACGAAGCTCAAGGACACCTTCAAACGGGCCAGGGATGAGTCCTGGTCCAGCGACCAGGTCGCGGACGGACTGGCCTCCGCCTTCGACGAGTACGTCCGCGCCGCGGACGTCGTCTCGGTGCAGGTCACGGTGCGCAACACGTCCAACGTCGTGATTGGCACGGGAACGCAGAGCAACACCGGCAAGCTTCAGTGAGGTCCCACCATGCTTGATGACATCCGTGGTTTCGGCTTTCCCTTCCGCATCGACTCCCAGACAGGCGGCGTCTCCTGGGCGCAGGGCGACCAGAAGATCCGCCAGAACGTGATGCTCATCATCGGCACGCGGCGCGGCGAGCGGCCCATGCTGCGGGAGTTCGGCAGCCAGCTCCACGCGCTGACGCAGAGCCCGAACGACCAGGCGCTGGCGGAGCTCATCCGCACCCAGGCCCGGCACGCGCTGCTGCAATGGGAGCCGCGCGTCGTCATCGCTGACGCGACGGTCGCGCAGACGGAGGACACGCTCCACCTGCGCCTGAACTACTTCCACACCAACGAGCCGGCCTCCGGCGCGCAGATCACCTTCCCGATCGGGTGAGCCATGGCCGCCGCGTCCGTTCCCGTCGACTACACCAACAAGGACTACGCCTCGCTCCGGCAGGCGCTGCTGGAGCTGGCGCGCTACCGCCTGCCGGAGTGGACCGACCGCTCTCCGGCGGACCTGGGCGTCCTGCTGGTGGACCTGTTCTCGTACATGGGCGACGTGGTCCTGTACTACCAGGACCGCATCGCCGCGGAGAGCTTCCTCCACACGGCGTCGGAGCGCCGGAGCGTGATGCACCTGCTCCGCCTCCTCGCCTACGAGCTGGCTCCGCCCGCGCCCGCCTCGGCGGACCTGCGGATCACCTTCCGTCCTCCCACCGGATCGCCCGTGGTGACCCTCGCGAACGGCACCCAGTTCTCGGCGCGTGGCGCCTCCGGGGAGCTTCTCTTCGAGTACCTGGGGCCGACGTTCACCATCGACCTGAACTCGGACCAGGTGCAGGTCATCGCTGGCGGCAAGCGCGTCTATGACGGGCTCCCGGTCACCCAGAGCGCGTCCGGCGCGTCGGAGATCCTCGGCTCGTCCACGGGCGAGCCGAACCAGTCGTTCCCGCTGGCCCGCTCGCCCCTCATCCTCGACTCGCTGGTGGTGGAGGTGAACGAGGGCGGCGCTGGCTGGGTGCGGTGGGACCGGCGAGAGAGCCTGCTCTACAACGACTCCGGCGACGGCCGTCCCAGCCTCTCCACGCCGGAGTCGCGCCACTACTACGTCCAGTTCGACGAGGAGGACCGCGCGAGCGTGCGCTTCGGCGACGGCGTCTACGGGCGGCGCCCGCCCGCGGGGGTGAACAACCTCCGCGCCACGTATCGCGTGGGAGGCGGCGCGGCGGGCAACGTGCCCGCGGGGGCCATCTCCCGGGTCCGCAGCTCAGGTCTGGCGCAGTGGGTGGACTCCGTCACCAACCTCCTGCCGGCCGCGGGAGGCACCGACCACGAGTCGCTCGCGGACGCCATCCGCTTCGGCCCGCTGGCGTTCCGCTCCGGCCAGCGCGCCGTCACCCTGGACGACTACGTGGTGCAGGCCCACCGCGCCGGGGGCGTGGCCAAGGTTCGCGCCCGCAGCCGGGGCTGGAACGTGGTGGAGCTGTACGTGGCGCCCGAGGGCACCACCGTGCGCCCGGTCCCCGAGGACCTGCGGCGGCGGCTCATCGCGTACTTCGAGGCCAAGCGGATGGCGGGCACGTTCGTGGACGTGCTCGACGCCACCTTCGTGCCCATCGACCTGAGCGCGGACGTCGTCTTCGACCGCCACTTCCATGGAGACGCCGTCCGCCAGGCGGTCGAGGCCGCGGTGAGGGACGTGCTGGCGTTCGACAACGTGGACTTCGGCCAGTCCATCTACCTGAGCGACCTCTACGCGCGCATCGAGGCGGTGCCCGGCGTCCAGGCGGTGACCCTCACCCGCTTCCTCCGGCACGAAGCCCGGACGGAGGACCTGGACGTGAAGCTGCGAGAGGCGTCGCTGCCGCCCCTGGATCAGCTCCCGGAGTTCGTCCGGAAGGGGCTCCTGGTGGACGTGGTGCCGGACGGCCGCATCGACGTCGGTGAGTTCGAGATCGCCGGTCTGGGCGAGCTGAAGGTCCGCATGCAGGAGGCCGTCCGGTGAAAATCGTCGGATTCCAGGCGCGGGGGGACCTGGTCGGCCGGCGCGTCCGCGTGTCCTGGGAGTTCTGGCCCGAGGAGGGCGAGACGCTGGCCAGCGTGCCTCGCGTCATCCTCCGGCGGAAGCACCGCGACTTCGAGTACGTCCTCACGACGCCGGCCGCCTACCTCGTCTATGACAGCGGCGACTTTCCGCCCGCGGATCCGCTCGCGCTCGTCACGGAGCTGCCAGGCTGGGAGGAGCGGCGGGACGACGGCACGCGCCAGGTGGTGACGGCCCTGTCCGTGGCCCGCTCCATCGGCGGCCGGAACGTGGAGGTGACGCGCCGCACGCTGCGGCAGGTGCTCGCCGAGGACGGCCGCGCGCTGCGACAGCAGGTGGAGATCCTCGACCTGGGAGGGCAGCCCGAAGCCCTGCTGCCGGGGGAGCCCTGCTACTACCAGCTCTTCAGTCCGGCGCTCCCCGCGGACGCGCCGCCGGAGCCCTACCGCGCCACCGCCACGCCCGCCGAGAACCACGGCATGGGCCGCACGCTCTACGAGATGCTGCCGCAGATCTACCGGCGGCACGACGTGGTGACGCGTCCGAGCACGCCCGGCGACGACACCGTCCCGGAGATGGCCGGCCGCTCCGGTCAGCTCCGCCGCATGGTGGACCTGTTCGGCACGGCGCTCAGCGCCCTGCGCTCCAGCGCGGAGGGCCTGCGGCAACTGCACGACGTGGACGCGGTGGACGCGCGCTTCCTTCCGCTGCTCGCCAGGTGGCTGGGCTGGGAGCTGGACCAGGCGGCGAGCGCCGCGCGGCACCGCAATGAGATCAAGACGGCCGCGAAGCTGTACCCCACCATCGGCACCCTTCCCGGCCTCCGGGCCCTGGTGACGCAGTACACCGGCTGGTCGAGCCAGGTGGTGGAGTTCGCCCAGCAGGTCGTCCGCTCCAATCAGGCGCCCCGGTACAACCTGTTCGCCTCGGTGGAGCGCGGCGGACAGTGGTGCGGAGCGGATGACGCCTCGCCCCTGCTCGGCTTCAATCCCGGCAACGACGACGTCTCGGGGACGGGCACCACCGCCGCCCAGCTCCTTGGCACGGCCGCCGAGCCCTTCGCGCTCCATCCCGGCGCCTGCCTGACGCTCGCGGTGGATGGCGGACTGCCCTCCACGGTGCGCTTCGCGCCCGGGGACTTCGCCAATCTCGCGGCGGCCACGGCCGCCGAGGTCGCCGCCGCGCTCACCGCCACGCATGATCAGCTCATCGCCACGGCGTCCGGCGGCCGGGTGCTGCTGGCGACCAAGAGCGTGGGCCCGTCATCCGCGCTGCGGGTGCTGCACGAGACCCGCTCCCTGCTGTCCCTGGAGGGCGCGCCCGCGGGCCGCCTGAGCACCTTCCAGCAGGCCGGGCGCGGCTACCTCTTCTTCGAAGCCCGGGACGCCGCGGCGCCACCCGAGCGCCCCCAGTTGATGTCGGTGGGCCCCCAGTCCACGACGCCACGGGAGACGGCGCGCGAGACGCCGGGGAGGTTGCTCTACAAGACGCGCGTGGACGACGCGTGGCGGAGCGCGCGCGTGGCGCCTGGAACCAGCACGGTCTCCCGGGGAGCCCCCGCCGCGGCGCCGCTGCCGGACGGCCGCGTCCTGCTCTCCTGGCTCGAGTCGCCGGAGGCCAACGAGGCCCGGCACCGCTTCGCCCTGGGGCGACCGCGCGCCGCGAGCCCTGCCCGGCTCCATGGCACGCGCCGAGGCCCCTTCGTGCTGACGCCGGGGACCCGCGTCCACGTGGCCACCAGCGCGGGCGGGCCCGAGACCTTCACCGTCGTCGCGTCGGATTACGCCAACCCGGCGGCGGCCACGGCGAACGAGGTCGCCTCGGCGGTGGCCTCGCAACTCTCCCGCGCCAGGGCGGTGGTCGAGGCGGATGGCACGCTCCGCCTGGAGACGCTCGCGACGGGCGGCGCGGCGACGCTCCAGGTCGACCTGGCCCAGTCCACCGCGGCGCGAGCGCTGGGCTTCGGCCCGGGAGCGGCGGGTCCGGCGCGCGGCGACTTCGACGACGAGCTCGACTGGAGCGCGGAGGGCTGGCTGCCCACGGTCAGCCCGGGACGCCACGCGCAGCTCTCGGCGGCCTGGGATGACACCGTGGGCGGGTTGCGCCTCGCGTGGGCCGGCCACCGGGGCCTGCCCTGGAAGGTGTGGCTCTCGCTCTGGACGGGCCGCTCGGCCATCGCCACGGCGGGCGGCGTCGCCCTGCGCTCCGAGACGGGGGCAATCACCCTGCTCTCCACCGCGCAGGGACTTCCGTCCAATGACATCCGCGCGACCGCGCTCGACGCGGACGGGACCTGGGCCATCGCCACGGCGAGCGGCGCCGTGCTTCGCAAGGTCAACCTCACGGCGGTGGTGCTCAACACCGGCGCCGGACTTCCCTCCAATGACATCCGCGACGTGGGCTTCGAGCCGGGTGGCGGGCTCTGGATGGCCACCGCGGCGGGCGCCGTGCTCCGGCGGGCCGATGGAGGCCTCCTGGTCCTCACCACGGTCCAGGGACTGCCCTCCAACGACGTGCGCCGCGTGACCATCGACCCGGACGGAGGGGTGTGGTTGGCCACCTGGGGGGGCCTCGTGCGGCGCCACCCGGAGGGCGCGCTCACCGTCTGGACCTCGGCCAACAGCGGCCTGCCGTCCTCCAACATCATGGCGGTGGCGCTCGCCGCGAACGGTGTCCCCTGGGTGGCCACCGTCTCCGGCCTGAGCATCCTCCGCGACGGCGTCGTCGAGCCGGTCAGCGGACCTCCGCCACCGGCGGTCCGGGCCATCGCGTTCGACTCCCGGGACGCGGTGCTGTTGGCCACGGCCTCCGGGCTCGCCATCCGGAGCGGCGACGGGCCCTGGGTGGTCTCCGGCACCGCGGAGGGCCTTCCCTCCAACGACATCCGCTCCGTCTGGTGCGCGCCGACCGGAGAGACCTGGGTGGCCACGGCGGCGGGCGCGGCGGTGCGAGGGGCGACCGGAAGCTGGCGCAGGGTCGGCACCACCGAGGGCCTCCCCTCCCTGGACGTGCGCCACTTCTCCGGCGTGTGGTCCACGCCGCGCGTGGCCGCCGCTGGCGGAGCGGCCAACGTCGAGCCCTCGCTGGTGGTCGACTCGCAGGCACGCGCCTGGCTGCTCTGGAGTCAGCGGCAGGGCCTGGACGCGAACGACAACTGGACCCTGCGGCAGCGGCGCTTCAATGCCTCGACGCTGGCCTGGGAGGCGGAGGCGGCGCTCACCACGCCCCCGGTGGGAGGGCGCGCCGCCGACCGCGAACCCGGCGCGCTTCCTGGCGCCGCGGGCGCGCTGCGCGTGTTCTTCCGCTCCGACCGCTCGGGAGGCGACGGGCTGCACTGGCTCACGGTGTCCTCGACCGGCACGCCGGGCGCGCTCAACGCGCTGCCCGCGGACATGGCGAGGGACCAGGCCCCCATGCCGCTCCTCTTCCCGGACGGCACGACGTGGCTCGGATTCCGGAGCGACCGCGGCGTCGCGCTCGCTCAAGCCGAAGCGCCTCCACCGGCCTTCTCACCGGCCCGCTCCGCGCGCCTCCCGGACCCGGGCTCGCTGCGCAGGTACGCGGCCTCCACGACCGTGACGGTGGACGACGTCGTTCGCAACCGCGAGCGCCGCGCCTTCGGAGACCTGCTCTCCTACACCCCCCAGAAGCCCCGCGGCGTCCCGGACGAGCCGCTGACGGACGACGACCTCTACACGCGCGGCACGCTGGGCCTGTTCCTGAGCCGCGGCCGGGTCGGCAATGAGATCACCGGCGACGAGGTGGAGCGGCTGCGCTCGCTGCTGGCGCGCTTCCTGCCCATCAACGCGCGGGCGGTGGTCATCGTCCGGCCGGAGCCGGTCGTGGAGCTGCTCTACCCCGCGGGCGCGGACATCGTGGAGAGCTACGCGGACAACCACCCGATAGTCGAGGCCTATCCGGGCCCCATCACCGACTCGACGTCCGCCGTGCTGCCCGGCTGGGGCGTCCTGCACTCCAACCATGTCGATGAAGTGTCGGTGGACGCCACCGACCCCACCACGCTCCGGCGGCGCACCTGGTACCGGCCGCCGGAATGACAGCACCGAGGAGACCACCCGAATGAGTCTCGTGGAGAACCCCGCCGAGGGGCTGAAGGGGATGTTCAGGGACGTACTGCGCGATGCCCGGGGCGAGGTGCTCTGGGATCGCGGCTGGAAGAACAACGCCATCGTGGGCGACTGCCGGCGCGTGCTGGCGGGCTTCCTCGCGGGCACGCCCACCACCACGCTCGGCATCAAGGGGCTGGCCGTGGGAGCGGGGCTCGCCGCGTGGGACGCCGCGGGGCCTCCGCCAGCCACTCCCGCGCAGACGGCGCTGGTGGATCCGAACGCCTACGTGGTCCCGAATCCGGGGAGCGCGTTCCAGATCAACTTCCTGGATGGCGGCACCATCACCACGACCCCCACCAACCGGCTGCAGATCAAGGTGACGCTGGGCCCCAACGTCCCGCCCTGGCCGGACGCGAACCACACCACGTCGGCGCTCCGGGAGTTCGGTCTGGTGGCGCGGCTCAACGGCGTGGACGTGCTGCTCAACTACGTCACGCACCTGGTCATCAACAAGGATCCCGCCAGCACGCTGGAGCGGACCATCTGGCTCGTCTTCTGAACCGAGGCACTCCGACATGGCAATCATCTCCGCCGACACCTTCCGCCCCCTGAAGCGCCACATCGGCGTCCGGCTCCAGCAGGGCGTTCCCATCGTGGACGCAGACTGGAACGAGCACGAGGACATCCAGAGGTTCGAGCTCCGGGCGTACCTGAAGTGGTTCGTGGGCGACGGCATCCCCGAGGGCACCGACGCCTTCCGCGTGGTGGGCCAGGGCCTGGCCAACGACTTCCTCATCAGCGCCGGGACGCCCCCCACGGTGCTGGCCACGGACCCGGTGGAGCACGCGCTGCGAGACATCGGGCGCCTGCTCATCGACGGCCGCGACATCCTGCTCGACGCGGACCTCCGCTTCCGCCAGCAGGCCCTGCACGTCAGCCAGCCGGGGGCCTCCACGCTGGCCGCCACCCTGGGGGTGCCCACCGTTCCGGAGCTGGCGAGCATCAACGGCGACCTGCTCATCTACGTGGATGTCTGGGACCGGCTGCTCACGCCCGCCGAGGACCCTTCGCTGGTGTTCCCCGGCCTGGGCACGGAGAGCTGCGCGCGCTTCAAGCGCGAGTGGGTCATCCGCGCGCGGGCGTCCACCACGGTGCCCCAGCTCACCTCGCCCGCGGATCCCGACTATCTGGCGGGGCACAGCTACTGCGCCATCGCGCGGGTGACCCGCCGCACCACGAACGCGAGCGTGCTCTCCACCGACGTCACCGACCTGCGCGCGCGCCGGCTCCTCACCCCGCCGGCGACGCTCATCGAGGACACGCTGGGCATCACCCCGGACCGCTACCGGCTCGGCCTCGACCGTCCGCCCATCAGCCTCCGGGATGCCATCAACGCCCTGCTTCGGGGAGAGATCCCCAGCTCGGCGGACCAGGCGTTGACCCTGGACCCCAACCAGGACATCTCCAAGCGAGCCTTCGCCTTCGACAAGGGCAACGGCATCGTGGGCGCGTGGCATTCCTCCCGGGTGGGCGGCACCTATCAGGTGTTCATCAGCCGCATGTCGCTCGGCAACGTCCCCGCGGGCTTCAGCCAGGTGCCCGTGCAGGTCACCTCGGGGAACACCCACTCGTTCCCCAACCTCGCGGTGCTCCCCAACGGCGACATCCTCATCACGTACCAGGAGATGAGCAACGGCGGTGACTACAACGTGCACTTCAAGCGCGGCCCCTACGCCACGCTGAACACAGCGACCGAAGTGCCGGTGGCCGCCACCACCTCGAGCGAGACCGTTCCCACCGTGGTCATCAGCGGCAACATCGCCGTGTTCCTCTGGAACCTCACCTCGGCGAGCAGCCAGTACTGCTTCCGCCGCTACCGGCACACGGACAGCACGTGGCTGGATGCCAGCCCGGTGACCCTCTCGCCGTCCCCGTCCACGGTGGGCCTCCACGCCGCCGTGGCGGAGAACGGCATCGTCTGGTGCGCCTTCCGGTCGTCCGCGTCGCTGCTGATCTTCACCCTGGATCCGTCGTCCGGTGTCGTCAACATGCAGGCCAGCCTCTCGATCGACTCGGGCACGGCTCCAGACCCGTTCATCCTGCCCACGAAATCGGGACAGGTCTGGGTGTTCTGGCAGGGCAGCTCCGGGGTGTGGTCGGCACGCTTCACCAGCGGTGCCCTGGAGTTCACCCAGCCCCTCCCCTCCGGCGCGGCGAACGACCGCAATGTCTCGGCGGTGGAGGACGCCTCGGGCGGCGTCTGGGTCTACTTCGCGCGGGGAACCCCCGGCCGCCTGTTCCACACCCGGCGCGACCCCGTCAGCGGCGCCTGGAGTCCCACGCGGCAGGTGACCACGCCTCCCACGGACACCTATTCCGACAGCCTTCCCTTCGCGCTCCAGGCGGCGGACCGCTCCACGTGGCTCTTCTGGCAGAGCGACCGGGGAAGCAACCTCAACATCTTCTACAAGCAACTCATCACCAACATCTGACTGAAACATCGGGGGGATACACATGCCAGCCATCAGCCCGACGGGCCTCGGGGCCACGAGCTATGCCATCACGGCCTCACGCCGCATCCAGGCGGACCTGAAGTTCGACTTCTTCCTCGGGTCCGAGCACCCGTTCACCGTCACGTATCCGACCGGCGCGACGGGCGTGCAGATCACCCTGAGCCGGGGTGGGACGTCCCTGAACCTCCTCCCCGGCCCCATCAACGACTTCTCCACCTTCGGGAACAGGACCGTCATCACCTCGTCCTCGCCCGCGGGCGCCAACACCGTGCTGACCTGCACGTTGTCCGTCAACTCGACCGAGGTCCTGGACGAGGCCTGGACGGTGCGCATCACCGCGGACGCGGCGGTGGACTGGGCCTTCGGTCAGAACGCCAACTCACCCGCCGACCCCACCATCACCCGGCTGATGTGTGATCCGGTGGCGCAGATCTCCTCGGTGGTGCCCTCGGCGCCGCAGGAGAAGGACGCGGTGCTGTTGACCGCCGGGTTGGCCAACGGGCTCGGGACGGTGGTCGGGCCCTCGACGCCCGCCTTCTATCGATGGAGCTACACCGGGGACATCGTCATCTCCGGGTTCTCCTCGGCTGCGAGCGCCAGCCAGACCCATGCCTTCAACGCGCCTGGCGTGTATGGGTCCAGGACCGTCACCCTCTCGCTCGAAACCTGGCTGGAGGGTGACAGCATGACGCCGGGGTTCCTCACGGCCTCGGCGACACAGCCGATGACCCTCACCCCCCGGACGCAGCACCTGATGCTGGTGCTGGACCGCTCCGGGAGCATGGCGGGGGAGCGGTGGAACAACGCGGTTGTCGCGGCCCGAATCCTGGCGCAGATGTATCTGGCGCTTCGCGCCGGCGTGTCCGAGAAGGACCACGTCGGCATCCTCACCTTCGAGGATGGGACGGCCACCTGGCGCCCGTTCTACGGGCCGGACGTCGGCATCGAGCTGAAGCTGCCCCTGACTCCCGCCGGGAGCGGAACGGGCATCCCGGGGCTGTGTTCCCTCAACCTCGGCGCTCCGGGCAACTGCACGCCGATTGGCGACGCGTTGATCGAAGCGATGCGGAAGCTGGCTCCCCTTCATTCGGCGGCGAGCCCGCCGAAGTACCACGTGGTGCTGCTCACCGACGGCTACGAGAACAGCGGCTCGGTGTATCTGAAGTCCACGCCCTCGGCGGTCGCGGCCGGAGCCCAGTCCTTCGCCAGCCGGCGCGCCTCCACGGTGGGTGGCTCGGTCCTGGGCCCTGTGGACGCGAACATGGCGCTCTACCCCATCGGGCTGGGGGCCACCGTCGACGACGAGGTGCTCAACCAGCTTGGCTGGGCGAACACGACGTCGCCCACTCCGTACCGCAACATCACCCAGGTCTCGCAGCTCAAGCAGGCGTTCGCGCAGATGGTGGGCTACTCGCAGGAGGCGCAGGAGCTCATCTCGGCCGCGAGCCCGGCCGCCCTCGAGGCGCTGCTGATGGGCGTGGACGTCCCGGATGATGCCGGCGCACCCACCGCGAGGTACGTGGCCGTCGAGCCCAAGGCGAACCGGCTCATCTTCGCGGTCCAATGGGGCGCGGGGACGCACACCCTCGAGCTCGCCCGGGCGGAGGCTGGCGGCGCCTTCATCCCCATTTCGGTGCCCGTGGCGGCCTGCACGAGCCACGGCTTCGTCACCGTCGACCTCGCCTCGATCTACGGCGGGGAGGCCCTGGTGCCGCAGACCTTCTGGCGCATCGTCCACAAGGACGGCGGAGCGGCCACCGTGATTCCGCCGGACGACCTCCTCGCCTACGTGGACCTGACCACGAAGCTGGACGTGACCCTCGACAAGCGCGAGTACCGCACCGGGGACACGATGCGGGTCACCGCGAGCCTCCGTCAGGGGAACAAGCCCATCCGCGGCGCGAGGGTGAAGGTGGAGCTGGCGCGCCCCGGCGAGTCGCTGGGCACGTTCCTGGCCGTCAACTCGGGCCTCTACAAGCCTCGCCAGTCCGAGCCGGGAAAGGGAGGCGACGTGCCTCCGCCCAAGGAAGACATGCTGCGGGTCCTCATGAAGGCGAAGAAGCTCGACAGCCTGCTGGTCCCCGGCCCGCCCGCGCTCTTCCCCGACGGCAGCTCGGACCTGCGGGATGACGGCGCGCACCATGACGGCGCGGCGGACGACGGTGACTACGCGAACGTCTACACGCAGGTCGACAAGGAAGGCGTCTACACCTGGCGCATCAGCGCGGTCGGCAGGCTGGAGGATGGGAGCGCCTTCACGCGGGTGATGACGGTCTCCACCTGGGCCGGCATCCGTCCGGACGCAGCGTCCTCCATCATCACCTATACGCACGACCTCCCGGCGCCCCGGGGGATGGCGGCGGTCCGGGTGTCGATCTCCCCCCGGGACCGTTTCAAGGAGCACCTCGGGCCCTTCCGCGGGGACGAATTGAAGTTCGAGTCCGACGTGGGCACCTTCGAGGGCGACATCACCCAGGACCTCGATGGCACCTACCACCAGGTGCTGTACTACCCGCTCGGCCAGAAGCCCCAGGTGACGATCCACTTCGCGCACGGCAAGGCCTCCGCGCCGCTGCCCATCTTCCCGGTGACGGAGAGCCTCCTCTGCCGCTTCTTCAAGTGGCTCGCCCACCTGTTCTGCAAGGACTGCTGAGCAACGGCCTCGACCTCTGAGAGGGGTTGAGGCCAGGGAAGAAGCCTGGCAACCCGTGGTGGATTGCCAGGCCTCTCATCAAAGCCACATCAAGGCGGGAGCAGGACTCCGCGCAGAGGAGCGCGAAGGCCCGTCCGCCGTCAGTTGCCGCGGTAGGTCGTGTTGAGGATGCCGATGCCCGCGGCTTCCACATACAGGCTGACGGACGTGCCCTGGGTGGCGGCCTGGGTGGCGCGCTCGAACAGGCCCAGGCGCTCGGCCTCGCTGTACTGGTAGCCGCCGGCGGAGGCGCCCGAGCCCAGGTAGTAGTAGCTGCCGACGAAGCTCCCCGTGCAGTTCGCCGCGGTGTTCACCTGCACGACCACGTAGCCCTGGCCGTAGGTGGTGTTGGGTTGCTTGGTGTACGTCGCCGCGCAGACGTAGCCATTCACCGTGATGGGGGCCGCCAGGGCCGTGCTGGCGAATCCGACCGACATCATCACCGCCGAAACAACGATGGACGCTCGCTTCATGGTGTTGTCCCCTCAAGCCGTTGGCTGAGGCCACCGCGCCCGGGATGGGCGTGGGGCTCCGGAAAGCGTTTCTGCATTTCCGCTCGAACCAACGTGCGGGACGGTGTTTTCCCCTCACCTCTTTTTCGCCATGAGGCGAGTGCTCGTTCCGCGTCCGAGGGTCAGGACGAACCGTCCTGCATGAGGCCCGCCCTGACCAGCAACTCGCGCACCCGTCGAGCCAGCGCCACATGCGCTGGATTGGCCACCGTGAAGCGCTCCGGAGTCAGGAGGATGAGCGTGCCCTTGTCCTCCACCGGCTCAATGCGCACCGGAGCTGGGAGCGGCGGCACCGTGCCGCAGCGGCGTGAGAGGTACGTGATCCAGCCCAAGGAAAAGGGGGCCGAGTCGGGCTCCCGGTACTGCATTCTGTAGGCGCTGGAGCCTGCCAACGCCCAATCCGGCTCCCAGGAAGACACCATGCCGCGCACCACGTCCGTTAGCACCGGCGTCGTGAGCAACCGGCCCGCATTCGCGCCTTTCGATGGCAGGGAAAGCACGCAGTGGTTGGAAGCGGCTTCTGAAGACATCCCGCCATTGATGCGCAGACTCGCGAAATCATCACCGTTCCCACCGTTGTCGAAGGAGAAGCGAAAACCCAGTCGCTCGATGGCCGGCCCTCCCTTCTCGCGGTTGACGCCTCGCTGGAACAGCTCAGTCAAGGTGGGCACATCAGGCGGCATGAGGGGCACATTGCGCGCGTCCTTGCGTGACCTGGCTGGCTTGTACCATTGGGCCAGAAGGGGGTCGCACGAAGCCAGGAGGTTGAGGAAGGTTGCTGTTCGTCGAGCACACGCCTCGGGTGACTCCTGACGCGGGCCCCAGTAGGCGCCAGCCGTGTAGCTTTCAGGGTAGGTCTCAGGTTCGGACTTACCGGTCACGTTGTTCTCTCCTACAGCGCCGGGGTGTGGATGACCTTGATGCCTTTGACTTCCGCGTCCTCAAGAAGCCTCCGGATGGCATCCGCGGCATGCTTCTCCGCGACGTGCCATTCGATGGGAATGCCCATACCCCGAATCGTGTCGCTCTGTCGCTGGGCCTGGTCAATGAGCCCCTGTGCTCCGGAGCTCCGGAACCACTCCCTGGGCTCCAGCCCCTCGAAGAACTTCGCGTAACCGGGCCCCTTGGCCTCCAGCAGCACGCCGTCCTTGAAGCCGTCGAACTTCACGCCGCCGGCCTGCGGGCTCGCGCCCCCGACCCAATACGCGTCATCCTCCGGATGATGACGCCCCAGGGCCGCCGCCGAGTGCCACAGCCGCGCGCCCTGCTGGCGCCGCGACGCGCTCCAACGCCAGCGTCCCCTCCGCCGTCAGCGAGAGCACCGGCACCGAGACTTCCGCACCCAGCGCCATCCCCTTCAGCGTCCGCGTCGTAGCCGAAGCCGCGCCCCCGGTGATGAGCAGGCCCGTCGTCAGCCGCGATACCTCGCGGATCTGCTCACCGCGGGTCATGGACTGGAAGCGCTCCCAGTACATGGGCGATGACGTGATGAGCGCCGCCACGCCTCCTGGCAGGTTGCTCAGCCCCGCGAGACTGTCCACGGGGCGCGTCAGCAGTTGGCCCAGCGCGTGGTACAGCTCCACGAACGTATCCTCGGCTCCATCCAGGGTGCGGCTGACGACGTCCGCGTCGCTGTACACCTCGGCCAGGGGCCGCCAATCCGAAGGCTGCAACTGCTCGTCCACGGCACGGAAGACGCCGCCCTTGCCGCTGTAGAAGCGGCCCAGTTCGAAGTTGCCCGCGCGGAAGACACCCTCCTTCCACTCAACGGACGCCACTTTCTGCTGCGTGTTCCCGTCGAGGGCCCACGCGAGGTATCCATCCGGCCGCAGCACCGCAATCTGCTCCCGGGCGAAGCGCTCCACCCGATGCAGCAACTCCTCGCGCGAGACTTCCCCGCCTTCCAGCACTTCGCGCAGCAGGAAGCCCGCCGTCATGCGACGCGGGAAGGCGCCCATCGTCACGGGTTTCCGAATCAGTTGCTCCAGCAGCCGCGCGGCCTGAGTGGGAGTCAGCGAGCCCCCCACCAGGGGGCGCGCGTCCTGGTCCTCCAACCCCGCGTCCGTCAGGAGCTTCTCCCAGGCGTCATCCCTCGCGTCACGGGGAGCGAGGCCGCCGCCCACGGCCCCAGCCATTCCCGACGTGTCCTCTCGGAGATTCCGGTGGCGCGCCATGCGCTCCCCGGAAGTCGCAAGGGAGGTTCGCGATGAGGCCCGAGTGGGGGGCACCTCCTCCTGCGGCGACTGCTCCCACGCTGGTGTGGGGGCTGCGCGCTGCGTGTAGCTCAAGCTCGGGCCACGACGAGGCGCGGGCGACACCGAAACGCACCCCGTCGACAACGTAACGAGGGCCAGCAGCAGGACGTCAGCGCGCATTGTCCACCCCCAGGCCCAGCGAGGCGAATGCACCCGGCAGTAACGTGCCCACACCCTCGGGGAACAGCAGCGTGCCCGCCGTGCCCATGGCGTAGAGCTTCCCGTCCAACAAACGCCAGCGCAGCTCCGCCCCGCCCAGGTAGCGCGCTCCAGGTTGTCCCGCCCCCACCGCGAGCCCCTTCAAGGCGACTTCCACGGAGCGCTCAAAGAGCTGCACCACCGCGCGGCCGTCCACGTCGAAGCGGCCCCAGTTGAAGGCCTCCACCCCCAGCGACAGCTTCAGATGCTTGTGGACGCCCCAGTAGTGGACCGCGTCCCAGCCCACCTCTGCCTCCCCATAGGCCGAGTACCCGTCGGGGAAGGACGCCTCCGCCAGCGCCACGCCTTCCGGCCCCGCCGCCTTGAAGCGCGCCAGCTCATAGTCCGGGCCGAAGAAGCCCTGACGGAAGCCGCCGTGCTGCCGACGCCCCTCCAAACGCAGCAGCAGACGCAGCGTGGGCGTCCTCGCGTCCACGCCCGCGCCCACCACCACGCCCCAGGCACCGCCTTCACCCGGCTGGCCACCCCAGCCCGCCTGGACGTGCACTTCGTAGGTCGGCCGAACCACCACCACGGCCATTGCGTCCAGGTGCGCCAGCGTCACCGAGGGCGTCCGGCCTCCGGCGCGGCCCCAGTCGTGTACCGCCGACAGTGCCAGCGTGTAACGCGCCTTCTCGCGAGGCGGGCCGAAGAAGACGTGCTCCATGTCCACGGAGAACTCGGCGCCCATGAGGCGCGCGCCCAGCACGTCCGAGACGAAGGCCTCCGTGTAGAGGGGCCCCAGGGTGCCGGTGAGGAAGCCGCCCGCTGGGTGGTAGTCCGGGTTGAGACGTCCTCCGTAACGCCGCACGAGGTGCGCGGACAGCAGGCTGTAGCCCTCCAGCGCGCCGAACCAGACACCCACGGGGGCGTTGTCCGAGCCCAGCTTGAGGGCGCGCACCACCTGCCCGAAGTCCGAGGCGCTGTCCCAGTCCTCCCTCCGCACGAAGCCCGCGGCCCCGTCACCTCCCCACAGACGCAGCCGCACGGGCGTACCCAGATTGAGGCCAAAGTCCTCACCTCGCTCGAAGACAAGGGTGGGCTCCACCTGGAGGAATCCCTCGTCCGGGCCTCCGCCCGCGCGCGGCAGTAGGGACAACGTAGTCGCCTCCACGCGCAGCAGGTTGCGCCAGGCTTCGTCCACTGGGCGCCGTTCCTCCTTCACGGGCGGCACCTCCGGGACGTCTTCGGCCCATGCGGCCACCGGCAAGAGCAGCCATAGCCAGACAGCGCCACCTCGCATCATGCGCATCCACGCCCCCTGGGAGTGACACCTCCGAGGAGAGCAAAGGACACACGTCTGACATTCAGCACGGCACCTGCCGACTGCTCGCCGCTACAACATCCGCGTCGCCCTCAACGACTCGCCCTGGCTTGCGGGAAGCGGAAGAGCGTCCTGGCCGCCACCATCCGTGCTCCCCCCCGAGCCTGGGACCTACGTCTCCCTGGGCATTGCCGGCGGGGAGCTGCTGCGGGTTGCAGTGGAGTCCTTGGAACCGCTGTGTGGCACGGGGCAGTTCGTCCGGGGCGTTTGGTAGCGAGGGCCGCCTGTGAAGATTCTCAAGCGCCTCCGCGTGCCCCCGCCGCCGTCCCCTGCCCGGGCGACGTGACCAGCGGCAGACGTCGTGGCGCTGGAGGCCCATCTGCGCGCCCCTGCGGGCCCGTGTGGATGCGCGGCCAGTTCCCCTGCCCGTCCATGTCCCACGCGGCTGCGGCGCGTCCAGGCCCTGACGCTGCTGGAGGCGTCCACGTAGGAGGGGTGCTGGGGCCCATTAGCGTGGGCGACGGCAAGGAGCTGACCTTGTTCCTCATGCCCATGGTGATGCCGCCATGCCGCGTAGCCAGCCTCTTCATCCCGGCCAACCTGCTGCCGCAGTTCAACGCGGAGTGGGACTACTACGGCGCGCCCTGGCGCCTTCCCAACCTCGCGGGCGGGGGCTGGTTCCGGCCTAGCCTGCCGGTGCTGCACGTCATCACATACAGCAAGCTGTCCAGACAGGAAGCGACGGACCTGCTGGAGCGCATCCGCCCGGACCTCGTCCCGAGGCGCCCGAGCCCAGGTAGTAGTAGCTGCCGACGAAGCTCCCCGTGCAGTTCGCCTCCGGAGTCGGCCAGCAGGTGCGGCAGCGGCCCTATCCCGAGAGGGATTGAATTCCAATCAAATCAAGACTAAGCGGTCATCGGTGTACGGTCGGAACATCCGAGTCTTGGGTATGCTGGTGGCTGCGCTGGCGCTGGTGGGCGCGGGCTGTGGTGGCGGCGCCCATGCCCAGGCCCGCGCCACCCAGCCCAGCGCCACTGCGGTGTACCTGGCCCAGGCGCAATGTGGTCCCCAGGACTCCACCATCAGTTGCTGTGTGAAGACGCACCCGGGCAATCCCACGCGGTGCGGCGCCACGGAGTTGGAGGCCGAGGACATTTTCTTGTTCGCCCGGGCTGCAGAGGAACTCTCCCGCGACCTTCCGGAGTGGAAGCGCGCCTGCCTGGAGACGTACGTGCAATGCCAGGAGGACCACTGGTCGGGCTCCTGCTACGACTGCTTCCGGTACTGCGAAGGGCAGCGGGGGGAGTGGCCGGACGACAGGTGCCGTCCGAAGAGGAAGGGACGCTGAGCATGTACGAGGACGTCAACTGGGATGAGGTGCGCGCCCTCGCCGCCCGCGTGGAGTCGGGCGAAGCCTTGGTGCTCACCCCGGATGTGCGCGGGCTCCTGCTGCGAACGGCGCGAGAGGTGGCTATTCCCGAGGCCGATGCACAGGCAGCCATCCAGGACGTCACCACCGCGACAGCCCTGCTCCATGAGGAACGGGGGCGGATCCGAAGTAGCTCGATGCGGATGATGACCGCACGGTCCGAGGTCCGCCGACTCCGGCAGGAAGGAGACACCGCAGGCGCCCGGAAGGTGATGGAGGACCTGCTCGCCGTCGAGGTGGTCCCGCTCTACCGCGAGCTGGCGGAGATAGCCCTGGAGGACATGGACTGACGGGGCTCACGAGCACCGTGAGCACTGCACCAGCCACTCCCTCTTGAAGCTGGTCCCGCGGTTCGACTCCCTCAGCACGAGGGAGCCCTCGCGCGGAGCCACCTGGCCGCCGCGCCTCGCGCCCGCGCCGGGCCGTCAGGAGGCCGCGCGCCCGGGCGGAGACCAGGCCGCCGGGCGTCGCATCTGGGCCACGTCGATGCCGTCCAGCAGCATCGCCAGTTGCGTGGCGTCCAGCGTCACCGCCTGCGCGCCCGCGTCCACCGACGGCAGCCGGAAGCGGCCCGCCTCCAGCGGCTTGTAGAGGAGCACGAAGCCGCCCCGGCTCCACGTCAGCACCTTGATGCGGTCCCCCCGCCGGGAGACGAAGGCGAACAGGTGCCCCGAGTAGACGTCCTCGCCCCAGGCCGTGCGCACCAGCGCCATGAGGCCGTCAATCGACTTGCGCATGTCCACCGGCTCCACCGCCAGCACCACGCGCACCGACGCAGGCAAGGCGAACACGGCCTACCGCCCCAGCGCCGCGACGAGCCGGGCCACGTACGCCACGTCCGTGCCCACCGCGAAGCGCACCCGCGCTCCGCCCGCGGCCACCACCGTTGGCCGGACGGTTACAAAGCGCCGGAGCGCCGATTGGCTCGGGTGCGCGGAAGACGTCGACGAGGACAAGCACTGAGGCTGGTACGACGAGCCCCCGCTCCGCGCTGGAATGGCAGTGGGGAAGCAGCCGGTCGCGCGCATCGGCCGCCATCCGCGAGCACCTACCGCTTGGGGCGAATGCGCCGTCGCCGGCTCTTCGCAAGCGCCCCCAGAATCGCTGCTCGCCGTTGACGCCTGTCTTCGCCGAGCGACTCCGCATCCTCCACCTGCGGAAACACCAATGTCACAGCGCCGCCGAACGGCGCGAAGACACGCTTCAAGGTATCAAGCGTCGGGTTCGCATGTGGGTCGTCCTCAAGCTTGGCGACAGCGCGCTCCGAAAGCTTCACCACCTGGGCGAAGGCCTGACGACCGATCCCGAGGACACCGCTGCGCAGGATGCGCGCGGCATCACCGATTTGAAGCTTCCCTGCCGCCACCATGGCGGCGATCTCGTCGAGGAGCGCCTTCCGCTCCAGCGGTCGCATGCGCGCGACGTCGTCTCGATTCACAGTAGCGTCCATTCGCGGAGCTTCTGCTCCGTGCGCTGGAGTCCGATGCTCGGAAAACGCAGTGTCTCCTCCGGGAGATCGAATTCCATCAACAGTTCGGGAACGTCCCGGAGCCGCCCTGCGAACTCACGCAACCCCGCGCGGAGGAACGCCTCCTCCTCCCCGAAGCTCTTCAGCAGGGCGGGCCAGTCGATCGTCCCACCTGCCTCGAATGTGTCCCACCTCGTCGTCCGGGTGACTCCTTCGGGGTCCATTTTCGTCGGAGCGAAGTCATAGACAGGCGCGAACCGGACGACGTTGTCCGTCTTGAGCAACGCCATGCTCCGGCCGTGGGTTATCGGAGTTGCCGAAGACGAGGTTGAGCAGGTCTCGCTTGAGGTACTCAAGCTGCGCGTCACGCCAGTCTCCCGTCGCGCCAGGCGACGTCGAACCGTGGAAGCCACAGGCTGAGACCCGATGGGCCTTCTTCCAATGACATCCCGTCCGTGGGGATGGTGTCGACGCCCAGATGTGCCAGCGCGCGGTAATACGCATACTCGGAACGAAGCACGAGCCGGTCGAGGTGGCTTGAACCTCGGGCGAATTTGACAAGGTAGTGTCGGTCCTGGGTCGTCGGCTCGTCCTGCCAGACGTCGATCCACACCTGCTGCGAAGCGTCCTGTCGGACGAGGAGCTTCGGCGCATCACCCCCGGCACCTGTTGCCCCACCGACCTGGGCCCCCACGTCCGCCGCATGGTCGAGGAACCCATTTTCACGATCGATGACAGCCTGCCGCGGGAACCGGCGAGGCGGCGCCTCCTTGGGAGGCACTGCCTGCTCGATACGGAGGTTCCCCACGGGAGCGATCGTCCCACGGCACAGCACCTCCAGCTCATTCGCGGGCTCGGCGCGCAGGTCGAGCCGCCTCAGCCACCATCGCAGAGCGCTGCCCATGGGACGGAGGTCATCCAGGAAGCTGGGCCAGCGTCGACTGCAACTGGGACCAAACCCCACCGGGAGTCCCAGGCTCACGGACGCGAGCGGGACATCCTTGCCGATCCACTGGGTGAGATAGTCGAAGTCGTATTCGAAGTTGCACGCGCCTGCTTGCCCCTTGGCGGGTTCGGGGAACTCGAGGATCGCGGCGCGATGCCAGACGCCGCCAATCAGGGCTTGAAGGGTCAGCTCCATCATCATGAATCATGATGCATGAGCGGCCCTGGGGTACCATTTTTGATGCACTCAAGTGCATGAGCAGCGGCGATCGGCCTCCGCCAAATGCACTGAGGTTCGGTTACGCAAAAGAAAGAGCCTGGCAACCCGTACTGGATTGCCAGGCTCTTTCACTGTGGAGGCGGAGGGAATCGAACCCGCGCCGGGCGGTGCGAAAACCCCAACAGAATCGCGCCCTTACCTCGTAACCGCCCGGAATGATTGGGAGTCGATATCCCGCCGCGTCCCATCCCGTCCCGCCCTGTTTAGGCCCGTTCCGCAGGCTCACGCGACATAGACGCAACATGGCGGGAGCTTTCGCGGAGGGCTGTTCGACCTGCCACCGTGCTCACCGTGCTAGAGCTTCCAGGTCCAGGCCAGACACCAGCCGGTCACCTTACGCTTGCCACCGCACGTCGCAACAGTGACCAACCCGACGCAGCTCTCGTCCTCGCAGTGCTCATCGGCCCGACCACCACACCGCTGCACGCACGCGTCATTGGCCTGCGCGACCTCCAAGTAGCACTGTTTGCGGGCAGCCCCATCTTCAGCGCACCACGTGGCCCGGCAATCACGCCGGCCAGCACAGGAATTGAGGCAGTTCTGGCGCCGCTCGTCCGCAGCCCGCTTCTGCGTGTGGCAGGTGTCTTCACAGCTACGCTTCCAATCCCCGCCGGCCCATCCCTCGCACGCCCGATCGCCATGGCAGTCGCGGTACTTTTGCGCCAGCTTCTCGCCATTACAGTCCCTAATGCAGGGTTCCTCGTCCCAGAGATCTCCGCACGACGCGGTGCACTCAGCTTCCGTGCCACCCTCGCAGTGGTCTTTGCAGTTTCCGCACCAGCCCTCAGCAGCCCTCAGGCGATTGTCGCAATCACCAATGCACCCGTTGTTCTGCGGCGTAGCTGCGTCTGCGCGACTACTGATGCCAGCAACGGCTCCAACAGTCAGACCGACAAAAAGGGCTGCAACAGCAAATCGGGCGACGTGCATGTGTCCTCCTCAGGGGGGAGTTCCACGTCAGACGGAGTGCGGGGCCACGTATTCAAACTGGAGTCTCTGCTCGCTGAGGGGACGGCCTGCACTTGAAGCAGGAGTCCGCGTCAAAGATGGAAGGATTGCTTTGCCTTGACGCGATAGGTGCCTGAGATCGCAAGAGAGCCCAACGAGCATCAAGCTCGTCCGTTTAGCGCGTCGTGATGCTGTCCGGGGCTCGCCCGCCAGCAAGGGGGCTCTGAAGGTCCAGTTCGTCTAGCAGGCTGTTGAAGAAGCCCGGTTTGAAGGCATGAGACCGGGCTTCTCGTGCCCTCCGTTCTCAACCTTGTCA
>NZ_JAIQDE010000012.1 GCF_020037015.1 Corallococcus sp. AS-1-6 | reverse complement strand
CGCCAGCAGCGCCGAGAGCGCGAACGACGGAAGCGTGAGGCTTCTCTCGGGAGCGGCGGCTAAACCGGAAGCGGATGGGGGCACCCCTGCAAGTTCGACCACAGGTAGGCCACGGCCGATGTTCTGAGCATAAATCAGCAACTTGCCAGGGCCGTAATCAATCTCGGTGTTCGTAATAACAAGCCTCTCAGCGGCGAGAGCCGGAAGCAAGGGCCCCGAGAACAAAAACAGAAACACAGAAATGCCAACCAACTTTAAAATAGCCATTCCGCTCCACCTTAATCCCGGCCGGCGCCTGGGAGGACAAAAGGGTGGCGCGGATTAGTCATGAATTTAATTAAAGTCAACACAAGCGCAGATTGGCTGACTCCAGGCCCTCGCGAGTCGCAGTGGCCCCATGAGTAATCCGTGACGAAAATATCGAAGACGGTGTTTCGTCCGACCCAGCATCGAACTGTGTTGGAAGTCGGTGACGCACGCAGACGCGACAAACGTCTGCATGAAGGGGGCAGGGGCGGGAGGGACAGGGCTGCGCCCCGGTGCGCTCACGGTCCTTCTGGAGGATCGTCCTTCGCGAGGCGCAAGGCGCCCAACCCCGGCTCCGTAGGTGTCTCGTCCACGGAGGACAATGGCCGCGGCGCTGTCCGGATGTCGTCCGGGCCAAGAGGCGGGAACGCAGGGGAAATGCCACCCTCGTCCTCCTCCAGCAGGTCCAACTCCTCCAGCGCCTCGCCGCCGTCAAGCAGCGCCTGCTGGACTTCCTTCACGGCGTCCGCGCCGCTGTAGGCCCCCCGACTCGCGAGCAGGGCCAGCAGCAGCGCTTCCATATCCGCAGCGGTCGAGAAGCGTAAGTCCTCGCCCGAGCCCGTCGAGAGCGAGGTTGACGCAGAGGTTCTGCGAATGATTGCTGGGTGAGTCGTCTCAGCGCGACGGGCCGCGAGCCTCAGCCCAGAGGGAGACTTCGCCGTCCGCCTTCACGCGCAGCTCTCCCAGCGTCCCACGGCGCGCAGGTCGTCCGCGAAGTGCCGTCGCTTGCGCTCCACGAGCGCGTCCACCATCGCGCGCATCGTGGCCCGGCCGGGTTGGGGCATGGCCTCCAGCCGGCGGTAGACGTCAGGCAGCAGGTCCGGCTCTCCCCACTGCACCACCACCAGCGCATTCCAGGCGGTGATGACCCCCCGGAGGAAGCTCTGCTGCTGCTGAAGCGACGCGCCCGGCGGCAGATGGGCGAGCAGTGGCGCGACGTACTCCAGGAGGGTTTCGGAAATCTTCGCGGCCATGGTGTCCCTTTCAACTGGCGGCCGCGTGCGGGAGCAGTGGCGGCTCGCCGTGGAGCGCCGCCAGCACGGCCGCGCGCAGGTAGGCCTTGGGCTCGACGCCGCACCGCTTCGCCGACTCCAGCAGGCTGTAGAGGATGGCGGCCACCTCGGTGCCGCGGCGGCTGCGGCTGCCGTAGTGGTTCTTGCGGCCCACCACCGGCCCGCGCAGGGCCCTCTCGGTGGCGTTGTTGTCCAGGGGGACGAGAGCGTCGTCAAGGAAGCGCGTCAGCCCCGGCCAGAGGCTCCCCAGGTAGCCCAGGGCCTTATCGGCCACCGGCAACTCGTCGCGCAGCGACACCAGTGCGTGCCACTTGAAGGCGGCCGGCCGTGCCTCGCTGGTGGACGGGGCCCAGTCGGCCGCCAGTCGCCGCAGTAGTTGGCACGTGGAGTCAGCCACCTGCACGTCCGTGAACTCGTCCAGCAGTGCCCCCAACTCGTTGAAGGGCTTGTCCTCGCCGACTGCCTCGCGCACGGCCTGGACGGCCCGGCTCGCCACCGCGCGCGCACCCAACGTGCCCTCCCTGTCACTTCCTCCACCACTCCGGCAGGGAGTCCAGCGGGAGGGCGCGGAAGGTGTCCTGGAATGGGATGGCAGAGGAGGAAGGACGCGGCCTCCGACACAGCGTAGACTGGGGTCCGCGCGTCCTCCCCTCCCGGGAGGCCCGGGCCCTGGAGGCTGCCGAAGCCGATGCCGCGCCGGTCGAAGCAGCATCGCATCCTCGTCGCGGGAGCCCTCGTGGCGCTCCTCGTGGGAGGAGGCCTCGTCCGTCACGTGCTGGGCACCGGCGTCGCGGTGGCGACGGTGGAGTCGCGCCCGCTGGTGCAACTGGTGGTGATGAGCGGTCGGGTGCGCTCGCCCGGGACGGCGACGCTGGCCGCGCTCGTGCCGGGGACCGTGGTCCAACTGCCGGTGGAGGAGGGCGAGGCCGTGGAGCCCGGGCAGCTCCTCGTGGCCCTGGAGGACGCCGAGCTGCGGGCCGAAGCGCTGCGGGCGCGTGGCGTGCTGGCGGAGGCGCAGGCCCGGCTCGCGCAACTGCGCACGGTGGGCGCGCGGGTGGCCGGTGCCGCGCAGGTCCAGGCTCGCGCGGAGCTGGAGCGCACCCGTCTCCAATACGAGCGCTTCCAGCAGCTCAGCGCGGGGGGCGCGGCCTCGCAGGCCCAAGTCGACGACGCGCGCAGTGCCTTGGAGCAGGCCCGGGCCCGCTCCGAATCCGCGGATCTCCAGGCGCTCAGCGCGAGCCCCGGCGGGACGGAGCGCGCGCTCGCGCAGGCCACCGTGATGCAGGCCGAGGCCGCGCTGCTCGCCGCCCAGACGCGCCTGGACCATGCCCGCATCCGCGCACCCGCGGCCGGCACGGTGCTGCGGCGGCTCGTGGAGCCCGGTGACTCGGTGCAGCCGGGGACCGCGCTCGTGCTGCTCGCCAGGGACCTGCGCAAGGAGCTGGAGGCCGCGCCCGACGAGCGCAGCCTCGCGCAGCTCAAGCCCGGCCAGCCGGCGCGCGTCAGCACCGACGCCTTCCCCGGTGAGGTCTTCGACGCGACGCTGCGCTACCTCGCCCCCGAGGTGGACGCCGAGCGCGGCACGGTGACGGTGCGCTTCGACGTGCCCGCTCCGCCGCCGTCCCTGCGCCCGGACATGACGGTGTCCATCTCCGTGGAGACGGGCCGCCGCGACCCGGCGCTCGTGCTGCCCACCGGGGCGGTGCGCGACGCGCAGGGGGCCGCGCCCTGGGTCCTGGCCGTGCGGGACGGCCGGGCCACGCGCGTCCCGGTGGTGCTGGGCCTGCGAGGGGAGGGGGCCGTGGAGGTGGCCCGCGGCCTGGAGCGCGGCGAGCAGGTCATCCTTCCTTCCGAGCAGGCCGTGCGCGAGGGCGCGCGCGTCCGCCCGCATCCCTGAGCGGAGCCGGCACATGCCCTTCGAGTGGATGGTCGCGGTGCGCTTCCTGCGCGAGGGGCGCTTCCAGACGGTGCTCATCCTCGCGGGCGTGGCGGTGGGCGTGGCGGTGCTCGTCTTCCTCTCCGCGTTGATCACCGGCCTGCAGGCGACGCTGGTGAAGCAGACGCTCGGCAGCCAGCCCCACGTCATCGTGCGGCGTCCGGATGAGGTGCCCGTCACGCTCGCGCCCGCGGACGTGGCGGTCGCCGCCCGGGTGCAGCGTCCGCCGCAGCGGCTCATCGCGCTGGAGAACTGGCCGGGCGTGCGCGGGACCCTGGAGGCGATGGAGGGCGTGGAGGCCGTGGCCCCGGTGGCGTCCGGCTCCGGCTTCGCGCTCAACGGCGGCGCCAACCGGGGCGTCGTCCTCCGGGGCATCGACCTGGAGAGCAGCAACCGGATCATCGACGTGTGCCCCCGCGTGGTGCTGGGCGGGTGCCGGCTGGGAGGCGGCGAGGTGCTCATCGGCACGGAGCTGGCGCGGCAACTGGGCGTCACCGTGGGCGACACGCTCCGTGTGGGCACCGCCACCACGCAAGGGCAGCGCTTCGCCATCGTCGGGGTGTTCGACCTGGGGAGCAACGAGGTCAACGCGCGCTGGGTGCTGCTGCCCCTCAAGAGCGCGCAGACGCTGCTGGGCCTGCCCGGCGGGGTGACGGCGCTGGAGACGCGGGTGACGGACGTCTTCCAGGCCGAACGCATCGCGCGCGACGCGGCGCTGGCCACCGGGCAGAAGGCGGAGAGCTGGATGGAGCTCAACCGGCAGTTGCTGGTGGCGCTGCGCAGCCAGAGCTCGAGCAGCTACATGATCCAGCTCTTCGTCCTCGTCGCCGTGGCGCTGGGCATCGCCAGCGTGCTCGTGGTCAGCGTGGTGCAGAAGTCGCGTGAGATCGGCATCCTCAAGGCGATGGGGACGCCCACCGGCCGCATCACCCGCATCTTCCTCATCCAGGGGGTCCTGGTGGGCGCGGTGGGCGCCGTCTTCGGCGGCGCGCTGGGCACGGGCCTCGCGATGTTCTTCGCCACGCTGGCGCTCAACCCGGATGGCTCGCCGCGCTTCCCCGTGGCCGTCACCCCCACGCTGCTGCTGTCGGCGGGGACGGTGGCGCTCGCCACGGGGCTGCTGGCGGCCGTCGCGCCGGCCCGTCGCGCCGCGCGGCTGGACCCCGCCACGGTGATCCGCAATGGCTGAGCCGGTGCTGGAGCTGGAGGGCGTCACCAAGTCCTACGGTGAGACGGTCATCACCCCGGTGCTGCATGGCATCCACCTGCGCGTGGACACCGGCGAGTTCGCGGCCCTCATCGGGCCGTCCGGCTCCGGCAAGAGCACGCTGCTCAACCTCATCGGCCTGCTGGACCGCCCCACCGGGGGCCGCATCGTGCTGGCGGGCGAGGACACGTCCCAACTGGATGACACCCGGCGCTCCGTCGCGCGCGGCCGCACCCTGGGCTTCGTCTTCCAGTTCCACCACCTGCTGCCTGCCTTCACCGCGGTGGAGAACGTGATGATGCCGCTCATGGCCCAGCGTGGCCGGCAGGAGCCGTGGATGCGCGAGCGGGCCCTGGGGCTGCTGGAGGAGGTGGGGATGGCCTCGCGCGCCCACCACCTGACCAACGCCCTCTCCGGAGGCCAGCAGCAGCGCGTGGCCATCGCCCGGGCGCTCGCCCCCAGGCCCCGGCTGGTGCTCGCGGACGAGCCCACCGGGAACCTGGACACGCGGACGGCGGACGAGGTCTTCGCGCTCCTGCGCCGCTTCAACGTCGAGCACGGCACCACCTTCCTGATCGTCACGCACGACGCGCGGCTGGCGGGGCGCTGTGACCGCATCATCTCCGTGGTGGATGGCCGCATCGCGAGCGACCTCCCCCACGTGCCGTCTCCGCCGGCACCGACGCCCGGGTAGCGTGGAGGGCGTAGACGAGCCACCGCCAGCGGCCGTCCTTCCCGGCGGGCGCGTCCGGGAGGGGGTTCGTCACGCGCAGCCGCCAGTCGTTGCCCAGGGAGAGCCGCGCGACCTGGCAGTCGATGAAGTCCTCCACGTCGATCCGCGTCCGCGCGTGGGCGTAGTGCTCCGGGCCGAGGTACGCAGGTGGCGAAGAACACGAACCGCGGTGGCGGCGTGCACACGACTCCCAACCCGAACGGCAGCGGATGGGTGAATCAGCAAGACGGCAAGATCCTCAGCACGCACCGGCTCAAGGATCGGGCCGAGGATGCTGGAAGGTCTCAGGCGAAAGAGCAGGGCGTCGAGCACACCATCCACAAGCGTGATGGCACCATTGGAGAGAAGAACAGCTACGGCAACGACCCTGCTTCGTCCAAGGGGTAGCAGCGTCGATTGCAGTCGGTAGCTGCCAATAAACGAAGCTGGATGTGCATGAACTGGTGACGGACTGGGGGCTTTCGGAGCCTCCAGTCCGTTTTAGTTTTGGGCTCGCCGTATCGTCCCCGCGTCGCATTGTGCGGAGTGGCTATGGCAGGCCGATGACTCAGCGGCGCCAGGTGCCCGTCGTTCCACGAGACCCTGCGCAGGCCCGTCCCCGTGGAGTCCGGGCCTTGCCTGTTCGGGCATCCGCGAGAACCTGTTGAACCGTGGATTCTTTGTAAGGACAATCCCTGTCCCGCATGGACGCAGACGTGCCACGCGGCATCCAGGGAGGCGAGGCACCATGACGAAGCACATTCGCGAGTGGGCTGCACTGGTGGTGGCTGTGGGAACGCTCAGTTGTGGGGCAACAGTTCCCGACAATCATTTGTCTAATGCCCGCCAGCGTGTCGTCGGCGCCGCCTGTGATGTTTTTACGCCCTGCGATGCAGGCGAAATTTGCGACTCGGCGCAGGGTTTCTGCATCGAAGCGCCACCCGAACCAGACCCCTGTGAGCAGGTCCTCTGCTGGCCTTGGGAGACCTGTATGGACGGGATGTGCATCGACGACCCGGACAACTGCATGAACACAGGCTGCGAAACGGGATACTACTGCGAGGGCACCGAGTGTGTTCCCGATTGTCTTGGTCAGGGTAACTGCGGAGATTGCAACAACGACTTCAACTGCGAACCCGGCTATGTCTGTAACAACGGCACGTGCGCGGAAGAGGAGTAACCTCAATCCGAGCAGGGGCCACTGAATGGACTCACGTTGGGAGGCCGTCAGCATCGAGCGCGCGCTGGTCGGGTGCGTCCTCGTCTCCACTGCGCTGCTCATCGGTGCGGAGGGGCTGGAGGCCGGGGACGGAGTCTACGTCCCCAAACGTCTGGCGCTCGGAGTGTTCGCCCTGATGCTCGCGCTCCACGGGGGCCTCTCCCGACGGGAGCCCCCTGGAATTTCCGCCCCGGTATTGGCCTGGGCCGGGATGATTCTGGTGGGCCTCGTGTCCACCATGGCTGGCACGGCGTCACTTCAGCTCGGCCTTGAACGCATCGCGGCCGAGGCCTCGGCGTTGATCATCGCGGTGGTGACTGCCCGGCTCGCCAGAGACGCCCCGGAGCGCGACCGGCTCGTCGCGCTGCTCACGGGTGTGGCGGTGGTCGTGGCGGCCGTGGCGTTGCTGGAGGCATTGGGCCTGGAATTGCCCTGGGTTGACCTCCGGCGGCCCGCATCGACCCTCGGTGGGCGCAATCAGGTCGCGGGCTTCGTCGGGCTCATCCTCCCGCTCGCAATCGCCCGCTTTGCTCGTGGCAAGGGTATCGCCTGGGGCGCTTCGACGGTGCTCCTGGTCATCATCGTCGTGCTCACGCGATGTCGCAGTGTGTGGCTGGGGCTCGGGATCGCGGTGGTCCTGGCCGGGTTCGGCCTGCTTCGTGGACCCATGGGCGCGGACCTCCGCACGCGACTGTCTCGAGTCCTGCTACTGCTGGTGCTCGCCGTGGGGCTGGCAGTCCTGGTCCCCTGGCCGGGATTGCGCTGGCAGGAGTCCTCTCCCTTCGCGGCATCTCTCATGAGAATCGCGGAGCACGACCAGGGGTCGGGGCGCTATCGCGTCGGGCAAGCCATGGTCACCCGCTCCATCGTTGCCTCCGCGCCCCTTCTCGGCATGGGCCCCACGGCATGGACGGACGCCAGCTCACGATTCGCCCATGAAGCGGGCCTGCATCCTCCTCCCTATGGAGATGGACGGGCCCCACGGTCCGACCTGCTGCGGATCCTCGCGGAGACGGGGCTGCTCGGCCTTACTGCCTGGGGGGCGTTCTCCTGGACCGTCGCGAGGCGAGTCAGGGCCGCCACCGTGCCTGGGCTTGGAGCGGCGCTGACCGTCTTCGGCGTCCATGCCGTCTTCGACCAACCGCTGCTGCATGCGGAACAGCTTGCCGCAGGGGGCGTGCTCGTCGGCCTCGCGATGGCGGAGGGAACGCCGTGTGTGTTCACCTCTTCCGTACGTAGAAAGGCCTTCGTCATCCTGGCGCTGCTGATTGCCGGAGGGACGTGGTGTTTGGGGCGTTACTACCTGATCGCGACCCTGGGCCCGAGGCAGGCTCTTGTCGCCACGGCGCATGTCGAAGCACTCTCCCGGGCGGCGCTTCGCTTGTCCCGGAGCCGTGACTGCGTGGCGGCGGCGCCCCTGTTGGATCGTGCCATCGCGGAGGCCCCGCATCTGGTGGGGTTGCTCTGTGTCGCAGCCAGGTGCGCGGAGTCGCGAGGCGATCTGCCCTCTGCCCTGGCGTTCGCACGGAGGGCCGACGCGGTGGAGCCCCATCTCGCCTCCAGGCTCCAGGGCTCAACCCATCATGACTGCGGCACCGTCCTGCGCCTGCTGGAGACGGCCTCCTCCGCGAACCCGTAGGCCTTCCTCGACTCAGTGCCGCCGATTCGCGAGCTCGTCTTCGAGGCCACACTCCTGGTCCAGGAAGGGCATCAGGTCATGCCGTGGCACCCATGCATGGTGTGTTGGCCAGGGAGTGGTTGCCGCGTCAGACAGACCTGTCCGCCGCGAAGCTTCCGCCGCGTCACGCTCTTCCTGCGTGATGATGCGTGAGCGGTAGAGCTGGCGAAGCACCCTGGCGTGGGAGCGGTTGAAGCGGTCGAGGTTCTTGCCAACCAGCGGCGCTCCTGGCGCCGGGATGAGGCTCGCCAGCGTTGCTGCTTCGAAAGGGTCGAGTACGTCAGGCGGTTTTCCAAAATACTGACGGGCGGCGTCGGCGGCCCCGTAGACGCCGTCTCCCCACTCGATGGTGTTGAGGTAGAGCTCCAGGATGTCTCTCTTTGAGAGAGCCTTCTCAAGGTCCTGTACCAGGAAGGCCTCCCGCAGCTTCCGTTCAAGGGACCGTTCGGGTGAGAGGAACAGGGTGCGGGCGAGCTGCGCGGTCATCGTGCTCGCCCCGCGCAGATGTCCCGTGCGCCACGCCTGCCAGAGCGCGACCCGCGTCTCGTGCCAGTCGAAGCCACCATGACGGAAGAACATCCTGTCCTCCGCCTTCACAACGGCACACGCGAGCAGAGGCATGTGCTCAACCGGGATCCAGTCCTCCGGAAGGAGCCGGGCCTGGGGCGCCCGTTCCCGTTCCCTGAGCCACATCAAGGCCGTGGTCGAGGGCCGCTGCGTCTTGAGGTGGGTGACGTCAGGGGTGTCGACCCAGAGCCAGGCGACATAAATGAGGGCGAACACGCACGCGACAGAGGCCATCAGAAGGGTGCACCTGATTACCCGCTTCAAAAGGCCGACTCGCATGCTTTCACTTTAATTGGAGATGCTTCGCCTGCTGGGGCTGCTCCGGGACACGTCCAAATAGAGGACCGCCGAAGTCCCTCAATGAGACTGGGGATGCAGGTCCACCGCAGCCGCGCTCGCGGCCTGCTTCCGGGCGACCAGGGCGCCGAACACTCCGGCGGTGAAGAACATGATGATGCTGTAGATGGCCGCGGGGATGGCCATCACGCCGTCATTGAGCAGCCGGGGGCTGGACGCGATGGCGATGGCCAGCGTGCCGTTGTGGATGCCCACCTCCATCGCGATGGCCACCGCCTGCTTGCGCTCGATGCGCAGCAGCATGGGCACCACGAAGCCGACCGCCATGCTGGCCAGGTTGAAGGCCAGCGCCGCGAGCCCCACGCTCTGGAAGTACGTCACCACCTGGTCCCGCTCCTTGAGCGCCGCCCCGGCCACCACGAGCACCAGGAACAGCGCCGACAGGATGCGCACGGGCCGGTCCAATCCCTGCGCGAGCGAGGGCCGCATCGCGCGCACCCACATGCCCAGCGAGATGGGCACCAGGACGATGCCGAACACCTGGAGGATCTTCGCGAACTGCAAGGGGATGGCCCGCTCCTCGCCCATGAAGTGCGACACGGAGAGGTTCACGATGAGCGGCAACGTGAACAGCGACAGCACGCTGTTGACCGCCGTCAGGCTGACGTTCAGCGCGACATCGCCCTTGGCCAGGTGGCTGAAGAGGTTCGCGGTCGCGCCACCGGGCGTGGCGGACAACAACATCAACCCCACGGCGAGCGACGGAGGCAGCCCGAAGCCGGTCGCGATGCCGTAACAGACCACGGGCATGAGCAGCGTCTGACAGCCCAGGCCCACCAGCGCCGCGCGCGGAAACAGGGCCACGCGGCGGAAATCCGCGAGGGTGAGGCTCAGGCCCAGCCCGAGCATGATCACGCCCAGCGCGATGGGCAGGAACACCTCGGTGATGACGTTGCTCTGCATGGAATACCCCCCGGTGGATTCGCTCCACTCTGCCAGAAATCCCGACCTGCGGCGCCACGCCGCACCGCGTCCGGGACTTCAGCCCAGGGGGCCCGCGGCCGATGCAACTCCAGGCGGAGGCCCCGCGCTCACTTCCCGGTGGGCACGCCAAGCTTCTGGAGCACCTTCACCGCGTTGGCATTCCCCGCGTCCAGCGCGAGCGACTTCCTGTAGTTCGCGATGGCCTCTTCCTTCTGTCCAAGCTGGAGCTGCGCCTCGCCCAGGCTGTCATAGGCATTCGCATCCGCCGGGAAGAGCTTCACGTTCGCTTCGAACACCCGCACCGCCTCCGCGCCCTTGCCGTCTGCCAGCAACCGGTAGCCGAGCTGGTTCAGGTGCCCTGACTCCAGCCCCTTCATGCCCTCGCGGTGCTTCGCGGTGTACCAGGCGAGCGCGGTGTCGACGCCCTTGAGCCGCATGAGCACATCCACCTGGGAGGACGGCGACACGGGCTCGGGCTTGAACGCGGTCCAGCCATACTCGGCCGCGACGCTGGCGATGAGGCGATCGAAGAGCAGGAAGCCATTGTCTGAGTTGGCCATGACGACCACGCCGCTGCCCGTGTCACCGAAGGCCATGAACGCGGCCTGGAAGCCTTCGTCCGAGCCTCCGTGCCAGAAGCGGTCGGTGCCGGGCTCCACCTGGAAGCCCAATCCGAACGCCTCCGACTGCCGCGTCAGCATCTGCTTCGTCATCGCTTGCGACAGCACGCGCTGGGACTTCCCCGCCTTCGCGCTGGATACCTCGAGGGCGACCCGCGCGAGTTCGGACGGCGTGGTCCAAAGTCCGGCCGCGGCCATCTCCGGGTACACATGCCAGCGGCCCGCGACGCTCTTCCCGCTGGCGTACGTCCCGGTCGCCGTCCTGGCGGCGAGGGCCGGAGGCAGGGGCTGCTCGTAGGAGCTGCTGCTCATGCCAAGCGGCTTCAGCACCGTCTCCCGCATGACCTGGGGGAACGGCTTCTGGAGCTGATCCACCATCATCAACTGGACGATGGACGTGCCACCGCCGCTGTAGCGCGTCTTGGTCCCGGGGACGAGGTCGACGCGCACCGGAGCGGTATTCGCGGGCGCCGCGCCCTCCAGCACCTGCACCAGCGTGGGCACGGGCGCGTCGACGGCGTACCCGGGGAAGCCATGCACGGTCGTCCCCGCGCTGTGGCTGAGCAACCTGCGCAGGGTGACCTTCTGCTCCTTCGTGAAGTCGTTCTCGGGGACCTTCCACGAGCGCAGCCTGTCGTTGATGTTCTCGTCGAGCGACCACTTGCCGGCCTCGACGAAGTGCAGCGCCGCCAGCGCCGTCACCGGCTTGCTGATGGAGCCCGCCTGGAACAGCGTCTCCAGGGTGACGGGCTCCGAGCCACCCGCCTCCTTCACGCCATAGGTCCTGGCCCAGGCGATGGCGTGCTTGTCGAAGACGGCGATGCTCAGCCCGGGGATCCGGTACAGCGCCATCCACTGCGGGAGCGTCAGGCGCTGGGGTTTCTCGCCTTCGATGACGACCGGGGCCAGGCCCGCCTCCACGCGCGCCGCGCGGGCCGCCTGGGCCGGGCTGGCCAACCATTGCGTGGCGGGCTTCTTCGTCCCCTCCGCCGCGAGGGCCGCGCCTCCCGGGCCGAACAGGATGACCGCGAGCACGAGGTAGGACAGGGAACGACGCATGGGGTCACCGAAGGATGGGAGAGGGACGCGAGGTGTGTACGCCAGCACCTCCTTTTGATTGCCGGTCCGGGGAGGGCGGCTGCCGCAAGGGCCTGGAATCAGGGCGTGGGCGGGGCTCTCGCGTGGCCGGTCGTCACCGTCCGGGGTCTCCAGGGGATGAAGGCAAACCGCTGGCTGTTGCTGGGGGCCCTGGGTGTGGCCCTGGGTGTCGTGGCTTGTAGCAGTGGAGACATCGGCAAGCCGCCGGACTCACCGCCGGTCACGGTGGATGCCGGAACGGACGCGGGGCAGCCCCTGCCCGACGCGGGACCGGGCTCCCAGTGCCTCGGCGAGGGCACGGCGTGCAGCCGGGACTCGGGCGCCCAGTGCTGTACGGGCCTCTGCTCGGACACGGGCGTCTGTCCGGCCCCCAGCGCCCAGTGCACCGCCGCGGGTGAGGCCTGCACCAGCGGCATCGAGTGCTGCACGAACAGTTGCCTGGACGGCAAGTGCTCCACGCTGCAGTGCCTGGACGTGGGCAGCACGTGCGCCAGCGCGGAGGCGTGCTGCACGAAGATCTGCGGCGCGGACGGCAAGTGCGCGGCGCTGCCTTCCAACAACACCAGCAGTTGCAAGGTACCGGGCCAGGCCTGCACCGGCGCGGGGGACTGCTGCTCCAGCAACTGCCAGGGAGGAATCTGCAAGGCGGCGTACTCGTGCCAGGCCAACAACGACCTGTGCATGAAGGGCGCGGACTGCTGCGGCGGTGTGTGCTCGCAGGAGAACACGGGCACCCCGGGCCGCTGCGTGGCGGTCAGCGGTGGCGGCGCGGGCGGCTGCCTCCAGGACGGCAACCCGTGCTCGGGCTCCAGCACCTGCTGCTCGCGCACGTGCGTGGACCTGGGCTTCGGCACCACCGTGTGCCAACCGGTGGGCGGCTGCCGTCCCACGGGCGACTACTGCACCGACGACGGCGTGTGCTGCGGCGGCGAGAAGCTGTCCAACGCGGTGGACTGCCGCGAGAGCCGCTGTGACAAGCCGAATGGCTGCAACCCGGTGGGCAACATCTGCGGCAGCGGCCAACTGCCGGACGGCGGCATCATCGACGTGAACGCCCGCGAGGCCTGCTGCGACGGTCAGAAGGCCGTGTGCAAGGTGGACTCCTCCGGCGTCCCGCGCTGCTTCGGCGGCTGCCCCAACAACAACTGCCCGGCGGGCTGCCCCACGGGCTACACCGGCGAGGAGCCGTGCTGCATCGCGCAGGGCCAGCAGTGCCAGTTCTCCGACCAGTGCTGCGGCGACGCGCGCTGCCTGCCCGGCGCGGATGGCGGCCTGACCTGCCAGAAGACGACGACGTGCGATCCCGTGGGCACGCCCTGTGACCCGCAGGCCTCCAAGTGCTGCGCCGGCACCACCTGCTTCATCGCCTCCGAGTTCGGCTACGCCTGCCGTACCGGGGACGTGCCGGGCGGTGGCGGCACGGACGGCGGCACGGGCACCCAGGACGGAGGCACGGGCGGGACGGACGCGGGCACGTGCGCCGCGAACGGGAAGGCCTGCGCCTCGGGCTCCGCCTGCTGCTCCGGCATCTGCACCAGTGGCACCTGCTCGGCCCCCAGCGCCTGTCAGCCGCAGGGCCAGGCCTGCACCTCGCCCGCGGACTGCTGCGTCGGGCTCGGCTGCAACATTCCGGGTGGGAGCATCGTCGGCACCTGCGAGAAGGGGTCGACCTGCTCCGCCGCCGGTCAGGCCTGCTCGACCACCAGCCCGTGCTGCCCGCTGCTCAGTTGCGAGACGGTCACCGGGGAAGCCTGCACCGGCACGACGCCCTGCACGTGCAACAGCACCATCGGATGACGGAGACACCCATCATGTTCACACCCCTTCCGCGTGCCTTGACCGCCGTCGCATGTTCCCTCTTCCTGTCCCTGGGCCTCACGGCCTGCGGGGATGACGACATCAGCTCGGACGAGCAGGCCCGCCGCGCGTACCTCGGGCTCGACCCGTCCGTGAGCAAGGCCCTGCAGTTGGGCTTCCTCGGCTTCAACGCCGCGTCCAGCGCGAACATCCCGCCCCAGTCCACGACGGGCGCCGCCTCCGGGACGCTGCTCGTCACCGGGCAGGTGGACCAGGGCAGCTCGGCCAACAAGGGCATGCGCCTGCGCATCGGCATGACCCGCTACTCCGACGGTGAGATCCTCCCGGGCGGGGACGAGGAGCCGGTGAACATCACCTACGCTTCGAGCGCGGACACGGCGGCGCAGCCGGAGCTCACCCTCCAGTTGCGCGACATCCCGGGTGGCACGTTCACCGGGACGCTCAAGGGGCCCTTCCAGATGACCGGGGACCTGGAGGGCAGCGTCACCCTGGACCTCACCCTCACGGGTGAAATCGAGGACGACGGCACCGGCCAGGTCCGCCGCACGCCGGGCAGCACCCACGTGACGGGCACCGCCACGTCCGGCGACGGCGTCTACACCGTCGACGTCACGCAGTAGCGGAAGGGGTCCACCGCTACGCCGCAGGGAAGAAAGAGCCCAGCAACCCGGTGGGGTTGCTGGGCTTTTGACTGCATCCGCGGTGCTTCGGCTTACGGCGCGAGGATGCGCACCTGGAGCTGCCCCGTGCGCACTTCCGTGACGAGCACCAGCTCACCGTCGTGCACGAACACCCGCTTCGCGAGGCCGGGGTAGTAGCCCGCCGAGAGGATGTCGAAGGTGCTGCTCAGCACGCGCAGTTGCGTCGTGTTGCCCACCGTGTCGATGAGGTAGTAGCGGCCGTTGTGGAAGGCGGCGTCCACGAACGACAGGCCCATGCTGGTGCGGTAGGTGAGGTCGGCGGCGTTGAAGAACAGGCCGCTGCCCACCAGGACGCCTGACTCGTCCGGCAGGAGCCGGATGGGGTTGGGCAGGTTGTAGTCACCGTGGTACGGCGAGTCCCGCTCGGCGCCCAGCGTGCCCGCCACCGGATCCACGTCCACCATCGTCACGTCCGTCGGCGACACGCCCGCGTTGAGCAGGTAGACGCGCTTGTTCACCGGGGAGAACACGAGGGCGCGAGCGGAGTAGCGCCACTCGGCCGTGGCGACGCGCGCACCGGTGGCTCGCTGGTAGAGCGAGTGCGAATCCCAGGCGCCGGAGCCGTCGATGGTGAACAGGTAGTTTCCGGCCACCACCATGCTGGAGACCGTCTCCGGCGCCGCGGCGAAGAAGCGGACGGTGCCGTCGCTCGAGAAGGCGTCCATGCGCCCGCCGGTGTAGGCCAGGTACGTGGTGGCCCCGTCCGGAGTCACCGCCATGGACACGGCGTCCGCCGTGCCCGCGTAGGCGCTCAGGAAGCGGCGGTTCTTCACGTCGAGCCGGTGGACCCGGTCGGCGTTGCGGTCGAAGAAGTGGATGATGCCCCCGCTGGTCAGCGTGGCGTCATCCACGTTGAAGGCGAGCTGCGCGCCGTCGAGGACGATGCCCCCATCCTGGGTCGAGCCACCGTCGGACGTGCCCCCGTCGCTGGACGGCTCGCCCGTCTCCAGCGAGCCGACGATGTCGATGCCACCGGTCCCCGGCGTGCTGGGGCAGTTCGTGAGGTCGCGGCGCAGGACGAGGTTGGCCGAGGTGACGCTGCCGGCGACCACATCCACCTGGGTGCTTCCCGAGTACACCACCCGGCCGGAGGCGTTGAGCGCGTTCACCTGGACCGTCCGCGCCGTGCCCGCCGGGACCTGGGTGATGCGGCCCTGGATGGACGCATCCGTCACCTGGAGCGCCACGGGACCCAGGGTCGTCATGTCCGGCGCGGAGACTGTCGCGTTGGCCGAGCTGACTCCGCAGACATCCCCTGTCAGGGCGATCTCCATGCGGATGACTTCGGAGCCCTCCTCGGGCATCCCCTGGCACGCGGCAAGCCACGCGCACGTGGCCAGCATCCCAATCCATCGAATGGCAGTATTCATGCTTGTCTGTTCCGTGGCCCTTGAGGCCACGCCCCCTGTTGGTGTCTGGTTGTGAGGCATTGGCCGTGACGGGCGGCAGTTTAAAGCCTGACGGAGATGGTTTCGCAACCGGCCTCAAGGGACAGGAAGGCAAAGCCAGAGGGGGTGGACCACACCCACCATCAGGCCATCCGTTGCGCGGAAAAAGCGAAAGGCCCGGAACCTTGCGATTCCGGGCCCTTCTGACTGGCGAGGAGTACGGGACTTGAACCCGTGGCCTCCGGCGTGACAGGCCGGCGTTCTAACCAACTGAACTAACTCCCCACAAACGCTCCTGGGCGGAACAGGTGCTGCGGCTGCCGCCCTGGGCGGGCGCCGATCTACCGCTGATCACCGGATAAGTACAGTGGGAAGGAGCGCTCGCTGGTTGGATGGCGGCTCGGCCCATGCGCCGGGGGCTGGGGACGCGCGCGCCGATTGGGTCGACGCGCTTCACCCGGTTTCGGTGGGGTCAGGGGGCCACCGGGGCGGGAGCCGTGAAGTTCACCACGGTGCTGCGGTCGCCTGCCGCGGCAAATCGGGTAGGCCTGGGGCCATCGAGCGATCTCAGGGGCTGCGCTGCCGTGTGCACGGTGGTCCAAGCACTGCCATTGAAGAACTCGATCGTGTTCGCGCTCGTCACCGCATAAATGCCATTCTTGCTGAAGGCGAGCACATCCATGACCTGGGGGGCATCCGTTGCACCGTTGGTAATGGGGAGCTGCGGCAGGGCATGCCAGCCGGCTCCTCCGATCCACTCGAAGACCCGCCCCTTGTCGCCTGCTGCATAGGCGTATTGACCGTTCAGGACATGCACCGCGCGCACGAATTCTGTGTCCGGAGCATTGAGAGATTCCTCCGTCCACGTGCTCCCTGTCGAATTGGCGCGATACGCCCGTGCCTTGCCGTCCACGCCCGAAACACCTACCGCCACGAGCGAACTCACCGTCTTCAAGCCACCGATCGCACGAAGGTTCGCGAGGACGTTCGTGACCTCAGCCAGGTCGTTTGCTCCATTGTAGGGAGGAGACCAGCGGTAGATCTTGCCGTTGCTCGCGACCGCGTAGACGGTGGGACCGGACACCGGATCATCAATTCCAAAGACGCCATTGAAGTCCGTGTTGTTCTTGTCGGTAGCAACCTGAGGCGTGAAACACTGTTCAGACCCGTCGACGGGCCTCCGAGTCGAAAGCCATCCGTCCTCTCCGACGACGAAGACCCGGCCATCCTGGGCGACCCAGGCCGCATTCCAGGACTTCCGACAGGAAGCATCCGTGAACTCCTTGATTCCCGGGTTCGTACCGTCCAGATGAGCTAGCTTGTTCGGGCCCGCGAGCCAGCCCTTCTGCCCGTCGTCGTAAAGGGCAATGGACTTCAGCGAGTCCACGGCTCCGAGAACCCCTGCATCGGTGGCCCAATCGGGGAGCACGCACCCTTCGTCCACGCCTCCGGAGCAGTTGTTGTCCAGCCTGTCGCAGGACTCCGCCAGTCCATTCCGGACGTAGACAGAGCTCTCGTCGCAGTCCTCGGACTGGGCAACACCGCCGTCCACGGGCGACTCACAGCCCACTCCCGCGAGCTGCCCCTTGGAACCGTCGCCGTCGACGTCCACGTACCAAGCGACCGGATCCTGCCCCGGGAGTCGCGTGCAGACCACCTGGCTCGGGGTGGCCGCACACGCGGTCTTGCCCACGCACTTCTGAACATCAATGCAGTCATAGCCGACGCTGAAGTCCTCGTCGTTCATGCCATTGCAGTTGTCATCCTTGCCATCGCAGCGGAACTCCGTCCGACCCGGCCGGACCTGCCCGTCGGCGTCGTTGCAATCTCCTCCAACCGCCACGGCGCCAACAGGCTGGACGCAGCTCTCCACCCGGAGGCTTCCGTAGCCGTCCGCGTCCGCGTCCGTGTACCAGACCTGCTTGTCGGTCGCGTCCGACTCCCCGAGGGTGCAGTTGTCATCCTTCCCGTTGCACACCTCAAGGGCGCTGGGGCTCACGGCGCTGTCCCTGTCGTTGCAATCGGTACCACTGACGACACCCGCCGCGTCGGCGCTGCTGAAGTAGCCGTCGCCATCCTCATCGACGGCCCTCACGGTGAAGGCCACGTCCAGCGTGCCTTCCGCGGGAACCTGCGCCGCCGCTTCCTGTGCGGCGCCCACCGCGGGGCCAGAACAGTCGAGTTCACGCAGTTGCGCCGTCACGCGCAGCGTGCGGCCCCAGTCCTTCTTGCGGAACACCTCCGCCGACACGGTGCCCGGCGCCTTGCCGGGGATCGCCACGTCGAGGCTCCTCGTGTTGCTCGCGTTGTCCGCGTCCGTGGCCGTCACCGTGACGCATCCGCGCATGAAGCCGCTGTAGCCGACGGTGACGTTCAGCGCTCCGGACGTGTCGTCCATGGCGTCACACCGCTCGGGGAATTGCTTGCACAGCTTCTGCTTTTCCAGGTCGAAGTCGGTACAGGCCGCGCTCGCGAGCACGAACACGACCAGCGCCGCGCGCAGTCGAGGGAAGCTCATGGCCACCTCCCATACACAAGCGCCGACCGTCCATCCGTCCCCATTCGCATGGCGAACTTCTCCTCGGGAGCCCCCATCAGATACATGCCCGCCGCCAACCCCAGCCCCAGGACACCGACCCCCAGCAGGCCCACGCCCGCGGCTTGCAGTGTCCGGCCTCGCGGCACGGAACGGTCAATGTCCGCGGAGGTCGCCAGGGATGGGTCCGCGTTGCGAAGCTTTGATGCCTCCCCACGAGACAGGGCCCAGGAAATCCCACCCGCGACCGTGAGCGCGCCACCGGCAATGGCAGGGATATAGGCCCTGGATCGCAAGGAACCCGTCCGAGCCTCCTGGGTCACCTGGAGCGGGGACGCGGTGGGCGCCGACGCGATGTCGGACGGAGACGCGATTCGGGGCGGTGAGGACGGCGGAGCCACTTCCCGCGGCGCATCCGTCGTCTGGCGCGGCGCAGGCGTGGGACTGGGGAGGTCACGGCGCGCTTGCTGCGCGCGTTTCACGGCCTTCCGCAGCGCTTCGAACTGGTTCGACACCTTGGGCGACACCTTCACGGGGAGCTGTGCGTCCGGCCGCAGGACCAGGGCCGACGTGAAGGCGGCGGAAGCCTCCTCCGTCCGGATCAACTCCGCCAGGAGCAGGCCTTCCCAAAGAGACAGCTCGACGTCGTCCTCCGGTCCGCTCGCCTGCTGCCGTGCCGTGGCGACCTGACCGAGGGCACTTTCGAATTCGAGCTCCTCGTAGAGGTTGGCAATGGCATTCAGGTGGCTCTTCACCTCGCTGCTTGGAGCCGCCAGCCCGACGGACGGCAGGACGATGAGAAAGACCCAGCAGAGGGTCGGCCCCAATGCCTGAGATGAACGCATGAACTCCTCCCGGAACCGGGCAACTCCTAACATGGGGCGCACGGGCGAGGAAATGAGAGCCGTCTCCCACTCGATGGTGCCCCGCGGGTCATGCCGCCCGGTGATGGCTTGAGTCTGGATGGTATTCACGGCTCGGACGGCCGGACCTGCTGCTATGAATGCGCCTCATGGGAAACGCATCTGGCAGACAGAAGCAGAAGCCGCTCATCCTCGGTCCCGCTCCTGGCTCCGGCATGGGCGTCTACGCGGTGACGTTCGACACGCTGGAAGACCGCGAGCTGGCCACGCTCGAGGAGAGCAGGTCCCCGGATGCCTTCTACCTGCCCTGGAAGTCGGGTGACGTCACGGAGGGCGGGATCGATCTCACCACCGACACCGTCACGTACTTCTTCACCGCGAACCTGAGCGGTTGCAGCCTCTGGTACAAGTTCCAGGATGGCCGCATCTTCATCCGGCACGAGGCCCGCACCGACAGCGCCTCGCAGAACCTGCACAAGCTGGCCGGCTTCAAGTGCGTCGTCGACAGCAGCCTGAACCCGGACGACGTCCAACTCTCCGTCGACCCGGAGACGATGGTTCGCAAGGCGCGGTACTACGTCGTCTACGCGATCTTCGATCATGAGGCGAGGCAGGTGGAGTTCCGCGCCCAACTGGTCGCGCAGCAGACGAACCTGCTCAACCGGCAGGAGTCCTACGAGCTGGTCAAGGTCACCGCCGTCGCCGTCAAGTTCCCCAAGGCGTAGTGCGGAAGGGCGCCTTCGCGGATCCTCGCTACGCCGGGGTGCGCTTGCGGCGCCGCGACACGATGCGGCTCAGGCCCACCTCGGTGATGCCGAGGTAGGCCGCCACGTCGCGCTGGGGAATCCGTCCCTTCAGGTGGGGATGCTCCTCCCAGAAGTTCACGAGTCGCTCCTCCGCGGACAGCTCCAGGAACTCCTGCTCACGGCGCTCCTTGAGGAGGAAGTGCTGCTCCGCCACCCGGCGGGCCAGCCGCTCCCAGCACACGTGGCCCTGCTCCAGCGTCTGGAAGTCCCGCGCCTGGAACACCAGCACGCGGCTCGGCTCGAGCGCTTCGATCGCGGTCATCGAAGGCCGCCGCTGCAACATCTCCGCGTAGGCGCCAATCAGCTCTCCCTCGGCTCGGAAGGCCTTGATGGATTCGCCTCCGCGTGGCGACACGCGCACGCCCCGGAAGACGCCCTGGAGCACCACGGCGAACCGGTCCGCCGCATCCCCTGGACGCAGGAAGAGCTCCCGCTTCTCGAGCGCCTGTTCCTTCGCCACGGCCTCGGCCTTCACCCACTCCTCGGGAGGAAGCGGGGCCAGCGTGGCGAGGCGCTCGAAGAGCTTGGGGAATCTCACGTCTCGAAGGACCCTGGCTTGACCTGGGTTAAGGCGCAGGCCGCGCCGGGAACCATATACCGGCGGCATGTCCATCAACGTCTATGCCGTGGCGACGCCCTTCGTCATTGCCCTGGCCCTGACCGAGTTCGCCTGGTGCGTGGTGCGGCGCAACGGCTACTACAGCTTCCAGGACTCCATCGCGAGCATGGGCACGGCGGTGATGAACCAGTGCGTCAACGTCGCGGTGGCGCTGCTGGTGCTGCCCCTCTTCACGCAGTTGGGGCAGTTCGCGCCGTGGAGGCTGGACGTATCGTCGCCCCTGGCGCTGGTGGCGCTCTTCCTGGGCGTCGACTTCCTCTTCTACTGGTTCCACCGCTTCGGGCACCGCACCAACATCGGCTGGGCGGCCCACTCGCCGCACCACTCCACGGAGGAGCTCAACTACGCGGTGGCCCTGCGCGCGAGCGTGACACAGCGCCTCTTCTCGTTCCTGTTCTACTGGCCGCTGGTGCTGGTGGGCTTTCCCCCGGAGGCCGTGCTGGCGATGGTGGCCTTCCACCTGGTGCTCCAGTTCATCCCCCATACGCGGGTCATCCCCAAGCTCCCTCGGTGGGTGGAGTCGTGGCTGAACACGCCGTCACACCACCGCGTGCACCACGCTCGCAACGACGCGTACATCGACAAGAACTACGCGGGGTTCCTCATCATCTGGGACCGGATGTTCGGCACGTATGAAGAGGAGACCGAGCCGTGCTCCTACGGGCTGACCACCCCGGCGAACACCTGGGACCCGACGGTCATCAACTTCCAGGCGTGGGCCCGGCTCTTCGCGGACGCCGTCGCCACGAAGAGCCACTGGGACCGGCTGCGGCTCTGGGGGATGCCCACGGGCTGGCGGCCCGCGGACCTTCCTCCTCGCGCGTTGGGGTACTGGAAGCAGGGGGGCGCGGAGGTGAAGTACCAATCACGGGAGCTGCCTGGCGTCCGCGGGTACCTCGTCTTCCAGTTGTTCGCGTCGATGCCGTTCATGCTCCTGGTGAGCCACCATGCCTCGCCGCTGTCGGGGTGGCAGAAGGTCGCGTTGAGCCTGCTGCTCTGGGCGATGGCGACCGCATGGAGCGGGATGCTGGAGTCGAAGGCGTGGAGCGAGCCCTTGGAGCTGGCCCGGGTGCTCGCGATGGGCGTGGCCGTGACGCTGTGGCTGGTCCAGGCGAGCGCGCCCCAGACGTGGAGCGCGCTCACGGCGGCGTGGCTGATGGTCTCGCTGGTGTGGCTGCGCGTGGCTCGGGGGGCCGCCAGCCGGAGGTCCCAGGCGAATCCCTTTCCAGGCTGAGCGCGCGTGTCAGGGAGGAGGGGGAAGCCCTGGCGGAAGCTGATGCTCTTTCGACGGAGCGGGGCCCAGGTGCTGCTGGAACCAGGGGAGTAGCGAGGGGCCATCCGTCAGAAGCAGCTCAACGCCTTGTGCCCCCCCGCCGCACCATCGCTCCTCGCGCAAGCGGAGGACGTCCTCGCGCACCAGTTGTCCGAACACCGCCTGTCCGCCGCGGAGCTTCAGCTCCAGCAGGACGGACTCCCAAGGCGGAGTCGTCAGGGCCGGGTCCCGTGAAACCGTGGCCCGGGGCAACGCGGTCCGAAGCTGCGCCAACAGGGGCTCGGGCATCCGCGCCAACTCCTTGTCTCCCTGGCAGGAGACAAGCCGGGCCGATTCAACAAGAGTCGCCTCCGCCTTGAGCCGCTCCGCCGCGCTGGCGCCCGGCGAAGGCGCGGTGGTCGCCTCCGGACCGGCGGAAGGCGCTGGGGCCTCCACACGGCCCTTCCCACCGCCCGCTCGTTCCGAGGCCGCTGCGCCCCGGGCCGACTCCTGACAGGCCTGGGCCATGAGCAGCGTTGCGGCGAGCCCCACGCGGAGCCACGCCTGGATGGCGCCAGGCCACGTGTCGGAATCAGAAGAGGAGATATCCGGTGTCATCGGGCACCAACCCCATGGCGCTCTTGAGGAAGTCGTACTCGCGCTTGTAGATGATGCCATCCACGTACATGTAATTGAAGGTCTTCTTGCCCAAGGGGACTGCGCGAAGATTGGCGCCCATTCCTGGAGGCGCCCCATACACCTTCGCGCTGCCGCCAATGGCAGCGGACAACTTCGCCATGTAGTTATGCTTCAGGATGACGTCCCGAAGGTACGTCTTCGCTTTCGCGGCCGTTGTGGTGCGCCGATCCGTCTCGGACCAGTTGTAGGAGACGGTGTCGGTGTCGCTCCTGGCCGAGGCTGTGGCGCGAATGAGGTTGCGATAGGCCGTGGTCGCCATGCAGCCCCACACCTTGACGATGGAATCGGCGGCGAAGGCGGCCTTGAAGTCATTCAGCCGGGGCATGTTGACCGGGTCGAAGTCCTTGAGTCGAGGGTCCTTGTCCCCTGGATCCCTCCTCGCTTCCGAAGCTCCGCCCGGCTGGTAGGCGGCGTCCTCGTAGGTATCGACCAGGATGGGGCCCCCTGCCCAGGCGTGGGAGAAGAGATGAAACTCCCTCAGGGTCCCTGGGGCCCGGGTGCCAAGCTCGGTGATGTATTCGTAGACGTGCCGGATGGAGATGGAATCGTCGTCGTGTCGCCTCTTCAGGTTCGCCGGGTCTGAGTATTTCTCCAGGTGCGTCTTCACCTTCCCCTGGAGGACGCGATCCAGTTCAAACCACCCGGCTGCGCTCTTCACGGTCCTGCTCCGCACCCCGGACTTGAAGTCGAAGACGGTGACGACCGTGGAATCGTCAATGCGCTTGGGAATGGACGTCTTCACTCCAGTCCTGTGCGTGCTCCCGGAATAGAGATCCTCGCGATAGGTGTCGCAGTAGGCGGCGTTGTTCGCACCTCCGCGAATGAGAGACACACTTCGCCCCTGCCCGGATTCACCCCGCTCAGCGCGATGCGCGCTGCGCCGGAGACCGCCACGGCCCGGCTCACGGCCAGACCCGAGGTCAGTGTCACGGTGTCTAGCTTGAGCGCGGCACCCTTTTCGTCAACAACGACCACCTCGAGGTGATGGGTCGCGGGCATGTGGTCCCCCCTTCTTCAGGTTCACCATGCCATTCGAGACCCAAGGGGGAGGGCGAAACAACGACCCGCGAGGCTCTGGGATGCGACTCAACCGGCTCGGTAGCCGCACCGGGTGCGCAGCACCCGCACCGGGTTCGACCCGGAGCCGCGCGCCCGGGGGCCTCGTTCAGGCCACCTCTCCGGACGCGCGGGTGCTGCTACCGCCTGGAGCCCGCGCTCAGCGCGTGTACCAGTTCTGGGCGTTCGTGCCGTTGCACTCCCAGAGCTGAATCCGGGTTCCCAGCGCCGTGCTGCCATTGTCGACATCCAGGCAGCGGTTGGGGGCCAGGGCGCTGCGCACCGTGGTGCCTACCACCGTCCACCGCTGGGCGGGCGTGCCATTGCATCCAAAAATCTGGATGCGCGTGCCCGGCGTGGAATCGCCGTTGGCGACGTCCAGACAGAGATTGGACGCCAGGCCGCTCCGCAGCTCTCCCTGGGGCGTCAGGCTCCACCGCTGCGCGGCCGTGCCGTTGCACTCCCAGAGCTGGGTGGGCGTTCCCTGCGCGGGGTTGCCGTTGGTCACGTCCAGGCAGCGATTCGGGTCCAGGGCGCTGACCAGGCTGGGGGCGGACACCGCATACATGGCGCTCAGCGCGGTGCGGTCGCTGTCGGTGAACTCACCTGATTCCACGGCGCGGAAGCAGGAGTTCATGATGGAGCCGCCGACGACCGCCGTGGTCGGCGTGCCCGGGATGTGGATGGCTCCGACGCCGGCGTCACCCTCGTTGCCGCCGGTGCCGCAACTGATGGTCCGGTTGTAGTAGTCCGAGTGGCGGAAGCCGATGGTGTGGCCCAACTCGTGGGTGATGACGTGCTCGATGACGTCGACGCCGTACTGGCTGAGCTGGCCGCCGATGGTGATCTGCCCGAACGGGTTGCCGTTCGCCGGGAACCCGGCCACGCCGCCATTCATGTTCGGGTCGATGACCGCGTTGATGGTGAAGCTGCAGCCGGTGCTCGGCGTGCGCGCCATGGTGAAGGTGAGCGGAATCTCCGCGTAGTTCTGGATGGCCAGGTCCAGCGCCGTGCTGAACACCCCGGTGAACGCCGAGCCGTTGACGCAGATCTTCGTCAGGGCCGGGCTGACGACGTTGTTCGTGCGGTACTGCTCCTCGGTGGTCGTGTCGGTCGCGAGCATCTCGCGCGAGGCCTCCAGGGTCACCTCGGCGTCACGCCCGACATAGACCTTCCCCTCGACCACCATGATGTCGTTGGAAGGGAACCCGGCCCCCATCAGGTTGGCGACGATCTCCTGCGTCTCGTCCGCGGGCTCGCCACACCCGAGGCCCAGCGCGATGCACCCTGCCGCGACGACGAAGCTTCGTGAGAACATGAAGGGAAGATCCTTTGTAAGAGGGATGAATTGCAGTCGCCTACGTGTAAAACGAGGCAAACAGGTTATAGCAGAAAATCATTCTGGATGCCCTGGCCTTGTGTGTCAGAGCAGACTGTCAGACCGCGAGGGCATGCTCCGGTTGGAGGACACCCGAGCGAAGGACGTTCATGGCAACCCTGAAACAGCTTGCGTTCCGGATGGCGCGCACCCCTGCCTCCGGCTCCCTGGTGCGCTTCGGCTTCGCGCACGCGGACCGGCTCCTGCCCCTCACCTCCGTGGACCGCTCGGCGCAGGCCGCCATCTACCGCCACCCGCGCCCCGTCTACGGCACCTTCCACCACATCGCCGTCCCCCTGCGCGGCGTGCCGGACGTCTTCGCCCTGGCGCACCCGCGCCACGCCGGGCTTCGCGTGGACCTCTTCGCGCTCATCGCCGGAGCACGGCAGCGGACCCCCGCGTCGGTGCTCGTCAACGCGGGCCCCCGGCAGGACGTGGGCCAGGTGCACTTCCACCTCACGGACGACACGCCCTTCAGTGACGCCGTTCGCTCGGAGCACCTCACCTGGCCGGATTGGGACGCGGCCGTCCGCGCGCTGACCTCCGTCCCAGACATCCAGGAGCGCTACAGTGCTGGCTTCTCCCTGCTCCAGGACGCCGGGGACCCCCGGGTGCGCCTCATCTGACGGCCGTGGGGGACCAGAAGCCCGCCAGCGCTCCCGAGGCGTGGGCCTCGGTGTAGCGGCGCAGGTCCTCCGCGTTGTCCGCCTCCAGCCAGCCGGAGGCGATGCGCACGGCGTGGACCGCCACGCCCTCGGAGATGAGGTCCTGGAGGAAGCCCGTCATGGAGATGTTCCAGTAGCGCGGATCCATCGCCACGCGCTGGTCGAAGCGCTCCAGGAGCGCGTGCAGGACTCCGGGCCCGAACCGCAAGAGGCCGATGTATTGCCCCTGCACCTCGTCCACTGAACGCACCCGCGCGCCGATGTCCACGATGCGCTCGCCTTCCAGGCGCAAGGACTCGCAGTCCGTCGTGGGGTCCTCCATCCGCAGCTCCCAGAGCTGGCGCCACTGCGTGTCGATGGCGACTTCGATGTCCCGCGACGCGGCGAGCATCCGCGCCAGCACCTCGTACGAGAAGACGATGTCCCCGTAGGAGACGAGGACCGGCTCCGTGCGGGACACCACCGGCAGGCTGAAGCGCAGCGTGGAGACCATGTTGCCGGTGGTGTAGGCCGGGTTCACGACGACGCGCACGTTGCGTCCCGCCCGGGTCAGCTCGGGGTACGCGCCGGCCATCACCGTGACGTCCACGCCGAAGTGCGCGTAGACGGCCAGTTGATGGTCGAGCAGCGGGGCCCCCGCCAGCTCCACCAGACACTTCGGCCGGTTCGCCGCGAGCGGCCCCATGCGGGTGCCCAGGCCCGCCGCGAGGATGATGGCTTTCACGGTTCGTACGCCTCCATGGATTCGAGGACTGCGTGAAGGTGATGGGGCTCCCGCTCGGGGTGCCAGAGGACGCCCAGCGAGCGCCGCTCCCGGTTCGCGAAGGCCTCCACCGCGCCGTCCTCCGCGCGCGCCAGGACGTGCCATCCCTCAGGCATGGAGTCCTCCGCCACGCCCCAGTGGTGGAAGCTCGCCACCTCCGCCGGGCCCCGCCACGCCCGGGCGAGTGGACCCGTCAGCGCGTGGCGCACGCGCACGTGGCCTTCAACAGACACGAGCCGCATCCCCGCGAAGCGCGCGAGCATCTGCGCGCCCCGGCACACGCCCAGCACCGGCGTGCGCGCCCGGGCGGCGAGCGACAGGAGAATGGACTCCGTCTCGTCGCGCGCGGGCACGGAGTCCGGCCCGGTGCCTGGCGCGTCGTTGCCTCCACTCAGGATGACGAGCCCCGGACGCAGGGCCTCGAATTGGGCCACGGCCGCGGCGGCCACGTTCACCACGGGGAACGGTACCCAGCCGGCCTCCCACAGGCCCGAGGCCCAGGAGTCCTCGAGTCCGTCCCGCACCTCCGGGCGCCCCGGCACACGGTCGCTGCGCTGGGTGATGAGGACCACGCGGCGCTCACTCATGGACGAGCCTGCGCCCCCCGCAGTCCAGCGTCATCACCCGGCCCCCCGACAGCCGCCGGAACTGCTCCCGGCCCACGCCGATGGCGGCGGGCAGTTGCAGCTCTGTGCAGCGCACCGCCATGTGCGAGTTCGCGCCCCCGTACGCCGTGACGATGCCGGCGACGCCGAGCGCGAGCAGCCCGTCGTAGCCGGGGTCGGCGCGCTCCAGCAGCACGATGTTGCCGCGCACGCGCTCCGGGTCTGGCAGCCCGTCCGCGACCAGCACCGGCGCTCGCACGCACGCCTTGGTGACGAACAGGGGCTGCTCTCCGCTGCTCACGTGGAAGAGCAGGTGCGACGTGCGCACCAGGATGTCCGGCAGCTCGATGAGGTTGACGGCGGCGGCGTGCTCGCGGGCCTCCTCCACGGCGTCGTGGCACCACGACCGGGCCTCCAGTGGCGGCAGCGCTAAGGCGGTCTCCACCTGCTCCAGCGACAGGTGCGCCAGGTCATCCCGCCCCAGCCCCAGCGGCTCGCCCCACGCCGCCAGGTGTTCGAGCACGCCACTGAGCGTCTTGGTGAAGACGTGCTTGCCGTACTCGCGCCCCGCGATGCCCGCGCCCAGGTGCGAGAGGAACACCTCGCTGGTCATCGACAGGCCGGCGCTCCGGAGGCCCGCGCCCAGGCGCTCGTGGAGGCTCCGGGACAGGGGCGCCTCGTGCCTGAACGGCTCCTCCGCTCCGGAGATGAGCGGGCCGAAGTAGCGCTCCGGGTCCGCGCCGTAGTGGGGCATCCGGATGTCATAGGTCCCCGGGCGCAGGTGCCCGAACTCCGCGACGAGCGCCTCCAGCCCCAGCTCGCCCCGCCGCACGCGGTGCGCATCCGCTTGCAGTTGCCCCGCCACGGTCCGGATGCGCTGGAGCACTTCGCGCTGCTCGCTGGCATCCATCACGCCCTCGCGCACGAAGCTCTTGAGCAGCGCGGTCACCACGAACGCCGTCCGCGCCAGGTGCGCGAAGGGCAGGGTGCCCAGCTTGCGCAGGCGCGAGAGGACGGGGCCGAGCCCGCCCTCGAAGCCCGGCGCGAACGGATGGGCCCGGAGCTGCTCCACCTGCTCCACCTGCGCGGGCAGGTCGCGAAGCCCGTGGAGCGTGATGTCCCGCAGCGCGGTGGCCAGGGCGTCCAGCTCCCCCGCGTCCAACGAGGACGCGTAGAGCCTCCGAAGCCGCTCGCGCAGGCCGAGGCTCGCGCACGTGTCCGCGATCTCGAACTCCACCTTGTCGTGCAGCTCGGGGGCGCTGGCGAGCCGGGCCAACTGCTGGGAGACCAGGACCTCCGCCACGCGCGCCGGGGTGACGGCCGGGATGAAGGAGTTGAGCGAGGCGCGCACGTCCACGTAGGCGTGCCCCGCGAAGTCGCGCAGCAGGGGCGTGCCGCGCAGGTCCCGGTAGCCGTAGGCCGCGCGCTGCTCCGCCCAGGTCCGGTCCGTGATGAGCCCGCCGTAGAGCGTCCGCGCGAGCGGGAGCGGACGCCGGCCAATCATCTCCGCCGGGTTCCAGTCCGTCATCGTGCTGTAGACGGGCCCGTCTCCGACGACGGGGGCCTTGGGCCGCAGCAGCGCCTGGTGCGCCTTGCAGGCATCCGCCAGCAGCATCGCCCGGCGGACCTCGCCTCCCTCCGGCAGCGACGAGCCCTTGGCGATGGGGCGCACCTGGAAGAGGTGGAAGTCACCGCCCGCCAGCGCGAACTCGATGTCCAGCGCCTCCACGCCAATGAGCTTCACCAGCTCACGCCCCACGGTGACGACGCGGCGGAGCGAATCCGGCAACAGGCCCCGGGGCACGCCGTGCTCCACGTACGCGGAGGAGGGCTTCTCCAGGGCGCCGGAGGTGATCTGATCCGTGCGCCCGCTGGAGACGTCCGACGCCACCACCCAGTAGGAGGCCAGCGTCTCCGGGTGCCGCGCCATCAGCACGCCGCTCTCGCTCACGGGGTGGACGTAGGACTGGAGGAAGACCTTCTCCTCCCGGGCCCCCGGACCGTACGACTCGAACACGTCCGAGATGGCGCTGGCCACGGCCGCGGTGTCGCCCGCGTCCACGTCGAGCACGGAGAGGAAGCGCCCCGCGTTCGACGCGTTCCACGCATCCTCCGCGGAGCAGGAGGAGCGCACCACGACGCGCGCGTCCCCGAAGCGCTCCCGGATGCGCTGGAGCACGGCGTCCCGGTCCCGGGCCCAGTCACCGCCCCGCACGATGTGCGGCCGGGAGATGCGCCACGGCCCGTGCAGCTCCGACAGGAGGTCGAGCGTGCGCGCCTTGTCCCCCAGCACGAGCCGGCCCACGGGGGCCTGGGGCTCGGTGGAGACCTCGTCGTCTTCCAGCTCGAAGCACGCCACGTCACCCATCCGGGCCAGCGGGCTCGCCGCCTCGTCCAGGTCCCAGCCCTCCAGCACCTCACGCACCGCCTGGGTCCTTCCGACGATGAAGCGGCACGCTCCCCGCCAGGTCGCGATGACGGCGGAGGACTCCTGGAGCAGCGCGCGGAGGGTGCGTGGACGCGGGAGCACCGTGCCCTTGAACACGAGCGTCAGCGGCGCGCCGTCATACGTCCGGGCGAGCGTGTCCAGCACGCGCTCGGCCCAGGCCCGCATGGACGCGTGCACGGGCCCGACGCCACGGATGCGGCAGTCAGGAGGACTTCCAACCGGAGGGGTGGGGCGAAGCGTCGCGGCTTCGCGTTCCAGGGCTGTCACGGGCGACCTCGCACGAGCGGACGTGGGGCAGGGCGCGTGCGCGGCATCGCATTGTGGCCTCTGTCCACGTGTGGTGGATTCGATGCATGAGAACCTTCGCCACGGATGAACGGCTGGCGTACCGCCGCCCGGGCAATGAGCTTCAGCCCCGCCCGTCCGAGGACCATGTCCTCTCCTACGAGTACCGCTTGATGCAGTTGCCGCTGGTGCGGCCGGACCACCCGGAGGTCGTGCCGTTCGACCTCAAGGCCGGCTACGACTGGCTGGGCACCTACCGCGCGCCCCGCGTCTCGCTGGTGGGCTTCGTGGACTTCGGCGCCTTCGCGCAGAGCCCCCAGTTCAACCGCTTCATGAACGCCGTGGCGATGACGGCCGCGGCGCGGAAGATCTCCTGGGAGACCGTCGAGCGGCGCAAATACAGACACCACTTCACCATCTGCAACGGGCTGCACGAGCGGATGCCCATCGCGGACATCGTGCCCTTCGTGAAGCAGCGGCTGGAGGGCTTCCCGCGCTTCCGCATCCAGGTGAAGGGGGGCTGGTTCTGGGGCAAGAAGAACGGCCGCATCTACTTCCCCGTCTACCCGGAGCTGACGGACGGCCCGAACCCCGTGGACCACCTCACCGAGGTCCAGACGCGCCTGGGCCACTCGCTCCACCCGGGCTTCTACATCGGCTGCCTCCAGTTGATGGACCACCTGCGCTTCAACTCCGAGCTGGACGTGCACGAGGCGGACGAGCTCTTCGACGTGCTGAGGCGCTTCCGCGAGACGACCCTCGTGGAGCTCGACGTGACCGAGCTCTCCATCCTGCGCACGCACGACGACCTCATCCTCAAGAGCCGGGTGCTGGAGCGCGTACCGCTGACGGGGTGACGGGGTCATTCGAACTCCTGGAGCGCGCTGCGCAGGAGCACGCGCTCGTAGGCGTTGCGGACCAGCGCCCCCTGCGGACCGATGATCCGCGTGAGGTCCGTCTCGCGGTACAGCGCGGGGTGGTGGAGCAGCTCCAGCACCGAGGCGACGAGCGCCGGCTCCACGCGGTAGTCGAACATCCCGGGCCGGCGTGGGTGCGAGAGCCCCGCCTGGACCGCGTCGTTCACCAGCGCCGCCTCGCGGGCCACCACGCGCAGGTACACCTCGCGGGACGCCGAGGGCTCGGAGCGGAGCCCCTCCAGCTCGTTCGCGGCCTCGCGCCACGGTGAGACCAGCGCCTCCGGCAGGGGCGCGACGAGCTCCACCTCCTCCGCGAGGCGCAGGCGGAGGTGGACCAGGAACTCCATGGGCGAAGGCCGCCACGCCCGCCCCACGACGGCCCCCGGGAGCTGCTGGATGGCGGAGCTCGCGCGCCGGGTGGGGCGCCCCTCCGACTCCAGGAGCATGCGCAGCTCCCGGGGATCGAAGGCCGTGGCGGCCTCTTCAATCATGGCGCGCGTGTCGTCCGAGGAGTGCATGAGGCTCAGCGCGCGCGTCGGGGCCTGGAGCTGGCTGCGCAGGTGGTGCGGTGCGCGCTTGTGGGGATTCGCCGACCCCTTGAGCGCCTTGAACGCCGCGCAGGCCGACCGGCTCGGGGTGCGGAGGATGAGCGCGCAGGAGGACTCCAGCAGGTACACCTCGCTGGGCACGGCCCACGTCTTGTCGAGCGCGATGGGGCGGTTGGGGCTGTACACCGCCTCGATGCTGCTCTGCGTGTATTGGACGAAGCGCCGGTCCACGGCGCGGAAGCCCTCGCGCTCCAGGAACGCGAGCGCCTCCTCCGCGAGCCCGAGCCCGATGGCGTACGGGTCGAAGAACGTGAAGACGAACTCCTCGCTCCCCGGACGCGAGCCGAAGGCCTCCACGAGGCCGGACACACTGGCGGTGTTTCTCATGTGAGGTCTCCACTCCCGGCTGCCACGAGCCACAGCGCTTCGGAGGGCGCGAGCAGGACGTCCCCCTGGCCCTCACGCCCGCCGAGCAGGTCCTTCCACTTCCGCGGCGGCACGGAGACGGACACGGGCTCCGCGCCGAAGTTCACCAACACATGCAGGGGCTGACGGCCATGGCTTCGCGCCAGGTGCAGGACCTGGGGGGCTGGCAGCCGCGCCTCGCAGCCGCTGTCCTCCCGCAGCGCGGGCGTCTGGTCGCGCAGGCGGATGAGGCCCAGCAGGGCCTTCAGGATGCGCGCGTGCACCGGCTGACGGATCCACGCGCGCAGGGCTCCCTCCGCGTAGCGGTGACGGTTCGCCGCGCGGGGATTGGACGGCTCGACGCCCACCGCGTCCGGGAGTCCGAACAGCGTGGGGAAGTAGAGACAGGGCGTGGCGGGGAGCGCGAAGAGCAGCGCGTGCGCGGCCAGGTAGCGCTCGACGTCGAGCCCCGCCTCCGTGGAGAAGATGCGATGCAGGGAGCTGTTGAGCTCGTACGGCCGGGGTTCGCCCCCCACGTCCGCGTGGGACACCCGGACCCCGGCGTGCTCCATCCGCTCCATCACCCGCCGCAGGGTGGGGGCATCCAGCGGTGGGTCCATGGGACGCAGGTGCACGCCGTCATGCGTCTGGAGGAACGCGTAGCCGTCACGGCCGTGAGCATCCGACGCGGACGCGTTCACCCAGTCCACCAGCGGACCGCCCTCGCCCGCGAGCGCCGCCGCGAAGACGAGCAGCGGCACCGCGAGGTGATTGTCGTGCTGCGCGAGTGCTTCTCCCAGGTAGCACCGCTCTCCCGTGCGGTGGTCCGTCTCCGCGAGCAGGCGCACGGACGGATCCACCAGGTCGGTCACGGCGCGCAGCGCGCGCACCAGCAGCCTGGCCTCCGGCTGGTGCGGCCCTCCGGGAACGCGCTTCCACACGTGGGGAATGGCATCCAGGCGCACGACGCGCGCGCCCGCCTCCACCAGCCGCAGCAGGGTCCCCGCCATGGAGAGGAAGACATCCGGCGAGCCGTGGTTCAGGTCCACCTGGGCCCGTCCGTACGTGCACCACGCCCAGACCGAGCCGAAGCGCTGGAGGACGGAGGAGGTCCGCACCCGCGTGCCCCATTCGATGGCCCGAGGCTCGGAGAAGAGGTGGAAGTCCCCGGGCCGTCCCTCCCCGCGCAGCACGTCCCGGAACGCCGGGTGCGACGTGGACACGTGGTTCATCACCAGGTCGAGCATCAGCCCGCCGCTCACCTCCGACAGCCGCTCCAGGTCCTCCCAGGTCCCCAGGCGGGGATGCACGGCCCGGTGGTCCACCACCGCGAAGCCGTCATCCCCGTCCGACACATAGGGCGGGAGCACGTGCAGCAGCGCCGGCCCCACGCCGCCCACTTCCTCGAGGAGGAAGCGCCGCAGCGCCGCGAGCGGAGCCATGCCCCCGTCAAGCACGTGGTCCGGATACACGGCGATGACCGCGGGCCGCGCGTCCACCGCCGCGCGCCCGGGCCGCGGGCGAGCGCGGACGCCCTCCGCCGCCGAGAACAGTTCCCGGACGAGCGCCTCCGCGCGCTCCGCCCCATAGAGCTGTCCCAGCGCGTCCCCCAGCCGCGCCTTTGCGGTGGCGCGGGCAGGGTGGGCCGTGTCTCCGGAGGTGTTCATCCCTGATGCTCGAGGACGTAGTCGATGCTGCCCTGGAGGAACTCCACCGCGCGCGCCAGCTCCGGCTCCGCCGACATGCGTTGGGCCATGCGCTGGTGGAGCGCCTCGATGCGCGTGAGGCATCCGCCCAGCGGGCCCGTCGCGCAGTCCGCGTGCAACTGGAGCCCTTCCTCGAGCAGGCCCCGGTCCACCTCGCCCGCGGTGGCCATCGCCTTGCGCGACTCGATGAGCAGCCACTTGCGCGCCGCGCTCGTCACCCCCAGGGACGCGAGGATGGAGACCAGCGCCTCCTCCACCGCGATGCGCGCCACGTGCCGGCTGGACTCCTCGCTGACGGCGCGGTGGCTGATGGCGTCCTCCAGGTACTCGTGGACCTCCATGAAGTGCCGCACGGTGAGGTAGGTGGGCAGCAGCTCCACCAGGAACTCGTCCCGCCAGCTCGCCACCAGGCTCGGGTTCATCAGCGGCAAGCCCGCGCGCAGCCGGTGCAGGAAGCGCAGCTCGGGGCCGTCGATGATGGGGATGAACTTCAGCTCGGACGGCTTGTAGAGCGCCGGCGCGATGGCCGTCATCCACGTCATGATCTCCGCGACGCGGCCGCGCTCCGCCAGCTCGATGTTGACCTCGATGCCGTCGCAGTACTGGAGCGCCTCGCTGAAGCGGCTGTTCTTGAAGCGCACCCCTTCCTTCGTGGAGATGAGCGACGTGCGGTGCGGGACCAGCACCATCAGGTCCACGTCCGAGCTGGGCGTGCCGTTGCCGGCCGCGAGCGAGCCCGTCAGCAGCACGCCGCACGAGGCGGGGTCGCTGACCAGCTCCGACAGGATGCGCTCGACGTCCACGCCGTGGGCGCGAAGCGTCTGCAGGGTGAGCGGTTGACCACTGGAGAGCTGATGCGTGCGCTTCATGATGCCACCTTCCCGCGTCCCTCATGGGACAACTGCAAGTCCGAGAAAACGTCCGCGCACGCGTCCGCGACGGTGCGCACCATCTGCTCCTCATGCGTCCGCATCACGCTCAGGCGCAGCAGGCCGTGGCCCGCGGGGACGGCCGGGTGGATGACCGGGTTGGCGTAGATGCCCCGGTTCCACAGCAGCCTCCATGCCTGGAGCGTGTCGAAGTCCGCGCCCACCTCCACGCTGACGATGGGACCGTCGGACGGGATGGGCCGCAGCCCGCGCTCCACCAGCGCCTCGCGCAGCGAGCGCACCCGCTCCTTCAGTTGGGCCACCAGCCCCGGGTCCTCATGGAGGATGCGCAGGGCGGCCAGCGCCGCGGCCACGGAGGCCGGCGTGTTGGCGGCGGTGAAGAGGAAGGGCCGCGTGAGGACGCGCAGCGCCTCAATCTGCGCCTTGTCTCCGATGATGGCGCCACCGCAGGAGCCCAGGCTCTTGGAGAAGGTGATGGTGATGAAGTCCGCGTCCTGGACGACGCCGTCCTCCTCCACGGTGCCAAGGCCGCGCGCGCCCACCGTGCCCAGGCCGTGCGCCTCGTCCACGACGAGCGCGAGCCGCGTCTCGCGGCACACCTCCAGGAACCGGCGCAGCGGGGCCCGGTCTCCGCGCATGGAGTAGACGCCCTCCACGACACAGAGTCCGGAGGCGGTGTCCTCCTTCGCCTGGGCCCGCAGGTGCTCCGGGTCGTTGTGGCCGAAGCGCTTCATGGTCGCGCGCGCCAGCCACACGCCGTCCAGGACGGAGGCGTGCATCTCCTCGTCCACCCAGGCGCGGTCATTGCGGCCCAGCAGCGAGCTCATCAGGCCCAGGTTGGCGCCGTAGCCGGTGGAGAACACCATCGCGCCGGTGCGGCCATAGAAGCGCCGCAGGGCGTCCTCCAGCTCCTCGTGGAGCGCCAGGTTGCCGTTGAGCAGGCGCGAGCCCGTCACGCCCGCGCCCCAGCGGGCGGAGGCCTCCTGCGCGGCGGCGATGACGCGAGGGTCGTTCGCGAGGCCCAGGTAGTTGTTGGAGCCGAAGTTGAGGATGTCCCGGCCCTCCATGCGGGTGATGGGGCCGGTGGCCGACTCCACCCGCGTGAAGTAGGGGAGGCGGCCAATGCGCTTGCCCAGGCGGGCCTGCGCGACGCGCGGATCCGCGAGCAGCCGTTGGATGACGGGCGCCCGAGGGCCCGCGGTGTCTTGTTCAGGTCGTGTCATGTTTTGCATCCCGGAAGTCGAACGCCAGGCTCGCGGCGGTCGCGCAGACAACGGTGAAGGTGAGGATGACGGCGGTGCTCTGGAGCACGACGCTCCAGCGGCCCGGGCCGAAGGTGGCTTCGTTGAGCGCACGCAGGGCCCAGTAGTGCGGCGTGGCGTAGCCGAGCGTGCGAGACCAACCTGGCAGGGCTTCGGTGGCGACGATGGCGCCACCCACCGCGCTGAACGTCACCAGCACCAGGTAGGAGAGGTTGGAGAGCGTGGCGGTGCTGCGCGTGATGGCGAAGAGGAGGAAGCCCAGGGCGGAGCCGCTCGTCACCAGCGCCGCGCCGGTGAGGGCCACCTGGAGGACGTTGCCGTTCAGCGGCAGTCCCAGGAACGCCGCCGCGAAGCCCGTGAAGAGCAGCAGTTGCACGAACGACATCGCGCAAGCGGGCAGCACCTTGCCCATGGCGAACGCGAGCCGGGAGGGGCGGATCAGCGCCTGCCTGCCGTGGGTGTGGTACCAGAAGTCCCGGTAGAACGCGTGACCGGAGTAGGTCACCACCATGTAGCTGAACATCACCGCGAAGCCGATGGTGGCCCGGCCCATGGCGCCCGGGGCCGCGTCGAGCCCCGACACACCGGGTCCCAGGATGGCGGAGAGCACGGCGGGCAGGATGAAGATGAACACCATGGCGGTGCGCTCGCGAGCGAGCACCCGCCACTCCGTCAGCGCGTAGCAGCGCACCTCGTTGACAAAACCCGCCACGCCGCTGGGCGCGGAGGGGGCACTGGAAGCGATGTCTTGATTCATGGCCCTTCCGACTCCCGAGCGAAGGCGCTCAGGGATGGGTCCCTCAGCAGGATGTCGCGGAGCCGGTTGCCGGACAGGCGCAGCTCGGACAGGTGGACATCGGAGGGGACCTCGCCCAGCTTCGAGCGGACCTCCTCCAGGCTGCTGGTGGCGAGCGTGAGCTCCCACGAAGCATCGGGACGCGCGCCACGCAGCGACAGCGTGCGCGTCTGGTTCGACAGCACGGTGCCCAGCTCCCCCAGGTCGCGGGTCTTCCCGTCCCGCAGCAGCACCAGCTCCGTGGACAGCTCCTCGATGTCCTCGGGGTAGTGCGCGGTGACGAGCACCGCGGCGCCCTCTTCACGCCATGCGCGCACCCGGCGGACCACCAGTTGGCGGGCCTCGAAGTCGAGCGCGACGGTGGGCTCATCCAGCAACCGGATGGGGGGCGCATGGACGAAGCTCGCGGCCAGGTGCACGAGCCGCCGCTGCCCACCCGACAGGTGATGCACGCGCGTGCGGGCAATGGGACCCAGCGCGAACTCCTCCAGGGTCCGCGCGATGGCGGCCTTGGCTTCGCCGCGCCCCAACAACAGCCGGGCCAGGTGCCCGACGTTCTCCTCCACCGTGAGCACGGGATAGAGCGCGATGGCCTGCGTCGCGAACCCGATGGCGCGGCGGGCGTGCAGCCCACCCACGTCGAGCCGCACCGAGCCGCCGGTCGTTCCGCGCACGGTGCCGGTGATCGCCCCCAGCAAAGTCGTCTTGCCCGCGCCATTGGCGCCGAGCAGCCCCACGGACGCGCCCCCCTTCAAGTGAAGGGAGACCTCGCGGAGCACGGGCGCCCCCTGGGGGAAGGCGAAGGAAAGCCGCTCCGCGGAGAGCAGGGCGGTTCCTTTCGCGGACCCCATGGACTGACGAAGACGCCCAGGTGTTTTGATCGGATCCTGAAATACTGCTTGTTCAGGAAAGGTGATTTTGTCGGTCATCGTCGGGATGACCTTCTACAGACGCGGTCTGACATCCGGCGTCAGCGGTCCGCGTCGAAGATGAGGCGGCGATACTCGTCAGGGAGGCTTTGTTGAGAGCCTTTCCCAATCCCTCACATCCTCCTGTTGGTGTGACTGGGATGTCTTATCTTGCGGTCACGAGTCCCAGCGCACGCGGTAGGAGCACGCGTAGCCGTTGAAGTCGAACGGCTCCACGCGGATGTTCTTCGCGCCGGCCCGGGCCAGCCCTGCTTCGATGATGCCCATGTGGTAGCCCGGGTTGCTGTTGCACTCACGCGCCTTGCCCAGCAGCGTGTGCTCCGACGCCGATTTCCAGGCGTCCGCCCCGGGGCGGGGCGGACGCGTGGAGGCATCCCTGGATTGGGGCCGCGATGCACTCGCGCGCGGGGTGAAGTTCCCGCGGCGAGCCGACGCTCAGTAGAGGTAGTCCAGCGCCGTGCGGTCGGAGCTGCTCCACTCGCCGCTTTCGTTCGAGCTGAAGCAGGAGTTCATCACCGAGCCGCCCCGCGTGGCCGTGGTCGGCGTTCCCGGGATGTGGATGGCGCCCACGTTGGACGCGCCCTCGTCACCACCGCTGCCGCAACTGATGGAGCGGTCGTAGTAGTCCGAGTGGCGGAAGCCGATGGTGTGGCCCAGTTCGTGGGTGATGACGTGCTCGTTCACGTCCACGCTGTAGCTCTGCAGACCGGTGCCGATGTTGATGGTGCCGTAGGGCTTGCCGCCCTTGGGGAACCCGGCCGAGCCGCCGGTGCCGCTCGTGGTCTTCGCGGAGATGGTCGCGGTGCAGTCGGACGCCGACCCGCGCGCGAAGGTGATGCGCAGCCCCTGGCTGTTGTAGTTCTCGATGGCCAGGTCGAGCCCCTCGCTGAGCCGGCTGTAGCTGTTGAACTGGCTGGTGGGAACGACGCAGATCTTCGTCACGCTGGTGCCGATGAGGTTCGTCGTCCGGTACTGCTCCGCGGTCCGCGCGTCGGCCTGGAGCATCTCCCGCGAGGCCTCCAGGCTCACGTGCGCGTCACGCCCCACGTACACCGCGTTGTCGACGACCATGATGTCGTTGGCCGGGAAGCCCGCCTCGACGAGGTTGGAGACAATCTCCTCGTTCTCGCTCTGCGGAGCGCCACCGCAGGCCGTCAGCAACGCACCACAGCTCACCACGACGACAGCAGCCTTCTTGAACATGTTCGTCGCCCCTCTTGGCGTGGATCAGCCCAGCTCCCGGTCCCACCGCGGGACCACCGGGTGGACTGTCGCTGTTTTAGAGGGTTTGAATCGTACAATCCAACAAAACGAGAAATTATCGCTAAGTGAACCTAGCTAGCGAGTGTGGAAAGGTCCGCTGATACGCGACAATGTTTCAGGGTGCCTGTCTCCCGGGCCCGAAGGTTCGGGCCCGGGAGGGAGCTGGCGCTCCTTGTCCGTCACCGGCAGCAGGCTCGCGGCCAGCATGCCCAGGGCCACCGCGCCGAGCGCGAGCGCCAGGGGCTGCTCCTCGAGCGCCCGGTCGTACCACTGCGAGGTGCGTCCCCGGAGCGCCTGGGGCGACGGCACGCGCTCACGCAGGTGCGAGGCCTGGCTTCGCATGGCGTCCGCCGCGTCGTGGACCCGGCCGCGCACGGTGTCCGCGGCGCTGCTCACCCGGTCCTTCACGTTCTCCGTGGTGCTCCCCACGGTCTCCCTCGCCGTGTGCAGCGCCTCGCTCGCGCGGTCCTTGAGGTGCATGCCCTCGCCTCCGCTGGACTCCTCGCGCGTGGTGTATCCAGGGACGGGGATGACCCGGCCGGCTTCGTAGGCGCCGTAGTACTCGCGCTCGGCCTCGTACAGGGGGACGCGCTCTCGGCCAGGGCCCACCGGAATCCGCTCATACTCGCGGACCCGGTATTCGCGCTCCTCGATGCGCGAGCGGAACGCCCGCTTCATCAACATGGAGCCGACCCCGGCCCCCAGAAGCGCGCCCAGCAGCCCCAGCCCCCTTGGCGTGTGGGTGGCCTCATCCGTCCATTCATACGTCTTGCGCATCGCCTTCTCCTTGGCGTGGGATTTCCAGTCGAGCACCTTCTCGCGGGCCTGCTGTTTCAGCTCCTCGCGCTTCTCCGCGGCGAGCTGCTTCGCGTGCTCCGTCACCTCTTCCTTCTTCTCAAGCGCGAACTCCTTCGCGCGGGCCTTCAGCAGCTCGGGGTTCGCGCGGCGGCCGAGCTCATCCGCCAGCACGCTCATGCGTGCCCGTGCATCTGCGATTTCGCGGAGCGCATCGTCGTGCTCGCCCATTGGCTGTCCTCCTTGAGGGTCTGGATGGTCTTGCGCGGTGCGTGGACCGCCTTGAGTCGTTTCGCTCCCACGGCGGCGATGCCCGCCCCCGAGGCGATGAGCAGCACGGTCACCAGCAGCGCGCTGGCCCACAGCGGCATCACCTGCGCGAACGCGATGACCAGGAAGGCCACCAGCGCCATGGCGCCCAGGAGGAGCACCACGCCTCCCGCCGCGAGCATGCCGCCACCCGCCGCCGCCTTCTTCGCCTCGGAGCGCATCTCCGTGCGCGCGAGCCTGAACTCCGCTCGAAGCAGGTGCCGGCCCTGCTCGAGGAACTCGGACACGATGGTCCCAAGCGACTGCTCGCCCAGTCCGTCCGTGTCACGGAAGCCTTCCGACCGGGGGCGGGCCCGCACGTCGTCCGCGTCCAGCCCCATGTATTGACCACGAGCGCGTGAGGATGAGGGATCCATGTCCATCTCCCTCACGCCTTCAGGAATCGAGCGGCGACGAAGCCGAGCAGCGCGCACCCCGCCAGCGCCACCCCCGGGCGCTCGCGCATCCGCGTCTGCGCCTGCCGCAGCAGCTCCTCCGTCGAGTTCTGCTCCAGCGTGTCGGACGCCTTGCGCACGAAGCCCACGGCGCCGCCGATGAGCTGCTGGGGCAACTGCGTGTCCCCCTGGCCGGAGATGGACTCGAGCTGCTTCGCGAAGCCGTTGAGGCGTTCTTCCTCGATGATGCTGCCCATGTCGCAACCTCCCCTGACGTGATTGGCTCATGTGTGCCGTTGAACGACTGCACATGAAGCGATGCAATCAGCCATGTCCTGCCGTGAGGGCGGCAGGCGCTGGTCGTGGAGCAGGCGGAATGGCGGACGCGCTTCACGAAGACAGCCAGGGAATAGCGCGCCCGGGTGAGACGGGGTGTGTCTCACCGCTGCTGCTCCGGGTCGGCATCGGGCCTGGGGGGCTGGGCGCATGTACGATGCCCCGTGGCTCCGAGCGCCGCGGCTGCGCCAGCGCGCGCCATTAACGGCCGGGTCACATCCTCGCCCGACTTTTTCGCGCGCGAAGCCAACCCAGGGAGTGGTCACAACCTGAACAGATTTTCAAGGGCGCAAACGCACAGCGGTTCGGCTAGAGGGCGGCGCATTCCCTGACACGGCTGCTGCCGGCAGCCCGTGGGTGCCCACGATGCATGCGAATGCTCCCGAAGTGCCTCTCTCCTCACCGCCCCGCGCCAGCCGCCTCAAGCGGTGGATCCTCGGCGTGCTGCTGCTGCTCGGGGTCTTCGCGGGGCTCGCCGCCGTCAAGGCGGGCCAGATCATGTCGATGATCAGCGCCGGTGAGACCTTCGTGCCGCCTCCCGAGTCCGTGACGTCCGCCCAGGCGCAGTCCCTCGGCTGGCAGGGGACGCGCAGCGCCGTCGGCACCGTGATGGCGCTCCGGGGCGTGACCCTGAGCGCGGAGCTGCCGGGCGTCGTCACCGACATCCGCTTCGAGAACGGCGCCTCGGTGAAGAAGGGCCAGGTGCTCGTCCAGCTCGACACCTCCAGCGAGCAGGCCCAGTTGGCCGGCGCCGAGGCCGACGCGGAGCTCGCGCGGCTGACCCGCGAGCGCGCCGAGAAGCTCCATGCCCAGGGCGCCAACACCCAGTCGGACCTGGACGCCGTCCGCGCGCGGGCGCTCCAGTCCGCCGCGGCGGTGGCCCACCTGAAGTCCCTCATCGCCAAGAAGACCATCCGCGCGCCCTTCGATGGCCGCATCGGCATCCGCCAGGTGGAGCTGGGGCAGCTCGTCTCCCCGGGCAACCCCATCGCGTCCCTCCAGTCCTCCACCCCGGCCATCGTGGAGTTCCAACTGCCCCAGCAGGCGCTGGCCCAGGTGAAGCAGGGCCAGAAGGTGCGCCTGCGCGTCGACGTCTTCCCGGGCGAGTCCTGGGAGGGGGACCTCACCACCATCAACCCGGAGGTGGAGCTGTCCTCCCGCAACGTGCGCATGCGCGCCACCGTGCCCAACGCGGACGGCCGGCTCCTGCCGGGCATGTTCGCCAGCGTGGAGGTGCTCTCCGACGCCAGCGAGCAGGTGGTGGCCATCCCCGCCACCGCCGTGCTCTTCGCCCCCTACGGTGACTCGGTGTTCACCCTGTCCGAGGGCAAGGACGCGGCGGGCAAGACGGCCCTGCTGGCGCGGCAGCAGTTCGTGCGGCTGGGAGAGCGCCGGGGGGACTACGTCGCGGTGACGTCCGGCCTGAAGCCCGGGCAGACCGTGGTGAGCAGCGGCGTCTTCAAGCTGAAGAACGGCGCGGCGGTCGTCGTGAACAACGCGCTGGCGCCGCCCACCGAGGTCGCTCCCCAGCCGGTGAACCCGTAAGGGACGCAGGAAGGCGAACCCATGAAATTCACCGACCTGTTCATCCGGCGGCCCGTCGTGGCGCTGGTCGTCAACCTCATCATCATCATCGCGGGCCTGCAGGCCCTGCGCTCGCTCAACGTGCGGCAGTACCCGCGCAGCGAGAACGCCGACATCACCGTCACCACGGTCTACGTCGGCGCCAACGCGGAGCTCGTCCGTGGCTTCATCACCACGCCGCTGGAGCGCGTCATCGCCGCGGCGGACGGCATCGACTACGTCGAGTCCACGAGCTTGCAGAACATCTCCATCATCCGCGCCCGGCTCAAGCTCAACTACGACGCCAACCGCGCCTTGAGTGAAATCAGCGCCAAGGTCGACCAGGTGCGCGGAGACCTGCCGCCGGAGTCCCAGGTCCCCGTGTTGAGCATCGAGTCGGCGGACAGCCAGTTCGCCGTCGCGTACCTCAACTTCACCTCGGACTTCCTCGAGCAGAACGAGCTGTCCGACTACCTGGTGCGCGTGGTGCAGCCCCGGCTGTCCTCGGTGGAGGGCGTGCAGCGCGCGGACATCCTCGGGGCGCGGACGTTCGCCATGCGGGTGTGGATGAAGCCGGACCAGATGGCCGCGCTCAACGTGAGCCCCATCCAGGTCCGTCAGGCGCTCGCCACCAACAACACGCTCGCCGCCGTGGGCCAGACGAAGGGCTCGCTCGTCCAGGTGAACCTCACGGCGAACACGGGCCTGCGCTCGGTGGAGGAGTTCAAGCAGCTCATCGTCCGCAAGGATGGCGGCGCGGTGGTGCGGCTGTCGGACGTGGCGGACGTGGTGCTCGGCGCCGAGGACTACGACACGGACGTGACGCTCAACGGGAAGACGGCGGTGTTCGTCGGCATCTGGTCGCTGCCCAACGCCAACTCGCTGGACGTCATGCAGCGCATCCGCAAGGAGATGGACTCGCTCCAGAAGGACCTGCCCGAGCAGATCCACGGCGGCGTCGCCTTCGACGGCACGGACTACATCCAGAACGCCATCGACGAGGTGGTGAGCACGCTGGGTGAGACGCTGCTCATCGTGGTCGTGGTCATCTTCCTGTTCCTGGGCTCCGTGCGCTCCATCCTGGTGCCGGTGGTGGCCATCCCGGTGTCGCTCATCGGCACGGTGTTCCTGATGCAGGTGTTCGGCTTCACGGTGAACCTGCTCACCCTTCTCGCGGTGGTGCTGTCGGTGGGCCTGGTGGTGGACGACGCCATCGTCGTGGTGGAGAACGTGGAGCGCCACCTGCGCAACGGACTGCGCCCGGTGGAGGCCGCCCTCCGGAGCGCGCGCGAGCTGGTGGGGCCCATCATCGCGATGACGCTCACGCTCGCCGCGGTGTACGCGCCCATCGCCTTCCAGGGCGGGCTCACGGGCTCGCTGTTCCGTGAGTTCGCGCTGACGCTGGCCGGAGCGGTGGCCCTGTCCGGCGTGGTGGCGCTGACGCTCTCCCCGATGATGTCCTCCGTGCTCCTGAAGGCGGGCCACGAGGACAAGGGGCTCGCGGGCGTCATCAACCGCGGCTTCGAGCGCCTGCGGGCCGCGTATGCCCGCTCCCTGGACAGCTCGCTGCTCGTGCGCGGTCCCGTCTACGCGGCGTGGATCTTCCTCAGCGTGCTCGCCCTGATGATGTTCAGCCAGTCACCCCGGGAGCTGGCGCCCGTGGAGGACCAGGACTTCGTCATCGGCATCGTCAGCACGCCGTCCAACTCGACCCTGGATCAGCTCAAGCCGTCCGTGACGCGGACGAGCGAGCTGTTGATGGAGATGCCGGAGTCCCGCTTCAACTTCCAGATCGTGCAGCCGAGCAACGGCTTCTGGGGCCTGGTGCTGAAGCCGTTCAAGGAGCGCAAGCGGACGACAGCGCAGGTACTGGCGGAGGCGCAGGCTCGGGTGAGCACGCTCCCGGCGGTCCAGACGTTCACGCTCCAGCCTCCCGCGCTGCCGGGCGGCGGCAACTTCCCGGTGGAGTTCGTCATCGCCTCCACGGCGGAGGCGGACGAGCTGCTGGGCTTCGCGCAGCAGCTCCAGGAGAAGGCGACGCAGAGCGGGATGTTCGCCTTCCCGCCCATCATCGACGTGAAGCTGGACCAGCCCCAGTCGGAGCTGGAGGTGGACCGCGAGAAGGTGGCGCAGTTGGGCTTGAACCTGGGGACCGTGGGACAGGACCTGGGGTCCGCCGTGGGCGGCAACTACGTCAACCGGTTCAACATCGCGGGCCGCAGCTACAAGGTCATCCCGCAGGTGCTGCGGACCTCGCGTCTCACGCCGGAGCAGCTCAAGGACCTCCACGTCACCGGTCCGGACGGCAAGCTCGTGGCCCTGTCGGCCATCGCGTCCCTCCAGGACAAGGTGGCGCCCCGGTCGCTCAACCGCTTCCAGCAGCTCAACGCCGTGAAGCTCAGCGGCGTGGCCATCCGTCCGCTGGACGAGGCGCTCACCTTCCTGGAGACCGAGGCCGCGCGCATCCTGCCCGCGGGCTACCGCATCGACTACACGGGCGAGTCCCGGCAGCTCCGCCTGGAGGGCGACTCGTTCGCCCCGGCGTTCGGGCTGGCAGTGGTGTTGATCTTCCTGGTGCTCGCGGCCCAGTTCAACAGCTTCCGGGATCCGCTCATCATCCTCGCCGGGTCGGTGCCGCTGGCGCTCTTCGGCGCGCTGGTGACCACGTTCCTGCGGATGCCGAACCCGATGATGCCGTACTTCACGGACAGCTTCACCACCACGCTCAACATCTACTCGCAGGTGGGGCTGGTGACGCTGGTGGGGCTCATCGCGAAGAACGGCATCCTCATCGTGGACTTCGCCAACCGCCTCCAGGAGGAGGGCCGCTCGAAGCTGGAGGCGGTGAAGGAGGCGGCGGCGGAGCGGCTGCGTCCCATCCTGATGACGACGGTGGCCACGGTGGCGGGGCACTTCCCGCTCGTCCTGGTGTCGGGGCCGGGCGCGGCGGCGCGCAACAGCATCGGGCTCGTGCTGGTGACGGGCATGGCGCTGGGCACGCTCTTCACCCTCTACTTCGTGCCGGCCATCTACCTGCTCATCGCCAAGACGCGCACCGTGGCCGCCAGCGAAGCCCCGGAGCTCCAGCGGGCGCCTGACGCCGCGGCGTAGGCGCCGGCGGGCGGGGCCAGAGCGCCGGGGAGGGTCGTGGTGGGACTCCTCGGCGCCGATGGGCGTGGCTACGCCACGCCTGCTTCCGGAGTGCGCATCCGGATGGCGAGCGCGCGGCAGCCCGCGCCGGACTCCGCGTCGGACGGCGGGGCCCACGCTCCGAGCGAGTGGTAGAGCCTGCCCTCTCTCCGCTCCAGGTAGAGGATCATGTTGAGCGGCCAGCCGCTGCCCTGGAACAGGTGCTGGTCCATGGGCGTGGGCTCCTGGCTGACGCGCAGGCCGCGCTCGTGCGGCGGACCGATGCGGTGCCAGTCCGGGTGCAGGTGGATGGAGCCGAGCACCTCCAGCCCTTCGGCCTCGGCCTCGGCGGTGATGCGCAGCAGCTCGCGGGGCTCACACCAGAAGCCGCGCCTGCCGTTGGCGTAGCAGGCGCCGAAGCGGGGGATGATGGCCGCTTCGAACTCCTGGAGCACGGTGTCGTCCGTCTCGCGGATGTTGGTGGCGAAGCCCACGCGCTCCACGTGCATCGCGTCGTCCGTGAAGCGCCCCAGCAGCACCGCCCAGCTTCGCGGCGGGAGCTCCGGCGTGCACGCCGTGTACTCCCGGATGGCGTCCGCGACGAAGTCCGACAGCGCCGCGGGGTCCACGAGCACGACGTCGGCGCTCATTCGCCGGACTCCGGCGGGGGGAGGCGGCCCGCGGCCCGGTCCTCGCGCAGTTGCGTGATGAGGTGGCGGGCCATGCGCTCCTCGAAGGCGGCGGCGCTGTCCGGCGTCCATGGATAGAAGCCCTGGCCCGTCTTCAAGCCCAGCTCGCCCTGGTCCACCTTCTGGGCGAGCACCGGCGGCACCGGGCGCCCCGAGCCGCGCAGGACGCCGGTGATGAAGTCCAGCCCCACGAGGTCCAGCCGGTCGAAGATGCCCGAGGCGCCCAGGCGCCTCCCGATGCCCTGGGTGAGCACGCGGTCCACCATCTCCGGCGTGGCCACGCCCTCCTGCACGATTCGAAAGGCTTCGCCGATGAGCGCCTGCTGCAGTCGCGGGCCCACCGAGCCCGGCACGTCCCTCGCGAAGACCACGGGCGACTTGCCCAGCTCCTCGAGGAAGCGCCGCACCGTCTCCACCGCGTCGGGGGACGTCTTCTCACCGGGGATGACGTCCACCAGCGGCACCAGGTGCGCGGGCAGGTAGTAGTGCGCGGAGAGGACCCGCTCGGGGTGCGCGCAGTCGCGGGCAATGGCAGTCACGCTCAGCGCGGTGGTGTTGGTGGCGAGCAGGGTGTCCGGTGACGCGAGCCGGTCCAATTCCTTGAAGAGTTGCTGTTTGAGCGCCAGGTCCTCGGGGATGGATTCGATGACCAGGTCCTGGTCCACGGCGGCCTCCGCGAGCACCGTGGTGCGACGGATGCGCGCGAGCGCGGCGGTGCGTTGCTCCGCGCGGAGCAGTCCCGTGTCCACCAGCAGCGCGGCGTCGCGCTCCAGCTTCACGCGCGCCGCCTCGCTGCTCTCCGACTGCCTGTTGAAGAGCACCACCTGCCTGCCGGCAAGGGCGAGCTCGATTGCGATGCCGCACCCCATGGCCCCGCCGCCGACAACGCCAATCCTCATCAGCCGCTTGTGTCCCATGCGGCGCGAGCGTGGCTGCCCGCCGCTCGCGTGGCAATCCCTTGAATGGTGGCTGCAATTGTCCAGGGCGCATGCGTGACGCGCCGGGCCTTCCTCGGCGTCTCGGATTCACGACGCGCCCGTGCGGCTCGCCTTCAGGGGGCGCACACACCGCCCGGCGGGCCCCTGCCTGCCTCCCCAGACAGACGCGGCGTGCATGACGATATTGCACTCATGCCGCAGCTCGTCATGGGCCGGGGCTTCATTGGAATCAGCGCGGTCGACGCGCGAGGAGGAGCACCCATGCTGGATACCGAACGTGTTGGCGAGCCCCTTCGTCATCTTGAAAGTCGCCTCCTGCTGGCCGAGGCGCGCAGGGCCGTGCCGGAGGCCTTCGACTCCCAGGGGCGTCTGCTCTCGCCCATCGCGGGGAGGTGGGTCCAGCCGCCTGCCTGGTTCAACGCTGTCTCGCCCATCGATGGCAGCGTCCTCGCGGAGCTGCCGCTGCTCGGCGCCTCCCAGGTCGCCGCGGGCGTCGAGCAGGCAGCGGCGGAGTTCGGGCCCTGGGCGGCCCGTCCGCTCGATGAGCGCGCCCGTGCGGTCACGGAGGCGGTGGTGCTGCTCCATTCGCACCGGGACCTGCTCGTCCGCATCCTCGCGTGGGACATTGGCAAGACGCTGCCCACGGCCTCCAACGACGTGGACCGGTGTCTCGCGGGCATCGCGTGGTACCTGGAGCAGATGGGCCGGATGATCGATGGCCGCAAGCCATTGGGCCTGATCTCGAACATCGCCTCCTGGAACTATCCCTTCTCCGTCCTCCTGCTCAACGTGCTCGTGCAGTCGCTCGCGGGCAACTCGGTCATCGCGAAGATTCCGACCCAGGGCGGCGGCGTCTCGCTGACCCTCGCGTTCGCGTTGCTGCGCCGCGCGGGGCTTCCTGTGTCGCTCGTCGGCGGGCGCGGGAGGGACCTCTCCGAGGCGCTCGTCGGCCATCCGCTCATCGCGGGCGTCGCCTTCATTGGCGGCCGCGCCAACGGTGGCGAGGTCCACCGCCGCCTGCGTGACACGGACAAGCGCTACGCGTTGGAGATGGAGGGCGTGAACGCCTACGCCATCACGCACTTCACGGATTGGGACGGGCTCGGCGAACAGATTCGCGCGGGCTTCGACTTCGGCAAGCAGCGCTGCACCGCCTACACCCGCTGGGTCGTCGAGAAGTCACTCGTCCCGAAGTTCGTCCGGACGTATGTCGATGCGGTCTCCACGCTGCGCGTCGGCAACCCGGTCCTGGGCGCGCACGTGGACTTCGGGCCGCTCATCTCCCCCAGCAAGGTGGAGGAGCTCCGCGGCCTCATCGCCCGGGCGCGGGAGCAGGGCACGCAGGTGCTGCATGAGGGGATGCTCGCGGAGGACGCCTTCACCGCGCGGCAGGAGCGGGGCGCGTACCTGCCGCCCGTCCTGCTCTTCGGCGTCCCGCGAGACAGTGAGCTCTACCTGCGCGAGCCCTTCGGCCCCGTGGACGTCCTGGTGTCGGTGGACTCCGAGGAGGAGCTGCTGCGGGAGGCCAACGTCTCCCAGGGCGCGCTCGTCGCCTCGGTGGCGACGGACGACCCGGGGCTCGCCCAACGCATCGCCGCGCGGCTCCATGCCTTCAAGGTGGGCATCAACGCGCTGCGCTCGCGGGGCGACCGCGAGGAGTCCTTCGGCGGCAAGGGCGGCTCATGGGCGGGCGCCTTCGTCGGCGGCGTCCACCTGGTGCGTGCCTTCACGGACGGCCCGCATCCCATGGAAGGCAACTGGCCTGACTGAGGCGTCCACCCGCGCGTGGGTTCCAGAAGGGGCACGCGGCGTGACACCATGGTGCGACCTTGAGTCAAACGGGAGCGCACGATGCAGGCTTTGAGGAACGCGGGCACGGTGTTGCTCGCCCTGGCACTGGGCGGTGGGGCCTTCGCGGAGGAGGACGGAATCTGGTCGCCCCATGACCAGTTCCACGAGCCGAATGGCGATTGCGAGCTCGTGGCCGTCCTCCCCGCGCCCAAGGGTGCCTGGGGCGTGGTGGGGCACACCTGCAACCGGTTGAACGGCGAGCCCGTGGGCAGCGTCGTGGTCATCGATGCCCTGGGCCAGCGCGACACGTCACCGGCCTCCGTGGCGCTCGAGGCCGCGTCCGACCGGGACCGCATGAAGGAGCTGGTGCAACTGCTCGCCGTGCCTTCCGGGGGCTACATCGCGACGTATCACTCCCGCGACGCGAAGGCCGCTCAAGGCGAGAGCGGGCCCGCGAGCATTGCCCATGTGCTCGTCCGCCACACGGCGGCGGGGGCGCAGGCGGACGCCTTCAACCGCAAGGTGCGGGAGGCGCTGCTCGAAAAGGTGGGCGCCTCGTCGTTCATCATCACCGCGGAGGTGGATGCGAAGTCGCGGCTCATCGTCGCGGCGTCAACGCCAGACGAGAGCTACCTGAAGCAGGTGCCGCTGTGGCTGCTGCGCTTCACGCCCGATGGCGCCATCGACCGCGCCGTGCGCTTCGACTCGGTCTTGAAGGGGCTCGGGCTGGGCTGGTTCGAGTTGAACCAGGTCCGCGCGCGGGCCGATGGAGGCCTCTTCCTGAGCGGCCGGTTCGAGCCGGAAGGGGAGCGGGCCGAGGTTCCCATCCTCGCCCTCGACGCGCGGTGGAAGCCCGATGCGCGCTTCAACACGCCCCTCCTGTCCTGGCTGATGAAGGGCGAGGACGGCATGGAGTTGAGCCTCATCGCCCCGCGTCCAGACGGCTCGGTCATCGGGGTGGGGGAGGTGGGCCAGGGCGGGAAGCGCGCGCACGTGGTGCGCCTGACGCCCAACGGGAGGCTCGACCCCGCCTACAAGACCTTCCAACAGGAAGGGGAGTTCCCCCAGGGCCGCTTCATGCGCGTGCCGCAGATGGGGCTGGGACCGAACGGGACGCTCGTGCTGGCCCAGAACAACATCCCCGCCGTGGATCCGCCGGAGGGCCCCTGGCGGGGTCCGGGGCTCGTGCGCTTGAAGGCGGACGGCTCGGTGGATGCGCGGTTCCAGCAGGGGCTTGGTGCGGGGCTGCGCTACCGGAAGGCGGCGGCGGAAGCGAAGCGGAACCCAGAGGTCGCGGGCTTCCTCCGGATGGTGGCGGCGATGCCGGACGGGTCGGTGGTGGTGGATGGGCTCTTCGACGAGCTGGCGGGCCAGCCGGTGACCTCTCCTCTCCGGCTGGCGGCGGACGGCACCCGGGTGCAGGGCTTCCAGGCGCGCTTCGAGACGGTCCTTCCGCCGAAGAAGCAGGTCCCCAACGCGACGACGAGCGCGTTCTTCAAGGCGGACGGCAAGTCGCACTTCGTCGAGTGCACCCGGCCGGGCGCCATGACGGAGACGTTCCTCTACTGGATGCAGGAGGACAGTTGGGGACACAACCCCTCGTGCGCGCTCCACCTTGGCGGGAGCGTGGCCACGCCCGCGGGGGCGTGGCAGCACTGCGACGCGAGGATCCGCAGGGCCCAGGCCCAGGGAGCCACCTGCGTGGAGACGAAGCAGGATCCGCTGGACGTGCGCGGCCGCGGCTCCCGCGAGCCGTGATCAGGCGCTCGCTGACGACCTGGCCTCCACCTTCCAGCAGGCCGCGGTGTAGCGGACCTCCGCTCCGTGCACGAACGGTTCGAACGCGGCGCGGACCGTCTGGATGACCTGGGCGCGGGTCTTCTCGTCCACCTCCTGGAGGACCCTCCCGAGGAGCCCGAACCGGGACAGGTAACGGACCAGCTCCTTCTCGGGCAGGGTGCAGGTGACGTCGATGGGCTGGATGTCGATTCCGGCCCAGCCGCTCGCCTCCAGGATGCGGTGGACCCGGTTCGAATCCGCGAAGGCGAACTGTCCTGGCGCGTCCGGCTTGCGGGCGGGGAGGTTCGGCAGGAGCGGCGCGGCGGCGCGCTCGGCCGTCGTCATGAACGGGTTCTCCGAAGGGCTCCGCCACGCGATGGCCAGGAGTCGGGCGCCACTCCTGGCGGCGTGTCGCAGGTTCGCGAAGGCCTGGACGGGGTCTTCGAAGAACATGACGCCGAAGCGCGAGATGATCATGTCGAAGCTCGCGGGCTCGAAGGTGTGGAGCTGCGCGTTGGCGCGGATGAAGCGGGCCGGGGTGCCCTCCTGCTCGGCCCGGGCCCGGGCGGCGGCGAGCATCGGCTCCGAGATGTCAATACCGGTGCAGAGGCCCTCCGCGCCCAGCCGCCGCGCGACGGCGAGCGTCGTGCTGCCTGTACCGCAGCCGACGTCGAGCACCCGGCGCGCGGAGCCCTCGGCGGCTGCCTCGACGAGCAGGTCTTCGAGCGGCTTGAACATCGCGTCGATCACCGCCTGGTTTTCTACCCAGGCGTGTCCGGCGGGGCCGTTCCACAGGTTCGTCTGCTCGTCCTCGGGTTGGCGCGTGTCATCCATGGATGTCTCCTCCTGCTTGCCTTCAAGAACCTGAAGCCGCAGGGTGCCACTTCAAGCCGACTTGAGGTCAAGCGAATGACCGCACTGGACATCACGGAGGTGGCGAAGCGCTCCGGCGTTCCCGCCTCGACACTGCGCTTCTATGAGGAGCGGGGCCTGATTGCCTCCATCGGCAGGCGGGGGCTGCGCCGCCTGTTCGGTCCCGAGGTGCTGGAGCGGCTGGCGCTGATCGCGATGGGGCGCGCAGCGGGCTTTTCGCTCGATGAGGTGGGGCGCATGTTCGCGCCGGACGGACGGCCAAGAATCGACCGGAAGATGCTCACGGCCCAGGCGGAGAAGCTGGACAGGACGATCCGCGAGCTGAGCGCGATGCGCGACGGCCTGCGGCACGCCGCTGCCTGCCCGCATCCGAGCCACCTGGACTGCCCCACCTTCCGCCGCATCCTCAAAGGCGCCGCGTCCGGCGCGATGGGCACGCGAAGGAAGCAGACTCCGCGGCGGCCGTAGCGCCAGGACGGGCTCGGTCGTCAACCAATGACGATCTCGGAGACTTCGTTGAGATCCAAGCCGCTGAGTCCCTCCAGAATCGAATCGATGCGTTCGAGAAGAGAATCATTCTTCGGGTTGCCTGCCAGCGCTTCCCGCAGCTTCCGGAACTCATCCATCACTGCCGGCAGGTCTCCCACGCCGATGATGGGACCATTCTCGAACAGGGGCACCCACTTGAGCCCAAGCTTCTCCGCCGCAGGAAGCCACAAGGCGTGGTACGCCCCTTGGGTGGCCACTGGAATGTAGAGTGAGTCCCTGTCTTTCGCTTTGAAGGTGACGAGAATTGCGACAGACATCAGCGGCTCTCTTGATGGTGGCCCACGGTGGCCCAGTCGGGTAGGGGCGGCAATCGAAGGTCAATGCCCCAGCGCACCTCGAACGTCCAGCCAGGATGGGCCGAACGGAGCATTTGCAGTGCAGCTTCCACTCCTGCACGCAGTCCCGGAGTGTCCGCGTCAATGCGGAACTGCAAGCGACGGAAGCCCTGAAGCTCCACGAGAGCGGGAACCTCCGCCGAGCCCTCCGGAGTTGGCCGTGTTCCGGTCGCGGTCCCTGTGAGTGCCTTGATGCGGGCGACGGTGCTCTTGAAGATGTGTTTTTCGGCCCATTTCACTGGGCTTGTCGGTGGGTTTGACAGATGAAGCTCCCGCGCCGTCTTGTATTCGATGAGGAGCCTCTGGTGCATGTCGACCCCATCGAACTCTCCGAGGGACTGGTGATTTCCCTTCGGCGTTCGTTGGACGAGCTCCACTCCCCGAAAGAAGCGGGCTTCCATCACAGTTTGAGCCAACTTCCCCAGGACTTCCCGCGGGCGCGCTCCATGTTTCTCTCGAAAGAGGTCGAGGCGCTTGTGAAGCCACTTCGCCAACTGGGCCTCTCCCAGCTTGCGCGAGAGGGCTGTCCCGCGCAGCGCGCGTACCATCCAGGACACCCCGCGAGACATCGCCAGCATGATCACCCCTTCCAGGATGGCGCTGACCAGCGTCGCGATGGCCTCTGCGAATTCGCGTGCGGCGCGATCGATCGCGTTCGCGTTCCCCTTCGCATCCCACACCGTGATGATGAACTTGTGGAATGCCTTGGCCACCTTCCAGAGGGACTCCACGAGCCAGTTCAGCAACATGGCCAGCCCCAACCACTCAAGGACAATGAGCCCGATCTCGAATCCGGCGGCTGCACCCGGTGCTGCGCCGATCCCGCCGGCCAGCGCACCGATTCCCGCTCCTATCGCGGTTGAGACCGCGAGCACCGCGATCCCTCCCAGCACCATCTCGGCCAGTGCCATGACGATGTCTTGGAGGACCTTTTCCGCGTGCCGCGTGACGGACCCGCTGAGATAGCGTGTGGAGAGGGCGACCGCGCGATGGAAGTCATCCCAGAGTTGGGTGACGCGCGCGACGGTGGAGCCCACCGTCGTGGCGAGGTTGTAGGAGCGGGAACCGGAGTTGACGACATCCGATAGGGATTGGGCAAAGCCACGGCCTGGAATCCAGATCAAGGTGTCGCTGCGAAAGTGCACTTCACGCCACCCCGTTGTCCCCAAAGGCACGGCCAGGCGGTTCACGTTCGCGAGGACGTTGACGAAGAAGCGCAGGTCCTGCCCCCACTGGGTGGCCAGATCGCCGTAATAGGTTTCCGCGATGGCAATGGCGGTGCCGGACACGCCCGCTTCAACCCGATGCAGTCTTGCGCTGGGTTCGGGCAAATGGGTCCAGATGTACTCGGAGGCAACGAAGCCCGTTTGTCCATGACGCGTGGAGACCTCAGCCCAGCCATCCTTCCATTGGCGGATGACCTGGAGGGTCGTTACAAGCCGCGCTCGTCCCGCGAAGCCCGGGTGTACTCAGACATCAAAGCGGAACTGGGTGGCGCTGGCGGATGGGCGCTGTGCGAACTGCTGACAGAAGCGGTTCAGCGTTTCATAGGGGGCCGTGGGTAGGACGTCCCGGAACTCCAGATGGGTCACGAGGCAGAAGAGCGTGACCTCCAGGTAGCTCAGGTCCCGGTCGGGCGGGAGCGCGGCCAGCGCGGCGCTCGCGTTCGACTCCAGCCACGCCATCATGTTGAGCAGGGACTCCCGCAGCTTGCGCGCATGGGTCGTCCCCTCACCGGCGCCGGCCATCTTCTCCATGACCAGCGTCACCTCCGTCGCCATGGCCTGCAGGGTGAGCTCCTGCAGGTTCGCCAGCAGGGGCACGTCCAGATCCTCCGGCCACACCACCCGGGGTCTGGGGTTCGACCGCCGCCACAGCTCACGGGAGGCATTGAGCGCGCCGAACCAGACCCCTTGCGATGTCTTCAGGACGGGAATCCGGAGCGCGGGGTTGCCGCCGTAGTCCTCCGGGTTCGTGGACAGCAGGTCCCGCACCACCTGGAAGGAGTGATCAACGCCCAGCTCCGCGGCGAAGAGCCGGGCGATGCGCGTGAAATGCGAGCTTGAACGGCCGATGATGACAGGCGTGTCGAGCGTGGACATGGGAGCCTCCAGTCAATGTGGCGTGGCAGGCTAACCCCATCTCGCCCCCACCCTCTACGGCTGTGAAGGCCCCGTCAGGGCCGCCTGGATGATCCGCGCGGCGATGTCCGGCGGCTCTCCTCCCATGTGGAGCGTGTTGACCGAATAGATGAGGCGCCGGCGCAGGTCCCTCGTGGCGCCCATCCCGCTGTTGTAGCCGTGCCGGTCGCCGCTCTTGCCCCAGAAGATGACGCCGCCCAGGTCGTAGCGGGAGAGGCCCGCGCTGTAGGTGGCGCGGCCTCCTCCCGCGGCGGGCAGGTCCGGGACGGTGAACAGCTCCTCCTGCTGCTTGCGCGGCAGCAGCCGCCCCTGGAAGAGCGCGACGAGGAAGCGGTCCAGGTCCTCGGCCGTGGAGATCATCTCTCCGGCGGCCCAGGGCACGGACTGGCTCGCTTCGGTGACGTCCACCAGGCAGCGCGTGCCGTAGGTGATGGCCCCCGCCGGACAGCCGGTCTCTTCCGGCGCGACCTCCTCGTAGCCACGCGCGTGGCGCCCGGGAAGGGTCACGTCGTTGCCGGGCACGAAGGTGTCCCGCAGGTGCAGCGGCCGCAGGATGCGCTCGCGCACCGCGTCCCCGTAGGGCCGGCCCGTCACCTGTTCGATGAGCAGCCCCGCGACGAGGTAGCCGATGTTGCCGTACTCCTGCCGCGTGCCCGGCGCGAAGCGGGGGCCCTGGGGGAGCGCCAGGGAGACCAGCTCCCGGGGGCTGAAGCGCCGGAAGCGGTTCTCGAAGAACCAGCCGGGGTCCTTCTGCGGCACCGGCACGCCGGGCAGGCCGTGGGTGAAGTTGAGCAACTGGCGCACGGTGATGGGCGCGTAGACGCCCGCGGGCAGCAGGCGCGGCAGGTAGTCCTGGACGGGCCGGTCCAGGTCCACGCGCCCCTCGGCGGCGAGCTGGAGCACGACGGTGGCCGTGAACGCCTTCGTCATGCTGCCAATGCGGAAGTGCGCGTCCGCGGGCACCGGGGCGCCGGTGCGGACGTCCGCCACGCCGGACGTGCCCAGCCAGCGCCCGTCCGCGCCGCTCACCCGGACCAGCGCGCCCGTCACCTCCGCGTTCGGCAGCCCCGCGATGGCCTGCCGCAGCGCCTCGCGGTCCAGGGGCGGCAGGGGCGACTTCGCCGCCTCCAGCTCCTGTTCGCCCAACTCCAGCGCGACACCGGCCGGTGCCTCCGGCCCGCAGGCGGGGGCCGTGAAGCTCGCGAGCAATGCCATACCCAGCCGCACTCCACGGTGCAGGACCGCCATGTTCCATCTCCTGTGAGGGAAGGGCCGGTGCATTCGTGCCGGCTGGCGGATGGAACACCGGGGACCCCTGGCGGTGTCACCGGATGGGGGCGCTTCAGTCCACCGCCACATACAGCTCGCCGTTCTGCCCGATGGCGCCCGGAGCCAGCGACCATCCTGGGTGTTCCGGCATGAGGTAGAGCGTGCGCTTGCCTTCAGGAGAGCGCGCGGCCCCGATGAGCAGGTACCGGCGTGTCCGCTTCGCTCCGGTGAGCGTCAGCACGTCGTGCTTCACGCTCCAGGTGCCCTGGTCGTCGTCGGAGCCGAACTTCATCGCGCCCACCTGTCCGGACGCGCCCGCGAACTTGTACTGGAACTCGCGATCGGCGCCGAAGGTGTAGTCGACGCTGTAGGAGACCGCCGTCATGCTGGTGCCGCCGGTATAGGTGTTGACCCACTGGGTCGCGGAGCTGCTGCCGTAGACGAAGTGGCCCACCACCTCCGCGTCGTCCACGAGCGGCAGGCCCACGGGGCTCCCACGCACGCCCTTCAGCGCCTCCTCCACCCGGACGTAGGACGTGTTCCAGGAGAACGAGGCCGACATGGCCTCGCCCAGGCCCCCGGGCGTCATGAAGCTCTGGATGAACACCAGCGGCTCCAGGCGGTCTCCCGCCTCCACCAGGTAGAGGCTCACCCGGAAGGTCCGGTCGTTGTTCTTCGCGCGCACCGCCGCGGCGGTGAAGAAGGCGCGGGCCCCGTTGGCCACGAAGCGCCGCATCACCAGCGGGTTCGGCTTCACGTCGTTCCAGTCCGCGCCAATGCGCTCCTGCCACAGCTTCGCGAGCCGGCCCTCGGCGTCATCCAGCCCGGGCAGGGCTGGCAGCCGGAGCGCCTCCACCCCCAGGGTGTCGCCCCGATCTTCCCACTCGAGGAGGAAGCGCCCGTCCTGCTGGGTCTTCCAGCCCGGAGGCGCGTCGAACGCGAAGCCTCCGGGCTCCCCGGGGCTGCCGCCTTGGGCCCTGCTCACCGCGCCGGGGGCGCCGGGCGTGGCGCTGTCGCCTCCCGCGAAGAGCCCCAGGGCCATGAGCCCCAGGGTGCCGGTGCAGCAGAACGCGCAGGCGCCTCCGACCGCGAGGAGGATCCAGACGAGGGGGCTCTTGGGACGGGCCATGATGGGGTGCCGGGAGGGATGGAGGCTCCCGTCACCTGCTTCTACGCGCTCCGGCGCCAATCTTCCCGAACAGGCCCGCGAAGGCGTCAGCGCCCCGCGCTGGGCCCGCTCGCCCACCCGGAGCCATCGACCGCGGGACGTCCGCCTGGGTGGGTCATGGCGCGTCCGGCAGGGTGTACTGGAAGTCGTAGGAGTGCTTCCCGCCCGGCGCGATGTCGATGGTCATGGAACCGGCGAGCCCCGTGAGCTCGCCGGTTCCGGAGTCCGGCACCACCGTGATGACGAGCTGGGGCGCCCCGCGCGTCAGGGTCCCGGAGTGCTGGAGCGCGAAGGTGCCGGCGCGGCCGTCCAGCGTTCCGCTGACGCGCTCCATGGCCACGTACCCCGCGGACCCCTCCACCGGCGTCCGCACCGCGAGCATCTGTCCCTGGCTCGTGGCGTCCAGTCCGCCGTGAAAGCGTTTGTCGAGCGTCATCCGGCCCGGGGCCGCCTCCACCGCGCCCGCCTCCGGGGCCATGGGGGTGAGCTTGACGTCGAAAGGACCACTCGCGCGCTTCGTCATGGGTGCCTGCTCCCTTGCCAGATGGCCGGACAGATACGCCAGGAGCCCGCGCCTGGATTGCAAAAACGCATCACGCCCGGCGCCTTAGGACTCGCTTAAGACCTTTGCCCTACCGTCACGGTCACTCCAAGGGGGCAGGGCGCATGAGTGACCACGAACAGAACCACCACGACGGACTCCAGCAGGACCTGCGGGTGCTGGCGAAGCGCACGGACCGGCGGGAGCTGCTGCGCTGGATGGCCTTCACCAGCCTCATTCCCATCATCGGCTGCGGGGGGACGGACTCCAGCGGCGGCAACGACGACGCGTCCGGCTGCGCGAGGATTCCGGAGGAGACGGCCGGCCCCTATCCCGGCGACGGGTCCAACGGAGCCAACGCCCTGGTGCTGTCGGGCATCGTCCGGAGCGACATCCGCTCCAGCATCGCGGGCGCGAGCGGCGTCGCGGCGGGCATCCCGCTCACCGTCACCCTCACGCTGGTGGCCAGCAATGACAGTTGCACGCCGCTCCGGGGCTACGCCATCTACCTGTGGCACTGCGACCAGGCGGGGCGCTACTCCATGTACTCGTCGGGCGTCACCCAGGAGAACTACCTGCGCGGGGTGCAGGTGACGGATGAGGAGGGCAGGGTGACCTTCACCAGCGTCTTCCCCGCCTGCTACAGCGGGCGGTGGCCGCACATCCACTTCGAAATCTACCCCTCGGTGGAGGCGACCTCCTCCTCGCGCAACAAGGTGGCCACGTCCCAGTTGGCCCTGCCGGAGGACGTCTGCGACACCGTCTATGCGACGTCCGGGTATTCGCAGAGCGTCCGCAACCTCAGCCAGGTCTCGCTCTCCAGCGACAACGTGTTCAGCGACGGCGCGTCCACGCAGTTGGCGACGGTGACGGGCAACACCACGGACGGCTACGCCGCGTCCCTGGTGGTGCCCATCCAGGTCTGACGCGGCTACTTCGCCTTCGCGGGCGCGAAGTCGAAGGGCTTGTCCTGGGCGATGAGCAGCACGCACTCGGCGTCCGGCGAGCACTGGTTGCGGTGCACCACCTTGCCGGGCTGGTCCCAGGTGCTGCCGGCCTCCACGGCGCCCGCTTCGGCGGCGCCCTCGCTGGTGTTCGTCATGCGGCCCTTCACCAGCACGCCGTGGTAGCTGGCGGAGTGGGTGTGCGGCCCGGAGTCGAACCCGGCGGGGAACTTCATCAACAGCGCGTACGGGCCCTTCTTCATGTCGCCCCAGAGCACGTGCACGGACGGGCCGCCGGGCATCATCTCCGTCCAGGCGAGCTTGTCATAGGCGGTCTGCTGGAACGCGGCGGACTCCTTGCCCCTGGCGGCGGCGAAGGTGAACGCGGAGAGGACGGCGACGGCGGCGACGAGCTTGGGCAGGGTCTTCACGGGAGGCACTCCTCGGTGGAAGGAAACGCCGGGGAGGATGGCGGCGGACGGGGGCTGCGAAAATGCCCGTTTCCGCAGGGGCCCTCTGCGAGAATGCAGGCCATGCCCGAATGGAGCGACCTGCGGCACTTCCTGGCCATCGCGAGGGAGGGGAACCTCTCCGCGGCGGCGCGGCGGTTGAAGGTGGACCCCACCACGGTGGGCCGGCGCCTGGCCGTGCTGGAGAAGGAGCTGGGGGCGCGCCTCTTCGACCGGACCCCCACGAGCCTCAAGCCCACGGCGGTGGCGCTGCGCATCCTCCCGGCCGCGGAGGCGGTGGAGGCGGAGGCGCTGCGGGTGGAGCGGCTCGCCAGCGGTGAGGACCTGCGCCCCTCCGGGCCGGTGACGGTCACCGCGACGGACTCCTTCCTGGTCCACAACGTGATGCCCTGGCTGGCCGCGTTCCAGGAGCGCCATCCGGAGATCGAGTTGCAACTGCTCTCCGGTTACGAGGCGCTCTCCCTGGTGCGGCGCGAGGCGGACGTGGCCATCCGGCTGGTCCGGCCACGGGAGGCGTCGCTGCGGGCCCGGAAGGTGGCTGCCATTGGGGTCGTGCCCTTCGCGTCGAAGGCCTATCTCTCCCGCCGGGGGCCGGTGCGCTTCGACACGGGGCTCCAGGGGCACTCGGTGGTGGGGTACGCGCAGGACTCGCGGCGCTGGCCGGAGTCGAAGTGGCTGGACGTGCACGCGGCGAAGGCCACCGTGGCGCTGCGGCTGACGTCCATCCTGGGGCTGCTCCAGGCCGCGCGCGAGGGCCTGGGCGTGGCGCTCCTGCCGGCGTTCTTCGGCCACCTGCATCCGGAGCTGGTGCCCCTGCGTGACGCCCTGCCGGAGCTGGAGCGGACCGTGTGGCTGGTGTTCCACGAGGACCTGGCCCACAACGCGCGGGTGCGCGCGGTGGTGGACTTCCTGGCGGAGACCATCGGGAAGCAGGCGGAGGCGCTCGCGAAGCCTCCGGCCAGGTCCCGGAAGAAGCGCGCGCGGTGACGGGGCCGCGTCCGCCCCGCGCCCGTACTCTTCATTGTAAGCTTGAATTTCAAGACTTTCATGGAGAGGTCTCATGAAGCCCGTCCGAGCCGCCCTGCTGTGCTCCCTCCTCACCACGACCTTCGCCGGGAGCGCCCTCGCGCAGGACCCCTCACGCACGCTGCTCATGCAGTGGCTGGCGGATCCAGACGTCTACAAGGAGAACGACGACCTGTTCTTCCTCACCGGCACGGGCAACGGGGTGGTGATTCCGCTGTATGAGTCGAACGACCTGACGGCGTTCCGCTTCAAGCGTGACTACAACCCGTCCGCGGCGGATCCGACCTACGACTACTGTTTCCTGTGGGCGCCGGACCTGAGCAGGGTGGGCAGCGTCTACCAGCTCCACTTCTCCGGCCACCGGGTGCCCAACGGCGCGGCGTGTCCTCCGGCGGGGCAGGAGATGACGACCTTCGTCGCCACGGCGCCGGACTTGAACCTGGTCTTCGGCGCGCCCCAGCCCATCAACGCCAACACCCCGTGGCCGCGCACCACCACCGGCACGGCGTGCCTGCCGCAGGGGTGCAACCGGAACATCCGCATCGACTCGGCGACGTTCGATGACGGCGTGGACCGCTGGCTCTTCTATGTCTGGTTCCAGAACGGCAACAACATCTCCTCGTTCAAGCTGGCCGCGCCCGGCACCGTCTACAACCACGCGGGCCCGGCGGTGTTCGCGACGCCGGCCTACGAGGAGGGCATCAACGAGGCGCCGGAGCTCTTCAAGCGCGACGGGCGCTACTATCTGGTCTTCAGCGGCGGTTGGTACAACAGCCAATACGCCATGTATTACGTGATGGCGGACTCCATCCCGGAGCTCACGCGGGCGCGGGCGGTGCGGCGGCTGTCCCTGCCGTCGAAGAACTCCGCGGGCCGGCTGGTGCAGTCCCACGGCCACAACGTCATCGTCGAGCGGCGGGGCGAGTACTTCAACGTCTTCCACCAGGGCGCCTTCGACAGCGCGGGCAACCTCACCTCGCGCAGCACGTACAAGCAGCGCGTCGCGTTCAAGCCGGACGGGGCGATGACGTCGCTCAACCAGGTGAGCGTGCGCTGGAACCGGCTTGCGGGGTACAGCTACTCGCTGGACGTCGTGTTGAAGAATGGCTCGGTGGTGGGGCCGTGCACGTCCGTGGTGCTGCTGGGGCAGGCCCACAAGACGGTGTTCGACGGCGTGTGCCGCAGCGCCGGGGACCGCGTGGTGACGAAGGGGGAGATCGCCGCGTTCCGCCTCTTCTATTCCAACAACAACGTCTGGGGGCCCTTCGTGGAGAAGGCCTACGACGGCATCTCCGACGACGTGTCCCTGGAACTGCCCGGCGGCGTCACGCCCTTCGTGGATCTGGAGTGGAGCGAGGAGGAGACGCTGGCGCAGTACTCCATCGACGTGCAGCGGCGGGACACGGGCGCGTGGATTGGCCCGTGCATCGGCGTGGGCGCCGTGAACAAGAGCCTGTCCTGGACCTACCAGGGGCGCTGCGACACGCCGGGCATCAACGTGCCGTACTCCAACATCCAGGCCTTCCGCGTCTGCTCCGCGGTGAACGGAGACTGGGCCCATGCGCGCTGCGGCGCCGCCGCGTACGACGGGCGGGCCCTGCACTCGCGCATCAACATCCCCTGAGCCGCGGCCTGCCTCCGGACGGACGCTGTCTCCAGCGCGCGGCGTCCGTCAGCGCGGCGCGAAGCGCTTCGCGGACCGCAGCTTCGCCTTCATGGCCTCCATGTCGCGGTTGCGCGGCGGGGCAGTGGTCACCAGGGAGTCCACCAGCCGGCGCGCGGCCTCGGTGACGTCCTCGACGGCGCGGTGGAAGGCCTCCTCGTTCGCCTTGGACGGGGCGCTGGTGCCGCTCAGCTTCCGCACGAACTGCAGGGCCGCCGCCCGGACCTCCGCGTCCGACGCGGGAGGCTCGAAGTTGAACAGCGTCTTGATGCTCCGGCACATGGACGGGGCCCTCCGCGTGAAGTGCCGCCAGCGTACCCCAATCCATTGCCGCGAGAATGTGACTTGGCCCATGGGAGCCAAGATGGTTTTCTCAGGACTCCCCCTTCTCCTGGAAAGGTTTCTTCCAATGATGCGCAAGCGCTTCGCCGTTCCCGTGACGCTCTTCTCGTTGGCGCTGCTCGCCTGTGGCGGCAGCCCCGCCGGCGAGCCGCAGCCCTCCACCCCGACGCAGCAGGAGCAGGGCCTCAACGCCGTGGGCGAGGGCTGTTCGGCGGACACCGACTGCGCGACGGGCCTGTGCTGGACGGAGGCGGACTCGTACCCGCTCTACAACCCGTATTGGATCCGCGCGGACCAGTGCACCGAGGAGTGCGGTGGCCCGTCCGACAACGCCTACTGCCAGCAGCTCGCCGCGGACTACAACGCGCCGAACCCCAGCCAGGCGCGCTGCATCCCCGCGCGGGGCGTCTACGACAACTACCCGTACGACGACATCGTCTACGTCTGCGACCTCATCCCGGCGGGGCTGGGCAAGGTCCACTGGGCGGAGTGACGGCCCGACCCACGCCGTAGGAGGGCAGGGGAGCGTGGAGGTCCGACACCCACGCTCCACGCCACTTCTCCCGCGCGGCGGGACGGAGCAAGCTGTGCTTCGTGTCCCGGCGCTCACAGCTCCTCCTCCTGCTCGTCGTGTCCGGGCTCCTGCACGCGGCGCTCCTCTTCGCGCTGTGGCGGAGCCCGGCCGCGAACGTCCGGCGTCACGAGCCGCCGCGGGCAATCGAGCTGGAGATCGTCACCCGGGACGCACGCCCCACCCCCGAAGCGGCGCCGAGCCCTCCGCGCCCGCCCGCGCGTCCGGCGGAGCGCGAACCCCCCACTCGCGAGCGGAAGGGTGGAGCGCCGACGCCGCTGGCGGAGCGCGAGCGGAAGAAGGACGAAGCGCCAGCTCCCGCCACCCCCGGGAAGGCCGCTCCCGAGCCGCTCGCGGAAGCTCCCGCCGAGCGCCCGTCACCTCCGCTCCGGGACGTCCCGCTCCAGTTGGAGCCCCCCGGGCTCCTGGGCGGTGGGCTCCTGAAGGGCCCTCCGTCGACGGGGCGGACGCTTCGCAACGTCCCCGGCTCGGAGCCGGACCCCAAGGCCCTGGCGGCCCGAGAGGCGGAGGAGGCGCGCCAGCGGGTGGATGGCTGGGCCCACGACGCGACCGCGTCCGCGCGGGCCACGGGCGCGACGCCTCCGTACTTCGCGAAGCTGCGCCAGGGCTTCTCCGAGCAGCTCGTGAACCCGCCGCCTCCCGACACCGAGGTGCTCGCCCGCCGGCTGAAGCGCGAGCAACTGGAGGCCATCGAGCGGTTCGGCAAGACGGGCACTCCCTTCGCGCCCCAGGAGCGCGACGTCCGCCGGGAGACGTCCGACCGGATGCGCGCGGCGGTGGAGGCCGGGCGCGCGGCGAACGTCTACATGATGGACGTCACCACCCCCATCCTGGCGCTCGTCGCCATCGTGGAGGTGCGGCAGGCGCGCGACGGCAGCCTCATCGACCTCCAGGTGCTGGAGGGTTCCGGGGACCCGAAGTTCGACCGCTGGGCGGTGTCCCAGCTCCGGGATGCGCTCGCCAGCGCGGAGCCTCCCACGGACGGCGGCGTGGGCATCCGCGAGGACGGGATGCGGACCCGCTGGCGGTTGGAGGAGTACCTCGGCAACCCCCGCGTGCGGGTCCACCTCATCTCCATCTACTGACTCACTCCGTCCCGATGCCGCCGATGCGCTCACCCGTCGCGGCGTCCAGGACGTGCAGGGCGCCCCACATCGGCACGTACACCCTGCCGCCCCGGACCCAGAGGGCCGTCATCATGGTGAGGGAGCGGGTCTCGGGCATGGGCACGTCCCAGACCACGGCGCCGGTGCGCAGGTCGCGCCGGATGAGGTACGCGCCGCCCTTCTCCAGCTCATAGACGACGTACACGGCGTCCTGGGTGATCTCCCCCACCTCCGGCGCGGTGTCCCGCAGGAGGAGCGGGTCCTTCTCCGACACGGTGTCGTGCCACAGCGGCTTGCGGTTGCCCGGCGCGTACAGCGCCACCAGGGGCACCTGCGTCCCCGGCCAGCGCGTGCCCAGCGCCAGCGTGTAGCCGCCCGTGCGGAAGAGGTACTTGGTGGAGAAGCCCCGGATGTCGGAGGGCGGGTAGCTGGAGCGCTCGCAGGAGGTGGGGTGCTCCGCCGGCCGGCTCATGTTGCACGTCTGCGGGCTCAGGGGCGGCGTGGCGCAGCCCTTCGGCGCCCGGGGCGCGGGCTTCGCCGTGGCGGTGCGCGTGTCGAAGAGCAGGTGCTGGTGGTCCACCACCTCCACCCAGACGGACGTCGTGTCCCCGGGCGGGATGCACAGCCGGCGCGGCGAGTCCGTCAGCGGCACGCGCCCCAGCCGCTTGCCGGTCTCCAGCTCCAGCAGGTTCACCGTGCGCTGCTCGCTCATCACCAGGTGGCCGTTCTGGGCGATGACCTTCGTGTGGCGGGAGGCGTCCGGCCCCTCCGAGGGCGACGACTCCCAGAGCTTCTGGAACGTCCGGCCGTCGAACGCGGCGATGAAGTGCTGGACGCCGGAGGCGCCCTCGTGCCGGCTCACGTGGCCGACGATGTCCTCCGTCCCGTCGCCGTTGACGTCCACGAACGCGGGCGCGCCCCGCTCCGCCCACTGGAGGCGCTCGGGTCCGGGCTTGGGGGGCTCGGGTGGAGGCCCGGGGACGACCGGTGGCGCGACGGAGCGGGGGACGGCGGCGGGAGGTGGGGTGGGACGGGGCCTGGGTTCATCCGGGCCCCCCTTGAGGAGGGCGACCGCCGCGCCCACGCCGCCCATGACGACCATCGCCGCGACGCCCGCCACCACCATCAGGGCCTGCCGGTTCGCCTGGGCGGGGGGCGGCGGGCCAGGCCGCGCCGGGTGTGGGCCGTCCAGGTCGAAGGCGTGGCCGCAGTAGCCGCAGACGTAGTGCGTCTTCGCGGCCTGGGGCGTGAAGGGCGCGTTGCAGTGGGGACAGCGCGAAGCTCTGGGGACGGGCCGGGCCATGACTCCGGGTGTAGCACCCCGCGCGCGCGAGGGGTTGAAACACGAAAGCCCCCTTCCTTCCCGCGAGGGGAGGAAGAGGGCTTGCGCGCTCACGCCGGTGTCAGGCGACGGCTACGGCACCGTGGCCTTCACGGAGACGCCCGAGTACGCGGAGTAGCCGCGCACGGAGACGTACCAGGTGCCGGACGCCGGGGCGGTGATGGTGCAGGTCTCCGCGTTGCCGCTGAGGTACGGGCGGCAGTTGTACGCGGTGGTGGTGGGCTGCGAGCCCTGGCGCACGTAGAGGTCCGCGTCACCCGTGCCGCCGGACTGCTCCACCGTCAGGGTCGTGGAGCCCGCGGGGACGGTGATGGCGTAGTGCTTCCAGGTGCCGGAGGAGCCGGAGAGGTTGGTCTGGCTCAGCAGCGTCTGCGTCGGCTGCTGCGGGGCGTTGATGGTGCTGTCGATCCAACTGGCGAAGGACGACACGCGGCCGTACATGCCCGCGTACGCCGGGTCGGCGCAGCCGTAGCCCCAGCTCACGATGCCCGCGAGCACGCGGGTGCTGCCCTTGAGGACGGTGAGGGGACCGCCGCTGTCACCCTGGCAGGAGTCCTTGCCCGGGGCCGTGGCGCCCAACTGGTCCGCGGTGATGGTCTCCTGGCCCTGGTAGTCCGCCTGCGCGTCGGCGTTGCTGATGACGTTCACGTCCACCGTCTGGAGCGTGGTGGGCAGCGAGGAGGAGCCGCTGGACAGCGTGCCCCAGCCCGTGACGCGCGCCACGGCGCCGACGCCGCCCACGCCCGCCGCCTCGTCCGCCGCGGTGACGATGGGGATGGCCTTCACGTTCGCGCCGCTCAGGTCCAGCGGCGAGGACAGCTTGAGGAGCGCCGCGTCCTTGCCGTAGTTGGCGTCCACGTAGCCCGGGTACACGACCACCTGGGACACGGTGCGGACCTGCCCGCCGGTGGTGGTGGTGCGGTTGGTGACGCCCGCCACGATGCGGCCCGGCTTGGAGATGGAGCCGCCCGAGTTCACGCAGTGCTGCGCGGTGAGGATCCAGTTCTCGTTGATGACGGAGCCGCCGCAGAAGTGGCTGCCGCCGCTGCTCTGCAGCGACACCTGCCAGGGGTTCGCCTCGATGGTGGTCGCCGTGCCGCCGACGATCTCCTGGGTGGTGGCGGCGGGAGCCGGCGTCTCCGGCTGGGCCTGCTTCTCCTCCGTGGTCTGGGGACCGCAACCGACGACCAGCAGCGACACCGCGCTGGCGGCGGTCCAGCGACGCACCATCTGAGCCGAAATCATGTGAAACCCGTTTTGATTGGTAAATATGAAGCGACGGGATTCTTGAGGAGTCCAGGACTCTTTGTAAATACCCCGCCTGCGATTTGTTGTAACTGGATGACTACTGTGATGGAGTTGGCGTGACGCGGCTATCCGGCGACGAAGGTGAAGCCCGAGGACACCTCCAGGCGGTAGCCGGGGTCCTCGAAGACCACCCGGGTGCCGGTGCCCTCCAGCATGTCCCGCACGTGGCTGACGTGGACGCGCAAGGCGTTGTCGTGCAGGCGCGGGTCGTAGGCCGCGTTCCACATGGCGCGCACGCAGTCCTCCTTCGACAGGATGCTCCCTGGCTGGCGTGCCAGCGCGTAGAGCAGCCTCCGCGGCAGGGCGCGCCGCTCCAGGGAGACGGTCTTCCCCGGGGCTCGCAGCTCATGACGGCGGGCGTCCAGCACCACCGCCTCCGGCGCTTCCGGGAGGGAGTCTGCCTTCGCGGCGGATGCGAGCGGCCGGGTCAGCTCCGCCATCAGCTCGGGGTCCAGCCCGCCCGCGGTCGCCGCGTGGGTGGCGTCCTCCAGGGCCTGCGCGGCCTCGCGGGCGCGGCCCGCGTGCCGGTGGAGCGTGGCGCGGGCCAGGTGCCCCAGCGTGTGCTCCAGCGCGAAGTCGTCACCTCGGGCCAGGGGCTCCAGCGCGGTGAGCAGCGCCGTGGCGCGCGGGGCGTCCCCGCTCCGGGCGGCGGCGAGGGCGGCGAGGGCGCGCTGGCGGGCGGCGATGCCAGGGCGCACCTCCCGGGGCTCCACGGTGATGGGCGGTGCGTCCGGCCCCGGCACGTCCAGCGTGCGCGCCACCCGGGCGGCCCGCATCAGCCCCACCACGCCGCGCGAGCGGACCTCCTCCTCCACCGCGTCCAGTTGGGCCCTTCCTTCCGCGCGCCGGCCCAGCTCCAGCAGCATGCGGCCCGCGCCCACGCGGCACAGCAGCCGGACGAAGAGGTAGCCCGCCCTCTCCGCGCGGCCCTCCGTCTCCCGCAGCGCCGCGAGCGCCGCGCCGCGCTGCCCTGACTCCGCGCGCACCCACGCCGCGATGCAGTCCAGCTCCAGCGCGAGGCGGGGGGCGCCCAACTGGCCCAGGCGCTCCCGGGCGCTGGCGAGCGCGGCGTCCGCCTCCGTGAAGCGGCCCAGCCGGCTGAGGATGCCCGCGGACATGGCGGCCACCAGGGGGCCTCGCGAGTCGAGCGGCGCGTCCTCCAGCAATGACACGCACTGGGCCAGGGGCTCCGCCAGCTCGCTGTCGCGGCCTTCAATCCAGAGCATCAGCGCGCGGGCGTAGGCGCACCAGCCCAGCACGCGCCGGTCCCCGGTCGCGGCGGCGGCGTTGTCCAGCATGGCCAGGGACTCATCCAGCCGCCCCTGGAAGAAGCGCAGCGCGGTCCAGGCCAGCAGTTGCTGGAGGAAGACCTCCGCGCTGCTCGGCACCGGCATGGCCTCCAGCGTGCGCTCGCAGGCCTCCGGCTCCAGCGCGAAGAGGGCCACCCGCACCAGCACGGCGCCCACGCCCTCGCGCAGGGCCTCGTTCGACTCCGGCTCCGGCGCGCCGGCGGCGGCCTCCAGCGAGGCGCGCAGGGCGAGCAGCTCCGGGTAGGCCCGGCGCAAATCCAGCAGCCGCACCCGCGCGCGCGCATGGGCCAGCTTCACCTGGGGCGTGCGCAGCCCGGCGGGCAGCGAGTCCAGCAGGCCCAGCAGCTCGTCCGCGGCGCCGTGGCGCACCAGGGCTTCCGCCTGGGCGACGATGAAGGCCGCGCGCGCTTCGTGCCGGCCGAGCGCCTGGAGGTGGCGGCACACCGCGCGCACCCGGACCACGGCGGGCAGGGGCTCCCGCTCCAGGACCTCCAGCAGCGCCTCGTGGCCGGCGCGCGCCTCGTCCGGCGACAGCAGGGACACCATCGCCTCGCGCACCAGGTCGTGCACGCCGTGCCGGCCCCGCGAGTCCGTCTCCACCAGCAGCTTCGCGCCCAACCGGCGCGGCGCCGGGTCCGCCGCGTCGCCGGACAGCACCGGCCCCAGCGCGCTCGCGGTGAGCGGCAGTTGGCTCAAGGCCAGCATCGCGCACAGCCGCCGCTCGTCCGCGGGCAGCGCCGCGAGCGCCGCTCGCACGGGTTCGTCCCCGCCCGTGTCGCCCGCGTGGGCGCGGCGCAGGAGGAAGGGCAGGCCCCGCGAGCGGCCCCACGCCGCGTCGAAGCCGTCGCGCTCGCCGTAGAGCGCGTCCAGCTCCCGCCACAGCTCCTTCGCGGCCTCCTCCGACAGGCCCTCCAGCCGCAGCTCCACCCGGTCCGGGCTGGCCGCGTGCCGGGGCACCGACTCGCGCGAGGTGGCCAGCAGCGTGCCCTGCCGCAGCCGCCCGCCCAGGTCCTCCACCAGCGCGGCGCGCTCCGGCGGCCCGAGCACGTGCAGGTCGTCCAGCACGCACAGGGCGCGGCGCGCCTCCAGCTCCGCCGCCAGCGCCTCCAGCCGGGACGCGTCCGACAGGGCCTGGGCCACGGGCGCTTCGCTCAGCAGGCGGCGCACGTCGTCCACCACCGTGTCCAGCGTGTCCCCGGGGCGCACGCGCCGGTGCACGACGGGGCCCCGGTGCTTCGCGGCCACCGCCGCCACCAGCGCGGACTTGCCCGCGCCGGGCAGCCCGTAGACGACGCCCGTGCGCACGCGCTTCAGCATGTCCCCCAGCCGGCGTACCTCGTGGGCTCGGCCCACGAAGACCGCCGGCGGTCCCAGTCCCGGAGCGGATGGCGTGCGCATGGCGCGCAGCAGTGTACGACCATCCAGGCCCCGTCCGTCACGGGTGCCTCAGGTGTCGTCCAGGCTGAGCGCGCGCAGGTGGCTGACGTCTCCCCAGGTCACCATGCGCAGGGCCCCCTCGTGGAGGTCGAACTGGTTCCAGCCCGCGTTGAGGACGGAGAAGGCGCGCGGCGCCGAGGGCGGGATGCCCAGGCAGTGGCGCAACAGGGCGCTGAGCAGGCCGCCATGGGTGACCACCACGACGCGGGCCCCCGGGTGGCGCGCGCCCAGCTCCTCCAGGCAGTGCAGCGCCAGCCGCAGGCGCTGGGAGGCGCTCTCCCCTTCGGGTACCACGTAGTCGGCGTGGCCCTCCGAGTACGCGGCGAAGACGTCCGGGTGGCGCTGGCCGGCCTCCGCGCGCGTCAGCCCTTCGAGCACGCCCAGCGCGCGCTCCCGCAGGCGCGCGTCCCGCTGGACGTCGTGGCCCGTCCGGGCCGCGATGCGGGAGGCCGTCTGCACCGCGCGGTCCAGGTCGCTGCTGTAGAGGGCCTGGAAGGGATGGGCGGCCAGCCGCGCCGCGAGCGCCTCCGCCTGCCGCAGCCCCTCACGGCTGAGCATGCTGTTCAGGTGCCCCTGCAACCGCCCCAGGGCGTTCCACTCCGTCTCCCCGTGCCGGAGCAGGATGAATTCGGTCGTCATGGCCCCAGCGTGGCGGGCGGACCTGGGCGGAGCAAGGCGCGCGAAGTGTCAGCCCGGCGCCGCGGCCCCCTGCCTGAAGGGGCCGGCTATGCCCCTCATGCGCGGGAGGGGTGTCACGGCGTTGAAACAATACCCCGTCCGGCGTGAGGGGCCGCGCGCACTCCGTGGCGGGGGGCGGCGGGGACCTGTCTGGACGTCGGCCCCGGGGGACGGGGTGTTCGCCCGGTGGCCCACGCTTCCCCAGAATCCTGGTTCTACAGCACTCTCGGACAGCTTCAGCCTCACTGGACGCGCGTCCACTTTGTTCAGGGCTTCGAGTCTGGGCGTGCCCTTCGCACTGCGTATGCGGGGGGACGGCGGATCTCCCGTGCACGCCGGGCTTCAGGGGGTGAGTGAGATGAAACACGGTCAGGGTCTGGAAGCGATGAGCCTGGAGTTGGGGGTTCGGGAAACCCCGGAGCATGCGCCGCGGAGGACCCACCGCTTCGGCTGGCTGCGGATGCTGGGCGTGGACGCGGTCCTCATCGCCGGCTCGCTGGTCGCCGCCACGATGCTGCACTTCGCGGACGGGCTGTCGCCGGCCTGCAGGGCTGTCCTGCCCCGGGCCGTGGCGCTCCTGGTCGCGGTGCGCCTGGTGACGCTCGTCTGGTTGGGGCTGCACCGCTGGTCCTTCCACCGCTCCGGCATCCACGAGGCGGTCCGGCTGGAGCTGGCCAGCCTCGCGGGCACCATCGTGTTCGAGCTGCTGCGCGCCATCTTCTTCATGGAGTCGCTGCCGGGGCAGGTGGTCGCGCTGGAGTTCTTCATCACCACCACGCTCCTGGGCTTTCACCGCTTCGCGCCGCGCATGGCCCGGCAGTGGTACCTGGACCGGCAGCGCGCGAAGGCGCAGGGCTCCCAGCGCACGCTCATCGTGGGCGCGGGCAGCGCCGGGGACCTGCTCCTGCGCGACCTGCTGAGGGACCGCAAGAGCCCGTGGCACGTCATCGGGCTGGTGGATGACGACCCGGGCAAGCAGGGCACCTTCCTCAACGGCAAGCCGGTGCTCGGCGTGCTGGACGCGCTGCCGGAGTTGATGCGCAAGCACCGGGTGACGCAGGTGCTCATCGCCATCCCCCGGCTGTCCCCGGAGCGCACCCGGCACCTCTTGAGCCTGTGCCGGCACCAGAGCGTCAGCTTCAAGATCATCCCGGCCTCGTTCGCCTACCTGGACCAGAAGATCACCGCCGCCATGCTGCACGACCTGGCCCCGGAGCACCTGCTGCCCCGGGACGCCATCTCGTTCGACCATCAGGAGGTGCACCGGCTGGTGACGGGCCGCCGCATCCTCGTCACCGGCGGCGCGGGCTCCATCGGCAGTGAAATCGTCCGACAGGTCGCGGGGCACTCGCCCGCGTCGCTGGTGGTGGTGGACATCAACGAGAACGAACTCTACCTGCTGGTGCGCCAGCTCCAGGCGCGCTACCCGCACGTGCCGGTGCACTCCGTGGTGGCGGACATCCGCGACCTGGACCGGATGTTGCGCATTGGCCAGGAGTTCGCGCCGCAGTACGTCTTCCACGCGGCCGCGCACAAGCACGTGCCCCTGATGGAGGACGCGCCGGAGGAGGCCATCAAGAACAACGTCTTTGGCACGCAGAACGTGGCGCGCATGGCGGACGCGTGCGGCGCGGAGCGCTTCATCCTCATCTCCACCGACAAGGCGGTGAAGCCCTCGTCGGTGATGGGGGCCTCCAAGCGGCTGGCGGAGATGGTCATCCGGGACATCGCCGTGACGTCGCGCACCACCTTCTGCGCCGTCCGCTTCGGCAACGTGCTGGGGTCCGCGGGCAGCGTGGTGCCGCTCTTCAAGCAGCAGATCCAAGCGGGCGGCCCCGTCACGGTCACCCACCCGGACTGCACCCGCTACTTCATGATCATCCCGGAGGCGGTGGGCCTGGTGGTGCTGGCCGGCCTGGGCGGCTACGGCGAGCTGTGCATCCTGGACATGGGCGCGCCGGTCCGCATCGCGGAGCTGGCCGCGAACATGATCACCATGACGGGCCTGGTGCCGGACAAGGACATCGCCATCGTCTACACGGGGCTGCGCCCCGGGGAGAAGCTGGAGGAGGTGCTCATGTCCGAGGAGGAGGAGCTCACCCAGCAGGTGCGCAACCGCATCAAGGTGGCGAAGAGCCCCGCGCCGCCCGCGGACTTCCAGATCCAGCTCAAGCGCCTGGACCGCGCGGCCCGCGCCGGTGACTCCCACGACGTGAAGCGCGCCCTCCAGGAGCTCATCCCCGCGTACACCCCGTCGAAGATGCCGGCGACGGTGGCGAAGGTGCTGCCCGTCTTCGCCCCCGTGAAGCCGTCCGCGGCGGAGCAGAACGTCAGCGCCTGAACCCCACGCGGCCCCGGCCGTCCACGCGAAGCCCCGGTCTCCCGTGCCCCCTTCCGGGCGGGAGGCCGGGGCCCTTCGTCAGGGGCGGAGAGGCGAGCGGTAGGCCGGAAAGAAGCCGCTGGCGGCGCGGCCCTCCGACAGCGTGGCGTACACCGCCGCGTCGCAGACGATTTCGTGCGTGTGGATGCGCCCGCTGGCGTTGGAGAAGCCGCGCTTGAAGTCCTCCAGGCCGTCCCCCGGCGTGAGCCCGCCCCCCAGGTGGAGCGGGAGCCCCAGCCGCTGGCTCAGGGAGATCATCTCCCCGAAGACGTTCTTCGCCGGGGAGCGCCCCAGGTGCGCGTCCGCCGTGCCGCCCAGGTAGTAGTGCAGGAGCCCGTCACTGCGGACCACCAGGGCCGCGGACGCGACCGTCCCGTCCGGCGCGCGCGCCGTCGCGAGCCAGGCCTCCGGGGACGCGAACAGCTCCTCGAAGTACGTGTCGGAGAAGAAGTACCGGTGGCACGCCTGGTCCCGCACCATGGTCTGCCGGTACACGTCGCGAAACCCCGCGCGCTCCTCGGGGGGCGCGTCCCGGGCCGCGCACACCGTGCTCACGAACCCCAGCCGGACGTTTCGCCGCATGTGCCGGCGGTGCATCTCCCGGGGTGTGAGCAGGCGGCAAGGGTCCACGAAGAAGACCTCGTTGCGCGCCGTGCCTCCCGTGAAACAGTGCGGTCCCTGAACCCGCTCCCTCACGAAGATGCTGACCAGCTCCGTGCTCCGCCAATCCACGGCAGGTGCAGGCACCTCGCTCAACCCGTTCAGCTCACCGCCCGGAAAGCCATAGGGAGAGATGGCGTCGCGATACGGAGTCCCCTCAATCGCTCGCACGATGAGTGGCACGTGTAACATCCCGCCTGTATCGTTTTTGACGACCAGCGTATGGGTGACCTGCTCGGCGCGTAGGTGATGCCCGGAGCGGAAGTACTGCCCGGAGAGCGCCGAGGCTCCCGCGTCGGGAACCAGCATGGCGCTCGCCTGCCCTGCCCTCGTCATACATCCCCCACCCCTGATGACACACATGCCGGCTCAGGCGGACAGGCCCACGGGGCGCCGGTCTGAAGACTCACGGACAGTCATCATTTTCTTTTTGTCTAATCACAAAGGAATTACGTGTGCCGCCAAATGCTTTTGGCGTCCTGTGAACGCACTCCGGCGTTCCCACAACAGGGTAGCCCAACGGCCTGCCGGCTGGAGCTACCCCACAGGACCCCCCTGATGTTGGAACCTCGTCGCAACTCTGGTCGTGCCCTGTCGTCCCTGTTGTCGCTTGCCCTGCTGGTGGGTGGTGCCTGCGGCCCCAACCCCGAGCAGGACGCGGCCAGCACGGCCAGTCCCAACGGAGACAACACCCCGGACAGCACCGACATCCCCGCCCCTGGCGAGGAGGAGACGCTCGCTCCCTCTTCCCCCGAGGAGATCGCGGCGGCCCCCTCCGAGCCGGGGAGCGAGGCTGCTCCCTCCACCCCGGAGGCGGACGCCCCTGCCTCCGCGGAAGTGCCCGCGCCCTCCACTGGAGAGGAGGGGCTCGGCTCGAACGCCCAGGCCGCCGTCAGCCTGCGCACCGTCGCGGGTTGGGAGACGCTCTTCCTGAACCGCTGGAATTCGGAGCACACCTCCAGCTTCCTGCCCATGAGCAAGTCGCTGGATAGCTGGCAGTTCTACAACCTGGCCTACGGCATCGACGGCAACACCGCGATGTATCGCGCCACGGGCAAGACGCAGTACATGGACCGGGCGCTGCTGTATGTGAACAACGTGGTCAACAACGCGAAGGTGTCCTCTTCGCTGCCCCGCAGCCAGTTCAAGGACAGCTACATGGGCTGGGCGTCCGCCCGCTCGGACACGCTGGGCCAGGAGGTCCCCCTGTTCGAGAGCTACTGCTGGCGCTACGTGACGCGCATGCTGCGCACCATCCGTGAGACGCCCGCGCTCTACGGCAACGCCACGTACAAGGCGCAGTACGACAAGCTGCTGGCGTTCACCGAGCGGAACATGTTCGAGAAGTGGCTCAAGCGCGGCGCGAACAGCTACATCTACCGCGTCAACACGCACATGGCGTCGCACTGGGCGTACATCTCCATGGACCTGTCCATGATGACGACGGACGCCACGAAGAAGGCGCAGTACCTGACCGTCTTCAACAACATCAACCGTGACATGCCGAACAACACCTCGTCGCTGCGCGGTCAGTTGATGACCAGCCCGGTGAACGCCAACGCGTACTTCTGGGCCGCCGAGTGGGGCTCCAAGAAGCGTCCGGGCCAGGACGTGGCGCACGGCAACGGCGTGATGGCCTACCTCGTGGAAGCCCACGACGCGGGCATGGAGTGGACGGACGCGGACATGCGCAAGTTCGTGGTCACCCTGAACAACGTCATCTGGCCGTCCGCCAAGAAGTACGCCAACTACGTGGACGGCACGGGCAGCGGCACGGGCTGGTTCAATGACGGCCTGATGAAGCTGGGCCGCTACAACGCCACCCTCCAGCAGCGTCTGGAGACCCACACCGTGGGCAACAACACGCAGTACTACGGCAACGGCGCGCTCAACGCGAAGCTGCTGGGCGCGGGTTCGGCGCTCTAGTCCGAATTCCACGATGCGGAACAGACACCCCCTCCTCCCGCCCGAGCGCGCGGGAGGAGGGAGTGTGCGAACGCTCCAGGCAATGCCGGGGTTGCGTATGCCCGGTCCTGCCTGGAGTCTTCGCATGTCCTCCCGCATCTACCTGTCCTCGCCCCACCTGGGCACGCTCGAGCGCGGCTACGTCGATGACGCGTTCGCGAGCAACTGGATTGCCCCCCTGGGGCCCCATGTCGATGCCTTCCAGGAGGAGTTCGCCCGGTGCGTGGGCACGCCGCACGCGCTGGCGCTGAGCTCCGGGACGGCCGCGCTCCACCTGGCGCTCCAACTGGTGGGCGTGGGGCCCGGCGACGACGTGCTGGTGAGCACGCTCACCTTCTCCGCGTCGGTGAACCCCATCCGCTACCTGGGCGCCAGCCCCGTCTTCATCGACAGCGAGCGCACGTCCTGGAACATGGACCCCGCGCTGCTGGAGGAGGAGCTGGCGATGCGGGCCCGCCTGGGCCGGCTGCCCCGCGCCGTGGTGGTGGTGCACCTGTACGGCCAGAGCGCGGACCTGGAGCCGCTGATGGCCGCCTGCGACCGCTACGGCGTGCCGGTGGTGGAGGACGCGGCGGAGGCCCTGGGCAGCACCTACAAGGGGCGGGCCCCCGGCACGGTGGGCCGCGTGGGCATCTATTCGTTCAACGGCAACAAGATCCTCACCACGTCCGGCGGCGGGATGCTGGTGTCCGCGGACGGGGAGCTGGTGCGGCACGCCCTCAAGCTGGCCACGCAGGCGCGCGACGCGGCGCCGCACTACCAGCACTCGGAGATTGGCTACAACTACCGGATGAGCAACGTGCTGGCCGCCATCGGGCGGGGGCAGTTGCACGTGCTGGAGGACCGGGTGGCCGCGCGCCGCGCGAACCACGCCTTCTACGCGGAGGCCTTCCGGGACCTGCCGGGCATCGACTTCATGCCGGAGGCCCCGTGGGGCCGACACACGCGCTGGCTGACGACGCTCACCATCGACCCGGAGGCGTTCGGCGCGGACCGGGAGGCGGTGCGCACCGCGCTGGAGCGGGAGGACATCGAGGCGCGGCCGGTGTGGAAGCCCATGCACCTGCAGCCCGTCTTCGCGGGCTTCGCGCGGCGGCGGGGCAGCGTGGCGGAGGACCTGTTCCGCCACGGCCTGTGCCTGCCGTCCGGCTCCAACCTCACGCGCCGGGAGCTCGAGCGGGTGGTGGAGGTGGTCCGCGCCGTTCCCCGGCGACAGGGGCTGCGGACGGCGGGCTGACGGGGGCCTGCTCCTGCTGCCGGAGCGCCATGACCCTGGCCTCCGGCTGCGGGGTGCCCATGAACTTGTGCATGGTGGCCTCGCTCGCGAAGGAGATGCCCTGGCGCTGCAGCACGCGCACCACCGTGAGCAGCAGCACCTTCAGGTCCAGCGCCAGGCTCCAGTGGTCCACGTACCAGACGTCCTGGCGGAAGCGCTCCTCCCAGGAGAGCGCGTTGCGGCCGTTGACCTGCGCCCAGCCGGTGATGCCGGGCAGCACGTCGTGGCGCCGCGCCTGCTCCGCGGAGTAGCGCGGCAGGTACTCCACGAGCAGCGGGCGGGGCCCCACGAGGCTCATGTCGCCCCGGAGCACGTTCCACAACTGCGGCAGCTCGTCCAGGCTGGTGGAGCGCAAGAGCCGCCCGGCCCAGGTGAGGCGCTGCTCGTCCGGCAGCGCCTGGCCGTTCGCGTCCGTGGCCTCCAGCATCGTGCGGAACTTGAGGACGGTGAAGAGCTGGCCGTGCTTCCCCGGGCGCCGCTGCCGGAAGAGGACGGGGCCCCCCAGGGTCAGGCGGACGAACAGTCCCGTGGCGGCCATCACCGGGGAAAGGCATAGCAATCCCAGACCCGCCGCCACCACGTCGATGCACCGCTTGAGGAACAACCCGGTTCCTGCCTGTCTTTGCATGGGGACGCCGCTCCTTGAAGCCAAAGACGCTAGAAGTCCTCCCGGCCCGCCACCACGACCCCTGGGACTCAGCCCGCTGTCGGCTCCCGTGCATCCACGGGGCCCGGTGGGACGGCCTGGAGCGCCTGCGCGGGCTCCGGGGCGGTCAGCCGCCGCCAGACGCGCGTCGTCAGCCAGACGCTGCATGTCAGCTCCGACACCCACCCCAGCCCCAGGGCCCAGGCGGCCCCCACCGGGCCCACGCGCGGCACCCACACCGCGCTGCCCAGGGCGACCACGGCCACGGAGACGACGAGCAGCACCACCTGTCCCTTGAGCTCGCGCGCCGCGGTGAGGCCCACCGCCAGGCTCAAGCAGACGTACTCCAGCGCCGCGGCCCCCATCAGCCAGACGAACAGCGTGAGGTTCCTGGCGTAGGCGGCCCCGTAGAAGAGCGTCAGCGCCCACCGGCCGAGCAGCGCCGCGCCGGCGATGGCGCACAGGCCCACCACCGCGGACGCCGCCGTGAAGCCCGCCAGCGCCCTGCCGTAGCGGCGCGCGTCCCTCGCCGCGTGGTAGCGGCCCAGCCGGGGGCTGACGGCCTGCCCCAGCGAGTGCACCACCCGGCCGCCCAGCGCGGCGAAGTACGCGAGCGCGGCGTACATGCCCAGCTCCGCCTGGCCCGCGTGCGCCTCCAGGAGGTAGCGGGGGATGTTGGGCCTCAGCGCCGCCAGCAGGGCAGTGAGGCCCAGCACCCAGCACAGCAGGAAGAGGGCCTTGAGCCGCCTTCCCTCCGTGCGCCACGGCGTGCGCCAGAGGGTGCTCCAGGAGCGCATGCCGGGGAACTCGCGCTGGAGCGCCCTGGCGTCGAAGAAGAAGAGGACGATGGCCCAGGCGAAGGCCAGGGCCGCCGCGCCGGCGATGGGGCTGTGCGTGAGCCACAGCGCCAGCGGCACCAGCACCACGGACAGCACGCTCTTGGCGATGGTGGACCGGGCGATGAGCCCCAGCCGCTCCGCCTTCTGGAGCGCGCCGTAGAAGACCTCGCTTACCGCCTCGAAGCCCTTGGCCAGCGCCACCAGCGCGATGACCCAGGCCGCGTGGAGGGAGTCCGCCATCGCCGTGGCGATGGCGCAGCACACCGCCACGCCCGCCACGACGTTGAGCACCATCAGGCCCAGGTAGTGCTCGAAGCCGAAGGTGCTCCTGGCGTCCGTGGCCTGGAGCGTGCGCAGTTGCATGCGGGCCATCAGCAGCACCGGGGCGGTGATGGCCAGGGCGAGCGCGAACTGGCCCACCTCTTCCATGGTGGCCAGCCGCGCGAAGGCCACCAGGACGCCCCACTGCGCGAGGGCGTAGACGAGCCCGGCGGAGAGCGACCAGATGAAGTTGCTCCCCACCGAGCGCGCGGTCATGACCGTGCCGCCGCCGCGCGCTGCAGGACCTCTGACAGCCGCCGGGCCGCGATGTCCGCGGAGTAGCGCTCCCGGCCCAGCTTCCCGGCCAGCGCGCCGGCCTCCGCCAGCCAGCGCGGGTCGCGCAGCCGTCTGGCCAGCATGGCCGCCGCGGCGGGGATGTCCCTGGGCGGCAGCCTGAGGCCGAAGGCCTCCCGGTCCAGCAGCTCCGCCTGCCAGCCGCCGTAGTTGAGCGCCAGCGGACGGCCCGCGGCGAGCGCGTCGAAGAACTTGTTGGCGGAGTTGTCCTGCATGCCCGGCACGTCCGTGAACAGCGACGTGGCGATGGTGGCGGCGTTCAGCACCGCGGGCACCTGCTCCTTGGGCACGCTGGGCAGGAAGAAGAGGTTCTGGTCCTTCACCCCCAGCCGCTCCGCCAGCGAGTGCAGCATGGCCTCTTCACGGCCCTTGCCCATGATGACGAAGCGGACCTCCGGGTCCAGCTTCCGCATCTCCGCGGCCACCCGCACCAGGTACTCCACGCCGTTCACCAGCCCCAGCGTGCCCGCGTACAGCACCAGGGGCCTGTCCCCCAGCCACGCGTACTTCTGGCGGAACGCCTGGCCCGCGGACGCCGGCACCTGGAAGCGCTCCGGGTCGCAGAGGTTGGGGATGATGGTGATCTTCTCCGGCGGCACGCCCGCCGCCTCCACGCCCGCCTTCATGCCCGGCGACAGCGCGACGATGTGCTCCGCGCCCGCGTACGCGGCCTTCTCCAGGAGCTGCGCGGCCAGGATGGCGGAGCGGCTCTTGAGCGCGCCCACCGCGATGGGGATGGCGGGCCACAGGTCGCGCACCTCGAAGACCATGGGCCGCTTGTTCCACCGCGACGCGGCGATGCCCGGCACCGCGATGGTGAGCGGCGTGCTGGTGGCGAAGAAGACGTCCGCGGGCAGTTGCGCGGCGCGCCGCGTGGAGTTGACCGCGAAGTGGCTGAAGGCCCGGATGCGGTCCGGGTAGCTCATGGCGTTGCTGTAGGGCACCGGCAGCCAGTGCACCTGGATGCCGCTCTCGTTGGACTCGCGCCAGCCCTTGCCCGGGCGGACGTCCGTGCGGGTGTCGGACGTCACCATGTGGACCTCGTGGCCCATGGAGACCAGGCGCCGCGCGAGCTCATAGGAGCGCGTCCCCCCGTGCATGGTGGGGGTGTTGAAGTACTGATGCAGGTAGACGATGCGCATGTCAGACGGCTCCTGTGAATGAAGGTTGGGGAAGGGGCGTGCCCGACTGCGCGGGCTGGCGTCCGGGGACCGCGGTCGCGGAGGCCATCACCATCAAGAGGAAGAGGGCGCGGCTGTCGTAGAGGTCGCCGCTGGCCTGGCTGCCCAGGAGCACCAGCACCGCCGCGCCCACGGTGGCGCCGTCCAGGCCCTGGCGCCGCAGGAGCGCCGAGCGCGCGAAGGTGGCGAGCACGGTCGCGAGCAGCAGCAGCCCCACGACGCCGCCCTCGCAGAAGACCTCCAGGAAGAGGTTGTGCGGGTAGACGCCCAGGCGCAGCGCGGGGAACGCCGCGAGCCCCGCCCCCGCCACCGGGTAGTCCTCGCCCAACTGGAGCGCCCTCGCGTAGAGGATCTCCCGCCCGGACAGGTACACCTTGCCGTCGTTGCTGCTGGCGCCGCCCGCGCCCGCCTCGTAGTTGAGGGTGAGGCGCAGGAAGCGCTCCTGCACGGAGTTGCTCAGCGCCTCCCCCAGCGGGGAGAACATGGCCACCGCGGTGATGGCGGCGGTCGCCAGCAGCAGCAGCAGCAGCAGCCGGCGCAGCGGCACGCGCCCCACCACGAGGCAGGTGATGATGCCCGCGGTGATGGCGGCGGAGCCGCCGCGCGACCCCGTGAGCAGCGCCAGCACGACGCCGGTGGCGGCCACCGGAATCCAGAACCACGCCTGGCCCTTCCAGTACCAGAAGTAGAGCGCCCCGATGGCGAGCAGCCCCATGAGCCGCGCGAAGATGTTGGGCCCGCCGCCCATCACCGCGAGCCGCGCGCCCGCGCCGCCCCCCAGCAGTTGCTTGACGCCGGTGAGCGCGAGCAGCGCCGTGGCCGCGACGACGGCGGCCCAGAACGCGTCCAGCACCCGGGGCGCGGGCTGGCGCAAGCAGGCCAGCGCGAAGCCCACGCACATCATCCCCACCAGCAGGAGGTCGCAGACCTTGGTCAGGGAGAAGAGCGGGTCGGGCGACCAGGCGGTGCTGGCGCACATGTAGCCCAGGAAGCCCAGCAGGGCGGCGATGAGCGGCGGGTCGAACCGCGCCTCGCCGGGGCGCGCGTCGCGGCGGGCGCGGTGCAAAAGCCCCACGGAGGCGAGCAGCGTCCCGCACAGGACGATCCACAGCCGCAGCTCCAGGATGAGGTTCGTGTCCACCTCCTCGTTGACGGCGAGGCCCAGCCGGTGGAAGCCCCAGCGGCCCGCGAGCACGTAGAGCGCCGCGATGAAGCCCAGTCCTGTGCAGCTCAGCCAGCTCACGGCGTCGTCCTCCCGGCAGGGCTTCAGCCCGCGGACGGGTATTCGTATTGGTAGACGCCGCTCACCGCGCGGCCCGTCCGGGAGCGCGGCACGCCGTTGAGGACCACGCCCCGGGCCGGGACGCCGCTCTGCTCCAGTTGGTGCAGCGCGGTGGCCACCTCGCGCAGGGACTGGGTCGCCGCGCGCACCACGGCCAGCCGCACGCCCGCGTGCCGGCCCACCAGCGCCGCGTCCGTCACCGCGAGGATGCAGGGCGTGTCGAAGAGGACGACGTCGTACTCGGCCGCCACGCGCGCCACGAACGTGTCGAACGCCGCGCCGGCCAGCAGCTCCGCCGGGTCCGGCGGGAGCGCGCCCGCGCCCAGGAACGACAGGCCGGGCGCGGCCTCCTGGAGCAGGGCCTGCTCCAGCGTCGCGGTGCCCCGCAGCACCTCGTGGAGGCCGGGGACACGCGCCTCGCGGAAGCACCGGTGCAGCCAGCCGCCGCGCAGGTTCGCGTCCACCAGCAGCACGCGCTGGCCGGTCTCCGCCAGCAGCCACGCCAGGTTGAGGGTGATGAAGGACGTCCCGGCGCCGGGGCCCGTGCCGGTGAGGGTGACGACGTGGCTGCCCGCCTCCTTCATGGCCCGCTGGAGCCGGGTCCGCAGGCCGCGCACGCATTCGATGGTGACGTCCCGGGGGACGCTGCGCGCCAGGACGATGGAGGGGCCGCGCGGGGACGCCGCGCGGCGGGGGCCGGTGGGGATGCTGGCGAGGACGGGCACCGCGAGCGCGGACTCCAGGGCCGCGGGGTCGGTGACGCCCGGTTGCAGCGACCGCCGCGCGAAGGCCAGCGCGACGCCGGACACCAGCCCCAGCACCAGGCTGACCGCGAACACGTCCTGCTTCGCGGGGCGCACGGGCAGGCGCGTCACCACGGGCGCGTCGATGATGCGCGCGTTGGTGATGGTGCTCGACTTGAGCACCCGGTACTCCTGGGCCTTGTTGTTCAGTTGGAGGTACAGCTCGTTGGCCACCTTCACGTCGCGCGTGAGCTGGGCGGACACCCGCTCCGCGTCCGGCAGCCCCTTGAGCCGGGTGTCCAGCGCGCTGCGCTCCGTGCGCAGGCGGGCCAGCTTGCGCTCCATGGCCACGAGCAGCGGGTGGTGCTCGGTGAAGCGCTGCCGGAGCTCCGAGCGCTCCAGCGCGAGCGTGGAGAGGTCCTTGTCCAGGTCCACGCTCCGGTTGAGCACGGCCTGCGCCTCCAGCCCCAGGTCCACGCCGCCCTTGCCGGCGCGGTAGTCGCGCAGCGCGGCCTCCGCCTGCTCCAGGCTCTGGCGCAGCCCGGGGAGCTGGCTGTCCAGGAACGACAGCGTGCGGCCCGCCTCGTCGCTGCGGCGCTCCACGTTGGAGCGCACGTACGTGTCCGCGATGTTCTGGAGCAGGGTGGTGGCCAGCACCGGGTCGGGCGCGTCCAGGGTCAGGTTGAGCACGCCCGTGCCGGCGCCCTTCTCCCCCATGCGCAGCGCGCGCTGCAGCTCCTCCACCACCGCGAGCTTCGAGCGGCGCGTCACCTGGAAGCGCGTCCCCGGCCGGGCGTGCAGCGCGGTGACGAGCAGCTCCACCTCATGGGCCGCGCCAGCCTCCGTCCGGGCGTCGGTGCCCACGGCGCCGTGGAGCACCACGCCCCCCTCGGGGCCCCGCAGCGTGTACGCGCCGTCCGCGTCCGCCACGAGCGTGAGCGGCAGGTCCTCCCACTCCGTGGGCACGTTCAGCCGCTCCACCTGGAGCTTCTCTCCGCCCCAGGCGAAGGAGGCCCCGCCCCACCACGGCACCGGCGCCAGGTCCGGCCCCGCGTGCGCCCGGGCGCGGGCCGCGCCCACCAGCGGGAAGTAGCGGGGCCGCACGCTCACGCCCAGGTTCAGCGCGTCCGCCACGCGCCCCAGCAGCGCCCTGGAGCCCAGGACCTCCATCTCCGGGGCCGCCAGGCTGGGCGCGTCTGGAATCAGCGCGTCCAACTGGCCCAGGCTGCTGCCCTTCTGCTCGATGCGCAGGATGGCGTTGGCCCGGTACACCGGCGCCGCGGTGAGGAAGTACAGCCCGCCCACGGCCAGGGCAAGGGCGACGCACGCCGCGATGGTGCCGCGGCGCTCCCCCAGGATGGCCAGGTATCGACCCAATCCCAGCTCATCGTCCTGCGTGCCGGGGCCGGGGCGGGGCGGCGTCACGCGTTCAGGGGGGCTCGTCATGGGTTGTTGATGATGATGGTTCTGTCTCCGATATCCACTGCCTGCCAGAGCAGCTGAACTGTTGGCTGGATTTGCTGGATGATGCGATTCCAACGTGTCAGGTCGTGCGCGGAGACGAAGATGACGTCGCGCGGTTGCAATTGGAAATGTGTCGCCAGGAGCAGCGCGTCCGGCGACTTCGCGTCCAGCTTGAAGATGTAGGGCCGCTCGAAGCTGCCGCGGATGACATAGACGCGGCCCGGGTTGGACGTGAGCGGGTCGAAGCCCTCGCTGTCGCCAATGGCCTCCGCCAGCGTCATCCGGCCCTTCACCATCACGCGCGAGGAGGGCCTGCGGACTTCTCCCAGCACGAAGACCTTGTTGCGGCTGCGGTCCGCCACGTTGAGGATGTCGCCGTCCTGGAGCAGCCAGTTCTGGCTCACGTCCCCCTGTTCGTAGAGGGCCTGCAGGTCGAGCGTGAAGGTGGTGCCGCCCCGGCTGAGGGTGACGGTGCGCAGGTCCGCCTCCGGGCCGAAGCCCTTCGCCTGGGCGATGGCGTCCTGCACGCGCAGGGGCACGTCGGTGACGGGCAGGGTGCCGGGGGCCACCACCTCGCCCGTCACCTGGACCTTCTGGCCGCGGAAGCCCACCACGCGCACGTCCAGTTGGGGCTTCTCGATGACGCTCGCCAGCCGCTGCGTGAGCAGCTCGCGGATCTCCCGCAGCGTCTTGCCCGCGACGGGGATGAGGCCCACGTGGGGGTAGAACATGGTGCCGTCCGCCGCCACGGGGTTGCCCACGGTCTCTGCGGGGCGGAACTCGCCAGCGGGGATGGTGAGCTCCGGGTGGTCCCAGACGATGACGCTCAGCACGTCGTGCGGCGTCACCCGGTAGTCATAGTCGGTGGCCACCTGCGCCAGCGGATCCACCAGGGGCGCGGGCCGCGCCTGCCTGCGCTCCTCCAGTTGGTGGCTGATGAGGGACGCGTCGATGGGGATGATGTCGTAGGCGCCGTCCGCGCCAGCGTCTGCCTTTCCCTCGTAACGCTCCCGGAAGGCGTCCTCGTCCATATGCATTCCCGGGCCCCAGGCGCATGCGCTCAGGCAAGACACCGCGGCCAATAACAGGACGTGTTTCATGGGCGGGCAATCTTCCGGATGAAGCTTGCGAGCGTAAGCCCGAACAATTCCAAATGTCTGGAAGCCGTTATGCCCCGCTGGTGAGGTGACACATGTCCTGCCCTGGGGGGCTGAGGGGGGCGCGAAGCGCTGGAATCAGGACATCCGCGCTGCACCCCGGGGGGCGGTGACGGACCTGGGTCCCATCCACATACCCTCTGGCTGTTCCGGGCACTGTCAGGCCCGCTGTTTCCGCCCGGGGGGCGCACCCGTGAATCCAATGGCACCGTGGAGAGCCGTCCTCGTCCCTGACGGAGGCCAGCGCGCCGTTTCGGCTGACTACTTCCGCTCCGAGCAGCACCTGCGCGCGGAGGGCGTGACGCACAGCCTCATCGTGGAGGACGGGGCGGGGCGGGCGCTCCGGGTGCCGCTCATCGTGCGGCCCATTGAAGGCACGGGCTACCGGGACGCGGTCTCTCCGTATGGGTTTCCCGGGGCGGAGCTGAACGGGCTCTCCGAGGTGCCGGTGGATGCCATTGATTGGCGGGGCACGGAGCTGGTCAGCATCTTCCTGCGCGACCGCATTGGCGGGCCGTACTGCTTCGCGGGCGGCCGGCTGCGCGGGGAGGTGTGCCTCATCGACCCGAAGCTGCCGCTGAAGTTCCGCGGCGACCACGGGGCGGACATCCGGCGCAACGCCCGGCTCGGCTACGTCAGCTCCGTCGTTCCGGTGAAGGACTCCACGCAGGAGCAGCGCCAGGCGCTCAAGGCCATCCACCGGCAGACCCTGGCCCGGCAGCAGGACGGGGTGCGGTACTCCTTCTCCGACGCCTGGTTCGAGGAGGTCTTCACCTGTCCCTTCGCGTGGCTGGTGACGACGCGCGCGCCGGACGGGGCGGTGGCCTCCTCCGCGCTGGTGGTGCTGAGCGACGGGCTGCTGCACGACTTCATTGACGGCACGGCGGACGCGTACCGGATGCATTCACCGGCGAAGAACGAGTTCCCGGTGATGGTGGAGCTGGCGGAGAAGCTGGAGGCCTGCGTCCACCTGGGCGGCGGCGTCCGGCCGGGCGACGGCGTCGAGCGGTTCAAGCGCGGCTTCGCCAACGCGATGTCCCGGTTCTACACGCACGACATCATCTGCGACCCGGAAGCGTACGCGCAGTTGTCCCAGGGGCACGCGGGCGAGGACTTCTTCCCCGCCTACCGCGCGCCCCGTTCCTGACGTTCCCGTGTCGTTGGTGGAGGGGTTCCCATGGTCCTGTCACTTCCCCAGCTCCGCGATGTCGCGGAGGCCCGCTTCACATGTCTCACGGAGCGGGAGCTGGCCGAGCGCCGGCGCGAAGAGGGCGTTCGCGTCATCTCCCACCGGGGGCATTACTGGGAGCAGTCGGGGGCGCCCGGCTTCTTCCAGCCGGTGCACCTGCTGGCGCGGCTGACGCCGGATGAGGCCACGCCGCCCACGCCGCTGGCCTGGGGCTACCGCGCGGCGCTGACGCCGGAGACGGCGAACGCCGCCACCGGCAAGGTGCCCGTGGTGCGGCTGAAGGACCTGGACACCTATGACATGAGCCGGCTGAACTCGAACCGGCGCAGCAAGCTGCGCAAGTGCCAGCGCACGGTGCGCATCGTCCAGCTCACGGGGCCGTCGCTGCTGCTGGAGCAGGGCTATCCCGTGGTGCGGGACGCGCTGACGCGCACGCAGCACAAGAAGATCCCCACGCTGGACGAGTACCTCAAGGGCCTGCGGCAGTACTTCGCCTCCGACCACTGGTGCGTGCTGGCGGGGATGGTGGACGACAAGCTGGGCGGCTACCTGGACGGCTACATCGTGGACGGCGTCGCGTATGGCTTCAGCGCCTACTACGCGACGTGGGCGCTGCCGACGAACATCTCCACGGGCCTCATCTACGAGTTCGCGCAGGTGTGCCGCCGGCTGGGGGCCCGGACCCTGGTGGGCGGGCTGCATGCGCGCGAGGCGGCCCAGCTCGAACAGTTCAAGGACGAGCTGGGCTTCGTCGTGGATCCGGTGCCCATCCACTGGGGCATGAACCCGCTGGCGCGCGCCTTCATCCGCTGGCGCCGCCCGAACGCGTACTACCGGCTGACGGGGCAGGCCTGAGCGCGGGCTACGGCGTCATCACGACCTTGATGCAGCCGTCCTCCTTGTCGCGGAACTTCTTGTAGAGGGCGGGGGCGTCGGACAGGCGGGCGCGGTGGGTGATGAGCCGCGTCGGGTCGATGGCGCCGGCTTGGATCTTCTCCAGCAGGGGCCGGGTGTAGCGGTGCGTGTGCGTCTGGCCCGTCTTCATGGTCAGGCCCTTGTTGACGAAGGAGCCGAAGGGGACCTTGTCCAGGAAGCCCACGTAGACGCCGGGCACGGAGAGGGTGCCGCCCTTGCGGCAGCAGTGGATGGCCTGGCGCAGCGCGTGCGGCCGGTCCGTGGCCAGCTTCACCGCGGCCTTCGCCTTGTCGATGACGGCGTCCAGGCTGCCGGTGCCGTGGGCCTCGGCGCCCACGGCGTCGATGCAGCGGTCCGGCCCGCGGCCGCGGGTCATCTCGTTGAGGGTGTCGAAGACGTCCTGCTTCGTGAAGTCGATGGTCTCCGCCTTGCCCCAGGACTTCGCGAGCGCCAGGCGCTCCGGCACGTGGTCGATGGCGATGACCCGGCCCGCGCCGAACATCCACGCGCTCTGGATGGCGAACTGGCCCACGGGGCCGCAGCCCCACACGGCCACGGTGTCTCCCTTCTCCATCTCGCAGTTCTCCGCCGCCATGTAGCCGGTGGGGAAGATGTCGGTGAGGAAGAGGACCTGGTCCTCGGTGAGGCCGTCCGGAATCTTGAGGGGGCCCACGTCCGCGTACGGCACGCGCACGTACTCGGCCTGGCCGCCGGAGAAGCCGCCCAGCATGTGCGAGTAGCCGAAGAGGCCGGAGGGCGAATAGCCCATCACCTTCGCGGCCATCTCCGCGTTGCGGTTGGAGCGGTCACAGAGGGAGAAGAGGGTCTTCTGGCAGAAGAAGCACTCGCCGCACGCGATGTTGAAGGGGACGATGACCCGGTCGCCCTTCTTGAGTTTGGTGACGCCGGAGCCCGTCTCCATCACCTCGCCCATGAACTCGTGGCCCAGGACGTCACCGCTCTTCATGGTCGGCATGTAGCCGTCCAGCAGGTGCAGGTCGGAGCCGCAGATGGCGGTGCGGGTGACGCGGATGATGGCGTCGCGAGGGTCCTCAATCTTCGGGTCGGGGGCGGACTCGTAACGGACGTCGCCGTGGCCATGCCAGCAGATGGCTTTCATCAGTGCGGCTCCTTAGGAGGGGTTGGAAGAGGCTTTGGGCAAAGCTGGGGACTCGGGGCGTGCACGGCCAACGTGGGCGGGCCGCGGCCGCCTGGCCGACTGGCGCTCGGAAGAGGAAGGGCGGAATCGACGCCCGGGGATGCAATGGGACCCCTGGCGGATGCGAAAGTGAGGCGTGACCTCCGCCCCCGTCCTCGACTTCGGCCGCTACCTGGGCACGCCCCTCCAGCGCGTGGAGGTGGCGGGGCTCGTGCTCACGGAGAGTACGTACGCACCGGGTGTCCGGTTGCCATCCCACGGGCACCGGCACGCGGGCTTCCGGCTCACGTTGGAGGGAGGCTTCACGGACGTGGTGGAGGGCCGCGCGCGAGAGTGCACGGCCCGCTCGGTCGCCTTCCAGGCGCCCGGGCTGGAGCACGCGCAGCGCATCCGGGACGTGCGCACGCGCACCTTCAACATCGACTTCTCGGAGGCGTGCTGGCGGTCGCGGAGCGCGCTCGCCGGGCGGTTGGATCCGCGGGTGGACCTGTCGTCGGCGCGGCTGGTGGCGCTGGCGGCGCGCGTGTACCAGGAGTTCCGGAGCGCGGATGACGTGGCGGCGCTGGCCATCGAAGGGCTGACGCTGGAGCTGCTGGCGGAGGCGGTGCGCGCGTCAGCGCCGGTGCGGGAGGCGGGGGGCCCTCCGGCGTGGCTGGGGCGCGTCCGGGAGCTGCTGGACGCGGCGCGCGGACCGCCGCCCACGCTCGCGGCGCTGGCGCGGGAGGCGGGGGTGAGCCCGCAGCGGTTGGGGCGGGCCTTCCGTCAGGCCTGGCGGTGCAGCCCGGCGGAGTACCTGCGCCAGGTCCGGCTGGAGCGCGCGGGCCGGGCGCTGCGCGAGACGCAGCGTCCCCTGGGCGACATCGCGCTCGACGCGGGCTATTGCGACCAGAGCCACCTGACGCGCGAGTTCCGCCGCCGCCTGCACCTCACCCCGGCGGAGTACCGGCGGCTGGTGGGGCGTGCATCCGGTTCCACGCGGTAGGTTTCGTCCAAGACGGCGGTGGGCGGGCGGTCCTATCTCCCGGCCATGACCCTGCCATCGCATTCCTTCCGCCGCGCCGTGGCGCTCCTGGGCGCGGCGCTGATGTGGACCGCCTGCGCGGGTTCCCGGCCCGTCCCGGCGGCGCCGGAGCCGGCCTTGCGCCGCGTGGACTCCGGACGCACGCGGTGGGTGCTGCGCCCGTCGGAGGCGTACGACGCGCTGTGCCTGTTGAACCTGCTGCGAGGCGACGCGTTCTACACGCGCTTCTACCCGGCGGAGTTCCAGCGCTTCTCCGCGCTCCTGGAGCCGCGGGAGCAGGCCGCGCTCGCGCACCTCACCGAGCGGATGGCGAAGCAGGGCGGCAAGATGGTGGGGCCGTTCCTGACGCTGGTCTTCTCCGTCACGGGGCCCACCACGGTGGAGGACCTGGCGGCGACGGTGGCGGACGACGCCGCGTGGAGCCGCATGCGCGCGGACTTCCTGGCCACGTCCTACGGGCGGGAGGACGGCTTCGCGGAGATGGAGGACGTGCGAGGGGACCTGGGCGTCCTGCTGGCGTTCCTCGAGCGCGTGGAGTTCCCCCGCGTCTGGCGGGCGGAGTACCTGCCGCAGGTGGAGCAGGCCCTCTCCGGGCTGGCCGCGAAGGTGGCGCCGCACGACGTGGTGGGCTGGGACGAAGCCGTGCTGGGCAGGGAGCTGCCGGTGGCGGCGCTGAGCGCGCACGTGCTGAAGTTCGCGAAGCCGCACGGCATCCGGGTGACGGGGTGGAACTTCCTCACGGACGCGACCTATCCGGCGGACGTGACCGTGAAGACGGCGGTGCATGAGCTGCTGCATCCGCCGTTCACGCGCGAGGGCGAACTGGACGCGAAGCTGTCCGCGCTGGAGGCGGACCCCTACTTCCAGCGGCTGGTGCGCGAGCATGACCCCGCGTTCGGCTACACCACGGCGCGCGGCCTGACGGAGGAGGACTGCGCGGAGGCCATCGACGTCTACGTCAGCGAGCGCGAGGGCCTGCTGCGCGACCGGGAGGGCCGGCCGCTCACGGGGGCGGAGTTCTTCCGCGACCACGACGACGGCATGCACGTGCTGGCCTTCGTGCTCTACGAGGAGCTGAAGCGCGCGGGCCCTTCCCGCGCGGGGACGTACGAGTCCTTCCTGCTGGGCCTGTTCGAGCGGGGCGTGCTCGAGCCGGGCGGGCTGGAGCGCCGCTTCCGCGCCTCCCCGGGGCACTACCCCGTGAAGGCGCTGGGCGAAGCGGCGGCGCCGTGACGGCGGTTCACGGCGGGGTGTCCTGGGCGGTGCTCTGGTCCAGGCGCTCCTGGAGGGCCTTCCAGCCGCGGTTGCCCACTTCACGCGCGCGGTCGAGCGTCTCGCCCGCGCCCTGCGCCACCTGCTCCGGGGAGAGCTGGGCCGTGCGCTGGCGCACCCGGTCCATCCAGATGAGCGGGGCATGGAGCTCTCTGGCCCGCTCCGGCCCCAGCAGCACGGCGAGCACGTGCTCCAGGCCTCCCGCGCGCGCGAGCAGCGTCCGGCCCAGGAGCAGCGTCGCGCGGGTCTGCTGGAACAGCGGCAGGCTGTCCCCGTGCTTGCGCAGGGCCTGCGCGCTGTCGTGCACCTCGCGCCGCTCCGCCTCCTCCAGGTAGGGGCTGGCCGCGAGCTTGTCGAGCGCCGCCGCCGCCTCTTCGTAGCGTCCGCGCCGCGTGTGGATGAAGGCCCAGCCCCACCACGTCAGCTCGTTCTCCACGCCCAGCGTCTGGAGCGAGCGCAGCCCCTGCTCGATGTCGTCCTCGGCGGCGCGCTCGCGCTTGAGGCCCATGCGGTTCCAGGCGCGCAGGAAGTGCCCGGCCGCGAGCACCGCCTCCCGCGACTGCGCGGGCGTGCCCTGCTGGATGGCGGGGAAGCCCTCTGGTGGCAGGCGCTCCGTCTCGGTGATGAAGCCGGTCAGCTCCTCCTCGGCGGCGTAGTGGTAGCCCGCCTGGCAGAAGGCGACGCCCCGGCTCGCCTGCACCGCGGCGCGCAGGGCCGCGGGCCAGGTGGGGGAGGGCGTGGCGCGCGACAGCTCGTAGAAGACGAGCTCCGTGGCGGGGATGCGGTCGGACTTCTCCGCGGTGTCCAGCGCCAGCAGGACCGCGGCGAGGAAGGCGTGCTCCTGGCCCGCGTCGTAGGTCGCCAGGGGCAGGGGCGCGCCCTCGGCCCACCGGGTCCACAGCAGGGGGAACTCGTCCTCGTCGCGCGTCTGGAGCGTCTTGCGCGCCTTGTAGAGGGCGATGCCCAGGTCCAGGTACGTGCGGGCCGCCGCGCGCGTCGCCTCGTCGGTGAGGGGCTTGTCCGGCAACGCGCGCGTTTCGGCCACGGCCTTCCAGAGCAGGGCCACCTCCTCCGGAGCCCTGGGGTCGTCGCCCGCGCGCACGGAGAGCTTGAGGGCGCGGTAGGGCACGAGCGCGACGGAGTCCCGGAGGCGTTGGTCGATTTCCGCGCGTTCCTTCGCGGCGCGCTCGGCGTCTGTCTTCTGGCAGCCGCCGCACGCGGTGAGTCCAACGAGGAGGAGGGCGGCGATGCGGTGGCGCAGCCCCCGGTGCGCGCGGACGGAGTCCTTCATGTCCGCGCACGGTATCATCCGAGCAGCGCGGCGAAGAGGTCGCGCGGATCCAACCCGGGCGGCAGTCCGGAGACGCCGCCGTCATTCACCTCCACCACCGCCCAGCCGCCGTCCTCCAGCATCGCCACGTCCATGGTGAAGAACGGGGAGGGGATGCGGCGGCCCAGCGGCTCGAAGGCGGTGAAGTCGGGCACCTCCACGTCGAACTCGTGGTACGGCTCCGCGGCCAGCAGCCGGCCTCCGCCGAAGAACAGCCGGAACTCCAGGTGCGCGGGGCCCGCGGGCGTCCGCCCGTACACCTTGAGCGGCAGGTAGCGGCGCACCACGAAGCCCCGCTCGAAGCGGTCGCCGCGCTCGTCGAGCAGGCTCTGGCAGGTGCGCTCGAAGTCCTCGCGCGTGGCGTCCGACGGCACGAAGCACGCCTCCGCCCAGCGCTCCTTCGCGGACTTCACGTGGTCCTTGAGGATGTACGGCGGAGGCCCCAGCTTCCGCGCCGCCCTCCACGCCTCCGCCACGTCCGGCCCCTCCGTCCAGACCGAGCGCGCGGTGTAGCCGGCCAGCCGCGGGTACCAGTGGGGCAGGTAGTGCGCGGCGGCGTACTGCTCCGGCGTCGTCACCAGCCGGTGTCCCAGCGCGCGCACGGCCTCGTCGAGCTCCGCGTACTCCTCCTCCGTGAGCATCCAGCCCCGGTACAGCATCCGGAGGTGGCCGCGCTCCGGCACGCCCGTGAGCGCCCTGGCCGCGTCGCCCGACAGCAGGGCGGAGAGGTCCGCCTGGTACGTGTCCACGCCCAGCGCTTCGGCCGCGTCGGCCTCCACGTCGAACGGATCCGGCTGGTGCGGGTTGCGACCGAAGAGGATTGCCTTCACGGCGGGGGAAGCGGGCATCCGGTGGCCTTTCGTCAGGGGAAGGGCCCCCGTGGACGCGAGCACACGCGGGGCCTGACACGGCCACGGCGGGCGCTGGCGGGCGCGGACGCGGGCGGCATGTCGGGACGAAAGGGGCCTTCCGTTTGGCGGACGGCCTCGCACGGTGGGGCCTGACAGAGCCGCTTCCGGAGGGCTTGCTCACCGGGTGGCGGGCCCGTAAAGCGCCACTCCATGTCGAACCCTTCCGACCTCCTCCACGCGGAGCTGCAGCCCTACCTGCGCGGCTACCCGACGGCCTCCGTGTGCGCGGCGATGACGTGGCGGGGCGCGCTGCACGTGGAGGGGCTCCGGCGCAAGGGGACGCCTCCGGCCACGGACGCCCTCTTCTCCCTGGGGGCGCTCACGGAGGTCTTCACTGCGGCGCTCTTGTCGGTGATGGTGGAGCGGGGGGACGTGCGGCTCGACGAGCCCCTGGGGAACCTCATCCCCGCGTCGCTGCTCAACGACGAGGTCGCGCGGAGCATCACGCTGGAGCAGTTGGCGACGCACACCTCCGGGCTGCCGCACCTGCCGCCGAACCTGGACGCGGCGCCCTCGAACCCGGACGACCCGTTCGGCCACTACTCCGCGAGCCTGTTCGGCGAGTTCCTGCGCAACTACCACCCCCGCCGGCCGCCGCCGCACCCGTCCTCCGAGTCCTTCCTGGGCATGGGGGTGCTCGGCCACGCGCTCTCCCGGCGCATGGCGCTGAACTACGGGCACCTGATGCGGGACCTGCTCTGCAAGCCCATGGGGCTCATGGACACCACGGCGCGCGTGACGGAGGAGCTGGCCCCGCGGCTGTTGCAGGGCCACACCGCGCGAGGAAAGCCCGTGCCGCCGTGGACCTTCCCGGCGCTCCCGGGCGGCGGCGCGATGCACTCCACGGTGGGGGACGTGATGCGCTTCCTGGAGACGAACCTGGGGCGCGGAGAGACATCCTTCACGAAGGCCCTGTACCGGATGCAGGCGCGCCGGGTGAAGGCGGGGTCCTTCCAGCGCGGCCTGGGATGGAACGTGTCCCAGGTGCGAGGGAAGGACGTGGTGTGGCGTTCGTCGGTGATGGGGGGCTACGTGGGCTTCATGGGGCTCAGCGTCGCGGCGGACGCGGCCGTGGTCCTCCTCGCGGACCACGGCTGGTCGCTGTTCGCCGCGCTGCGGGGGCGCGTGCCCCTGGAGGCGCCGGGGCTCGCGCTGCTGTCGCGGTTCCTGCCGCCGTGACGGGGCTTCAGGAGATGGTGAAGCGGTAGAGCTGGAAGCCGCCCGAGGAGGCCATCTCGAAGTCGCGCACGTTGCGCGGGGCGCCGGTCTCGCTGCGCTGCGCGAGCTTGAAGTCGCCGGTGCCGTTGCTGGCCTGGAAGCGGAACTCGTACGCGCCCGGTTCGGTGGGCAGCGGGGCGGCGGACATCTTGGTCACGGCCAGGTTGGCGAAGCCCGGAAGGGTCTCACCGTCCGGGCGGCGCACGGAGCCGATGGCGCGCAGGAAGGGCGAGCCGCCGGTCAGGATGAGGTACTGTGGGTCGGCGGTGCGCGCGGGCTTCGCCGGGGCGGAGGGGGCCGGGGTGGGCTCCTCGGAGGGGCGGGCCGCGCCCTTGGCGCCGCGCTTCGACTTCGATGCGGGCTCCTCGCTGGGGGCGGCGGCGGGCTCCTCAGGTGCTTCGGTGGGAGCGGCTTCGGCTTCGGAGGTCTTCCGCTTCGCGGCGCGGCCCGTGCCCTTGCGCGAGGGGGCTTCCTCGGCGGCCGTTGCCTCCGTGGCGGGAGTCCCTTCCACGGTGCTCGCGGGAGCGGCGTCGGTGGCGCCGGTCTCCGCCTGTTGCGTGGGAGCGGCGGACTCCGTGGGGCTCTCCGAAGGCGTGGCGGCGGGAGTTCCTTCGGCGGGGGTCTTCTTCGCGGAGGACCCCTTCGGCGTCTTCCCCGCGCGCTTCGAAGGAGCCGCGCTGGCATCCGTCTTCAGTTCGGCCGTCTCCGCAGCCGCGGTGGCCGGCTCGGGAGCTTGGGGCGGCTGTTCGGAGTGGACCGACGCGGAGGCCTTCGGGGCCTCCTCGGTTGATGCGGGCTCCGCGACGACTTCAGCGGTCTTCGATGCATCGCCCTTCGGGTTCTCCTGGGTCGAGGCAGGCTTTGACGCGGAGGCCTTCGGGGCCTTCTTGGTTGAAGCAGACGGCGCTACGGCTGCCAGAGCCGCACTTCCGGATGCCTTCGATGCGGAAGTCTTGGGGCTCTCCTTGGCCGGGGAGGACTTCACGGCGGCTGTCTTTGAGGTCTGCGCGGCCGGCGTCTTCAGCGCCTTCGCACCGCCTGCCTTCACGGTGGAGGCCTTCGGCGCTTGCGCCGCGGACTTCGATGCAGGCGCCTTCGAAGCGTGTGCACCCGACTTCGCCGCGGAAGCCTTCGGAGTCTTCGCTCCCTTCGAAGCGGAGGTCTTCGGAGCCTGAGCCGCCTTCACGACAGGCTTTGCCTTGGAGGCCGGGGCCTTTGCCGCCGCACCCTTCACCGCCTTCGCGGGCTGCTTCGGCTTCGCGACCGCGGCCTTCTTCGCCGGGGCTGGGGCCCTGCCCCCGGCAGGACGGCCCCCGGGCTTCGAGGCGGCCTTGCCAGCGGCACCGCGGGACTTGGACGAATCAGAGGAGGCGGAAGGTCGGGTCGGGCGGCGCTGGGCCATAAAGTCATCCTCGGAGGACCCGAGCGGTCGGCGCCGTCGGCCCTCGTCCCCTGATGGCTAGTGCACCCACCGCCGCGCTGCAAGGCACACGTGGGGGGCCCGCACGCTTCCTGTCGCCCGGAGACCGCTGGACGGGAGGAAGCCCTGGGATTTCCACGGGAGCGGCCCGTACCGTCATGGCTCAGCCGAGCGATTCCAGGTGAGCGATGGCCTCGGCGAGGACGCTGCGGAAGTAGCTGTTCGCGTTGCCGGAACGGTCCCGGATGTGGTGAAGCAGCGTCAGGAGCGAGACATCCTCCAGCTTCTGGGCTGCCTCGACGGCCAGGACGCCGACCTCGCTTCCCTCCAGCTCGCGGCGCAGCGGCTCCAGGACGCGCGGGTCCTTGCGCAGCGCCAGTCCGACCAGGGCCTCGCCGCGAAGCTCCATGTCGGTCTCCATGAGCCGGTCGAACAACGCATCCCGAAGCTCGGGCGTGTCCACTTCCTCCGCCTGGCTGCCCAGGCTGAAGGTCGCCCAGTTGCGGACGTCCGGGTCGCTGTCGCGGGAGAGCACCATCAAGGTCTGGATCGCGACCGGATCCCGGTGCGGCATCATCCCCATGACCACGCCCATCCGGACGTCCTCGTCCGGGTGAGCCTTCAGGGGCTGAAGGGCGGCAACCGCCCGGACATCCCGGAGGTGCCCCAGGGCCACGGCCATGGAGTTCAGGACGGCGGCATCCTGCTCCGAGGCCAGCGCGGACAGGATTTCATCCGCGCACTTCGTGACGAGCGCATCGCTACGGTTCCGTCCGCCCAACTGACCCAGGATGTCCGCGCCACGTCCGCGCTCACGTGAAGACGTGGAGCGCAGCAGCTTCACGGCGGCCTCGAACACCTCGTCGCTGCCTCGGAAGTGCAACTCGCTGATGGCCTCCCAGGCTGTTTCATCCTCCTCGTCCCCCTGCAATGCGAGGGCAATCAACTCCGGAATGGAACGGTCTTTCATGGGGCCCAGCTCCAATCCCCCCTCCACCTCCAGAGGGAACAGCTATGGGAAGAGGATAGCGCAAGGCGTGCTCCAGGCTCACCGCGAGGAATGGAGTCCACGCGGTTGACCCGAATCGCCGGGGCCCGCCCTCCCTGTGTCCCGGACCCCTTTTCCGGGAGGCTTTTCCCCCATGCATCCCCCTCGTTCGTCGTCCCGCGCGGCGCTCGCCGCGCTCCTGTTGCTATTGCCCACCCTGGCCCTGGCGGCGGACCGGGGCGCCTGGGCCCCGGGCGTCGCGTACGCCGTGGGCGACATCGCGTCCTATGGCGGCAAGGGATATGACTGCCGGCAGGCCCACACGTCCCTGGTGGGCTGGGAGCCGCCCAACGTGCTCGCCCTGTGGCTGGAGCGCACCGGCACGCCTCCCTCGGACACGCAGGCCCCCACCGCGCCCGGCTCCCTGCGCTCCACGGGCGTGACGGCCTCCAGCGTGTCCCTGGCGTTCAACGCGTCCAGCGACAACGTGGGCGTCACCGGCTACGAAATCTTCGTCAACGGCGGCACCAGCGCGGCGGCCACCAGCACCACCCCCAGCGCCACCGTGACGGGGCTCGCCGCCAACACGACCTATACGTTCACCGCGAAGGCGCGCGACGCGGCCGGCAACCGCTCCGTCGCGAGCAACAGCGTCGCCGTGACGACGGGCAACACGGCTCCGGCGGGCAGCAAGGTGCTGGTCGGCTACTGGCACAACTTCGACAACGGCTCCACCAACATCCGGCTGCGCGACGTGTCGTCCATGTTCAATGTCATCCAGGTGGCCTTCGCGGAGCCGGTGGTGGGCGCGCCGTCGGGCACCATGGGCTTCACGCCGTACAACGCCACCGTGGCCGAGTTCAAGGCGGACATCGCCACGCTGAAGGCGCAGGGCCGCAAGGTGCTCATCTCCCTGGGCGGCGCCAACGGCACCATCCACCTGGACGACGCGGCGGCGCGGCAGGCCTTCGTCACCAGCATGCAGGGGCTCATCAACACGTATGGCTTTGACGGCCTGGACCTGGACCTGGAGGGCGCGTCGCTGTCACTCAACGGCGGGGACACCGACTTCCGCAACCCCACCACGCCGCGCATCCAGAACCTCATCGCCGGCACGCGCCAGTTGCTCAACGACAACGGCGCGGGCTTCCTGCTCACCATGGCGCCGGAGACCGCCTACGTGCAGGGCGGCTACGCGGCGTATGGCGGCCCGTGGGGCGCCTACCTCCCCGTCATCCACGCGCTGCGCGACCGGCTGACGTACCTGCACGTGCAGCACTACAACACCGGCACGGTGATGGCCCTGGACGGCCGCGCCTACGCGCAGTCCACGCCGGACTTCCACGTGGCCATGGCGGAGATGCTGCTCCAGGGCTTCCCCGTGGGCGGCAACGCGAGCGCCGTCTTCCCCGCGCTCCGGCCGGAGCAGGTCGTCATCGGCCTGCCGTCCTCGCCGCAGGCCGCGGGCGGCGGCTACACCACGCCCGCCAACGTGCAGAAGGCGCTGGACTACCTGATGAAGGGCCAGTCCTTCGGAGGCACCTACGTGCTGCGCCAGGCCGGCGGCTACCCGGGCTTCAAGGGGCTGATGACCTGGTCCATCAACTGGGACGCCTTCACGAACCACGAGTTCTCCAGCAGCCACCGCGCCTACCTGGACACCTACCGGTAGGCACGGTGCGGCCTCCGCCCCCCGGGGCGTCCCGCCCTCCGCCTGCGTGCTAGCGTCGGCGCGGTGTCGACACGGGATGACAGGCCGGAGGGGCGGGTGACGCCGTCTTCCGACAGGACCCGGACCCTTCCCGAGAAGCCCGGGGGAAAGGTCCGGTTGAAGCTGTGGGTCCTGTCGGGGCCCTCGGCCGGCCGGAGCCACCCGCTGCCGGTGGGGGAGTACCGGCTGGGCAAGAGCGCGGACTGCGACATCGTGCTCGAGGACGGCACCGTGTCCCGCCACCACCTGCGGCTGGAGGTGCGGGAGGACCGCGTCGTCGCCACGGACCTGGGCTCCTACAACGGCTCCTTCTGTCAGGGCCTGCGCTTCAGCCAGTTGGAGGTCCAGCCCGGCGCCATCCTCCGCCTGGGGGAGACGCAGCTCAAGGTGATGCCCGAGGACACGCGTGAGCGCTCGCTGCTGCTGTCGCCGCGCGACCGCTTCGGCGCGCTGGTGGGCCAGAGCCGCCGGATGCGTGAGGTGTTCACCTTCCTGGAGCGCATGGCCCCGGGCGACTCGGACGTGCTCATCCAGGGCGAGACGGGCACCGGCAAGGAGCTGTGCGCCGAAGGGCTGCACCAGGAGAGCCCGCGCGCGAAGAAGCCCTTCGTGGTGGTGGACCTCGCGGGCATCGCGCCGTCGCTCATCGAGTCCGAGCTGTTCGGCCACGTGAAGGGCGCCTTCACCGGGGCGCAGGCGGACCGGGCGGGTGCCTTCGAGCGCGCCCATGGGGGCACCGTCTTCCTGGACGAGGTGGGGGAGCTGCCCCTGGAGTTGCAGCCGCGCCTGCTGCGCGTGCTGGAGCGCCGGCAGGTGAAGCGGGTGGGAGGCAACGACTACCGCGCGCTGGACGTGCGCGTGGTGGCCGCCACCCACGTGGACCTGGAGGCCGCGGTGAAGGCGGAGAAGTTCCGCCGGGACCTCTTCCACCGGCTGGCCGTGCTGCGCGTCGTGCTGCCGCCGCTGCGCGAGCGTCCGGAGGACATCCCGCTGCTCATCGACGCCGTGCTGGAGCGCCTGGGCAAGCCGCCCAGCACGCTGTCGGACCAGACGCGCGCCCTGCTCGCCCAGTATCCCTGGCCGGGCAACGTGCGCGAGCTGCGCAACGTGGTGGACCGCGTGGTGAACCTGGGGGAGGAGTCGCTGCCGGACATCGACCCGGGCGTCCCCGGCCGCGCCACCTCCCGCGCGGGCGCGCTGGACCTGGCCCGGCCCTTCAAGGAAGCCAAGGAGCAGCTCGTCGAGGGTTTCGAGCGCGACTACCTCAAGAGCCTCCTCAAGCGCTGCGAGGGCCGCTTCAACCGCGCGGCCCGGGAGGCCGGCATCGACCGGGTGTACCTGCGCAAGCTGATGCGCAAGCACGGCCTGGAGCTCAGCGACGGCAAGCCCGGGGCGGACGAAGACGACGCTGGGTGACTGCAGTCACCCCCTGGGACCGCCACCGGGTGACTCGAGTCACCCACCCGCGAGCCCGCTCCGGGGGGCGCTCCCTCGGGGAGCCCGGCGCGACAGGGGGACCGGGGCGTTGGCATCGCTCCTGCTTTGGGGATGAGCACCGGCCACTGACGGCCACAACGACCCCGAGCAACCCATGATCTCCTCCATCTCCTCCCGCTCCAACCCGTCCTCGCTCTTCACGTCCCGGCTCCAGCAGACCGAGCCTTCGCAGCCGTCGCAGGCGGCCCAGGACAGCGCCGCGGCGGCCCTGCGCAACAAGCTCTTCCACACGGACAGCTTCCAGGCCCAGCCCGCGACGGGCACGCAGGCGGTGCAGTCCACCACGCCCTCGGCGCGGCCCGCGGGCGCGGGCTCCGACCCGGTGAGCGCGAGCACGCTCGTCTCGAAGAGCTCGCATGACGCGTCCAGGGACTACCCGGCGGTCTCGTACTCGGAGGACAAGCTGTACAACAACAAGTCGCTGGGCTTCTGGAAGAAGGAGATCTGGGACACCGCCACCCAGGCGGGCGCCACGCCCGAGGAGGCCGCGGTGCTCGTCGCGCAGGCGATGCAGGAGGGCGGCACGGACTACGCCAAGAAGGGCGACTCGACGAACTACGGCCCCTTCAACCTGAACGAGGACCTGCTCAAGAACTACGGCAAGCACCTGCCAGCCAACCTCCAGGACCTCAACAAGGAGACCCCGGAGGCCATCAAGCTCAACGTGACCAACGCGCTGGACGCGATGCGCGCGATGGGGGCCAACAACTACCTGCACCACGTGCGCGGCGGCCGCACCAACTTCGAGCACCCCGAGCAGCGCATCAGCAACAACCCGAACGTGAAGGCCGATGACGCGTTCGCCTTCGAGCGCAGCATCTCCAACAACGCGCGCCTCTTCCTGGAGTCCATCCAGGCCAACCCGTCCGCGCTGACCAGCAACCAGCGCTTCGCCTCCGACATCCCGAACATCTGAGGAGACGGTCGGGCGTGGAGGACGGGGCCCCGCGTGCGATGCACGCGGGGCCTCTTCGCGTCCCCACGCCGGGGCGCTACGAGCCGGACTCGCGCGAGCCGAACGAGTTGTTCTTGGAGCCGATGCCGGAGGAGTCCCCCAGCGGGGTGGCGTGGTTCACGTTCGACGCGGCGAGGGTGGACGTGTCACCGCCCTTGGGATTGACGATGAGCATCCCGCCGCCCTGGAACGAATCCCAGCCGGAGTTCATCGCCTGGGTGAGGTGCTGGAGGCTCACGTCATGGCTGGAGCCGGTGGCCGGATCGTGGATGCGGTACTGGCCCTGGGCATCCTTGCCGTCGATCTCCACCCAGTGCGCGCTGCCCGCGGGCGTGGTGCCGGAGGCGCCGGGCTGGATGAGGTTGGAGTCCACCAGGGCCAGCGCCTTCTTGCCCGAGTCGAGCGCGGCGTTCAGCGCGTCGCGGTCGAAGTTGGAGGCGCCGCGCGTCACCTCGAAGCCCTGGCCCGCGAGCATGTCGCTCATCTGCTTGGGCGTCGTGCCCTTGCTGTCGGAGTAGCCTGCTTGCAGCGACTGCACGAGCTGGGCGTCCGTCTGCCCCTGCCCCCCGCCGCTGGCGCGCACCAGCATCGCGGCGGCCGTCGCACCGCAATTGATGTCGTCCGTCTGCCGGAGGACCGGCGTCGGCTGGGCCCAGCCCTTCGCGTCCGGGGACTTCGCGTCCGTGAGCGAGGGCACCTGCTCCATCTGGGACAGCTCCAGGGGCCGCGCGCCCTGGGGCTGCCCGGCCTGCGCGGCCTGCGCGGCCCATTGCCCCGCGACCTCGGGGGACTCCTCGAAGCGGTCCTGCGGCAGGTGGGTGGACTGACGCGCCTCGTGCACCGGCTCCGGCGCGCGTTGGCCCTGGACCTGCGCGTTGCCTTGCGGCGCGGCTGGTTGCTCGGTGGGCAGGGAGACAGGGTGGTACTGGGGACGGGTGACGTTCATGATCAGCCCTTGTGCTCGGGGGAAGAGACCACGGCCCCCTATTATCGAAGGGGAGGATAGCCCGGTTGTGGGGGCATGGTGATGGCCGCGCCAGCGCCTCTAGGATGTCCCCACCATGAAGACCCCGGCCGGACATGAGCGCGACGACACGCTCCCCGCGCGCAACCCCGAGGGCGAGGCGACGCGCCTGCTGCCGCGGAAGTCGGCGGAGCCCGTGTCCGCGACGAGCGATTCGGACCGGCAACCCCGGGCCAGCGCGTCCTCGCCCATCCAGGTGGGGCGCTACCTGCTCCTGCGGCCGTTGGGCGCGGGAGGCATGGGCGTGGTGTACGCGGCCTATGACCCGGACCTGGACCGGAAGGTCGCGCTGAAGCTGCTGCGCCCGGATGGGCACGCGGATCCAGAGCAGGGACGGGCGCGGCTGCTGCGCGAGGCGCAGGCGATGGCGCGCATCTCGCATCCGAACGTCATCCCGGTGTTCGACGTGGGCATCTGGGGCGCCCAGGTCTTCCTGGCGATGGAGCTGCTGGAGGGAGGCACGCTGGGGCAGTGGCTGAAGGAGGCCCCCCGCTCGTGGCGCGAGGTGCTGGAGGCGTACCTGGGCGCGGGCCGGGGGCTGGTGGCCGCGCACGCGGTGGGGCTGGTGCACCGCGACTTCAAGCCCGCCAACGTGCTGAGGGACCGCCGGGGCCGCGTCTGCGTGACGGACTTCGGGCTCGCGCGCCAGGTGGGGCTGCCCTCTGGCGACGACGCGGACCTCGCCGCGCGGGAGGTGGCCGACCTGGCGGCGTCGCGGCGCATGCTGGATGCGCCCATCACCGTCACCGGCGCGGTGATGGGCACGCCGAACTACATGTCCCCGGAGCAGGTGCTGGGCGCGGTCCCGGACGCGAGCACGGACCAGTTCAGCTTCTGCGCCGCGCTGTACGCCGCGCTCTACGGCCAGCGCCCCTTCGACGTCGCGCGCATGCAGGCGCTGCGGACGCCGGCCGACCTGGAGGGCCCGGACGCGCCCCGCCTCCTGGAGCCGCCGCGCGACTCGCGGGTGCCCGCGTGGGTGGGCCGGGCGGTGATGCGCGGGCTGGCGCTGCGGCCGGCGGAGCGCTTCCCGTCGCTCGCGGAGCTGCTGGACGCGCTGGGGCAGGAGCCGAAGCGCAGGGCCCGGCGACGCGCGTGGAGCGGCGCGGCGCTGCTGGCGGGCGGACTCCTCCTGGGCGGAGGCGTGCTCCATCATCAGTCGCGCGTGTGCGAGGGCGCGGACGCGCTCATGGCCCGCGTGTGGGGGCCGGCGCAGCGGGAGCAGGTGGTGCGTGCCTTCACCGCCACGGGCAGCCCGCTGGGCGCGGACATGGCCGGGCGCGTGGCGGCCGTGCTGGACGGGTACGCGCGAAGCTGGAGCCAGCAGCACACGGACGCGTGCAGGGCCACGCTGGTGGAGGGCACCCAGCCGGAGGCCCTGCGCGTGGAGCGCGTGGTGTGCCTGGAGCGGCGGCGCGAGGACGCGCGCGCGGTGGTGGCGCTGCTGTCCTCCGCGGACACCGCCCTGGTGGAGAAGTCCCTGTCGCTGGTGAACGCGCTCCCCGCGCTGGACGAGTGCGCGGACGTGGCGAAGCTGGGCGAGCAGCAGCGCCTGCCGGAGTCGCCCGCGGAGCGCGCCGAGGTGGAGCGCCTGGAGTCACTCCTGTCGGAGGTGAAGGTGCTGGTGGATGGCGGACGCCTCCCCCAGGCCCGGGCGCGGCTGGAGCCGCTCGTGGAGCCCGTGCGCGCCACCGGGTACGCGCCGCTGATGGCCCGGCTCCAGCTCCAGCAGGGCTGGATGCGAGAGCAGCTCGGGGACTCCGAGGGGGCAGCGACCGCGCTGCGGCAGGCGGCCTTCGACGCGGAGGCCGGCAGGGCGGACCGGCTGAAGGTCACCATCCTCAACCGGCTGCTCTACGTGGAGGAGGGCCAGCGGCACTTCGAGCCGGCGGAGGTCTGGAGCGGGCTCGCGGACGCGACGCTGCGCCGCATGGGCGGCGACGCCGTGCTGGAGGCGGAGGTGCGGGTCAACCAGGGCAACCTCGCGGTCGCGAGGAATGACTTCCCCCGTGCGAAGGCCCTGTTCGAGGAGGCGCGGACGCGGGCGGAGGCGGCGTTGCCGGAAGGCCACCCGCTGCGCGCGCGCATCCTCTTCCTCCAGGGAGGGCTGGCGATCCGGATGAAGGACACCGCGCGCGGCGTGGCGTTGATGGAGCGCGCGCTGTCGCTGACGGAGGCCGCCGTGGGCCCGTTGCACCCGGACACCGCGCGGAGGCATGACGCCCTCGCCTGGGCGCTTCGCGAGGCGGCGGAGCCGGCCCGGGCCCTGCCGCACGCGCGCGCCGCCGTGGAGATCCGCAAGGCGCTCCTGGGCGCGCGCACGTTGCCGGTGGCGGAGGGGCTGGACGAGGTGGGCATGTGCCTGCTGGCGCTGGGCCGCCATGACGAGGCGCTGCGCGTCTACGAGGAGGCGCTCGCGACGAAGCGGCAGGTGGCGCCGCCGGGGGACGAGACCTTCCAGTACAGCCAGGACGGCGTGGGCCAGGCGCTGCTGGGCCTGGGCCGCGCGAAGGACGCCATCGCGCCGCTGCGGCTGGCGGTGGCGTACCCGTCGATGCCGGACGCGACGCTCGCGGAGTCAGGCTTCGCGCTCGCGAGGGCGTTGTGGGAGGCCGGAGAGAAGCAGCCCGCGAGGCAGGAGGCGGAGACGGCCCGCGCGCGCTTCGTCCGCGCCACGCGCGAGCCCGAGGCCGCGACGGTGGCCCGCTGGCTGGAGACGCACCCGGCGGACCTGGAGCCCGCCGCCGTCCCCGCGCGCTTCCAGCAGCCTCCTCCACACGGAAGTCGGTAGCGCCACCGGGTGACGCCGCCGCCTTGGACGTGGGCGTCCGGCCTCAGGTCTTCTTCAGTTTGTCGCCCACCGCGGCGAGGAGCTGGTCGAAGGACTCGGAGAACAGGCGGATGCCGTCGGTGGCCAGCTCGTCGGTGACGGTCTTCATGGAGATGCCGGCCGCCTCCAACTGGCGCATCGTCGCCTCGGCCGCCGGCAGGTCCTCCTCCAGGCTGGGGCGCACCTTGCCGTGGTCCCGGAACGCGTCGATGGTGGCGGGCGGCATGGTGTTCACCGTGTCGCGGCCGATGAGCTCCTCCACGTAGAGCACGTCGCGCAGCTTCGGGCTCTTGGTGCTGGTGCTCGCCCAGAGCACGCGCTGCACCTTCGCGCCCTTCGCCGCGAGCGCCTTCCAGCGCGCGCTCCCGAAGACCTCCTTGAAGGTGCGGTAGGCGAGCTTCGCGTTGGCGATGGCGACCTTGCCGCTCAGCCCCTCCATCGCCTTCTGCTGCTCCGGCGTGGCGCCCGCCTTGAGCTTCTTTTCCATCTCCTTGTCCACGATGGCGTCGATGCGGCTGACGAAGAACGACGCCACGCTCGCCACGCGGCTCACGTCCCCGCCGGACGCGGCGAGCTTCTCCAGGCCGGAGACGTAGGCCTCGGCGATCTGCTTGTAGCGCTCCTGGCTGAAGAGCAGCGTCACGTTGACGTTGATGCCCTCGGCGGTGAGCTGCTCGAAGGCCGGCAGGCCCGGCAGCGTGCCCGGCACCTTGATCATCACGTTGGGCCGCGCCAGCGTCTTCCACAGCCGGCGCGCCTCCTCCAGCGTGCCCTGCGTGTCCAGCGCCAGCCGGGGAGACACCTCCAGCGACGCGTAGCCGTCCTGGCCCTTCGTCGCGTCGTACACGGGCTTGAGGAGGTCCGCGGCGCCCTGCACGTCGCGCACCGCGAGCTGCTCGTAGAGGTCGTTGCCGGAGAGGCCCTGGCCCTTCGCCGCGTCGAAGAGGTCCTGGTAGTCGTCGCTGCCCGACACGGCCTTCTGGAAGATGGTCGGGTTGGAGGTGAGCCCCTTGAGCCCGTCCTCTTCGATGAACTTCTTCAGCGTGCCCTTCGTGATGTAGCTGCGCTGGAGGTTGTCCACCCAGACGGATTGGCCGAACTCGGCGAGCTGTCGCAGCGGATTCATGGATTCTCCCGGCGGGGGCGCGAGGCGCCCGGATGGCGTTTCTTCAAGATGCGCATGCCCTGTCGCCCACGTCCGGCCGGGCGGGCAGGCACTCGCGGATTCTGCCTGCGAACAGGGCCAGCGGGGGGCAGCGCTTCTCGGAAGCGGGGGCAGTCAACACACTAGCCAGGGCACACCCCTGGCCCCCCAAACCCGGGAGCGGAAGAGATGGCGGACACCTTGGCGGACCTCGCGGCGCAACTGCGCATCGACAGCATCCGCTGCACCACGGCGGCGGGCTCGGGCCATCCCAGCTCGTCCATGTCCGCGGCGGACATCATGGCCGTGCTGTTCCAGAAGTACCTGCGCTTCGACTTCCAGCAGCCGAAGGCCCCCAACAACGACCGCTTCGTGCTCTCCAAGGGCCACGCCTGCCCGGTCCTCTACTCCGCCTTCAAGGCGGCGGGCGCCATCGACGACAGGGAATTGCTCTCGCTGCGCAAGTTCGGCAGCCGGCTGGAGGGCCACCCGAACCCGCACGTGCTGCCGCTCGTGGACGTGGCCACCGGCTCGCTCGGGCAGGGGCTGGCGGTGGGCGTGGGGATGGCGCTCAGCGCGAGGATGGACGGGCTGCCCTTCCGCACCTACGTGCTCATGGGCGACAGCGAGACGGCGGAGGGCTCCGTGTGGGAGGCGTTCGACAAGGCCGGCCACTACGGGTTGGACAACCTGTGCGGCATCATCGACGTGAACCGCCTGGGGCAGAGCCGCGAGACGGAGCTGGGCTGGAACCTGGAGGCCTACGCGGCCCGCGTCCGCGCCTTCGGGTGGAACGCCGTCACGCTGGATGGCCACGACCTGGACGCCATCGACCGGGCCTTCGCCGAAGCCCAGGCGAAGAAGGGTCAGCCCACCTGCCTCATCTGCAGGACGGAGAAGGGGCGCGGCTCCTCGCTCATCGCCAATCATGACGGCTGGCACGGCAAGCCGCTGCCGGAGGACAAGGCGAAGGACGCCATCCGCGAGCTGGGCGGGGAGCGCCACGTCCGCATCCAGGTGAAGACGCCGGAGGCGCTGAAGGCCACCGTCCAGGACAAGGCCTCGCCGTTGCGGTTGCCCACGTACGAGGTCGGCCAGAAGGAGGCCACGCGCAAGGCTTATGGCGACGCGCTCCTGGCGCTGGGCAACGCCCGGCCGGACGTGGTGGCGCTGGACGCGGAGGTGTCCAACTCCACGTACGCGAGCGAGTTCCAGAAGGCGCACCCGAAGCGCTACTTCGAGATGTTCATCGCGGAGCAGAACATGGTGTCCAGCGCGGTGGGCATGGCGGTGCTGGGCAAGAGGGCCTTCGTCAGCACCTTCGCGGCCTTCCTGTCACGCGCCTATGATCAGGTGCGCATGGCGGCCATCTCCAACGCCACGGTGCACCTGTGCGGCAGCCACGCGGGCGTGTCCATTGGCGAGGACGGCCCGTCGCAGATGGCGCTGGAGGACCTGGCGATGATGCGCGCGGTGGGCGGCAGCACGGTGCTCTACCCGAGCGACGCGAACCAGACCGCGAAGCTGCTGGCGCAGGTGCTGGAGCGTCAGGGCATCACCTACCTGCGCAGCACGCGTGAGAAGACGCCGGTGCTCTACCCCGCGACGGAGGAGTTCCCCATTGGGGGCAGCAAGGTGGTGCGCCAGTCCGGCCAGGACGTGGCGACGGTGGTGGCCGCCGGCATCACGCTGCACGAGGCGCTCAAGGCGTATGAGGCGCTGAAGGAGGACGGCGTCCCGGTGCGCGTCATCGACCTCTACTCGGTGAAGCCGGTGGACGCGAAGACGCTGCGCAAGGCCGCGCGCGAGACGCAGGGGCGGCTCGTGGTGGTGGAGGACCACTGGGCGGAAGGGGGGCTGGCGGACGCGGTGCTGGAGGCCTTCACCGGCGAGCGCGAGCGGCTGCCCACGGTGGTGCGGCTCGCGGTGACGAAGATGCCCGGCTCCGGCAAGCCCGCGGAGCTGTTGAACGCCGCGGGCATCGACGCGGAGCACATCGTGGAGGCCGTCACCTCGCTGGTGGAGGCGGAGGCGGCCCGGGGCGGGGACGGCCGGGGCAGGCCGTCCGAGGACGCCTGGGGCCACACGAACGCGTAGCCCCGGGTGTCTTTGTCAGGGCTTCGGGTCCAGCCGGGCGGCCGCGCGCGCCGCGCCCATGGACCGCGCGTAGTCCAGCGCGGTGCGCCTGTCCGCGTCCCGGACCCGGTGGTCCGCGCCGTGCTGGATGAGCAGCTCCATCATCTCCACCTTGTCGAACATGGCCGCGAACATCAGCGGCGTGCGGCCATCCGGGCCCGCGCCGTCCACGTTCGCGCCCGCCTCCAGGAGCACCGTGGCGATGGCCTCGTTGCCCTTGAAGGCCGCGCCGGCCAGCGGCGTCTGGCCCGCGTCGTTGGGCTGCTCGGGGTCCGCCCCGCGCTCCAGCAGCAGCCGGGTCGCCTCCACGTGGCCGTGGTAGCTGGCCAGCATCAGGAGCGAATCACCCCGCTCGTTACGGACCCCCACGGGGAGCCCTGCGTCGAGCATCTCCGCCAGCTTCCGCGCGTCCCCCGTGCGGACCACCGCGAAGGCGCTCCGCACGAAGTCCAGCACGGCGGCGTCGTCGGCATTCGAAGGCGGAGCAGGGTTCTTCGGGTCGTTCGTGGAGCTCATGGTCGCGTTCCTATGCCTTTTCAACTCCCAAGGGCAATCCCATCCATGGAATCCGACAGCCGCCCGCGCTTCCGGCCCATGGCCGGGGTCCGGTGGCGACGGCACCCTGGCCGCCACTCCCGCTCCGAGGTGCTGGAAATGCATGGGTCACGGTCATGGTGGAGGTTGTTCCTGCTGATGACGCTGGGCGGGTCGCTGGCGTGTGAAGTCGCTCCGGCCCCGGGGATGTTGTCATTGAACTCTCCCGCGAGCGGAGACACGGGCGAGTCGAAGCCGCCGGAGACGGCCGAGTCCCTCCAGGCCTCGGCCATCTTCGAGGCCACGTTGCGCGAGGAGGCCTCGTCGGGGCCCGGTGGGCTGAAGCCGGTGGAGCGGCTCGGCAAGCTGCTCTTCTTCGACCGCCGGCTCTCCGAGCCCATGGGCCAGGCCTGCGCCGTCTGTCATGGCCCCGAGGTGGGCTGGACGGGCCCCAGCCTGATCATCAACCTCACCGGCTCTGTCTATGAAGGCGCCGTGCGGGGGCGCTTCGGCAATCGCAAGCCGCCCTCGTCCGCCTATGCCACGCAGGCCCCCATCCTCCACCGCGTGACGCCAGGCCATGCCCGGTTCGTGGGCGGCAACTTCTGGGACGGCCGCGCCACGGGCGAGGAGCTGGGCAACCCCGCCGCGGACCAGGCGCAGGGCCCCTTCCTGAACCCCGTGGAGCAGAACAACCCCAGCGAAGCCGCGGTGGTGGCCAAGGTCTGCGGTGGCCCCTACGGCGACCTCTTCCGGGCCGTCTGGGGCGCCCGCATCTGCGCGGACGTGCCGCGCGCGTATGACAACATCGCGAGGTCCATCGCCGCGTACGAGGGCTCCCGCGAGGTGAACGCCTTCTCCTCGAAGTACGACGCGGTCCTCGCGGGCCGCGCGCGGCTGTCCTCCCAGGAGCAGTGGGGCCTGAAGCTGTTCGAGGGCAAGGCCCACTGCGACACCTGCCACACGAGCCAGCGCGGCCCGAATGGCGAGCCGCCGCTCTTCACCGACTACACCTTCGAGAACCTGGGCGTTCCGCGCAACCTGCTCAACCCCTGGTACTGGCAGCTCCAGTTCAACCCGGACGGGCCCTTCTGGATCGACACCGGCCTGGGGGGCTTCCTCCAGACGCGCCCGGAGTATGCGTCCTTCGCGCGCGCCAACCTGGGCAAGGTCAAGGTCCCCACCCTGCGCAACGTGGACAAGCGCCCATACCCTGGCTTCACCAAGGCCTATGGCCACAACGGCTACTTCAAGAGTCTGGAGTCCGTCGTCCACTTCTACAACACGCGTGACGTGCTGCCGGTCTGCACCTCCAGCGCCTCCGGGACGCCGGGCGTGGACTGCTGGCCCCTGCCGGAGGTGGGGCTGAACATCAACACGCGGACGGTGGGCAACCTGGGCCTGTCACCCCAGGAGGAGCAGGCCATCGTCGCCTTCATGCGCACGCTCTCGGACGGCTACTCCCCGTGACAGGGGAGGCTCAGGGCTGAGGCTCCAGCCGGGTGGCTGACCGCCACGCGCCAAGCGCCCGCGCGTAGTCCACCGCGGTGCGCCTGTCCGCGTCCCGCCGCCGCGCGTCCGCGCCGTGCTGGATGAGCAGCTCCACGAGCTCCAGCTTGTCGAACATGGCCGCGAACATCAGCGGCGTGCGGCCATCCGGGCCCGCGCCGTCCACGTTCGCGCCCGCGTCCAGGAGCACCGTGGCGATGGCCTCGTTGCCCTTGAAGGCCGCGCCGGCCAGCGGTGTCTGGCCGGCGTCGTTGGGCTGCTCCGGAGACGCCCCGCGCTGCAACAGCAGCCGGCTCGCCTCCACGTGGCCGTGGTAGCAGGCCAGCATCAGCAGGGAGTCCCCCCGCTCGTTGCGCAGCCCCACGGGAACTCCGGCGTCGAGCATCTGCCGCAGCTTCCCGGCGTCGCCCGCCCGGGCCAGCGTGAAGGCGGCCCTCGCGATGTCCCGCATGCCGGCGGTGTAGGCGTCCGAGAGCGGAGCGGCGTTCTTCGGGGCGTTCGTGGGGCTCATGGTCGGTGTTCCTCCCTAGCGGGCGCGGCGCTTCTGCTGGACGGCGCTGGCGATGCGCGAGCCGTAGTCCTCGTCGGCGGCGCGGAAGTGGGCGATGGCCCGGGTGATGATGTCGTCGCGGCTCACCTGGGCCAGGCTGCCGGAGACGTTCTCCACCAGCCGCGCCTTCGCGGCCTCGTCCATCAGCCGGTAGAGCGCGCCAGCCTGGACGTAGTCGTCGTCCTCGGCGTGCTTGCCGTGGACGAAGGCGCCCGTCATGCCGCTCACCGCGTAGCCGGTGCCCAGGGCCTCGTCCGTCTGCGCGGGGCCGTTGAAGCTGTTGGGCTCGTAGTTGGGGCCACGCCCGCCGTTGCCGTCGAAGCGCATGGCGCCGTCACGGCCGTAGTTGCGCGCGCCGCCCTTCACGCCCCTGGGCGCGTTCACCGGCAGTTGCGTGCTGTTGATGCCCAGCCGGTAGCGGTGCGCGTCGCCGTACGCGAAGAGGCGCGCCTGGAGCATCCGGTCCGGGGACGGGCCGATGCCCGGCACGAAGTGCGACGGATCCAACGCCGCCTGCTCCACCTCCGCGAAGAAGTTCTCCGGGTTGCGGTCCAGGGTGAGCCTGCCCACCTCCATCAGCGGGTAGTCCTGGTGGGGCCACACCTTGGTCAGGTCGAACGGGTTGAAGCGGTAGTGGGCGGCCTCCGCCTCCGGCATCACCTGCACCTTGAGCGTCCACGAGGGGAACTCGCCCCGGTCGATGGCCTGGTACAGGTCGCGCTGGTGGTGCTGCGGGTCCCTGCCGCCAATCACCTCCGCCTCCTGCGTGGTGAGGGTGCGGATGCCCTGGTCCGTCTTGAAATGGAACTTCACCCAGAAGCGCTCGCCCTTCGCGTTCACCCACTGGAAGGTGTGTGAGCCAAAGCCATCCATGTGGCGCAGCGTCGCGGGGATGCCCCGGTCCCCGAAGAGCCAGGTGAACTGGTGCGTGGCCTCCGGCGAGTGGGAGAAGAAATCCCAGACGTTGTCCGGCTCCTGGCAGTTCGTGTACGGGTCGTACTTCTGCGAGTGGATGAAGTCCGGGAACTTGATGCCGTCCCGCAGGAAGAACACCGGCGTGTTGTTGCCCACGAGGTCCCAGTTGCCGTCCTCCGTGTAGAAGCGCACCGCGAAGCCGCGCGGGTCTCGGGCGGTGTCCGGCGCGCCCTTGGAGCCCGCCACGGTGGAGAAGCGCAGGAACGCCTCCGTCTTCTTGCCCACCGCGCTGAAGACCTTCATGCGGGTGAAGCGGGTGAGGTCCCGGGTCACCTCGAAGGTGCCGTAGGCGCCGGAGCCCACCGCGTGCACCACGCGCTCCGGGATGCGCTCGCGGTTGAAGCGGGCCAGCTTCTCCAGCAGGTGGTGGTCCTGGAGCAGCACCGGGCCGTTGGGCCCGGCCGTCTGCGAGTGCTGGTTGGCAGATTCAACAACTGGAGTCGGTGCTCGGCGTGAAGGTGTTCGAGCGGGACGCGCGCCGGGTGATGCTCACGCCCGGGGGCGCGGAGCTGGTGAAGCGCTACCCGAAGCTCCAGTTGCGGCTGCGCGAGGAGAAGACGGCGCTGCTGATGCGCGACATGGACGAGGGGCGGCTGGACGCGGCGCTGCTGGCGCTGGACGCGGAGCTGGGGCGTCAGGTGGAGCACGCGGTCATCGCGGAGGACCCCTTCGTCGTGGCGGCGCCGCCGGGGCATCCGCTGGAGAAGAAGAAGCAGGTGCGGCTGAGCGACCTGGATGAAGAGGACGTGTTGCTGCTGGAGGACGGGCACTGCTTCCGCAGCCAGACCCTGGCCCTGTGCACGCGCGTGGGGGCGCGCGAGGTGGACTACCGCGCCACCAGCCTGACGACGCTCGCGCAGATGGTGATGGCGGTGGGCAGCGTCACGTTGCTGCCCCAGCTCGCCGTTTCCATGGAGAACCGGCGGGGGGAGCTGGTGGTGCGGCCCTTCGCGCCGCCGGGCCCGGGCCGGACGCTCGCGCTGGCGTGGCGCCCGGGGCATCCCCGGGCGGAAGCGCTGCGCACCATCGCGGGGACGCTGCGCTCCGTGTGGCCCGGGACGGGGAGGGCGAAGGTCAGCGCAGGGCCTTCTCCGAAGTGACGATGCCGTCCGCGTCCGCGTAGAGGTGATGGCCCGGGGTGAAGGTGACGCCGGCGAAGCGCACCTCCACGTCGCGCTGGCCCTCGTTGCGCTTGCCGCTCTTGAGCGGGTGGGTGCCCAGCGCCTTCACGCCGATGTCGGTGCGGCCCACCTCCTCCGCGTCGCGGATGCAGCCATGGACGACCACGCCCGCCCAGCCGTTCTTCTGCCCCAGGGCGGCGAGCACGTCACCCACGAGCGCGCAGCGGCGGCTGCCGCCGCCATCCACCACCAGCACGCGGCCCAGGCCGGGTTCCTCCAATGCCTTGCGCACGAGGGAGTTGTCCTCCGGCGCGCGCACGGTGCTGATGGGTCCAAAGAAGCTCCGGCGCCCGCCGTAGTCCAGGAAGCCCGGCTCCGCGACCTGGAAGCGTGGAGTTCCCGCGTGGGCGTCACAGAGGTCCGCCGTCTTGAGGTCAGGGGTGTCGCTCATGAACCACAGGATGCACGCGCCGGCTGGAAATGGCTGTGATTGTGAGTGCGGGTCTGTCTGTCTTGACCTTGCGTTGTTCAAAATCCTATCGTCGGCGCCTTTTCGAGGGGGAAGTCCATGCACATGCTGAAGTGGTTCGTGGGCGCGCTCGCGTTGCTGGCGCTCGCGTGTGGTGAGGTGTCTGAAACGTCCACGCCGGTGGTTCGTGACGGCGAGGGATTGCTGGAGCTGCCGCTGGTGTCGACGTCGGCCGGACGGACCTACAGGCTGGTGGGGGCGACGTTCGACATCACCGGGCCGCAGAACGCGACCATCACGGACACGACCGCGGAGACGGTGCTCCTGCCGCTCATGGCCGGGACGTACACCCTCCAGATGAATGGCGACTGGCACGTGGAGCGCACGGATGCGCCGGGCGTCACGGTGCCGGTCACGCTGGTGTCTCCGAACCCCATGTCGTTCACCCTGACCGAGGGCGAGACGCGCCCGGTGCGCTTCCTGTTCAAGGTGCCGGGCGATGGCACCGTCGACGTGGGCATTGGCGTGGACACCGGGGGTTGGATCTCCGGAACCATCCACTTCGACTCCCGTCCGCCGCCTCCGCCCGGGAGCCCTCCGGACGTCTTCGCGGATGTGGGCGGGCGGCAGATCCCCTACGTCATCAGCTATGAGTCGGCGACGGTGACGCGGACGCTGGACTACGGCTCCTACCTCACCACCATCCAGACCTCGCCCGTCACCGTCCAGTTCGGCGGCGCGACCGGCGCGGCCTTCCAGCAGCAGGTGGTCTCCGCGCTCCAGGGCCGGACGCTGACCTTCAGCATCAGCTCCGACGGCTCGCCCACCACCTACGTGAGCGCGCTCATCGTGGAGAACATGGAGCGGGGTGTCCGCTTCGAGCTCATGCTGAACACGCCGCTCGCCTCGGGCGTGGACGCGAACGGCTACGCCATCCTGCGGCCCACGGACTTCACCGGAGGGTTCGCCGAGCTCCGCGCGGCCAACTCCGGGAGCGTCAACGGGCTGATGCTCAGCGGCACGCTCGCGCCGCGGTAGCACCCGCCGGCGTGCTCAAGGCCGGATGGCGACCTTGAGCACGCCGTCCTTGCGCTGGCTGAACAGCTCGTACGCGTCCTGGATGTCCTTGAGCTGGAAGCGGTGCGTGAGCAGCGGCGTGAGGTCCACGCGCTTCGCGCGCACCACCTCCATCAGGCGCCGCATGCGCTCCTTGCCGCCCGGGCAGAGCGTGGTGACGATGCGGTGGTCCCCCAGCCCCGCCGCGAAGGCGTCGTAGGGCACCTGGAGCTTCCCGGAGTAGATGCCCAGGCTGGACAGCGTGCCGCCGGGGTTGAGCGTGCGCAGCGCGCTCTCGAAGGTCTGCTGCGTGCCCAGCGCCTCGATGGCCACGTCCGCGCCGCCGCCGGTCAGCCGCTTCACCTCCGCCACCACGTCCTGGCCGCGGATATCAATCACCGCGTCCGCGCCCAGCTTGCGCGCCATGGACAGGCGCGTGTCGTCCCCGTCCACGCCAATCACCAGCGACGCGCCCATGAGCCGCGCCCCCACGGTGGCGCACAGGCCGATGGGCCCCTGCGCGAACACCACCACCGCGTCCCCTATCTTCACGCCGCCGGACTCCGCGCCGCTGAAGCCCGTGGACGCGATGTCCGCCAGGAGCAGCACCTGCTCGTCCTTCAGCTCGTCCGGGATGGGCGCCAGGTTCGCCTGCGCGAAGGGCACGCGCGCGTACTCCGCCTGCACGCCGTTCATCGTGTTGCCCAGCCGCCAGCCGCCCAGGGCCTCCAGGCCCTCGCCGTGGCCGCACTGGGACGCGTGCCCGGAGAGGCAGCCCCGGCACTGGCCGCACGGCGTGATGGCGCCCACCAGCACGCGCTGCCCCACCTGGTAGCCCGTCACGCCCGGGCCCAGCTCGTCGATGACGCCCACCATCTCGTGGCCCACCGTGAGGCCCGGCTTCACCGGGTACTCGCCGCGCAGGATGTGCACGTCGGTGCCGCAGATGGTGGTGAGCGTCACCCGGACGATGGCCTCGCCCACCCCCGCCTTCGGCCGCTCCACCTCCTCCACGGCCAGCTTCTGGGGGCCTCGGAACACGGCTGCCTTCATGTCTCACCTCGTCTGTCTTTCAGGCGCGCGGCATGCGCACCGTCACCGCGGGCCGGTCACTGCGGGCCATCACCTGCTGCGCCACCGAGCCCAGCACCATCCGGCTCACGCCCGTGCGGCCGTGGGTGCCCAGGCACACCAGGTCCGCGCAGTGGCGCTCGGCCGCCTGGGTGATGACCGCCGCCACGTCGTCACCCTTCAGCACCGACAGCTCGACCTTGTGGTTGCCGTCGTGCTCCGGGGCCGGGACGCGCAGCGCCAGTTGATGCCGCGCCGCCTGGAGCTCCTCGGGCGTCGCCTCCTCGGGCTCCACGTGCAGCAGGTGCACCGTGCCGCCCGGGGGCGTGATGGCGAAGGCGTAGGCGATGGCGCGGTCGCCGGCCTCACCGAAGTCCGTCGTGGCGAGCACCGTGCGCACCCGGGGCGGCTCCTGCTCCAGCGCCTGCTCCATCGCGGGCACCGGCACGCTGACCACCGACATGGGCGCCAGCCTCCGCGCGGACTGGGACACGCTCCACAGCTTCGCGAGCGCCCTGCGCTGGTGCGTGCCCACCACCAGCAGGTCCACCTGCTCCTCCGTGGCCAGGGCGATGAGGTGGTCCGCGATGCGGCCCAGCCCCGGCTCCAGCCGCGAGCGCACCGGCAGGCCCGCGGCGCGCAGGGGCTCCAGCAGCGAGTCCGACTCGCGCTCCAGCGCCTCCCGCAGCTCCGGGGACATGTCCTTGTAGCTGTGCGGATGCACCAGGCCCAGCCGCTCCGCCTCGCTCCCCACCCAGACGATGCGGCCCCCCACGACCTCCAGCGGCCCGACCTTCGCGAGCTGCTTTACCCACTCGCGGGCGACCTCGAAGGGCCTGGAGCGGTCCACGCCCAGCATGACCCGCAGGGGGCGCTCGCCGCGCGCCCAGGCCTCCAGGCCCGCACCCTCGCGGACCACCAGCAAGGGGACCTCCAGCACCTGGGCCATCCGGTCGAGCGTGCCCCCCAGGCCCCGGAAGGGCGTGTCCACGCGCGGCGTCCCGGTCACCACCCACTGGAAGCCGCGCTTCGCCACCAGCTTGCGCAGCTCCTCTTCCGGCTCTCCCGTGAGGAGCACCGAGTCGACTTCGAGGTCGGAGCCCCGCAGCCGGTCGCACTCGTCGCGCAGCGTGGACCGGGCCGTCTCGCAGATGGCGTCCCCGAAGGTCCGCACCAGGTTGCCGGTCAGGACGTGCACGATGCAGAGGGGGACCTTCATCCGCCGTGCGAGCAGCGCCGCCGTGTCACAGGCGCGCCGGGCGTCATCCGAGAAGTTGGTCGCGCAGGCGATGGTCATGGCCTCTCCTTGCAGTCGCCCCTCCAAGCTAGTCACCTCGCAAGCGAGGGAGGCCCACGCGCAGGCAGCGGACGCGGCGCACGTCAGGAGGCTCCGCCGTCATCGCGGTGACTCCTCGCCCATGGACTCGAAGCCGCCCAGCGGCCGCGCGGCCTCCCGCAGCTCCGCGGCCACGCTCCGCGCCCACCGGGCGATCCGCTCGGGGTCCCGCCAGTCCCCCGAGTGCTCGCGTGCCATGGACCGGGCGATGAAGCCCCGGGCGTCGCGCTCCAGTCTTCCTCCAAACGTCGCGTGGCCCCGCGCGCCCACCTGCTCCATGAGCGCCTGGACCTGGTGCGTGGGCGGGATGCGCTCCCGCGACGCCGAGTCGTCGAGCGGTCCGCTGGAGAAGAACCACACGGGCCGCTCGCGCAGCTCGTGGAGGTGCCGGTGCACGAAGCGCCGGGCCTGCCGGTGCCAGCGGTTGGCGTAGAGCCCGCCTCCGACGATGACGGCGTCGTAGGCGCGCACGGAGTCGACGGCCTCCGGCGGTGTCGTCTCCGCGTCGAAGCCCTCGTCCCGCAGGACCCGGGCGAGCAGGCCGGCGATCTCCCGGGTCCCGCCCAGCTTGCTTCCAGAGGTGATGAGGATCCGCATCCGTGCCCTCCCGCATGAGTCCACCCTGATGCGTGGAGCGGCCGGAGCGCGGGCGCAAGGAGGCCGCGGCCAGGCGTCCCTCCCGGCGGCACGGCCCGTCCGCGGCTGCGCGACGTGCCGCCCGTGTCCCAAGGGGCTCACGGGGGACCGGACGCGTTGCCGACGCCCGTTCAGGACCCCAGCTTCTTCCGGGGGCGTCATGCGAGTCCTGGTTCCAGTCGATCGCCTGCCTCAGGGCTGGGAAGACGTGCGTGGCCTGGGGGCGGATGAAGTGTTGGCGCGCCGCGTGCGCTACGGCCGTAACGACGTGCGGGGCCGGCCTCCCCGCTCCGCGCTCCAGAGCGTGCGCGAGGCCGCGAGCGACCCGATGCTCTGGTTCCTCGTGGGCACGAGCGCCCTCTACTTCGCCCTGGGCGAGCAGGTGAATGGCGGGGTGATGCTGCTGGCCCTCGTGCCGCTGATGGGCATGGACGTCTACCTGCACCACCGGACCCAGGCCTCCACCGAGGGCCTGCGCGGACGCCTGGCCGAGCGCGCCACGGTGTCTCGCGACGGCCATGAGGTGGAGGTGCCGGCGGAGGACGTGGTGCCCGGAGACCTCGTGCGCGTGGAGGCAGGCGGCACGTTCCCCGCGGATGGGCTGGTCGTGCGGGGGCAGGGCCTGCAGGCCGAGGAGTCCTCGCTCACCGGCGAGTCGCTGCCCGTGCGCAAGCGGCCGTTGGAGCGCCTCCCGCCCGGCTCGGAGCCGCCGGTGGACTCGACGCACTGGGGGCTCGCGGGCACGCGGCTGCTCACCGGGACGGCCTGGGTGCGCGTCGTCTCCACCGGTCAGGAGACGCTCTACGGGAGCATCATCCGCTCGGCGGGGCAGGAGGGGCGGGCGCGGACGCCGCTCCAGCACGCGGTGGCGCACCTGGTGGCGGTGCTGGTGGGCGTGGCCGCGTCGCTCTGCGTGGTGCTGGCGCTCGTCCGCCTGCGCCAGGGGTTCGGGTGGCTGGACGCGCTCTTGAGCGCGGCGACGCTCGGCGTGGCGGCGCTGCCCGAGGAGTTCCCGGTGGCCCTCACGTTCTTCCTGGGCGCGGGGGTGTACCGCCTGGCCCGGCGGCAGGCGCTGGTGCGCCAGGCCATCTCCGTGGAGAACATCGGCCGCGTGAGCTGCGTGTGCTCGGACAAGACGGGCACGCTGACGGAGGGGCTCCTGCGGGTGGCCCGGCTGCTGCCTGCCCCCGGGACCTCGCCCCAGGCGCTGCTGCGGACCGCGGTGCTGGCGTCCCGGGAGGAGGGGAAGGATCCGCTGGACGTGGCGCTGTTGGAGGCGGGCGCGCGGGACCTGCCGGAGCTGCCCGCTCCCACCCGCGAGGCCACCTTCCCCTTCACCGAGGAGCGCCAGCGCGAGACGGCGGTGGTGCGGCAGGGCGCGGGGACGCTGCTCGCCGCGGTGAAGGGCGCGCCGGAGCGGGTGCTGGACCTGTGCGCGTTGTCCGAGGACGCCCGGCGGGAGTGGGCGCTTCGCGTGGACGCGCTCGCGCGCGAGGGCCACAAGGTCATCGCGTGCGCGAGCCGGACGCTGGACGCGGCGCACTGGCATGGCGGTGAGCCGGACCGGGGCTTCGACTTCGTGGGGCTCGTGGGGTGCGAGGACCCGGTGCGCGCGGGCGTGGAGGAGGCGGTGCGGGAGTGCCGCGACGCGGGGCTGCGCACGGTGATGGTGACCGGCGACCACCCCCGGACGGCGCTCGCGGTCGCAAGGCGGCTGGGGCTGGGAGGCGAGCACCCGGTGGTGCTCACGGGAGAGGCCCTGGTGGCGCGGCTGGACGACACGGGGAGGGTGCCCCCCGTGGACGTGGTGGCGCGCGCGCTGCCCGCCCAGAAGTACGCGCTGGTGAAGGCGCTCCGGAGACAGGGCGAGGTGGTGGCCGCCACGGGGGACGGGGTGAACGACGTGCCGGCGCTCCAGGTCGCGGACGTGGGCATCGCCATGGGGGAGCGGGGGACGCGCAGCGCCCGCGAGGCGTCCTCCATCGTGCTGCTCAACGACGACTTCGGCACGCTGGTGCGCGCCATCGCGGAGGGCCGCCAGCTCTTCTCCAACCTCCAGCGCTGCTTCCTCTACCTGCTGCTCATCCACATCCCGCTGGTGGGCACGGCGGCGCTGGTGCCGCTCTGGGGCAAGCCGCTGCTGTACCTGCCCATCCACATCGTGTGGCTGGAGCTCATCATCCACCCCACCGCGATGCTGGCCTTCCAGGCGGCCGCGCGGCCCGGGCGGCTCACCCCGCTGCGCGCGAGGCCCGCGGCGCGCTTCTTCTCCTGGCGGGAGTGGACCCTGCTCACGGCGGTGGGCGTGCTGTTGGCGTGCGGGCTCGTCTGGGCCTTCGCGCGGTGCCTGTCGGAGGGCAACGACATCGAGCGCGCGCGGGCGGTGGCGATGGCCACGCTCACGCTGGCGAGCGCCACCTTCGCGGCCGTGCTCACCCGGCTGCGGACCCGCACCGCGCGGTGGGTCTGCGGCCTGTCGCTGGGGCTCTCCGTGCTGCTCATCCAGGTGCCCGCGCTGGCCGCGCTCGTGGGGCTGCACCCGCCCGGTGCTCGCGACTGGGGCCGGGTCCTCGTCGCCGTCGCCGCCCCGCTGGTGCCCCTGCTCGTCGCGGGGCCGCGCGCGCGGGGCGGCCTGCTCCGGGGCCACCGGTGGCGCACCGGCCGGCGCACGCCGGCCCCGGGGGCCTCATGACGAGTCCGCCTCCCGTCACCCCGCCCCTGTTCTGGCGGGGGCTCGCGAAGGTCGCCACCGTGGCGAGCGCGTTCTCGCTCCTGGCGGGCGCGCTCCTGGTGGGGGGCCAGGCCCTGTCGTCCTCCACGGGCCCGGGCCGTCCTCCTCCCTGGGACGGCTGGGGCCTGATGTTCGCGGGAGGCGCGCTCTGGCTGCTCCACTCCCAGGAGGCGCGTGGCGCGCGGCGCGCGGTGGGGCGGGTGCTGGCGGCCGGGGTCGTGGTCCTGGGCGTCGCGGAGCTCACCCGGGGCAACCCTGGCGGCGGGCTGGGCCTGCTGTTCACGGGGCTGTCGCTCGGGACGTTGCACCTGCGCACGCGCCAGGGCGGGTACCCCGCGCGGTGGCTGGCCACGTGCGCCGCGCTGCTCGCGGTGTGGGGCCTCGTCGGAGGGCTGTACCAGGGGCACTGGTTCGGGTTGCCCCCCCTGAACACCGTGACGGGGGTCTCCAGGGCGCCGGGACTCCTCCTGTCGCTGGCCCTGCTGCTGCTGTCGGGAGGGCTGCTCTCGCTCCACCCGGACCGCGGGCTGACGGGCGTGCTGCTGCGCGAGGACTTCGGGGGCCACTCGGCGCGGCGGCTGCTGCTCGCGGTCCTGCTGGTCGTGCCCGCGGCGGGCGCCGTCCGGCTCCTGGGGGAGCGGCTGGGGCTCTACGGCACCACCGAGGGCATCACGCTCTTCGTGCTCCTGACGATGGCGGCCTTCCTCGCCGTGGTCCTCTGGAACGCGAACGCCCTCTCCCGGCTGGACGCGAGCCGGCGGGGGGTGGAGCAGTCGCTGCGGCTGTCGGAGGCGCGCTTCGGGGGCATCGTCACCCACGCCGCGGACGCCATCATCTCCATCGACGCGGAGCAGCGCATCGTCCTGTTCAACGCGAGCGCGGAGCGCATCTTCGGCTACTCCGCGCGGGAGGTCCTGGGCCAGCCGCTGGACATCCTCCTCCCGGAGAACCTCCGGGCCGTCCATCGGGAGCACGTGCGGCGCTTCGCGCAGGGCACGGCGATGTCCCGGCACATGGGGGAGCGGCTGCCCATCCTCGGGCAGCGCCGCGGCGGAGAGTCCTTCCCGGCGGAGGCCAGCATCATGAAGCTGGACGTGGAGGGCACGCTGTGGCTCACCGTCATCCTCCGGGACATCAGCGCGCGGCGGAAGGCGGAGGACCTGCTGCGCCTGAGCGAGGAGCGCTTCCGCACCGCGTTCGAGGGCGCGCCCGTCGGCATGGCGCTGGTGGGGCTGGATGGCCGCTTCCTCCACGTGAACGCGGCGCTCTGCGACCTGGTGGGCTACTCGCGGGACGAGATGCTCCACCGGTCGTTCCAGGACCTCACCGCGCCGGAGGACCTGGCGATGGACGTGGAGTACGCCAAGCGGATGCGCCAGGGGGAGCTGTCCTCCTTCCAGCGGGAGAAGCACTACGTGCGCAAGGATGGCCGCCGCATCGCCATCCTCATCTGGAGCGCGGTGGTGCGTGACGCGCGGGGCATGCCGCTCCACTTCATCTCGCAGATGCAGGACATCACGGAGCGCCAGGACCTGGCGCAGGCCTGGCGCTTCCTCGCGGACGTGGGGCCGCGGCTCGCGGCGTCGCTGTCATCCCGCACGACGCTGGCCACGGTGGCGTCGCTCGCCGTGCCGGCGCTGGCGGACTGGTGCGTGGTGGCCTGCCTGGACGCGAGCGGGCGCGTCCACCGGACCGCGCACGCGGCCTCGGACGCGCGCACGGCGGAGCGGCTGCGGGCGCTGGACGCGGCGCACGGGCCGGAGTCCCTCTTGCCGGCCCCGCTCATCGCCTCCGTGCAGCGCACGGGGAGGACCCTGCTGCTGGCGGAGGTGCCGCCCGGGATGTTCGACGCGGCCGCGGTGGACGCCGGGCACCGGGAGCCGCTGCCGCTGCGCTCGGCCCTCATCGTGCCGCTGCGCAGCCGGGAGCGGAACCTGGGCGTCATCCTGTTCGCGATGTCCGGGGAAGGGCGCCGCTACGGAGCCCGGGAGCAGGCCCAGGCGGAGGAGCTCGCCCGGCGCGCGGCGCTCGCCATCGACAACGCCGGCCTCTTCGAGCGGGCCGAGCAGGCCATCGGCATGCGCGAGGAGGTCCTGCGCATCGTGGCGCACGACCTGCGCGCCCCGCTCAACGTCATCCAGCTCAGCGCGACGATGATGGAGAAGCACCTGCCTCCAGGCGACCGCGCCCGGCCGCGCCTGGAGACCCTCCAGAAGTCGGTCCAGCGGGCGAACCGGCTCATCCAGGACCTGCTGGACGTGGCCCGGATGGAGGGCGGGAGCCTGACGGTGGAGCGCGCGCCGCTGGAGGTGGCGCCGCTCATCCAGGACGCCCTGGAGCAGCACCGGGGGCTCGCGGAGTCCAGGTCGCTCAGCCTCCAGGCCCACGTGCCGGAGGGCGTGCCCCGCGTCCTGGCGGATCCGCAGCGGCTGTCGCAGATCCTCTCCAACCTGCTGGGCAACGCGCTCAAGTTCACGCCCGAGGGCGGCCGGGTGCTCCTGCGCGTCCAGCCGGAGGCGGGCCAGGTGCGCTTCCTGGTGAGCGACACGGGCCCCGGCATCTCGGCGGAGGACCGGCCGCGCATCTTCGAGCGCTTCTGGCAGGCCGGACCGAAGCGCAAGGAGGGCGCGGGGCTGGGGCTCGCCATCGTGAAGGGGCTGGTGGAGGCCCACGGCGGTCAGGTCGGCGTGGACAGCGCGCCCGGCGTGGGCAGCACGTTCTTCTTCACGCTGCCCCTGGCGGAGGGCGCGGAGGCGCACGCCGGGACGTACGCCTGAGGCAGGCCTACCGGCGCAGGGCGGACTCCAGCAGGAGCCGCCGCTCCGCCGCCGCCACGGCCGCGCGGGTCGCGCCGACGGCCGCCGGGTCCACCGACACGGAGGTGATGCCCGCGCGGACCAGGTGCTCCGCGAAGGCGGGCCGGTTGGACGGGGCCTGTCCGCACAGGGACGCCGTGATGCCCGCCTCGCGGCTGGCCCGGATGATGCGGACGATGGCGTCCAGCACCGCCGCGTCCTCCTCGTCGAAGAGCTCCGCGCACGACTCCGAGTCCCGGTCCACGCCCAGCATGAGCTGCGTCAGGTCGTTGGAGCCGATGGACACGCCGGTGATGCCCATGCGCGCGTACTCCGGGATGCGGTAGACGACGGAGGGCACCTCCGCCATCACCCAGCGCTCCATCCCCCGGTGGTGTCCCAGGGGGCTCGCGTCCACGGCCTCCAGGCACGCCTCCAGCTCCCACTTCGTCCTCACGAAGGGAATCATCAGGTGCAGGTTGGGCGTCTCGTCCCGCACGCGGGCGAGCACCTCCAGCTCCAACTGGAACACCTCGGGCTCGCGCAGGTAGCGGTAGCAGCCCCGGAAGCCGATCATCGGGTTGGCCTCGACGGTCTCGTACGCGTCGCCGCCCTCCAGCCCCCGGAACTCGTTCGTGCGGAAGTCCGTGGTCCGGTACACGACCGGGCGGCCCCGGAAGGCGCGGGTGATGGTCAGGAGCGCCTGGGACATCCGCTCGACGAACTCGCGGCTCCTCCCCTCGGCGATGAGCTTGCGCGGGTGCACGCCGCCCAGGGCCTCGGTGAGCATGAACTCCGCCCGCAGCAGCCCCACGCCGTCCACCGGGAGCGCCGCCGCCTCCCGGGCCTGTCCCGGCAGGGCCAGGTTCACGTAGAGCCGCGTGCCCAGCGCCTCCGGCCCCAGGGCCTCCCGGGGGGCCGCCTGGGGTGCGGGGGTCCCCACCACCGCCACGGAGGGCGCTTCCCGGACGCGGCCCTCGCGCACGGTGCCGGCGGCGCCATCCACGGTGACCTCCTCCCCGTCGCGCAGGACCTTCGTGGCGGTGCGGGTGCCCACCACGCAGGGCTTGCGCAGCTCGCGGCTGACGATGGCCGCGTGGCACGTCATGCCGCCGCTGTCGGTGACGACCGCCCCCGCGCGCCGCAGCGTGGGCACCCAGTCCGGAGAAGTCATGGGCGCCACGAGGATTTCACCGGCCTCCAGCCTGGAGCCCTCCTTCGCGTCGCGCAGCACCCGCACGCGGCCGGAGACCACGCCGGGAGACGCGCCCAGGCCGCTCACCCGCGCCTTGCCCGTGGACGCGCCAGGCTCCGGGGCCTCCGGCGCGGCGGCGGCGCCCGTCGTCACCGGCCGCGACTGGACCAGGTAGAAGCGGCCGTCCTGCTCCGCCCACTCGATGTCCTGGGGGGAGCCGTAGTGCCGCTCCACGCGCATCCCCAGCCGCGCCAGCTCCAGCACCTCCACGTCCTTGAGCACCCGCGCGCGGGCCCGCTCCGGAGGGAGCTCCTCGCGCTTCTCCCGGCCCACGCCGTCGCGCACCCACTGGAAGGACTTCACGCCCACGCGTGTCTCCAGCAGGCGCGGCCCCTCGCGGTCCACGACGTGCGTGTCGGGCTCCACCTGTCCCCCCACGACGACCTCTCCCAGGCCGAAGGCCCCCTCGATGACGAGGTGCCGGCGGTTGCCGGTGGTGGGGTCCACGGTGAACATGACGCCCGAGCGCGTCGAGTCCACCATGGCCTGCACCACCACGGCGATCTCCGGCAGCTCCGTGAGCCCCTGCGCCTTGCGGTAGGCCACCACGCGCGGGCCAAAGGCGGACGCCCAGCACGCGCGCACGCGGCCGAGGAGCGCGTCATCGCCCACCACGTTGGTGAACGACTCGTGCATGCCCGCGAAGGAGGTGGTGGTGGTGTCCTCCGCCGTGGCGGACGAGCGCACCGCCACCGCGGCGCCCTCCCTCAGCCGGTGGTAGGCGGCGAGGATGGCGGTCTCCAGCCAGTCGGGCAGGGGCGCCTGGAGCACGAGCGCGCGCAGCGACTCCGTGACCCCGGCGAGCGACCGCGTGTCATCCGGGTCGACTTGCTCCCACAGCTCGCGCAGCCGGGCGCGCACGGGCTCCATCGCCTGGTGGAAGGCGGCGGCGGTGATGACGAAGCCCGGGGGCACGGGCAGCCCGGCGCGGGTCAGCTCGCCCAGGTTGGCGCCCTTGCCTCCGGCCTGGGCCACGTCCTCGCGGGACAGGCTGTCGAACCAGAGGATGGACGGGGGAGGGGCCGGACGGGGCTCCGGTGTCTGGAGAGAGGGCTCGGGGGGAAGGGACGGATCCATGGTCTTGGGCTCCTCGCGCTTCTTCCAAGCTGGGGCTGGCGCCTCCTGGACGTACACCGTCAGGGGAGCAGGGACCCCGCGAGCCTGACCGCCCCCGCGCGCGGAGGCCGCGCCCCGTGCTTATCCGCACCGGTATGGACGACTGGACTCGACGCTACGCGGACCGGGTGAGGACGGCCGAGGAGGCCCTGCGCGCCGTGCTGCCGGGGAGGCGCATCCTCATCGGCTCGGGCGCGGCCGAGCCGGTGACGCTGGTGCGGGGCCTGGTGGAGCAGCGGGGCCCCTCCCTCTCGGACAACGAGGTGGTGCACCTGCTGACGCTGGGGCCCGCGCCCTACGTGGAGCCCGCGCAGGCCGGGCGCTTCCGCCACGTGGCCTTCTTCATCGGGCCCAACGTGCGGCAGGCCGTGCAGGAGGGGCGGGCGGACTTCATGCCGGTGTTCCTCTCGGAGATTCCGGAGCTCATCCGGAGCCGGCGGGTCCGCATCGACGTGGCGCTCATCCAGGTCAGCCCGCCGGACGCCCACGGCTACGTCAGCCTGGGCGTCTCCGTGGACATCGTGCGCGCCGCGGTGGACGCGGCCTCGCTCATCATCGCGGAGGTCAACCCGAACATGCCGCGCACGCACGGGGACTCGTTCCTGGACGTGCGCCGCATCCACCACCTGGTGCCGGTGTCGCTCCCGCTGCTGGAGGTCCACCCCGAGCCGCCCGACGCGGTGTCCCGGAGCATCGGGGCGCACGTCGCCCGGCTCATCCCGGATGGCGCCACGCTGCAGTCGGGCATCGGGAGGATCCCGGACGCGGTCCTGGCGGCGCTGGTGAACCACCACGACCTGGGCATCCACACGGAGATGCTCTCCGACGGCGTCATGCACCTGGTGGAGGCGGGCGTCATCACCGGGCGCAGGAAGACGGTGCTCGCGGGCAAGCTCGTCACGTCGTTCATCATGGGCAGCCAGCGGCTCTACGCGTGGGCGCATGACCACCCGGCCATCGAGATGCGGCCGAGCGACGACACCAACGACCCGGCGGTGGTGGCGCGCAACGCGCGGATGGTCGCCATCAACTCCGCCCTGGCGGTGGACCTCACCGGCCAGGTGGCGGCCGACACGCTGGGCGGCTGCTTCTACTCCGGCATCGGCGGGCAGGTGGACTTCATCCGGGGCGCGAGCCGCAGCCCCGGAGGCCGGGCCATCATCGCGCTGCCCTCCACCGCGCACGGCGGCACCGTGAGCCGCATCCAGCTCGCGCTGGAGCCCGGCACCGGCGTCGTGACGAGCCGGGGGGACGTCCACTCCGTCGTCACGGAGTACGGCGTCGCGGAGCTCTGGGGCAAGAGCATCCGGGAGCGCGCGCTCGCGCTCATCAACGTCGCCCACCCGGACTTCCGCGCGGAGCTGCTGGCCGAGGCCAAGGGCCGCCGCTGGGTGCTGCCGGATCAAGTGGTCCCTCGCGCGCGCTACCCCTGGGCGGAGGAGCGGCTGGAGCACACGCTGTCGCACGACGCGCTGGTCGTCCGCGCGGCCCGCATCACCGACGAGCGCGCCCTGCAGGACCTGCTGTACGGCCTGTCGCAAGAGAGCTGCTACCGGCGCTTCATGGGCTTCAAGAAGGAGCACCCGCACGAGGAGATCCAACGGCTGGTGGACCTGGACTTCGAGCACGACATGGCCCTGGTCGCATGCCCGCCCGGCACGGAGGAGGTGGTGGGCGTGGTGCACTACATCGTGGACCCGGCCACGCGCCTGGCGGACGTGTCCTTCGTGGTCCGCGACGACTGGCAGGGGCGGGGCGTGGGCACGGTGCTGATGCGGCGCATCCGCGAGGCCGCCATGGCCCGGGGCATCCCCGGCTTCCAGGCGGACGTCCTGGTGACGAACACCTCCATGCTGGACGTCTTCCACGAAAGCGGCCTGCCCGTGCGCAGTAGCCGCGTGGACGGCACGTACCATTTGGAGCTGCTCTTCCCGGAGGCGCCCGCCGCGCCGGCCCCCGGGCCCGGCTGAGGGACCGCTCGCCGCCTGCGCCTGCCCGGATCGCTTGCGCGCTCCGCCGCCGGCCCCAACGTTCCACGGGAGGGGCGCGTCCCGCGCGGCAGCGGGGCATGCGAAGGCCCTGGGGAGACGTCATGGCCATCGTCGTCGGCACGGATTTCACCGACCATGCCCGGGAGGCCGTCCGCGTCGCGGCGGCCATCGCGGAGCGGACGCGCACGCCGCTGGTGCTCGTGCACGCCGCGGAGCCCGGCATGCTCCGGCGGGACTGGCCGGCCGAGCGCGGCAGCGCCATCACCGAGCTGGAGCAGCGGCTGGCCGCCGAGGCCGACCGGTTGAGCCACCCGGGGCTGTCCGTGGAGCCCCAGGTGCTGCTGGGCATGCCGGACGAGGCGCTGGTCGAGCACGCCGCGAAGATCCAGGCGCGGATGATCATCACGGCGGCCCTGGGCTGGCGCTCGGAGAAGCGCTGGCGGCTGGGCGGCGTCCCGGCGCGCATCGCGCAGATGTCGCGCTGCCCCTTCCTGATGGTCCGCCTGCCCGAGCCGTTCCTGGACTGGTGCCAGGGCAAGCGCCCCCTGCGGGTCGCCGTGGGCGATGACTTCTCCCACAGCGCGGAGCTCGCGCTGCGCTGGCTGCCGGAGCTGCGGCGGGTGGGGCCGGTCGACCTGACGGTCGCCCATGTCTACAACCCGGCCACGGAGTACGGACGGCTCGGGCTGTACCGCGTGAACCCGGAGTCGGAGAACCTGGAGGCCATCCTCGAGAGGGACTTGCGGGAGCGCCTGTCGCGCATCGGCGAGCCCCACGCGGAGGTCCGGATGGCCTCGGACCACGGGAACGTGGCGGAGCCGCTGTCCCGGCTGGCGGAGGCGGCGCGGGCGGACCTCCTCCTGCTGGGCACCCACCAGCGGCGGGGGCTGCGGCGCGTGCGGCATGGCTCGGTGTCGCTCTCCGCCCTCCAGCTCGCGCCGGTGGCGGCGGTCGCCTGCGTCCCGACCTGCGTGGAGCGGGAGGCCGAGGCGCCCGTGGAGATCCCGGCCATCCAGCGCGTCCTCGTGTCGACGGACTTCTCGCCGCTGGCGAACCGGGCCATCCCCCACGCCCTGTCGCTCCTGCCCCGGGGCGGAGAGCTCATCCTGGCGTACGTCATCGAGTCGCCGGTCCCCATCGTCTACGCGGACTTCTGGCCCGCGGTGGCGCTGAGCGGGGACGAGGACGACGAGCCCGAGCTGCGGCGCCAGCTCCAGGCGCTGGTCCCCCGTGACGTGGCCGGCCGGGGCATCACCGTCCGGCTGGAGCTGCTGCCCGGGGTCCACGCCGCGCAGGCGCTCTGCCAGGCGGCGGAGCGGTACGGGGCGGACATCTTCTGCCTCAGCTCGCACGGGCGCACGGGTGTGCGCCGCGCGGTGCTCGGCTCCGTGGCGCAGGAGGTGGTGGCCCGAAGCCGCCGGCCCGTGCTGGTCGTCAAGCACCCCACGCTGCCGTGATGGTGACGCCATGCTGAAGCCCTTCGAGGTCCACGTGCAGGCCAGCTCCCTGGAGCGCTTCCGGCCGGGGCTCACGGGGCTGGAGTGGGAGATGCTCCAGGCGAACGCGGACGAGGCCCGCGCGCGCATGCTGGGCCGCACCTTCTGGAACGTGAACTCCACGGCCCGGGGCGGCGGCGTGGCGGAGATGCTGCCCCGGCTGCTCGCGTACGCGCGCGGGGCGGGCGTGGACACGCGCTGGATGGTGGTGCAGGGCACGCCCGCGTTCTTCCACGTCACCAAGCGGCTGCACCACGCGCTGCATGGCTCGCGGGGAGACGGCTCGCCGCTGGGGGCCGCCGAGCGCGCCTGCTACGAGGAGGTGCTCCGCGACAACGCGGAGGAGCTGCTCGTCCTGGTGCGGCCCGGGGACGTGGTGCTGCTGCACGACCCCCAGACCGCGGGGCTGGCCCCGACGTTCACCGCGGCGGGCGCGCACGTGGTCTGGCGCTGCCACATCGGGTGTGACACGCCCGACGAGGAGGTGGCGCGGGCGTGGGCCTTCCTCGCGCCGGACCTGGCCGCCGCGCGGCTCGCGGTCTTCTCAAGGGCCGCCTACGTGCCCCCCCTGCTCGCGGACCGGTCCGTCGTCATCCCGCCCTCCATCGACATCTTCGCGGTGAAGAACCAGCCCATGGCGCCGGAGGTCGCGCTCGCCATCCTGGGCCATACGGGGCTCGTGGGGCTCGCGCCAGACGCGCCCGACCCGGTCTTCACCCGGATGGACGGGGTCCCGGCCCGCGTGTCGCGTGGCGCGGACATCACGCGGCTGGGCTCGGCGCCCGTCCCCGGCACGCCGCTCGTGGTGCAGGTCTCCCGGTGGGACCCCCTGAAGGACCCGGTGGGGGTGCTGCGGGGCTTCGCGCGGCTCCTGCGCGAGTCGCCCGGCCTGCGCGCGGAGCTGGTCCTGGCGGGGCCCTCCGTGACGTCCGTCGCGGATGATCCGGAGGCGGCGGCGACGCTCGAGTCCGTCATCGCCGCGTGGCACGAGCAGCCGCACTTCCTGCGCCAGCGCGTCCACCTGGCCTGTCTGCCCATGGTGGACCCGGACGAGAACGCCGCCATCGTCAACGCGCTCCAGCGCCAGGCGGCGGTGGTGGTGCAGAAGAGCCTGCGGGAGGGCTTCGGGCTCACCATCACGGAGGCCATGTGGAAGTCCCGGCCCGTGGTGGCCAGCGCGGTGGGCGGCCTCCAGGACCAGGTCCGCCACGAGGTGGACGGCCTGCTCGTGCGGGACCCCGGGGACCTGGCCGGGTTCGCCGCCGCGGTGCGACGGCTGCTGGACGACCCCGTCCTCGCGGCCCGCCTGGGGACCCAGGCGCACGAACATGTCCGCACCCGCTTCACCGCCGCCCGCCACCTCACCGACTTCATGGCCCTGCTCCAGGAGCTGGGCGTGCGCGCGGACGGGGGCGTCTAGGTGGCGCTCACGCTCCGGCCCGCCTCCCGCCGCCGCGAGCGCAGCCACTTCTCCAGGCCCACCACGGGCAGCACGCAGGCGCCCACCAGCACCGACCGCGCGATGTCCGCCAGCGACAGGGGCGCGGAGCCGAAGAGGCGCTGGAGGAAGGGCACGTACATGAACGCGGCCTGGAGCAGCACCAGCGCGGCGACGCCCACGAACACGGTGGGGTTGCTCGCGAAGCCCACCTCGCGCGAGGAGCCCGTCAGCGTGCGGCACAGCCACAGGTAGAAGATCTGGAAGCTGACCACGGTGTTCACGGCCATGGTGCGCGCCTCGGCCAGGGCCAGGGGGTTGGGGGTGCCGCCCTGGCGCGTGAACTCCCAGAGGAACAGGCCGATGGCGCCCGCCGCCATCAGCAGCGCGACGAGCCCCGTGCGCATCACCACGAAGCGGCTCAGGACGGGCGTGTCCGGCGCGCGCGGCGGGCGGCGCATGACGTGGCGCTCCTTCGCCTCGAAGGCCAGGGGCAGCGCCAGGGTGACGGTGGCCACCAGGTTGATCCACAGCAACTGCGTGGGGCGCATGGCCAGCAGCGGCTCGCGCACGCCGCCGGCCTCCTGCAGGGGGAAGAACGTCACGCCCAGCATGAGGATGAGGGCGAGCCCCAGGTTGGTGGGCAGCACGAAGGCGAGCGACTTGACGAGGTTGTCGTAGACGCGGCGGCCCTCCTCGACGGCGGCGACGATGGTGGCGAAGTTGTCGTCCGTCAGCACCAGGTCCGCGGCCTCGCGGGACACGGCCGTGCCGGTGATGCCCATGGCCACGCCGATGTCCGCCTGCTTGAGCGCGGGCGCGTCGTTGACGCCGTCGCCCGTCATGGCCACCACGTGGCGCTGCGTCTGGAGCGCGCGCACCAGCCGCAGCTTGTGTTCGGGGGCCAGGCGCGCGAACACGTTCGTGTCCTTCACCGCCACGGCCAGCTCCGCGTCGCTCATGCCGGACAGGTGCGCGCCGGTGAGGCCCGGCTGGCCCGGGTCCTGGAGGCCGAGCTGAAGGCCAATGGCCTCCGCCGTGCCCGGGTGGTCCCCGGTCATCATCTTCACGCGGATGCCGGCGGCGTGGCAGGCCTTCACGGAGGCCACGGCCTCCTCGCGGGGCGGGTCGATCATCCCCTGCAGGCCCAGCAGCGTGAAGCCGGCCTCCACGTCCTGGGGCCGCAGGGCCTCCGCCCCGGGCAGGCCCTTGCGCGCGAAGGCGAGCACGCGCAGCCCCTGCCGCGCCATGCGCTCCACCTCCACCAGCACGGCGTCGCGGTCCACCGCCGGCCCGCAGCGGCGCAGCACGACCTCCGGGGCGCCCTTGAGGACCAGCTCGCGCCCCTCCGGTCCCCCCGCGTGGAGCGTGGCCATGTACTGGTGCTCGGACTCGAAGGGGATGGCGTCCAGGCGAGGGTTGCGCTCGCGCAGCTCCATCACGCCCAGGTCCGCCTTCTTCGCGGCGAACAGCAGCGCCCCCTCCGTGGGGTCGCCCGTCATCCCCCAGCGCCCCTCGCGAGGCTGGAGGTCGGCCTCGTTGCACAGCACGCCCGCGACGAGCAGCGCCCGCACGTCGTCCGGAGCCACGTCCAGGGCGCGCCCCGCGCGGAAGAGCTCGCCGAGGGGGGAGTGGCCCACGCCGGTGAGGGTGTAGTGCCCGCGCCAGGTCCACAGCGCCTGCACGGTCATCTCGTTGCGGGTAAGGGTGCCCGTCTTGTCCGTGCAGATGACGGTCGTGCTGCCCAGGGTCTCCACGGCGGGCAGCTTGCGGATGACGGCGCGGCGGGACGCCATGCGCTGCACGCCGATGGCCAGGGCGATGGTGACGATGGCGGGCAGCCCCTCCGGGATGGCGGCCACCGCGAGGGTGATGGCCACCAGCACCGCGTCGCTGAAGGCATACCCCCGGACCATGCCCACCCCGAGCAGCACGGCGGACAGCACGACGATGCCCGCGCTGATGAGGCGGCCCAGCCGGGCCAGCTCCCGCGTGAGCGGCGTGCTCAGGTCCGCGGCCTGCTGCATCAGGTGGGAGATGCGGCCCAGCTCCGTGGCGCCGCCGGTGGCGACGACGACGGCGGTGGAGGTGCCGGACGTCACCAGCGTGCCGCCGAAGGCGAGGCTCGCCCGGTCCCCCAGCTCCGAGTCCTCGGCCACGGCCGCGACGTGCTTGCTCGAGGGCACGGACTCGCCAGTGAGGGCGGCCTCCTCCACCTGGAAGTTGCGCGAGCGCAGCAGGCGCAGGTCCGCGGGCACGCGGTCCCCGGACGCGAGCTGCACGACGTCTCCGGGGACGAGCTCCGCCGCGGGCCGGGTGACAGGGTGCCCGTCGCGCAGCACCTGCGCGGTCTCCGGCACCATGTGGTTCAGCGCCTCGATGGCCCGGCCCGCGCGGTACTCCTGCACGAAGCCGATGAGGGTGTTGAGGACCACGACGGCGGCGACGACGAGCCCGTCGGTCACCTTGCCCAGCAGGATGGCCAGGCCCGCGGACGCGATGAGGACCCAGATGAGCGGGCTGTCGATCTGCCGCCACAGCAGCCGCCACGCGCTGTCCGGCCGCGAGCGCTCCAGCACGTTGGGGCCATGGCGCGCGAGCCGCTCCCGGGCCGCCGCCTCCGTCAGTCCCTGCGGCGTGCTGGAGAGCCGCTCCAGCACGGCCTCCGGGAGCAGCGCGTGCCAGGGGACGGGAGGCGCGTCCGGGGCGCGAAGTCCTGCCTGCTTCCTCGGCTGTGTCGGCTCCTGCATGGCGTGCCTCCCCTGGGGAAGCTGGCCACGGGCAGGGCCGCCCGTCAGCGGGAGGCGAGCAGTCGGGCGGTGGTGTCGCGCAACGCCTGTTGTGTGGCCGCGTCCCGGGCCACGGCGGGCCACGGCTGCTCGGTCTCCTCCAGCAGCCAGCGGGCATCCCCGGGAGGGGACCAGCGCTCGCGCGCGAGGATGCGCGCAAGCCGGGCGGCGCAGACCTCCGGGCGCTCCCAGGCGCGCTTCACCTGGGACAGCAGCCAGCCCACGAACCCCGGCCGCGAGCCCAGGTCGGTGCGCACCACGCCCGGGTGGAGCACCACCACGTCCACCTCCGGGTGCGCGGTGGCCACGTCGCGCATGGCCAGCGCGAAGCACAGCTTGGTGTCGCAGTAGGTGCGGATGCTGGAGAAGTCCTCGCCCGTGGGCGTGCGGGCGGCGTCGAAGCGGCCCTTGATGATGAGGCCGGCGCTGACGACCAGGATGCGCCGCAGCCGACCGGACTCCAGCAGCGGGCGCTGCATCACCAGCGGCGCCAGGTGGTTGGTGACGAACGCCGTCTCCAGCCCGTCCGCGTTGAGCACCCGCTGGGACGGCCACAGCCCCGCGTTGTGCACGAGCGTCGCCCCCGGCGCGGCGATCTCCGTCAGGCGCGCCCCCAGCTCCCGGGCCCCGGCCAGCGTCCCCAGGTCCCCCGGCACCGCCAGCGCCCGGCCCCCGAGCCGCTCCACGTCCGCCGCCAGCGCCTGGAGCCGGCCCGCGTCACGGGCCACGAGCAACAGCCGCGTATCCCTGGACGGGGCCAGCGCCAATGCCAGTGCATGGCCAATCCCACGGGAGGCACCAGTCAGGATGAGGTCCGTCATGGTTCCAAGCGTGCCAGGAGGGACTCAGGAATTGAAGGTCCGCGTGTCATTGGACGCGCTGCCCGTGACGCGCTCGAACGACACGCCCAGGTTGCCGACCGCTTCGAGGGCGTTCTTGACGTCTTCCGAGACGATGAACGCAACCTTGAACTTCTTCAGCCGGAAGACCTGCGCGCCCTCGGTCTTGGCGGGGTCGATTCGCAGTCCGTAGATCCAATTGTACTCCCCTTCCAATCCAGGGGGGTGGTCGCCCTCGTCGTAGTGATGCACCTCCCGGCACCGTGCCTCGTCGATGGCATCAACCACCTTGGTGGCGTTGACGACGAAGAACGGGTCGGCCTCTCCCTCAATGGACATCGGGAAGAGCTGCACGTCGCCGGGTGCGAGCGCCCTGAAGACGTTCGCGACGGCTTCGCTGACAATGGGCGTTTCCTCTACTCCTGCGAACACGAAGGTGCGCCTCACTCCGGGATGTGTCACCCAGGATCTGGCTAGGCCAGAGTCTGGTAGGACGCGGCCATCCGTGAACATCCAAGGTTCGTCAAACGCCTGCCCCGAATCCCGTGTCGGCGTCGCAAGGAGCCACTGGGGCACATCTCCAAGCACCACCGAGTAAAAGTGACGTTCCACTTCAATGCTCCCCATTCACAATCAACCTCCGCAGGTCGGAGCCCTGCGTTAGAAGGTCGTTGGCGATTCTCGCAGGTTCTCTCGTCAAACTGGCCCGGCAAGCCTCCGTCGTTTGGCAGCGCGAAACAGAACGATTGAGGCGCCGAATCACCTCTCGGTGATACAGCTCGGGGTGAGGTCCCTCGTGCCCCTTGAGCCGCACCTTGTTGGCGGCATCTTCCAGGCCCATCCCTGCCTTCTTGAACACGTCCTCACATTTCGGCGTCCAAGGGCCGCCTGAGGCAGTCGAAACCAGGTTCTTGTTCGTGCAGATGTGATGGACCGGGCCTTCGGCATCACCCGGAATGCCATTCGAGTACATCGCGCCGGCAGCGGCCCCCCCCGGAGCCAGCGCCACGTTCAGCACTCCCGCGGCAGGCATCGAGATGGACGTCACGCCGCCATTCAGTGCCTCTCCGAGGATGAATCCCGCCTCGGCCTGTCCTCGAAGCGCGGCCAGAGGGAAGCCCGGGAGCCTGGGCCCCTGGGCCGCCATCGCACTCCTTCCGCCCAGGGCCGCGGTGACGAGCAACACCAGGACACGCGTCCCATTGGTCCCGAGCACCTTGCCGAAGCGGTGCCCGATGTCCTGCAACTCGATGACGCTCGTCGCCGTCCCTGCGTCATCCCACAGCCGCACGAAGCCCCGGCCCATCTCCCAGACCGGCACGATGCCCAGATAGGCCACCATCGCCGCGGTCAACGCCACCGCGATGACCTTGGTGACGGGCTCGGGAAGCGTCATGGTGAGGAGTACGGATAACGCGGCCGAGGTCACCATGGCCTTGAGCACCACCGGGTTCAGCAGCTTGCCGATCTCCGCCTCGACACTCCTCCAGACCGCATCCAGCGCGAACGACAGGGCCATCAACGTCCGGTCCTTGCGCGAGAACGTCAGCCCCGTCCCACCCACCAGGGGCAAGCAGTCGTCCCCGTCAGGGCAGATGCGCGCGTACAGCGCGTCAGGTGAACTGCCCGAGCCCGGGTCCGCGAATCCCTTCGAGGACGCGAGCAGGGCCCTGGACCGTACCCACCCCCGCTGGTCGGCCGCATCCGTCTCGCGGAAGGCCACGTCCATGCGCATGTCCAGGATGAGCCGCGTGAGGGCCGCCTTGAAGTCGTCCTCACCCACCCGGACCAGATCCACGTCCAGGGACTCGTGAACCACCTGCCTGCCGGCTCCAACATCCACGTGGACGACGCGGGTGGTTGCACACCCTCCCAGCAAGAGGAGTAACAGAACAAGCCAGATGGATTGCATGGAACTCCCAGGAGCCGGCCCCTCTGGAGATCAGGGGTGCGTCATCCTTACTTCAGGTTTTTAGATTTCAAGGCTTGGTGTGATCTGCATCTTTGTGGGGTTATGGGGTGGTCTTGGGTTGGCCGTCGGCCTTCCATCCTGATACGTTGCCTATTCTATGCGGCTGGGCCCACTCGCAAGATCGATCCTGCTTTTCGTCCTGCTGACCGGAGCGGCCGTGAAGGCAAGCGACAAGTGCGACCGCCCCAATCAGCGGACCATCCTGCTCTCGGAGCACCCGTCAGACGGCACCCAAACCGTCTACGTGAAGGGTCATGTCATCACGACCTTGCGCTTCGAGGCGTTCGTTGATCCGAGCGAGACGAAAGTCATTGGCTGGGAGGGCCGGCTCGAACCGCTGACGGTGGTTCGCAACAAGGTCATCATCGAGCCCATCCGGGACCTCGACAGCGATGAAGGGCTCCCCCTGATCGTGACCCTTGCGGATGGCACTGGGATCCCATTCCTCGTAAGGCCTCCGTGGAGGGAGAAGGATGGCGGTGGGTGGCCACCGATTCTCGACCAGCAGGTCGACGTATTCAAGAATCGGGAGAGCTACGCGGCCATGCACTCGGCCCTGATGGACGCCCTCAAGAAGAACGACGTCCTGACCGAGGAAAACGAGCGCTATCGCAAGGAGGAGAACTCCATCGACCATGCCTACGCGACGCTTCTGGCGAATGGGCAGGCAAAGAAGACGCCGTTTCGATTCGTGGCATCCGCCCGCCCGAAGGACCCGGACATGGAAATGATCGTTGAGGTCTACTCGGGCCAAGGCAAGGCGGCAGCCGTTATCTCCCTGACGAACACGGGCTCCGTCGGCACATGGGAGTTCGCGGACGCCTACCTGACGCGCGACATGACGAGCCACACGAAGCAGTCCTTCGCGCTTCGGATGACCCGTTCCGCGATCGCTCCAGGGCAGTCAGGAACCATCGCCGTCGTAGCGGACAAGAGAGCCTTCGAGAAGAACGGGCAACTGGTGGATCTGGCCCTTCAGATCTTCAGGTCTGACGGCAACCAGCAGGTCCTGGTGAGGATGGATCGCACCCTGGTTCGGCAGTAGAAGTTCCTGACATGCCCACCCGCCGAGCCCCCCTGCTCTCCTCTGTCATCCTGCTTGTCACGTCCTCTGCGTGCACCACGGCCGGTGGCGTTTCATTGCGCTCGGACGGCTCTCCTGGAATGCAGGCGTGTCCAGAGAAGGCGCTCGAAGCCATGCGATACCTGAAGCTGCATGTGGGGGACGCCGCGCTCGTGGAACTGGACGCGAACCAGATGAGATCGCGCCGCATCACCCTCTACGATGGCCCGATTGAGAGCGTCCTCATGCGCGATCTGGGCCCGTTGGAGACGACAACACGGCTGTACGGAGAGGTCTGGACGAGCGGGCCACAGGCCGTTGTCCGGTACTACAAGGCCCATCCACCCGACGGCGACGAGGTCCCCATCTGCGCCGTGGCACGGCTGAGCGAGGACCAGATGCGGAAGCGGCCCGAGTCAAAGCCCGGCACGGCCATTCTCGATGGCTCCGTGGCGTCAGCCGTCGTGGTCAATGCGTTCCGGTGACACCTCGGACACCACGATGGGGACTCGCCCGGTCTCCTGCCCTCCACAGGGAGAGCACGCCCGCGTTCAGCCGGAGGAGGGGGCAGCTTCTCCCACCCCTCGTGACATTCCCTGAGTCTGTCCGCCAGGGCACCCCGGGTGCGACTTCCGGCTGCCCTCCAGGGAGGCAAACTCCCTTTGAAATTCAGGGCGCCTTCCCGTAGTTTCCCCCGCGACTTCGAGGAGCGTTGCGAGGCCTTCCCGGCCCCAGGCTCGAAGCCGAATGACCCAACGGCGCTCACCTGAACGCGTTTCTTGCGAGGGTGAGGCGGCCTTTCTTCCCAGGGCTCGGCCGCTCCCTTGCCAGCAGGCGCGCCACCCTGGATCCGGAGCCACACCATGACCGCGGTTACCAAGCAGCAGAATCAGGACTACGCCATCGCCGACCTCAAGCTCGCGAGCTGGGGCCGCAAGGAGATCCGCATCGCCGAGAGCGAGATGCCCGCGCTCATGGCGATCCGCGAGGAGTACGCGAAGCAGCAGCCGCTCAAGGGCGCTCGCGTCACGGGCTCGCTGCACATGACCATCCAGACGGCCGTGCTGGTGGAGACGCTCCAGGCGCTGGGCGCGCAGGTCCGCTGGGCGTCCTGCAACATCTTCTCCACCCAGGACCACGCCGCCGCCGCGCTGGTGGAGGCCGGCACCCCGGTGTTCGCCCACAAGGGCGAGTCCCTCAAGGAGTACTGGGACTTCACCCACCGCATCTTCGAGTTCGGCCCCGCCGGCAGCGACCACGAGGGTCCGAACATGATCCTCGACGACGGCGGTGACGCCACGCTGCTCATGCACCTGGGCAAGCGCGCGGAGAAGGACCCCTCCGTCATCGCGAACCCCCAGAGCGAGGAGGAGACGGAGCTGTACGCCTCCATCAAGGCCAAGCTCGCCGAGGACGCCACCTGGTACTCGCGCAAGAGCGCCAAGATCCTCGGCGTCACCGAGGAGACGACCACGGGCGTGCACCGCCTGCAGGAGATGTCCCAGAAGGGCACGCTCCTGTTCCGCGCCATCAACGTCAACGACAGCGTGACGAAGAGCAAGTTCGACAACCTCTACGGCTGCCGTGAGTCCCTGGTGGACGGCATCAAGCGCGCCACGGACGTGATGGTGGCCGGGAAGATCGCCGTCGTCGCGGGCTACGGCGACGTGGGCAAGGGCTCCGCGCAGGCCCTGCGCGCGCTGTCCGCCCAGGTGTGGGTGACCGAAATCGACCCCATCTGCGCGCTCCAGGCCGCGATGGAGGGCTACCGCGTCGTGACCATGGACTACGCCGCGGACAAGGCGGACATCTTCGTCACCGCCACGGGCAACAAGTCCGTCATCACCCATGAGCACATGGCCAAGATGAAGGACCAGGCCATCGTCTGCAACATCGGCCACTTCGACAATGAGATCGAGGTCGCCTCCCTGGAGAAGTACCAGTGGGAGGAGATCAAGCCCCAGGTCGACCACGTCATCTTCCCGGACAACAAGCGCATCATCCTGCTGGCCAAGGGCCGTCTGGTGAACCTGGGCTGCGGCACCGGCCACCCCAGCTACGTGATGTCCAGCTCCTTCGCGAACCAGACCATCGCGCAGATCGAGCTGTACTCGCACAGCGACAAGTACCAGGTGGGCAAGGTGTACGTGCTGCCCAAGCACCTGGACGAGAAGGTCGCCCGCCTCCAGCTCAAGAAGCTCAACGCCCAGCTCACGGAGCTCACCCCCGAGCAGGCGAAGTACATCGGCGTGGAGAAGAGCGGCCCCTACAAGCAGGACACCTACCGCTACTAAGCGGCGCGTCCTGACGTGACACATTCGGGGCACCGTGGGCCTTCCAGCGCCCGCGGTGCCCTTCGTGTTTTCAGAACAGCCGGTTGAGGCCGTTGAGCGCCGCCACGCGGTACGCCTCCGCCATGGTGGGGTAGTTGAAGGTCGTGTTGATGAAGTAGTCGATGCCGTTGCCCGGCCAGTCCTGCGCCATGATGGCCTGGCCGATGTGGATGATCTCGGAGGCGTTGTCCCCGAAGCAGTGGATGCCGAGAATCTCTCGCGTCTCCCGGTGGAACAGCAGCTTCAGCATGCCCACGGTGCGGCCCGTGATCTGCGCGCGCGCCAGGCTCTTGAAGAAGGCGTGGCCCACTTCATAGGGGACCCCCGCCTGGGTGAGCTCGCGCTCGGTGCGGCCCAGGCTGCTGATTTCGGGGCTGGTGTAGATGCCGGTGGGGATGTCCTTCACCAGCTTGTGCTCCATCCGCCCCTCCACGATGTGCGTGGCGGCGAAGCGGCCCTGGTCATAGGACGCGCTCGCCAGGGACGGGGCGCCCACCACGTCGCCCACCGCGTAGATGTGGGGCACGGACGTCTGGTAGCCGTCGTTGACCTGGATGCACCCGCGCGAGTCCACCGCGATGCCCAGCGCCTCCAGCCCCAGGTCCTGGCTGTTGCCGGAGCGGCCGTTGGCCCAGAGGAAGACGTCCGCCTTCAGCCGCTTGCCGCTCTTGAGCTGGAGCACCACGCTGTCGTCGTGCGGCTCCACGGAGACCATCTCCTCCTGGTGGCGGATGAGCACGCCCTGCTCCCGCAGGTGGTAGGACAGGGCGTCGGAGATTTCATCGTCCAGGAAGGACAGGAGCCGGTCGCGCGTGTTCACCAGGTCCACCTTCACGCCGAGCATCCGGAACATGGAGGCGTACTCGCAGCCGATGACGCCCGCGCCGTAGATGATCATCGACAGCGGGGACTCGCGCAGCTTGAGGATGGTGTCCGAGTCGAAGATGCGCGGGTGGCGGAAGTCCACGCCCGCGGGCCGGTAGGGCCTGGAGCCCGTGGCGATGACGAAGGCGTCCGCGGTGAGCAGCTCCACGGAGCCGCGCGGCTCCGTCACCTCCACCGTGTGCGCGTCCCGGAACTTCGCGCGGCCCGTCAACAGCTCCACGCGGTTGCGCTCGTAGAAGGTGGTGCGGAGCTGCACCTGCTTGGACACGACGGTGGTCGCCACGCGCATCATGTCGTTGAGCGTGGTGTGCCGGGCCAGCTCCGCCCGCATCTCCGGGTGGTCCTGCTGCACGTCCAGCAGCCGCTGGATGGCGTGGCGCAGCGCCTTGGAGGGGATGGTGGCGGTGTGGGTGCAGGCGCCGCCCACCAGGGCTCCCTGCTCCACGGTGCACACCTTGCGGCCGGACTTCACCGCCTTCATCGAGGCCCCTTCACCGCCGGGACCGGAGCCGAGGACCACCACGTCGAACCGCCGAGCGCTCATGGGGCCGGAGTGTTCCCCCAACCCCGGCCCCGAGGGAAGAAATCACCTGGGGGCCGGGCACTGCTTCACACATCAGGGCGGCTGGGACGACGTCAGTAGGACGCCTGAAGCGTCAGCCCGGAGGAGTCCGTGTAGCCCTTGATCATCACGTGATAGACGCCCGCCGTGGGGGCGTTGATGAGGCACGGCTCCGTGTTGCCGCCGGTCAGGAGGCGGCGCTCCGATGCCTCCCGCTTCCAGGACTCCGGTGGGCTCCAGCTCCGCACCGCACCCCGCCAGGCAAGCGTGTCTGGCATTGCTGCCGCGGGATGGCCGCGCGTGGCCGAGGCTCCTTCGGGCTACTCGAGCGTGGCGAGGAACTCGGCGCCGTGCTCCTGGCACCAGCGCCGGTACGTCTCCAGCCGCTCCGCGGGGCTCACGCTCTTGAGGACCTGGCCGTCTTCGCCCAGGTATTCGATGGCGCCCTTCACGGTGATGTGCAGGACAACGGGCTCGTCGCCCACGACCTGCCAGCTATCGACGTTGCCGGGCGGCTCATGGACATACGTGCCCGGGCCAATCACCTCGCCGGTGTCGAGCAGCTTGCGGCGCCCGGAGATGTTGAAGGCGTGCGACTCGCCGACATGGCGGTGCCGGGGGATGAGGGTGCCGGGCTCCAGGCGGAAGAGGTACATCCAGCCGCTGCCGTCGCGGAAGAAGCGCAGCGGCTTGAACGCGAGCCCGGGCCGGCCCATGGGGATCCACGGCATGCGTTCGGAGTCGACGGGGTGGGAGGCGTAGGAGGAATCGGTCATGCCCGCAGGATGGTCCGCCGCTGGCCCGGTGACAGGGCCAGGATTGACGAATTCCATTGGGCCAATCCGTGGGAGGATGCCGCATGGACTTCCATGTGGAGCTCCGGGGGCGCCGGGACCTGGCCGGGCAGATCTACCGGGGGCTGCGCGCGGCCATCCTGGACGGACGGCTGCGGCGCGGGGAGCGGTTGCCGCCCACCCGCGAGCTGGCCCTGCGCCTGGACGTGGCTCGCAACACCGTGGGCGTGGCGTATGAGTGGCTCACCGCCGAGGGCCTCATCGCGGGGCGCACGCGGGCGGGGAGCTTCGTCCAGGGAGAGGCCTCCCGGCCGCGCGGCAGGGCAGGGCGGGCGGCGCAGGTGCCGCTGCGAGCCCGGGCCTTCTGGCGCGCGCTGCCGGACCTGCCCGCGCCGCTGGCCCCCGCCGCGTATGACTTTGGCGTGGGCAGCCCGGATGTCTCGGGCTTCCCCTTCGAGTCCTGGCGCCGGCTGGTGTCTCGCCAGCTCCGGCCCGCCACGGTGGCCGGAGGCTACGTGGACGCCGCCGGGCACCGGGGGCTGCGGGAGGCGGTGGCGCGGCACGTGGGCGTCGCGCGGGGCGTGCGCGCGGAGGCGGACGACGTGTTCATCACCAATGGCGCGCAGCAGGCGTTGGACCTCGTGGGCCGGGTGCTCATCGAGCCGGGGGATTGCGTCGCCATGGAGGAGCCGGGCTATCCGCCCGCGCGGCAGGTGTTCCAGTCGCTGGGCGCGCGCGTCGTGCCCGTGCCGGTGGACGCGGAGGGGCTGGACGTGGCGGCGCTGCCGGACACCGCGCGGCTCGTCTATGTCACGCCGTCACACCAGTTCCCGCTGGGCATGCCCATGTCCCCCGCGCGCCGGGTGGCGCTGCTGGAGTGGGCGAAGCGGCGGGACGCGGTGGTGATGGAAGACGACTACGACAGCGAGTTCCGCTTTGGCGGCCGGCCCCTGGAGACCCTGCATGGGATGGACCGCTCCGGACGGGTGCTCTACGTGGGCTCGTTCTCGAAGGTGATGGTCCCCATGTTGCGGATGGGGTTCCTCGTCGCGCCGCCGTCGCTCCAGCGGGAGCTGCGGTGGGCCCGGCGCGTGATGGACTGGCACAGTCCGGTGCCGGAGCAGGCCGCGCTCGCGCGGTTCATCGACAGCGGGCTGCTGGCGCGGCACATCCGCAAGATGCGGCGGGACTATGAGGCGCGGCACGCGCGCGTGGTGGACGGGCTCTCACGTCACTGCGGCGACTGGCTCCAGGAGGTGCCCTCCGTGGCGGGCCTGCACCTGTGCGCGACATTCCGGCGGGGCGGTCTGGCATTGGAACGGGAGACCGTGACCCGGGCGCGGGCCGCGGGCGTCGGGCTCATCACCCTGTCGCGCTACTTCGCGGGGCCGCGCGCCCGGCCGGGGCTGGTGTTGGGTTATGGCGGCATTCCCGCGACACACATTCCGGAAGGAATGAAGCGGCTGGGGGTCTGTCTTTCGAAGCTGGAGGGGCTGACGAGGGATTGAGCAGCGCCTGTCGCTCGCCAGGACCCGGGTAGTATCGGCGCATTGACCGGGCTGGCTGGCCGTGGGAGCAGGTCGGTCAGGAGGCGAGGCATGAAGGACGCGAACCGGATTCCCGTCATCGTGGGCGTGGGGCAGATCAACGACCGGCCGGAGGACCCGCTGCGGGGCCTGGATTCGCTGGGCTTGATGGAGGCCGCGCTGCGAGCGGCGGACGCGGATGCGGGCGGTGGCTGGCTCTCCCGGTTGGACTCGCTGGCGGTGGTGGATCAGCTCTCGTTCCGGCAGGTGGGCCCGTTGCCGCTGGCGCTGGCGGAGCGGCTGGGCGCCCGGCCTCGCCTCCAGGAGCAGACGGCGGAGGCCAGCGGCGACAGCCCGGTGCGGTTGCTCCACGAGGCCGCCCTCCGCGTTGCCTCCGGCGCGGTGGAGGTCGCGGCGGTCGTGGGCGGCGAGGCGCTGCGCACGGCGGCCCGGCGTGCGGCGCTGGCGGCGGGGGACGCACCCTCCGCGCACAACGCCGCGACAAGCATCGGCGTCCAGGCGCACGCGGCCTACCGGAAGCGCTACGGCCTCAACTCGCCGGTCGACGTGTATCCCCTCTATGAGAACGCCGGCCGCGCCGCGTATGGCCAGACCCTGGCGGAGGCGCAGCGGGAGAGCGGGGAGATCTGGTCGCGGTTCTCGCAAGTCGCCGCGAGCAACCCGGGCGCGTGGATCCGCGAGCCCGCGTCCGTGGCGGACATCCTGACGCCCTCCGCGTCCAACCGGCCCATCGCGTTCCCGTACTGCAAGCGGATGGTGGCGAACAGCGCGGTCAACCAGGGCGCGGGGTTCCTGGTCACCAGCCTGGCGAAGGCGCTCGCGCGGGGCGTACCGGAGGACCGCCTCGTGTACGTGGGACAGGGCGCGGCGGCGCACGAGCCGGAGGACTTCCTCGCGCGCGATGGCTATGCAAGCTCACCGAGCATGGCCGTGTCGCTGCGCCGCACGCTGGAGCTGAACGGGCTGACCGTCGACGCGTTGGACTTCGTGGAGCTCTACAGTTGCTTCCCCTGCGTGCCGAAGATGGCGCGCCGGGTGCTGGGCTGGCCGGTGGAGAAGCCCGCCACCGTGTTCGGTGGGCTCACGTTCGGCGGCGGCCCCATCGCCAACTACATGGGCCACGCGGTGGTCAGCATGGTGCAGCGGCTGCGTGAGCAGGGACGACACGGCCTGCTCTTCGGCAACGGCGGCTTCGCGACCTACAATCACAGCCTCGTGCTCACGCGCGAGCCGCGGCTCGCCGGAGCGGTCCCCCAGTCCTTCGAACATCAGGCGGAAGCGGACGCCGCGCGCGGCCCCATCCCTCCGTTCGTGGAGGACGCCACGGGCCCCGGCCGTATCGAGACGTACACGGTGCTGTACGAACGCGACGGCAGCCCGAGGTTCGGTGTCATCGTCGGGCGCGGGGCATCCGGTGAGCGCTTCCTCGCGAAGGTCCCGGCCCATGACACCGCGGGCATCGACTTCCTGTGCGACGGGAAGGAGGAGCCCGTGGGCAGTGAAGGACAGGCCGTCTCCAGTCCTGGCGGGGACATCCTCTGGCGCCGGGCTTGAGGGACGGGTGACATTGCCGGGGGAACAGGGGTATGCGTCCTCCCGATACGGCCTCGCGGGCGACGGCCGTCACCGCGCCATCCTATGTCTCCTGAATCCGGGCTCCGCAACCTCACCGCCGTCGCGCTGACGACCGTCGCGACCCTGGCCTCCGCGGCCGGGGCGCCCCTCCCGGCGCAGTCCGCCTTCTTCCTGTCCCGGAGCGAGAACCGGAACCAGGTCCACTACGCCCTGCGCCTGGACGAGGCTTGCCGCCCCGTGGGGACGCATCCCGTGCAGGTGTACTGGCGGATGATGGAGCGCGGGCCCTCGGAGGTGGAGGAGCTGCTGGGCGTCGAGCAGCCCGTGTATGGGCTGGAGGACCCGCAGCAGGTCGAAGCCACCGACAATGGCTGGCGGGTACGGGTGCGCCTGCGGGCCTTTCCCTCGCGCCCCATCGACATCACCGCCGCGCGGGTCGACGGCCAATGCCAGCTCCAGGCGTGGACGAAGCTGGGCGACAGCGTCTCCCGGCTGGAGCACGTCTTCGTGAAGACGTCCTGGCCCTTCTCGGTCGACTTCGTGCGGCTGGATGGCGTGGGCCCGGATGGGCAGCCCGTCCATGAGCTGATCCGCCAGTGAGGCAGCGTTCCCCGCGCCTCTGACAGGCCTTCCCTGCCAGAGGCGGCTGCCGCGGGGACTTCAGGTGCTCAAGCAGACCCACTTGTTGAAGGGGATCTCCTGGCAGAAGCACTCGCCAAAGGTGCCATTGGCCCACTGGCAGCCCGTCTCCGCCCCCGGAGAACAGGTGCGGGTCTGGAGCGTCTCACAGCTCGTGGCGAGCGCGGCGGAGTCCTGACCGGGCTGCACACCGCTCTCCGCATCATCCGTCACTTCCGCGCCACCACAGCCCATCCCGAAGATGGAGACGACGGCGAACATCGCGAACCCACGAAGCAACATGTGACGCTCCCTTTCGCTGGTGAGGCATTGATGCAACTGCGAATGAGAGTGTTGGTCAAGCTTTGCCTGGAAAACGCGATGCCGCTGAAAAGCTACGCGTGGGGCGGTCTTGGCGTCTGGGATTAGCGTTTCGCCGTCATGGGGCGCTGCTTCGCACGCAGGCTCAGCAGAACGCCCGCGAGCAGCGCGGTGCCGCCCCAGAGCAGCCGCTGGGTGAGGGGCTCTCCCAGCAGCAGCACGGCGCCCACCGCCGCGATGACCGGGACGGACAATTGCACCACCGCCGCGCGCGCGCTGCTCAGGTGTGGCAGCGCCGCGTACCAGAGGCTGTAGCCCACACCCGAGGCGAGCGCGCCTGACGTGACGGCGAGCAGCAGCCCCTTCGACGAGAGGTGTGGGGCCGCGTCCAGAGCGCGGGCGAGCATCACGAGCGCCAGGGCCAGCGGCACGCCGCGCACGAAGTTGCCGGCCGTTGCCGCCAGAGGGTCCGTGCTCCCACGCCCCCGCAGGCTGTAGATGCCCCACGCCACGCCCGCCGCGGCCATGAGCCCCGCGCCGAGCGCATCCGGCGCGCTCGCTCCAGGAAGCGTGAGCCCCGCGAGCCCCGCGAGTGCCACCGCGAGCCCCGCCCATTCGAGCGCGCGGGGCCGCTCACCGCGCGCGAGCCCTGCCGCGAGCATGGTGAGCTGCACGCAGCCGAACAGCAGCAGGGCGCCCACGCCCGCTCCGATGCGCACATACGCGAAGCTGAAGCCGGCCGCATACACGAAGAGCGCGAGCGCGGAGGCCCAGCTCCCGTGCCCCGTTGCTCCGCGGCCGCCCTGTCGCAGCCGCAGCAGCAGCGCCAGCACCAGCGCTCCCGACGCAAGCCGGACCAGCGTGAACGAACCCGCGTCGATGCTTCGCGCCGCGCCACCCGAGAGGGCCGCGCGGCACAGCAGCGAGTTCGCGGCGAAGCCCAGGAGGGCCAGCAGGGTGAGGAGGGGCGTGCTCACGCAGCAGGGACATAGCGGACCGCGTGATGCGCGTCACGTCACCCGGGCATCGCCTCCCGAGGTCCCGGGATGTGAACCACTGCGCAGGGGCGGGCCGAACGAGGGAACCGCGACCGCGCCGAGCGCCGTCAGTTCCCACACATCTGCTTATCACGCGTCGACCGTTGAACCCGATCCGCCACTGACGTGATGTCGAGGGCGCCGGGCTCACCAGGGTTGCGCAATGCCAGTTGGGATTTCCCAATGTCGTCGTGAATGTCCAGACAAGACATACTCCCGGGGGATCGCTTGAGAGGCGCGTCCATCCTCTGACGACTCGGACAGTGGCTTGAGCACGGCTTCCATCCGCTCCTCACCGCGGTTGAACGTGGTTTGTGCCATGCCAAGCCCCGGATGAGCGTGGAGTGAGGCTAGGATGATGTGCCTGCCGCCGTGGGGAGGAGTCTGGAAATGTCCGGTTCCGTTGCCGTGCCGCCGCGCATCCTTCTCATCGGACTCTCTGGGGTGGGGAAGTCCACGCTTGCGCAGGCCCTGTGCTCCCGCTGGGAGCTGCCCCACGTCCACATCGACGGTTTCCGCCGCGAGTACGGTGACGGCACAGTCGCAGGGGATTACTTCGCCAGGGCCTGGTTCCTCCGCGCCTGCTCGCGCACGCCCCGGGGCATCTTCGAGTTCTCCGGCTCCGGCATCCACCGGGCCGCCGTCCGGCAGGCATTTCAGGAGCGCGCCATCCCGCTGCTCACCGTCTGGTTGGTCATACCGCATGCACGCAGGCACGAGCGGCTTGCCGCACGCCAAAGGCCGGACACTCCGTGGCCGGACTGGAACCTGGCGGTTTCCTCCAGTGTCATCGACGAGGACGGCCAGCGGGTCCTTGAGCAGGACCTGTCGCAGGGCTTCTGGGAGGGCCCGCCGGGCTGGCGTGCCGCGCGGCTGGAGGCAGTGGACCCATTTGAAATCCTGCACCAGCGCTTCCTGGAGTTGGTGCAGGAGCCCACCTCCCGAGGCTGCCCATGACGGAGCTTCGCAAACAGCCGCCGGAGAGTGTGCTGCTCGTGACGCTGGACTCGCTTCGCTATGACACGGCCGTGCGGGCCACCTGTTCCTCGCTGTCTCGGCTGGGCTTGCCCATCCGGGCCATGGCACCGGCCCACTTCACGTTCGCCTCGCACGCGGCGATGTGGGTGGGCACCACGCCGGGCGTTCCGGGCCTGAAGCAGCCCTTCCTCGACCCGAAGTGGGGACGCCTCTTCCGGCTGGTGAATGGAAAGGTCCGCGCCACGCCCCGAGACGGTTTCCTGTTGCCGGGGCGCAGCATCATCGACGGGTTCGGCCAGCTCGGTTACCGCACGGTTGGCACGGGCGCTGTCGATTGGTTCGACCCCGGCACACCCACCGGGGCCTGGCTCTGCCAGGACTTCCAGCGCTTCTTCTACCCGCGAACTCCCTCCGCGCTGGGCCGTCAGTTGGCGTGGCTGTCCAGGGAACTGACCACCGGCGAAGCTCCCACCTTCTGCTTTCTCAATGCCGGCGAGACGCATGTGCCCTACTGGCATGAAGGGGCCTCATGGAGCCTTGGGGACAACCCTTGCGTTCCCTATGGCCAGACCAACAACCGTGCGCTCTGCGAGTCACGACAGCGCTCCTGTCTGGAGTTCATCGACGCCCGGCTCGCGCCGCTGCTCGACGCCTTCAGCGAGGCGACCATCCTCGTCACGGCGGATCATGGGGACTGCTGGGGCGAGGACGGGCTGTGGGAGCACGGAACGTGGCACGCGAAGACAATGGAGGTTCCACTCTGGCTCCAGGTGCGCGGCCTGCGGGTCACGAGCCCTGAGGCTGCGCCCTGAACGCGGATTCCAGTCCGGCCTGGAGGCCTGCGCCGTAAGCCACGGACGAAGGTGGCGCGTGAGACAGCCCGCGCTGCCAGGCCCACGGGGCTTGCTGGAGGAGAACGACGTGCTCTGAAGCCGCGAGCCGATTACGAGGGCCCCGCGGCGTTTATTTTATTGTATCAGGAGCCCCTCGCTTGCCCTCCTCGCCCCCTTCCTCCCGCGTCACCGGAACCGAATACGAACGCCTGCTCGCAAGCCTGCGGCGCAAGAGCCCCTGGGCGCTGGAGGGCCGGAGCAGCGCGGTGGCTCGGGAGGCGCTGGGGGACGTCGCCGCGCGCGTCCCGGACTCCCGGGTCGACCACGGTCCATGGCGCTCGGTGGTGGACGTCATCGCGGAGCAATGCCGGCTGCACGCGGACCGCGTGGCGCTCTCGGACGGGACCCGTGAAACAACCTATTCGCGACTGGACGCGCGCACCCGCGCCCTGGCCTCGAACCTGCGGGCCCGGGGCATCGGGCGGGGGGACGTGGTCACGCTCGTGCTGGACCGGGGCCCCGCCTTCGTCGAGCTCGCACTCGCGGTGTGGAGGGTGGGCGCGGCCTACCTCCCGCTGTCGCCATCGCATCCGCGGGCCTGGCGGGAGGACATCGTTCGCAGGGTCGGCGCGGCGCTCGTGGTCGGCGCCTCGCCGGACAGCGCGGTGCCGGCGATCCCCTTCCTGGATGCGGGGGCTGAAGCGGACTCTGTCGCGTCGCGGGAGGACGACGCGGTGCTCGTTCCGGAGGACCTCGCGTACATCATCTGCACGTCCGGCTCGACGGGTGAGCCCAAGCTGGTGATGAGCGAGCATCGCGGGGTCTCCAACCTCCTGCACGCCCAGCGGGACCTCCTGGGCGCGCTGGGGCCGGAGACGCGCGCGCTCCAGTTCTTCCACCCGTCGTTCGACGCGTCCCTGTTCGACGTCCTGATGGCGCTGCCCAACGGCGGGCGGCTGGAGACCCTCGACGCGGCACAGCTCTCCGGCGAGCCGCTGGCCCAGGTGCTGGTGGCTCGCCGCATCACCCACGCGGTGCTGCCCGCGACGGTGCTGCGCACGCTGCGGCCGGGAGGCTTCCCCGACCTCCAGATGCTGATGAGCGTGGGGGACGTGTGCCTGCCGGAGACCGTCCGGCAGTGGGGCGCGCAGCACCGCTTCACCAACGGCTACGGCCCCACGGAGGTGACGGTGGCCAGCACGCTCCAGGCCGTGCGCTCCGTGGAGGGCGAGCGCGTGCCCATCGGCCGCCCCATCTCGAACTACCACGTGGTCCTGCTCGATGAGCACCTGCGCCCCGTCCCCGACGGAGCCCCGGGGGAGCTGTGCATCGGAGGCGCCGGGGTCGGACGCGGTTACCTGGGCCTCCCGGGCCTCACCGCCGAGCGGTTCATTCCGGACGCGTTCAGCCCGCTGCCGGGAGGACGCCTGTACCGCAGTGGCGACCTGGGCCGCGCGTTGCCGGACGGCACGCTGGAGTTCCTGGGCCGCCGCGACGACCAGGTGAAGATCCGGGGCGCGCGCATCGAGCTGGGTCAGGTGGAGGCGGCCCTGGCCGCGCTGCCGGACGTGCGGGACGCGGTGGCGCTCGTCGACGGCACGGGGGAGCGTCTGCTGGGCTACGTGATGCCCGTCGCCGGCGCGGTGCTGTCGGGCGACGCGGTGCGCGCGGAGCTGCGCCACCGGCTGCCCGGCTATCTGGTGCCGGACGTGGTGGTGGTGGTGGACGCGTGGCCGCTGAACACGAGCGGCAAGGTGGACCGGGCCCGGCTGCCCCGTCCGCGGCGGAGGGAGCGGACCGGCTACCAGCCGCCGGAGTCCCCCGCCGAGGAGGCCCTGGCGGGCATCGCGGCGGCGCTGCTCGGGATGGAGCGGGTGGGGCGGCATGACGACCTGTTCGAGCTGGGCGGGCACTCGCTGTTCGCGACCCAGCTCGTCGCCCGGGTGCGCCGTGTCCTGGGCGCGCGGCTGGAGTTGAGCGCGGTGCTCCAGTCGCCCACGGTCGCCCAGCTCGCGGCCGGCTTGCAGCAGGGGCAGGGTGGGGTGGACCTGGGGCCTCGCGGAGGTCAGGCCGGTGCCGCCATCGCTCCGTCGTTTGGACAGGAGCGCGTGTGGTTGATGCACAAGCTCAACCCGGACGCGCGGGCCTACCACACGCAAGCCGTCTTCCGGCTGGCGGGGGCCCTGGACCTCACCGCGCTGCACGCGAGCCTCACGGACATCGTCCGCCGCCACGACGTGATGCGCACCCGCTTCCCCGAGGTGGATGGGGAGCTGCGCTGCGAGCTGGAGCCGCCCTGGGCGGTGGAGGTGCCGCTCCAGGACCTCAGCGGCGTGGGCGAGGACGTGCTGGAGGCCCGGGTGGGCGAGGCGGTTCGCGAGGCGGTCCAGGCGCACTTCGCGCTGGCGGAGGGCCGGCCGTTCCGCTGGAGGCTCCTGAAGGTGGGCGAGGAGGAGCACCTCCTCGTGCACGTCGAGCACCACGTCGTGCATGACGGCTGGTCGTTCAACGTCTTCGTCCGCGAGCTGATCAACGGCTACGCCGACCATGTCCGCCACGGAGAGGTGCGCCGCCCCCCGCTGGCCGTGCAGTACTACGACTACGCGCGCTGGCAGCGGGAGTGGGTGGGCACGGAGGCCGCGAACGCGCAGCGCCGCTTCTGGCGTCAGGCCCTGGAGGGCGCGCAGACGCAGCTCCAGCTCCCGCGTCGCGGGGTGTCCGGGCCCCGGCGCTTCCGCGGGGTGGCGCCCCGGATGGAGATGGACGCGGAGCTCGCGCGCCGGCTGCAGGGCCTGGCGGACCGCAACCACACGTCCCTCTTCACCACGCTCCTGGCGGCGTTCTTCGTCCTGTTGCACCGCTACACCGGCTCGCGGGACATCCTCGTGGGGACCGCGGTCGCGAACCGGCGCTGGCAGGACACGGAGAGCCTGCTGGGCATGTTCGTCAACACGGTGGTGCTGCGCGGCCGGCTGCACGAGGACCCGACCTTCACGGAGCTCCTGTCGCGGGTGCGGCGCAACACGCTGGAGGTCTTCGACCACCAGGAGCTGCCGTACGAGCACATCTTCGCGGAGTCACCCGCGCGGCATCAGGGCGGGCTCAACCCGTTGATCCAGACGATGTTCAACTTCCATGACTCGTCGGTGGGCTCGCTCGACGCGTCTCCGCTCGACGTCACCATCGTCGAGGGCCTGAGCAATGGCTCCGCCAAGTTCGAGCTGTCCGTCGTCGCGGTGCCCCTCTACGCCGAACCGGGACACATCAGCCGCTTCGCCGGGGACCTGGTGAGCATCCCCCGCTCCGACGGCCCCGTGCGCTCCAGTCCCCGCGCCTCCCTGTCCGGCATCCTGCTCTCGTGGGAGTTCGACTCCGACCTCTTCGAGGACTTCTTCGTCACCGGCATGCTGTCCGCGTACCAGCACTTGCTGCGCTCCATCACCGCCGCGCCGGACACCCGCGTGTCCCGGCTGGCCTTGATGAACGAAGCGCGGCAGCGCGCGCTCGTCAGCGTGGGCGCCAGGACGGAGGCTCCCACGTATCAGGTGCATGAGCTGCTGGCCCACTGGACCCGGCTTTCGCCCGACGCTCCGGCGGTGAAGGCGGGGGCCTCCGTGCTGACGTACGGAGCGCTGTGGCACCGGGCGGAGACCCTGGCGCACCACCTGCGAGCCCTGGGCGTCCGCCAGGGGGCGCTGGTGGCGGTGTGCCTCCACCGCTCGGCGGAGCTGGTCGTGGCCCAGTTGGGGAGCCTCCTGGCGGGGGCGGCCTTCCTCTCGCTGGATCCGAAGGCGCCACCGGCGTACCTGGAGTCGCTCGTCCGGGACGCCGGGGCCCACGCGCTGGTCACCACGGCGGCGCTGACGGACCGGCTCACGTGCCTGCCCACCGTCGTGCTGGACGACCTTCCCGCGACGTCCGGTCCGCCGTTGCCCCCGGTGAGTCCGTCGGACCTGGCCTACGTCCTCTACACCTCCGGCTCCACCGGCAAGCCCAAGGGCGTTCAAATCGAACACCGCTCGGTCGTGTCGCTCCTGCACCGGACGGCCCTGGCCGAGGACCTGGGACCGGGCAAGACGATGCTGGCGATGGCGTCGGTCTCCTTCGATGTCTCGGTGCTGGAGGTCTGGGGGGCGCTGTTGAACGGCGCCGCGGTCCACTTCCTGCCGCCGGTCTGGGACGTGCCTTCGCTGGCCCGGTGCCTCGTCGAGGAGCGCATCACGCATGCGGTGATTCCCCCCGTGGTGTTGCCCCGGCTGGCGGCGGAGGCCCCGGAGTCCTTCGCGGCCCTGGACCGGGTGATCGTGGGCGGAGAGGCCTTCCCTCCGGAGGCGTTCCGCACGCTCCATCGCGCGGGCTTCACCAGGCTGACGAACGGCTACGGCCCCACGGAGGCCACCGTCATGGCCAGCGCCTACAAGCTCGACGAAGGACACGATCCCGAGGCCTCGAACGTGCCCATCGGCCGGGCGCTGTTCAATGCCCACCTCGTCGTGCTCGACGCGCACGGGCAGGTGGCGCCGCCGGGCGCCGTGGGGGAGATCTGCATCGGCGGGGACGGTGTCGCGCGGGGGTACCGGGGCAGGCCGGAGCTCACCGCGGAGCGGTTCGTGCCGGATCCGCTCGCGGCGCATCCTGGCGGGCGGCTCTACCGCAGCGGAGACCTGGGCCGGTGGCTTCCGGGGGGCATCATCGAGTTCCTGGGCCGCCGTGATGAGCAGGTGAAGGTCCGGGGCTTCCGGGTGGAGCTGGCGGAGGTGCGCGCCGCCCTGGCCGGACATCCCGGCGTGGCGGACACCCTCGCGGTCATCGACTCGCGCGCGGAGGAGCCCCGCCTCGTGGGCTACGTGGTGGCCGAGCCGGGCGTCGCGGTGTCCGCCCGGGCCGTGCGCGAGGACCTGGCGCGCAGGCTGCCGGGACACCTCGTGCCCTCGGAGGTCGTGGTCCTGGAGGCGTGGCCGTTGACCCCGCACGGAAAGGTGGACCGCTCCCGGCTGCCCACCACGACCCAGCGGAGCCCGGAGGCGCCCTTCACGGCGCCCAGGACCGAGACCGAGGTCCGCATCGCGGCGGTGGTCTCGGAGCTGCTGGGCGTCACCCGGGTGGATGTCCACGAGAGCCTGCTCGCGCTGGGCATGCACTCCCTGCAGGCGATGCGGCTGGCCTCGCGGCTGGGGCGGATGATGGGGCGCGAGGTCGGGCTCGCGACCATCCTCATGGGGCCCACCGTCGCGCAACTGGCGGACGCGCTCACCGTGGCGCCGGCCGCCTCCACGGCCATCAAGCGATTGCCGCGCGCATGACGACCGCGTTCCCGATGTCCTTCGCCCAGCAGCGGCTGTGCTTCCTGCACCGGATGGACCCCACCGGCGCGGCCCACGCCACGGTCCGCTGCCACCGGGTGGCGGGGCCGCTGGACCTGCGCGCCCTGCGGGAGGCCCTGGACGCGCTGGTGGCCCGGCACGAACCGCTGCGGACCGTCTTCCCCCTGGGGACGCAGCAGCACCTCTCGCCCCAGGGGCAGGCCCATGTCCACGTCGTGGACGTGGCGACCGAAGCCGAGGCCCTGCGCCACGCGCAAGCGGAGGCGGCGCGTCCGTTCGATGTGGAGCACGGGCCGCTGCTGCGGCTCACCGTGCTCCGGCTGGAGCCCGGGACGCACTTCCTGGTCTTCGCGCTGCACCTGCTCGCGGCGGACGGCGCGTCGCTTCAGGTCTTCTCCGAGGACCTGGCCCTGGCCTACCGCGCGGCGGTCCTGGGCGAACCCACGGGCCTGGCCGAGCTGCCCGTGCAGTACGTGGACTGGACCGCGTGGCAGCGCGAACAGCTCACCGCTTCACGGCGCGAGTCCCTGTCGCGCTGGTGGCGCGAGCGGCTGGCGGGCGTCCCCCTCATCCTCGACCTCGTCACCCCGCGTCCCGCGCTGGGCCGGGGGCGCCGCGCGCATCGCGTGCTGCCCGCCGCCCTTGCCCGGTCCGTGCACGCCCTCGCGAGCGCTGAACGTCAGACGGTGTTCACGGTGCTGGCCGCCGCGTGCGGGCTCGTGCTCGGTCAGCGCGCGGGACGTGAGCGGGTGTTGCTGGGGCTGGCCGTGGCCAACCGGGACCTGCCCGAGGTCGAGCGCGTGCTCGGCTTCTTCGTCAACACCGTCGCGCTGGAAGTGGACCTGCGCGGCGACCCCGACTTCCGCCAACTGCTCGCGAGGGTGGCCGCCTCCAGGGCGGACGCGTATGCACACAAGGACCTGCCCTTCGAGCAACTCGTCGCGGACCTGTCGCCTCCCAGGGACCCCACGCGGTCTCCCGTGGTCCAGGTGAACTTCGCCCACCATCCGCCCCACACGGCGGGAGCGCTGGCCCTGCACGGCTGCGAGGCGACGGAGCTGTCGCTGGACCTCCCCTCCGCGAAGTTCGAGCTCACCCTGCGGGTCGAGGAGCGCTCCGATGGCCTGTTCACGGTGTGGGCCGAATTCGATGAGAGCCTCTTCGACCTCGCGTTCATCGAGGGGCTGCTGGCGGACTACGAGGAGGTCCTCCGGACCGTGAGCCCCACCGCGCGCGCGACGAGCCTGCGCCCGCCCCCGAGCGCGACGCAGGCGCGGCTCGCCCGCATCTTCGCCGACGTGCTGAAGGTCGCTTCGGTCGACCCGTACGACGACTTCTTCCGGCTCGGCGGCCACTCCCTTCAGTTGATTGAAATCGCGGCCCGGGTCCGGACCGAGCTGGGCCGGGACCTCGGAGTGCGTGAGCTGTACCAGCACCCCACCGTGGCGGGCGCCGCCGCCCTGCTGACACGACCAGGAGCCTCCCGATGAGCAATTCCTATCCATTCCCCAAGGACTGGCGGCATCCGCTGGAGCCCCCCGCTGAATACAAGCGGTTGAGACAGGAGGCCCCGGTGTGTCCCGTCCGTCTGTTCGACGGCAACACGGCGTGGCTGGTCAGCCGCTACCAGGACGTGCTCGCGGTCCTGAGCGATCCCCGGCTGGTCCTGGACTCCACGCTGCCAGGGTTCCCGCACATCTCCGCCTCCTCGGCGGCCCGGCAGGGGCGGCCCCTGCCATTCTTCCTGCGTCCGGACGCGGAGTACCGGGCGCAGCGGGCCATGCTCGTGCAGGAGTTCCTGCCCCGGCGGATGGAGGCCCTGCGGCCGAGCATCCAGCGCACCGTGGATGAGGCGCTCGGCGCGATGCTGGCCGGCCCTCGGCCGGTGGACCTGATGGCCACGTTCGCGCTGCCCGTCGCCATTCGCGTCATCTGCGACCTGCTCGGGGTGCCCCATGACAGCGCGGACCGGCTGCACGTCCTCAGCCGGACCGTCGGCTCCCGGACCTCGTCGCGCGAGGAGGCGACGGCGGCCCTGGCCGGACTGGATGCCTTCTTCCTGGCGCTGGTGGAGGCGAACCTGCGGGAGCCCACGGACACGCTCATCGGTCGCGTCGTGGCCGAGCAGGTGGCGACGGGCAAGCTGAGCGCCCCGGATGCCGCCGCCTTGTTCCATGCGCTGTTCTACGCGGGCCACGGGCCGTCCGCGTACATGTTCGGCCTGGGCACGCTGGCGCTGCTGCTCGACCCGGGCGAGCTGGCGAAGTTCCGCGCGATGGAGGACCCCGCGGCCATCACCGCGGCCGTCCAGGAGCTCCTGCGCTTCATCAACGTCTCGCACCTGGCCCGGCAGCGCGTCGCCACGGTGGACGTCACCCTTGGCGGCCAGCGCATCCGCGCCGGTGAGGGCATCCTCGCCCAGCCGGACTCCGCCAACCGCGACGAGACGGTCTTCGAGGAGCCGGACCGGCTGGACCTCCAACGCGAGGTGCACCGTCACTTCGCCTTCGGCCATGGCATCCACCTGTGCACGGGGCGGGCGCTGGCGCTCATCGAGTTCGAGGTGGTCTTCAAGACGCTCTTCCAGCGCATCCCCACGCTGCGGCTGGCCGTGTCACCGGAGGAGCTCCGCTTCAAGAAGGAAGAGAACCTGCTCGGTGTTCACGAGCTGCCCATCACCTGGTAGGCCTCCCATCCCCGGGCGGGAAGTGCGAGAGTCCTCCGCTCGACCACCGCACGAGGGGCGCGGGCCATGTGTACGTTCTGTGAGCTGGGAATCTGTAGCGACCCCGGGCATCGAAGCAAGTCGCTGGTGCGCGAGTGGGTGCGCGACACCTGCGTCTTCTGCTCGATGGGGATCTGCCTGACCCACGGCGCCTCGGGGCCGCCGGTCGAGGAGACGACCGTTCCGATCTTCGACTTCAAGCGGTCGCTGCGCTCCAACAACTCCTCCACGGCGCTGACGACGGTGTCGTCGACGCCGCTTCGAGGCATCCTGAGCGGCCTGGAGAACCGGACGTATTGGAACCCCAGCCAATCGGACGAAGCGCTGATCATCTCGCGGCTCCTCAACTCCCCCATGGGGACGAAGCACGCGATCCCCAAGAACATCCATCGCTTCTGGACGGGCGGACCGATGAGCCCGGCGGTCGTCGACGACCTGGTCTCCGACGGCGCACGGGCCAGGCGGGCGGGTTGGACCTGCTACCTGTGGTACTCCGCCGAGGTCGAGCGGGTGCTGGACGGGCATCTCGAAGGAGAGATGAAGAAGAGCGAGGGCATCTTCATCTTCTCGAAGCGGCCTCCGAAGCCCGAGGACAAGCGGCCGACGCGCGCCATCCAACGGCGCAGGTTGGAGCAGGCGGGCTTCCGGGTGCTCCCCATCGAGAAGCTGGATGACTCCAGCAACTGGCTCTCGAAGCTCGCGACCGTCGTCGGGGGCTCGGCGGTGTCGCGCAACTGGGATGAGGTCAAATACTTCTCCGACCTCGCGCGGCTGCTGTACCTCAACTTCGTGGGAGGCATCCACATGGATGTCGACATCTCCCTGGGGGACATGGACCTCACGCAGACGTACTTCCACAACGACCCGGACGGTGAGGTGCCGCTCATGGGCAGCCTGCTGCGCGACCAGTCCGACCCGCTGATCCCGAAGCTCCGCTTCCTCAAGCGGATCCGCCGCCGGCCCCTGCTCACGAAGGAGGAATACGACGGATACATGGAGGCGCTCTCCGCGCTGGTCGAAAAGGGGATGCTCGCCGCGGGCATGCTGAACGCGCTGATCGCGTCGCGCCCCAACACCACCCACCTCCAGGACACCCTCTCCGAGTTCCGCAAGGCCATCATCAAGAACAACGGCCTGATCAGCGGCATGGCGCTCTCCAAATTCATGCTCTTCGGCAAGAGCGGGAAGGGGGATGTCGACCAGGCCCTGAAGTGGACCGTCCCGCCCTACCTCGTCCGCCTCGACCCCGACACCGACGAGAGCAACCTCTGAGGCGGTGAAGCGCCCTCGGTCACCCCGCCGGAGCCGCAGCCTGCCTGCATGCCCCTGACACACGTCGGGGTGCGTGTAGGCATGTTTTCTCTCCGATGCGCCTTGCCCGGTTCCGGGGCGCGCCCGAAAATGCCGGTCCATGCGTCTACTCCTGATGACAGTGCTGTGTGCCTCCGTGTTGGCGGGGTGCAAGAAGGACGACTCGAAGGCCGGAGCGCTGAAAGTCACCCTCAGCTACAGCGGCTTTACGAGCGGCTGCTTCACGGTGACCGCCACGGACGTGGAGAACGCGGGGAACACGAAGAGCGTCGACGTGGCGCTCCCCAGCAAGACGCCGGGAACCGCGTCGGTGGCGGTGTTCCGGCAGAAGGACTGGGGCCGCGTGCTGAGCGTGACGACGCAGCTCCGGGAGCTCGGCTGTTCGGGCACCGCGGTGGGCGAGCCGCAGGTGATGAGGGCGGAGGTCCCCGAGGAGGGCACGCTGGATGTGGCCTTCAACGTGAGGGCCCTCGATGATGACGGCGACGGCTACTTCAGCAGCGCCGACGCGGAGGGTGTCGTCAGCGGCTCCGACTGCAACGACGCGGACAGCGCCGTGCACCCCAGCGCCCTCGAGGTGTGCAACGGGAAGGATGACAACTGCACCCTCGGGGAGTCGGACGCGACGGACAAGAAGGTCTGGTACACGGACGCGGACAACGACGGTTACGGCAGCACCCGGGTGGAGAACTGCGTCCAGCCCGCGGGCACCGTGGCTGTTGGCGGAGATTGCAACGACGGCAACGGGCAGATCCGGCCGGGTCGCACGGAGTTCCTCTGCGATGGCATGGATGACAACTGCAATGGCATGAACGACGAGGACTTCGGCGTCGGCGCTGATTGCAAGGATGAGCTCAAGTGCGCGGGCAAGACCGCGTGTGCCTCCACCCCGAGCCAGACGGCCTGCGCGCGACTCGCGACCGCGAATCCGGTGGCCTGGTTCGTGGACGGCGACGGCGACGGCTTCAAGGGCCAGGACGCGGGACTGGGCTGCGAGTCGCCCGTGGACGGCGGTGTTGCCCAGTCCGAGGACTGCGATGAGAGCTCCATCTACGTCCGCAATGGACTGCCGGAGGCCTGCGACCGGCTGGACAACAACTGCGCTGGCGGCGTGGACGAGGAGTGCACCCTCCCTCCTTGGGCCACCGATGCAGGGGTCCTCGGAGCCGGGGACTCGCTGAAGGCCATTGCCCTTTACGAAGACGGGCAGAAGGCCTGGATCGCGGGCCCGAACAAGCTGGCGCATCTGGACGGTACACTCCCTGGCGCCAACGAGTTGACGGATGGTTCCTGTCGGAAGTCCTGGAATGCAGCCTGGGTCTCCCCGGGTGGCCGGGTCTTCGTCGTCGGAGAGGATGGCTGGGTGTCGACTCGAACGTTGACCGACGTCGGGAACACGTGTTTCACAATTCAGGTGGCGACCGACAAGAACAACACGGACTTCAATGGCGTCTTTGGAATTGACGATCCCATGGCCGGTGCCACGGTCTACGCGGTCGCGAGCAACGGCAAGATCTACAAATGGTCTCCTGCCTACGATGCACCCAACGCTCTGGCTGAGGTCACGGACGTCCCCTCGAACCTGCGTGCGATTGGTGGCTTGAAGACGGTGGATTCGCTCGTGGCGGTCGGTGTCTCGGACACGGACGGCAAGGCGCGGGCCTATCGCACCAATTCGGCAGGAACCACGTGGACGGAGGAGTCTCTCAATGCTCCGGACGCAGAATACGTGCGCGCGGTGCATGTCCTGAACGGACAATACACATACGTCGCGGGTGACAAGGGTCGCCTCTTCGGCTGGATCGGCGGAACAGGCTGGCAGTCCCTGCCGTCCATCCCTGTTCCCAACGGCCAGACGAATCCCCCGGACATCCTGGACGTGCTCGCCTTCAGCAAGAACGGCATCTATGCGGTGACGTCCGCGAATACGATCGAGTTCTTCAATGGCAGCGCCTGGAGCACCGTGCACACGGCAGCAAAGACGCTCCGGTCGCTGGACGGCCCCAGGCCTACCCGGTTCGCCGCGGCAGGCGACGGCAGCACCGTTGTGAACTTCACGGCTCCCTAGCCGCCGCCTCCCTGAGCCATCCAAAACCGGCTGGAATTGCGCGTCGATTCGATTGACGCGCGATTCCCCGGGCCCTGGTCCTGGGCCACTCCAGCACAGGCAGGGCGATGCTCATGGCGCACCCCTCGGAGGTCTCCTCCTCGCCGGCTCACGTCCCCTGGCGGGACGTCGGTCCTCCGGCGGCTGGCGTCGTGCTCTGGGTGGGCGTGCTGTTCGCGGCCTTCCATCCGGGGCTGATGTCGGTCGACACGCTCGACCAGTACGCGCAGGGGCTCCGCGGCACCTTCAATGACGTCCACCCGCCCCTGGGCTCGTGGCTGCTGGGCCTCAGCGGGAGGTGGGTGGGCTCTCCGTCGCTGGTCCTCCTGGGCCAGCTCCTCCTGCTGGCGGGGAGCATGGCGCTGCTGGTGCGCTCTCCCGATGGGCGCACGGGACGCAAGGGCCTGTTCGTCCTCGGGGCCTTCCTGCTCGTGCCCACGGTCTGGGCGCTCGCGGTCACCCTCTGGAAGGACGTGATGTCCGCCGCGGTGCTGCTCGGCGCGGTGGCCGCGCTCAGGTATCGCCGTCCGCTCTGGGCGCTGGTGCTGATGGTGGCGGGCACGGCGTTGCGGCACAACGCGCTCGTCGCGGCCCTGCCCCTGGCGGTTCCCGTGATGGCCCAGGTGGCGCGCCCGACGTGGCGCTGGCCCGCGCGGGCCCTGGTGCTCGCAGGGCTCGTGGCCGGACTGGCCCTCACGCCCTCGCTGATCAACCGCGCGCTGGGCGCCAGCAGGGCCTGGGCCGCGGGCCAGCTCTTCGTCTTCGACCTCGCGGGCATCTACGCGGCGCACCCCGAGCTGTTCCCGGCCTCCTCCCTGGCGCAGGACCTCTCCGCCGCGGAGCTGGCGCGCGGCTATTCGCCCTTCCACGTCGGGTTCCTCCTCGCGGGCGCGCCGGACGCGCGGCCCATCCATCTGGAGAGCCTGCCCGGCCGGCGCGACGTGCTGGTGCGCGAATGGGCCCGCGTCGTCCACGCCTGGCCCGCCGCGTACGCGCACCACCGCTGGGAGACCTTCCGGCGCCTCCTCGGAGCCTTCGACGGGCCGGTGTTCTTCCCCTTCCAGGGACGGATCGACCCCAATCCCTGGGGATTCCGCCTGCCGGAGCAGGGCGGGCTGCACCGGTGGTTCCGGGGGGCCGCGGACCTCGTGCGCGACTCCCTGCTGTTCCGGGGCTGGGCCTGGCTGGGAGCGCTCACCGTGCTGGCCCTGCTCTCGCTGCGCGACGTGAGGCGCCGGCCGCTTGCGTTCTTCACCGCGCTGTCAGGCCTGGGCTACGGGCTGAGCTACCTGGTCATCAGCATCGGCTGCGACTTCCGCTTCCTCTACTGGTCGGTCATCGCCACCTTCGCCGCGCTGGCCCTGCGGGTGGCAGGCGAGGCCCCCGCGCCCGGAGCGTCAGGTCCTCCTTCGCCAGAGCCGCAGCGTGGCGAGGAGCCCCAGCAGCGTCAGGCCCCCGCCCGCCTGGGTGCAGCCGCTCTTGGAAGGGCCGTGGATGGGCTCCTCGTCCCCGGCGTCTCCGACAACGCCGGTGCCTCCGTCGGCGCAGCCCGCGGACATGCAGGAGCTGGGACAGGAGAGCTCGAAGTCCACGCTCAGCGGCGGCAGCGTGATGTCCGCGTGCTCCAGCGTCCCCCGGAGCGTGGCCTGATGACGTCCGGGCGTGACACCCAGCCCGGGCGGCGGCGGGTCGTACGTCGTGCAGACCGTGTAGAGGAAGAGCAGCCGCCGGGTGTACTCGTACTTGTGGCTGTCCGGGTTGTCCTCGCCCGTCGCGGTCAACCCGTGGTGGTTGGAGAACGACCAGGGCTGCCCGTCCACCTCCACCGTCCAGTGCACCCAGGGCAGGAACGGCACCAGCTCTGGTGACGGGGTGAAGCGCAGCGTGGTGGCGTCGCCCTCCTGCGGGCTGCCGCAGTTCGAGTCCCCGTACACCGGGAACACCCCCCGGCTCGGCGTGTCCACGCTCAGCGTGCCCAGGGTCGTGGGCAGGGGCAGCTCCGGGCCCGCGGTGAAGGTCGCGGACTGCGTCCGCGTCTCCTGGAACTGGCAGAGGCCCTTCGCCTCGATGCGGTACTGCGTGCCCGGCACGAGCGGCGCCTTCGGCACCACGACCTGCGTCCGGCGAGCGCCATCCTCCAGCGTGAAGGGCACCGGCGTGCCATCCGACTGGAGCAGCCGGAGCGTGGAGACGTCCGTGTTCTCCAGGAGCGGCGGCACCACCACCAGGCCGGGGACGTTCGCGGGGACCGCTCCGCCGTCCTCGGGGAGCGGGAAGCGGACGTCGACGAGGCAGTTGGGCGCGGCGCACGCCTCCGCGGAGGGTGGCGCGAGCGCCCCCAGCCCCAGGAGGAACATGCCCACCGCGCCCCATGTCCAAGCGTGTCCGTGCATTTGCTTCATCAGACACGGGAGCCCGGGAGGTTGGGACATCCCTCAGGGACGGTTCGTGCGCGGCCCGCGTCGCCAGAGCCGGAGCGTGGCCAGGAGCCCGAACGCCGCGAGGCCCCCGCCCGCCTGGGAGCACCCCTCGCTCCGGGGGGCCTCGGGCTCGGGCTCATTCTCGGGGCACGTCAGCTCGAAGAAGACCTCCAGGGGCGAGAGCGGCGTGCCGGACTGTTCGAGCACCGGACGCAGCGTGGCCACGTGCGTCCCGGGAGCGAGCCCCGGGTCCGTGGGGGGCGGCTGCTGCCGGGAGAACTCGCAGACCGAGTACACGGTGAGCAGCGCATGCGGGTACTGGAGCCGGTCCAGGAAGAGGAGGGTGCCCGCCGGCCCCACCGCGCCGTGCGGTGCGGAGGCCCACGGCTGCCCATCCACATCCAGCGCCCAGTGCACCCACGGCAGGAAGGGCACCAGCTCCGGCGAGGGCGTGAAGCCCAGCGTCACCTGGCTGCCCTCCACCTCCGTCGAACAGGAAGCGCCGCCAAAGACCTGGAAGGGGCCATGCTGCTCGGGAGCGGCTCGCAGGGTCCCCGAGGCCGCTGGAAGCGCGACCGCCGGGCCCGCGGTGAACGTCGCCGACACCGTGTCCCATTCCTCCGGGTAGCCCGCGCACGGGCTGTGGCCCTCCATGCGATAGCGGGTTCCCGGCGTGAGCGGGGTGGCCGGAACGAGGACCGCGCTCCCGTGACGGCCCTGCAGGAGGCTCGCCTCCACGTCGGCGCCGTCCTCCGTGCGCAGGCGCAGGCTTTCGGAATCGAACAGGGGCCAGCCCATCGGCAGCATCACCAGGGCCGGCACGTTCGCGGGCACGACCGGGTCCTCCGGCAGCGGGACACGGATCATCCGCGGGTCACAGGCGACGCCACTGCAGGCCTCCGCCGAAGGAGGCTTCGCCAGGCCCAGCCCTCCCAGGAACACTCCCACCGTCAGCGCGGTCCATCCGGGTGTCTTCATGGCCCTTGGGACACGCGAGCCCGGCGGGTTGGGACATGACGTTCAAGGGATGCGCCGGTTCGGGCGGGCCCGCGACCGTTCAGCGAGCGGGCCCGACCGTCCGGCCCGAGGGGCCACGCTTCAGCCCTGCCAGCGGCCGAGACTGCCGGGCATGCGACGCAAACTCGTGCTGCTGGTGCTGGCCGTGGCGGTGTGGCTGCCGGCGCTCCAGCTTTTGTTCCGGCCCCGCGACCGGGGAGCGCTGACGGCGGCGCTGGCCCCCCGTCAACGCGCGTTCTCGCTCCAGGAATCGAGCGCGGAGCGCGACGTGCTCCACCGCACGAACCCGGAGTGGGACCTGATGGTGCGCACCTTCTCCGTGCTGTCGTTCGCCAACCTCGCGCTGTCGGAGCCCGCGCGGAAGGCGGAGCACCTGGCCGTGGTGGACGTGCTCATCGCCCGGACGCTGCGAGACGAGCGGCGGGCGCATGAGGCCTTCTTCCTTCCCTACGTGCACGCGGGCCCCTTCAAGGATCCGGCCGGGCGCAGCCTCTTCGTGGACGGCGAGCTGGCGCTGATGCTCGCCGCGCGTCAGAGCGTGGAGGAGCGCGCGGACTATTCGCCGCTCCTGCGCGAGCGCGTGAACCTCATCGCCGGACAGTTGGAGCGCGCGCCGGTGCTCGCCGCGGAGAGCTACCCGGATGAGGGCTGGACCTTCTGCAACACGGTGGCGCTCGCGGCGCTGCGCCTGTCGGACCGGGTGGACGGGCGGGACCATGGCGCGCTCCTGCGCCGGTGGGTGGCCTCCGCGCGGGAGCACCTGTCCGACCGCCGGACCGGTCTGCTCGTGTCGAGCTTCACCTACGACGGCGCGACGAAGGACGGGCCGGAGGGCTCCACGCTGTGGCTCGCGGCGCACATGCTCCAGGTGGTGGACGCGGACTTCGCGCGCGACCAGTACCAGCGGGCCCGCGCCGCGCTCTTGGGGCAGGCGCTGGGCTTCGCGTGGGCGGGGGAGTGGCCAGGGGAGGCGGAGGCGGTGCAGGACATCGACTCCGGTCCCACGATTCCGTGGGTGAACGCGAACGCGGGCTCCAGCGGGCTCGCGCTCGTGGGCGCGGCGGCGTTCGACGACGAGGAGGCCCTGGACGGGCTGCTCACCAGCCTCCACTTCGCGGCGTTCCCGGTGCACGACGGCACCGGCTTGCGCTTCGCGGCGGGCAATCCGCTCGCGGACGCGGTGCTGCTGTACGCGCTCGTCGAAGGACCCCTCTGGCGCCTCACCCAGGAGGAACACCGATGATGCGACACCCGTTCGTGCTCGTCGCGCTGGGCCTTGGCGCGCTCTTCCTGGCGCTGCACCTGGGCGGAGGCATCGAGTCCGTGGGCGTGCTGTCCGGGACCGTCGTGGGCGGTCCCTGGCGCATGGGCTTCGGGGTCCTCTACGCGCTGTCCTGGTTCGGCGCGGTGCTGGCCGCGCCGGTGCTGCTGCTGGCGGGGCTCGCGGACGCCCTGCTCGGCCGCGTCCGCCGTGAGAGGCCTTGAGCGCCGCTTCAGCGCCGGTACAGCGTGCCGCCCTTCATCACCAGCCGCACCTGGCGCACGGCGCGGATGTCCTGCGTGGGGTCGCCCTCCACGGCCACGAGGTCCGCGAGGAGCCCGGCCTTCACCTGTCCGACGCGGTCCTCCCAGTGCAGCATCCGCGCGTTGCCGGAGGTGGCGGCCTGGAGCGCCTGCGCGGGCGTCACGCCGCTGGCCACCAGCAGCTCCAGCTCGCGCGCGTTCTCCCCGTGCGGGAAGACGCCCGAGTCCCCACCCACGCACAGGGGCACGCCCGCGGCCAGCGCGGCCTTGAGGCCCTCTCGCTTCTTCTTCGCGGACTCGGGCTCCGGGTCCACGCCGCGCTTCCAGCCCCGGTACTGGAGCATGGCGTCGCCCGCCGCCAGCGTGGGGCACAGGAACACGCCTCGCTGGGCCATCAGCTTCCAGACCTCCGGCGTGCCGGCGTCGCCGTGCTCGATGCTCTCCGCGCCCGCGAGCACCGCGCGCTTCATGCCCTCCGGCGTGCTGGCGTGCACGGCCACCGGGCGCCCGCCGCTCCTGGCCGTCTCCACGATGAGGCGCAGCTCCTCCAGGGAGAAGGTAGGGAGCGCCTCGCCGCGAGGGCCCCAGCGGTAGTCGCCGTAGACCTTGATCCACTCCGCGCCGCGCCCCATCTGCCCGCGCACCGCGCGCGTGAGGCCGTCCACGCCGTCCGCCTCCTCCGCGCCCTGGGGCACCGTCCATTCGGACGCGAAGCCCTTGGGGCCGTAGCTGCCGGTGGCCACCAGCGCGCGCGTGGTGACGACCATGCGCGGGCCCGGGATGATGCCCTGGTCGATGGCCTGCTTGAGGCCCACGTCCGCGTCCGCCGCGCCCTCCGTGCCCAGGTCGCGCGTGGTGGTGAAGCCCGCCATCAGCGCCGCCCTGGCGTGGTTCGTGGCCCGCGCCACGCGCAGCGCCAGGGACTCCTTGAGCACCTGGTCGTTCCAGGGCGCCTCGTTGTACGGGTGCAGGAACAGGTGCGAGTGGCCCTCGATGAGCCCGGGCAGCAGCGTCGCGCCGGGCAGGTCGATGACCTCCGCGTCCTCCGGCGCCTTCACGCCCTGCGCGGGCCCCGCGGCGGCGATGCGCTCTCCGGTGACGACCACCACCCAGCCCGTGTGGGGCTTCGCGGTGGCGCCGTCGAAGACGCGCGCGGGGCGCAGCACGTAGGAACGGGCGGGGGCCTGGGCCCGCGCGGACGCGGAGCCGAGGACCCCGGACAGGACGGTGGCGATGAGCAGGGCGCGCATGTGGAGGCGCAGTCTGCGCGCGTCGCACCGTCCGGGGCCATGGGTTCCTGGGGCAGTGCCCACGGAGTGCCCTGCTTCGTGCACGAGGGCGCTACGGCGCCAGCGCGCGGAACACCTTCGTGTCGCCGTCGTAGTTGTTGGGGTTCCAGTACACCTTGTCCGCGCCATCCCGGCCGTCGATGTCCGCGAAGAAGAAGCCGGTGTTCTCCGAGTTGCTGTAGCCCGTGTTGTCCATCACCGGGCTGCCCGCGAAGTTGGTGCCGGTGCTCGGGTAGATCTGCATCCGGCCCTCGCGGAAGCCCGGCCGCCAGAAGACCTTGTCCGCCTTGCCGTCGCCGTCCACGTCCGCGAAGTAGAAGCGGGACGTGTCCACGCCGCTGGTGCCTGCCTCGTGCAGGAAGAACAGCGCGAATGCGCCCGCGCCGGTGGAGCGGTACACGCGCGTGCGGCCCCCCTCCTGGTCCGGGTTCCAGAGGATGCGGTCCGCCTTGCCGTCGCCGTCCACGTCCGCGAAGGACACGCGCGTGCCGGCGCTCGTGTTCGCCCCCGTCGTGCTCGTCACCGCGGCGCCGAAGGACACCGTGCCGTTGCACTTCGACACGAAGGCGTCGAAGGCGCCGGACTTCTGCGTGGGGTTCCAGCGCACCAGGTCCGCGCACCCGTCACCGGTGATGTCCGCGAAGAAGAAGCGCGTCGCGTCGCTGGTGCTCGCCGCCTGGGTGACGGCCACGCGGTCGCCGAAGGTGCCGTCGCACTTCGCGGGGTAGACGCGCACCTCGCCGTCCCCCAGGTTGGGACGCCAGAGGACCTTGTCCGCGCAGCCGTCGCCGGTGACGTCCGCGAAGAAGAAGCGCGTGGTGGCGACACCGCTCGTCGCGCCCGTGTTCTTCACCGCCGTGGCGAAGCCGCCGTCGCACCTCGACTTCGCCACCCACGTCTCGCCCTCGCCCACCGCGTAGTTCCAGGTGATGCGGTCCGCGCAGCCGTCGCCGGTGACGTCCGCGAAGAAGAGCTGCGTGCTGGTGGACGTGCCGTTGGGCGTCGGCGAAAGCGTGGAGCCCGCGGAGAAGACGGCCGGGCGAAGGGTGGCGAGCACCGGGTAGTGGTCGGACGGCGTGAGGCCGCCGCTCTCCGTCCGGTCGATGGCGGGCGCGGACGAGGTGAGCGCGCCGCCGTTGTGGAAGATGTAGTCCAGCCGCTGGTACTTCGTGGACGTGGAGAAGCTCCACGCGTTGTTGAACGTGGCGTCATCCACGCCCGTCACGCCGTCGAAGCGCGCGGTGCGGAACAGCCGGGCCCCGCCCTCCAGGTCCGCGATGGTCGTCTCCCCCGGCGTGGACAGGCCCTGCGCGTCGGAGTTGAAGTCCCCCATGGCGACGACCGGCAGGCCCCCGGGCTTCGTGGCCAGGAAGGACGCCATCTGCTCCGCTTCCTTGAGCCGCCCCAGGGAACACGCCGCCGCGTAGGCGAAGTGCGTGTTGGCCACGAAGTACACCTGGCCGGACGTCAGGTCGCGCAGGCCCACCCAGGCGAGCCTCTTCCCCTCCGCGTGGCTGAAGCACGGGTCGCTGGAGGCGTAGGGGTTCACGAGCGCCTCGTTGCCCTGGCCCACCTCCGGGGCCAGCTCGAAGCGGCTCTTCTTGAAGAAGATGAGCTTCGGGCTGCCGCCGCCCGGGTTGAAGACACCGTAGGGCTTGTCCGTGCCCGTCAGCCCCGCGATGAGGTCCGCGGGGATGCTGGGGCCGCCCGAGGGCGCCTGGGCCTCCTGCACGCCGACGATGTCCGCGTTGTTCGCGAGGATGCGCTCGATGACCGCCGCCTTGCGGTTGGGCCACGCGCGCACCCCCGTGTCCAGCGGACCGCGCACGTTGTACGTCATCACCCGGAACGCCTTGTGGCCCGTCGCCGCCAGCGGCCGAGGCTGCGCGGACAGCGCGTCAGCGGAGGGCGGCGCGCCCGCTTCCGGCCCGCAGGCCAGCAGCGGAGTGAACACCGAGAGCAGCGCGGCGGCGCGCGAGAGACGGGAACGGAGGCATCGCATGGTTGCGATTATACACGGAAAACGAGAAATAACTTAAATTCCATCCAGGCGTTGTCACGGCGTGGATGTCTCATGGCGTACGAGGGGCCGCGCCCGGCCCGGGCGCCGGACGCGGCCTGCGCATGGCTGCGATTGCGCGCTACTGGCGCACGACGCGCTTGAGCCTGAAGGGCGAGGGCGACTCGCTCATCGTGTAATAGGCCGTGCCGGTCGGATCGTACTCGATGGCCTCGCCCTGGCCCTCCACGGTGTCCGTCAGGGAGACGGGCGTGGCGGCGAACGCGGTCTCGAAGGCCGCGCCGGCGGCGGCGCGGAACTCATACACCTTGCGGTAGGTGCGCAGCAGGAAGCGGTTGGCGCACGGGTGGATGGCGCCGGACGTGGCGGCGCCGTAGTTGGTGTCCGTGGTGGTGGGCAGCGGCAGGTTGGCCACGAACACCAGCGTGCTCAGGGTTCCCGGCGTGGGCAGCGGCTGGGGGAACTTGTAGACCTTGCTCGCGCCCGAGTAGGACTTGGTGACGATGTAGATGTCGCCCGTGGTGGGGTGGACCATGAGGGTCTCCGCGTCCTTGGGCGTGTCCGGGTATTGGAAGGGGAAGGCCTCGGCGGTGAGGTTTCCGCTCGTCTGGCCCGCGCCGATGTCGGGCTCCGGGATGCGGTAGACGGCGAAGGTGGACGGCGGCGTGGGGAAGTTGGCGCTCGAGCGGCCGATGTCGCCCATGTAGATGCACTGGCCGGCGGGGCACGGGCCGGTGGCGACGTCCTCCCAGTCCGCGGGCGTCACGTTGGACACGGTGAAGGTGCCCCGGGTGCTCGCGTCCGCGGTGCTGATGGCGACGATGGCGGTGGTGTCCTCGTTGTGCGCGTAGAGGACGCCCGGCGTGAGGCGGCTGGCGGCCAGGCCGGACGGCTCCACCAGCGCGGTGGCCGTCACGGTGCCCTGGGTGGTGTACGCGGTGGAGAAGGTGTCCCCCACGGAGCAGGAGGCGGAGGCGTTGGCCGCGCGCAGCGCCACCACCTGCGCGATGTTCGTCTCCGCGTAGGGGGACGAGCCGTTGAACGAGCCCTGCGCGCCCGCGGCGCCCAGGTCCTTGTGGGCCACGTTGTAGAGGAGGCCCGTGGACGAGGACACGAGGCAGGTGTCCACGGGCTCGGTGAAGCCCGCGGGCGGGACGATGGGGCTCGCCGGGCACGCGGTGCCGGTCCACAACTGCGAGCCGAACCACACCGCGACGCCGTTGGCCGTGCTGGTGGTGAGGGCGGGCGTGTTGAAGCTGGCGGTGAGGCCGTTCTTCTGGCCCGTCTGCGCGTCGATGGGGTTGGCCGTGTCCACTCCGGAGAACGCGGAGATGCTGCCGGCCATGTAGCTGGCGATGTCGATGTTGAACGCGTACGTGGACGGCTCGGACGCGGTGGCGACCTTGTAGAAGATCCACGCCTTGATCTGCGACGCGCTCTGGTCCGAGCGCACCAGCGTCCAGCCCGCGGGCGGCGTCGCCACCGCGGCCACGTTGTTGCGGTTGATGATGCGCGCCAGCAGCACGTCACCCGCCGCCGTGCCCGCGGGCAGCGCGATGCTCAGCGACGTGCGCGTGCTGCCGCCCGCCGTGGCGCTGCTCCGGTACGCGATGGTGGACACCGCCTGCCGGGCGGTCGCGACCTCCTGCTCGGGGAGGGAGGGGGCGTCTTCCGTCATCGGCCCGCAGCCCGCGAACGCGAGCAGCGACACCGAGCACAGCATGCGTGAAACATTCCGGTTGAAGAACCTCAAGGTCACTCCTGCCTGGGGGATGAGGCGAGTCAAGGCAGGAGGTTTTCGAAGGGACCCGGAAAGTGTTGCGGATTCCCTGCGCGGGCGGCCGCTGTGTTGGCTGTGATTGCAATCTTCCGCGAGCGGCCTTTCTTCGCGTGCGCGGGTGTGGAAGAGGGGAGGGCATGAAGCGTCACGCCCCGGCCACCGAACGCAACCGCGAACCGCTCCTCGCCGTCCTCCGGGAGGTGCTGCCCGCGGAGGGCACGTTGTTGGAGGTGGCGAGCGGCACCGGCCAGCACGCGGCCTTCTTCGCGAAGGCGTTCCCAGGGCTGGCCTGGCAGCCGACGGACGGCGACCCGGCGGCGCTGGAGAGCATCGACGCATGGCGCGGGGAGGAGGGGCTGTCCAACGTCCTGCCCGCGCGCGTGCTGGACGCGAGCTCGGACGCGTGGCCGGTGGAGCACGCGGACGCCATGCTCTGCGTGAACATGATCCACATCGCGCCGTGGGCGGCCTGCCAGGGGTTGATGCGGGGCGCGGCGCGGGTGCTGCGCCCGGGCGGGCGGCTGGTGCTGTACGGCCCCTACTTCGTGGAGGGGACGCAGACCGCGCCGAGCAACCTCGCCTTCGACGAATCGCTCCGCGCGCGAGACCCGTCCTGGGGCGTGCGCGAGCTGGGCGCGGTGACCGCCGAGGCGGCGCGCCACGGGCTCCAGCGCGAGCGCGTGGTGGAGATGCCGAGCAACAACCTCACGGTGGTGTTCCGCCGGTAGGGCCTCCACCGGGACGGCGTTCGCCACGCCGTCCCGGCGCGGGGGCTACATGCCGGGGCAGTGGCCGCCCTGCATCTGGCGCGCGGTCTCATGGATCTCGTCGATGAGGCGGCGCGTCTGCCTGGGGTCCTGCGCGGTGTAGGTGATGGTGATGCCATCCGGCGTGTCCTCGCCCACGGCGGCGGCGGGGACGGTGGGCGCTCCGGCCATGTCCCGGTTGCCGCCGCCGCCGGTGCCGCTCTCGTCGAGCCCGCTCTGGATCTCCGTGCTGCTGTCGCCCAGGTCCTCCGCTTGCGCCCTGTTCATGACGGGCTCGGAGTTGGTGCGCTTGGACTGCTCGTCCAGCAGCCGCCGGGCGCGCATCTGGAGGTCCCCCACCTGCGACGGGTCGGACGTGGTGAACATCATCGACACGCCGTTGGGCGTGTCCTTCGTGTGGACCTGCGTGCCTGGGACCGACATGGGGCAGCGCGGGTCCGTGGTGGCCGGCGTCGCGGCGGACTGGGCGGACGCGGGCAGCGGCTGCTGGGACTCCTCCTTGTGCATCCCCTTCTTGGAACAACCCGCGGAGAAACAAAGCGCCGCGGCCGCGGCGAGCGTCAGCGGAAGTCGGGACGTGGGCATGGTGTGCCTCCTCTGTCGTGGGTTCGTCGTGCGGCAAGGTGGCGAGCCGCCCCCGCCCTCGCAACGCGCCCTGTGCGCCGCCCTGCCTGAAGGCCCCACCCCGGAGGTGGACCGCTCCATCGCGGAGCCGACACGCGGGGGCCCGGCTCACCACGCGGCTTCGAGCTGGAGCATCACCCCGTGCTTCTCGTAGTTGCCGTTCGTGGCGTCATACGCGTGGCACAGGTGCTCCGCGCCTTCGCACGCGGCGGGGTCGTCGTCCGTCAGCCGCATGTCGATGTTGGAGCGGTTCACCAGCAGCTCGTAGCGGGCGGTGAGCCGCAGGTGGCCTGACAGCCGGGCGCTCACGGTGGGGATCAGCACGAAGCGCGTGTCGTGGCGGCGGCGGACGTTCCACGTCTCGCTGTCTCCTCCGGCCGTCACGACGCGCAGGGCGTTGTCGTCCAGGTAGCGGCGCCACTCCACGTCCGCGTCCAGGCTCGCGGTGAGCCAGGGCCGCGGTTGCCACCGGCCGGAGGCGCCCACGGCGTGGCCCGTGAAGCCGAAGGGAATGACATACGTCTGTGACAGGAGGACCGAGCCGTCACTGGTGAAGGATTGCTCCAGCGTGCCAATGCGGTCCTGCCGGTAGCGGTACCACGCGGTGAGGTTCGCGGGGCCCAGGTGCCACTCCTGGGACAGCGTCGCGTCCAGGCGTGGACCGGTGAGGTAGGCGAACTCCTCTCCGATTCCGTCCTTGCCGGCGACCCCCAGGTCCAGCCGCGTGCGGGTGTGTTCGGTCTCGTCCCAGGCCAGCCACGCGTTGGCGTTGACGGAGGCCTGGAGCCCCCGGAAGTCCTCCAGGCCGGTGAAGAAGATGTCGCCGCCCGCGAGGAGCCCCACGCGCACCCTGCGCGCGGCCTCCCACTCCGCGGACGCCGTCGCGCGGTGGAGCTGGAGCGAGTAGTCCCGCACGGAGGAGACGGCGTAGGCGCGCTGGCTGCCGCCGTAGGACAGGGCCGCGAAGAGTCGGTCGGACAGGCGGAAGCGGGCGGTGAGGCCCACGCCGGCCTCGGCGAAGGCGCTCGCGGTCACCACGTCCGCGTTCGCGCCGGACACGTCGCGGGCGGCGACGCCCACCTGGAGCACGTTGCTGTCGAAGCCCGGCCCCACGCTCGCGGAGGCCCAGAGGCCCGGGCCGCTGGCGCGCAGTCCGTGGGAGAGCAGGTCCAGGTACTGATGCGCCGTCGCGCGGTCCACCGGAGTCAACGTCAGCGCGAGCGCCGCGGTGAGGTCCTCGCGGGCCGCCGAGCGCAAGCCCAGGCGCCAGGCCGACGCGCCCGCCATGAGCCGGGCCCTGCCGGAGTCGGGCTGTCGCTCCGCCGCGCGCAGGAAGTGGGCACGGGCCTCGTCGAAGCGGCCGGCGTCGAAGGACGCGAGCCCCTGTCGGTAGGCCTCATCGCCTTCGTTCACGGGAGGCGCGAGCAGGGCGCGCAGCTCCTCCACCTGCAGCGCCTCCTCCGTGGAGGCACCGGCCGAGGCGCGCTCCGCCCATTGCGCGGCGCGCTCTGGAGCGCCCGCGTCGAAGGCGGCGAAGCCCGCGTTGATCCACGCCACGCGAGCGAGCGGGGCCCCTTCACGGACGCGGGCGAAGGCCTCCTCGGCCTCCGCGAAGCGCCCGAGCGCATAGAGGCAAGCGCCCCGGTTGAAGTTCCAGGCGTCGGGCTCGGGAGCATCCGGAGCACGCCCCGCGGCATCCAGGGCCGCCAGCGCTTCCTCGGGGCGGCCCAGGCGGAAGCGGGCCAGGCCCGCGAGGTACAGCGAGGCGCCGGAAGAAGGGGCCAGGAGTGCCTGCTGTTCCGCCTCCGCATACCGGCCCGCCGCGAAGGACTCGCGCGCGTCCTCCAGCGGCTCCCCGGCCGCGAGCGCTACCAGAAGCAGCAGGCCCGTCCACACGCATCGCGACGTAGCGCATTCCCCGCAAGGGTGCGAGGGCGGCGCACCGCCCCCGCAGGCACAGGAGCAGGGACCGGTGTGCACAGACCCATCCCGTGCAAACGGCCCCGCCAGTCACCAGTCCAGGCCCAAGTCCATCCAGAGCCGAGCCGAGAACCTCCATCGGAGCGCCCCTTGGAGGCACACCGTAGAAACCTGTCCGACAGTCGGACCAGTCCTGGAGCACCAAGACGCTCTCCCTGCGAGCCGAGAACCTTCCTGGGATGCATCGCGGAAACCGGTCCGACAGTCGGACCGGTTCTGGAACACCGAGACGCTCCCCCTGCGAGCCGAGAACCCTCCTGGGATGCATCGCGGAAACCTGTCCGACAGTCGGACAGGTTTGGAGCACCAGGACGCTCTCTCTGCGAGTCGAGAACCTCCGTGGGAGCCCCCCTTGGCGGCGCACCGCCCCAACCAGTTGGACAGTCGGACCGGTTCAGGGGCGCCGAGACTCTCTCCCTTCGAGTCGAAGACCGTGGGGGCCGCCCCCTTGGCGGTGCACCGCACCAACTGGTCGGACAGTCGGACCGGTTCGGGGGCACAGCGACGCTCTCCCCTCGAGTCGAAGACCCATGGGTGCGCCCTCCTTGGGGGCACTGCAGAAACCTGTCGGACAGTCCGACAGGTTCTGGAACACCGAGACGCTCTGCCGGCGAGTCGAAGACCCGTGGGGGCGGCCCCCTTGGCGGTGAACCGCACCAACCTGTCGGACAGTCGGACAGGTTTGGGTGAACCGCGGCAGGACGGCGCTGCCTCTTCATTCGGGCCGAGGGGGCTTGTCGGACTGTCGGACCGGTTGGGCCGCGCGGGGCTTCCGGACATGAGGGCTGCGCGGCCCACAAGGAGAGGCTTGGGCGTGGCGGACGCCCTCCTTGGCGGTGCATCGCGCGAACCTGTCGGACAGGTTTGGACGAAGCGGGTGGCACTCCTGGCCGCCACTCCGATGTCCCCTCCTTGGACCTGGCGCGTCAGCCAACCTGGTTGGAGGACCTCTGTTCCATTCGAGCCGCGGAAACCTGTCCGACTGTCGGACAGGTTTTGGAGAACCGCCTCGGGCGGGGGGCGCCCCTGGCTCCTTGCTGCTTCATGAGGCGCGAGCGCGGCTCTTGGGCACGGCTTGTTCCTGGAGAGGTCCAGGCTTCGCACGCCAGCGTGCCGCGCTCCTCAACAGGCCTTCGTTCAGCGCCGCGGTGCCTGGTGGGGCTGCGTGGGCGGCTGCTGATTGGGCGGCGGTGGCGCTCCATCGGTCCTGGGCGACGGCGAGCGCATGCGGCCCTCATCCCCTGGCTGGCGCGACCCGTTGGGCCGTCCGTCATGTCCCGGCCCTCCCGCAGGGCCCCGGGCGTCCGGACCCGGCGCTGGACGGACCCTGTCTCCCCGGGGCGGCGGGGGTGGGCGCTCCGCGTTCCTGCGCCCCAGGATGGTGTCCACCTGTTCCCCCGGCGCGATGACGTCCACCGTGTGCGAGCTGCGCACGTGCGCCTGCTGCGCTCCGGATGGAGGGGGCGGCACGGGCGCCTCGGGCGGCCTCGCGGCCTCCGTTGGCGGAGGGGCCGGTGCCTGCTGGGCGTGCGCGGCTCCGCCTCCCAACCAGAGGAGGACGGCGAGCGCCGGTGTCGAGTACCCCGTCTTCATCCGCCCGTGACCTCCAGCACCACGTCGTGCTCGATGCGCTGGTCGCCCGCGCGCGCCAGCGCCGTCACCAGATAGCGCCCCGGCCGCTGGCCGCGCACCGCGATGGGAATCACGTTGCTGCCAGCGCTCAGGGGCTGCGTCCACTGGTAGGAGCGCAGCGGCAACTCCTCTCCGTCCGCCCAGAAGGACAGCCCCTCCGGCAGGCTCACCTGGAAGTCCGCCTGCTCCACGGCCACGTCCGCCGTGAAGTCCAGCTTGATGACCGCCACCTTGCTCACCGGCACCTGCGTGCCGGGCCGCTCGAGCGCCGCCATCCCCGCGGCTGCCGTGCCCGGGACCCCAGGCGTGCCTCGCACCGCCCCCAGCACCAGGAACGTGGCCACACCCATGGCGACGCCCACCGCCGGCCAGAGCACCGGCGCTCGGCGGCGCCAGAAAGCCCGCACCGCATCCCACCCCGACGCCGGTGTGGGCGGTCCGGCCTCCACGAGCCTCCGGTGGAGCAGGGCCTGGAAGTCGGGCCCGGGCGCGTCGTCCCGCAGCGCCGCCAGACGCTCGCGCAGCGCGCGGTCCTCCCTGTCCTCGGGCTCACTCATCTCCTGCTCCTCGCAGCATGCGACGAAATGTCCTGCCCGGATGTTCCCACCCGCGCGTCATCTTCCGGGCCGCCGGGGCCCTGGTCCCCCGCCAGCAGGGCCTTCAGGTGCGCCCGGCCCCGCGACAGGCGCGACTTCACGGTGCCCACGGGCACCCCTTCGATGTCCGCCACCTCTTCATAGGTGTGCCCCTCCACGTCGAAGAGCACCACCGCCGTGCGGAACTCCGGCGGCAGCGCCCGGAGCGCCCGCCACAGCCGGTCCCGCTCCTGGGCGCGCATCATCCCTGCATCCGCGGACTCGGCGTCCGACGCCGCCTGGACGTGCTCCTGCTCCAGCGGCTCCTCGCGGGTGCGCTCGCGGCCGGCGCGGCTGCGGGTGGCGTCATAGAACGCGTTGCGCACCACCGAATAGAGCCACGTCTGGAACGCGGACTGGAAGCGGAACGAGCGCAGGTTCTTGTAGACCTTCACCAGCGCTTCCTGCGCCAGGTCATCCACGTCCGAATCCGACGCGGCGAAGGCCCGCGCGAAGCGGCGCACGCGCGGCAGGTGCGAGGACACGAGCAACTCAAAGGCACGCACGCTGCCGTCCTGGGCTTCGAGGATGAGTGCGCGCAGCTCGTCGTTCACGGTCGGCGGCACTCTATCCGGCCGCCGCGCACGCTCAAAAAGCCACGGGAAATCCCCTGCCGGGAACACGGCGGAAATTCATTTCGTCTCACCGGGGCGTACGGACAGCGGCCGGGCACCGGATGACAAGGGAGCACGCACTCATGAGGCACTGGAGCAGGGGCAGTCAGTGGCTGGGAGCAGTCGCGCTGGTGGTGGGCACCATGACGGTCGGTTGCGGCGGGTCGCAGGGCTCGACCCTGGACGCCACGTCGGAGGTATCCCAGGCGGTGGAGGCCACGTCGGACTCGAGCGACGCGGTGGAGGTGTCCAGCCTCCTGCACGGCCTGGACAAGCTGCGCCCCCAGGCCATCGAAGGCTTCCACTGTGACGCGAGCCCCGACATCACCACCGTGGAGGTGTGCGGCAAGACGCTGCCCGCCACCGTGCACCTGGAGTGGACGGACTGCGCGCCCCCTACGCGCCCCGAGGGCCCCGGCCGTGGCGGTGGACAGCCGCCCGGCGGAGGTGGCGCGCTTCCCCCGCAGGACGGCACGGGCTCGCAGGTGCGCGGCCAGTCCCTCGACGGCGGCGGCAGGCCGGGCGGACCGGGCCCGCGGGGGCCCTCCAGCGGCACGGTGGACATCGTGAACGCGTACGAAGCCGCCGAGGACTGCACGGGCGCGGTGACCCAGAACCAGACCGTCACCTTCGAGGTCTCCAGCACCCACTCCGACGGTGAGGTCTCCACCGTGAAGGGCACCACCGCCTCCACGTCGGAGCTGGTGGACGGCGCTCCGCCCCGGCGCAAGAGCACGCAGGCGGACGTGACGCGCACGCGCACGGACGCGGACGGCACGGTGGTGAAGTCGGTGCGGCTGGAGGGCTCGCTGTCCATCGCGTTCTCCACGGACACGCCGCCGGTGCGCACCATCGACGGCGCGTACACGGAGACCGCGCTCGACGGCTCGCAGGGCACCGTGACGCTGGCGGGCATCGTCCGGCCGCCGCGCGACGTGTGCCCCTGGCCCACGAGCGGCACGCTCACGCGCACCACCGCGGACGGCGCCAGCCACGTGCTCACCTTCGGTCCGGAGTGCGGCGACGGCACGCTCGACGGCGCGGCGCTGAGCCTGCCCGACCGTGGCGAGCGCGGCGGCGGCCGCCATTAGTCTCACGAGGCGTCGCGGTCCGGGGGACGCACCCAAACCCCTCCCCTGAGCGCCCCCGGGCCGCGAGCCTCAGCCCCGCTTCGTCATGTCGAACAGCGCGCGGGCCTGCGGCCCCAGGAACCCGTCGAACCCTCCCGAGCGCTGGGCGATTTCAAAGTACGCGTACGGCCATGCGCGCGTGCCACCGCCCCGGAGCGTCAGGGGCAGCGGGGCCGCGTGCGTGGCCGTCTGCCGGAGCGAAGTGCCGGGCGCGCCCTCGATGTCCGCCTTCATGGGCACGCCCGCGTCGCGCATGCGCCGCTGCCACGCCTCCACGTCGTCCACCGCGCCGGTGAAGTGATTCACCTTGCGGCCGAAGGCCAGCAGCCACGCGCCGTACTGCGTCTCCTTCTCCAGCTCCAGCAGCGCGGCCTCCTCGGGAGGCGGCGGCGCCGTGAACCACCCCGCGAGCGCCTCCACGTCCTCCGGAGGCGGCGGATCCACCGGCAGCGCGGCGAGCAGCTCGCGGGCGCGCGGCGACAGCTCCTCCTGCTTCAGCTCGGACAGGAAGACGCGCGGCAGTCCGTCCGGATGCGACAGGTAGATGGCGGACAGGTGCGCGTCCGGGAACGTGTACGCGCCGGCCGGCTTCCACCCGAGCCGCTCGAACACGCGGGAGAAGAGGGCAATGCCTCCCTCCGGCCGCGCGAGGGCGCGGAACGCGACGTGGTCGTTGCGGAAGTGTCCCCCGGACAGCGCCACGAAGGTGCGCGCGAAGGAGACTTCAGAGGCGTAGCGCTCCCACAGCAGGTCCAGGAGCCGCGAGGCGTCGGAAGCGGAGGTCGTCATGCCCGGCAGTGTACGCCGCGCTCCCCGCGCCTTTGAGCGCCATCCGTGAACCGTATTAACAAGCGGAAGCCCGTTCAGGGTGGAAACGCTGAAAAACACGGAGACAGACGATGAACGTGATGAAGACGGGGCTGCTGGCCCTGGTGTCGGGCCTGCTGCTGGCGTGCGGAGGAGCCGTGGAGACGGAGGCCTCGGCGCCCGAGCTGGCGCGGCAGGAGAAGGCCCTGTGCGGTTCCTGCGGCGACTTCATCTGCGACCCCGCGACGGAGAACCCCTTCAACTGCCCGCAGGACTGTGGCAGCGGGCCCACCTGTGGTGACTCCGTGTGTTGCGACGGGGAGACGCCGTCCAGTTGTCCGCAGGACTGCCCGTACCTGTCTGACTTCTGCTACGTGAGCCCCCTGGGGTTCGCGTCCGCGTCCTCCGCCGGGCTGTGCGCCGTCTGTGGTGACAGCTATTGCGACCCCAGCGCGGAGAACGCATCCAACTGCCCGCAGGACTGCGGCAGCCCCGGCGGCTATTGCGGCGATTACACCTGCGACCCCAGCACGGAGAATGCCTTCAACTGCCCGCAGGATTGTGGCTTCGGCCCCGTCTGCGGCGACGGCGTGTGCTGCGACGGAGAGACGCCGTCCAGTTGCCCGCAGGACTGCCCGTACCTGTCTGACTTCTGCTACGTGTCGCCGGGCTACTGAGCCCGTGGGGGCTCTCAGCGCAGCTCCACCGTGAGCCCGCCGAAGGTCATGGCCTCCGGGTGGCCATCGTCTCCGGAGTGCGTCATCGGCGCCTCCGCGAGCCCCACCGCCACCAGCGAGTCCCCGTCCGCGTCCACGCCCAGCAGGTGGAAGTGTCGGCCCTGTCCCTCGGGGCCGGCCTTCCGGGTGCGCACCGTCTGGCCGTTATGCGACGCGAGCGCGAGCAGGGCCCCGGCGCCGCGCGAGATGCTCATCCCGCCGTACCACCGGTCCCAGCCGGACGCGCCCACGGCGGCCCACCCCGGGGCCGTCCAGCGCAGCGCGGAGAAGTGGTCCGCGCGGCCCGTGTCCACGCGGTGCTCGAAGCGCAGGGCGCCCGAGTCGAGCGACAGCACGCCCAGGTAGCCGTCGTAGGGCGTCATCCGGTCCTGCGCGTCTGGCGCGGACGGATACCAGGCGATGGTTCCATCCGGGCCCTCCGTCACCACGGTGCCCGCGAGCGCCACCTCCCCGTCGCGCACCGCCATGTCGAAGACGACGAACTCCGCCGCCCGGGCGGGGACGAAGACGTGCGTCCCGATGCGCGTCCCCACCGGCGTGAAAGTCGTCACGGCGAAGGGCTGCCGTTCGGTGTCCATGGGCGTGGTGACGTCGTCGCCGGAGCGGCAGTGCACGGAGGTGAAGTCGTTGAACGTGCGGCTGGAGGCCAGGCAGCGGGAGCTGTTCCAGGTGCGGCCCACCACCAGCCGCCCGTCCGCGTCCACGGCGAGCAGCGGCCGGAGCGCGGCCTCGCGCCAGCGGAACTCGTCGTAGGCCCAGGCGGCCGGCTGCGTGGAGTGGCGCCCGTCGACGACGCGGGTCCACTGCTCGGTGTAGCGCCCGTCCATCCATTGGAGCGTCATCAGGCCTGACGCCAGCTCCTGGGTGGCGGGCCCGCCTTCCGGGATGGTCACGAGCGACAGGAAGACCACGGCCACGTCCTCGCCGCGCGCCTCCGTGCGCAGCCAGCCGTCGGTGAGGGCGTGGACCCAGGGCGACTTCATGCGGAACGCGGGGGAGGGCAGGGTGCCTCCCAGGTCCTCGCCGGGCACCGTCGCGGGCGTGGGCAGGGGCCGCCGCGACAGCACCTGGCCTTCGGCGGACAGGCGCACCAGGTCGTAGGCGTCCGCGGTCGCGCCGGTGCGCTCGACGCCCAGCGTGACTTCCCCGGACGGATGCACGGTGAAGTCGCTCAGGTGGTCACCGGCCTCGGCGTCGAACCGCCACAGCCGCGTGCCGTCGCTCGCGGACACGGTGAGCCGGCGGGTGTCCCGTCCTTCCGCGTCCCGCGTCGTCTCCAGCGCGAACGTGCGTCCGGAGGCCCGCCGCACCTTGAGGCCGCCGAAGTCCGCGCGCGGCTGTGTCTGGGAGGACGGCGTGCCCTGCTCGAACGCCCGGGTGAGTCCGGGCACCGCGCAGTCCGCGTCCTCGCACGGGGAGGCAGGCCCGTCCGTCCCGTGACAGGCGGCGGCGCCAAACGACAGCAGGGCGCCCAGCAGAGACCGCGTCCGGCGGAGGTCCATGACTCGCATGCCTTTTCATACGGAGGCACGCGTCCCGGTGGGTCGTTCCCGCGGGTCCAGGCCCAAGCCCAGACGGCCCCATGGCTCCGAGCCCCCTTGTGGCCTCCGTGGCCCCTCCTGCTTCTGACGGGATTCCCTGGTTAGGATGGGCGGATGTTCCGACCCCTGTTCCGCACCGCGCTGCCGCTGCTGGCGTGCGCCCTGTCCTCCACCGCCTGTGACTCCGTCCCCAAGCCCGAGGGCGAATGCCGCGGGCCGTACGGCGCCCAGAGCATCGCGTGGCCCATCGAAAACAACTCCGTGATGTCCGCGTACGTCCACAACGACGGGACCCAGGGAACGCAGCTCCACCTGGCGTACACGCCAAACGGTGCCCCCGAGCTCCCGCTCTTCGGCGTGAACATCGTGATACCGGGAGCACCCACGGTGGCCGGAGGGGCGTGGACCGCGAAGCTCCTGCGGCAGGGCGAGGTGCTGGTGGCCGAGGACACGTCCCGGGTCCTCGAATGGGGCGCCTTCACCGGGCCGGGCCAGGAGGGCTATCCGTCCGTCACCGGCGTCCCGGTGGAGGGAACCCTGACGCTGGAGCGGCTGCTGCACGGAGACGGTCAGGCCCAGGGCCGGTTCGTCTATCGCTACGAGGACGGCGGCGAGCTGACGTGCACCTTCAACATCACCGACCGGCTCTACACCGAGGATGGCGACTGGCTGGACGGCGTCGGAGACGACGACGATGACGACGACTGAGCCGCGCGGCCGCGGCTGGTAGTCTCGAACCATGGGCGTCCACGACTACCGATGCAGCGTCTGCGGTCCTCCCTCGTCGTTCGTGTGTGGTGAGAAGACCGGCAAGGAGTGCGAGGAGGAGGGCTTTGGCAACGACGAGGCCCTCCTGGACCTGTTCTTCTTCGCAGCCGACGGGGCGCCGGAGGACGCGGATGCCTTCGAGGAGGCCCGGGGCCGCGCCCGCCGCACGCGGACGCAGGCCTTCGGCTACGACTGGGGCGAGTGGGAGTTCGTCCCCAGCCTCAACTACCGCCAACTGCTCATGGACGATGATGACGCCACGGGCGTCTGGTGTATCGAGCCGTATGACGAAGACGTGAGCGACGGCAGCCCCGTCTCCCTGGAGATTCCAGAGGGCGAGCGCGTCTGGGTGGTCAATTACTGCCCCACCTGTCATCCGCTGTTCGCGGAAGGGAAGACGCCCCCGGACGAGCCCTGTCTGGAATACCTCCGCGCCGTCGCCGAGAACCTGGACCTGGACTTCGACGGCGTGAAGGGCAGCGCGGACAAGCCGGCCTTCATCGCCACCGTGCGGGAGCGCGTCGCCCGGAGGCGGCCCGTGGCCCGCTGACGTACCTCAACTGGCGGAGGCCCGCGCGTCGGCGGCGCGGACGTCGTCCGGCAGGTTGGCGACCCAGACCGTGACCTCCTCCAGGTGGAGCGTCTCCTCGCGAAGCACTTCGCGGAACGCGTCCACCAGGTCGGGCGGCCCCAGCTCCTGGGCCAGGTCCACGAGCATCGCCCAGCCGGCGTTGTTGAGGATCTCGGAGATGAGGACCGCGCGCAGCGCGTCCGCGAGCGTGGCGCACGGGTCGTCCACGGCCCGGAGCAGCCCATGGGGGCGCGGATCCGCGCTGTCTCCGTGCGCCGTCAACTGGGGCGCGTCCATGCCGAGCCGGTAGATGCACTCGCGGATGAGGTTCAGGTGGTCCAGCTCCTGGTTGTGCAGCTCCACCAGCCGCTCCGGCGTGGGGCCTCCCGGGTAGCTGCCCAGGGCATGCGTCTTCACCAGCAGGCCCGCGTAGAGCCGCGAGCTGGTCCGCTCGAAGGCGAGCCGCTCCCGGAGCTGGGCGACGAAGACCAGGGGCGTGGCGCCGTCCACGGCCTGGAGCGCGTGGCCCACCACCTCCTTGAAGTCCGGCAGGTGCAGCTCGCCCAGGTGTCCCGCGATGCGCATGAGGTGCACGCGCAGGAACCGCACGGCGCTGCCCGAGGGGGGCAGGGCGGAGTCCCGGAACGGCTCCTCGTGGGCCACCTGCTCCAGCTCCCCGGCGGTGAGCTGTGCCGCCGCGTGCTTCAGTCCCCAGTCTCCGCCTTCACCAGATGACATCGCGCCCCTCCCGCCAGGGATGCCTTCCGGGGCGCTGGCCTCGGAAGGGGGGCACAACGTGGAAACGATGCGCTGGGGCCGCCATCGGCCCCAGGGACTAGCGCACCGCCGCCGGGGCGGAGCCGAGCGACTCCCGCAGCCTCGCGATGTCACGCGAAGGTGGTGCACCGAACATCCTGCTGTACTCGCGGCTGAACTGGGACGGGCTCTCGTAGCCCACGGAGTGGCCGGCCATGGCCGCGTCCATGGCCTGGGCCAGCATCAGCCGGCGGGCCTCCTGGAGCCGGAGCTGCTTCTGGTACTGCAGCGGGCTCATCGCGGTGACGGACTTGAAGTGGTGGTGGAGCGCGGACGGGCTCATGTGGACGGCGCGCGCCAGCCGCTCGATGCGCAGCGGCGCGGCGTAGTGCTCCTTGAGCCAGTGGATGGCGCGGGTGACGGACTCGCGGCGGCTGTCCGCCACGGCGATGCGCCGCAGCCGTTCGGAGTTCTCACCGGACAGCAGGCGGTAGAGGATTTCCCGGATGACGAGCGGCGCGAGCACGGGGATGTCGCGCGGCGTATCCAACAGGCGCACCAGCCGCGCCGTCGCGTCCAGCAGCGGCGCGCCCACCGGTCCCAGGGCCAGGCCCCGGACCGTGTCCGTGGGGCCGGGCGCCTCCAGCTCTGCCTCCATCATCAGGCTGCCCAGTTGTCCGGGCTCCAGGTCCAACCGGAAGCAGAGGTAGGGCGCGTCGGCGGAGGCCTCCACCACCTGTCCCGTGACGGGCAGGTCCACGGACGCGACGAGGCACTGGTCCGGGCCATAGACATACAACTCTTCCCCCAGCAGCACCTGCTTGCGGCCCCGCGCCACGATGCACAGCGCGGGCTCCTGCAGCGCGTGCAGGGGCGTGGAGGGCTGGGAGGCGCGGATGAGCACCACGCGGGGGATGGCGGTGGCGTGGATGCCGTCCGTGGGCGTGTGGCGCTCCAGGAGGGTCGCCAGCTCGGACAGGTGCGGGCTCGGGTCGCTCGGCATGCGCGTCCGTTCTAACTCCTGCCGGAGATGGGTGCTCGTGCAGGAATGGGCAAGAGTCCGCGAGCATCCGGATATCGCCATCGCCGCGCTCCTTGAGAGGGTGTCCTCGTCCCCGGCGCCCTTTTTCCGCGCCGGGCCTTCAAGAGAGGACGAACGCGATGACGACGGACATCCAGGGCAAGGTGGTGGCCATCACGGGAGCGAGCAGCGGCATTGGCGAGGCGACAGCCCGCCTGCTCGCCAGCCAGGGGGCGAAGGTGGTGCTGGGCGCGCGCCGCACGGACCGGCTGGAGGCGCTGGCGGGCGAATTGAGGTCGAAGGGCGGCGAGGCGCGTCACCGCCCGCTGGACGTGACGAAGCGCGAGGACGTGGAGGGCTTCGTGGCCTTCACGCTGAAGGAGTTCGGGCGGCTGGACGTGCTCATCAACAACGCGGGGGTGATGCCGCTGTCCAGGCTGGAGGAGCTGAAGCTGGACGAGTGGAACCGGATGATCGACGTGAACATCCGGGGCGTGCTGCACGGCATCGCGGCGGGGCTGCCGGTGATGAAGCGCCAGAAGTCAGGGCAGTTCATCAACCTGTCTTCCATTGGCGGGCACGCGGTGAGCCCGACGGCGGCGGTGTACTGCGCCACGAAGTTCGCGGTGATGGCCATCTCCGAAGGGCTGCGCCAGGAGGTGGGCGCGGACATCCGGGTGACGGTGATTTCGCCGGGAGTCACCCAGTCGGAGCTGGCGGACAGCATCAGCGACCCGGCGTCGCGCGAGTACATGCGCGAGTTCCGCAAGGACGCCATCCCGGCGGACGCCATCGCCCGCGCCATCCGCTACGCCATCAGCCAGCCCGCGGACGTGGACGTGAGCGAAATCATCATCCGCCCCACGTCCAGCCCGTACTGAGAGGGGTTGGGTGTGCGAAGGGCTGGCGCGGTCCCGGGACACCTGCCCGGGACCGCGGCGCTCGCATCACATGTTGCGCCGGTACTGGCCGCCCACCTCGTACAGCGCGCGGGACAACTGGCCCAGCGTGCACACCTTGCAGGCGTCCATCAGCGCGCCGAACACGTTGCCGTTGTCCAGGGCCGCGCGGCGCACCGCCTCCAGGGCCGCGGGCGCCGTCTTCGCGTTGCGCTTCCAGAAGGCGTCCCGCGCCGTGATGGCGTAGTCCTTCTCCTCCTTCGTCGCGCGAATCACCTCCGGCGGCGTCACCGTGGGCGAACCCTTCGGGTCCAGGAAGGTGTTCACCCCGATGATGGGCAGCGTCCCGTCGTGCTTGAGCGTCTCGTAGTAGAGCGACTCCTCTTGAATCTTGGAGCGCTGGTACATGCGCTCCATCGCGCCCAGCACGCCGCCGCGCTCGGAGATGGCGCGGAACTCGTTGAGCACCGCCGCCTCCACCAGGTCCGTCAGCTCCTCGATGATGAACGAGCCCTGGTTCGGGTTCTCGTTCTTCGACAGGCCGAACTCCTTGTTGATGACCAACTGGATGGCCAGCGCCCGCCGAACGCTCTCCTCCGTGGGCGTGGTGATGGCCTCGTCGTAGGCGTTGGTGTGCAACGAGTTGCAGTTGTCGTTGAGCGCCAGCAACGCCTGCAGCGTGGTGCGGATGTCGTTGAAGGCAATCTCCTGCGCGTGCAGGGAACGGCCCGACGTCTGGATGTGATACTTCAGCTTCTGCGACCGGTCGTTGCCGCCGTACTTGTCCCGGATGGCCTTGGCCCAGATGCGGCGGGCCACGCGCCCCAGCACCGCGTACTCCGGGTCCATGCCGTTGGAGAAGAAGAACGACAGGTTGGGCGCGAAGTCGTCGATGTGCATCCCGCGCGACAGGTAGTACTCGACGAAGGTGAAGCCGTTGGCCAGCGTGAAGGCCAGTTGGGAGATGGGGTTCGCCCCGGCCTCCGCGATGTGGTACCCGGAGATCGACACCGAGTAGAAGTTCCGCACCTTCTGGTCGATGAAGTACTGCTGGATGTCGCCCATCACGCGCAGGGCGAACTCCGTGGAGAAGATGCAGGTGTTCTGCGCCTGGTCCTCCTTGAGGATGTCCGCCTGCACCGTGCCGCGCACCGCCTGGAGCGTGGACGCGCGGATCTTCGCGTAGACGTCCGCCGGCAGCACCTCGTCACCCGAAACGCCCAGCAGCAGCAGGCCCAGGCCGTCGTTGCCCTGGGGCAGCTCGCCCTGGTAGCGCGGACGCGGCAGGCCGCGCTCCCGGTAGAGCGCTTCAATCTTCTTCTCGACCTCCTCCACCTTGCCGTTGGCGCGGATCCACTTCTCGCACTGCTGATCCACCGCGGCGTTGAGGAAGAAGCCCAGCAGCATGGGCGCCGGGCCGTTGATGGTCATGGACACGGACGTGGACGGGTCCGCCAGGTCGAAGCCGGAGTAGAGCTTCTTCGCGTCGTCCACGTTCGCGATGGACACGCCCGAGTTGCCCACCTTGCCGTAGATGTCCGGCCGGTGGTCCGGGTCCTCGCCGTACAGCGTCACCGAGTCGAACGCCGTGGACAGGCGCTTCGCCGGCAGGCCGCGCGACACGTAGTGGAAGCGCTTGTTGGTGCGCTCCGGGCCGCCCTCGCCCGCGAACATGCGCGCGGGGTCCTCGCCCTCGCGCTTGAGCGGGAAGACGCCCGCGGTGAACGGGAAGGCGCCCGGCGCGTTCTCCCGCAAGAGCCACGTCAGGATGTCGCCCCAGTCCTCATACTTCGGCAGGGCAATCTTGGGCACGCGCAGGTGCGACAGCGTCTCCGAGATGAGATCCAGCTCGATGACCTTGTCGCGCACCTGGAACTGGTACTTGGACGCCGCGTAGCGCTTCTTCGTCGCGGGCCACTCGGCCAGCAGGCGCCGGCAGTCCGCGTGCAGGCGGCTCTCCAGGTCCTGGTACAGCGCCACCAGGTCGCCCAGGTACGCGGGCTCGCCCTCCACGCGCTCCGTCACCTGCACCACGTCGGCCGCGTCCTTCGGCTCGACGATCTCCAGCTTCTTCTTCCCCACGTTCTGGCGCAGGGCCTGGATGGTGCCGTGCAACTGGTACATGCGCCGGGCGATGGCGGCCTGGGCGCGCGCGAAGCCGTCGTAGGACTCGCAGGCGTCGACGATCTCCGCCAGGTAGCGCGTGCGCTCCGGGGGGATGATCCACTTCTTCTCGCTCATGCCGGGCGTGAGCTGGAAGCGGCTGTCCAGCTTCGCGCCCGTCTTCTTCACCAGCGCGTCGATGAGCGCCCGGTAGAGCGTGTTCATGCCCGGGTCGTTGAACTGCGACGCGATGGTGCCGTACACGGGCACCGCGTCATCCGCCAGGGTGAAGGCGTTGTGGTTGCGCTTCCACTGCTTCTTCACGTCGCGCAGCGCGTCCAGCGACCCGCGCTTGTCGAACTTGTTGATGGCGATGACGTCCGCGAAGTCGAGCATGTCGATCTTCTCGAGCTGCGTCGCCGCGCCGTACTCGGCCGTCATCACGTAGAGCGCCACGTCCGAGTGCTCGGTGATCTCCGTGTCCGACTGACCGATGCCGGAGGTCTCCACGACGATGAGGTCGAAGCCCGCCGCCTTGCAGACCTCAATCGAGTGGGCGACGTGCCGGGACAGGGCCAGGTTGCTCTGGCGGGTGGCCATCGAGCGCATGTAGACGCGCGGGTTGTCGATGGCGTTCATGCGGATGCGGTCGCCCAGGAGCGCGCCGCCGGACTTGCGCTTGGACGGGTCCACGGAGAGCACCGCCAGCGTCTTGTCGGGGAAGTCCGCCAGGAAGCGGCGCACCAGCTCGTCCACCAGGCTGGACTTGCCGGCGCCGCCCGTGCCGGTGATGCCCAGCACGGGCACCCGGGGGGCGTCCGCGACGGCGGTCTTCAGCGCGGCGCGCAGCGCTTCGCCCGCGTCCGCGAAGTTCTCCGCGATGGTGATGAGCGACGCGATGCGCTCCGGCTCGCGGGGCAGCGGCTGCTTCAGGAGGCCCTTGAAGTCGGACGGGCGCTTCTCGAAGTCGCACTGGGAGATGAGGTCGTCGATCATCCCCTGCAGGCCCATGGCGCGGCCGTCGTCCGGGGAATAGATGCGCGCGACGCCGTACTTGTGCAGCTCTTCAATCTCCGTGGGGAGGATGGTGCCGCCGCCGCCGCCGAACACCTTGATGTTCGCGCCGCGCTCGCGCAGCAGGTCGATCATGTACTTGAAGTACTCGACGTGGCCGCCCTGGTAGGACGTGAGGGCGATGCCCTGGGCGTCCTCCTGGATGGCGCAGTCGACGATCTCCGCCACGGACCGGTTGTGGCCCAGGTGGATGATCTCCGCGCCGGAGGACTGCATCAGGCGGCGCATCACGTTGATGGCCGCGTCGTGTCCGTCGAAGAGGCTGGCGGCCGTGACGATACGGACGTGGTGGCGGGGCCGGTACGGCTGGGGAGCGGTGTTCGGTTGGGGGTGTCGCACGGGCGTACACTAGGAGTGCGGTGCATGCCCGGCAAGCGATTGAGACAGGCGTTGCCCTCTGGACAACGCGCCTCGTCAGGGCTGCGATTGCGGCAGGAACGCGCCCAGCACACGCAGTGCGGCGGAGGTGGGCGTCGCGCGTCCTTCGCGTACGGCCTGCTCCAGTTCCGGCACCAGGGCGGACACCTCGGGGTGCGCCCGCAGGGCCGCTCGCAGGCCGTCGTTCACCATGGCCCACATCCAGCCCACCTGCTGCTGGGTGCGCCGGCGCTGGAGCTCGCCGGAGGCCTCGCGCCGGGCGACGACGTCCTCCACGGAGGCCCACAGCGTGTCGATGCCGGTGCCCTCCATGGCGCTGCACGTGGTGACCACCGGCTCCGCGCCGGGGCGCATCAGGTGCAGGGCGGCGCGGTACTCCGCGCGGGCCCGCGTGGCGCGCGGCAGGTTGTCGCCGTCCGCCTTGTTGATGGCCACCATGTCCGCGACTTCCAGGATGCCGCGCTTGATGCCCTGCAGCTCGTCCCCGGCGCCCGCGAGCATCAGCACCAGGTAGAAGTCCACCAGGTCCGCGACCACCGTCTCGGACTGGCCCACGCCCACCGTCTCCACCAGCACCACGTCGAAGCCGGCGGCCTCACAGAGCAGCAGCGTCTCCCGCGTCTTGCGCGCGACGCCGCCCAGCGTGCCGCTGGAGGGGCTGGGGCGGATGTACGCGGCCAGCTCGCGCGCCAGCCGGTACATGCGCGTCTTGTCGCCCAGGATGCTGCCGCCCGTGACGCTGCTGGACGGGTCGATGGCGAGCACCGCCACCTTGTGGCCGCTTCCCACCAGGTGCATGCCCAGCGCGTCGATGAAGGTGCTCTTGCCCACGCCCGGCACGCCGCTGATGCCCACGCGGCGGCTCTTGCCGGTGTGGGGCAACAGCCGCGTGAGGACCTCCTGCGCGAGCGCGGCGTGGCGCGGGTGCTCGCTCTCCACCAGGGTGATGGCGCGCGCGAGCACCGCCCTGTCGCCCGCGCGCACGCCGTCCACGTAGGTGTCCGCGGGCAGCAGCTTCACGCCGCCTCCTGCTCGGCGGCCAGCTTGTCGAGCAGCTCGATGGCGGCCTTCGCGATGACGGTGCCGGGGCCGAAGATGGCGGCGGCGCCAGCGGCGCGGAGCGCGTCGTAGTCCTGCGGCGGGATGACGCCGCCCACCACGACCATGATGTCCTCGCGGCCCAGGGCCTTGAGGGCGTGCTTGAGCTGCGGCACCAGCGTGAGGTGGCCCGCGGCCAGCGAGGACGCGCCCACCACGTGCACGTCGTTCTCCACCGCCTGGCGCGCGGACTCCTCCGGCGTCTGGAACAGCGGCCCGATGTCCACGTCGAAGCCCAGGTCCGCGAACGCGGTGGCGATGACCTTCTGCCCGCGGTCGTGGCCGTCCTGGCCCATCTTCGCGATGAGGATGCGCGGCCGGCGGCCGAAGCGCGCCAGGAAGTCATCCGCCTTCGCCCGCGCCTCGGAGATGCCCTGCGCCTGTCCTGCTTCCGCTGAGTACACGCCCGTCACCCCGCGCACGGTGGCCTCGTAGCGCCCGAAGACCTTCTCCAGTGCGTCGCTGATCTCGCCCACGGTGGCCTTCGCCCGCGCCGCGTCGATGGCCAGCGCCAGCAGGTTGCCCTCGTTGCGGCGGCCCGCCTCCGTGAGCGCGTCCAGGCGGCGGCGGACCTCTTCGCCATCGCGCTCCGCGCGCAGCTCGCGCAGGCGGGAAATCTGCGCCTCGCGCACGGCGGAGTTGTCCACCTTGAGGATTTCGATGTTGTCCGGGCGCTCCGGCGGGTACTTGTTCACGCCGATGATGGCCTGGCGTCCGGAGTCGATGCGCGCCTGCGTGCGCGCGGCGGCCTCTTCGATGCGCAGCTTGGGCAGGCCCGCTTCAATGGCCTGGGTCATGCCGCCCAGCGCCTCGACCTCCTGGATGTGGCCCCAGGCCTTCTGGGCCAGCTCGTGGGTGAGGCGCTCCACGTAGTAGCTGCCGCCCCACGGGTCGATGACGCGCGTGGTGCCGCTCTCCAACTGGAGGTAGAGCTGCGTGTTGCGGGCGATGCGCGCGCTGAAGTCGGTGGGCAGCGCGATGGCCTCATCCAGCGAGTTGGTGTGCAGGCTCTGGGTGTGGCCCTGCGTCGCGGCCATGGCCTCCACGCAGGTGCGCACGACGTTGTTGTAGACGTCCTGCGCGGTGAGGCTCCAGCCGGACGTCTGGCAGTGGGTGCGCAGCGCCAGGCTCTTGTCGCTCTTGGGATTGAAGCCCTTGATGAGGCGGGCCCACAGGAGGCGGGCCGCGCGCATCTTGGCCACCTCCATGAAGAAGTTCATCCCGATGGCCCAGAAGAACGACAGGCGCGGGGCGAACGCGTCCACGCCCAGGCCCGCGGCGAGCCCCGCCCGCACGTACTCCACGCCGTCCGCGAGCGTGTAGCCCAGCTCCAGGTCCTGCGTCGCGCCGGCCTCCTGCATGTGGTAGCCGCTGATGCTGATGCTGTTGAAGCGCGGCATCCGCTCCGCCGTGAACTTGAAGATGTCCCCGATGATGCGCATCGAGGGGCCGGGCGGATAGATGTACGTGTTGCGGACCATGAACTCCTTGAGGATGTCGTTCTGGATGGTCCCGCTGAGCTGCTCGGGCTTCACGCCCTGCTCCTCGGCCGCGACCACGTAGAGCGCGAGCACGGGGAGGACGGCGCCGTTCATCGTCATCGACACGCTCATCTGGTCGAGCGGGATGCGGTCGAACAGGATGCGCATGTCCTTGATGGAGTCGATGGCGACGCCCGCCATGCCCACGTCACCCGCGACGCGCGGGTGGTCGCTGTCGTAGCCGCGGTGCGTGGCCAGGTCGAACGCGATGGACAGGCCCTTCTGACCGGCCGCGAGGTTGCGGCGGTAGAAGGCGTTGGACGCCTCCGCCGTGGAGAAGCCCGCGTACTGGCGCACCGTCCACGGCTGCTGCACGTACATGGTGGAGTACGGGCCGCGCACGAAGGGCGGCAGGCCCGGCAGCGAGCCCAGGTGCGCCACGCCCTCCAGGTCCGCGTGGGTGTAGAGCGGCTTCACCGGGATGCCCTCGGGCGTGTCCCAGGCCTCCGCGGCGCGCGTGGCCTCACTCGCCTTCGCGCGCTGCTGCTCCAGCACGGACGCGGGCGTCTGGGTTTCGGGGGCGTCGAAGGCGACGCGGGAGAAGTCCGGAACGGTGGGGCGCATCAGGCCACTCCCAGGTGCGTGTGCAGCGTCTTCAGGAGCTGGAACAGGTCCGCTCCCGCGTAGAGGAAGAGGTCCACGCCGGCCGCGCGGAAGGCGGCCTCGTGGTCACCGGGGCGGCCCGCGACGGCGACCGTGCGGGCGCCCTTCGCCCTGAGGGCCGCGACGTAGGCGGGCACGGCCTCCGGGTAGAGGGCGTCCGGACCGGAGATGACGGCGAGCGTCGTGCCCGCCTTCGCGAACAGCTCCGCGGCGGCGTTCGCGTCCGCGAAGCCGTGGTGCTCGACGGCTTCGATGCCGCCCACGGCGAGCACGTTGGCAATCCAGGTGGAGCGCGCGGTGTGCTCCGCCACGGTGCCCAGGTTGGCCATGAAGGCGCGAGGACGGGCGCCGTGCGCCGCGTGGTAGCGGTCGCTCGCGTCGCGCAGGGACTCGAAGGCCTCCGCCACGCGGAAGGGCTGGGGCGGGGTGACGGCGCCCTCCGCCGGAGCGGGCGCCGCCGGACGGGCCTCGCGCTGCACGGGGGCCTCGTGGAGGTGGGGGAACTCGCTGACGCCCACGATGGGGAGCTTGCGCGTGCGCACGGCCTTGTCGCGCGCGGCGCGCGTCTCCGTGAGGACGCGGGCCACGTCGCCCTGCGCGATGGCGCGGGAGATGCCGCCCAGCGCCTCGATGCGCTGGAGCTCCGCCCAGGCCGCGCGGGCGAACTCGCCGGTGAGCTGCTCCAGGTAGTAGCTGCCGCCCGCGGGGTCCGCGACGCGGTTGAGGCTGGACTCGTCGCGCAGGATGAGCTGCGTGTTGCGCGCCAGCCGCCGGCTCTGCTCGTCGGGCGTGCCCAGGGGCTCGTCGAAGGGGGCGGTGCTGACGCTGTCCGCGCCCGCGACGACGGCGGCGAAGGACTCCGCGGTGCCGCGCAGGATGTTCACCCACGGGTCGCGCCGCGTCTTGGTGGCGCTGGCCGTGCGCGCGTGCAGCGCCATGGCCTGCGACTCCGGCGCGCCGCCCGAAGCGGCGACCACCTTGGACCAGAGCAGCCGCGCCGCGCGCAGCTTGGCAATCTCCGGGAAGAACTGCCCGCCCACGGACAGGGCGAACTGCATGGACCGCGCGGCCTCGCCCGGCGTCACGCCCGCGCGCTCCAGCTCGCGCAGGTACTCCACGCCGGTGGCGAGGGTCCACGCCAGCTCGTGCACGGACGTGGCGCCCGCGTCCGCCCAGGGGCGCGAGGACACGAGCAGCGCGCGCAGGCCCGGCGCGTCCTTGAGCAGCGACGTGACGAGGGGCGCGGCCTCCTTCAGCGTGCGGGCCGCGTCCACCTTCGCGGCGCCGTGGCGCGCGAGCGCGGCGATGGGGTCGATGCCCAGGCTGCCGCGCAGGGCCTGCTTCGCGGCGCCGGCCTTCTTCGCCAGCACCTCCAGGAGCAGGGACGCGGGCCGCAGCACGTCCGCGGTCGGCTCCAGGTGCACCGGCGTGCGCTCCAGCGGCACGTGCTGGAGCAGCCGCTCCAGCGTGGCCTCGTCCTTCACGTCCAGGCCGTGGGGCGCGTCCAGGAGCAGCCACACGCCCTGGGTGCCGCGCTCCAGGTCCTCGCGGAGCGCGCCGGCGGTCGCGGCCACGTCCGGGCCCGCGTACTCCTGGCAAAGAAGCCATCCGCCCTCGGTGTGGCCCAGCGGCTGGGTGCCGCGCACGTAGGGTGCGACGCCGGGCGGCTCGGAGGGCGCCGGGGCGTCCTGGGGCGTGTAGAGGGGCTGGAGGGACAGGCCGCCCTCCAGGGGGGACTGGAGCACCGTGAAGGGCTTGCCCTTGAGGTCCTTGTCCACCAGCCGGCGCCACTCCTCGACGGAAGGGGGCGGGAAGTCCGCTGCGGTAAGAGGCACGTCAGCCATGCCCCTCCCATAGGCGCAATGCCCTGCCCGGGGCAATGCCCTGGTGGGCCCGCCCGCCCGGAGTGCACGGCAGTCCCCATGCGTCACCGGGACGTCCCCAGATGACCGTTAGCCGCAATTAAATCGGATTAAGCGGCTTTGACTCGTATTTTTGCTGTTGGTAGGGATTGGGCGTCCCGGCAATCGCAATCCCAGGCGAGCTGGGACATCACCCCTGCATGGAGGCGATGTGATGAAGCGTCAAAGCCTGTTCCTGGTCTTGTTGGTGTTGCCGTTGCTGGCGTGCGGCGGCATGGACATGGCGCCGGAGGAGACGACGTCTGACGTGGAGGTGGGCAGCATCGAGTCGCAGTTGCAGCCCAACTGGGCGTCGTGCAGCGGAGACTCGGACTGCGCCTCCAATCGCTGTGGCTGCAACGGGGGCACGACCCGCGTGTGTCTGCCGAACTCGACGTATCCGAAGCAGTGTGCCAACTGGACGGCGTGCACCAGCGATTCGCAGTGCACGTCCAACTGGTGCGGCTGCAACGGTGGGCAGGTGAAGGTCTGCCTGCCGAACTCCAGCTATCCGAAGACCTGCACCTGAGCCGTCCGCGCCGCCGCCCGTCGCCCGGGCGGTGGCGCGTCTCCCTTGAGGGCGCGGACTCAACGCCAGACGTCCGGGTGGGCCCGGATGAAGGACTCGAAGTCCCGAGGCGGCCGTCCGGTGACCCGGAGCACGGTGTCCGTGACGCGGTCCTCCGCGCCGTCGCGGATGAGCATGTCGAGCTGCGTGAGGAAGCGCGCGTAGACTTCCGGCATGCCGGAGTCCTGGAGGTGCCGTTGGGCCTCGGCGGGCGTCGCGTGCACGTGCCGGATGGAGCGGCCCGCCACCCGGGACAGGATGGCCGCGAGGTCGTCGTAGCTCAGCGCCTGGGGCCCGGTGATGACGTGCGCGGTGTCGTGCGGCTTCGCATCCGCCAGCGCCCGGATGCCCACCGCCGCGATGTCCGCCGCGTCCACGAAGCCCACCCGTCCCTGGCCGGTGGCCGTCACCAGCGCGCCGTCGCGCTGGAGGCTGGCCGCGTGGTGGTGGCCGGGGCTGATGAAGTTCTGCATGAACCACGACGGTTGGAGCACGGCCCACTCTGGCGCGTGCGTGCGCAGGAAGTGGTGCACCTGCCCCAGCCCCGGGCCCTGCTCTGGAACGACGGACGAGGAGAGCAGGACGACCCGCCGCACGCCGCCAGCCAGCGCGCGCTTCAGGACGGAGGTCATCAGGATGGACGGGTCCTCCACCAGCGCGGGCGCCAGGGCATACAGCCGGTCCACGCCTTCGAACGCGGCCTCGTGCGTGGACGGATCCGCCCAGTCGAAGCGCACGTGCCCGGCGGCGGTGGGCGGTCGCGCATCGCGCGTGGCGGTGCGCACCGTGAAGCCCTCCGCCATGAGCCCTTGCGCGATGGGGCGGCCCGTGTTGCCAGCGGCTCCAATGACGAGGATGCGCGTCATGCCTGCTGCCGGGTGAAGGACTCGAAGGTGCCGCGGGGCGCGGCCAGCGGGTTCCAGTACTCGCGGTAGTGCACGATGCGGCCGTCCCGCACCTGCACCCGCATCACGTAGTCCTGCTCGTAGGGGACGTTCCCGGGCTGCAACGTGGCCGTGCCGTGCACCTCCAGCCAACCCGTCGTTGAATCCACGCCCGGGTAGCGCCGGACGTCCGTGAAGGTGAGCCCCTGGAAGTGCTTCGTGATGGGCGCGAAGTAGGCGCGGATGGCCTCGATGCCCTCCAGCCGCGACGGCCTGCCGAGCGAGGGGGCGTAGGGGAACTCGACGACGGCGTCGTCCGCGAAGAGCGCCAGCCAGCGCTCGACGTCCGTGGCGATGAGCGCGAGGTGCGCGTCCATCAGCCGGGACAGGTCAGGGGAAGTGTGGTCCATGTGCGGCCTCCAGCAAGAGGTGATGGACCAGGAATAGGCCGCTCGTTATGGACGCTCCATGTCACCGCGTCCAAAAGAACTGTCTCAAAGTCCAATGCCTCCGGACGGGAAGACCGACGTGGTCTCCGACGTGCTGGAGACGCTGCGGTTCAAGACGCTGCTCTTCGGCCGCTTCGAGCTGGGCGCGCCCTGGGCGGTGCGCCTGCCCCGCAAGGCCAACGCCTCCTTCTACGTGGTGGCGCGTGGGAGCCTGCGCCTCCAGGTGGAGGGCGCGGCGAAGCCGGTGTTCCTGTCCGCCGGAGACGTGGTGCTGCTGCCCCGGGCGCCCGCGCACGTGCTGGATGACGGCGGCCGCCGCACCCCCGCCGCGAGCGACTTCGTCCCGGCGCAACGGCTCCGCCCACCCGCCGCGCGGCTGGGGGGCACCGGGCCGCTCACCACGCTCATCACCGGCTGCTTCCAGTTCGGCGCGGACCCGTCGCATCCGCTGCTGAGGGCCTTCCCCTCCATCATCCGCCTGTCCACGCAGGAGGGGCAGGGGACGCCCTCGCTCGCCGCGAGCGTGCAGCTCATCACCGCGGAGACCGCCCTTCCGGGGCCCGGCAGCGCGCTGGTGCTGGGCCGGCTGGCGGACGTGCTGCTCGTCCATGCGCTGCGGGCCCAGACGGCGCTCGGAGGCGCGGGGCAGGCGGGATGGAAGGCGCTGGCGGACCCGGCCATCGGGAACGCGCTCGCGTTGATGCACGAGCAGCCCGGCGCCCCATGGACGTTGGAGCGGCTGGCCCGTTCCGTGGGGGTGTCCCGCTCCGGGTTCGCCGCGCGCTTCCACGCGCTGGTGGGAGAGACGCCGCTGCACTACCTGGCCCACTGGCGGATGATCCGCGCCGCGCGCTGGCTGCGCGAATCCACTGACAGCCTGGACACCATCGCCGAGCGCGCCGGCTACGAAAGCGGGCCCGCCTTCAGCAAGGCCTTCAAGCGCCACTGGGGCGTGGGGCCCGGCGCATATCGGCGGGCGCCCACGGACAGCGAAGCCCGCCTGGTCCTTGCTGACACGTAAGCTGTAAAGTGCGCGGCGGGACGTATGACCCGCCCCACGTCGCTGAGCGCGGGCACCTGCCGCGTGGACACGCTCGTCTACACGGCGGACTGGTCCCAGACGCTGCTGTACCGCAACGACACGACGTTCACCGCGAACTGAGGCGCGGCCTTCCGGCGGTCCTCGGTGGGGTCATGTTCAAGCCCGCGCCCTGACGTGGTTCACGAAGTGGCGCTGACGGGCGACACCCAAGGCTCCGGGGATGGGGCTCCCCGGAGCGGTCCTTCCCTGCGCTCCGGAGGTCCGGAGCTCAGGCGCGCTCGACGCGCAGCTTCGCGGGGAGGCCGTTGAGGCTGGCCTCCTCCTCCGTGCCGGTGAGCCCCTCGGGGCCCACGTGGATTTCGGAGGCGAGCGTCTCGCGGGCGATCTCCTCGCGGGCCGCGTCGACCACGCGCTTCACGCGCTCATCGCCGTCCACCCAGAGGCGGATGCGGTCGGTGTAGCCCAGGTTCATGTCCTTGCGGGAGCCCTGCACGCGCGCCAGCAGCTCGCGCACCAGGCCTTCGTCCACCAGGGCCTCCGTGAGCTGCGTGTGCATCACCACCACGCCCACGGCCCCGCCCGCGGCGGCGTAGCCCGGCTGCGCCTCCACCAGCGTCTCCAGCTCCTCGGCCGGGAAGACCATGTCCTCGCCGCCCACGTTCAGGGCCACCTTGCCCGTGGTGAGCAGCTCCTGGTGCAGCGCGCGGCCGTCGCCCGAGTCGAACGCCTTGCGCACCGGCGCGAGCTTGGGGCCCAGCCGGCTGCCCATGGCGCGCAGGTTGGGGCGCACGCGGTAGCGCACCACGTCCGCCTCCGGGCTGCCCGGCTCCACCAGCTTCACGGTGTGCACGTTCAGCTCGTCGCTGATGAGCGCCTGGTACACCGCCACGCGCTCCGTCAGCTCACGGCGCGACAGGATGACGTCCGCGCGCGACAGCGGCTGGCGCACCTTGAGCCGGTTGTCCGTGCGGACCTTGAGGCCCAGCGACACCAGCTCGCGCACGGCGCCCATCTCCGCGGCCAGCCCCTCGTCGATGAGGCTCGTGTCCACGTCCGGGAAGCGCGCCAGGTGCACGCTCTCCGGCTGCGACGCGCCCCACGGCTTGCCCACCAGGTTGCCCCACATCTCGTCCGCGAAGAACGGGATGAAGGGGGCGGACATGGCGGTGAGGGTCGTCAGGGCTTCGTAGAGCGTGAAGTACGCGTCCTGCTTGTCCTGCTCGAAGCCCGGCGCCCAGAAGCGCTCGCGGCTGCGGCGCAGGTACCAGTTGGACAGCGCGTCCACCAGCGCCACCATCCGCTGGGCCGCGTCGTAGACCTGGTACGTGTCCAGCGCCTTGGCCACGTCGCGCAGGGTGAGCTGCACCTCGGAGAGGATCCACCGGTCCAGCACCGGCCGGGCCTTCACCTCGCGCCAGCCCTGGCTCTTGCGGATGGCCAGCCACGGGGCCTCCGTGCTGCCCGCGGTGCCCTTCGCCGGGTTGAACCCGTCGATGTTCGCGTAGATGGTGAAGAACGAGTAGACGTTGCGCAGCTTGACCTGGAAGTCCTTCTGCAACAGCCGCACGTTCGCCAGCGAGTGGCGCGTGTTGGACCAGGTGGGGCTGGCCGCGTAGAAGAACCACCGGAACGCGTCCGCGCCCGGCGCCTTGGTGGCGGGGTCCTTGAGCACCACGCGCTCGGTGGCCGCCAGCCGGGGCACCTCCACCGGCATCACGTCCACGCCGCGCGCGGAGGGCTTCACGTCCAACTGCTGGAGCTCCGGCGGCGCCAGCAGCACCACGCGGCGCTTGAGCTTCTTGTGGACCTTCAGCGTCACCGTGACGGGCTTCTCCGGCCGGTCCGGGCGGAACAGCAGCACCTTCGCGCCCTCCTGCGTGTCCAGGCCCTCCAGGTCCTCGCGCGCGATGAGCGCCACGCCGGGCTCCGCGGGGACGCCGGCCTCCGTGGCGGTGAGCACCGCGAAGTCCATGCGCACCTCGTCCAGGATGATCTCCGGCGGGGTGTAGTTGCCCTTGGACTTGGACTCCTTCTTGCCCTCCTTGTCGGAGACGTGTCCCAGCACGATGCAGCTCTTGTACGGCATGGGCCACTCGCGCTTGGGCGTCAGGCCCACGCGCTTCTGCGTCTCCTCGTCGAAGAGGAGCGTGCTGACCATGAGCAGCGAGTAGAACCAGCCGCGCGTCTGGTCGATGGCCTCCGAGATGAAGTCCGCCGGGAACGCGCGGTTGAAGATCTCCCGGGAGCCTTCCGCGTGCGGGAAGCCCCACTGCGCGAAGGGCATGCAGCCGGAGTCGAACCACACGTCCACCACTTCCGGGACGCGCTGGAACTTGCCGCTGGCGCCGGGCTTCTCGTACGTCACCTTGTCGATCCACGGCTTGTGGACCAGCAGGTGCTCGGCGTTGGACTCGTGGGGCTTGCCGGCGAGGAACGCCTTCAGCTCCGCCTCCACGGCGGCCACGTTGTTGCCCGGCTTCTGGCGCAGCTCCGCGATGGAGGCCACGGCCTCCGTCTCACCCGTCTCCGAGTGGATCCACAGGGGCAGCGGCGTGCCCCAGTAGCGCTCGCGCGACAGGGCCCAGTCCACGTTGTTGGCCAGGAAGTCGCCGAAGCGGCCGTCCTTGATGTTCTCCGGGACCCAGTTGACCTGCTGGTTGTTGGCCTGGGCCTGCTCGATGACGGAGGTGGTGCGGATGTACCAGGCGGGGCGGGCGTACTGGATGAGCGGGTCTTCGTCCGCGCGCCAGCAGAAGGGGTACTCGTGGCGGTACTGCTCCGTGTGGATGAGCAGCCCGCGCTCCTTCAGGTTGCGCTGCAGGTCCTTGTCCGCGTCCTTCACGAAGCGGCCGGTGACGAGCGGCACCTCTTCGGAGAAGGTGCCGTCCGGCTTCACCGCGCAGCGCATGACCAGCGCGTCCGGGTCCTGGAAGCGCGTGGCGTCCTTGCGGTAGGCCTTGTAGTCGTCCTCGCCGAAGGCGGGCGCCGTGTGGACGATGCCCGTGCCGCTGTCCAGCGTGACGAAGTCCGCCGGAATCACGCGCCAGCCCACCGTGTCCTGTCCGCCGTCCTTCAGCGGCAGCGTGGCGTCCGCCTCCTTCGCGAAGTACGTGTCGAAGGGCGGCGTGTAGCGCTTGCCGACCAGGTCGCTGCCCTTCTGCGTGGACAGCACGGGCAGGTCCTTCTTCAGCTTCTTGGCCAGCTCCTCGCGCAGCGCGGCGGCGAGGATGAGCTTGCGGTCGCCCGCGTCCACCGTGACGTAGTCCACGGACGGGTTGACGGCGGCGTACATGTTGGACGGCAGCGTCCAGGGCGTCGTCGTCCAGATGAGCAGCGCGGTGTCCGGAGCGTCGCGCAGCGGGAAGGCCACGTAGACGCTGGGGTCGTCCACCGTCTTGTAGCCCAGGCCCACCTCCGCGGCGGACAGCGCGGTGCCGCCGCGCGGCCACCACCAGACCACCTTGTGGCCCTGGTACAGGAGGCCCTTCTTGTAGAGCTCGGAGAGCGCCCACCACACGCTCTGCACGAAGCCGCGGTGATAGGTGACGTAGGCCTCGTTGAGGTCCACCCAGAAGCCGATGCGCTGGGTCAGCCGCTCCCACTCGGAGGTGTAGCGGAACACGGACTCGATGCAGCGCTCCGTGAAGGGCTCCACGCCGTACTTCTCGATCTCCGCCTTGCCGTGGATGCGGAGCTCCTTCTCCACCTCCACCTCGACCGGCAGGCCGTGCGTGTCCCAGCCCGCCTTGCGCGGCACGTAGTGGCCCCGCATGGTCTGGTAGCGGGGGAACAGGTCCTTGATGACGCGCGTGAGGACGTGGCCGTTGTGGGGCAGGCCGTTCGCGGTGGGCGGGCCTTCGTAGAAGACGAAGGGAGTCTTGCCTTCGTTCGCCTTGAGCGATTTCTCGAAGATGCCGCGCTCCTTCCAGAAGGCCAGGATGCGGCGCTCCTCGGCCGGGAAGTCCATCTCCACGGGGACCGCGTTGAACAGGGGCGAAGGCTTTTCGGACATGGTGGCGTGCTTGATACCACCGGCCCGGCCCTTTGGCAGTGAATCCGGGGCCTTGCGAACCCGCCCGCACGCCGGTAGACAGATTCGCCTAAGCTGGAATGCCTGGAATCCTGGCTGGCGGCCGGGGGCTCACCAGTCCGTGGGGCGGTAGTCCTTGAAGAAGTTGCCCCAGACGTTCTCGCCGGTGTTCACGGCGGTGATGACGGGGTCCACGACGCGCGCGGCCCCGTCCACGATGTCCAGCGGGGGCTGGAAGTCCAGCTCCTGCGTCTTGCGCTCGGCGAAGCGGGCGGGGTCTTCGTCCGTCACCCAGCCGGTGTCCACCGCGTTCATGAAGATGCGGTCGCGCGCGTAGTCCGGCGCGGAGGTGAGCGTCATCATGTTCAGCGCGGCCTTGGCCATGTTGGTGTGGGGGTGCCGGTCCGTCTTCGTCCAGCGGCTGAAGCTGCCCTCCATGGCGGACACGTTGACGATGTGGCCCGGGCGCGAGCGGTCCTTCAGCATCAGCGGCTTCAGCTTCCCGCACAGGATGAAGGGCGCCACCGCGTTCACCAGGTGCACCTCCAGCATCTCCGCGGTGCGCACCTCCGACAGCTTGAGGCGCCAGGAGTTCGTGGCCCGCAGGTCCACCTGCTGCAGGTCCGCGTCCAGCCGGCCCTCCGGGAAGAGGGCGCGCGTGTCGCCCTCCTGCTCCATGGCGTAGGGGAGCAGCGACAGCGCGGCGGACGAGTGGATGCCCAGCGCCGGGTCGCTGCTGCGCCAGGTCGCCACGGGCAGGGACGCGCTGCCCGGGTCCCCCGAACCCAGCGCGGGGCGGAGCGCGGCGACGCAGGACGCGTGGCCCGCGAGCAGCGGGCGCAGCTCCGGGGCCAGGGACTCCAGGTCGCGCAGCTCGCCGTCCAGCAGGTGCTGGTAGAAGCCCGGCGGCCGGCGCACCGTCTGGGCGGCGTTGTTGATGAGGATGTCCAGCCGCTCGTACGTCTGTTCGATGTGGCGAGCGAACAGCTCCACGCTGGGCGCGTGACGCAGGTCCAGGCCGTGCACCTGGAGCCGGTGGGCCCAGTCCGCGAAGTCCGGCTCGCGCGCGTAGCGGTGCACCGCGTCCTGGGGGAAGCGCGTGGTGGCGATGACGGTCGCCCCCGAGCGCAGCAGCATCAGCGACGCCTGGAAGCCAATCTTCACCCGCGCGCCGGTGATGAGCGCCACCTGGCCCTGGAGGTCCGCGCGCTGCGTGCGCCGGGCGTGGTTCAGGTCCCCGCACGGGATGCACATGGCGTCGTAGAAGAAGTGGACCTTGCGGAACTCCACCTTGCACACGTAGCACTTGCGCGGCACCTCCAGCAGGCGCTCCGGCGCGGCCTCCGGGGGCGGCGCGGGCAGCGCGGGCAGGGAGAGCACCGGCGCCTTGCGCAGCACGCGGATCTCCGTGCTGGAGCGCACCGCGCGGTCGTTGGCGCGCAGCACGTCCTTCTTCTCCTTCCGGAGCGCGTTGACCATCCGGGACTTCGTGGCCTTGTCCGGGTGGATGAGCCGGCCCGCGGCGGCCATCAGCGCGTGGTGGTCCTGCGGCGGCAGGTGGTGCAGCAGCGCGCGGTGCTCGGCGAGCGTGCCGAGCAGCGCCGTGGCGCGGCGCACGTCCTCCACGGAGACGTCGGGCGGCGGAGCCGTTTCGGTGTCGGACGGGGGCGGGAGGTTGTCGACGGCCGGAGTCTTCACGTCCTGGTGATTACCCTCCCGGGCGCTCCAGGGAAAGGAGCGGCGGGCCGCGGGACGGCGGGCGGTCCTCCGTGCAGGCGGGCGATGACGCGGCCCTGGGCCGCTCAGGGGGCCTTCGTGGCGTCCTGCTCCAGGCGGACGACGCCGTCGGCCCGGTAGAACTGGCGGTAGTACCAGGCGTTCCGGCTGACGATGTCACCCAGGATGCGCGCGGACAGGTCCGCGTCCGCGAAGCTCCCGGGCGCGGACAGCCTGGGCGAGACCCGGTGCAGGAACTTGAAGTGGTAGTGCGAGTCGCTTTCGTGGGTCTGCTGGGTGATGTGCTCCAGGGAGAGCGTCTCCGGCTGCGCGCCCAGCCACCGGAGCAGCTCCTGCGTGTACCCGCCCGGGTCCTGGATGAACGACTCGAAGCGCCAGAAGAACAGGTTCGCGCGCAGGTCCGGGACGTCGTTCAGGTTCGCGAGCGCCCGGAGCGGCCCCCCGACGGTGCCCGCGCTGGCGAACAACTGCGTCGCCCGCGCCTCCACCAGGTTCTGCTCCATCTGGCCGGGGAAGGTCAGCAGCAGCGTCTTGCGGTGCTGCAGCTCGATGCTCTTGTAGATGTCCCGCAGGTCCCTCAGGCAGACGATCATCTTGAAGTCCGGGTAGAGCTCCCGGAGTGTCTCCACGATGAAGAGCCAGTAGCGGCTCTTGTCGACCGTGAAGGGCTTGTCCGTGTCGGCGGACCAGGCCTCCATGAACGCGCGGGTCGCGCGCCCCAGCCGCCGGTAGACCTGCTCGAAGTCCGCGTCGAGCTGCGCCAGCAGCGCGGCATCCTGGCTCCAGCTCTGCCGCATCGACTCCACCAGCGAGGACAGGGGCGAGGTCGGGGTCGCGTGAATCCGCGCGTGCATCCCCAGGATGTTGCACAGCAGCGTCGAGCCACTCCGGGGAAGCCCGGTCAGGAACACCAGCGACCTTGTCATGGTGAGGCTCCGATGGCGGCGGTCTGGCCTCGCCTCCCGGGATTCTCCGCGACGCACCGCACCCCGGCAAGTCGCATGTTTCAGACGGAATTCCTGCCTGGGCCACTGCTTTTGTATTTCGGGATGAGCACGCTATCCTCAACAAGCCGTCAAAAAAGGAGGCGGCCCCCCATGATGACCCAGGACATGATCATCCGTGCTTGGAAGGACCCGTCGTTCCGCGCCACCCTTAGCGCCGAGCAGCTCGCCGAGCTGCCCGCGAGCCCCTCGGGCCCGACGATGAACGAGCTGACCGAGGGAGACCTGATGGACGTCGTGGGCGGCCTGCAGGCCGTCAGCCACCGCAACTCCTGTGGCTACATCTGCACCCTCACGACCGAGTGTGGTTGCTGAAAAACCGTTGGATGGCGGCGCTGCTCCCCGGCTGGGGAGCGGCCTGCCCTTCCCGAGGCGCGGGGGCTCCGGCTCCCGTGCCTTTTTCGTCTCCGCCCGGAAGTGCCATGCTCCTTGCGGCGCGGGGTTGCCGGTGAATGGAGCGCAGGGCACGCATGCGAGATTTCGTAGGGTCTGAAGCCTGGATGAAGGCGGCGTTCCTCCATGAGCGGGCCCTGTCCGAGGGGGAGGAGCTCGCGGCCGGCGAACTCCAGCAGGCCGAGCAGCGGTTCCAGGCGTGGAAGAAGAGCACGCTGAGCGATGACACCTGCTTCGGGGAGCGGCTGCGCAGCGCGGGGCTGGATGAGGCGTCGTTTCAGCGGCTGCTCGCCCGCGGCACCGCGCGGCGGGACGCGCTGGAGTGGCTGCCGCGCTTGCGCGAGGTGCTGGAGGACGGCTGCGCGGACGTCGTCCTCCCGCCGCCGCCGGACGCCGGTCAGCGGATGCGCGTGCCCGCCCTGACCCGCCGCTTCCTCCAGTGGGGGCTTCGCCAACTGCGGGCCGGAGTGGAGGCGCTGGCCGCGCGCCACGGGGGCTCCGCGGAGGCGCTGCTGGACCCGCGCGCGGAGGCCCAGTGGGTGGAGTCGCTGGACCAGCGGCTGATGAGCCACGCGACCCGGGCCCTGGTGCTGGAGCTCAACGTGACCCGCATGCGCGGCGAGCTGCGGGGGGACACGCCCCAGGCGCGGTTCGAGGACTTCGCCGTGCGCATCCTGGAGGCGCCGGGCCGGCTGGGCACGTTCCTGGAGGAGTTCCCGGTCCTGGCGCGGCTGATGGTGGTGTCCCTGGAGCGCTGGCTCCAGAGCAGCCTGGAGCTGCTGACGCGGGTGGCGGAGGACCGGGCGCACCTGGGCGCGGTGCTGGACGGAGGGCGTGCGCCCGGGGCGCTGGTGTCGGTGCGGACCGGGGCGGGGGACCTGCACCGCGGCGGGCGCAGCGTGGCGCTGCTGACGTTCAGCTCCGGCCTGCGGGTCGTCTACAAGCCCCGGGCCCTGGAGATTGAAGCGCGCTACCAGGAGCTGCTGGGCTGGTTGGAGCAGGGCGGCCTGCGCCACCCGCATCGGCGGCTGAAGGTGCTGATGCGCGAGGGCTACGGCTGGGTGGAGAACGTCGAGACGGGCGGCTGCGACACGCGCGAGGCCGTGGAGCGCTTCTACTGGCGGCAGGGCAGCCACCTGGCGCTGCTGTACCTGCTGCGCGCGGTGGACTTCCACTATGGGAACCTGCTGGCCGCGGGCGAGCACCCCGTGCTGGTGGACCTGGAGGGTTTGTTCCACCACCGGCCGTCCCTGGGCGAGGGGGACACGGCGATGCACCGGGCCGCGCTGGTGCTGGACCAGTCGGTGCTCAGCATCGGGCTCTTGCCCACGCTCTTCTTCGGCCGGGAGGGGCGGGCGGGGGTGGACCTGAGCGGCCTGGGCGGGGAGGCCGGGCAGTTGTATCCCCACTCCTCCGCCACGGTGGAGGACCGCGCCCAGGACACGATGCGCGTGGTGCACCGGCAGATGGCCACGTCGGGGGCCCACAACCGCCCCCTGCTGCACGGCCAGCCGGTGGACGTCACCGAGTTCGTGGACTCCATCGTGGACGGGTTCCGGGAGACGTACATGCACCTGTGCCGCCACCGCGACGCGGTGGCCCGCATGCTCCGGGACTTCCGGGACGTGGAGGTGCGGCACATCGCCCGGGCGACGATGCGCTACGGGTTCCTCCTGCAGGAGAGCCTCCACCCGGACTTCCTCCACGACGCGCTCGACCGGGACCAGGCCCTGGACAAGCTGTGGGCGGAGGTCCGCGTGCGCCCCACGCTGGGGCGCCTGGCGCCCTGCGAGCACGAGGACCTGCGGCTGGGGGACGTGCCCGTCTTCACCGCCCGGCCCGGCGAGCGCCACGTCTGGGACAGCCAGGGCCGGTGCGTGCCGGACTACTTCCTGCGCGCCAGCCTGGAGGACTCGCTCCAACTGCTGGCGGCGCTGGGCCCCGCGGGCTGCGACGCGCAGGTGGCGCTCATCCGCCAGTCCATGGTGGCCATCGACAAGGAGCGCGAGTCCGCCACCCGGACGTTCCCGGAGGCCGTGGCGTCCCTGCCGCCTCCGGCCACCGCCGAGGCGTGCCTCGCGGGCGCGGTGCAGTTGGGCGAGTACCTGGCGGCGAGCGCCATCCACGGCGCCCAGGACGTCACCTGGATTGGCGTGAGCCTCCAGGACCTGGAGCACTGGCGCTGGACGCTGTCGCCCCTCAACGCGGGGCTCTACGACGGCGTGGGCGGGCTGGCGCTCTTCTTCGGCTACCTGGGGGCCGTCACCGGGCGCTCCGACTTCGCGGCGCTGGCGCGCAAGGCGGCGGAGACGGTGCGCGTCCAGTGGCGCACGCCGGACCCCATGGATTACCCCGGCGTGGGGGCGCTCGCGGGACGCGCGTCCCATGTCTACGTGCTCAGCCACCTGGCCGAGGTGCTGGGGGAGCCCGGGCTGCTGGACGACGTCCTCGCGGGCCTGGGGGCGCTGGAGGCGAAGATCGACGCGGACAAGGCGCTGGACATGTGCAGCGGCGTCGCGGGCTGCGCGCTCGTGCTGTTGCGGCTGCACCAGCAGACCGGGAGCGCGGAGGCGCTGCGGCTGGCGAAGCGGTGCGGCGAGCGGATGCTCCAGACGGCAGCCGACTCCCAGCGCGGCGGCCGGGCCTGGCGGGTGCCCGCGGCCTCCCGCGAGCTCTCCGGGATGGCCCACGGCGCGACGGGGTTCATCTGGTCCCTGCTGGAGCTGGCCACGGCCACCGGGGTCGAGCGCTACCGGGAGGCGGCCCGCCAGGCGCTCGTCTTCGAGCGCACGCTGTTCGTTCCGGAGGTGGGCAACTGGCGCGACCTGCGCACGTCGAAGGAGGGCGACCCGCTGGTGCCCGGCGCGTTCCTCACGGCCTGGTGCAACGGCGCGTCCGGGGTGACGCTGGGCCGGCTTCTGTCCTCGCGGCACCTGGAGGATGCCGAGCTCGCGCGGGAGATCTCCGCGGGGCTGGACACCGTGCTGCGCGAGGGCTTTGGCGGCAGCCACTGCCTGTGCCACGGGGACGTGGGCAACCTGGAGATCCTCCACCTGGCCGGCGAGGTGCTGGGCGATGTCACCTGGAAGCAGGCCGCGCTGGCTCGGGCCGCGCGGGTGCTGGCGCAGGGACGGGATGGAAAGTGGCGCTGCGGCCTGCCGAAGTACAATGAAGCTCCGGGGCTGATGCTGGGACTGTCCGGCATCGGGCTCGGGTTGTTGCGACTCGCCTCGCCTTCCTTCGTTCCTTCGGTCCTGGCCCTGGAGCCCGTGCGCGCCGCGCCCCGCATGAATTCCGTGTGATGTCACGACGCGCGACATGGGTGCTGGGCCTGGCCACCCTGGTCTTCCTGGGGGCACTGCTGCTCATCCGGCGGCACGGCGGCCGCGGCATCGCGGCCCCTGCCCGGCCGGGCGGGTCTTCCTCGCGGGAGCTCACGCCCCGCGTGCTGGAGCCCGCGCTCCGGCGCGAGGGCTGGCTGGGCGTCATCGTCGCCGGCGGCAGCGTGGACGTGGCGGCCCGGCTGGAGGGCACCCTGGAGCGCGTGGACGCGCAGGTGGGGGACACCGTGCGCCAGGGGGCCGTGCTCGCCCGGCTGGACACGCGGGCCCTGCAGCGGGAGCTGGCCGTGGCGCAGGCCTCGCTCCAGGCGGGTGAGGCGGAGCAGCACATCGCCGCCATCGCGCTCACGGAGACGCAGGAGCGGCTCCAGCGCCGCTCCGACCCGAAGCAGTTGGCCCTGGGGGCCCTCTCCGAGGAGGAGCTCGCCACCGCGCGCTACCAGGAGCAGACCGCCGTGGCCCGCCTGCGCGCGGCGGAGGCGGGGGTGGCCGAGCGCAAGGCCCGCGTGGCGCAGATCGCCCAGAAGCTCTCCGACGCCGCCGTGGTGGCGCCCTTCGACGGGCAGGTGGCCATCCGCTACCTGGACACCGGGGCGATGGTGGCCCCCGGCCGCGCCCTCTTCCACCTCATCCGCACCGGCGCGCAGCAGGTGCGCTTCGCCGTCCCGGAGGACCAGGCGGCGGGCCTCACGCGGGGCACGCGGCTGTCCGTGGAGGTGCCTTCGCGGGGGCAGGTGCTGGAGGGCCGGGTGGAGAACCTGGCGCCGGAGGTGGACGCGGCCTCGCGCATGGTGCTGGCCATCGCCAGCGTGTCCCACGAGGCAGGGGCGCCGGTGCCCTCGGGCGTCGTGGTGCGGGTGTTCGTCCAGAAGGGCGCCGCTTCCCAGGCGGTCAGGCCATGACGTCCCGTCCAGGCCCGTTCCGTAAGGAGGCGCTGGAGTACCGGCAGCGGGCGCACGTGGAGTCCGGCGGGGACGTCCTGCGCATCAGCCCCGCGTGGACCCGGTGGGCCTACTGGGTGCTGGTGGGCGCGCTGGGCGCGGCGCTGCTCTTCTTCTGCGTGGGGATGCTCTTCGAATACGCGGCGGGCCCCGCGCTCATCCGCGTGGAGGGCAAGACGGACCTGACGGTCGCGTTCTCCGGCGTGGTGCTGAGCGTGGACGCGCAGCCCGGCCAGCGCGTCGTCGCGGGCCAGCCGCTGGTGCGCTTCGCGTCCGAGCAGGAGCAGGGGACCCTGGCGCGCATCTCCCGCGAGTTCGAGCTGCAGCTCGTCCGCTACCTGCGAGACCCCTCGGACGAAGGCGCGCGCCAGGCGCTCACGGGCCTGAGGGCCGAGCGCGAGCTGGCGCAGGCCCGGCTGGAGGAGCGCACGCTGCGCGCGCCCCACGCGGGCGTCGTGGGCGACCTGCGCTTGCAGCCCGGCCAGTACATCGCCTCCGGCGTGCGCGCGCTGTCGCTTTTGGGAGACGACGCCACGGTGGCGGTGCTGGCGTTCCTGCCGGGCCAGTACCGGCCGCTGCTCGTGCCGGGCATGGACCTGCGCCTGGAGCTCCAGGGCTTCGCCTACGAGTACCGCGACCTCGTCATCGAGTCCGTGGGCGATCAGATCATCGGGCCCGCGGAGGTGCGGCGCTACCTGGGGCCGGAGCTGGGGGACGCCATCCCCCTGGAGGGTGCGCTGGTGCTCGTGCGCGCGCGGCTGCCGCTGCGCACGTTCGTGCGCGAGGGCCGGACCTTCAACTACTACGACGGCATGCCCGCGCGCGCGGAGGCGCGGGTGAAGTCGGAGAGCATCCTGCTCACGCTCGTGCCTGGACTGAAGGAGCTGCTGCCCCATGGCGGATGAATCCGGGCGGGGGCTGGTGGAGCGCTTCCCCGCGCTGAAGCGGCTCCAGGAGGTGGCGAGGGGCCGACGCATCCCCGAGGTGCGGCAGATGACCGCGGCGGAGTGCGGCATCGCCTGCCTGGCCATGGTGCTGGGCTTCCACGGGCGGGGCGTGGGGCTGGACGACGTGCGGCTGGTGACGGGGGCCGCCCAGGACGGGCTCGCGGCGGCGCAGTTGCTGGCGGCGGGGCGCGCCTTCGGCCTGCGGGGGCGGGGCGTCTCCATCGACCTGGACGGCGTGCCGTTGCTGCCCACGGCGGCGGTGCTGCACTGGAAGTTCACCCACTTCGTCGTCTTCGAGCGGTGGACGCCCGAAGGCGTGCACGTCGTGGACCCGGCGCAGGGCCGCCGCTTCGTGTCCATGGAGCAGTTCCGGCAGTTCTTCACCGGCGTGGCGCTGCTCTTCGAGCCCGGCGAGGGCTTCGTGCGGGCCCCGGGCAAGCCCCGGCGCAGGTCGCGCTACGCGGAGAAGTTCGCGCGCCAGTCCCAGACGCTCACGCGGGTGTTCGTCCTGTCGTTGATGCTGCAGCTCCTGGCGCTCTCCATCCCGCTGCTGACGGGCCTGGTGGTGGACCGCGTCGTGCCGCGCGGCGACTACCACCTGCTCCTGGTGCTGGGCGTCGGCCTGGGCGCGCTGGTGTGCTTCCACCTGGTGACGTCGCTGGTGCGCAGCCACCTGCTCCTGGAATTGCGCACGCGGGTGGACTCGGACATGACGCTCGGGTTCCTGGAGCACCTGGTGTCGCTGGCGTACCCCTTCTTCCAGGTGCGCGCCGCGGGCGACCTGATGGCGCGCCTCAACGTCACCTCCACCGTGCGTGAGGTGCTCTCCTCCAGCCTCGTGTCCACGCTGCTGGATGGCGTGCTGGTGGTGCTCTACTTCCTCATCCTGATCGTGGCGAGCCCCGCGACGGCCCTGCTGGTGGGCGGCCTGGGCCTGTTGCAGGTGGGGGTGTTCTGGGTGTCCCGGCGCAAGCAGCGCGCCCTGCTGGCGCAGAACCTGGACCTGGAGGCGCGCAACCAGAGCTACCAGATTGAGATGCTCACGGGGATGCAGACGCTCAAGGCGTTCGGCGCGGAGCACCGCGCCGTGCAGCACTACTCCGGCCTCTTCGTGGACGTGCTCAACGTCACGCTGGCCCGCGGCCGGCTGACGGCGTGGGTGGATGCGCTCTCCGGCACGGTGCGGCTGAGCGCGCCGCTGCTCCTGCTGTGCCTGGGGGCGCTCCAGGTCCTGGAGGGACGGATGAGCCTGGGGGCGATGTTGAGCCTGAACGCGCTGGCCGTGGCCCTGCTCACGCCCCTGGCGAACCTGGTGTCCACGATGGGCCAGTTGCAACTGGTGGGCAGCTACATCGAGCGCATCGACGACGTGCTGGACACCCCGCCGGAGCGCGACGCGCCGCAGGCGGAGGCGGGCGTGGAGCTGCAGGGCCGCATCGAGATGGAGCGCGTGTCGTTCCGGTTCGGCCCCCTGTCTCCGATGATCATCCAGGACGTGTCCGTGCGCATCGAGCCCGGGCAACTGGTGGCCATCGTGGGGCGCTCCGGGGCGGGGAAGAGCACGCTCGCGAACCTGCTCTTGGGGCTCTATCTGCCCACGGGCGGGAGGGTGCTCTACGACGGGTTGGACCTGGCGGAGCTGTCCCTGAGCGCGGTGCGCGGGCAGGTGGGCATCGTCCTGCAGGAGCCGTCCTTCTTCGGGACGACGCTGCGCGCGAACATCGCGCTCAGCGATCCGGAGGCCTCCCAGGAGCGCATCATCGGCGCGGCGAAGCAGGCGCAGATCCACGATGAAATCCTGGCCATGCCCCTCCAGTACGACACGCCGCTGGCGGACCGGGGCATGTCCCTCTCCGGAGGCCAGCGGCAGCGGCTGGCCCTGGCGCGCGCCCTGGTCCGCAACCCGAAGATCCTCCTCTTGGACGAAGCGACGAGCGCCCTGGACTCCGTCACGGAGCACCGGGTCCAGGACGCGCTGGCCTCGCTCCACTGCACGCGCATCGTCATCGCGCACCGGCTGAGCACCATCCGCAAGGCGGACCTCATCCTGGTGATGGAGCACGGGCGCATCGTCGAGCAGGGACGCCACGACACGCTGGTGCAGGTGGACGGACCGTACGCGAAGCTGGTGGCGGCCCAGCTCTGAGCCTCCAGCCAGCCCTGCTTCAGCCCGGGCCCAGGCGGGGGCGCGTCACCTCGTTGGGGATGGGGCAGGGGCCTCACCCTGGAGATGACGCAGGGGAGGTGGCGGGAGCACCTCCGGAGGGCCTGGGCGCCCCCCCGCGTCACGGCGACTTCTTGAAGGTCTGGCTCCAGGTGGGCGCCACCTTCTCGATGAGCGTCACCAGCTCCGGCGGGATGTCCGCGGCGCCGGTGAGGGGGCGGACCTCCATCACGTCGTCGTTGCCCATGCCGCCCGGATAGCGGCGGGCCCACTCGATGGCCTCCTCCCTCGACTTCACCTCCAGCACGTAGAAGCCGCCGATGAGCTCCTTGGTCTCCGCGTAGGGGCCGTCCTTCACGGTGGACTTGCCGTCCTTGAAGACCACGTGCGCGCCCGGGGCGGGGCTGAGGCCCTCCGAGGCGACGAGCACGCCGGCCTTGTGCATCTCCTCGTTGAACTTCATCTGCGCGATGAAGACGGCCTCGTCGAAGGGCGCGTCCGAGTGCGTGGGCTCGAGGGTGGACGGGCGGGGGATGAGCATGAAGCGCATGGGGGGCTCCTGACAGTGGGGTCCAACCGCACGACGAATGACCGTGCGGTGGATCGACACGGGTATCTCACGAGCCGGTGCGCTTGAAGCGCAACCCCGGGTTCAGCTCGTCCGGGCCCGCTCCATCTCCACGGCGTCCGCGCCGGCGGGCAGGCGGAGCGGGGCGGACGGGTCGTTCACCACGCGCCAGATGGCCTCCACCACGTCAACCGACCGGGTGACCGGTCCCGAGGCATGCGCCGTCCTCTGCTCGAAGATGCTCCGCACGAAGCCGGCGTAGGCCTCGGGGACGGTGACGCCCTGATTCTGCCCTCGGGACTGGGCGTTCTGGGCGAAGGGCGTCTCCGGGGAGCGTCCCGGAATCACCAGGCCCACCCGCACGCCGAAGGGCTGGAGCTCCAGCGCGAGTGATTCGGTGAACGCGTTGAGCGCCGCCTTGCTCGCGGAGTACACGGCGAGCAGCGGGAGCGGCCTCAACGTCGTTCCCGACGAGACGTTCACGATGACCCCCGACTTCTGCTGCCGGAAGTGGGGCAGGAACGCCTGGGTCACGGTCATCGCTCCGAAGGTGTTCGTCTCGAAGGTGTCGCGGACCGTCTGCATGGACGTGCCCTCGAAGACGCCCATCAGGCCCACGCCCGCGTTGTTGACCAGCACGTCGATGGGGCCCGCGGCCTCCACCAACCCGCGGATGCTCGCCGGGTCGGTGACGTCGAGCGGGAGCACGCGCAGGTGCTCGGAGCGGGGCAGCACGTCCTCGCGCGGCTTGCGCATCGTGGCGATGACCTTCCAGCCGTGTTCGAGGAAGTGACGGGCGGTGTCGAGGCCGAAGCCGGACGAGCAGCCGGTGATCAAGATGGTCTTCATGGGGATTCCTGTCGGTGCGGGTTCGGTGACGGATATACGGAGCGCCATCCGGACCTGCTACAACAGGGAGTCCAGATTTCATTCGCGGGAGTCCGGCCATGGTGGATCCGCTCACGGAGGTGGTCTCGCTGCTCCATCCGGGCGCTCCGTTCTCGAAGTTCGTCAGCGGCGCGGGCAGGTGGCGGGTGCGGCGCGCGGAGAATGGGCGGCCCTTCTACTGCGCGGTCCTCATGGGGCGCTGCCGCCTCACGATTGACGGACGCGAGCCGGTCATCCTCGAGAAGGGGGACTTCGTCCTGGTTCCCGCGGCGTTCGACTTCACGACCACGAGCATCGAACCGCCCAGGGGAAGGCAGGAGACGCCGCGCATCGTGTTGCCCGATGGCGAAATCAGGAACGGCGTCCACGAGGGCCCGCCGGATGTCCGGATGATGGTGGGGTATTGCACCTTCGCCTCGCCGGACGCGAGCCTGCTCGTCTCGCTCCTTCCCCAGTTCGTGCACGTCCGCGGCGAGCAGCGGCTCACCTCCCTCGTGGAGCTCTTGAGGGACGAGTCTCGCGAGCGGCGGCCCGCGCGCGACGTCATCCTCGCCCGCCTCATGGAGGTGCTGCTCATCGAAGCGCTCCGCTCCACGGCGGGCCTCGCGGCGTCGCCGGGCCTCCTGCGCGGGCTCTCCGACGAGCGCCTGTCCGTGGCCCTCCGCCGGATGCACGAGCGCCCGACCCACGCATGGACCGTGGCGCAGTTGGCGAAGGAGGCCGCGCTGTCCCGCTCCGCGTTCTTCGAGCGCTTCAGCCGCGCGGTGGGCATGGCCCCGATGGAGTACCTGCTCGGCTGGCGCATGGCCAAGGCGAAGGACCTGCTGCGGCGCAGGAAGGAGGTCACCGTCGCCGAGGTCGCGGAGCAGGTCGGCTACAGCTCCGCGAGCACCTTCAGCGTGGCCTTCACCCGCCACGTCGGCCTGCCCCCCACGCACTACGCGCGGGAGCAGGTGGCGTCGTGACGGGCCTTCGTGGAGGCCCGCCGGACGGACGGGCCCCGGGCGGCCCACCCGGAGGGGCGGCGGACGCGTCCCCATGCGTCGGACCCCGGTGGTAGAGCTGTCCCGCCATGGATGACCCCACCGACAGGGACCCGGAGCGCCGCCGGGAGCCTCGCAAGCCGAAGCCGCCCCGGAAGGTGTCGCCGCGCTACCTGGAGAACGCGGCGCTGCACTACCTCAAGCGGTACTCGGCCACGGTGAGCCAGCTCAAGCGCGTGCTGATGCGCCGGGTGGACCGCTCCGTGAAGTTCCACGGCGGCGACCGCGCGGAGGCCGTGGGCTGGGTGGACGCGCTGGCGGAGAAGCTCATCCGCAACGGCCTCATCAACGACCGGGCCTACGCGGAGACGCGCGTGCACTCGCTGCGCGCGTCCGGCCGCAGCGCGCGCGTCATCACCCAGAAGCTGCGCATGAAGGGCGTGGCGCCGGAGCTGGTGCAGGAGAAGCTGGCGGAGGCCACCCAGGACGTGCCCGAGGCCGCCGCCGCCCGCATCTGGGCGCGCAAGAAGCGGCTGGGCCCCTTCCGGCGCGACCCCAGCACGCGCGAGGAGCACCGCAAGAAGGACCTGGCGGCGCTCGCCCGCGCGGGCTTCTCCTTCGCCATCGCGAAGCGCGTCATCGACGGGACGGCGGATGACGTGCCGTCCCGCGACTGAGGGGCGCGGGGGCTCAGTACATCTTCAGGTCGTACTTCGCGGTGGGCGTGTAGTCGCTCCCCGCCGGCCGGTTGCGCTTGTCGGTGATCTTCACCGCGTAGACGCCATTCGCCACGACGTTCGCCGTCGCGCGGTAGATGAAGCAGGACGGGGTGATCTGCGAGCAGACGGTGCTCGACGTGCTGCCCACGAGCGAGCCCAGCGTGCGGGTGGCGTAGTTGTACGCGTAGATGTCGATGCGCATCGACGGGCCGTTGCGCAGGTTGTAGGTCTCCACCGTCATCACCTGGTTGATGGGCGTGGCCACCAGCACCCAGTCCACATCGTTCTGGCGGTGGAAGGAGTGGTTGAGCTGCGGCGTGCCCAGGTACGAGGACGCGGAGGTGTGCGTGTTGTCGCTCTCGTACGAATCCGGAGGCGCCAGCAGGCAGTTGGCGGGCGGGCTGAAGCCGTCATTGACGCAGACGTTGCCCACGCAGTTGCAGCCGGACGCGCAGTCCGAACCCGTGGAGCAGACGCGCACGGGCGCCTCATCACAGTAACCTTCGGGCGGCGGCGGACCGAACGCGTCCGGCACGCAGAAGCCGCCCTGGCAGGTACACGCCTCCCGGCAGTCCAGGCTGTTCGTACAGGCCCGGGTCGCCAGCTCCGCCTCCTGTGTCTCCAGCGCCGCGGGCTCGGGCGCCGCCAGCGGCTGCTCCTCCACGGGACCGCAGCCCACGACGAACAACGCCAGCGCCGCACTCCAACCAAGCATCTTCACGGAAGCTCCTCGGGTGGGAATCCCGAAAAAAGGGACGCGGAAGTGCGCCGCCTGGAGGGATCTATTTCACCCGCAGTGAACTCTGCCTTCCAGGGGCTGGCCTGACAAACTTTATCAAAGGCAGCTCCCCAAACACCGCGGCCCGGCGCCCTCCCACTTCGAGGAGGGACACCGGGCCGCCTGGGCCCTGCTGTCTGGCTTTGACTACTCCTGGAGCTGCGTGACGGTCAGCGCCGGGTCACCGGCGATCTCCGCCTCCGTGTAGCGACGGTCCACCCACTGCTTCTGGGAGAACATCGCCGTCTGGTCCGCGTACCAGGGCGAGGCCGGGTTGGTGGACTGGGAGTAGGTGAGCACGGACTTCGCCACGGGGCCTGCTTCCGTGAAGGACACGGCCATGACGAAGCTGGAGCCCAGGATGGGCTCATAGGTGTTGTCCGGCAGGAGCTGGTTGGCGATCTGGTTGAAGCAGCCCTCGTCGTGGGCGCAGCCGTGCACCGGGTAGAAGATGCCGTTCTTGCGCTTGCCCTGCACGGAGCCCGTCGTCGCGTCCAGGGCGATGCCGCGCTCGCGCAGCGTGCGGATGGCGGTGCCCAGCGCCTGGGCCACCTGCGGGTTCAGGGTGTTGAGCGTGCGCGGCGTGTTGACGGGGTCGTTCGCGCTGAAGGGCACCAGGTACGGCCCGCCCGTGATGCCCACCGCGTTGAAGATGAACACGCGCCAGAGCAGCTCGCCCCGGCTGTTCAGGTCGCCCTTCAGGTCCCACGCGGCCAGCACGGGGCAGGCGGGGCGCAGGTCCTCGAAGGTGAGGTCCGGCATCAGCACGAAGGGCGTGCGGCGGCACAGCGACACCGCGGCGTCGCGCAGCAGCTCGCCGGAGTGGTTGCGGTTGTTGAACATCACCGTCTGGAGCTGCTCCAGCGTGAAGCCCTGGCCCTCCAGGCCGTCCGTGCCCGCGAGCCGGCCCTGCACCATCTTCAGGCCCAGGCGCGTGCGCAGGCTGCGCACGTTCTTCTCTCCGCCCAGGATGCGCGGGAAGCCGGTGAGCGGCTGGGCGGGGTTGGGCAGCCAGTAGCTGTCATTGGAGTTGGTGACGTAGTCGGCGCGGGTGAGGCGCGGCAGGCTGCCCGGGCCGAAGATGCCCGGCTCCACCGCGTCCGCGTCGCTGCCCAGCGCGCAGTCGGAGCGCGAGCCGTCCAGCACCGGCAGCCCCGCGCTCGCGAGCACCAGGAGCGGGATGGGGGAGAGGACGCAGCGCGCGAGCTTCGCGTCGGTGACGTGCGGCACCACGCTCATGTCCGCGTAGTACGCGCGGCCCTGCGCGTCCGTGGCGATGGTGTTCACCCACGGGATGCCCTGCCAGGTGTTCTGCGCCGTGCGCAGTTCGTCCACGCTCGCCGCGCGGTCCATGGCGAAGAAGGTGTCCAAGAGGCGCAGGTTGGACGCGTTGGCGTCATGGAACGCGTAGGCGGTGAGGCCGTTCCACGTCATCAGGCCGGACGGGTACTCCAGCATCGGGCCCAGGTGGGAGCGGTAGAAGGTGTGCTGGCGCGCCGTGAGCGACCCGTCCGCCTGCTTCGCCTGCACCGTGACGGTGCGGGTGGTCATGTCGCGAACCTGGCCGTCGTACAGGTACTTCGTGGGGAAGCCCGGGACGAGCTTCAGCTCGAAGGGGGTGAAGCGGTACGCGGTGGAGACGGTGTGGCTCCAGGCCAGCGTCTCGTTGTGGCCGATGAGGATGGCGGGCACGCCCAGCAGGCTCACGCCGGAGACGTTGAGCTTGCCCGGCACCGTGAGGTGCGCCTCGTAGAAGCGCTCCGAGCCCTCCCAGGGGAAGTGCGGGTTGGCCAGCAGCATGCCCTTGCCGTTGCGCGTGGCCTGGCTGCCCAGGCCGAAGGCGTTGCTGCCCAGGCCCAGCGTCTCGGAGCTGGGGAAGACCTTGCGGTCCAGCGTGGCGGGCACGGGCAGCGGCAGGGGCAGCGTGCCGTCCGGCAAGAGGGACGGGGGCTTCGCGTCCACCAGCGCGTCCAGGAAGAAGAGCGAGCTGGCGAAGAGGCTGAGCTGGTAGTAGCGCCGGTACAGGTCGCGCTCGGTGACGGGGCGCACCCAGGCCGCGCCCCGGCAGCGCGCGTCCGGCAGCGCGTCCGCGCCGGTGTCCCGCAGGTAACGGTTGATGCCCGCCGTGTAGCCGCGCACCAGCTCGCGCACGTCCTGGGAGGGCCCCAGGGGCGGCGGCTTCGCCAGCAGCGCCTCCACCGTGCCGTCGTCGTTGATGGCCTGGTAGAAGAAGTCGCTCTTCAGGTTGTTGTACTGGCTGCCCAGCGCGGCCAGGTACGTGCCGTCCGGCCCGAAGTAGCGCGAGCGCTCCGCGTTCACCGTCACCAGCGCGTCCATCAGCGCGCAGAAGTTGTCCTGCGCGAACGCGTAGCCGTAGCCATAGCCCACGCCCGCGAAGTCGTCCGCCAGCACGTGGGGGATGCCGTGCGCCGTCCTGCGCACCGTGGCGGAGAGGCTGCCCGCCCCCTGCTTCAGCGACGCGGTGGGGCCCTCCGGCGCCGGGGGCGTCCCGGTGCGCGGCTCACACCCGGTGGCCAGCAGCAGCGCCGTCAGCGGCAGCAGCCGGGCGCCGGTCCTTCCGTTACGTCCATCCATTCGAGGGGTTCCTTTCAAGATGAGAAAGAAAATCCCTTATGAGTGTAGGAACGCGGTGACTCTGGATCGCTCGCAACCACCTGTGGCCGGAGGGCGGTGGGTCAGTCCCGGTGGGGGGTGGCCAGGGGAAGGTCGTGGAACTTCCGGGGCTGGAGCGTGAGCACGCGGTGCAGGAACAGCCCGATGCCCGCGCCCCCCACGCCGTAGTCGTGGCTGATGCGCATGAGGTAGCGGCCGGGGAAGGCCAGGCCCTGGGGGCGCTCGATACGGTACAGCAGGCACTGCTCGGCCTTCTGCCGCGCCAGGTCCAGGTAGTGCCGCTCGCCCGTCACCCGGTGCATGTCCAGCAGGGTCTCCCCCATGGAGGCGAGGCCCTCGAAGAGGTGGGGGGCGGCGGAGAAGAAGGCGCCACAGGGCCGGGCACCGCGGCGGGCCAGGTGGAGATACTGCTCGTCCTGGAGGACCTGGAAGAAGCGGATGAGGGTGGAGGTCACTCCCGCGCCGCCGCGCAGCCAGTAGGGCCGGTGGCCCTCGGCCCCGGCGGTGGTCCCCCAGACGAGGTTGTCGCCCTGGGGCTGCCCATGGGCGACGTCGAACGCGAGGCCCTCCCGGGCGGTGTCCAGGTACTTCCGCTCGCCGGTCGCCCGCCACAGCGAGAGGAGGAAGAAGGCCGCGCCGCTGTTGCCAAGTCCAAACCCCAGCCGGACGGCGCCATCGAAGTCGTTGCGCCAGGACACCCCGTGGTTGGAGCGCTCCGCCCGCTTCAGCAGGTATTGCCCCGCGCGGACGGCGTGCTCCAGGTCGCTTGCGTCCCGGGTGCGCAGGTGGAGGGCCAGCGCGGCCATGCCCCAGCCCGCCGCGCCGTCGAACATGTCGACGGCGCGCAGGGCCAGCGGTGACTCCATGGCCATCGCGAACAGCTCCCGGCCGCGCTCCAGCAGGCCGACCTCCGCGAAGGTCCAGGCGATGCCGGCGAGGCCGGAGTAGAGGCTGGGAGGGTAGTTCGCCAGGTCCACGGGCTGGGCCGCCAGCCAGTCCCGCACCGGGGGCGGCAGCTCCCCCAGGACGGAGTGCAGGAAGAGAGCGGGGCCGCAGGCCCCATACGCCAGGTTGAGCGGGTTCGTCTGGAACCCCATGGCGTCCTGGGGGAAGAGCCGGTCCGAGCGCGTCGTGTCCAGGGTCGCGAGCATGTCCCTCGCCAGGTCCTGGAGGGCGCGGTGCAGCGGGTCCGCCTCGGGGGCGGCCCGGGGGGGGACTTCGTCCTGCGGAGCGCGAGCGGTGAGGGTGCTCATGAGGGCGTTCCTCGAGGGTGGGAGCGGCGATGGGGGCGCCCTAGGCGGCTGGGTTCCAGGCGAGGGTGAACTGGCGGGCCTCGTCGAAGCGGCCCTCCACCAGCAACTGGATGAGGGTGCGGGTCTGCGGGGGCAGTCCTGCTTCGATGAAGTGGTCCAGGAACCGGAAGAGCGGATGGGACTTGTCCAGTTCGAACAGGTTCTGGACGGGGCAGATGAGGTTGTAGAGCAGCATTCCCGCCGCGTAGTAGTCGTCCTCGGGCTCCAGGGAGCGGGCCGTGCGGCGCTCGGGGCGGCGGAAGCCGGGGTTGAACCACTGGGCGGAGAACGGCGAGTGGCCGCCACGGATCAACGCGCCTTCGAAGTCGATGAACCCCAGCGCCCCCGTGGGCCGGTGGATGAGGACGTTGCCGGGAGACAGGTCTCCCACGAGCACGCCCCGGTCATGGATGGCCGCCAGTGCGTCGAAGAGCCGCAGCGCGATGTCCCTCCACTCCACGCAGAAGCGGACGACGCGGGCGGCGTCCTCCATGTACGTCATGATGATGAAGTCGTCCTGGGCCCGGAGCTTGGCCAGGGGGATGCCCTCGAAGAAGCTGACGGCCAGGAACGAGTGCTCCCACTCCTCGAACAGCTCGACCGGCTGCGGAACGCACGGCAGGCCCTCGAGCCGCCGCAGGATGTCGTACTCCTGCCGGAGCGCCAGGGTGGCGTCCACGGTGCGTTCCGCGCCCAGCCAGGTCTCCGTGTGGGGCCGCGCCTCCTTGATGGCCACCAGGTGACCGGTGCGCTGGTCCAGCGCCTTGTAGACGCCGCCGGTGTTGGTGAAGGCCAGCGCCTCCTGGACCGCGTAGCGGTGGTTGAGCAGCCCTGACTCCTCCTTCTCGTCCTCCTCCGCCGGGGCCTCGAAGGGGTCCTGGACCCAGTCTGGCAGCTCGAAATAGGGCAGGCGCAAGTCATTGACCCAGGCGCCGTCTGGCTTGCGCACCATCAGGTCGCGCATCCCGTCGATGCGCAGGTTGTACATGCGCTGGAATCCGCCGTACCGGTAGAAGACGACCTTGCTGTCGCGGTAGCGCTTGTCTGAAAGGATATACGGACCGACGAGGTCCCGGGTGGCCTGGTGGAGCGCCTCGATGAGGTCGCGGAAGGTCTGCTCATCCTTGGGGTAGATGGTGATGAACTTGCCCGACCCGCCCCGGGAATAGCGTTTGGAGTTCTGGAAGCGCAGCAGCATGGGGGCCGCGACGATCTTGAACATCACCTCCCGGCGGACGCACTCCGGCACGACGCGACGCAGGAGGGTTTCCGCCTCCGCCACCGGCGAGGAGACGTGGATCTTGAACCCCTGGGGCTGGAGGACCGTGCGTTCCGACTTCGCCTGGAGGAAGACGTCGAACCGGCTCACCGTCCAGTCGGGGGGCAGCAGTTGCTTCAGGAGCGAGGCGTATTGCTCGCTGACAGGAAAGCGGCCCAGCGTTTCGAAATAGTCCGGATCCGACAGCGTGTAAGGGGAGATCTCTTCCATGGGGGCTCCTACGCTCCGTGGCCGGAAAACAGGAGGGGCCGCCCTTCCGGCCCCTCCCGGCTTCAGCACTGCGAAGGCAGGACTAGCAGCCGACGCTGCAGCCGCTGTTGCCACCGCCGACGGCGATACACATCACGCTGCTGGTGCTGTCGGCGACCGCGGTGGTGTCCGGAGCGGGCAGCTTCTGCAGATCGAGGATCTTCTTCATGGTGTATATCCTTTCGGATGGGGGGCATTCACTGTCGTGAAGCGGGGAAAATATAAAATCTAGAAGAGTGGGAAATCAAATGGGTCAATAGTTGCCCATGTGTTGGTGGTAGGGGTTGGTGTGGGAAGAGGCTCTTGCGCAGTGCGATGACAATGTATGTCGTTGATGGCGGAGCGCGGCATTCCGCCCTCCTGGGCCGGGCTGGGTCTGGCATGCTCCAGGCCTCTTCCAGGAAAGGAAGTCAGCACATGAAACGGATGTTCGCGGGCGCGCTCGTCGTCGCGGCGTTGGGGACCCTTGGGTGTGGTGGCGCGAAGGCCTCCGGGCCGGGGGCGGAGGCCGTGGCGGCGAGGCAATCGCTGGAGGACCAGCGCGCGGGGCTGCGCGCGGCGGATCAGGCGATGTCGGACGCGGCGGAGAAGGCCGGTTCGGCGCAGGCGTTCGCGGACTTCGTCGCGGACGACGCGGTGCTGCTGGTGGACGGCGCGTACGCGCAGAAGGGCAAGGAGGCCATCCGCGCGTGGCTGGCCGCGCATCCGCTGGAGGCGGAGGGCAAGGTGCGCTGGGCGCCCGTGCGCTGGGACGTCAGCGCGGACGGGACGCTGGGGTACGCGGTGGGCAACGTGTCCGTGGAGTCGGGGGGCACGTCGGTCCGGCCGACCGCGCGCTACATCACGGCGTGGAAGCGCCAGCCGGACGGGCAGTGGCGCGTGGCGGTGGCGGTGCTCAACGCCGCCAAGGCGCCGATGACGCCGCCCGCGGGCTTCCCGCCTTCGTCCACGCAGCCGGCGCCGGAGCCGCGCGCGCTCGCGCCCGCGAAGGTGCTGGAGGAGGCGAAGGCCGCGGACAGCGCGTTCTCCGCCATGTCCATCACCGAGGGCATGGGCAAGGCCTTCACCGCCTGGGCCGCGGAGGACGCGGTGATGCCGCAGGGAACCGCCGGCATCTTCGGCCATGACGCCATCGCGAAGGCCTACGCGCCGTTCACGCTGGAGGCCATCGACCTGCGCTGGGAGCCGGTGCTGGGCGACGCGGCGGGCTCCGGCGACCTCGCGTACACGGTGGGCCGCGCCATCGCCACGGGCAAGGACGCGAAGGGCCAGCCGGAGGTGGACCACGTGAAGTACCTCACCGTCTGGCGCCGGCAGGCCGACGGTCAGTGGCGCTACGTCACCGACGGCGGCAACTCCAGCCCCGGCCCGCAGGGGCCGTGAGCCCCGCGCGGTTGGCCGCTCGGCGTGAAGGGCCCGGCAATATTCCGTCAATAGCTGAAATAGCCGCTTAGTCTTGTATTCCTGGGTGGCGCGCCGCAAGAAGGGGGCTCCCCCGTGGTGAGGAGCTCCCCTTCATGCGCATCCCTCGTTCCGTGCGTCGGTTGTCGTTCGTCCCGCTGTTCGCGCTCGCGGCCTGTGGCCCGGCGGAGCCTGTCACTCCTGACGCTCCGGCCGACGCTCCGGCGCTCACCGCGCGGGAGGCCGCGCTCACCGAGCTGCTCACCAACGGCACCTTCAGCTCCGGCACCGTGGCGCCGTGGTGGAACAACGCCAGCACGCAGTCCTATGTGGAGGGCGGCGCGTGGCGCGTGGACGTGGCGGCGAACACGGCGAACCCGTGGGACGCCATCGTGGGACAGAGCGGCCTGACGCTCACCGCCGGGAAGACGTACACGCTGGCGTTCACCGCCACCGCCACGGCGGCCATCACCGCGCGGGCCACCGTGCAGCAGGAGGTGTCTCCGTACACGGCCACGCTCACGCAGTCCTTCACGCTGGACGGCACGTCGCGCCGGTTCTCCTTCCCCTTCACGTCGTCGTTCACGTCCGCCCAGGGACAGGTGACGTTCCAGTTGGGCGGCCGGACGAACGCCGTCACGGTGCGGCTGGATGACATCTCGCTCACCACGGAGGGCGGCACCGGCTCCGGCCCGGTGGCGATGACGAGCGGCTTCTACGTGGACCCCAACTCCAACCCCGCGGTGTGGGTGCGCAACAACAGCGGGGATGGCCGCGCGTCGCGCATCCAGGCGTCCATCGCCTCCAAGCCGATGGCGCGCTGGTTCGGCAACTGGAACAGCAACATCTCCCAGGATGTGTCCAACTTCGTGGCCGCGGCGGACGCGGCGGACAAGCTGCCCGTGCTGGTGGCCTACAACATCCCCGGCCGTGACTGCGGCAGCCACTCCGGCGGCGGGGCCGGCAGCGCGGACGCGTACCGCGCGTGGATTTCCGCCTTCGCGACGGCCATCGGCAACCGGCCGGCGGTGGTCATCGTGGAGCCGGACGCCGTCGCGCAGCTCGACTGCCTCCCCAACGACACGGAGCGCGCCACGCGGCTGAGCCTCATCCGCTACGCCTCCGAGCAACTGCGCGACCGCGCGCCCAACACGTGGACCTACCTGGACGGCGGCAACGCGAGCTGGATTACCGCCGACACCATGGCGCAGCGCCTGGAGTCCGCGGGCGTGCGCAACGTGCGCGGCTTCTCCCTCAACGTCTCCAACTTCTACCCCACCGCGCAGACCTCCACGTACGGCAACACGGTGAACGCCGCGCTCAACAGCCGCTACGGCTACACGCGGCAGTACGTCATCGACACCAGCCGCAACGGCAACGGCTCCAACGGCGAGTGGTGCAACCCCGCGGGCCGCAAGCTGGGCGTGACGTCGCAGACGGGCGGCGGCGCGGAGATGCTCCTCTGGGTGAAGACGCCGGGGGACTCGGATGGCCAGTGCGGCATCGCGCCGGGCACGCCCGCCGGACAGTTCAGCCCGGACCTGGCCAACCGCCTCATCGACGGCACCTGAGCGCCGCGCGCGGGAGTCCTCCGGACGCGCGGACGCCTTCCCCTGGCTCGAGTCCGGGGGAAGGCGTCGGGGTGAAGCAGGGGAGGCGCGCGGGGCCTAGCTGGACTCGCCCACGCTCAGGCGCCGGCTGGCCCCGCCGTTGCCCTTGCCCAGGGACTGGGTACGCTCCAGGTTGGATTGGGCCAGGGCCTCGCGCTGCTCGGTCGTCTTCGCGGTGCCGTCCTTCTGGACGGTCATCACGCCGCCGCTGCCGTGCTGCGCCTGGGCCTGTTCGATGCTCTTCTTCAGGTCGCTGGCCTTCACCCAGTAGGCGCCGTTGACGGGGTCGCGCACGCGGTAGAGGTCGTCGTCCGTGCCCTTGCTCTTGCCCGGGTTCACGCCGTCGATGGTGAGCCAGTGCAGCTCGCCGCTCTCCGGGCCCTTGTCGCCTTCGGCCAGGGTCGTGTTGAGCAGGGCGTTGGAGTCCACCAGCGCCAGCGCCATCTGACCGTGCTTCAGCGCGCCGCTCAGCGCGTCCGTGTCGCACTCGTTGAAGCCGTTGGTGACCTTGATGCCCATGCTGCCGAGCATGGCGCCCATCTCGTCCGGGGTCGCGCCGTCATCCAGGTTCACGTCCACGCGGTCCCGCACGGACGTGCTCATCGTGTCCGCCTTGTTGCGGACCTTCTCGCGGGCCTCCTGCTGCGTCAGCGGGGCGGCCTCCTCGGCGCTGGACTGCTCCAGGTACGTGAGGGTGGCCTCCGCGCAGCCCTTCTTGCTCGTCTGCGCGACCGTCGTCTGCGGCGCGTTCCAGCCCTGCTCCTTCTGGGCCTGCGTCGCCTCGTTGGTGGGGATGGCGCTGGCGGCCGGGTCCGTGCCCGGCGGCGGGGGGGCGGCCAGCTCCGGCATGCCCATCTTCTTGGCGCGCTCCTCCTGGAAGGAGTCCAGGTAGCGGCCCTCCGCGGCGTTGAGCGGCTTGGCGTCCGGAGCGTCCGGCAGGGGCTCCTTCACGGACTGGGCGGCCGCCGCCATCTCCGCGCGGGCCTGCTCCGCGGCCTGGCGGATGCGGGCCATGACCGAATCGAGCTTGGAGCCAATACCGAGTGCCATGAGGCGTCTCCTGTCGCGTCTGGGTCTTTTTCCTCCCGCATTATCCGCGCAGGACTTTGGGGGTTGCTTCCGGATCACGGCTTTTGAGGGAAGCGCGTGATTTCCGACGCAACCGGGCAGGCGGCCGGGCCGAAGAACCATGGAATCCTGGAATGAGGGGTACACTGGACCCATGGCGAACCGGCATGACAGGGACGACGGGGCTTCCGCGCCCGGCTCCGCGCCGCGCGTTTCGACGTCGCGAGAAACTTACGGTACGGGCCGAGGCAGCGCGCCAGCGACAGGGCGGGGCGGGGCGGAGGCCTCGGCGCCGTCGCGAGGGGCGGGGGGCGGCGAGTCGCAGCGGCTGTCGTCACGGCAGGTGGGCCGGTTCGTCCCGCTGAAGGTGCTGGGGCAGGGGGGCATGGGGGTGGTGTACGCCGCCTATGACCCGGACCTGGACCGCAAGGTGGCGCTGAAGCTCCTGCGGGTGAAGGGCAGCCACGAGGACCTGGAGCAGGGGCGGGCGCGGCTGTTGCGCGAGGCGCAGGCCATGGCGCGCATCTCCCATCCCAACGTCATCCCCGTCTTCGAGGTGGGGCAGTGGGAGCAGCAGGTCTACGTGGCGATGGCGCTGGTGGACGGCGGCACGCTGCGCGACTGGACGAAGGCGAAGCCGCGGACGTGGCAGGAGCTGCTGGACAAGTACTTGGCGGCGGGGCGGGGCCTGGAGGCGGCGCACGTGGCGGGGCTGGTGCACCGGGACTTCAAGCCGGCCAACGTGCTGGTGGGCAAGGACGGGCGCGTCTACGTCACGGACTTCGGGCTGGCGCGGCCCATGGGCGAGGTGGAGGACGACGAGGACGGCGAGCGCACGCGGCCGGTGGGGGACGACTCGCCGTTGAACTCGCAGCTCACGCAGGCGGGCCTGGTGATGGGCACGCCCGCGTACATGTCCCCGGAGCAGTTCCGGGGGGAGCTGCTGGACTCGCGGTCGGATCAGTTCAGCTTCTGCGCGGCGCTGTACCGCGCGCTGTACGGCATCCGCCCGTTCGACCCGGACGAGCTGTCGCGGGTGGCGTCCCAGCTCAGGCCCCAGGTGGGCGCGGAGGACGAGCCCGGCGTGACACGGGCCGCGGCGGTGCAGGTGCTGCCGCCGTCGCCCATCCTGGAGCCGCCGCGCGACTCGAAGGTGCCGGCGTGGGTGCGCCGCGCGCTGATGAAGGGGCTGTCGCTGGAGCCTCGCGACCGGTTCCGCTCCATGGCGGAGCTGTTGACGGTGCTGGGCCAGCGGGAGCGGCGGGCCCTGCTCCAGCGCCGCGCGGGAGCGGCGGTGGCGGCCACGGTGGTGCTGGGCGTGGCGGGCGGGGTGGCGTGGTCGCGCTCCCAGGTGTGCGAGGGCGCCGCGAACCTGGTGGCGGAGCGCTGGGGGCCGGACGCGCGAGAGAAGGTGAAGCAGTCGTTCCTGGCGACGAAGAGCCCGGTGGCGCAGGACATGGCGCGCCGGGTGGGCGAGGTGCTGGACGGCTACGGCGCGGAGTGGGCGAAGCAGCACACGGCGGCGTGCGAGGACACGCGCGTGCGCGAGGTGCAGACGGAGGAGCTGCTGTCCCAGCGCTTCGTGTGCCTGGAGCGGCGGCGCAAGGACCTGGGCGCGCTGGTGGCCACGCTCCAGACGGCGGACGTGGCGCTGGTGGACAAGTCGCTGGACGCGGCGTACGCGCTGCCTGCGCCGGGCGACTGCGCGGACGTGGAGTCACTGACGGAGCTTCAGCCCCGGCCCGCGGATCCCGCGAAGCGCGCGGAGCTGGAGGCGCTGGAGGGGACGCTGGCGGACGTGAAGGCCCGCGTGGACCTGAGCCGGATGCCCAAGGCGCTGGAGCTGGCGAAGGCCGCGGAGGCGCGCGTGATGGCCACGGGCTACCTGCCGCTGATGGCGGAACTGCGCTTCCACCTGGGTTGGGCGCAGGCGGTGCTGGGCGACAAGGCCGCGGGTGGCGCGGTGTTGGAGCAGGCCGTCTACGACGCGGAGGCTGGCCGCGCGGACCGGCTCGCGGTGGCGGTGATGAACAAGCTGCTCTACGTGGACGGCGAGCAGGAGCAGTTCGCGCTCGCGCAGCGCTGGGGCCGGCTGGGCGAGGCGACGCTCCAGCGCGTGGGCGGCGACGCGGTGCTGGAGAGCGACCTGAAGGTGAACGCGGCCAACCTCGCGTTGATGCAGGAGCGCCCGGACGACGCGCTGAAGCTGCTGGAGCAGGCGTCGGGGCTGCTGGCGAAGGCGCTCCCGGAAGGGCACCCGAAGCGGGCGCGGGTGGCGTTCACGCTGGGGCGCACGCTGCTGGAGACGGGCAAGAGCGCGCAGGCGGTGACGGTGCTGAAGGACGCGCTGGCGCAGACGGAGAAGGCGATGGGGCCCGTGCACCTGGACACGGCGCGCCGGCACCAGGCGCTGTCCATGGCGCTGCGTGAGCAGCGGGACTTCACCGGTGCGCTGGAGCACGCGCGGGTGTCGGTGTCGCTGCACCGCACGCTGCTGGGGAACGATAGCGTGAAGCTGGCGGAGGCGCTGGACGAGGAGGGCATGAGCCTGCTCGCGCTCCATCGCTACGAGGACGCGCTGCGGGACTACGAGGAAGCGCTGAAGGTGAAGGAGGCGAAGCTGGGGCCCGAGGACGAGCTGGTCTACTACTCGCTCGACGGCGTGGGGCAGGCGCAACTGGGGCTGGGCCGCACGCGTGAGGCGATTGCCTCGCTGAAGCGGGCGCTGTCCTTCAAGGACGTGCAGGAGGACTCGCTGGGTGAGTCCGGCTTCGCGCTGGCGCAGGCGCTGTGGAAGGGCGGCGAGGAGGCGGAGGCGCGCGACGCGGCGTCACAGGCGCTCGCGCGCTTCAGGTCCTCGGGGCGCACCGCGCAGTCGAAGGAGGTCGAGGCCTGGCTCTCCGCACGGCCCTCGCCGGTGGTGAAGGCAGTGCCCGTGTCCGCCGGGCGTGGTGGCAAGCGCAGGCGGTAGGGCTTCAGGCCTCCGGAGGCCTCAGCACTCCGGCAGGCCGACGCTGAGGTTCGCGACCTCCAGGACGTTGACCGCGAGGCCGCCGCGCGCGGTCTCCTTGTACTTGTCCTTCATGTCGCGGCCGGTGTCGCGCATCGTCTTGATGACCTTGTCCAGGCTGACGAAGTGCTTCCCGTCGCCGGACAGCGCCATGCGCACCGCGTTGATGGCCTTCACGGACGCCATCGCGTTGCGCTCGATGCAGGGCACCTGCACCAGCCCGCCAATCGGGTCGCAGGTGAGCCCCAGGTTGTGCTCCATGGCGATCTCCGCCGCGTTCTCCACCTGCAACGGCGTGCCGCCCAGCACCTCCGCGAGCCCTCCCGCCGCCATGGAGCACGCGCTGCCCACCTCACCCTGGCAGCCCACCTCCGCGCCGCTGATGGACGCGTTCTCCTTGTAGAGCGCGCCAATGGCCCCCGCCGTGAGGAGGAAGCGCACCACGCCGTCCGCGTTCGCCCCCGGCACGAAGCGCCAGTAGTAGTGCAGCACCGCCGGGATGATGCCCGCCGCGCCGTTCGTGGGCGCGGTGACGACGCGCCCGCCCGCCGCGTTCTCCTCGTTCACCGCGAGCGCGTACAGGTTCACCCAGTCCAGCACCGTCAACGGATTGGTGAGCCCCGCCTCCGGCCGGCTGATGAGCCGCTGGTACATCGCCGCCGCGCGCCGCTCCACCTTCAGCCCGCCGGGCAGGATGCCCCCCGTGGTGCACCCGCGCGTCACGCACGCCTGCATCACCGTCCAGATACGCAAGAGCCCCGCGCGGATGTCCTCCTCGCTCCGCGACGTCAGCTCGTTGCGCAGCATCACCGAGCTGATGGGCAGCCGCTCCCGCTCGCAGTGCTGGAGCAGCTCCTCCGCGGACTTGAAGGGCAGCGGCACCGACGCGCTCTCCGCGCGCAGCGGATCCGCGCCCGCCGCCGCGTGCTCGTCCACCACGAAGCCGCCGCCCACCGAGTAGTAGATGCGGCAGGCCAGCGTCTCGCCGCCCTCGCCGAACGCGGTGAAGCGCATGCCGTTGGGGTGGTAGGGCAGCACCTTGCGCTTGTGCATCACCAGGTGCTCGCCGTCGCGGAAGGGGAGCACCAGCCGCTGGAGCAGCGACACGCGCCCCTCCGCGCGCCAGTGCGCGACGATGGAGGGCACCAGCTCCACGTCCACGTCCTCGGGCGTGTCGCCGCGCAGGCCCAGCAGCACCGCCTTGTCGCTGCCGTGCCCCTTGCCCGTCGCGCCCAGCGAACCGAACAGCTCCACCTTGAGCCGCGTCACGCGCTCCAGGAGCCCCGCGTCCGACAGCCCCACCACGAACGTGCGGGCCGCGCGCATGGGCCCCACCGTGTGCGAGCTGGAGGGTCCAATTCCAATCTTGAAGAGGTCGAAGACGCTGACGGGCATGGGGGTCCCCACCATGCCACGTTCAACCCGCGCCGCCTGTGACACCCCGCTCACGACGCGCTGCGTGCATCCACTTCAAGTCATGCCGCCCGCAAGACAACACGTCCCGCGTGCGCCCGCTCCTCCGGGCGTGGGGGAAGTTGTCATGCCAATCATGACGCGGGCGGGCTAACCGGCGGCGGGCTGCGGGCCGGTGGCGGGCTGGGGCGGCGAGGCGGGCGCCTTCGGCCGGAAGGCGAGCAGGCGCAGGCCGTTGAAGACGACGAGCAGCGTGCTGCCCTCGTGGAGCACCACGGCCTGGCTGATGCGCGTGAGGCCCAGCACGGCGGCGACGACGAGGACGGCGCTCACGCCCAGCGCGATGACCAGGTTCTGCTTCATCACCGCCGTGGCGCGCCTGGACAGCTCCAGCGCGAAGGGCAGCTTCGCCAGGTCGTCGCTCATCAGCACCACGTCCGCCGTCTCCAGCGCCGCGTCACTGCCGGCGCCGCCCATGGCCACGCCCACCGCCGCGGCGGCGAGCGCGGGCGCGTCGTTGACGCCGTCGCCCACCATGGCCACCGCGTGCGTGCGGCCCAGCTCCTTCACCGCGGTCACCTTGTCCACGGGCATCAGCGGCGCCTTCGCCTCGTCCAGGCCCACCTGCTGCGCGATGGAGCGGGCCACGAGCGCGTTGTCTCCGGACAGCATCACCGTGCGCTCGATGCCGCCCGCCTTCAGCGCCTGCACCACCTGACGCGCGCCGCCGCGCAGCGTGTCCGCCACGCCCAGCACGCCCAGGTAGCGGCCCGCGCGGCGCACCACCATCGTCGTCTGGCCCGCCTCCTCCAGCCGCGTCACCTCCGCGGTGACCTCCGAGGGAATGGCCTCGCCCGCGAAGAGGGCCGTGCTGCCCACCTCCACGGCGTCGTCGCCCACCTTCGCGCGGATGCCCTGGCCGTGGATGGCCTCCAGGTCGCGGCCCGCGGGCACGGCGATGCGCGCCTCCGCGGCGCCGTCCACCACCGCCCTGGCCAGCGGGTGCGCGGACAGCGCCTCCACGCCCGCAGCGGTGCCCAAGAGCTCCTCGCGCGTCACGCCCGGCGCGGCCCACGTGGTCAGCAGCCGGGGGCGGCCCACGGTGAGCGTGCCCGTCTTGTCGAAGGCGATGGCGCGGATGCCGCTCAACAGCTCCAGGTAGATGCCGCCCTTGATCAGCACGCCGCCGCGCGCGGCCGACGCCACCGCGGAGAGCACGGCGGACGGCGTGGAGATGGCGAGCGCGCACGGCGACGCGGCCACCAGCAGCCCCACCGCGCGCAGCACCGCTTCCTTCATCGGCGTGCCCGTCAGCACCAGCACCACCGGGAACACCACCGCGGACGCCATCACGAGCGGCGCCACGGTGCGCTCCAGGCGCTGGGCGAAGCGCTGCCGCTTGCCCTTCTGCGCCTCCGCCTGCGCCACCATGTCCACCACGCGCGCCAGCACGGACTCCGACGACAGGCGCGTCACCTCCACCTCCAGCGCCGCCTCGCAGTTGATGGTGCCGGAGAACACCTCGTCGCCCGGCTTGCGCGCCACCGGCATGGACTCGCCGGTGATGGCCGCCTGGTCCAGGGAACTCTTTCCTTCCAGGATGACGCCGTCCAGCGGGACGCGGTCGCCCGGGCGCACGACGATGCGCTCACCGCGCTTCACGTCCGCCACCGGCACCTCCACCACCTCCGAGCCCCGGCGCACGCGCGCCACTTCGGGACGCAACTGGCCCAGCGCTTCAATGGAGCGGCGCGCCTTCTCCATGGCCCGGTGCTCCAGCGCGTGGCCCGCGCTGAAGAGGAAGAGCAGGAACGCGCCCTCGAACCACGCGCCGAGCACCGCCGCGCCCAGCGCCGCCACGACCATCATCGTCTCGATGTCGATGCGCAGTTGCGCGATGGACTGCACCGAGCCCCGGATGGCGAAGAAGCCGCCGCTCGCCATGGACAGCGCCCAGAGCACCGTGGCCACCAGCGGCGGCGCCAGCGCGAAGTGCTCCACCCCGAAGCCCGCCGCCAGCAGCACGCCGGACGCGACCACCAGCGGCAGCTCCAGCAGCGGTGCCAGGCCGCCACCGTGCGCGTGGTGCGAACAGGCGTGGCCCGCCATGGGCACTTCCAGCCCGTACCCGAGCGACTTCACCCGGGCCTCCACGTCCGGGAGCTTCAGCTCCTGCTTGTCGTACTCGATGACCAGGCGCTCGCTGGCGTACGCGACGCTGGCGGTGAGCACGCCCTTCATCCTGGAGACCGCGTGCTCGATGACCTGGGCCGCGTCCGCGGAGTCCATCCCGCGCACGAACCAGGTGTGATGCAGGTAGCGCGCGGCCACCTGCGCGCCCGTCTTCCGAGCGAGCGTCAGCAACTGAGACACGCTCACCAGCGACGGCTGGTAGTGGATGCACACCTCCGCGTGGCCCGCGTCGCGGCGCAGGTGCACGTCGGTGATGCCGTGCTGCGACTCCAGGGCCGCCTCCAGCCGCGCGAAGCGGCCCTGGTCGTCCGTCTCTCCCGGCAGCGTGCCCTCCAGGTCCAACTGGAGCGCCGCGCCGCCCCCCTCCGCCGGACGGTGGGCCGGCGGACGGATGACGCGCTGGGAGTGGGCATGGCCGTGGTGGTCATGCCCGTGGTCGTGGCCATGGGAGCAGGAGGGGCCGTGCGCGTGGGGCTCGCCGTGCGCATGCGCGTGCCCGTGATCATGGCCTTCATGGCCATGGTCGTGGTCGTGGTCGCACCCCGGGCCGTGGACGTGGCGCTGCACGGCGTTGCCGCCGGCTGGCGCCTCCTTGAGGCCCTTGATGTTCAGCGTGCCGAACCGCGAACCGCTCTTCTTCTGCTCCGACATGGCTTGGCTCTTCCTGTCGCCCTAGTGGCGGTGTCCGCGGCGTGAGTGCGAGGACGCGGCGGCCGGAGGCGGAGCTTCCGCCTTGGGGTCGTCGTCCTCATCCTCGTCGTGGTCCCCGTCCTCGTGCTCCTCGGGGACGGGCTGGTCGAAGCGCTGGCCGGCGACCTCCAGCGTGAAGCGCTTGCACGTCGGGGGAATCTCGAACTCCAGCACCGCGGGCAGGCGGCCCTCGTACGTCTTCAGGACGTTGCCCTGCTCGTCGTAGACGGTGCCGCCCGCGGCGACGGTCATGGTCTCGTCCACCAGCACGGCCACGAGCTCCGCCATCTCCTCCATGCGGTCCGCGTGGCGGTGGCACCAGAGGTGTCCCACGCCCGGATAGGTCGTATGGGAGATCTCCTCCATCTGCTCCTCGTCCACGTGCTCGCCCACGCCCATGAAGACGAAGTTGATGCGCGGCAGGCGGCCGGAGGCGATCTCCTTGGCCACCTGCGTGGCGTAGGCCGTCACGTCATGGGCGTCGTTGATCTGCGAGTCCGTGATGATGACCGCCAGGCCCCGCCTGGCGCCTTCGCCCACCTGCTGCTTGATGTGCGCCACGAAGTCGCGCAGCACCGGCAGCATCACCGTGGCCTTGCCGTAGGACTTGGGCCCGGGAAAGCGGTAGCCCTTGGCCTGCGGGCCCGTGAGGTCGCCCACCACCTCCAACTGGGTGCCGTCGCCGCAGGCCCAGTAGGTGACGCGCACCTTGCCGTCCCGGTCCTTGTTGGCCAGGTACTCCAGCATCCACTGCATCTGCGGCTCGACCTGGTTCTTCACCGGGGCGAGCTTCGCCAGGATGCCGCGCGGCCCGTACGCGTTCTCCATGCTCGCGGAGCCGTCCATGTAGAGGGCCACGTCCAGGCCCTCCACGGTGGGGTCGTGCAACAGCGTCGCGACGACCTTGTTGCCCATCCGGTGGACGTCGGAGAAGGGGCGGTTGATGACTTCGTGGCCGGCCATCAGTGGTGGTCCTCGTCTTCGTCCTCGTCGTGGTGCTCTTCGTCGGGGAGCGGCTGGGTGTAGCGCTGGCCGTTCACCTCCAGCGTGAAGCTCTTCGCCTCTTCCGGCACCTCGAACTCCAGCACCGCGGGCAGGCGGCCCTCGTACGTCTTCAGCACCTGGCCCTTGTCGTCGTAGATGGTGCCGCCGGCGGCGACCGTCATGGTCTCGTCCACCAGCACCGCGACCAGCTCCGCCACCTGGGTGATCTCCTTCGCGATGCGGTGGCACCAGAGGTGGCCCACGCCCGGGTACTCCGCGTGGGCGATGTGCTCCAACTGCTCCTCGTCGATGTCGTCGCCCACGCCCACCAGCACGAAGTTGATGCGCGGCAGGCGGCCGGAGGCGATCTTCTTCGCGACCTCCTCGGAGAACTTCTCCACCGCTTCGGCGTCATGGAGGCGGCCGTCGGTGACGATGATGGCGCAGCCGCGCTTCGCGCCCACCTTCACCTGCTCCTCCAGGTACTTCACGTAGTCGCGCAGCGCGGGCTCCAGGTACGTGTAGCCGCCCAACTGCTTCGCGCCGGGGAACTTGTACTGCTTCACGTCGGTGCCCTTGAGCTCACCCACGGGCTCCACCTGGCGGCCGTTGGTGCCACAGGCCCAGTAGGCCACGCGCAGGAGGCCGTTGCGGTCCTTGGTGGCCAGGTACTCCAGCATCCACCGGACCTGCGGCTCCACGTCGTTGGAGGGCTCCTTCAGCGGCGCGCCGCGCAGCCACTCCAGGAAGGTGCGCTGCTGCGCCTTGTAGGCGTACTCCTCGCGCATGCTGCCCGACGCGTCCATGTAGATGGCCATGTCCAGGCCTTCCACCGTGGGGTCGTGCAGCAGCACCGCGCGCACGTGGTCCCCTTCGCGGTGCAGGTCCGAAAACGGCTCGATCGGCTTCTCGTGTCCCATGGTCTGCCTTTCTGGAGGGTGAAAACGCTATCGCCCGGTGTGCGAGCCGCGCAAACGCGCGAGGGGGTCAGTCGTCGAAGTCGCTCATCCAGTCCGGCTTCTTGGCGGGCGGGGCGGGCGACTTCTCCTGCCGCCGGGTGTCCGGGCGGGCGGGCGCGGCCGGAGCCGGCGCGAAGTCCGCCTGCCATGAGGCCGGGGATGCGGGCTTCGCGGGCGGCGGGCGGGGCGCGGGCTTCGGCTGCATGCGCGTGAGGCGCGGCTTCTCGCCGCCGGGCTTGCCATGCGCGTCGATGAAGTCCCGCATCCAGTCGCTGGAGCGCACGGGCGGCGTGGGCAGGCGCGGCGGGATGGACGCGGGCGGGGTGGGCGCGCGAGGCACCGTGGGGCGCGTCACCGGCGTGCCCGCGAGCACGTGGGCGCGCAGCGCGCGCTCCGTCTCCGTGGGCCAGCCCGGCAGGAGCGGCAGCACCCGGCGCGCGAGCTCCAGGAACTCCGGCGGCGGCGCTTCCCGGGGCACGCGCACGGCTTCGTCCTGGAGCCACCCGGCGAGCTTCCCCACCAGCCCACCCTTCGTGGGGCGCGGCGTGGCGAGGTCGCCCTTCACCTCGTAGCCGCGCAGCTCCAGGTCCGCGATGGCCATCGCGCGGCTCGGCACGGGCAGCTCCAGCGAAGCGATGGCCTGGGGGCCCTGGTTCGCGCGCGCGTCCTCCTGGAGCTGGCTGAGCACCGCGTGCAGCACGCTCGCGACCTGCGCGCCGTTGGCGGCGTGGTGGGCCTGCAGCTCCGCGGGCACCGCGGGGTAGGTGAGGACGAGCCCGCGTCCCTGCGCCAGTTGATCCGCGCGGTCGCCCGGCAACAGCGCGTGGTAGGCGCGAGGCGCGTCGCGGCTCTCCGCGTCCTGCACGTAGTGGAAGGCCTCCTGCGCGCCGTGCGCGAAGCCCGCGAGCACGTCGCCCCGGGTGACGGTGAGCTGCCCGTTCACGCGCGTGACGGCGTTGCCCGGCCACGGGCCCGTGAGCGTCCCGTAGAGGTAGACGGGGTCGTTGAAGCCCTCCGTGTTGGAGGGGTGCTCCACCACCTCCGTGGAGAAGAAGAACAGCTCCGTCGCGGCCAGGCGGCGCGGGGGCTTGCCGGAGGCGACTTCATGGTGCGCGAGCTGCGCCTGCACGGACGCGGGCAGCCGCGCGCGTTCGCTGCCGGGGATGAGCTGGAGCTGGCCCACGACGTCGGTGCAGACGAACCACTCGGCTTCGCCCAGGGAGGCGGGCTCCAGCCGGAAGGCGTCCAGGACGTGGACGACCTCCGAGGCATCGCACGGCACGGGTTCGACCGGGCTGGCGGCGTGGGGAACGAAGTAGCGGGGTGTGCTCACGGAGGCCGCGACAGGCTGGCGCAAGCCGCTGGGGCAATCAAGTGTCGGGGCGGCGGCGTCCCCGGGGCCGCGCGTCAGGCGGGTTCGATGAAGTTGAGCCGGTAGCCGTCCGGGTCCGTGACGACGACTTCGCGGGTGTACCAGGGCTGCACCGTCGGGCCCTCCACGTGCGCGCCCAGCGCCGCCGCCTTCGCGGCCACCGCGTCCACGCCGTCCGAGCCCGCGCGGAAGCCCACGAGCACGCCCATGCCCCTTCGCCCCTCCAGCTTCAGGTTCGAAGGAGGGCTCACGAGGTACACGTCCGATTCGCCGCCCCACTGGAGGCGGAGGATGGGAGGGTCCGACGCGATGCGTTCGAAGCCGAGGCCTTCATAGAAGCGGACGGAGGCCTGCGCATCCGTCACCAGCAGCTTCACGAAGGACCGCATTGTCTGGGGCTTGTCCATGGGCGCGGCAGTCTGCCCGGAGCGATGGACGGGCGCCACAGGCTGCCCGCCTGCCCACCGGTCGGGCACCAGCTTCACGTGGCGTCCACTTGGGACGGTCCGTGGAAGCCTGTCGCCTGCCTGGAGGGCACTCCCTACCTTGAGTGCATGAGGCCTTCGCGCAAGGGGCTGCCGGTCTACGTGCCGCCCCGGACGGTGTGGTCGGTCGGTGCCCAGGTGGTGCTGCTCGTGTTGCTGGGCACGGCGATGCGGAGCCTGGGACCCGTGCTGACGCTGCTGGCGGCGGCGCTGCTCCTGGGGCTGGCGGCGGAGCCCGTCGTGCGCCGGTTTCAGTCGTGGGGCCTGCGCCGGGGCCTGGGCGTGGCGCTCATCGCGTTGACGCTGTTGGGAATCATCGGCCTGCTCATCCTCACGCTGGTGCCGCTGCTCGTGGAGCAGCTCCAGCACCTGGTGGAGGCGGCGCCGGTCTTCTTCACCGAGCTGACCCAGGCCCCGTGGGTGCGCAAGCTGGACGAGCACTTCGGCGTGTTGTCGCATCCGCAGGACGCGTTCAACGTGGAGCCCGGCATCCTGGCCCGGCCGCTCATCACGGTGCTGTCGTCCACGGTGGAGTTGCTGGGCGCGGGCATCACGGTGCTGGCGCTGGCCGTGTTCGGTCTGCTCTTCGGGCACGACCTCTACGCGAGCATCCTGGGCTGGGTGCGTCCGCGCAACCGTGCCCGCGTGCGCCGCGTGGTGGGCCGGATGCGCGAGGCGGTGGGCAACTACCTCTTCGGCACGCTGCTCATCGTCTCGGTGGGCGGCGCCTTCACGGCGGGCATGTCGCTGGCGCTGGGGGTGCCGTACTTCCTGCCGCTCGGCCTGGTGGCGATGGTGCTGGGGCTCATCCCGTTCATCGGCAGCATCATCACCGCGCTGCTGGTGGCCGTCACCACGTTGGCGTCGGTGGGCTCGAAGCGGGCGCTCCTCGCGCTGGCGCTGTTCATGGTCTACCAGCAGTTCGAGGCCCACCTGCTCAGCCCCCTGGTGCAGCGGCGCGCCATCAAGATGAACCCGCTGCTCATCTCCCTGGTGGCGCTGGTGGGAGGCACGGTCGCGGGGCTGCTGGGCGTCATCCTCGCGGTGCCGGCGGCGGCGGCGGGGCAGGTGCTGCTCACGGAGGTGCAGCGCGAGCGCCGCAAGACGTGGAGGCGGGAGCGCCGTCAGACGGTGGCCGCGCCCTCCGGGTTGGGGAACGCGGACGAGGCACTGTTGGCGGGTCCACTCGCGCCGCCGCGAAGTGAAGCGCGGCGTGCACCTCCGGCCGACTCCGGGCATCCTGGGTCGCCGCACTGAGCCGCTTCCTTCCCTGAGCCCGCGATGACTTCCGACGAGAGTGCTTCGGCTTCCTACAGGCGCGCGGCGGCGGAGCGCGCGGTGGACTTCATCCAGCCGGGCATGGTGGTGGGGTTGGGCACGGGCAGCACGGCCGCGCACGCGGTGCGGCGGCTGGGCGCGCTGCTCTCCGCCGGGGCGTTGAAGGACGTGGTGGGCATCCCCACGTCTCATGCGACGGAGGCACTGGCCGCGTCGCTGGGCGTGCCGCTCACCACGCTGGACGTGCACCCGGTGGTGGACCTCACCATCGACGGCGCGGACGAGGTGGCGCCGGACCTGTCGCTCATCAAGGGCGGCGGTGGGGCGCTGCTGCGCGAGAAGGTGGTGGCGCAGGCCAGCCGCCGCGAGGTCATCGTGGTGGACGCGGCCAAGCTGTCGCCCCGGCTGGGCACGAAGTGGCCGGTGCCGGTGGAGGTGCTGCCCTTCGGCTGGCGCTCGCAGGCGCTGTTCCTGGAGTCGCTGGGCGCGCGCGTGGTGGTGCGGCTCGCGCTGGACGGGGCGCCGTACCACACGGATCAGGGCAACGTGGTGTTGGACTGTGACTTCGGTCCCATCAGCGACCCGGCGGCGCTGGCCGCGAAGGTGGAGTCCCGCGCCGGGGTGATGGCGCACGGCCTGTTCCTGAACCTGACCACCGACCTGGTGGTGGCCGGGCCGGAGGGCATCACCCACCGCGTCCGGGGCGCGTGAGGCGCAGGGCGTCCTCGGCGGTGTCCACGTCCTCCTCGCCGCCGGGCAGCGGGACCTCCACGACGCGAGAAGGGTCCCGGGCGATGAGTCCGCGTGCGCCGCCCGTGGCGGGAAGGGCGTCCAGTTCGGGGAAGAGGGCGCGGGAGAAGAGGGCGGGGACGCCCCGGGTGCCCGCGTAGGAGGACGCGACGATGGGCGCGCGCGTGCGCTCGAAGGTCGAGATGAGCGAGCGCAGGTGGGCCGCGTCCACGCGGAGCTGATCGCAGAGCATCAAGAGGGCGCCGTCCACGTCCGGGGGGAGCGCCCGCAGGCCCGCGTGAAGCGAGGAGCCCTGACCCAGCGCCCAGTCCGGGTTGTCCACGCACCGCACGGCGAGCCCGTCCAGCTCCGAGGCGACGTCCTCACGCCGCGCGCCGAGCACCACTGCGACCAGGGGACTCGCGGCCAGCGCCCGCTCCGCCGCGCGCCGAACCAGTGACATGCCTTCATGGCGCAGGAGCTGCTTGGGCTGTCCCAGCCGCGAAGAACTCCCCGCGGCGAGCAGCACGATGGCGACGCTCATGCGCGCCTCCGCGCGAAGATGGGCGCATGCGCCGTGCGTGTCGCGAGCCCGTTGGTCACGTGCGTCTCGCGGAGGCGGTCCCTCACGCCGACCTGCGCTCCGGCGGGGTGGCCTCCGCGTGGATGGGCGCCTGCCGCTCGCGCAGCCGTCCTCCGTCGCGTCCGGCCAGCACCGCCTGCACCTCCGCGATGATGGACAGCGCAATCTCGTCCGCGCCCTCCGCGCCCAGGTCCAGCCCCATGGGCGCGTGCAGCTTCTCCAACTGCGCGGCGGTGGGCGTACGCGCCAGCTCCCGCAAGATGCGCTCCGTCCTCGCGCGTGGCCCGAGCACTCCCAGGTAGCGCACCGGCAGCGGCACCAGCCGCTCCAGCAGCTCCCGGTCCTGCGGCAGGCTGTGCGTCATCACCAGCACCACGCTGCGCGCGGACAGCGGCACCTTCTCCAACACCTCGCTGGCCCGTGACGCGACGTGCGCCTGGGCCCCCGGGAACCTGCGGCGCAGCAGCTCCACGGGCCGGTCCGCCACCACCGTGAGGTGCCACCCCAGCCCCTGCGCGCGCGACACCACGGGCGCGACGTCGAAGCCGCTGCCGAACACCACCACCGGCGGCGCCGGCTCCACCACCTCCACCAGCACCTCCGCCCCCCCGCACGCGCCGCTCCAGGGCTCGCCGCGCACCAGCGCCTCCGTCGCCGCCGCGCGCACCGGCTCGAGCAGCGCGCCCTGGAGGTTGCCCGCCGACACGCCGTCCTCGCGCAGCATCAGCCGCGAACCCACCGCGTCCTCGGGGCCCCGGTACACGGTGGCCACCACCGCGCGCAGCGACTGCTTGCGCGCCTCCGCCGCGAAGCCGAGCGCGTCACCCGGGCCTTGCTCCCAGCGCTCCAGCAGGATGTCCACCACGCCGTTGCACCCGAGCGCGAACGACAGGCCGCCCTCGTCCTCCGCGGCGTCGCCGGTGGTGTCGTAGCGCAGCACGCGCGGCCCATCCGACGTCCAGAAGAAGGCCTTGCGCACCAGGTCTCCCTCCAGACACCCGCCGCTCACCCCGCCCGCGAGCCACCCGTCCGCGCCCATCAGCATGCGGGCACCCGGGCGCCGGTACGACGAACCGGACACCGCCACCACCGTCGCCAGCACCACCGGGCCGGAGGCACGCCCGCATGCCCGCAGCAGCTCATCGAGTTCCTTCATCGCCCGTCCATCTAACCACCCGCGCCCCAGCCCCGGGCCGATTCCGCCACCGGCGGATGTGCACCGTCCGACGCCCGGCGCACGCAGGGCAACCCTCCGGCCGAGCGCCCGCCCCCTGCATGACGCTGGCGGACGAGGCCTCCCGCCACGAACTTGAGCGGAGGACTTCTGGATGGAGGCTCGGTGGAATTCACAGCGCGACGGCATGACGCCCGACATCGCTTCCCCTCTGCTCGTGGCACCCCGCGGGCCTGGCGCCCCAGCAAGGGGAGGGCGGCATGAAGATGCCCGAAGTGCTGGAGCACCTGCCCGCCGTGGGACACCTGCTCGGACGCAAGCCGAGCGGGCCGGAGGATGTCTTGCCGAGGCGTGACCCCACCCTGACCCTGCCGGACTTCCAGGCCGTGCCGCTGCCCTCCAGCGAGCGCCGGCTGGGAGACGGCCGCACCTTCATCGTGCACCACCCCGCGCCGCGCGCGCCCCGGGGACCGGGCCTCACGGTGATGAGCTACAACATCCTCCTGGGCGGCGAGCGCCAGGAGGCGCTGCTGGAGTACTTCACCCAACTGGAGGCCCAGGACCGCATGCCGGACGTCATCGGCCTGCAGGAGGCGGGCGTGCCCATGTCGGTGCTGCTCGCGTCCCGCTTCGGCTTCCACCTGGCGTACCAGGGCAGCGACGGCGACAACGGCACCCGGCTGGTGAACGGCAAGGCCTGGCTGAGCCGCCACCCCATCGTGGACGCCGCGCACTTCACCTACGTCCTCACGGACGCCGAGCGCGATGAGGCCATCACGCGCCAGGGCTACGCGGGGGAGCTGGTGGAGGACCGGGGCGTGCTGTGGCTGAAGGTCCAGGTGGAGGGCCGCCCGCTCTACCTCTACAACCTGCACCACGCGCTGGGGGACTCGGGCATCAACGCCCTCAACCTGCGCCAGCTCAACGCGCTCCTGCGCCGCCGCGAGGGCGTCCCCGCCGTCGTGCTGGGCGACTTCAACGCCAACACCGCCATCAAGCGGGGCGGCTCCTGGCTGGTGGCGCACCTGCTGCACCCGAAGCAGGACAACGACACGGACACCATCGAGGAGTTCCGCCAGCGCTACGGCGACGACATGCACAACGTCACGGTGGGCGACCGCGGCGTGGGCAACATCGCGGACCCGCGCCTGCGCCATGAGCTGCACACGCTGGAGCAGGACCTGCCGGAGACGGTGTGCCACGCGACGACGGTGCGCGTGCGGCTGGCGGACCACTCGCTGACGACGCCCCAGCACGCCCGCCAGGAGCTGAGCTCCGGCCAGATTCCCAAGCACAGCCCCGCGTGGTGGCGGCTGCAGGACATCGCGGACTGCGCCACGCTCACCTCGCACCCGGACAGCCACGGCGTGGTGCACGCCACCGGCAAGCGCTTCGACAACTTCTACGCGACGCGCTCCCTGATTCCGGTCCTCTTCGAGGTGGACCGCTCCACGGAGTCCTCGGACCACCAGCCGGTGGTGGCCCACTACCGCTTCGGCGACGGACATGTGAAGTCCCCGCCGCACCACTGACGCCCCCGCCCTCGCCTACGCGGCGAGGGCCGCGGCGCGGTGGCGCGCGAAGAGGTCCTTCACGTAGCGGCGCAGCAGGGCCGAGTCGATGTCCGGGCACTGGATGTCCGTGCCCGCCAGCGCGGCGCGGGTGTGGTCCGTGCGCACGCGCGGCGTGCGGTGGTGCAGCTCCAGCACCGTGCGGGTGCCGTGGTAGACCTTCTCCCGCAGGAACGCGACCAGCGGGAAGAGGGCGTTGTCCGGCCCCACCCGCCCCAGCTCGCGCAGCCACACCGCGGGCGCCACGCGGCGCACCGGGTGCCCGTGCTCGCCCAGCATGTCGAAGAGGGCGTTGTGGGAGGGCTCCTGCTCGCGCTCCGGCGCCAGGTTGTACGTGTCGCCCGGCGCCTGGGTGAGCACCAGGTGCGCGGTGGCGCTGGCCACGTAGTCCACCGGCACCGGCAGCCAGTACTTGTCCGGCAGGTCCGGCGACATGCCCAGTTGCGCGTTGCCCACCAGCAGCCGGCACAGCATGTCGTCCGCGTTGCCGATGCCCGTGCGGCTGTGGCCCTGGATGAAGCCCGGCCGGTAGATGCTGACGGGCAGGCCGCTGTCGCGCGCGTCCACGGCGAGCCGCTCCGCGACCCACTTGGCCCGCGTGTAGCCGTTCTCGTAGGCCATCAGGTCCAGCGAGCGCTCCAGCGCGAAGTCCTCGTCCACCTCCTCCAGGCCCAGCAGCGTGCCCACCGCGCCGTGGACGCTGAGCGAGGACACGTGGTGCAGCGGCTTCGCGCGGCCGTGCGCGCAGAAGGACAGCACCTGCTGCGTGCCGGCGACGTTGGGCCGCCCCGCATCCGCGTACGGCAGGATGTAGCTGATGCTCGCGGCCGAGTGCACCACCGCGTCGCACTGGAGCGCCAGGGCGTCATGCACGGACGCCTCCAGCCCCAGCCGCGTCCGGGTGATGTCGCCCGCCACCGCCTGGATGCGCCCGTCGCGCCAGGGCAGGTGCACGCCGTACTTGCGCGCCGTGGCGCGAAGCCGCGCGCCGGCCTCCGCGTCGTCGCGCGCCCGCACCAGGCAGTGGATGCGCTCCACGCGGGGCGCCAGCGCGGCCAGCAGGTGGATGCCCAGGAACCCCGTCGCCCCCGTGAGCAGGAGCGTGCGCGGCGGCTGCGTGACGGGCACGGGGGCCGTCAGCCGGGGCAGGGCCGCGGACCGCGCGTCCGTCAGCAGCGTGGCGCGCACGCCCTGGGGGCCCGCTTCGGCCGGAGCCGCGCCGGCCTCGCAGAAGGGCAGCAGCAGCGTGGGCGTGGGGTGCGAGTACACGCGGCGCGACGGCAGCGACACGCCGAAGTCCTCCTCCACCTGGGCCAGCACGTGCGCCACGCCCAGCGAGTCACCGCCCGCCTGGAAGAAGTGCGTGTTCGCCGTGACGGTGCCCGGGGCCGCGCGCAGTCCTCGCTCGAAGGCGCGGCACAGCCGTTCGATGGGGGTGGCGGGCGTCGCGGGCGCGGCGTGGGGCTCTGCCGTGGTGGCGCCCACCCAGTCCGCCGGCGGCGGCAGCGCCGCCCGGTCCACCTTGCCCAGGTGGGGCATGAGCGGCAGGCGCGGCAGCGCCACGAAGCGGTGCGGCACCATGTAGTCCGGCAGCGCGGCGCCCAGGTGCGCGCGCAGCGCGTCCAGCGACACCGTGTGGCCCTCCTGCACGCTGTGGTACGCCACCAGCAGGCCCGTCGTCTGGCCCTGCGCGTCCGTGTGCTCGAAGACCGTCACCGCCGCCTGCGCGACGCCCGGATACGCGTACAGCGCCTGCTCGATGGCCTCCAGCTCGATGCGGAAGCCGCGCAGCTTCACCTGCTGGTCCATCCGGCCCAGGAACATCAGCGCCCCGTCCTCGCGGCGCACGGCCTCGTCCCCGGTGCGGTACCACCGGGCGCCCTGCGCATCCGTGGGGAAGCGCTCCCGCGTGCGCTCGGGCTGGTGGCGGTAGCCCTCCGCCACGCCCTCGCCGCCAATCCACACCTCACCCGTGGCGCCCACCGCGACGTCCTGGCCGTCCGGCCCCACCACGCGCACGCGCACGCCCGGCAGCGCCTGCCCGATGGGCACGGGCGACTCGCCGCCCTTCACCCGGTACGCGGTCGCGCAGACCGTCCCCTCCGTGGGGCCGTAGGCGTTGAAGACGCGGCGGCCGGACGCGTGCCACCGCTCCGCGAGCGGCGCCGGGCAGCGCTCGCCCGCCATCACCACGCACGCCACGTCCGGCAGCGTGTCCACGTGCGGCCCCAACTGCCCCAGCACGGACGGCGGCAGGCACAGGTGCGTCACGCGCTGCCGGCGCAGGTAGTCCGCCATGCGCCGGCCGGGCAGCAGGTCCTCGCGCGTGCCCTGCACCACGGTGCCGCCCGCGAACAGCGTGGGGAACACCTCCCACACGGACGCGTCGAAGTTGATGCTGGCGAACTGGAGGTGCCGCGTGTCCGGCCCCAGGCCCAGGAGCGGCGCCACGCCCTGCACCAGGTTCACGAGCCCCCGGAACGTGCACACCACGCCCTTGGGCTCACCCGTGCTGCCGGAGGTGTAGATGAGGTAGGCGGGCCGCTCCAACGGCGCGTCGATGACGTCCGGGACCTCGCCGTCCTCCGCCGCGTCCACCGCCGCCGCGTCCGCCTCCAGGAAGGGCAGGGGCGTCCCCAGCCACGTCTCCAGGAGCCCCACGGAGACGCGGTGCATGCGCTGCGTGACGACGCCGCGCAGGCCCGCGTCGCGCAGGATGCGCAGCAGCCGCTCGTCGGGGAGGAACGGGTCCAACGGCACGTAGGCCGCGCCCGCCATCCAGATGCCCAGGATGGCCGGGATGACCTCCGGCCCGGGCACCACCATCAACCCCACGCGGTCTCCCGGCTGGACGTTCCACTCGGCCCGCAGCCGCCGCGCCACCCGGGCCGCCCTTCGCAACAGCTCCGGCTGCTTCAGCACCGTGGCGCCGAAGGCGACCTCCGCGGTCGGGGGAAGACGCAGCGTGGACGGAAGGGCCATGGTGCATTCCTTGGGATGTGGTGACTTACGCGCGGGGGGCTTCGCGTCGGAAAAGTCTAAAGACTGGCAGCGCTCGCGCAATACGTAGGAACCGCGCGGTGATACACGCGGAGTCTTGATTGCGACACACACGCTCGGGTCATCCACGCCCCCGTCTCCGTCAGGGGACGCCCGCACGCGGTGTGTGTCATTCCTGTCTGGATATATCTTTAAAACATCGCGGGCGCGTATCGCCACGGCAGGTGGACGATGTCTGTCTTTTTCCCGTAGGGGTGTGCCGCCGCCGCGCGCGGGCCCCCGGGCGGGTGGGTGCGGCCTGATTCGTCGGGGTGGGGCCGCACCCCCTGACGCGCTGGATGATTCAGGGGGCCTGGGCTGTAGTGGAGGACCGGATGCCTTCGCTACGACACGCCTTCCTGCTCAACGCCGTCCGCGAGCTTGGCCGCTCGGTGCCGGACATCGCCCGCTCGCGCGCCTCCTGGGACGCGTGCCTGGAGCGGATCCGCGAGGCGTGTGTCACGACGCTGGGCATGGAGTACGACACGCTCTCCCGCTTCGACGCGCGCTCCGTCGTCGGGCTCTTCGCCCACCCGGAGCAGGCGCGCATCCTCGCCCGGCTGGTGGATGAGCGGGCGCGCCTGTGCGAGGCCCATGGCCGGTACGCGGACGCGCTGGCGGACAGCGTCTACGCGGGGCAGCTCCTCATGTGCTCGCGCGCGCGCTTCGGCCTGCCCCGGGACGCCCGCGCCGCGGACGTCCTGGAGCGCGAGGCGGGGACCCCCACGCCCCTGCCTCGCCCCGAGGAGTGACGCCGGGGGGCGTCAGCCGGCCTTCACCTTCAGGACGACCTTGCCCACGGCCTGACGCGACTCCAGCTCGCGCAGCGCCCGGGCGCCCTCCTCGAAGGGGAAGACGCGGCCCACCACCGGGTTGACGAAGCCCTTCGCCGCGAGCGCCTCCAGCTCCCGGGCGATGGTGCCCGCCAGCTCCGGCGCCTGCATCAGGGAGGCGCCCCACGCCACGCCCACCACGGAGACGTTGCGCAGGAGCAGCCGGTTCACCGTGACGGAGGGAATCTGGCCGCTGGCGAAGCCCACCACCAGCAGCCGCCCCTCCGGCGCCAGCACCTTGAGGCTCTTCTCGAAGACGTCGCCGCCCACGGGGTCCAGCACCACGTCCGCGCCCCGGTCGTCCGTGGCCTCGCGCACGCCGGCCTGGAAGTCCTTCGAGAGGAGGACGACGTCCGCGCCCGCGCGCTTCGCCACCTCCCGCTTGCGCTCGTCGCTCACCACCGCCAGCACGCGCGCCCCGGCGCCCTTCGCCACCTGCACGGCCGCGGTGCCCACGCCGCCCGCCGCGCCGTGCACCACCACCGTCTCACCCGGGTGCAGCTTCCCGCGCCGGTGCAGCGCGAAGTGCGCCGTGTGGTAGTTCATCACCACGCCCGCCGCCTGCTCGAAGCTCCACGCCTCCGGAATGGGGAAGGCCAGCTCCGGCGCCACCACGCAGGCCTCCGCGAAGCCGCCCAGGGTGAAGGAGAAGCCCATCACCCGGTCGCCCGGCTTCACCCGCGCCCCCGCCGGCGCGGCGCGCACCACGCCCGCCACCTCCACCCCCGGCACGAAGGGCACCTCCGGCTTCATCTGGTACTGGCCCCGGGTGAGCAGCAGATCCGGGAAGCTCACCCCGGCCGCCACCACGTCGATGAGCACCCCGTCCCCGGCCTCCGGCTCCGGGACCTCCACCATCGCCAGGCCGTCCGGCCCCGCCAGCCGCTGAAGCTGCAACGCGCGCATGTGTGTCGCCTCCTGGACCCGGGACGCTAGCCCGTCCGCCCCGCCCCGGAGGCCCTCGGGATGTCAGCGGTGACACAGGACCCACCCGGGTCGGGAATAAATGAGACGGCAATTTCTCCCCGGCGTTCACTCATTGCACGCATCCGCCGATAGGTGCTTCAGCCATGAAGTAACCGCCTTTCCGGATTGAAGCACCTACCCCGTTCCCGCCGGGCTGCGTGAGTCCCTCCGTCATTTCAAGCAGTTGCGAGATATCTCGAAGTTTGAGAAAAGATGTAAAAGTAGAAATCTCGCCTGTACTTGAAAAACGCGCGTCTCCTGTGGCACAGTGTTTTCCTAATCTTTCCCCTTAGGAGGATTGCATGTACGAGAAGCGAGTACGCGGCGCCCTGGGTGCCGCTGCCCTGTCCCTGATGGTCGGCGCCTGCACCGACGGCGCTCCCGCCGCGAACACGGAGGACGCGAACATCCAGAAGGCTTCCGCCAACCTGTCGGCGGGCCAGAAGGTCATCGCGGCGGACTCCGACGCGGTCCCCACCTTCCTCACCGGTTCCTTCGGTTCCGTTCCCGCGCCCTCGGCCATCCAGGGCATCGCGGCCCAGCAGCAGTTGGCGCCGGTGCTCGCGAACGTGGCGCCGCTGTTCCGCCTGAACGCGAACGACCTGTTCCTGAAGCGCGCCTACGTGGGCTTCGACGGTGACACCCACTTCCGTTACGGCGTGACCCAGAACGGCATCCTGGTGCAGGACGCCGAGGTCCGCCTGCACGCGCGCAACGGCTCCGTGTTCGCGGTGAACTCGAACGCCCGCGGCGACCTGAAGGGCGAGCTGAAGGCCTCCATCGCGTCCGACGCGGCCATCGCGGCGGCCGTCGGTGATCGCGGCTCCCCGGAGCGCGCGGCCGCCAACGGCGAGCCCCAGCTCGTGTACCGCCGCTCGGGCAACGAGCTCATCCTGGCCTACGAGGTTCGCGTCCAGGGCGAGCTGAAGGACACCACCCCGGTGGATGACTCCGTGTACGTGAACGCCAAGACGGGCGACGTCTTCGAGCGCGTTCCGCACATCCACTCCGCGAAGAAGCGCGAGGTGTGGGATCTGCAGCACCGCACCACGCCCTCCACGGCCGTCAAGGGCCGCTTCGAGGGTGAGGCCCCGGTCGCCGACCAGGTCATCAACAACAACTACGACCACCTCGGCACCGTCTACGACTGCTACAGCAACCTGTTCGGCCGTGACTCGTACGACAACGCCGGCCACCTGCTGAAGAGCTACGTCCACTACAGCAACAACTACGTCAACGCCTACTGGGACGGCTCCCAGATGGTGTACGGCGATGGCGACGGCGTGAACGCCTCCAACCTGGCGAACTCGCTGGACGTGACGGCGCACGAGCTGACGCACGCGGTGACGGAGTACGAGTCCAACCTCACCTACTCCGGTGAGTCCGGTGGCCTCAACGAGTCCATCTCCGACATCTTCGGCGCGGTCTGCGAGTGGTACGGCAAGGGCAAGGTCATCGACGAGGGCACCTGGATCGTCGGCGACGACGTCTGGACCCCGAACATCCCGGGTGACGGCCTGCGCTACATGAAGAACCCCACGCAGGACGGGGACTCGCTCGACTACTACCCGGACTACGGCTCGGGCGTGGACGTGCACTACAGCTCGGGTATCTCCAACCTGGCGTTCTACCTGATGTCCCAGGGTGGCACGCACCCGCGCGCCAAGACGACCCAGGTCGTCAACGGCATCGGCTTCGAGAAGGCCGCCAAGGTCTTCTACAAGATCAACGCCGACCTGCTGACCGCGTCCTCCAACTTCGAGGCGGCGAAGACCGCGTCGGAGCAGGCCGCGACGCAGTTGGGCTTCACCGCGGCGGAGATCACCGAGGTCGGCAACGCCTGGAAGGCCGTGGGCGTGGGCGTGCCCGTGCCTCCTCCGGTGACCACGCCGATCGAGAAGGGCGTGCCCGTGACGGGCATCTCCGGCACCTCCGGCAGCAAGGTGTACTACTCCGTGACGATCCCCGAGGGCGCCACGGACGTGACCTTCACGCTGTCCGGTGGCACGGGTGACGCGGACCTCTACGTCCGCAAGAACAACGCCCCGACGGACTCCCTGTACGACTGCCGTCCGTACAAGTCCGGCAACGCGGAGACCTGCACCTTCGCCACCTCCGGCGCCAAGGGCATCTGGTACGTGATGATCAAGGGCTTCACGTCCTACACGAACACCAGCCTGTCCGTGACCTGGAAGGGTGGCTTCGAGGACATCGGCAACGAGACCCGCATCGAGGGCCTCTCCGGCGTGCCGGGCTCCAGCCGCACCTTCATCATCGACATGCCTGAGTTCAAGAAGGACTCCGGCATCAACACCCTGTCCATCGCGCTGGGCGAGGGCGAGGGCAACGCCGACGTCTACGTGCAGGCCGCCGCCGCTCCGACGTTCACGTCCTACCTGGGCCGTGGCGTGAAGGAGAGCGCGACGGAGAGCGTCATCCTGCGCAACATCCCGGCGGGCAAGTACTACATCACGATTGTCGGTGTGCCGAGCCTGGTCGACACGACGGTGGACGGCTACATCAACACCGTGTTCGCGGCCTCCTACAAGGTCAAGTAGTGCCTGAAGGCGCAGGGCGCGGCGAAGGTGCCGCGCTCCGCTCCTGAGACCCCGGGCTCCCGCCTCCTCGCGGGACCCGGGGTTCTTTTTTGTCCCCGCTTCAGCTCGCCGCGGGCGCCGCGCCAGGGGCCAGGCGCATGGGCTGGGCGCGGCCGTAGGTGAGCGAGCGCCACAGCCACTCCACCGGGCCGAAGCGGAAGCGCGCCAGCCACCAGTGGCTGAAGGCCACCTGTCCCGCGAACAGGGCCAGGCACATGAGCAGCGTGAGCGACGGCGGCGTCTTGCCGACCAGTCCCAGGCCCCAGCCGTCATACACGCACAGGCTCAGCACGGACTGCATGAGGTAGAGCGTCAGCGCCATGCGGCCCGCGGGGGTGAAGACGCCCAGCACCTTGCGCCAGCGCTCCCTCTGGAAGAGCAGCGCGAAGGCCGCCGCGTAGCCCACGCCCAGGAAGAGGATGCCGACGTCCTTGGGGATGCGCATCCACACCAGCCACCCCGGCAGGCTCGTCACGCCCCGGTACGCCAGGTTGAGCGCCAGGACGAAGAGCCCGATGGCGCCGCCCACCCCCAGCCCCCAGGCGGCCAGCTTCCGCAGGAGCGGGCGGTGGCGCTCCACGTCCTGCAGGAGCCCCCGGCGCCCGGCCCACAGGCCCAGGAGGAAGCGGCCCAGGATGATGGACAGCAGCACCGGGCGGTTGGGGTTGGGGATGCTGGCCCAGCCGTAGTCCGCGTTGGCCTGCTGGGTCGTCACCACCGAGTCGCTGGACAGTCCGGCGAGGAACGCCGCGCGGCGCTCCGCCTCCTCCTCCCGCGTGGCCTTCTGGGCGCGCTCCGTCGCCGCCGCGCCGTCCAGCAGCACCGGGAGCAGCCGCTGCCCGATGGAGAAGACGATGGGCACCACGAACAGGAACAGCGCCGCCCAGACGAGCACCGTCTTCCCGGAGCACTCGCGGAACGACAGCAGCAGGAAGCCCACCAGCGCGTAGGTGGTGAGGATGTCGCCGAACCAGATGGCGAACATGTGCACCAGCCCGATGCCCAGCAGCACGAGCAGCCGGCGCCGGTACACCGGCACGATGGAGGTGCCCCGCCCCTCCGCGCGCGTCATCTGCAGCGCGAAGCCCAGGCCGAAGAGCAGGGTGAAGAGGGTGACGAACTTCTGCTCGATGAGCAGCGCGAAGAGCGAATTGACCGTGAGCTCCAGCGGCGACGCGGCCAGCGCCAGGGCCTGCTCTTTCGGCAGGAACAGCCGGCCGTTGAACCAGTTCAGGCTGTTGGAGATGAAGACGCCCAGGAGCGCGAAGCCGCGCAGGGCGTCCAGGGCGTGGACGCGCTGCGCGCTCTCAATGGGACCGGCGGAAGGGGACTCGGACATGCCGGGCACTACATGCCGGTGCCCTCGGCAGCGTCAAATCACGCGCCCCCGCTTTTGAGATGGCGATACAGCTCAGTGCGCCGCGCGCGCCGCGCTGGCGGGGACCAGCCGCATGGGCTGGATGCGGCCGTAGGTGAGCGAGCGCCACAGCCACTCCACCGGGCCGAAGCGGAAGCGCGCCAGCCACCAGTGACTGAAGGCCACCTGCGCCGCGAAGACGCCCAGGCACATGAGCACCGTGCGAGACGGCGGCGTGCGGCCGACGAGCCCCAGCCCCCAGCCGTCATACAGCCAGATGCTGATGGCCGACTGCATGAGGTAGAGCGTCAGCGCCATGCGGCCCGCGGGCGTGAGCACGCCCAGCACCTTGCGCCAGCGCTCCTTCTGGAAGAGCAGCGCGAAGGCCGCCGCGTACCCGCAGCCCATGAAGAGGTAGCCCACCTCCCGCAGGGTGCGCATGCCCACCATCCACACCGGCTGCTCGAGTTGGGCGCCGGGGCCGCCGGGGGCGCCCTGTTTCCTCAGGTAGAGCACCAGCGACAGGGTGGCGACGGCGCTGCCCACGCCCAGCCCCCAGGCCATCACCCGCACGAGCAGCGCGCGGTGGCGCTCCACGTCCTCCAGCAGCCGGCGGCGTCCGACCCACAGGCCCAGGAGGAAGCGGCCCAGGATGATGCACAGCCAGATGGGGCGGCCCGGGTTGGGCAGGTTCTGCCAGGCGAAGACGGCGTTGGCCTGCTGTGACGTCAGCACGGAGTCGCTGGACAGGCCGGTGAGGAACGCCGTGCGGTGCGCGACCTCCAGTTCGCGCGTGGCCTTGGCGGCCTGCTCCGCGGCCTCCTTGCCGTGCAGCAGCTCCGGGCCGAAGCGCTGCGCGACGGACAGCGCGAGCGGCAGGACGACGAAGAGCACCGCCACCCAGGTGAGCACCGTCCTGTCCGAGCGCTGCCGGAACAGGAGCAGCACGAAGCCCACCAGCGCGTAGGTGCTGAGGATGTCCCCCACCCAGATGGCGAACATGTGCACCAGCCCGATGCCCAGCAGCACGAGCAGCCGGCGCCGGTACACCGGCACGATGGAGGTGCCCCGCCCCTCCGCGCGCGTCATCTGCAGCGCGAAGCCCAGGCCGAAGAGGAGGGAGAAGAGGGTGACGAACTTCTGGTCCACGAAGAAGGCGTAGAGCTGGCGGACCACCATCTCCAGCGGGGGCGCGGCCAGCGCCTGGGACTGTTCGCCCGGCAGGAGCTGCCGGCCGCTGAACCAGCTCAGGCTGTTGGAGACGAAGACGCCCAGCAGCGCGAAGCCGCGCAGGGCATCCAGCAGGTGCACGCGCTCGGAGAGCTCGACGGGGCCAGCGGAGGAGGGCTCGGGCATGGCGTGCAACTACACGCCCGCGGGCCGCGCACCGTCAAACGCGTGGGGGATGGCGCGGCGCGCGCCGGACGGTGACTCGCGACGTCACGGCGGCGGGACGGGCTGGGGACCGGGGAGCACCTCGCGCAGGCAGCGCTCCAGGCCGCCCCGGTGGCGCCATTGCATGGGGTAGCCCAGGGAGACCTCCTCGAAGCGCACGCCGTCGCGCCACAGCGTGGCGGGCATGTGCAGGTGCCCCGTCACCACCACCTCCGCGCGGTAGCGCGTGTGCCAGTCCTCGGTGAGGCGCGTGCCGCACCAGATGGAGAAGCGCGGGATGCGGGGCAGCCGCACGTGCTCGTAGCGCAGCGGGTAGTGGTTGATGAGGATGGTGGAGCACTCCGGCGGCAGCCGCTCCAGCCGCGCGCGGGTGCGCTCCACGCGCGCGTGGCACCAGGCCTGACGGGTGGGGTAGGGCTCCGGATGCAGGAGCACCTCGTCCGTGCACATCAGGTCGTCCTCCCAGGCCCACTCCAGCGCCTTGTCCGCGGGCACGGTGTCCGGGCGGAAGGTGTAGTCGTAGCCCAGGAACATGGGGACGATGACGCGGGGCGGGCCCTCGCCGGGCCAGCGCGGATACGGGTCCTCCGGCGTGAGCGCGCCGTAGCGGTGGCACAGGTCCACCATGCGCAGGTAGCGCGCCTCGCCCTTCAGCGGGGGCTGTTCGGAGGGCATGGTCCACAGCTCGTGGTTGCCCGGCACCCAGACGACCTGGCGGAAGCGCGCGGTGAGCGTGCGCAGCATCAGCTCCATCTCCGCGAGCGTCTCGCCCACGTCGCCGCCGACGATGAGCCAGTCGTCCGGACGCGGCGCGAGTGCCGCCAGCGCCTCGTGGTTCTCCTTGTGCCGCAGGTGCAGGTCGCTGATGGCGTAGAGCTTCATGGCGTGCGTGGGGAAGGCCCTACCTTAACGCGCACGGCCGCGCACGCCATGGGAACGCCCGGCCGTCCGCTCGCCGTCAGCTCCCATCAGCTCAACGACGCCAGGAGCGCCAGCACCTGCTGCGGCGGCGCGGCGCGGTCCATCCAGGTGATGCCCTTCTCCCGCAGCCCGCGGGACGGGGGATGCGTGGTGTGCAGCGCGCACGCGGCGCGCGGAAGCCGGGCGCGCACGCACGTGAGCAGGCCCAGCCCGTCACCATCCGGCAGGCCGTAGCCGCTCACCACCACGGACGGCGCCGCTTCCCCCATCAGCCGCTCCGCTTCGCGCACGCCCAGTGCGAAACGCTTGTCTCCGGGCAGGTACCTGGAGAGTCGCCGCAGCGCGGCCAACGCACGCGGATCCGCGTCCACGAAGAGGAAGCTGGGAGGGGGGCCGGAGGGCTCTCGCATGAAGGCAATGGGTGGTGCGGACAGGCTAGACGCAAGAGGTTGTGTCGCGAAAAGCCTACCCCGGAAGTTCTTGGAAGCCAACCTCTCAAGTCATATCGACATGGGCGAACCCGGTAGGTTAACGACCCCATGGAAAAGACCCTCGCATCCCGGCTCGGAGGCGCGGCCCGCGTCGCCCGCACCCGCCTGAACCTGACCCAGGCGGACGTGGCGGAGCGCATCGGCATCGCCAGTGAGGTCTACGGGCGCCTGGAGCGCGGCCACATGCTGCCCAGCATCCAGACCTTCCGCCGGTTGTGCGTGGTGCTGTCCATCTCCGCGGACGAGGCGCTGGGGCTCAAGCCGTCGCAGGACGTGAAGTGGGCCGCGGAGCCTCCGTCCGACTACGGCGAGTCCGCGGAGCTGCGCCGGCTGCTGCGCCGCGCGAAGCAACTGGACCGGGGCTCCGTGCGCATCCTCAGCGTGCTGGCCTCGCAGTTCAAACCCCGCGGCTGAGGACGCGCGGGCGCTCATCCGGCCTGCGTCGCGCCGTCCCATCGCGCGAGCCGCTCCCGCAGCTTCCGGACGGAGGGAAAGCCGTTGAAGAGCACCACCTGCGGGTGGGACTCCAGCGCCTGCCGCTCCGCCGCCTCCTTCGCCAGCGCCCGGTCCACGCCCAGCAGCAGCCCCGCGTCCGGGCGCGCGCGCAGCTCCGCCAGCCGGCGTGACAGCGGCGCGGCGTGCCACGGGTGGAACAGCTCCAGCGCGACCTGCTGGCCCGTCTTCCGGTGGCGGAAGGTGAGGTCCGGCACGCACAGGCCGGCGGCGCCGGTGTGGCGGGGCAGCGGCGTCAAGTCCAGCTCCCAGGCCTCGTCCTCGAAGCCCTCCGCCAGCGCGGCCACCTCCGGCGGCACGTGACCCAGCGCGGCGGGCAGCGGGGACACCAGCGGATCCTCGTGGGAGAGCTGGAGCGTGGAGACCTTGCGCGCGTCCTCCAGCACCGCGGACAGCTCCCAGCGCTCCAGGACGGGGACCACGGAGAGGAAGCTCGCGAGTTGCAGGCCGTACTTCTTCTGCAGGGCCAGCATGGCGCCGGGGCCCTCCACCTCCAGGGACCAGTCCTCGCCGTCGCGCCGCACCTCCGCCACCAGCCGGCAGAACTTCAGCCAGCGCAGGAGCTTGCGCACGCGCAAGAGCTCCGGCGACCGCGCGCGCAGGGTGAGGCGCCGGGCGTTGAGCAGCGGCCCCTGCGCGAGCGCCAGGTTATAGCGGTCCAAGAGCCCCTGCGGCGTGAGCGCCTCGCCGTCCCACCCGAGCAGCTTCCGGTTGCCGGGCAGGTCCGAGTAGAGCGCCTCGCGCGTGTCCGCCAGGGGCGCGTCCAGGGCCTCCGTGAGGCGCGCTTCGTAGGCCTCCAGCGTTGTGTCCGGGGCAAGGGTCCGCAGCACCTTCGCGCCCACGAGCAGCGTGCGCCAGCGCGCCTCCGTGGCGCCTTCACCGGCCTCGTCGAAGAGGAGCCGGTCGAGCAGCAGCTTCACCAGCCCGCGCGCGACCTTGGGGCGGCTGAACGCGCCGGCCTTGAGGCTGAAGGCCTCCTCCACGTCGTCGCGGCGCTGGCCCCGGAAGGCCTCCGCGTCCGCGAGCAGCTCCTTCGCGAGCGCCTGGAGGGACGGGTCGTGCGTCTTCACGAACGACGGCCGCAGGATGCCTTCGCGCACGCGCGAGGCGAGCAGTTCACGCGTCAGCATGCCGAGGACCCCCGCGCACGGCGCGAGGTGATGCGCTCGCGCTCCTGGCACGCGCGCGGGCGGACGTCATGTTCCAGCATCGGGCGGACCCTCCGGCTCCTGGTAGGCGCGGTGCTGCCGGCGTCTCTCGCTGATGCCGCTCTCCGCCGTCTGCGCGGAGCACACCTCGTACAGGAGGGCGCGCTTGCCGGGGCGCTTTCGCAGGATGCGGCCCAGGCGCTGGACGTGCTCGCGCACGCTGCCGCTGCCGCTGAGCACCACGCCCACGCGCGCGTCCGGCACGTCCACGCCTTCGTTGAGCACCCGCGAGGTGAGCAGCACCGGCAGCTCCGCGCTGGCGAACGCGGCGAGCAGCGCCTTGCGCTCCGGCAGCGGCGTGTGGTGCGTGAGCGCGGGCAGCAGCAGCCTGCGCGCCAGCGTGTAGACCGTCTCGTTGTCGTCCGTGAAGACGATGACGCGGTCCTCGCGGTGCTCCAGCAATATCTTCCAGAGCGCGTCCAGCTTGCCGCTGGAGGTGAGCGCGATGCGGCGCTGCTCCCGATAGCCCCGGTACGCCGCGCGCCCCTCGTCGCTGCGCTGGCTCTGCGCCAGGAAGCGCGCCCAGCCTTCGGGAGACGCGAGCGGCACGCCCAGCTTGCGCACGAACGTGAGGTAGCGGCCCCGCGCCTCGTCGTAGCGGGTCTTCTCGTCGGGTGTGAGCGGCACCTCGATGCGGCGGACTTCATAGGGCGCCAGGTACTGGCCCTGGAGCTCGTCGATGCCGGTGCGGTGCACCAGCGGGCCCAGGAGCTCCTCGCACACGCGCTCGCCGCCGTCCGCGCGCTCCAGCGTCGCGGTGAGCCCCAGCCGGTAGGGCGCGAGCGTCCCCTCCGCGATGAAGCGGTAGCTGGGCGCGGGCAGGTGGTGGCACTCGTCGCAGATGAGCAGGCCGAAGCGGTTGCCCGTGAACTCCATCTGCATCGCCGCGGAGTCGTACGTCGTCACCGTGAGCGTCTGCCGGTCGTTGACGCCGCCGCCCACCATGCCCACCGGCGTGGCGAAGTGCTTCGCCAGCACGCCCTGCCACTGCGCCATCAGGTCCAGCGTGGGCACCACCACCAGCGTGGGCCGCTTCACCCACGCGATGGCGAGCACCGCCAGCAGCGTCTTGCCCGCGCCGGTGGGCAGCTCCACCAGCCCCCGGCCTCCCGCGCGCGTCCAGGCGTCCAGCGCCGCGCGCTGGTGCGGAAACGGCTCGATGGGCACCGCCAGGGGCAGCTCCGCCGGCTCGAAGCGCTTCGCGCGGTCCTCGTAGGGCAGCCCGCATTCGCGCAGGCGCAGGACGACGTCGCGGTAGTGCCGCGCGGGCGCGCGGAAGACGCCCGTGCGCCCGTCCTTCTGGAAGAGCGCGTGCAGGCGCGCGTCGTCGGGCAGCGTCGGGGCCACCAGCGTGCCGCTGTCGTAGTGCAGCTCGGTGAGGGGGGAGGGCAGGGGCTCGATGGCGGACGCTCGGGACGCGGGGGGAACCGACGTGGGGGGAGACTCGCGCGGGATGGGAAGTAGCGGGTTGGAGGGCGCTCCGCCACTCTGGCCCGCGCGGCCGGAAGAAGCCACGGGCGCGGACGGTTGGCCGCCTGGATGGACGGCGTGCGCACCTGGACGCGGGATGGATTGATTCGAAGGGGGGCCGGGCGTTACCTGCTCATCCCATGTCCTGGACCCGCCCCGCCGCTGCTCGCCGTGTTCCGCCCGTCGGCTGGAGGCCCGTGTCCTTCCGGGCGTCGCGCTGATGCGGGTCCTGGTCGTCAGCCCGCATGCGGCGTCGCGTGCGCTGCTCAGCCGCTTCCTGGACGCGGAGCCGGACGTGGAGGTGTCCGCCACGGGCGAGCCCGATGACGCCTTCGCCTCCATCAAGGAGAACAAGCCCGCGCTGGTGGTGGTGGACCTGCGCCGTCCGGACGAGGACCACCCGCTGTTCCTGGGGCTCTTGCGCAAGCGGCACCCGTCGCTGCCGGTCATCTCGCTGGTGCCCGGCCGGCTGCGCATCTTCGACGGCCGCTCCGAGCGCGTGCGCGAAGCCCACGGCGACACCGCGGAGGCGCTGCACCACCTGATGGGGTCGGTGCTCCAGGCCACGCGCGACCTGCTGGCCCAGCACCTCTTGCGGATGCTGCGCCCGCCGGTGGGGCGGGCCTGAAGCCCCGCGCGACTACAGGCGCAGCCGGTAGCCCAGGGCCGCGAGCACCGCGCCCGCGTTCACGTCGCCGGTGGTGAGGAAGTCCACCCGGGCGAAGTGGTACTTCGCCTCCAGGAAGGCGCCGCCGGGACCCAGCGGCAGCTCCGCGCCCGCGAGCACCTGGAAGCCTGGCCCGCTGCCGCTCTCCGACGCGGTGCTGTCGAAGGACTCCACCGTCGCGCGGTGCAGGTACAGGCCGGGGCCCGCGCCCACGTAGGGCGTGAGCGGCCCCAACGCGCGGGGGAATCGGAACACGGCGGACAGTTGGATGGCCACCTCGCGCTCGGCGAGCGTGTACGGCGACTCGATGGGCTGGCCCAGGTTGTCCAGTTGTGGCCCGCGCAGCGTCCCCGACGTGGAGGGCCGGTGGTAGTTCACCTCCAGCACCAGCGCGAGGCGCCGCTGGAGGAGGGGCGTGAGGTAGCCCACCTCGCCGCCCAGGAACAGGTCGCCGCCGAGCGAGGTGACGGGCTTGATGAAGCCCACCTTGGGCGCGATGAAGACGGGGCCTCCGGTGTCCTTATTGGAGGAGGGGGCGGCGGCCAGCGCCGCGGCCGCGAGCAGGGCGAGGGCGTTCATGGGGTGACGGTGAAGCCGGAGGACGCGGGGAGGGTTCCGAAGGCGCCGCTGGGGTCCGCGACGATGAGCCCGTAGGTGCCGGGCACGATGCCGCCGGGACACGCGGGGTCCGTGACGGGCCGCGAGTCGAAGCCGGAGCAGTTGGGTACGGTGGCGCGGAGCTGCGCCTGGGAGACGTACGTCACGTCGTACAGCGGGATGTTCACCGTCTGGCCGGGGTCCGTCTTCACGGGAGCGACGAGGTACACCTCGTGGGTGCCGGGCGTGAAGCGGTTCGCGGTGCCGGACGCGGTGTTGGTGACGGTGATGACTGTGTCGCTGTTTGCGGGGCCGCTCGCGGGCGACACGGAGAGGTTGCCCAGCCGCGGATAGGTGATGGTGAGCGCCTGGGGACGCGTGACGGAGCAGCCCTCGGGGTTGGTGAGGGTGAGCGCGTAGGTGCCCTCCGGCGTCGCGGGGGGCACCTCGGTTTCGATGCGCGTGTCGGAGACGACGGTGACGGTGAAGAGGGGCTGGTCCTCTTCGCCCTGGCGCTGGAGGACGATGAGCGGCAGCGCGTCCGCGCGGAAGCCGCTGCCTTCGATGACGAGGGGGCTGGCGGCGTTGTAGCGGAAGCCCTCGGGCGCGGTGAGGGTCGTGATGACGGGCGGTGGCACGACGCGCAGGGCGTCCTCGAGCTCGGCGGTGCCGCCGAGGGGGTTCGTCACGGAGACGGTATAGGCGCCGGGCGGGAGCGTGTTCGACGGCGTGCTGTCGCGGGTGGGCAGGTCCATCCGCATGAGCTCGGTGCGCGCGAAGAAGAGGTGGTCCGCGGGGAGCGTGTAGTCGGCGGGGCCGCTCAGGGAGACCGTGGGAAGCTCCACGGACGGCGAGTCGGTGAGCGCGTCGCGAGGCACGGGGGTGAAGCGGTCGCCGATGAGCTCCAGGCGCCATCCCGACGGGCCGCCACCGGCGTTGCAGACGCGCGCGGGGGTGATGAGCCGCTGCCTCGGATTGATGAGGCCCTCGAGCTTCGGGGTGGTGCCTTCGGTCGATTCGGAGCAGGCGACCAGGCTGAGCAGTGCGGCGGCGACCGGAAGGCGCACGGGTTCCTCCATCATCCCGTCAACAAGGCTGTCACACGTTAGGCCGGGGCCCCGGAGGGTCAGGAGTTTTTTCCGGCTCAGGGCCCACAGTCCGGGTCGTCCCGTGGGCCGGGATGGCTCAAGTCCCCGATATCAAAAGGGAATATCCCGCGAAGAAGCGTCGGCACGGCGAATGCTTAGGCACCCCGGCATCAGCAACGGGCAGCACGGCGGGGGGGACGGAGTCGGTGGGGGGGAAGCCGTACTGCTTCAAGGGGAACAGGGCGGGACGGGGCAGCAAAGGCGGGACGGGGCAGCACGCAGGACGGGGTAGGGCGGGTCGGGGCAGCAAAGGCGGGACGGGGCAGGGCGGGTCGGGGCAGCACGGGGCAGCAAAGGCAGGACGGGGCAGGGCGGGTCGGGGCAGCACGGGGCAGCAAAGGCAGGGCGGGACGGGGCAGCACGGGGCAGCAAAGGCAGGACGGGGCAGGGCGGGTCGGGGCAGCAAAGGCGGGACGGGGCAGGGCGGGTTGGGGCAGCAAAGGCAGGACGGGGCAGCACGCAGGACGGGGTAGGGCGGGTTGGGGCAGCAAAGGCAGACCGGGGCAGGACGGGCGGGACGGGGCAGCAGAGGCAGGACGGGCGGGACGGGGCAGCAGAGGCAGGACGGGGTCGGGCGGGTCGGGGCAGCACGCAGGACGGGGGCGCAAAGGCGGTACGGGGTCGGGCGGGTTGGGGCAGCACGCAGGACGGGGCAGGACGGGCGGGACGGGGCAGCACGCAGGACGGGGTAGGGCGGGACGGGGCAGCACGGGCGGGACGGTGGAGGGGGACGCAGCACGCAGCACGCAGCACGCAGCACGCAGCACGGTGGAACGGGGCAGCACGCAGCACGGTGGATCAGGGCAGTGCGCATCACCTCACACCGCGCGGCACCGGGGGGCAGCAGGCTGCGCGGTCGAGCAGGGCAGCAAGCAGGTCGCGGGACGGGGCTGGGCGGCGGGACGGAGCAGTGCGCAGTTTGGGGGAGTCCGGCAAAGGCGGCCGTGGTCGCCGGACGGGAGACGTGAAGGGCCGTGAATCAAGACGTGGCGGTGCGAGAGCTTCGCGATCCAGCCGGCGGCGGCATCGAGGCGACGCGACAGTCAGCACCGGGCGTGTGGCAGTGGCGGGAGTGGAGTGGCGGGTCGGGGGGAGCAACACGCAGCCGGGTCTCGGAGCGCGAGTGATTCCGGGATCCGGCGTACCTCGCAAATCTCATCGCGCGTGGCCGCGATGTCTGGAACGGGGAGAAGCCTCATGGGAGCGGTGTCCATCGTCACCGCGGCGGTCATGGTCCTGGCGACTCACACGGCCATGGCCCAGTCAGCACCGCAGGCGCAGTTGCCGCAGGTCCAGGCCCAGCAGGGCGAAGGCCGGCGCCGCATGAATGATCCGGAGCGGCTGGCGCCCTTCGGCCTCATGCTCGACGCGGGCATGCCCGAGGGCGCGGGACTCTCCGGCGTCCTCCGGCCCTCGCCGCACCTGCGAATCCACCTCGGCGGCGCGCACAACGGCCTGCGAGGCGCCTTGCGCGCGGGACTCACGCTCCTCCCGCTGAAGAGCAAGGTCTCTCCCTCGTTCTCCTGGGAGTTCGGACACGCGCAGGCCGCGAGCACGAAGACGCTGAACCGGAGGCTCGCGGACCGCACGCAGTTGCCCACCTCCTCCATGGAGCGCGTGGGTTACACGTACATCAGCACGCACCTGGGCCTGGAGTTCAACGCCACCCGGCGCCTCAGCTTCTTCGTGCGCGGCGGCATGAGCTTCATGGAGATGGACGTCCCCAGCCTCAAGAAGCTGGACGAGCCCTTCCGCGACTCGCTGTCTCCCGCGGAGACGCAGTCGTGGATGATGCGCAAACTCCAGCCGTCCGGAAAGCTTGGCCTCACCTTCTTCTTCGGCTGATCAGCGGGCGAGCACCCGCTCGAAGAACGCGAGCGCCTGCGCCTCCGCCCAGAAGTACGGACGGTGCACGCGGCCCGCGACGAAGCCCACGTGGCCGCCCTGCTCGGTCAGCACCACGCTGAGCAGCGGGTTGTCCCGCGCGGAAGGCGGAATCACCGGCGCCTCCAGCATCGGATCATCCGCGGAGCTCAAGAGCAGCGTGGGCCGGCGGATGTCCGCGAGCCGGGGCCCCGACGACGCCTCCCGGTAGTAGTGCTCCGCGTCCCGGAAGCCATGCAGCGGCCCGGTGACCACGTCGTCATAGCCCCGGATGGTGCGCGCCGCCTCCATGCGCTTGCCGTCGAACGCGCCCGGGAACCGCCGCAGCTTCGCGCGGGCCTTGCTCTTGAGCGTGCGCAGGAACCGCTCGCGGTAGAGCCAGTGGTAGCCGCCGCCACCATCCAGCTTGCGGCAGCACGCGTCCAGGTCGTACGGCGCGCTGATGGACGCGGCGGCCACGACCGGCGCCTCTTCGCCCGTCTCCTCCAGCAGCCGGCACAGCACGTTGGCGCCCAGGGAGAAGCCCACCGCGAGCATGGGCCCGGTGATGCGCGCGCGCACGTCCGCCATCACCAGCAGCGTGTCCGCCGTGTCCCCGGAGTGGTACGCCCGGGCCAGCCGGTTCGGCTCCCCGCTGCACGAGCGGAAGTTGATCGCCGTGGCGCCCCAGCCGCGCTTCGCCGCGCCCCGCAGCACCTCCGTGACGTAGCCCGCCTGGGAGGACCCCTCCAGGCCGTGCAGCACCACCACGTGCGGCGCGCCCGTGGGCCCGTCGAAGGTGTCCAGGTCGACGAAGTCCCCGTCCGGCAGGTCCCTCCGCTCCCGGCGCAGGGGAGGCACGCGCGTGGGGCGCACGAGGGACGCGTAGATGGTCTGCGCGTGCGCGCCGCGAAGGCCCGGCGCGGGGATGAACGGCTCGGTGGGCTGGAAGGTCACTTCCGCTCCCTGATGGCGCGCGCCATCCGCATGGAGGCGCAGCCGGACTCACGCACGGCCTGGGCCTCCGCGGTGAGCTGGAACAGCGCCAGGTAGTTGTGCACGCGCTCCTCCAGCGTGGGGGCCTCGATGCGGCGGCAGACTTCATCCGCTGCGTAGTCCCGGCACACCTGGGGCCGCCGCTCGTACACGGTGCACAGGTTGTCCGCGCCCAGGTGCGGGCACCTCAGCCCCAGCGGCTTGTCCAGCGCGGCGATGTCTGGCGCCACGCAGCAGGCGCCACAGCAGGTGCACTCCATGGGACTCCTTCAGCGGCGGACGGCCTGCTCCACCTTGCCCAGGTTCGTCACGGTGAGCGTGACGCCCTGGCCCTTCTTCCACGCGGCGAACTCCTCCTCGCGCGTGGGCTTCACCTCGTGCTGCTTCACGCCGCCGTCGTCGTAGCGCACCAGCACGGTGTAGTCCTCTTCCCGCCGCACCCGCTCGTTCGTCCCGGCGGTGAGCTCCGGCCAGCGCGGCGGCCCCTCCGTGCCCTTGAGCTCGCGCGTGTCCACCGGCTTCCAGGCGTACGTGTCGTAGGAGCACTGCTGCGCGTAGACGGGCTCGTTGCGGTAGCGCGTCTCCGTGTCGCAGTCCTCGTAGGACTCGCTGCAGTACTTCGTCACGTCGTGGCAGACCTCCTCGGCGAAGCCGTTGCCCTTGTCGCGACGGGTGCACTTCTCCTCGGTGCCGCAGGCCACCTTGCGCGTCTTCGTCCGGCACACGCGCTGGGTGCCGTCCGCCACCCGGCGGGTGCCGCGCTGGCGGGACTCGCAGTCGCGGATGTTCGTCACGCCCGCGACCTCGCCCGTGCCGTTCACCGGCATGCGCGGAGACGTGGGGCGCAGCTCGTCCCGCCAGCCCGTGCGCGTCTCCGGGACGAAGCGCTCCTGCACCAGCGCGCGGCGCCAGTTCGTGGCCACCACCTCGCCCTGGAGCTCATGCTTCATGTTTCCCCAGATGCCCACCGCGCAGGTGCCCAGGCAGCACGAGCCCAGGATGCCCACCACGATGAGCGCCACCTTCCCGAAGCGGCGCGGCTTGGGCGCGGGCTTCGGTGGGGCCTGGGGGGACAGGTCCGCCAGCGGCGCGGCCTTCGCGTCCGAGCCCCGCTCGGCGGAGCACTGCCGGCAGCGCTTGCCGTCGCCCCGGTTGGCCGCGCCGCAGTAGGCGCAGAACCAGTCCTCGCCGGCGCCGGCCAGGTCCAGGGCCTGTTCGTCGGTGACGCCTTCGCGGGTGGACCTTCCGGAGGCCGCGTCCACGTCACCGAAGTCGAACTCGGACTCCTTGCCGGTGAGCTCCCGCGGGTTGTTGCAGGAGGGGCAGTTCTTGTGACGGGCAGGGATGCTGCGGGCGCCACAGGACGTGCAGTTCCAGGTGCCCTCGATGATGCGCCTTCGCTCGGCCATGGGGCGCATCCTAGGGGACCTGTCGCCGCCTGACACATCCGGGTTGGGGGCAGCGCCCCTGCTCCCACCCGGCCGGAGGTCAGGCGGCCAGCGCGCCCTTCCAGGGATGGCGGCGCGCGGGTTCCCCTGTCACGTCGGACGGTGGCGGCGGTCCCGAAGCACCGGGCTCACACCCAGAGGGCGCGAGGGAAGGGGACCTCCGGCGCGGCGGGCAGCCCCGGGCGCAGCGGACGCAGCATGGGCAGCGACCCGTCCCGCTGCACCCGCACCGCGCCGGGGACCCCGCCCAGCAGTGACGCCGTCGCGGGCTCCTCCCACCACACCACGCGCTTGAGCCCCGCCTGATGCGCCACGCGGCGCGCCTCCGTGAGCAGCGCCTCCGCCGACGAGGCGTCCCGCGCATCCAGCATCAGCACCACCAGCTCGCCGTAGCGCGCGTTCATCGTCCACAGCGCGGTGGACTCCCCCACCACCGCGCCGCACGTCCGGGGACGGGGCCGCGCCAGCAGGTCCGCGTAGATGCGCTCCCGCTCCAGGTGCCAGTCCACCTGCGCGGCGCCAGGCCACAGGAAGAAGGGCACGTCCGGCCGGCGCATCCGCGCGAGCGCCCCCGCCACGTCCGTCTCCTGGAGCCCCGCGTCCACGGGCCGTCCCCCCGGCGCGTCCACCGCGTCCAGGTGCCAGTCCCACGCGGGCACCTCCACGTAGCCGGACCGGCGGTACAGCGGCGCCCCCACGTCGGAGAACAGGACCACCGAGTGCGGACGCGGCGCCACCCGCTCCAGCTCCGCGGCGACGGCGTCCATCAGCCGCGTGGCGTGCCCCCGCCCGCGCAGGTGCTCCTCCGTGTACACGCTGGCGATGGCGTAGCTGTCCCCCTGCGTCAGGTGTCCGTCCGCGCCCCGCAGGAAGCTGTCCGTGTGGAAGGTCTCGCAGGACGCCAGCACCCGGCCGTCATCCGCCAGCCACAGCCACGTGTTCATGCCCTCGCGGCTCCACGGGTGCGCGCGCAGCCGCGCTTCGCGCTCCTGGTACTGCGGCACGCTCAGGGGCGAACCCCACGCGGCATGGGTGACGGAGTCGCGCTGCGCCTTCTGCGCGTCGGTGGCGAGGACGAGGGACATGGTGCCGGGCACCCTAGACGCGCGCCCCGCCCGCGCGCGAGCCCTACAGCGTCGTGGTGTACGGGAACCGGAAGTGCAGTTGCAGGTACGCCTGCCCCACGTGGAAGATGCCGTCCCCCAGGGAGTCCGGCAGCCCCAGCCCGCCCAGCTCCTGCGGCACGTAGAACGTGGACTCCCAGCCCACGCTGACGAGGAAGCTCTTCGCCAACTGGAACTCCAGGTCCGCGCCCAGGCTCGCTCCGGGCCGCAGGAAGTGCGTGTCCGGCAGCGTGTCGGAGAAGATGTACGCGTACGTCAACACCAGCCCCACGCCCAGCTTGAAGCGCACCGGACTGGACGACAGCGGCACCCCCAGGCCCAGCGGCTTGAACGTCACGCCGTACATCCCCGTGTCGCGGTACTTCGGCGAGATGATGAACGAGTCCGGGATGAAGATGGACGGCGAGATGCGGATCTCGTCCATCTGCTTCGCCTGCTTCCGGTAGCGCGCGGGAATCGCGCGCTGGTTCTTGCGCAGCCACTCCTTGTCCAGCACCGCGTCCACCGACAGCTTCAGCCCCGTGTGCAGCAACTGGTCGTCCGCGATGGGGCCGGAGAACACGAACACCGCCGGCCCCACTCCCACGTCCACCGGAACGGTGACCTTCTGCGCCGCCGTGACGACCGCGGGCCAGGACCACGACACGAACAGCAGCGCGAGCAGGGTGGGCCTCAAGGGCGGGTCCTCACGTACCGGGGCCAGGAAGGGCCCGCATTTCGAGCCTAGAAGGTGGAGACGCTCCCTGTCCCATGGCGTTAAGAAGTTCACGCCGGAAAGGGAGCCGGCACTCTCACGCTCCCTTGCAGGTCCGCTGCCGCACCTGCCTCACCCAAGGAACCTTGATGCTCCCCGTCGCGCTGCTGCTCGCCTCGTCACTGCAATCCCAGACGCCGCCGGCACCCGCCCCGCGTCCCGCCGCCCCGCCGCCGCCGGCCGCCGTCCGCGCTCCGGCGCCGCCCGCCCTCCCCGAGGACGCCCCCGCCGCGGAGCGCGCCGCCGCCGCCGCCGAGCGCGCTGCCCTCGCCGCCGAGCGCGCCGCCGAGGCCAGCGCCCGGCTCGCGGAGGCCATCGAGAAGCTGGCCGAGGTGACCGCGCGCGGGCCCGTCGCGCCGCCGCCCGCGCCCGCCGTCGAGGCTGCCGCCGCGGCGGCCCCCGCGAAGCCCAGCGCCTGGGACGTCAGCGTGGGCCTGAGCCTCATCTCCCTCACCGGCAACGCGTCCACGCTGACCGTGAGCGGCCTGGCCAGCGCGCTGCGCAAGACGGACAAGTGGATCTACTCCGTGAAGGCCTACGGCGCGTACGGCCGCAGCCGCCCGCCCGAGGTGGAAGGGGAGGTGGAGTCCCTGTCCCAGGTGGTGGCCCTCAACGCCGGCGTCGAGCTGCGGGGGGACCGCCGCTTCACGCAGGAGATCAGCGGCTACCTGCTGGCCGGCGCGGACACGGACCACATCAAGAGCATCGAGGCGCGGCCCTACGGTGAAGCCGGTGCCGGCATCCTCTGGTTCGACACCAAGAAGGACACGAAGACCGGCACGAACGAGGCCATCCTGCGCACCGACTTCGCGTTCCGCTACGCGCGCGAACTGCGCTTCCAGTACTACCCGACACGCCTGGACCTGGGCGACGTGGACCTGGGCGGCCCGCGCTTCGGCGCCATGTTCCGCTACGGCCTCTCCAAGGACATCACCTTCCAGGAGGACGCGGAGATCCTGGTCAGCGTCATCTCCGACTCGCGCGTCCTCTTCAGCAGCCAGACGCAGGTGATGGCGAACCTCACGGACGCGCTGGCCCTGGGCGTGGGCTTCCTCGTGAAGTCCGACAGCGCTCCGCCCCCGGGCAAGGTGTCCACGGACACGGCGCTCTCCTTCAACCTGACCGTCGCCCTGTAGGCCTCCACCGGGCGGGCCCGCCGGGCCCGCCCAAAAGCGACGCGGCGCCAGGGAAGCATCCCGGGCGCCGCGTTCGTGCTTCAGGGGGCTGACGGAAGCGGGGGACTACTCGTGCGTCTCGTGTCCCTGCTTCTGGAGCTGCTGGTGGCCACCCGTGCGGCCTTCCGTCGGGTTCGCGCCGATGTCCACCGCCTGCAGGTCGCTGTACTGCGACCCCGGCGGGTTGGCCAGACGGAAGCGCGTGCCCAGGTCCATCAGCGAGAAGCCGATGAGCAGCACCACGAACAGGATGGACACGGCGAACACCAGGCGGTTGGCGCCCTGGTGCTCCGACAGGTGCATGAAGTACAGCGCCACCAGCGTGCCCTTCACGCTGGCGATGATGAGCGCGAGCACCAGACCGAAGTCAGGCAGGTGCATGCGGCCGGTGAAAACGGTGACGAGCGTCAGCACCAGCAGGGCAATCCAGATGACCACGTAGCGCCCGGCGCCGTGGTGCTCCTGCATGTTGTGCTCTTCCTGACGCGATTCGTTGGCGATGGCCATGTCGTAACCCTCAGACCAGGTACAGCATCGGGAAGAGGAAGATCCACACCAGGTCGACGAGGTGCCAGTACATGGAGCCCAGCTCGACCTGCGTGTAGTTGTTCGCGCTGAAGTCCCCGACGCGGTACGCGCGCACCGTGGCGAACGCCAGCACCGTCATGCCGATGATGACGTGCAGCGCGTGCAGCGCCGTGGAGGCGAAGTACACGGAGAAGTACAGCGGCGCGCCCGGCAACTGGATGCCTTCGTAGAAGTAGTAGCGGCCCGGCAGCGTCCCGATGTGGAACTTGTGCTTGTACTCGAAGAACTTGATGACGAGGAAGCCCAGCGCCATCAGGAGGGTGAGCACGTTCATGTGCCCCACCATCTTGTTCTTCCCCTCCTTGGCGTAGTGCACCGCCATGGCGGCGGTGAACGAGGAGGTGATGAGCACCACCGTGTTGATGGTGCCCATCGTCAGGTCCAGGCTGCGGCTGGAGGCCGCCCACGCTTCCGGGAACAGGAAGCGGTAGGCCGCGTAGCACGCGAACAGACCCGCGAAGAGCAGGATTTCCGTGGCGAGGAACAGCCACATGCCCAGCCGCGCCGCGTGCTTCTGGACATCCAGCGACGCGAAGTGGGCAGCCAGCTTGGGACCGGGCACCGAGCCCGGCGTCACGTGAGCGCTAGACATCCGACACCTCGCCCTCGGCCTTCTTCGGATCCACGTAGAAGTGCGGCTCCTCGGGGTAAGTCGGCTGGGGCCCGATGAAGTTGTGCGTGGGCGGAGGGGACATGGTCAGCCACTCGTAGCCCTTGCTGTTCCACGGGTTGTCCACGCGCTCGCCGTAGATGAGCGCGTAGGTCAGGTAGATGGCGATGATGATGAAGCCGAACGCGAGCAGCGACGCACCGGCGGTGGACGCCACGTTCAGCGCCTGGAAGCGCTCCGGGTACTCGTAGTAGCGGCGCGGCATGCCCGCGTTGCCCACGAGGAACTGGGGGATGAACGTCGCGTTGAAGCCCAGGATGATGAGCGCCGCGGAAACCAGGCCCCACCCCTCGTGGTACATCTTCCCGAACATCTTCGGGAACCAGTAGTGGAGCGCGGCCAGGAAGGCCATGATCGTCGCGCCCACCATGATGAAGTGGAAGTGCGCCACGACGAAGTAGGTGTCGTGCCACGCCACGTCCAGCGACACCGTCGCCACCGCGATGCCCGTCATGCCGCCGAACACGGTGAAGAACAGGAAGCCGCAGAAGTAGGCGAACGGGGTCGTGAACTCCACCGCGCCCTTGTAGACGGTGCCCACCCAGTTGAAGACCTTGATGGCCGTGAACACGCCCACCAGCATCGACAGCACGCCGAACACGCCGGCGTTGAAGGTCGACTGGCCGGACACGAACATGTGGTGGCCCCAGGCGAAGAAGCCCACGAAGGCGATGCCCACGCTGGAGTACGCCACCGCGCGGTAGCCGAAGATGTTCTTGCGGCTGAAGGCGGAGACGACCTCGCTCATCACGCCGAACGCCGGCAGCACCATGATGTACACGGCCGGGTGGCTGTAGAACCAGAACAGGTGCTGGAAGAGCACCGGGTCACCGCCGCGGGCCACGTCGAACATGCCCAGGCTGAACAGGTTCTCCGCCGTCACCAGCAGGAGCAGCAGGCCAATCACCGGCGTCGCCAGCACCTGGATGCAACTGGTGGCGTAGAGCGCCCACACCATCAGGGGCATCTTGAACCAGGTGATGCCCGGCGCACGCATGGTGTGCGTGGTGACGATGAAGTTCATGCCCGTGAGGATGGAGCTGAACCCGATGATGAACGCGCCGAAGAGCACCGGCGCGACCGTGGTCGTCGTGTGCGCGCTGTACGGCGTGTAGAAGGTCCAGCCGGTGTCCAGGCCGCCGTTGAGCATGCCCCAGAGCGCGAAGCCCGCGCCCGCCAGGTACACGTAGAGCGACAGCAGGTTCAGCCGCGGGAACGCCACGTCCTTGGCGCCCAGCATCAAGGGCAGCATGAAGTTGCCGAAGATGCCCGGGATGGCGGGGATCATGAACAGGAAGATCATGACCACGCCATGCAGCGTGAAGACGCGGTTGTACGTCATCGCGTCCATGATGGTCGGGCCGGGCGTGAGCAGCTCGATCCGGATGAGCAGCGCGAAGATGCCGCCCACCAGGAAGAAGAGCAGGATCCACGCCATGTACATGATGCCGATGCGCTTGTGGTCCACCGTCAGCAGCCACGACTTCACCGTGGTGCCGTCCGTCAGGTAGCTCGGGTGGTGGCCGTGGTCGTCGTGCGCCTCATGGCCGGGGACGGCCCCCGGCGCGGCGATGCTACTGGATGGGGTCATAGGCGGGGCCCTCGGAAGCGGTCTCGCGCACGTTCGCGGTGCGCAGCGTCTTGATGTACTCGACGATGGCGGCCGACTCGGGGCCCTGCAGCTTGCCCTGGTAGGTCGGCATCACGTTCTGGTAGCCGGCGACGATGTGCGCGCCCGGGTCCATCATCGACTGGGTGATGTAGGCTTCATCCACGCGGATGCTCTGGCCATCGTCGAGCTTCTCTTCACGCTCGTACATGCCCAGGAAGGTGGGGCCGATGTGCTTCGAGCCGTCCACCGAGTGGCACTTGAGGCAGCCCTGCGTGCCCACCAGCTTCTGGCCCTGCTCGGCCATGCGGGCGACGGGCGGAACGAGCGACGTGTCCGCCAGCGCGTCCTGCCGGTCCTGGAGGCGGCCACGCTGCTGCTCCTTCAGCCAGTTCTCGTAGTCCTCCGGCGCGAGCACGACGACCTCGGCCAGCATCTTCGAGTGCGACAGGCCGCAGTACTCGGTGCAGAGCACCTGGTACGTGCCGGGCTTCGTCGCCTCGAACCAGGCCTGCGTGTAGCGGCCCGGCACCGCGTCCATCTTGATGCGGAAGGACGGGACGTAGAAGGAGTGGATGACGTCGCGGGACGTGATGAGCAACCGCACCGGGCGGTTGGCCGGCACGTGCAGCACGTTCACGCCGTTGGGGCCCTCCGGGTAGGAGAACTTCCACATCCACTGCTTGCCCATGACGTAGACATCCATCGAGTCCTTGGGCGGAGTGGTGTACCAGGTGAAGTCCCTGAACCCGATGGCGAACCACGCCAGGAAGAACACCAGCGGGACGGAGACGAAGAGGAACTCCGTCTTCAGGTCCGGCACCACGTATTCCGTGTGCTGGTGGGCCTCCCGCCGGCGGTAGCGGAAGAACATGAAGAGCGCCGCGAGGCCGACGCCCGCGGACATCACCATCGTCGTACCAACGACGAAGTAGTGCAGGAAGTCGACCCGTTCCGCGAACGTGGACGCGCGCTCCGGGAGGAACAGGAATTGGTTGGCCAGGTCGCTCATGTAGTCGCGCCTTTCTTCAGCTCGCGCCTCCAGAAATAGATCAGCATCGTGGCCAGGGCGCCGAAGACAGCCAGGGAGCCCAGGCGGATGAACCCGAAGATGTAGAAACCGTACCGCCGCGTGGCGGTGTCATACTTGAAACAGGACATGACGATGCGATCGACGCTCGTCCCGACCCGACCGCCCGCTGCTTCCAGCAGCGAAAGCTTCACGTCCTTGCGGTCGAACGACGTGCCGTAGAGGTAGCGGGAGATGCTCCCCTCCGGGGTGAGCACGGTGACCACCGCGGGGTGGGCGTACTGCTTCGTGCTCGGTTCATACGTGTACTTGAAGCCCACGGCGTCGGCGAGCTTGTGGATGTTCTCGTCGGTGCCGGTGAGGAAGTGCCATGGAGCCGTCTCCGGCTTGCCCATGGACTGGAGGTACTTGCGCCGCCGCTCCGCGCTCTGCGCCGGGGTGTCCTTCGGGTCGATGCTGACGGTGACGGCCTCGTAGTCCTTGCCCAGCTCCAGGCCCAGCTCGCGCATCACGCGGACCTGCTCGTTGATGACGAGGTTACAGAGCATGGGGCACTCGTAATAGACGAGCGTGAGCAGGGTGGGGCGCGTCTTGGACAGCAGCGTGCCCAGCCGCACCTCTTCCCCGGTGGAGTCCAGGAAGCGGGTCTCCAGGGGGAGCGGCTCGCCCAGGTGCTCCACCACGTCCACCCCCGCCACCGGCGGGGGCAGGTCGGAGTCCGCCTCCACGATGGCGCGGGGCGTCTTGCCTCCGCCCGGCAGGGCGAACGCGGGCGTGGCGCTGGTGAGCACCAGCGCGAGCGCCGCGAGGAGCCCGGCGGCGCGGGCGGAGGAGAGCGGAGGAAGGGACGGCATGGCGGGGGACGGCTCGGGGGCAGGAGGAGCGGGTGGGAGCCTACTTCTTCGGGGCCGGGGCCGGGGGGGCCGTGTGCGGCGCGGGCGCCGGAGCCTCGGGGGAAGCCGGGGCCGGCGTGGGGGCCGGGGCGGGCTCGCGGGCCTTCTGGGCCTCGGTCGTGATGACCTGGTCCATGGCCTGGCCCAGCGGCTTGTGGGCGGCGACGCCCGGCTGGTCACCCCAGCCGTTCTTCAGCGCCTGGTGCTGGCCGCCAATCTTCTCCGCCGCGCGCCAGTCCTGCTCGAACAGGCGCTGGTTCACGATGCCGATCTCGTACTGGCCCACCGCGGCGGGACGCGGAGGAGGACCGTCCGGCTGGGCCTCCTGCATGGTGACGACCTGGATGCGCCAGGCCCACACCGCGCCCACGAGGAAGAGGACCATGGCGCCCACACCGACGCCGATGATCTTCCCCATGACGAGGTGGTCTTCCTCGGCCGCCACGCCATGCGCGCCGACGATGACCCGCGATTCGACTTCGGACTGGGTCTTCTTCATGGCTGCACGTACCTCAGGGACTCCGCGATGTAGGGGTCCTTCACCGGGAAGGTGTACCGACCGCGCGCCCGGAACAGGGCGTAGCCCACCGAGACCCCGCCCACGCCCACGAAGGCCGTGAGAATCGTCCAGTGGAACGTCGGACCGGCCTCACCGGAGAACGCCGGCCAGATGAGCCAATACAGGTCCACGGCGTGCATGAGAAGCATGTAGGTGGCGGCCACCGCCAGGGTCCCGGGCTTCTCCTTCAGCTTGCGTGACAGCAGCGTGAAGAACGGCAGCACGAAGTGACCGAAGAAGATGACGATGGAGACGCTCCGCCACGGGCCGTACATGCGCAGGCCGTACCAGGGGGCCTCTTCCGGGATGTTGGCGATCCACACCAGCAGGAACTGGGAGAAGCCGATGTAGGCCCAGAACGCCGTGAAGGCGAAGATGAGCTTGCCCAGGTTGTGCAGGTGCGAAGTCTTCACCAGGCTGCCGTACAGGTCCTTGCCCTGGGCGCGCACCGTGGCCAGCGTGAGGACGCAGAAGGCGGCCAGGAAGCTGCCGGCGAAGTAGTAGGCGCCGAAGATGGTGGACTGCCACAGCGGGGTGAGGCTCATCAGCCAGTCAAAGGCCGCGAAGGTGATGGTCAGCGCCAGGAAGGGCAGGGCGCCCGGGGAGAACTTGCGCTGCTTGACGGTGAGCTCCAGCCCGCCGACGTCGTCCTGCTGGGTGCTCCAGCCGTACAGCCGGTGCGAGACGAAGATCCACACCGCGAAGTAGATGACCTGACGGACGGCGAAGAAGCCCAGGTTCAGGTAGTGGGCCTTCTTGTGGGCCAGGTGCTCCACCTCGATGCCGTGGATGTGGGCCGCCAGCGGCGAGCCGTCCACCCAGGGGTAGAGGTACTTCATCATCGGGATGAGGGCGAGGATGAGCACCGCGAAGACGGGCACCGCGATGGAGATGGTCTCCATGGCGCGGCGCAGGACGATGGGCCACTTCGCCTTCGCCGTGTGGAAGATGCACAGCATGATGAGGGCGGCCACGCTGATGCCGACCCAGTAGGTGAAGCCCAAGAGGTAGCTGAAGCTGGTCGCCTCGGGGTTCATGAAGAAGCCCACGGCGGTGAGCACGAGGCCCACCACGCCCAGGCCGAACGCGGGCACCATCAGCTTGGGCGTGCCGGTGTAGCGCTCCATGGCAGTCATCGGTTCTCCTGCGGGACGGGCTGCGTCCCGGCGGTGCTGCGGGCGGCCTGCAGCGCGCGCACGTAGGCGACGACGGCCCAGCGCTCACGCGTGTCGAGCTCACCCGAGAAGGACGGCATGATGCCGTAGCCCTCGTTGATGGCGGTGTAGAAGTGGCCGGCCGGCTTGTCCGCGAGCTCCAGCAGGGACGGGGGCAGGCGCAGGGCCATGTTCTCCGCGACGACGCTGTTGCCGTCGCCGAGCACGCCATGACACTGCGAGCAGACGATGTTGTACTTCTTCTGGCCCAGCTCCAGCAGGTGCTTGTCCACCGGCAGGGGGATGGCGTTCACGGCCACGCCGTTGGCGCGGCCCGTGGAGATGCCCGGGTTGCCCACCGGCCGCTCGCGCGGGACGGTGCCGGCGGGGGGCACGCGCATGGCGCGGCCGTCCGGCCAGAACTCGGACGTCTCGTAGTACTCGTACTTGGCCTGGGTCTCCATGCGCTGGAGGAACTCCGAGCTGACGTTGCAGCCCGTGAGCGCGGCGAGCCCGGCGGCGGGGATGAGCCACCTCATTCGTTCTCTCCCGAGACGACGGTCACGTGGGTCGCGCCCAGGGCCGTCAACTGGTTCTTGACGTCCGCGGCGTCCGTCCCCGTGGGGTGCGGGATGCTCAGCCAGTAGCCGTGCGTGGACGCGCTGCGGAACTCTTCCGACTCGAAGGCCGGGTGGTAGGGCTGCGGCAGCTTGCTCAGGCCGAGCAGGCCGAAAAAGATGCCGAACGCGGCGAACAGCACGCTCAATTCGAACGTGATGGGCACCCACGCCGGGAGGCTCAGGAGCGGACGGCCGCCGACGTTGAGCGGGTAGTCGATGGTGTTCATCCACGTCTGCATCGTGAGGGCGGTCACCATGCCGGTGAGGCCGCCACCCAGGGCGATGAAGGGCACGCGAGAGGGCGGCAGACCCAGCGCCTCCGACCCGCCGTGCAGCGGGTAGGGGGAGTAGGTGTCCATCCCCTGGAAGCCCTTCTCGCGCATCTGCTGCGTGGCGGAGACGAGGGCTTCCGGAGTGGCGAACTCGGCCAACACCCAGGAATCAAGGACCTTGGCTTCCATGATGCTAGTGCGCTCCGTGGGTGGCCGCGGCGTCCGAGCCGTGGTGTCCGTTGCCATGGGCGGCGTGGGCGGCGTGCTTGAGCTCCAACTGGAGCTCCTTCACCTCGCTCACCGCGACGGCGGGAACGAACTTGAGGAACAGGAGGAACAGGGTGCCGAACAGGCCCAGCGTGCCGATGTAGATGCACCAGTCCACCCAGGTCGGCGTGTAGATGTCCCACGACGAGGGGAGGAAGTCCTGGGAGAGCGACGTCACGATGATGATGAAGCGCTCGCACCACATGCCGATGTTCACCGCGATGGAGGCCACCCACATGATGGGGATGCTCGTGCGGGCCTTCTTGAACCAGAAGATGTTCGGGGTGATGACGTTGCAGGCGATCATCAGCCAGTACACGCCGGCGTAGGGGCCCGTGGCGCGGTTCACGTAGAAGGTCCAGAACTCGTACTGGTTCATGGAGTACCAGGCGATGAAGTGCTCCATCAGGTAGCCGTAGGACACGAGCAGACCCGTCGCCAGGATGACCTTGTTCATGTTCTCCAGGTGGCGGTCGGTGATGACGTCCCGGAGGCCCAGGTACTTGCGGGCGGGCACGATGAGCGTGATGACCATCGCGAAGCCGCTGAACACGGCGCCGGCCACGAAGTAGGGCGGGAAGATGGTCGCGTGCCAGCCCGGAATCTGGGAGACGGCGAAGTCGAACGACACGATGGTGTGCACGGACACCACGAGCGGCGTCGAGAGGCCGGCCAGCAGCAGGTAGGCGATCTTGTAGTTGTGCCAGTGGCGGCCGGAGCCGCGCCAGCCCAGGGCGAACAGGCCGTAGATGGTGCGCTGCAGCTTCGTCTTGGACGAGTCACGCAGGGCGGCCAGGTCCGGGATGAGGCCCACGAACCAGAAGAGGGCGGACACCGTGAGGTACGTGGAGATGGCGAACACGTCCCACACGAGCGGCGAGCGGAACTGCGCCCAGGCGCCCAGGGTGCTGGGGTAGGGGAACAGCCAGAAGGCGAACCAGGGACGGCCCGTGTGGAGCAGCGGGAAGAGACCCGCGCACATGACCGCGAACAGCGTCATGGCCTCCGCGAAGCGGTTGATGCTCGTGCGCCACTTCTGCTGGAAGAGCAGGAGGATGGCGGAGATGAGCGTACCGGCGTGGCCGATACCGACCCACCAGACGAAGTTGATGATGTCGAACGCCCAGCCCACCGGCTGGTTGTTGCCCCACACGCCGATGCCGCGCGCGAGGGTGTACGTGACACCGACGACCAGCAGGCCCAGCGCCGCGGACGTGATGCCCAGCAGCATGAACCAGCCCTTGCCGGGCTTGCGCCAGACATGGTCGAGCAGCGTTTCATTGAGGGACTTGTCGTCGTGGTGCGGCGCGACGAGGTCCCGGGGCTCGAGGGGGTCGAGCGGGAGTGCGTGTGCGGTCTCGGCCATGACGGTCAGTGACCTCCTTCATGCGCCGGCGCGGCTTCAGCAGGGGCGGCGGGCACGAGGGCAGGGTTGGGGTTGCGCAGGCGGATGAGGTGGGCGGTGCGGGGGCGGGTGCCCAGCTCGTGCAGCAGCCGGTAGGCACGCTCGTCCTCGTGGAGCTGGGTGACGCGCTGGGCGGGGTCCGCCAGGGAGCCGAAGGCGATGGCCTGCGTGGGGCAGGTCTGCTGGCACGCCGTCTGGAGCTCCTTCTCCTGGATGAGGCGCTTCTCGACGCGGGCGTTGATGCGGACGCGCTCGATGCGCTGCACGCAGTAGGTGCACTTCTCCATGACGCCGCGGTTGCGCACCGTGACGTCCGGGTTCATCAGCATCTTCTCGGTCGGCGTCTTGCCCTGCGTGTAGTGCAGGTAGTTGAAGCGGCGGACCTTGTACGGGCAGTTGTTGGAGCAGTACCGCGTGCCGATGCAGCGGTTGTACACCATGTCGTTGAGGCCCTCGTCCGAGTGCACGGTGGCGTTCACCGGGCAGACGTACTCGCAGGGGGCCTTCTCGCAGTGCACGCACGCGACGGGCTGCATGACCATGGCGGGGTCGTTCTCATCGCCCTGGAAGTAGCGGTCGATGCGCAGCCAGTTCATCTCACGGCCGCGGCCCACCTGCTCCTTGCCGACGACGGGGATGTTGTTCTCCGCCTGGCACGCCACGACGCACGCGTTGCAGCCCGTGCAGCGCGACAGGTCGATGGACATGCCCCACTTGTAGCCCTCCTGCGGGGTCTTCGCGTAGTCGAAGTCCGGCAGGTTGTTCTGCTTGCCCAGCTCGTACTTGGCCTGGACGCGCTCCAGCGTGTGCTCCGTCTCCTTCGACGGGTGCTTGAGCTCGCTGACGGACATGTCGAGCGCCAGCGGGCGGCCCTCCATGCGCCAGTGGTACTGGGTGCGGGCGAACTTGTGGCTGCCGCGGACCTTGGTCAGCCGGGCGCCGCCGTCGAACCAGGGGGCGTTCACGCTGCGCAGCAGGTTGGCGTTGAAGCCGATGTCCTTGGCCACGACCTCGTGGAGGCCGGTGCGGCCGTAGCCCAGGGCCACGGTGACGGTGTCGTCCGCGTTGCCGGGGAGGATGGTGACGGGGACCTGCAGCTTGCGCCCGCCGTACTCCAGCTCCGCGACGTGGTTGTTCTCCAGGCCCAGCTTCTTGGCCGTGGCCGGGCTGAGGATGGCGGCGTTCTCCCAGACGATCTTCGTGATGGGGTCCGGCGTCTCCTGGAGCCACGCGTTGTTGCCGAACCGGCCGTCCAGGACGCGGTAGTCGTGGACGAAGTTGATCTCCAGCTCACCGGCCGCGGGCGGCTGGTAGGCGGCGACCAACTGCGAGGCGGCGCCCGTGTCCGGGGTGGCCGTCAGCGCGGCGGCGACGCTCCCGGGGACGACGCCCTCGGAGACCCAGGTCTCCCAGCGGGTCTCGAAGTCGCCGCGGCCGGCCTCGCCACCCTGCGCGGCCCAGTAGTCGCGCACCAACTGGTAGGCGGGGCGGAAGGGCTCGTCGAGGAACAGCGCGAACAGCTCCATCTCCGGCACGCCGTTGAAGAGCGGCTGGATGAGGGGCTGGGCGATGCTGACGGTGCCGTCCACCGCGCGGCCGTCGCTCCAGGTCTCCAACTGGTGCGCCAGGGGCACGAACCAGTCGGCGAACTTGGAGGTCTCGTCCTCGTAGTGGCCCGCGTACAGGACGGACAGCGCCTTGCGGTTGGCGTTCTGCTTGGGGTCCAGCACCTCCGCCAGGCCCGCGTCCACCGGCAGGGCGTAGACGGGGTTGGTGGCGGTGATGACCAGCGTGTCCACCTTGCCGGCCTTGATGTCCGCGACCAGGGCGCTGATCTCCGACAGGCCCGAGGCCTCCGGAGCGGCGGCGGGGACCAGCTTCACGGTGGTGCCCACGTTGCCCAGCGCGGCGTTGATGGCCTGCGCCAGCGCGTGCACGGCGGCGGGCTGGCGCTCACCGGCGAGCACCACGGAGCGGCCGGCCTTGGACTTGAGGTCCTGGGCCACGGCCTCCACCCACGAGGAGACCTTCGCGCTCGGCGCGCCGGCCTTGCCGGAGGCGGCGGCGCCCAGGCTGGCGGCGGGGCCACCCACGGCCTGCGCCAGCGCGGCGGCGATGCCGAAGACCTCGGCGGACTTCACGCGCAGGCGGTGGTCCGCCATGCCGCCGGTGATCGACATGCGGGCTTCCGCCACGTACAGGCGGTTGAGCTCGCCGTTCTTCGGGTCGCGGCGGTCCGCGAACTGGCGGTTGAGGGCCAGGTTCTCCGGGCGGCTCTCCAGGAAGTCCGCGTCCAGGGAGACGATGACGTCCGCGCGGCTCAGGTCGTAGAGGGCCTGGACCGGCTGGCCGAACAGCGCGCGGTTGGCCTGCGCGGCGGCGGAGTCCGTGATGGACGAGAACGTGTGGAAGCGCGCGTTGGGCAGCTTCTTCTGGATGCGGCCCGTCACGTCGCGCAGCGTCGGGGAGCTGATGGGCTCCGTGAGGAAGCGCAGGCGGCTGCCGCCGTCGGCCGCGGCCTTCTGGCTCACGAGGGCGGAGATGTCCTCGGCCAGCACGCGCAGCGAGCGGGGGTTGTTGCCCTGGCGCAGCACGCGGGCGCGCTGCGGGTCATAGAGCGAGAGCAGGAACGCCTGCTCGAAGACGCCGGCAGCGCCCTGGTTGATGGGGTGCTGGGGGTTGCCTTCGATCTTCACCGGGCGGCCTTCGCGCGCGGTGATGAGCAGGCCGGAGGTGTGGCCTCCGAGCGTCATGCCGGACGCGTAGTGCAGCGGGTTGCCCGGGGTCACTTCCGGCGGCGTCTTCGTGTACGCCACCATCCGCTCATCCTGCGGACGGGTGCTGCACGCGGTGGCGCCGGCCAGGGCGAGCGACGCGCCCAGGAGCTGCATGAACTCGCGGCGGGCGAAGCCGGTGGGGGGCAGGTCCGCGCCGACGGGGAACTCCGGGCGGGTCTCCTCCAGGAACTCCGGCGTGGCGAGCTTCTCCTCCAGGCCGAGCCAGTACGTCTTGCCGTACGCGCCTTCCGCCGGGACGGCGCGGGTGGAGGCGTGCTCGAGCGCTTCGTTCACGACGTCGTCGTGGGCGTGCGCGTGGGGGGCGGCCTCGTTGCGGCCCGAGACGACCGGGAGCGCGAAGGACGAGGGGGTTTCCTGCGCGGGCGCGCTGTCAGGCTTGGTGTTCATCGGTGGCATGTGGAGCAGCTCGTGCGCGAGTGAACGTCGTATTCCTTGAGGAGCGTCTCGGCGAGGGCCGAGGCCTCCGCCTTATCCGCCGGGGGCGCCCAGGTCATGCTGGTGATGAACTCCGGGGGCCGGAGGTTGGGGCCGGGGTTGCGGTGGCAGTCCAGGCACCAGCTCATCGTCAGCGGCGCGGACTGCTCGATGGCGCCCATCTGATCCACGCGGCCGTGGCAGGTGGCGCAGCCAACGCCCTTGCCCACGTGGATGGAGTGGTTGAAGTAGACGAAGTCCGGCAGGTTGTGGACGCGGACCCAGGGGATGGGCTGGTCGGCGAAGAACGCCTTGCGGACCTCGGTGAGGTACGGGCTCTTGTTCCACACCTGCGCGTGGCAGGACATGCACACGGTGGTGGAGGGGATGCCCGCCGACGGGGACTTCTCCACCGTCCAGTGGCAGTAGCGACAGTCGATCTGCTCGTCACCGGCGTGGTGCCGGTGGTCGAACTCGATGGGCTGTTCCACCGGGCGGGCCTGATTGGTCACGAGCGGGCTGCGCACGTAGGCCAAGAGGCCGCCGATGGCGATGGCGGGCACGGCGAGGAGCATCGCGGCCGACAGGCGCGACACCGTATTCGTCCAGCGTGGGAAGAGAGGGCCGCTCATACCAGGACCAGGGGCAAGAGGACTGAAGGCGACATGAAAGCAGGGGCGGACGCAGGAAAACCGTTCGGCGCGGAAGTCAGGGGGGCCGTCCCGGTCCCGGTGGACCGGGCGGGGGGTGGCTCCTGGCGCTCAGACGGCAAGGCAGTCACGTCCAACGAACCTCTAGGATGGTGCCGTGGGCGCGGGTCCCTCATGCATTTCCCGACCCAATGCGGCGCGGGACCATCAACCATGAGCACGGCAGTGTCAACCATTCTGTGGGGAGTGGGAATAAGGAGCGCTTAGCACCTTCTGGGGTGGTTGCGACAAGTTGTCCGCGCGCGGTGATGAATCCCGCTTCTGGCGATCGGAAGGGAGCTTTGCGCGAGGGCCCGTTTCCCTGTGCGATCAATCCCTTTCAGGGCGTACCGCTACAGGGTGCGACGGTCCGCGCCACGCATGGAGCGCGGCGACTGGGAGTCCGGGTCGCCGGAGCGCGTGGCGCTACAGCTCCACCACCGCGGTGCCGGCGACGGCGTAGACGCGGTCCTTCCTGCCCCGCCGCACGTCCATGCCCCCCGTGAAGGCGCTGAACGCGGGCAGGACGCCCACGCCGGGGCCCAGGTGGAAGCAGGGCAGCCGCAGCCGGTCCGCACCGCCCGACAGCCGCACCATGGGGTGCAGGTGCCCGGCCCAGACGTAGCGCCCGGCGGCCGGCTCCGGGTGGTGGGCGAAGCGGAACGGGCCTTCGTCCCATGCCTCCGCGCGGTCCTCCAGCCTCCAGGACGGCGGGAGGGTCCGCACGTGCCGGTCATGGTTGCCGCGTATCAGCACGACTTCTAGTGAAGCATGTGTTTCACGCCAGGTATTCACGCGGCTGATGACGTCCGCGGTGAGCCCCTGGCGCGAGTGCACCAGGTCCCCCACCAAAAGGAGGCGCCGGGCGCCGGTGGCGGTGAGGGCGGAGGAGAGGCGGGCCAGGTCGTCATCCAGGACCCCCCGGGGCAGGGGGATGCCGTGCTGCTGGAAGGACTCCGTCTTGCCCCAGTGCAGGTCCGCCACCGCGAGCACGCCGGCTTCAGGCCAATGCAAGGCCCGTTCCGGGAGCAGCTCCACGTCCGCGTCCGCTACGCGGGTCTGGCATCGGCCTGGGACCATCGCTCCTTGAGGCGCTGCACGCGGTCCAGCAGGGATTCGTTGGACACGCTGGCGCTGATGCGCTCGACGACGAGCGGGAAGCCCAGCGGCGAGGGCCGGTGGACGTGGACGACCTCCACGGGGTGCGCCTCCAGGCGCTCCAGGGTGCGCGCGAGCCGGCCCTGTTCGAACTGATGTTCCAGGACCTCGCGGCGCGCCTGACGCAGGAGGAGGTTGTCCGGGTCGTACTTCACGAAGACGTCATAGAGGAGCGCGGCGCTGGCCTGGACCTGGCGGGTGGACTTGCGCGCTCCGGGCAGGCCCGGCATCACCAGTCCGGCCACGCGGGCGATGTCGCGGAACTGCCGGCGCGCGAGCTCGCTCAGGTTCACGCTCTCCAGGATGTCCTCCACCAGCCGCTCGCGGGTGAAGAGGGCCGGGCGCAGCGCTTCGTCGAAGGGGAAGGGCGTGGGGGTGAGCAGCTCCAGGCCGTAGTCGTTCACGGACAGGCTGAAGGTGGCCTTCTGTAGACGCGTGAGGCGCAGGGCGAGCAGCGCCGCCAGCCCTTCGTGCACGAGCCTTCCTTCAAAGGGATAGAGGAAGAGGTGGTGGCCGTCCCGCGTGCGGCAGGTCTCCGCCAGACAGCCGCCGTCGCCGGGGATGCGGGACAGGCGGGCCTGTGCGTCGAGGATGGGCCATGCGGCGGCGACCTCGTCCCTTGTGACGTCGCCCTGGCGCGCGGACTCCAGCGTGCGGCGCATCGCGGACGCGAGCGAGGTGGACAGGGGCAGGCGGCTGCCGCCCCAGCGCGGCGTCTGGGTGGCCTTGGCCTTCGCGGGCTTCACGTACGCCGTCATGTCCTTGAAGCGGCTGAACTCCAGCCGGCGGCCCGCGAAGAGGAAGGTGTCCCCGGGCTTCAGGCGGCTGACGTAGGACTCCTCCACCGTGCCCAGGGTGCCGCCGCTCCAGTAGCGGAGCTGCACGGACGCGTCCGACGTGATGGTGCCGATGTTGAGCCGGTGCAGCCGGGCGAGGCGCACGTCGGGCACGCGGAAGCGGCCGTCCACCTCCACCACGCGGCGGAACTCCGGGTAGGCGCGCAGCGTGGGGCCTCCCTCGCGGACCAGGGCGAGCGCCCAGTCGAACTCCTCGTCGGTGAGGGACGCGTAGCTTGTCGCGGTGCGGACCTCGTCGCGCAGGGACTCGCGGGTGAAGCCTCCTCCCAGCGCGCACGTCACCAGGTGCTGGGCCAGCACGTCGAGCGGCTTGGACAGCGGCGTGCGCGGCTCCACCTCGCGGCGCGCGATGGCGTCGCGGGCGGCGGCCATCTCCACCAGCTCCAGTGCGTGCGTGGGGACGAAGAGGATGCGGCATGTGGCGCCGGGGCGGTGCGCGCTGCGGCCCGCGCGCTGGAGCGTGCGGCCGATGCCCTTGGGACTTCCTATCTGGATGACGCGCTCCACCGGGCCGAAGTCCACACCCAGGTCCAGGGACGACGTGCACACGACGAGGCGCAGGCTTCCGTCCTTGAGGCCCCCCTCCACGCGCTCGCGCTCCTCGCGGTCGATGGAGCCGTGGTGCAGCGCGAGCAAGTGCTCCCATTCGGGGCGCAGGAAGCGCAGTCCTTCGAACCAGCGCTCCGCCTGGGAGCGGGTGTTGGTGAAGAGGAGCGTGGACTGCGTGGGATCCAGCCAGTCCGCCACGCGCGGCAACATGGAGAAGCCCAGGTGCCCGGCCCACGGGAACGTGTCCAGCTCCGCTGGCAGCAGCGTCTCCACGTCCACCGGGCGCTGAAGGTCCGCGCTGACCAGCGTGGGCTTTCGGTCCGTGCCCACGACGGTGCGCGCGGCCTCGTCCAGGTTGGCGAGCGTGGCGGACAGCGCCCAGATGCGCAGGCCCGGCGCGAAGTGACGCAGGCGGGCCAGGGCCAGCTCCACCTGGGTGCCTCGCTTGGAGGCGAGCAGTTCGTGCCACTCGTCCACGATGACGGCGCGCAGCGAGGCGAAGTTCTCCGCGGCCTGCTCCTGCGTCAGGAGGAGCGACAGGGACTCCGGCGTGGTGATGAGCACCTGGGGCAGGCGTTCGCGCTGACGCTGGCGCACGGAGGAGGACGTGTCTCCCGTGCGGCTCTCCACCTCCAGGTCCGCGTCCAGGGCCATCAACGGTTCGCGCAGGGCCTGCTCCACGTCACGCGATACGGCTCGCAGGGGCGTGAGGTAGAGGATCTGAAGCCCCTTCTCGTTGCGCTCGGCCACGTCCGCCAGCGGGCCGAGGTAGGCCGCGTACGTCTTCCCCGCGCCGGTGGGCACGTGGATGAGGCCGCTGTCTCCTCGCGCGTAGGCCGCCCAGGCTTCCTCCTGGAAGGCATACGGCGTCCAGCCCCTGGCGGCGAACCATTGTCGGAGCTGAGCCAGCGGCGCGCCCTTGTAGGGAGAAGGGGACCGGGGCGCGGGTTTCCTCGCTCGGGTTCGTGGGGGCTTCTCCGCCTGCTTCTCCGGCGCGTGCTTGCCGCGCATGCGATTGCGGCGGGGCCTAGTGGGCTGCATGGAGCAGCCCCTTCAACGAGTCGAGCGTGTCCGCGTCCCTCGCCGTCTTGTCCGCGCGCCAGCGGGCGATGCGTGGGAAGCGCAGGGCGACGCCCGACTTGTGGCGTGGAGACGGCGCGATGGCTTCGAAGTGCAGCTCGAACACCTGCTCTGGATCCACCGAGCGCACAGGGCCGAACTTCTCCCGCGTGTGGGCGCGGATCCACCGGTCGAGCCGGCTGATCTCCTCGTCGGTGAGGCCCGAGTAGGCCTTCGTCACCGGGAGCAGGTCCTCGCCGTTCCACACCGCGAAGGTGTAGTCCGTGTAGAGCGACGAGCGCCGGCCGTGGCCTGGGTGCGCGTAGAGCAGCACCGCGTCCACGGTGTACGGGTCGATCTTCCACTTCCACCAATCGCCGCGCTTGCGCCCCGTCTGGTACACCGAGTCCAGGCGCTTGATCATCAAGCCCTCGACGTTGCGCGCGCGGGACTCCTTGCGCAGCTCCGCCAGCGCCTCCCACGACGGAGCCGTCACCGTGGGGGAGAGGGGGAAGCGGGGGTGGTCCTTGAGCAGCGCCTCCAGCCTCGCGCGGCGCTCGCGCAGGGGCAGCTCGCGCATGTCCTTCCCGTCCTGCTCCAGCAGGTCGTAGACGACGAACGCGGCGGGGGCCTCCGCCAGCACCTTGGGCGTGAGCTTCTGTCTGCCAATGCGGCGCTGGAGCCGGGCGAAGGGCAGGGGGACGCCGTCCTCGTAGGCCATCACCTCGCCGTCGAGCACCGTGCCTTCGGGCAGGGCCCGGGCGGCCTCGGTGATTTCGGGGAAGCGCTCGGTGATCAGCTCCTCGCCCCGGCTCCAGAGGAACACGTCGCCCTGGCGGCGGATGAGCTGGCCCCGGATGCCGTCCCACTTCCATTCGACGAGCCAGTCACCCAACTCGCCCAGCGACTCCGCCGGCTGCTCCAGCGGTGACGCGAGGTAATAGGGATACGGGCGCGACACGTGCCCGTCCGAGACGTCCGGCGCCACGAGCTGTTCGAAGAACGCCTTCGTCGGCGTCCACGTGCCCATCAGCCGGTGCGCCACGCTGGGCGGGGGCAGGCCTGTCACTTGCGCGATGGCTCGCACCACCAGCGTGTTGGACACGCCCACGCGCAGCTCGCCTGTGAGCATCTTGTTGAGGAGGAACAGCTCGCGGCGGGGCATGGACCTCCACCAGCCCACCACGCGCTCGCGCTGCTCCGCCGCGTCCAGGCCGCGCAGGGGCAACAGACGCTCCTCCAACCATCGCGAGAGGGGGAGCTCCTCGGCGTGCTCGGGCGGGAGGTTCGCTCCGTCGAGCAGCAGGGCAATCACCTCCGCCAGGTCTCCCACCGACGCGTAGACCTCGTCGAAGAGCCAGTCCGGGATGCCGGTGAGCTCCTGCGTCCAGCCCACCAGCAGCTTCGACGTGAGCAGCCGCTTGAGCTTCTGGCCCGTGAGGAAGAACAGGCCCCAGGCGGCGTCCTCCGGCGGCGTCGTCCGGAAGTAGCGCGCCATCGCCTCCACCTTGGCGTTGGTGGAGGTGGTCTGGTCGAGCGTGTCGTAGAGGTCGGCCAGGGCTCGCACGCGTCAGTCCTCCGCTTCGCCCTCGAAGGGCGTGGCGAGCGGCGAGGCGTCCACGCCCCGCTCCCGCAGGTAGTGCGACAAGGGGTCCGTGTAGCCGTGCGTGACGAGCACCTTCTCCGCCTGCGTGTCCGCCACCGTGCGCAGGAGGTCCGGCCAGTCCGCGTGGTCGGAGAGCACGAAGCCCCGGTCGTAGCCCCGGCGGCGGCGGTTGCCGCGCACGCGCATCCACCCCGACGCGAAGCCCGTCTCCGCTTCACCGAAGCGGCGCATCCACGTGGAGCCGGCCGCGCTCGGCGGCGCCAGCACCAGCGCGCCCGCGAAGGACGCGCCCTTCTCCGTCTCCGACACCAGTTGCGTGGGCAGCATCGCGACGCCCGCTTCGCGGTACGCGGTGACGAGCCCGTTCACCGCGCCGTGCACGTAGGCCGGCCGGTCCGTGAGCTTCCCCAGCTCCGCCAGCAGGCGCTGCGCCTTGCCCAGCGCGTAGCAGAAGAGCACCGCGGAGCGGCCCGCCTCGCGGTTCGCGTCCCACCAGCGCAGGATGTCCTGGGCCACGAGGCCCGTGTCGTCCCAGCGGTAGATGGGCAGGCCGAACGTCGCCTCCGTGATGAAGGTGTGGCAGCGCACCACTTCGAAGGGCGCGCACGTGGGGTCCGGCGTGCGCTTGTAGTCGCCGGAGATGATCCACACCTCGCCCCGGTGCTCGACGCGGATCTGCGCGCTGCCCAGCACGTGGCCCGCCGGGTGGAAGCTCACGGTGGTGTCGCCCACCTTCAGCGCCTCGCCGTACTCCAGCGTGTCGATGACCGCGTCCGCGCCCAGGCGGCGTTGCAACAGGCCCCGTCCGGGCGAGGCGCCCAGGTAGCGCTGGCTCCCGCTCCGGGCGTGGTCGCCGTGCGCGTGCGTGACGAGCGCCCGCTCCACCGGACGCCATGGGTCGATGTGGAAGTTCCCCGCCTGGCAGTACAGCCCCTGCGGCGTCACGGAAACCAGCGGCGTTCGTTCCTGGTGGGTCGCGGTGGCCACGGTCCTCTAGAGGTAACGAGGCCTTGGAGCAGGGGCCACCCACGGCCGGACCCTCCTCCGTGCTCCGCTGACAAGGGGGCGGGCGTCCGTCCTGGCCATGCTTGCGCTCCAAACGACGAAGCCAGGGACTGGAGGGCCCCTTGGATGGTGGGCGTGGACAGGGGATAAACCCGGGGAAACCCTCCACCTCGGACCCTTTCGCGATGACGCCGTCCGCGCTCCTCCTGGCCCTCACCCTGGCGCAGTCCCCTCCGCCGCCGGACGCCGTGCTCGAATACAGCGCCTCCGTGGTGGAGGAGGGCGCGCCGGATCCGGCGTCCTTCGAGTTCACCGCCTTCACCGCCGGGCAGACGGTCTACCTGGGCGTGGACGAGGCGAACCTGCGCGCGAGCGCGGCGGCGGACGCGTCCGTGGTCCGGACGTTGATGCTGGGCACGCCCGTGAAGGTCGTGAAGGCGGGGGAGCGCGCGAAGGTCGGCGAGTACGTCAACACCTGGTACCAGGTGTCCGTCGTGGACGCGAAGGGCGCGGCCCCCGTCACCGGTTGGGTCTTCGGCAACACGCTCACGCCGTTCCGCTTCGAGGCCGACCTGGACGGCGACGGCGAGATGGAAGTGGCCACGGTGGTGATGAGCAACGAGTTCAAGGCGCGCGTGCGCGTGCTGGAGCCGGGCGTGAAGCCGCCGCGCCGGGTGAGCAGCGTGGACGTGGCGGTGGCGTCCACGGCGTACGGCGAGGGCCGGGGCGGTCCGGTGACGGTGAAGCTGGTGCCCGCGAAGCAGGCGGGCGTGCCGCTGCTCCAACTGGACTCCGCGCCGGAGCGTTGCGGCGACTTCGTCACGTCCTACGTGAGCTACACCGGGGCCAACGGGAAGCCGGGCGTGCTGGGCAAGGCGAAGGTGGCGCTGGAGCTGGGCGGGCTGATGGACCCCCCGAACGAGAGCACCTTCGAGGTCTCCTTCCGGCCGGCCGAGAAGCGCGCGCTGGTGGTGCGCACGAACGTCGAGGAGGAGGAAGAAGGCAAGCCCCAGAAGGTTACGGAGCGCGAGGTCTATCAGTGGAAGGACGGCGTGTTCGCCCAGGCGAAGCCCGTCGCGAAGCCGTAGGTGCAGGGCCCGGAAGGCCGGGCACCCGGGCGCCCCTCCGGGTGATGGAAGAGGGGTCAGGGCAATCGACCATGGATGCGCAGGAGCGGAAGGCAGCCTACCGGCAGCGCGCGGAGGCGGGACAGGCGGTGCCGGTGTCGGTGGAGCTGCCGGCGGACCTGGATACGCCGCTGTCGGCATACCTGAAGCTGGGCGGTGGGAGCCGCGGCTTCATCCTCGAGTCGTGCTACGGCGGCGAGCGCTTCGGGCGCTACAGCCACGTGGGCGTGAACCCGGCGGGCCGCGTGCGGCTGGACCGGGACGGGCTCACGTTGTGGCGTGGCTCGCAGGAGGAGCGCCGCGACGGCCGGCCGCTGGACGTGCTGCGCACGCTGTGGCGCGAGCTGTCCGTGGCGACGCTGCCGGGCGAGGCGCCCTTCCTGGGCGGGCTCGTGGGCTACCTGGGCTACAACGCCACGTCGTGGTTCGAGCCGAGCGTGCCGGACCGCCACCCGCGCGACACGGGCTTCCCGGACTCCGAGTGGCTCATCGCGGAGGACTTCGTCACCCACGACACGCGCACCCAGACGCTCAAGGCCATCTCCATCGCGCGGCCCGCGCTGCACGGCAGCGTGGCGGCGGCGCTGAAGGACGCGGAGGCGCGCGCGGAAGGCCTGGCGGAGAAGCTGCGCCGGCCGCTGCCGCCGGAGGCCTACGCCGCCGTCCCCGCGCAGAAGAACGCGCCGGCCCCCGTCGCGTGCTGGGACCGCGAGGGCTACGCCCGGGCGGTGGACAAGGTGAAGGAGTACGTGCGCGCGGGCGACTGCTTCCAGGCGGTGCTCGCGCGCAGGTTCGAGGCGAAGGGCGCCATCCCCCCGCTGTCGCTCTACCGGGCGCTCCGGCGGGTGAACCCGTCGCCGTACCTGTTCCTGGTGGACCTGGGCGAGGCGCGCGCGCTGGTGGGCGCGTCGCCGGAGCTGCTGGTGCAGGTGCGCGACGGGGACGTGGTGGTGCGGCCCATCGCGGGCACGCGCCGCCGGGGCGGCTCCGAGGCCGAGGACCAGGCGCTGGAGAAGGAGTTGCTCGCGGACGAGAAGGAGCGCGCGGAGCACATCATGCTGGTGGACCTGGGGCGCAACGACGTGGGCCGCGTGGCCGCGCCGGGCACGGTGCGCATCGAGGACCTGATGATCATCGAGCGCTACAGCCACGTGATGCACATCGTGTCCCAGGTGCGCGGCAAGCTGGACACCTCGCGCTTCGACGCGCTGGACGCGCTGGCGAGCACCTTCCCCGCGGGCACCGTGTCGGGCGCGCCCAAGATCCGCGCGATGCAGATCATCGACGAGCTGGAGCCCATGCGGCGCGGGCCCTATGCCGGCGCGGTGGGCTACCTGTCCTTCTGCGGCACGCTGGACGTGGCCATCGCGCTGCGCACCTTCTTCGTGGACGGCGACCGCACGATGTGGACCGCCGGGGCGGGGCTGGTGGCGGACTCGGACCCCATGAAGGAAGCGGACGAGACGGAGGCGAAGGCGGGCGCCATGGCCGCCGCGCTGCGCCTGGCTCGCGAAGGAGGTGGGCGGTGATCCTCGTCATCGACAACTACGACTCGTTCACCTTCAACCTGGTGCAGTTGCTCTACACGCTGGGCGCGGAGGTGAAGGTGGTGCGCAACGACGCGCTGGACGTCGCGGGCATCGCGGCGTCGGGCGCGTCTCACCTGGTGGTGTCCCCGGGGCCGTGCACGCCGCACGAGGCCGGGGTGAGCGTGGCGGCCATCTCCCAGTCTCGCGTGCCGGTGCTGGGCGTGTGCCTGGGGCACCAGTCCATTGGCGCGGCGTTCGGCGGACAGGTGGTGCGCGCGCCGGAGCCCGTGCACGGCAAGGCGGCGCACATCCGCCATGACGGCACCGGCGTCTTCACCGGCGTGCGGCAGGGCTTCCAGGCGGCGCGCTACCACTCGCTGGTGGTGGCGGCGCAGTCCATGCCCGCGGAGCTGGAGGCCACCGCGTGGAGCCAGGACGGCCTGGTGATGGCGCTGCGCCACCGCACGCGGCCGGTGGTGGGCCTGCAGTTCCATCCGGAGAGCGTGCTGACGCCGGAGGGCCCGTCGCTGGTGCGCAACTTCCTGGAGGGGAAGCTGTAGCGGTCCGTCACTCCCGCAGGTGCGTGGTGTCGTTCCAGCTCACGAGGACCGGCTGCCTGCCGCCGGCCTCGGAGCCCAGCACGCTGATGGACGCCGTGCCCAGGTGGAACAGCCTGCCTCCGTCCGGGGGCAGGCCCAGCCAGCGCGAGGCGAGGATGCGCAGCATGTGCCCGTGGGAGAAGAGGAGCACGTCGTCCTGGAGGGCGCGCGCCTCCGCGATGATGCGGTCGGCGCGGGCGCCCACCTGCTCCAGCGTCTCTCCGTTGGGCACGCCGTCCTTCCACAGCGTCCAGTCCGGGCGCGTGGTGCGGATGTCCGCGCCGGTGCGGCCCTCGTAGTCGCCGTAGTCGAACTCCATCAGGTCGTCCTTCTTCTGGGCCACGTCGCCGTAGCCCGAGAGCACGCACGTCTCCCACGCGCGCATCAGCGGGCTGGTCCACACGGCGGCGAAGCGCCACTTGCCCAGCGGCGCGCGGAGCCGCTCCGCCATCTGGCGGCCCTCCTCCAAGAGCGGCAGGTCCGTGCGGCCGGTGTGCTGGCTGCTGCGGCTCCACTCCGTCTCACCGTGACGGACGAGGACCACCTGGGGGGCGCGTGTGTTCATGGCGCCAATCTGTACTACCGCTTGCGTGTCCGCCACTCCTCGCGGCTCTGGCCCCAGATCTCCACCGGGTGGTCGTTGTAGGGCGCCGGCAGCATGCCCATGCGCAGGAAGCGCGAGCCCAGCCGGCGGGCCACCTGCTTCGAGGGCTCGTTCGGCGGGGAGATGGAGTGGATGACCTCCGTCCACCCGAGGTGGTCGAAGGCCCAGTCGATGGCGGCCGTCGCGCCCTCCGTCGCGTAGCCCTTGCCCCAGGCGTCGCGCGCCAGGCTCCAACCGACCTCCGTGCCCGGCCACTCCGCGGGCTGCCAGGGCCCCAGGCGGCCCACCCACTTGCCCGTGGCCTTTTCGAACACGGAGAAGAGCGCGAAGCCCTGGAGCGCCCAGGAGCCGGCCATGGAGCAGAGGGCGCGCCACACGCTGGAGCGGGGCTGGACGCCGCCGATGTACCGCGCGGTCTCCTCGTTCGCCATCATCGCCACGAAGCCCTCCAGGTCCTGGAGCGTGGGCGGGCGCAGGATGAGGCGCGGCGTTTCGAGGGTGGGTCCCAGGATGGGCGGGGTGTGCATGTCCGGTCTCCAGGCGCCTGGGTTGGCTGACGCCTGGAGTGGACCTTACCGTTTCAGCCTTCGTTGTTCGGCATGAAGGTCAAGATGAGCTGGCCAACGAGCGCCTGCTCCTCGGGCGACAGCGATTGGACCGCAGTGGTCGCGCGCAGGCGGGCTGCCTCCATGGCCACCTTGTCTCCCTTGGCCTGCGCCTGCTGCCCTTCCTCCAGCGCACGGCGCAGCGAGGTAGTCACAGAGGGTGTGGAAACGAGAAAGGCGACGTAACGATCCCCGGTGAGCACCACCGAAACGAGGCCG
>NZ_JAIQDE010000011.1 GCF_020037015.1 Corallococcus sp. AS-1-6 | reverse complement strand
CCTCTCTCCTTCGACGCCTCCGTCAAGCAGCTCATCCAGGTCCTCGACGGCCATACCCTCTGCATCGTCCCCGACGAGGCCCGCGCCGACGTCGCCGAGCTCGTCAACCGCATCGAGAAGGATGCGCTGGACGTCCTCGACTGCTCTCCGGCCCACCTGCGCCTGCTGGTGGATGAAGGCCTGCTGGAGCGCACGGCCGTCCCCCACCGCGTCCTCGTCGGAGGGGAAGCCGTGGACCCCGCCACCTGGCGCCACCTCGCCCAGGCCCTGCGCCCCCGCGTCTTCAACGTCTACGGCCCCACCGAGTGCACCGTCGACGCCACCGCCTGCGCCTTCGACGCCTCTGCCTCGCCCACCATCGGTCGCCCCCTGCCCAACGTGCGCGTCTACGTCCTGGACCGCACGCTGCGCCCCGTGCCCATTGGCGTCGCCGGTGAGCTCTTCATCGGCGGTGAGGGCGTCGCGCGCGGCTACCTCAACCGCCCGGAGTTGACGGCGGACCGCTTCATCCCGGATGCCTTCTCCTCCACCCCGGGTGCCCGCCTCTACCGCACCGGCGACGTGGTGCGCTGGCGCGCGGACGGGATGCTCGACTACCTGGGCCGCGCCGACTTCCAGGTGAAGGTCCGCGGCTTCCGCATCGAGCTGGGCGAAATCGAAGCTGTCCTCCTCAAGCATCCCCAGGTGCACGCCGCCGTGGTGCTGGCTCGCGAGGACATCCCCGGCGACAAGCGGCTCGTCGCGTACGTGGTGCCTCCGGAGGGTACGCAAGCCGCACCCACGCCCGAGGCCCTCAGGGACTGGCTCAAGCAGCTCTTGCCCGAGCACATGCGCCCCTCCGCGCTCCTCGTGCTGGAAGCGCTGCCGCTCAACACCAACGGCAAGGTGGACCGCAAGGCGCTGCCCGCGCCTCAAGGCACCGCGCTCGCCTCCACCTACGTCGCACCGCGCACCCCCACCGAGGAGCAGCTCGCGGCCCTCTTCACGCAGGTGCTGCGCGTGGAGCGCGTGGGCGTCCACGACGACTTCTTCGCCCTCGGCGGCCATTCGTTGCTCGCCACCCAGCTCGTCTCGCGCGTGCGCGCCACGTTCCGCATGGAGCTGCCGCTGCGGGCCCTCTTCGAGGCGCCCACCGTGGCCGCGCTCGCAGAACGCCTCCAATCCCAGACGCCGAGCCTCCGCCTCCCCCCGCTCACCCGGACCCAGGCGGATGGGCCTCAACCCCTTTCCTTCGCTCAGCAGCGGCTCTGGTTCCTGGATCAGCTCACGCCGGGGGACGCGTCCTACAACATCCCCACGGCGCTCCGGCTGACGGGGCAGGTGGACGTGGAGTCGCTGCGCCGCGCCTTCGAGGCGCTGGTGGCTCGGCACGACGCCCTGCGCACCACCTTCCGCGACGTCGAAGGGCAGGCCACCCAGCACATCCATCCGCCCGGCACGTGGGCGTTGCCGCTCATCGACCTGTCCATGCTGCCCGACGCGCAGCGCGAGGCCGAGGCCCAGCGGAAGGTCGAAGCGGATGCACGTCAACCGTTCGACCTGAGGAACGGCCCGCTGCTGCGAACCGCGCTCGTGCGGCTGACGGCGGAAGAACACCTGTTGCTCGTGACGATGCACCACATCGTCTCCGACGGCTGGTCCATGGGCGTGCTCGTCCGTGAGCTGGTGGCCTTCTACGAGGCCTTCAGCACCGGTCAGGCGCCCGCGCTGGCCCCGCTGCCTGTGCAATACACGGACTTCGCGGCGTGGCAGCGCGACTGGCTCCAGGGCGAGACGCTCGACGCGCAACTGGGTTACTGGAAGCAGCAGCTATCGGGGGCTCCGGCCACGCTCGAGCTGCCCACGGATCATCCCCGCCCGGCCATCCAGTCCCACGCGGGTGCGACCCACGCCGTGCGGATTCCCCAGGAGACGTCCGAGGCGCTCAAGGCACTGGCACAGCGTGAGGGCGCCACGCCGTTCATGGTGCTGCTCGCGGCCTGGCAGGTGTTCCTGTCGCGCTACTCGGGCCAGGACGACATCACGGTGGGCTCGCCCATCGCGGGCCGCACCCAGGCGGAAGCCGAAGGGCTCATCGGCTTCTTCGTCAACACGCTCGTCCTGCGTGCGCGCGTGACACCGGAGGACTCCTTCCGTCAGTTGCTGGCCCAGGTGCGCGGCACGACGCTCGCGGCGTACGAGCATCAGCACGTGCCCTTCGAGAAGCTGGTGGAGGTACTCCAGCCCGTGCGGGACGCGAGCCGCAGCCCGCTGTTCCAGGTGATGTTCGTCCTCCAGAACGCCCCTGGAGAAGCGCTGCGCGTTCCAGGCCTCACCTTCCGGCAGGTCGTCGCCGAGGGCCACTCCGCCAAGTTCGACCTCACCCTGACGTTGCAGGACTCACCGCAGGGGTTCACCGGCTGGATGGAGTACAGCACCGCCCTCTTCGAGCGGAGCACCATCGAGCGGATGGGCAGCCATCTGCGCACGCTCCTGGAGGCCGTGGCCGCGAAGCCCGAGCAGCCCGTGGCCGGGCTGTCCCTCCTCTCCAGCGAGGAGCGCCAGCGCGTCCTCGTCGAGTGGAACGACACCGCCGTCGCCAGCCCGACGGAGGTCCCCGTCCACGTCCACTTCGCCCGGCAGGCCCAGCGCACGCCTGACGCGATGGCGCTGGTACTGGGCGACGCGACGCTGACGTATGCCCAACTGGACGCGCGCGCGAACCAGTTGGCGCACCACCTGCGGGCCCTGGGCATCGCTCCCGGTGCACGCGTCGGTATCGCCGTCGAGCGCTCCTTCGAGTTGGTGACCGCGCTCCTCGCCGTCCTCAAGGTGGGCGCGGCCTTCGTCCCCGTGGACCGCAACGCGCCCGTGGAGCGCATCGAAGCCCTGCTGGAGGACGCGGACGTCAGCGTGACGCTCGCTCACCAGTCCTTCGCTTCACTCCTGCCCTCCACCGGCACCCGCGTCTGGCTGGATGCCCAGTCCGCGGAGATCGCCGCGCGGCCCACGCATGCGCCAGAGGTCCGCGTGGAGGGTGAAGCCCTGGCCTACGTGATGTTCACGTCGGGCTCCACGGGCCGTCCCAAGGGCGTCAGCGTGCCCCACCGAGGCATCACGCGACTGGTGCTCGGCAGCACCTTCATGCGCTTCGGGCCAGACGAAGTCTGGCTGCAGTTCGCACCCGTTGCCTTCGACGCGTCCACCCTCGAAATCTGGGGCGCGCTGCTGCACGGCGCGAAGCTCGTCCTCGCCCCGCCGCACTCCCTGTCGTTGGAGGAACTGGCCGCCCAGTTGCGTCACCACCACGTGACGTCACTCTGGCTCACCGCCGCCCTCTTCGAGCAGATGGCCCTGCACCAGGGTGAAGCACTCGCGGGCGTGCGCCAGGTCCTCGCCGGTGGGGATGTGCTGCCCGCCGCCCGTGTGCGCGAACACCTCGCGCGTCTCCCGGAAGGCGCGACGCTCCTCAATGGGTATGGACCCACTGAGAACACCACCTTCTCCACCACCTTCGCCATGCACCGCGATTCGGTGGTGGGCGGTTCGGTGTCCATCGGCCGGCCGCTCTCCAACTCCACCGTCTACGTGCTCGACGCGAGCCTGTGCCCTGCGCCCGTGGGTGTCGCCGGTGAGGTGTACGTGGGTGGCCAGGGCCTGGCCTGGGGCTACCTGAATCGTCCCGAGCTGACCGCGGAGCGCTTCGTCCCCCATCCCTTCGCCTCCACGCCGGGCGAGCGTCTCTACCGCACGGGCGACAAGGCCCGCTGGCGGGAGGACGGCACGCTCGACTTCCTGGGCCGCGTCGACTTCCAGGTGAAGGTGCGCGGCTTCCGCATCGAGCTGGGCGAAGTCGAAGCCGTGCTGCGCTCCGCCACCGGCGTCAACGAGGCCATCGTCGTGGCCCGGGGCACGGACGCGGACAAGCGCCTCATCGGCTACGTCACCGCGAGCGAAGGCCACTCGCTGGACACGGACGCGCTCAAGGCAGGACTCAAGCAGCACCTGCCCGAGTACATGGTGCCGTCGGCCGTCATGGTGCTGGACGCCCTGCCCCTCAACTCCAACGGCAAGGTGGACCGCAAGGCCCTGCCGGAGCCGGAGGAGAGCACGCGCGCCGCCGCCTACGTCGCACCGCGCACCGCCACCGAGAAGCAGTTGGCGGCGCTCTACTCCGAAGTCCTCCGGGTGGAGCGGGTGGGCCTCCATGATGACTTCTTCGCGTTGGGAGGCCACTCGCTGCTGGCCACCCAGCTCGTCTCGCGCGTGCGGGCCACGCTCGGGCTGGAGCTGCCCCTGCGGACCCTCTTCGATGCACCGACCGTGGCCGCCCTCGCGCTGAAGCTCGCGGACGCGCGGCCCGCGGCGGCCCGGGGGACGCCTCCGCTCCGGCCCGCCTCGCGCACGGGAGCAATTCGGCTCTCCTTCGCCCAGCAGCGGCTCTGGTTCCTGGATCAGCTCACGCCGGGGGATGCGTCGTACAACATCCCCTCGGCGCTCCGGCTGAAGGGCCCGGTGGACGTGGCGTCGCTGCGCCGCGCCTTCGAGTCCCTGGTCGCGCGACACGAATCCCTGCGCACCACCTTCCATGAGCATGAAGGGCAGGCCACGCAGCACATCCACCTGCCGGACGCGTGGACGCTGCCGCTCGTGGACCTGTCCGCGCTGCCCGACGCGCAGCGCGAAGCCGAGGCCCAGCGCCGGATCGCCAAGGAGGCGAACCAGCCCTTCCACCTGGAGCGCGGGCCGCTCCTGCGCACGACGCTGGTGCGGCTGGCGGAGGAGGACCACTTCCTGCTCGTGACGATGCACCACATCGTCTCCGACGGCTGGTCCATGGGCGTGCTCGTCCGCGAGCTGGTGGCCTTCTACGAGGCCTTCACCTCCGGCCAGACGCCCACGCTGGCCCCGCTGCCGGTGCAGTACGCGGACTTCGCGGAGCGGCAGCGCCAGTGGCTCCAGGGCGAGGCGCTGGACGCGCAACTGGGCTACTGGAAGCAGCAGCTCGCGGGCGCGGCGTTCGCGCTGGAGCTGCCCACCGACCATCCGCGGCCGGCCATCCAGTCCCACCAGGGCGCGGCCGTCTCCGTGCGGATTCCCCAGGAGACGTCCGAGGCGCTCAAGGCCCTGGCGCAGCGTGAGGGCGCCACACCCTTCATGGTGCTGCTGGCGGCATTCCAGGTCCTCCTGTCGCGCTACTCCGCGCAGGACGACATCACCGTGGGCTCGCCCATCGCGGGCCGCACGCAGGCGGAGACCGAGGGCCTCATCGGCTTCTTCGTCAACACGCTCGTCCTGCGTACGCGCGTGGCGCCGGAGGACTCCTTCCGTCAGTTGCTGGCCCAGGTGCGCGGCACGACGCTCGCGGCCTACGAACACCAGCACCTTCCGTTCGAGAAGCTGGTGGAGGTCCTCCAGCCCGTACGGGACGCGAGCCGCAGCCCGCTGTTCCAGGTGATGTTCGCCCTCCAGAACGCGCCGGCCGGAGACCTGCGCGTCCGCGGCCTCACCTTCCAGCAGGTCGTCACCGAAGGGCGCTCCGCCAAGTTCGACCTCAACCTGGCGATGCAGGACTCGCCCCAGGGTTTCGTGGGGTCGCTGGAGTACAGCACCGCCCTCTTCAAGCGCGGCACCCTGGAGCGGATGGCCCGCCAGTGGCTCACGCTGCTGGAGGCCGTGGCCGCCAGGCCCGAGCAGTCCGTGGCCGACCTGTCCCTCCTCTCCAGCGAGGAGCGGCGGCGCATCCTCGTGGAGTGGAACGACACCACCGTCGCCAGTCCCACGGACGTCCCCGTCCACGTCCACTTCGCCCGGCAGGCGCAGCGCGCGCCCGAGGCCATCGCCCTCGTCCTGGGAGAGGCCTCGCTGACCTATGCCCAACTGGACGCGCGCGCGAACCAGTTGGCGCACCACCTGCGCGACCTCGGCATCCAGCCGGGTGCGCGGGTCGGCCTCGCCGTCGAGCGGTCCTTCGAGCTGGTGGCGGCGCTCCTCGCCATCCTCAAGGTGGGGGCCACCTACGTCCCCGTGGATCGCAACGCGCCCGTGGAGCGCATCGCGTCCCTGCTGGAGGACGCGGACGTCCACTTCGTCGTCACCCACCAGCCCTTCGCGTCCCTGCTGCCCGCCACCGGCACCCGCGTCTGGCTGGACGCGCAGCGCGACGTCATCGCCACCAGGCCGACCCACGCCCCCGACGTCCGCGTGGACGGCGAGGCCATGGCCTACGTGATGTTCACCTCCGGGAGCACCGGCCGCCCCAAGGGCGTCTGCATTCCGCACCGGGGCATCACGCGGATGGTGCTCGGCAGCACCTTCATGCGCTTCGGCGCGGACGAGGTCTGGCTCCAGGTCGCCCCCATCGCCTTCGACGCCTCCACGCTCGAAATCTGGGGCGCGCTGTTGAATGGCTCGAAGCTCGTCCTCGCTCCGCCGCACTCGCTTTCGTTGGAGGATCTGGCCGCGCAGTTGCGCCACCACGGCGTGACGACGCTGTTCCTGACGACCGCGCTCTTCGAGCAGATGGCCCTGCACCAGGGTGAAGCGCTCGCGGGCGTGCGGCAGATCCTCTCCGGTGGCGACGTGCTGCCCGCGGACCGCGTGCGGGAGCACCTGACCCGCATCCCCGAGGGCGCGAGCTTCCACAACGCCTACGGCCCCACGGAGAACACGACCCTCGCCACCACCTTCGCCATGGGCCATGGCTCGCGCGTGGAAGGCGCCATCCCCATCGGCCGGCCGCCCTCCAACTCCACCGTCTACGTGCTCGACGCGCACCTGCACCCGGTGCCCGTGGGCATTGCCGGCGAGGTGTACGTGGGGGGCCAGGGCCTGGCCTGGGGCTACCTGCACCGCCCGGACCTGACCGCGGAGCGCTTCATCCCCCACCCCTTCGCGTCCATTCCGGGCGAGCGCCTCTACCGCACGGGCGACCAGGCGCGCTGGAGGGAGGACGGGACGCTCGACTTCCTGGGCCGCGTCGACCTCCAGGTGAAGGTGCGTGGCTTCCGCATCGAGCTGGGCGAGATCGAGACCGCGCTGCGCTCCACCGCTGGCGTGAATGAAGCGGTCGTCGTGGCGCGGGGCACCGGCGCGGACAAGCGCCTCATCGGCTACGTCACCGCGCGCGAGGGCCATTCGCCGACCCCGGACACGCTCCGGGCAGGCCTCAAGCAGCGGCTGCCGGAGTACATGGTGCCGTCGGCCTTCGTGGTGCTGGACGCGCTGCCCCTCAACGCCAACGGCAAGGTGGACAGGAAGGCCCTGCCGGAGCCGGGGAACACGCCTCGGAGCACCGTCTTCGTCGCGCCGCGCACCGCCGCCGAGGAGCAGCTCGCCACCCTCTTCGCCGAGGTCCTCCGGGTGGAGCGCATCGGCGTGCGGGACGACTTTTTCGCCATGGGAGGCCATTCGCTGTTGGCCACCCAGCTCGTCTCGCGCGTGCGGTCCACGTTCCGAGTGGAGCTGCCGCTGCGGGCGCTCTTCGAGGCGCCCACGGTCGAAGGCCTCGCGCCGAAGCTCGAGGAGGCCCGGTCCGCCGGGCTCCGCGCGCCGCCGCTGCGGCCCATGCCGCGCGAAGGCGCCATTCCGCTGTCCTTCGCCCAGCAGCGGCTCTGGCTGCTGGATCAGCTCCAGCCGGGAGACATCTCGTACAACATCCCCACCGCCCTGCGGCTGACGGGCCCGGTGGACGTGGAGTCGTTGCGCCGCGCCTTCGAAGCGCTGGTGGAGCGCCACGAATCACTGCGCACCACGCTCTCCACGTCGGAGGAGGAGCCGTCGCAGTGCATCCAGGAGCCTGCTGGCTGGGAGCTGCCCCTCATCGACCTGACGTCCCTGCCTGAATCGCGGCGGGAAGAGGAGGCCCAGCGCGTGGCGGCCACGGAGGCCCGGCGTGCGTTCGACCTCACCGCGGGCCCGTTGCTGCGCAGCACGCTGGTGCGGCTGGGACAGGACTCGCACCTGCTGCTGGTGACGATGCACCACATCGTCTCCGACGGCTGGTCCATGGGCGTGCTCGTCCGGGAGGCAGCGGCCTTCTACGAAGCCTTCGTCATGGGCCAGTGGCCGTCGCTCCCGCCGCTGCCCGTGCAGTACGCGGACTTCGCCGTGTGGCAGCGAGGCTGGCTCCAGGGCGAAGCGCTGGATGCGCAGTTGGGCTACTGGAAGAAGCAGTTGGGTGGGGCACCTTCCGCGCTGGAGCTGCCCACGGACCGCCCGCGTCCGCCGGTGCAGTCACGTCGGGGCGCCACGGTGGACGTGCGCATCCCGTTGGAGATCTCGCAGTCCCTGAAGGCCCTGGCCCAGGATGAAGGCGCGACGCCCTTCATGCTGCTGCTCGCGGCGTGGCAGTTGCTCCTGGCGCGCTACTCCACGCAGGACGACATCAGCGTGGGTACGCCCATCGCGGGTCGCACGCAGGCGGAGACCGAGGGCCTCATCGGCTTCTTCGTCAACACGCTGGTGTTGCGCGCCCAGGTGGATCCGCGCGCGACGTTCCGTGAGTTCCTCGCCCAGGTGCGCCGCACGACGCTCGCTGCCTACGAGCATCAGCACCTGCCCTTCGAAAAGCTGGTGGAGGTCCTCCACCCCGTGCGCGACCTGAGCCGCAGCGCCCTCTTCCAGGCGATGTTCTCCCTGCAGAACGCGCCCACGGAGACGCTCCGCGTGTCCGGGCTGTCCTTCCAGAGCGTCCCGGTGGACACGCGGTCCTCCAAGTTCGACCTCACGCTGACGCTCGGCGAGTCCCCCCAGGGCTTCGTCGGACTGCTGACGTACGCGACGGACCTCTTCGACGCGTCGACGGCCCATCGCATGTCCGGACACCTGGGCGTGCTGCTGGAGGCCATCGCCGCCCAGCCGGACTCGACGCTCGCGAGCTTGCCGCTGCTCACCGCGCCGGAGCGCCAGCAGCTCCTTGTGGATTGGAATGGGCCCAACGCGGAGTTCCCCCGCGACCTCTGCCTCCATGAGGCCTTCAGCGCCCAGGCCCTTCGCACGCCCTACGCCCTGGCCGTCATCTGCCGCGAGGAGCAGCTCACCTTCCGGGAGTTGGACACGCGTGCGAATCAACTGGCCCACCGGCTGGTGAAGCGGGGCGTTGGCCCCGACGTGCGCGTCGTGCTCTGCGTGGAGCGCTCCGTGGAAGCCCTCGTCGGCATCCTCGGCACCCTCAAGGCTGGCGGCGCCTACGTCCCCATCGACCCCAGCTACCCCCGCGAGTGGCTTGCCCACGTCCTCACCGACACCGGGGCTCCCGTCGTCCTCACCCAGCAGCGCCTGCGCGACTCACTGCCTCCGCACTCCGCGCACACCCTCTGCCTGGACTCCGACGCCGCGGACCTTGCTCTTGAGTCCCACGCCCCCCCGGTGACGTCCGTCACGCCGGAGCACCTCGCCTACATCATCTACACCTCCGGCAGCACCGGCCGTCCCAAGGGCGTGATGATTCAGCACCGCTCCGTGCTCAACCTGCGCGTCGCCCTCGCCTCCACGGTGCACGCGGACGCCCGGCTGGGGGAGCGCGTCAGCGTCAATGCGCCTCTCTCCTTCGACGCCTCCGTCAAGCAGCTCATCCAGGTCCTCGATGGCCATACCCTCTGCATCGTCCCCGACGAGGCCCGCGCCGACGTCGGCGAGCTCGTCAACCGCATTGGCCAGGACGCTCTCGACGTCCTCGACTGCTCTCCGGCCCACTTGCGCCTGCTGGTGGATGAAGGCCTGCTGGAGCGCACGGCAGTTCCCCACCGCGTCCTCGTCGGCGGTGAAGCCGTGGACCCCGCCACCTGGCGCCACCTCGCCCAGGCCCCGCGCCCCCGCGTCTTCAACGTCTATGGCCCCACCGAGTGCACCGTCGACGCCACCGCCTGCGCCTTCGACGCCTCCCCCACGCCCACCATCGGCCGGCCCCTTCCCAACGTGCGCGTCTACGTCCTGGACCGCACGCTGCGCCCCGTGCCCATTGGCGTCGCCGGTGAGCTCTTCATCGGCGGTGAGGGCGTCGCGCGCGGCTACCTCAACCGCCCGGAGTTGACGGCGGACCGCTTCATCCCGGATGCCTTCTCCTCCACCCCGGGTGCCCGCCTCTACCGCACCGGCGACGTGGTGCGCTGGCGCGCGGACGGGATGCTCGACTACCTGGGCCGCGCCGACTTCCAGGTGAAGGTGCGCGGCTTCCGCATCGAGCTGGGTGAAATCGAGTCCCGCCTGCTGGGCCATCCCGCCGTGCATCAAGCCGTCGTCCTCGCCCGCGAGGATGTGCCCGGAGACAAGCGGCTCGTCGCCTATCTCGTCCCCGAGGCGGGAGAGTCCCTGGACTCCACCGAGCTGCGCACCTTCCTCAAGCAGCACCTGCCCGAGTACATGGTGCCTTCCGCGTTCCTGGTGCTGGAAGCGCTGCCGCTCAACACCAACGGCAAGGTGGACCGCAAGGCCTTGCCCGCCCCCCAGGGCTCCGCGCTCGCTTCCACCTACGTCGCACCGCGCACCCCCGCCGAGGAGCAGCTCGCGGCCCTCTTCACGCAGGTGCTGCGCGTGGAGCGCGTAGGCGTCCACGACGACTTCTTCGCGCTCGGCGGCCACTCGTTGCTGGCCACCCAGCTCGTCTCGCGCGTGCGCGCCACGTTCCGCGTGGAGCTGCCGCTGCGGGTCCTCTTCGAGTCCCCCACGGTCGCCACGCTCGCGGAGCGGCTCCAGACGGCCACGCCGAACCGCCACCTGCCCGCGCCCACCCAGATGCACGCGGACGGCCCGCGGCCATTGTCCTTCGCGCAGCAGCGGCTGTGGCTGCTGGATCAGCTCCAGCCTGGGGACGCGTCGTACAATATCCCCACGGCGCTCCAGCTCTCGGGGCAGTTGGACGTGGAGTCGCTGCGCCGTGCCTTCGAAGCGCTCATCCAGCGCCACGAGGCCCTGCGCACCACCTTCCACCAGCACCAGGACCAGCCCATCCAGACGGTCCATGCGCCCTGCGGTTGGGCGCTGCCACTCGTGGACCTCTCCGCCCGGCCTGAAGCACTCCGGGAAGAAGAGGCGCGGCGGATGGCCGACGAGGAAGCACGACGGCCGTTCGACCTGGCCAGGGGCCCGCTGCTGCGCAGCACACTGGTACGGTTGGCCAAGGACTCCCACCTGCTGCTGGTGACGATGCACCACATCGTCTCCGACGGTTGGTCCATGGGCGTCCTCGTCCGGGAAGTGGCGACCTTCTACGCGGCCTTCTCCACGGGCCGGTCGCCCTCGCTCCCGCCGCTGCCCGTGCAGTATGCGGACTTCGCGGCGTGGCAGCGAAACTGGCTCCAGGGAGAGGCGCTGGACGCGCAAATCCACTACTGGAAGCAGCAGCTCTCCGGGGCGCCCCCGGCGCTGGAGCTGCCCACGGACCACCCGCGTCCGCCCGTGCAGTCGCACCGGGGCGACTCGGTGGACGTGCGCATTCCCAAGCGCGTCGCGGATGGCCTCAAGGCCCTCTCACAGCGGGAAGGCGCCACGCCGTTCATGACGTTGCTGGCGGCCTTCCAGGTGCTGCTGTCGCGCTACTCCGCGCAGGATGACATCAGCGTGGGCACGCCCATCGCGGGCCGCACGCAGGCGGAGACCGAAGGCCTCATCGGCTTCTTCATCAACACGCTCGTCCTGCGCGCCCAACTCAATCCGCGCGCGACGTTCCGGGAGCTGCTGACCCAGGTCCGAGGCACGACGCTCGCGGCCTATGACCATCAGCACCTGCCGTTCGAGAAGCTCGTGGAAGCCGTGCAGCCCACGCGCGACCTGAGCCGCAGCCCGCTGTTCCAGGCCATGTTCGTCCTGCAGAACACGCCCACCGAGGCGCTGCGCCTGCCAGGGCTGTCCTTCCAGGCCCTCCCGCTGGAAGCCCACTTCGCCAAGTTCGACCTCTCCCTGGGTCTGCGCGAGGGCCCGGACGGCTTCGTCGGCTCGTTCGACTTCGCGACGGACCTGTTCGACGCGGCGACCATCCAGCACATGGCGGGCCATTTCGGCGTGCTGCTGGAGGCCATCGCGAAGAAGCCGGACACGAAGCTTGGCGACCTGCCGCTGCTCACGGATGCCGAGCGCCAGCAGCTCCTGGTCGAATGGAACCCGCCTGCCTCGCAGGTGGTGCGTGAGCGCAGCATCCCCGCGATGGTGGAAGCCCAGGTGCGCCGCACGCCGGATGCCGTGGCAGTCATCACGCCCGAGCGGCGGCTGACGTACCGGGAGCTGGACGCGAAGGCCAACCAGCTCGCGCACCGTCTGCGCGGCCTGGGCGTCGGGCCCGAAGTCCGCGTCGGCCTGTGCGTCGAGCGTACCGAGGACCTCATCATCGGAGCCCTCGGCATCCTCAAGGCCGGTGGTGCCTACGTGCCGCTGGACCCCAGTTACCCGCGTGAGCGCCTGGGCTGGCTGCTGGAGGACGCCCAGGGGCCTGCCCTCGTGGCGCATTCGCACCTTCTGCAGGCCCTGCCCGAAACCAGCGCCACGCCCGTGTGCCTCGACTCGGACGTGGAGCTGGTGAAGCAACCCACCACGGCGCCTACGGTGGACATCCACCCGGCCCACCTCGCCTACCTCATCTACACCTCCGGCAGCACGGGCCGTCCCAAGGGTGTCGCCATCTCCCACGGCAACGCCGTCTCCTTCCTCCACTGGGCCCTGGAGACGTTTACCCCCGAGGAGTTGAAGGGCACCCTCGCCGCGACGAGCCTCAACTTCGACCTCTCCGTCTTCGAGCTCTTCGCTCCGTTGAGCAGCGGGGGCGCGGTGGTAGTGGCACGCAACGCCCTGCACCTGGCGGAGCTGCCTACGGCCTCGCACGTCACCCTCGTCAACACCGTGCCCTCCGCCATGGCGCAACTGCTGCGCCTGGGCGCGGTGCCGCCTTCCGTGCGTGTCATCAACCTCGCGGGCGAAGCCCTGCCCGAAACGCTCGCGAGGCAGGTGTACGCGGTGCCCACCGTGGAGAAGCTCTTCAACCTCTACGGCCCGTCCGAGGACACCACCTACTCCACCGCGTCTCTCGTCGGCCGTGACGAAGTGCCCCTAATTGGCAGGCCGCTGCCCGCGACGCGGGCCTACGTGCTGGATGCTTCGTTGCAGCCGGTGCCCGTGGGTGTCGCGGGCGAGCTGTACCTCGCGGGCGAAGGTCAGGCTCGTGGCTACCTGCTGCGCCCGGACCTGACCGCAGAGCGCTTCGTGCCGGAGCCCTACGGTCCTCCTGGTGGCCGCATGTACCGCACGGGCGACCGTGTCCGGTACCGCCTCGACGGGCGGCTGGAGTACCTCGGCCGCATCGACTTCCAGGTGAAGGTGCGTGGCTTCCGCATCGAACTGGGCGAAATCGAAGCCGCCCTCCGCCGTGCTCCGGGACTCAAGGACGCCGTCGTCGTCGCCAAGGGTGAGGCCGCCGACAAGCGGCTGGTCGCCTACGTCACGCCCAAGGCGAATGCCTCGCTGGAAGTGGAAGCCCTCAAGACGCACCTGCGTCAGGGCCTCCCTGAGTACATGGTCCCCACCACCTTCGTGGTGCTGGAGGCCCTGCCTCTCAACTCCAACGGCAAGGTCGACCGCAAGGCCCTGCCGGAGCCGGAGGCGCCTCAGTCCGGTAACACCTACGAAGCGCCCCGCACGGAGGTCGAAGCGAAGCTGGCCTCCATCTGGGCCGAAGTCCTGCGTCTGCCCCAGGTGGGCGTGAAGGACTCCTTCTTCGAACTGGGGGGCCACTCGCTGCTGGCCACCCAGGTGGTGTCGCGCGTGCGGGCGGAGTTCAGCGTGGAACTGCCCCTGCGCGCGCTCTTCGAGTCGCCCACCGTGGAGGCACTCGCGGTTCGTCTCTCGGGACTCACCCGCACGAACACCTCCCCGCTCACCCGCGTCTCGCATGACGGTCCGCTGCCGCTGTCCTTCGCCCAGCAGCGGCTGTGGCTCATTGATCAGCTCGAACCGGGCAGCCCTCTATACAACGTGCCTGTCGCCGTCCGGCTGGAGGGCCACCTGCGCATGGACGTACTGGAGCGTGCCCTGCAGGAGGTCGTGCACCGACATGACGCCCTGCGCACCACCTTCGCCCAGGTGGACGGCGAACCGGTCCAACTCATCCATCCTGACCATCCGCTGCCCCTGGGACTCGTGGACCTCACGGACGTGCCGGAGACGCAGCGCGAGTCCGAAGCGCGGCGTCTGGTGGACATGGAGATGCGCCGGCCCTTCGACCTGCGCACCGGGCCGCTCCTCCGCACGCTGCTCTTCAAGCTCTCTGGGCACGAGCACGTCCTCGTCGTCACGATGCACCACATCGTCTCCGACGGCTGGTCGCTGGGCGTGCTGGTGCGTGAAGTCACCACGCTCTACGCGGCCTTCTCCGCTGGGCAGCCGTCGCCCCTGCCTGCCCTTCCCGTGCAGTACGCGGACTACTCCGACTGGCAGCGCCGCACACTTTCGGGTGAGGCGCTGCGGCAGGAAGTGGCCTACTGGGAGCAGAAGCTCTCCGGCGCCCCTGCCGTACTGGAGTTGCCCACCGACTTCCCCCGCCCGGCCGTCCGGAGCAACGCGGGCGCGACTCTCGGCTTCACCCTGTCGCGGGAGCTGACGCAAGCGCTCCGGAGTCTGGCCCACCGGGAAGGCGGCTCGCTCTTCATGGTGCTGCTGGCTGCATGGCAGGGCCTGCTTGCGCGCTACACGGGCCAGCAGGACATCAGCGTGGGCTCGCCCATCGCGGGCCGCACGCGAGCGGAGACAGAGGGCCTCATTGGCTTCTTCGTCAACACGCTCGTCCTGCGCGCGAAGGTGGATGAAGGCCAGTCCTTCCGGTCGCTGCTCCAGCAGGTGCGCGCCACGGTGCTGGAGGCCTACGAGCACCAGGAGGTGCCCTTCGAGAAGCTGGTGGAGGTCCTCCAGCCGACGCGCAGCCTCAGCCACACGCCGCTCTTCCAGACGCTGCTCGCGCTCCAGAACGTGCCCACGGAGGACGTACGGCTGCCAGAGCTCCGTCTCCGCGCATTGGAATCTACTCAGTCGACGTCGAAGTTCGACGTGAGCGTCTTCTTCACGGAGACGTCCGACGGCCTGCGAGGCACGCTGGAGTACAGCACCGCTCTCTTCAAGCAGAGCACCGTGGAGCGGATGGCCGCCCACCTGCGCACGCTGCTGGAGGCCGTGGCCGCGAAGCCCGAGCAATCCATGGCCGGGCTGTCCCTCCTCTCCAGCGAGGAGCGTCAGCGTGTCCTCGTCGAGTGGAACGACACCGTCGCAACCAGCCCGACGGAGGTCCCCGTCCACGTGCACTTCGCCCAGCAGGCTCAGCGTACGCCTCACGCTGTCGCTCTCGTGCTGGGGGATGATTCGCTGACGTACGCCCAGTTGGATTCACGCGCGAACCAACTGGCCCATCACCTGCTGGCCCTGGGCATTGCCCCGGGTGCGCGCGTCGGCCTCGCTGTCGAGCGCTCCTTCGAGTTGGTGACGGCGCTCCTCGCCATCCTCAAGGTGGGCGCGGCCTTCGTTCCCGTGGACCGCAATGCACCCGTGGAGCGTATCGCCATGCTGATGGAGGATGCGGACGTCAGCGTGACGCTCGCGCACCAGCCCTTCGCTTCGTTGCTCCCCGCCACTGGCACCCGCGTCTGGCTGGATGCCCAGTCCGCGGAGATTGCCGCGCGGCCCAAGCATGCGCCGGATGTTCGCGTGGAGGGTGAAGCCCTGGCCTACGTGATGTTCACGTCAGGCTCCACGGGTCGCCCCAAGGGTGTCTGCGTACCCCACCGGGGCATCACGCGGCTGGTGCTCGGCAGCACCTTCATGCGCTTCGGCGCGGACGAAGTCTGGCTGCAGTTCGCACCCGTTGCATTCGACGCGTCCACGCTCGAAATCTGGGGCGCGCTGCTGCACGGCGCGAAGCTCGTCCTCGCTCCGCCGCACTCCCTCTCCCTGGAGGAACTGGCCGCCCAGTTGCGTCACCACCGCGTGACGTCACTCTGGCTCACCGCCGCCCTCTTCGAGCAGATGGCCCTGCACCAGGGCGAAGCGCTCGCGGGCGTGCGACAGGTCCTCGCCGGTGGCGACGTGCTGCCTGCCGCCCGTGTGCGCGAACACCTCGCGCGTCTCCCGGAAGGCGCCACCTTCATCAATGGCTACGGACCCACGGAGAACACCACCTTCTCTACAACCTTCGCCATGCAGCACGGCACGCGCGTGGAAGGCGCCGTCCCCATTGGCCGGCCTCTCTCCAACTCGACGGTGTACGTGCTCGACGCGCACCTGCATCCAGTGCCCGTGGGTGTCGCGGGTGAGGTGTACGTGGGTGGCCAGGGTCTGGCCTGGGGCTACCTGAATCGCCCCGAGCTGACCGCGGAGCGCTTCGTCCCCCACCCCTTCGCCTCCACTCCGGGCGAGCGCCTCTACCGTACGGGCGACAAGGCTCGCTGGAAGGAGGACGGCACGCTCGACTTCCTGGGCCGCGTCGACTTCCAGGTGAAGGTGCGCGGCTTCCGCATCGAGCTGGGCGAAATCGAAGCCGCCCTGCGCGCCTGCACCGGCGTCAACGAGGCCATCGTCGTGGCGCGCGGCACGGACGCGGACAAGCGCCTCATCGGCTACGTCACCGCGCGCGAAGGCCACTCGCTGGACGCGGACGCGCTCAAGGCAGGCCTCAAGCAGCACCTGCCCGAGTACATGGTGCCCTCGGCCGTCATGGTGCTGGACGCCCTGCCCCTCAACGCCAACGGCAAGGTGGACCGCAAGGCCCTGCCAGAGCCCGACGCCCACTCCGTCGAAGCACGGGACTTCGTCGCGCCTCGCGACGCGCTCGAAATGCAGCTCGCCCGCATCTGGGAGGACGTCCTCGGCGTCCCCTCCGTCGGCGTCCGCTCCAGCTTCTTCGAGTTGGGCGGCCACTCCCTGCTCGCCGTGCGCATGGTCGCCGCCGTGCGCGAGCGCCTGGGCCAGTCGATTCCCCTCTCCGTCCTCTTCCAGCAGCCCACCGTCGAGCAGCTCGCCCAGGTGCTTCGCGACGACTCCCAGGCCTGGACGCCCCTCGTCCCGCTGGAGCGCGGCAAGCCCGGGCACCGGCCCCTCTTCCTCGTCCACCCTGGTGGCGGCAACGTCCTGGCCTACTCGGAGCTGGCGCGCCGCCTCGGCCCCTCACTGCCCGTCTACGGCCTCCAGTCGCGGGGCCTCGACGGACGGCCCGTCGCTGAGTCGATTGAAGAGATGGCCACCCTCTACCTCGAAGCCATCCGCACCGTGCAGCCCCATGGCCCCTACCAGCTCGGAGGCTGGTCTCTCGGCGGCGTCATCGCCTACGAGATGGCCCGCAGGCTGCGCGAGGCCGGTGAAGCCGTGGACCTGCTCGCCCTCATTGATGCCCACCTCCATGGCCTGACGAAGCCCGCCCAAACCGAGACGCAGCTCGACGCGGAGTCCCGCGCGCGGCTCGCCTTCGCCCATGCCACCGCCACCGCCTTCGGTCAGCACCTCTCCGTCCCGGACGATGTGCTGGCACACGACGACGACGCGATGCTGGGCCACCTGCTCCAGGAAGGACTCCGGGCGCGAATCCTCGACGCGCACTCCGGCCCAGCCCAACTGCGCGCCCTCTTCAACGTCTTCCGGGCCAACCTCTTCGCCCACGAGAAGTACGTCCCCCAGCCGTACGACGGCACCGCCCTCCTCCTGAGCGCCAGCACCGTCGCCGCAGGCACTCCGCGCCACCGAGGCTGGGAGCCGCTCGTGCGAGGGGGCCTCCAGGTGCACGACGTCCCCGGTGGACACCACGAGCTGATGCAGGACCCGCACCTCGGACCTGTCGTCGAGCACCTGCGCCGGGCCCTGTCGTCCCTCACGCAGGCTGAAGCCACCGGCAGTTGAACCCTGCTCCCCCTTCCGTGTCCGCGCTCCGGGCACGGAAGGGGCAACGCCCGAAGCTAGAGCTTCAGCCGCTTGAACACGGGCTCCGGGATGCTGCGGATGATGAGCATGATGAGCGCCCAGAAGCCGGGGACGTAGACCTCGTTCTTGCGCCCGTCCGCGGCCTTCAAGAGGCCGCGCGCCACCTGCTCCGGCGACGCGAACAGCTTGTTCTTCGGCACGTGGGCCGTCATCGGCGTGTCCACGAAGCCGGGCTTCACCGTCACCACCGCCACGCCGGACTTCGCCAGCCGGTTGCGCAGGCCCTGGAGGAACACGGTCAGCGCGCCCTTGGACGCGCCGTAGACGTAGTTGCTCTGCCGACCGCGGTCTCCCGCCACCGACGAAATCACCACCAGCGTGCCTGCCTTCTGCGCCTCGAAGCGGTTGGCCAGCTCCGTCAGCAGCGACGCGGCGGAGAGGAAGTTCGTGCGCAGCACCACCTCCGCCGCCGCCCACGAGCGCTGGCTCTCCGCCTGGTCTCCCAGCACGCCATGCGCCAGCACGGCCCCGTCCAGCCCGCCCAAGGCCTGCCACGCGCGCTCCACGAGGCTCGCGTGCGCTTCACAGTCGTTCAAGTCCAGCGCGCGGAACTCCACCTTCTGCGCGCCACGCGTGGCCGCATCCCGGGCCACCGCCTCCAGGTTCGCGGCGTTGCGGCCCACCAGGTACAGCGAGGCCCCGCGCGCGGCGAGCAGCCGCACCGTGGCCTGGGCAATGGCGCTCGTGGCACCGAGGACAATGACTTTCTTCATGGGTTGGCGGCCTGACGGTCTTCCTGCGCGGGCAGGGGCAGCGGCACCGGGTTCACCCGGCGCCAGAAGGAGGACGAGAACGCGGGATCGATGTACGCGGAGAACTGCTCCCGCCTGGGGAAGTACGCCGCGAAGCTCTCCGGGCTCATGCGCGCGTCCTTGGCCGGGTACACCGCCCCGCCCGCCTCGCGCGTCACGCGGTCCAGCGACTCCACCAGGCGCCACGTCTTCTCGCCCTGGTTGGCGAAGTCCAGGGCCAGTGTGTACCCGGGGCGCGGGAAGGACAGCCACCCGGGGGACTTCAGGTCGCCAAACGTCTTGAGCACGGACAGGAAGCTGGGCAGCCCGCCCCGCGCGCTGCGCTCCAGGAGTTCCTTCAGCGCGTCGCGCGCGGTGGCGTGGGGCACCACGCACTGGAACTGGAGGAAGCCCCGGCGGCCGTAGATGCGGTTCCAGCCGTACACGCTGTCGAGCGGGTAGAAGAACGGATCGTAGTGCACGAGCCGGGGCGACGGCTTCATCCGCTCCCGGTGGTAGTACAGGAAGTTGAACGCCGACACCGACAGCCGGTTGAGGCAGAAGCCCGGCAGGTCGATGGGCACCGCGAGCCCGCTGCCATGCGACAGGTGGCTCTTCGCCAGGGGCAGCCGGTCGAACTGCGTGGGCGCGAAGTTGCCCCGGTAGAACAGTCCGCGCCCCAGCTTGCGTCCCCGCGCCAGGCAGTCCACCCACGACATGGTGAAGTCGTGGTCCGCCTCGGACTCCGCGGACACGCGCATGAAGCCGTCCAGGTTCTCGAACGGGACGGTCTCTTGAATCACGAAGGGGTTGCGGATGGGCTGGAGCTGCACCTCCGCCCACGTGATCAGCCCCGTGAGTCCCAGGCCGCCAATCGTCGCGCCGAACCAGTCCGGGTTCTCATCGGGCGCGCACATCCGGCGGCTGCCGTCCGAGCGCACCAGCTCGAACCTCCGCACGTGCCGGCCGAACGTCCCGGCCCGGTGGTGGTTCTTGCCGTGCACGTCGTTGGCGATGGCGCCGCCCACCGTGACGAACTTCGTGCCCGGCGTCACCGGCAGGAACCAGCCGCGCGGCACGGCCAGGCGCAACAGCGTGTCCAACGACACGCCTGACTCGCAGCGCACCACGCCCGTCGCCGGGTCGAAGTCGATGAGCCGGTCCAGGCCCTCGGTGAGCAGCACCGTGCCTCCGCCGTTGAGGCAGGAGTCGCCGTAGCTGCGGCCCAGGCCATGCGGCAGGACGGGGCCGTCCACCTGGGGCAGCGCGTCCGAGCGCCACACCAGCGCGCGCGTCCGCTGCTCCACGCGGGGGAAGCGTCCCCAGGAATCCGACGTGCTCATCGCCACGCTCCCGTCACGTCGCCACCCACAGCACCAGCGCGGCGATCGCGCCCACGACGTAGCTGACGCGGTCCCTCAGCGCGAAGACGAGCGGGTCCTCGTTCACGAGCCCCCGGTGCGCCAGCAACCAGATGCGCCCCACCCAGTACAGCATCACCGGGCACAGCAGCCACAGCCGCTCCGGGTGGGCATACAGCGCCGTGACCTCCTTGCTGGTGATGTAGAGGGCCAGCACCAGCACCGACACCTGGCCCGCCGCCGCGCCCAGGCTCGCGAGCTGCTCGTAATCCTGCGCCAGGTAGCCGCGCCCGGGGGCGGCGGTCTCGTTGGACTGGCGCAGCCGCCGCACCTCGCTCAGCCGCTTGAGCAGGGCCAGCGACAGGAAGAGGAAGGTGCTGAACATGAGCAGCCAGCTCGACGTGGGCACACCCACCGCCAGCGCGCCGCCGAAGATGCGCACCGTGTAGAGGCCCGCCAGCACCAGCACGTCCAGCATCACCACCTGCTTGAGCCGCAGCGAGTACGCCAGCGTGAGCACGAAGTACGCGGCCAGCAGCCCGGAGAACGACAGGGGCAGCGTCGCCAGCCCCAGCGCCGCGGCGCCCACCAGCAGCAGCGGCGCCAGCACGACGCCCGCGCGCACCGGCAGGGCCCCGGACGCGAAGGGCCGCTTCGACTTGGACGGGTGCCGCCGGTCCGACGCCAGGTCCAGCAGGTCGTTGATGATGTACACGCTGGAGGCGCAGAGGCTGAAGGCGGCGAACGCCAGCACCGCGCGCGGAGCCATGCCGCCCTGGGTGGCCTTGTGCGCCGCCAGCAGCGGCACGAAGACGAGCGCGTTCTTCGCCCACTGGTGCACGCGCAGCGCCTTCACCCAGGGGCGTATCCCTCCGGGCGGGGCCTCGAAGACGCGGTGCACGGGGCGGCCCAGCGCCTGGGCCTGGCGCAGCACGCCCGGCGCCGCATGCACCACGATGACCTGCCGGCACTCGCGCCACAGGTGCAGGTCCACCGCGTCGTTGCCCGCGTAGTCGAAGCGGCCCAGCAGCTCGCGCAGCCGCTCCAGCTTCCGCGCGCCGGACAGGTTCACCCCGGCTTCGCTGGCGACCACGGCGTGGAAGAGGCCCAGGTGGGCGGCCACCGCGTCGGCGATGCTCCGGTCCGCGGCCGTGGCCAGCACCAGCCGCCGCCCCCGGGCGTGCTCCTCGCGCAGGAAGGCGACGAGCTCCGCGTTGTACGGCAGCGAGGTGACGTCCAGCCGCGCGCGGCGGGCCACCTCCGCCTTGAAGAAGGCCTTGCCCCGCAGCACCCACCACGGCACCAGCAGCAGCAGCCACGGCGCGTGCTTGAGCAGCACGAGCAGGTTCTCGTGCAGCGTGTCCGTGCGCACCAGCGTCCCGTCCAGGTCGACCGCGAGCGGGACGTCGGGGGCATCCTCGGGAATGGGGGTCTGGGGCTGCATGAAGAGGGCCCGCAGGGTAACCCAAGGGCCCGGGGCGTCCCACCGCTCCGTACCTCCACGGCGGCCAAAGTCCCTCCAGGCGACGGTCCTCCCGGCCGCCATCCGGGCGGGAGGGCGTCCCGTCCGGGCCTCAGAGTGACTTCAGGAAGGCGAGCAGCGCGGCCCGGTCCTCCCGGGGCAGCCGCACGTAGCGTGCCTGCGCGGGGGCCGCCTCGCCGCCGTGCCAGAGGACGGCCTCCTCCAGGGAGCGGGCCCGGCCGTCATGCAGGAAGCGGGTGTGCCGGTTGACGGCCTCCACCAACCCGATGCCCCACAGGGGCGGCGTGCGCCACTCGCTGCCCGTGGCCAGACCGTCCGGACGCCCGTCCGCCAGGCCCTCGCCCAGGTCGTGCAGCAGCAGGTCCGTGTAGGGGTAGATGACCTGGCGGGAGACCTCGTCGAAGCCCTCCACCGTCCCCGTCTCCTGGGGCGTGTCCACGTGGCACGCCGCGCAGCCGATGGCGCGGAAGACGGCATGGCCCCGCTGGACCTCCGGCGCCTCCCAGTCGCGCCGCTTGGGCACGGCGATGAGGCGCATGTAGATCATCAGCAGGTCCATGTCGTCCTGGGACACCTCCGGTTCACCCGGGGCGTCCCGGCCCTGCTCCTGGCGGTAGAGCGTCGTGGTGACGCCCATGTCCGCGACGAGCGCATGCGCCACCTGCTGGCGCAGCGTGGGCTGGTTGGCCTTCCACCCGAAGCGGCCCAGGCGCGTCTCGCCCGTCTCCACGTCGAGCACCCGGTTGACCCGGCCGGAGATGCCGTCCCGGTCGCGGTCCTCGGGGTCGGCGCGGGCCACGATGTCGGCCTCCGGCAGCGCCTCCAGCAGGCCCAGGCCGAAGTTCACGGGCGACACGCGGGCGGAGAACAGGGCCCCTTCGCCCAGGGGGCCGTGCACCAGCCCCTGGAACTGGTAGCGCGGGCGCACGAGCGAGTACGGCTCACCGGTGGCGAAGGCGCCGCGCAGCTCCTCGAACTCGACGCGGACCTGGCCCTCCGGGACGTGGCCCTCCACGGCGTGCATGTCCAGTTGCATGCCGTACAGCGGGTGGGGACTGGCGCCGTCGGGCGCGCTCAACTGGAACGCCAGCGAGACGGGCGCCTCCGTGGGGCTCGCGGGCGGCTGGCCCCGGCCGTCCTTCACGTGGCAGGTCATGCAGCCGGTGGCGCTGAAGAAGGGCCCCGCCACGGCGGGACGCAACCGCGAGTCGCTCCAGTCGCGATCGAAGACGCCCTTGCCCGCGTAGAAGTCCGGCCAGCGCGAGCGCGGCATGTTCATGGGCGCGCGTCCGAAGGCGTTGCGGCCGGTGTCCGTCACCGTGGTGGCGCCGCCGGACTGCTCCACGTGCGGCAGGACGACCGGGGGCAGCGCGCCCAGCACCAGGGGTTCGGGGCGGCGGACGACGGTGGCCCATGCGGCGCCGATGAGCAGCGCTCCGGCGGAGATGCCAGCGAGAGACCAGGGCACGCGCATCGTCACGACTCCTCGACAAAAAATGACAAAGACAGACAGACACCACCGGGCGGGAACAGGAGCCCCCGCCCGGTGGAGGGACAGCCTACTTCTCCTGGCCGAAGGACTCGCCCGTCACGAGGAAGTCCGTGGCGCTGGCGTTCACGTCGATGCCGGAGAAGTGGCGGTACGGGTAGGCGCCGTCGCCAATCTCCTCGATGAACTCCGCCGTGTCGCCGACGATGGTCTGGCCGTTCGCGCCCTTGAGCGAGAACGTCGTGCCCGGCGAGCCCATGCGCCAGCCGCAGGCGCCATCGAGGCTGCTGTCACCACCGTGGAGGTACGAACGGTAGGAGAAGAAGTGCCAGTGCATGTTCCACCAGTTCACGAAGGACCACCAGTCGTAGAACGTGATGACGAAGGCCTGCGGCTGGTGGATGGTGTCCACGAGCCGGCCGTCGCGGTACACGTTCATCCGGTACGAGCCCGAGGGCGAACCGGTGAAGCCCGGCGTCACGTTCACCTGGCGGTCGGCGCTGGAGGTGATGCTCAGCGTGCTGACGACCTGATCGCCGTCGCGCGCGGACAGGGTGAGGCTGCCCTTCTGGCTGCCCACGCGGATCTGCGCCTGCTGGGACCAGGTGATGCCGGCGTTGAACGAGCTGGAGACGCCGTCCGTCTTCGCGTCCTTCAGCCCGGAGACCTGCACGCCCTTCTCGGAGACGGCCAGGGACGCGTTGCCCTTGGCGCAGGTGGTGATGCCGTCGAACCGCTGCACGCAATCCGCCTTGGCGGACAGCGTCGCGGACTGCGAACCTTCGGGAGACTGCGTCGGCTCACCCTGGCAACCAGCCACCAGGCTCAGGAACGCAGCCGCCAGGAGGCGACTCGTCATCTTCAGGTGCATGTGTGGGACCTCGACTGTGTGGGGGACACTGTCTGCTTCACTCACAACGGGCGGAGACGCGGGGCCCGGCAGGCGGATGCAAGGGGAGGCACCGGACGCGCGTTCCACCCCATCCCCCTGCACCTGCCACGCCACCTCCCAAGGTTTCGGGGCTTTCCTCGGAAGGCCCCGCCGCGGATGACACGGGTGTCGTGGCCGCTGTAGCGCCGCCGGTTACAGGAGCGCGGGACCGTGTGTCCCCCGGTGTCACAGCCACGCGCCCGGTGTCTTGCGCCGGGAGCGGCACGGGGCTAGGGAATCGCCCCTCGTATGTCGGCGCTCGCGGAACTGCTCGAAGCCATCCGGGAGGAGTCAGGCCCGGCCACGTGGTCCGCCGGACAGGCCCTGTCTCGCGCGGGGGTCGTGTCGGTGCAGTCCGTGGACGAGGAAGAGGTCGTCCTGCGGGTCCGCATCCCCGGCCGCCCCACCCCGCTCACCACGACCCTCTACCCCGAGGATGAAATCTGGGAGTGCGACTGCCGGGGGAAGGCGGACCCCTGCGAGCACGTCATCGCCGCGGCCATCGTCCTGCGGCAGGCGGAGGGCCGGAAGGCCACGGCGGCGGCGTCCCCTGCCCGTCCAGGTCCGGCATCCTCCGCGCCGCGCCCCGGCACCGCGCCCAAGCCGGAGCGGCTGGTGTACCGCTTCAAGCGCGCGGACGGAGGCCTCCAGTTGGAGCGGCTGGTGGTCCGGCCGGACAACACCGCGCGGCTGCTGGCCCGGAGCCTCGCGTCCGTGCTCCAGAACCCCGTGGAGGCCGCCCGCATCCAGGTGGAGCCGTGTGATCTGCTCGCGGACAAGCTGCTCGCGCAGCCCACACGCGGCGCGCTCCCGCAGAGCAAGCTGGACGCCCTGCTGCACGTGCTGGAGAAGGCGCGCACCGTCCTCTTCGACGGCCAGCTCGTCTCCGTCTCCAACGAGCAACTCCTCCCGCGAGTCACCGTCGAGGACCGGGGCGAGCAGACCGTGCTCAAGGTGGAGAAGGATCCACGCATCCATGAGCTGGTGAGCCCCGGCGTCGCGCTGTGCGCGGGCGCGCTCTGCCGGCTGGGGGAGCTGTCGCTCACCGGCGCGCGGCTGGAGAACCTGCCCCAGGAGCGCGTCTTCGCCCCGGAGCAGTTGGCGGACCTGACGAGCAAGGTGCTGCCGGACTTCGCCAGGCGCATGCCGGTGGACGTGAAGAGCCGGCGGCTGCCGCCCATCGACCGGACGCTCAAGCCGCGCATCTCGCTGGAGCTGGACAAGCTCGACACGGGGCTCTCGGTGCTGCCCACGCTGGTGTACGGCTCGCCGCCCACCGCGCGCATCGACAACGGGAAGCTCGTGTACCTCCAGGGCGCCGCGCCGGTGCGCGACGAGCCCGCGGAGACGAAGCTCATCCACCAACTGCGGGACGAGCTGAACATGGCGCCGGGCCGGCGCGTGACGGTCCACGGCAAGGAGGCCGTGCAGCTCGCGGACAGGCTGCGCAAGTGGCGCGGAGGCCTGACGGGGAACGCCGCGGGGGTGGTCAGCCCGGACGTGAAGCTCCGGCCGATGCTCACGCTGGATACGGCCTCCACCGACGCGGGCGTGCCGCGCGTGGGCTTCTCGCTCGACTTCCAGGTGGAGGGCCTGGGCCCCGGCGAGAAGCGCACCGTGGACGCGGGCGCGGTGATGCGGGCCTGGGAGGAGGGCCTGGGGCTGGTGCCGCTGGAGGGCGGAGGCTGGGCGCCCCTGCCCACGGGCTGGCTGAAGGCCCACGGCCAGCGGGTGACGGACCTGCTGGCCGCGCGCGAGCGGGACGGCCGGCTCGCGAACCACGCCATCCCGCAGCTCACCGGCCTGTGCGAGGCCTTGGAGCACCCCGCCCCGCCCGTCATGGAGCGGCTCGCGCCCCTGGTGCAGGGCTTCGAGAAGCTCCCCGAGCCCCTGCTCCCGAAGGACCTCACCGCGACGCTGCGCCCATATCAGTTGCAGGGCGTGAGCTGGCTCACCTTCCTGAGACAGGCGGGCCTGGGAGGCGTGCTGGCGGACGACATGGGTCTGGGCAAGACGCTGCAGACCATCTGCACGTTGGGCAAGGGAACGCTGGTGGTGGCACCCACGAGCGTGCTGCCCAACTGGGAAGCGGAGGTGAAGCGCTTCCGCCCGTCGCTGAAGGTGTCTGTCTATCACGGCGTGGGGCGCACGCTGGACGAGTCCGCGGACGTGACGCTCACCACGTACGCGCTCTTGCGGCTGGACGCGGCCCTCCTCGCGGCGAAGACGTGGGACACGGTGGTGCTGGACGAGGCGCAGGCCATCAAGAACCCGGACAGCCAGGTGGCGCGAGCGGCCTACGAGCTGGACGCGGCCTTCCGCATCGCGCTCAGCGGCACGCCCATCGAGAACCGGCTCGAGGAGCTGTGGAGCCTGATGCACTTCACCAACCGGGGCCTGCTGGGCGGTCGCAAGGCGTTCGAGGAGCGCTGGTCCCGGCCGGTGTCGGAGAACCAGAAGGGCGCCGCGGAGGCCCTGCGCGCGCGCATCCGCCCCTTCGTGCTGCGCAGGCTCAAGCGCGACGTGGCGCCCGAGCTGCCACCGCGCACGGAGGCCGTGCGGCACGTCACACTCACGGAGCAGGAGCGCGCCGTCTACGACGCGGTCCACGCCGCGACGCGCGAGGAGGTGGTGTCGCAGCTCGAGGAGGGCGGCAGCGTGCTGAAGGCGCTGGAGGCGCTGCTGCGCTTGAGGCAGGCGGCCTGTCATCCGGCGCTGGTGCCGGGGCAGCAGGCGAGGACGTCCTCGAAGGTGCAGGCGCTGGTGGAGGCGCTCGGCACGGCGGTGGCGGACGGGCACAAGGCGCTGGTCTTCTCGCAGTGGACGTCGATGTTGGACCTCATCGAGCCCGCGCTGCGCGAGGCGGACATCGGGTTCATCCGCCTGGACGGCGGCACGGCGAACCGGGGCGCGGTGGCGGCGTCCTTCCAGGACGAGAAGGGAGCGCCCGTGATGCTCATCTCGCTGAAGGCGGGAGCGACGGGGCTCAACCTGACGGCGGCGGACCACGTCTTCCTGGTGGATCCATGGTGGAACCCGTCGGTGGAAGCGCAGGCGGCGGACCGGGCGCACCGCATCGGGCAGCAGCGCCCGGTGATGGTGTACCGGATGGTGTCCCAGGGCACGGTGGAGGAGAAGATCCTCCTCTTGCAGGAGAAGAAGCGGGCCCTCTTCGAAGCCGCGCTCGGAGGCGCCACGGGAGGCGCCGCGCTCACGCGAGCGGACCTGATGCAGTTGTTGGATTGAGCGATTCCGAGGCGGGGTGGAGGGCGCAAGTCCCCTCCCCCGCCCTGCCTACGTGGGGCCCGTGACGCTGGACGTCACACCAAGCATGCGCATCGTCTCGGAGGACACCGTTCAATCCGAGAGGGAGTCACACCATGCCAGCATCCATTCCCGACAAGATGAGGGCCGCGGCGCTCGACCGCTTCGGAGGCCCGGAGGTCCTGGGCATCAAGACCCTCTCCGTGCCCACGTGTGGCGACGATGAGGTGCTCGTGCGCGTCGTGGCGGCGGGAATCGGTGCCTGGGATTGGATGGAGCGCGAAGGGCAGATGGCCGGGATGATCCCAGGCGGGCCGAAGTTCCCCTACGTGCCCGGAGCCGACGGCGCGGGAGAAGTCATCGCGGTGGGCAAGAAGGTGAAGGACTTCAAGGTCGGAGATCAGATCTACGGCTCCGCGTTCTTGAGTTCCAAGGGAGGCTTCTACGCGGAGTACGTCGCCGTGAAGGAAGACCAGGCGGCGAAGGTGCCCAAGGGGTTGAAGGTGGAGCAGGCGGCGGTGCTCGCCGCGGACGGGCTCACGGGGCTGCTGGGCCTGGAGGAGCACCTCCAGCTCAAGTCAGGGCAGAAGCTGCTCATCTTCGGCGCCAGCGGAGGCATCGGGCACATCGCCGTGCAGCTCGCGAAGAGGATCGGCGCGAAGGTGCTGGCGGTCGCGTCCGGGCAGGACGGCGTGGAGCTGGCGCGGAGGCTGGGAGCGGACGCGGTCGCGGAGGGCCACCAGGAGGACCTGGAGAAGGTCTGCCGCGACTTCGCGCCAGAAGGCTTCGACGCGGCGCTGGTGCTGGCCCGGGGAGACGCCGCCGAGCCCCTGCTCCGCAACGTCCGCAAGGGAGGGCGCATCGCCTATCCGAACGGCGTGGAGCCGGCGCCCAAGGGTCCCGAGGGCGTCGAGACCAAGGCCTACGACGGCATCCCCAACCCCTGGGTGATGAAGCGGCTCAACGAGCTGATTGAAGCGGGGCCGTTCCACCTGGAGATTGGCAGTCTCTACGCATTGGAGGAAGCCGCGAAGGCCCAGCAGGAGGTGCTCAAGCACCACCTGGGCAAGTACGCGATGAAGATCCAATGACGCTCAATGCGGTCCCGCGTCCTTCGTGGAGGTGCTGAGCATCCGCACCGCCACGGAGCGGCACTCCGAGCAGACAACCCCGGTGCGCTCCCAGTGCACCTGAGCCTCCAGTTCACCGGGGTCCGCGGAGCCTTCATCCAGCCGGCGGACCATCTCCGCGAGCACCTCCGCCGGATTGCCCTCCAGGTCATCCGAAGGGTCGAGCAGGTCCTGCTCCCCTTCCAACACCAGACTGAAGCGGTAGTACACGGCATGCGCGGCGATGACGCGTCCGCACGTCGCACAGGTCTTGGACTGCGGGCCGGTCATGGCGGCAAGGATAGCAGGGATGCTCAGCCTAATGCTTTTCGAGGCCGGGCTCCGTACCCCGAACGGGTAGTATCGGGGGCTTCTGGCCATCTGTAGGGTCATCGGGTCGTGCCCATCCACTAGGGTTGGCACATCAATCGCCATGCGAAGGACCTGACTGATCCGAAGGTGGCCTCATGATCCGGATTCTCCATACCGCTGATTGGCAGATGGGCCTACGGGCCAGACACGTCGCGAATGCTGCCGCGGCCGTACGCGCAGCGAGGATGGACTCCGCGCGGCAGCTCATCCAATCCGCCAATGCCCTGGGAGTGGACGCCGTCGTGCTCGCAGGCGACGTCTTCGAGGACACCTCCGTAGGAGATCGCCTCGTCCACGAGCTCCTGACGGTCCTCCAGGACTCCAGAGCACCTGTCTATGTCCTTCCGGGGAACCACGACCCCCTGACTCCGGACTCCGTCTATCTGCGCGCCTCCTGGCGGGGACGGCCGGCGCACATCCGGATGCTGGAATCCGACAGTGGTGTCCCGATTCCCGGAACGAACGGAGTCCTCCTTCCCGCCCCTCTCAGACACAAGAGCGGGATGAGGGATCCGACCGCGGGCTGGGCTCCACGGGTCGAAGGCAATGACATCCGGATTGGCGTGGCTCATGGCTCCCTGCGCATTGAAGGAAAGTACGCCTCGGACGACTTTCCCATCGCCCTGGATGCGGTGACGCGAAGCAATCTCGACTACCTCGCACTGGGACACTGGCATAGCCACTACGTCTACCAGCAACGCACAGCCTACGCTGGCAGCCACGAGGTCACGAAGTTTGGCGAAACGGGAGCCGGGCAGGCACTGCTGGTGGAGATCGCCTCTCATGGTGCTATCCCCCAGTTGACTCCGGTCTCCACGGGTTTGTTGACATGGCAAGCCCAGGAACTGGACCTGAGCCAGGGGTGTGGACTGGAACTCGCACGTATCCGTCAAGCCGTCGCGGCATTGCCGCATCCAGGCAAGACCCTGCTTCGGCTGCACACCCTTGGAACGTCCTCGGATGAAGACTCGGTCGCGCTGACCGCACTCGTTGACGAACTCTGGGGTAAGGGTTTCCTCCACGTCGAACTCGAAAGGCAGGATGTCTCACGTGCCAACGCGGAAGGCCGTCTCGCGGAGCTGGCCCCATCGAGCGATCTACTGACCGCACTGCTGAAGCAACTGAGCCGGAACGAGCCTCCCCCCGGCCCAACAGCAACAACCGACACCGTTCGTGCCGAGGCCCGGCATCTGCTGGCCGAGCTGGCCATGGAGGTGTGGAAATGATTCTCAACCGTCTCCGAGTCCAGCACTTCCGCTGCTTCCGCAACCCTGTCGAGCTGTCCGGCATGGGACTGGGCGTGCACGTTATTCACGCCCCGAACGAGTCGGGTAAATCCAGCTTGGTGCTGGCACTCGCCCGTGCGCTCTTCGACCGCCACAACACCAAGGACCGGACCATCCACCAGCTTCGGCCATGGAAGACCGACCTCTCGCCCCGCATCACCATGGAGTTCGAAGCCGGAGGACGCCGCTACAAGTTGGAAAAGGCTTTTCTAGACGAAGCTTCCAGCCTGTTGGAAGAGTGGACGGGAGCGCGGTTCGAACGGGTAGCGGACTCACTGAATGCGGACGAACGCGTGCGAGCCTTCCTGAATTCAGGTGGCTCACTGAGCGGTGCCACGAAACTCGGGCAGTGGGGAATCGCACGCCTACTGTGGCTGAACCAAGTTCCGGAACGCCAGGACCTTCCAGCCCTTGATCCCTCGCTCAAAGGACGACTCCTGGAGGCCATGGGTATCGCGGCCCTCAGTCCCGAGGAACAGACGCTGATCAAGGCCGTGGACGCGGCCTATTGCCAATACTACACGCCAAAGACAGGCAAGCCCACCGTTGGCAGTGAACTCACCCGGGTAGAGGAACGCATCCAGTCCCTGACGGAGAACGTGACCCATCTGCTCCAGCGAAAGGAGGATCTGTCCAGGAACGCGGACTCACTCGCCGACAACCGCCTCCGGTTGACTGCCTTACAGGCGGAGAAAGATGGCTACACCAAGCAACTCACCGACCTGCAGGAGCGCATCCAGGAAGAGGAACGGAAAGAACAAGAACTCCTCCTGATCCGGAAGGACGCCGAACGCCAGCGCCAGCGGGCTCAAAGCCTGGATGAGCAGCAGCGCGCTCTGCTGGAACTGCAGGACAAGGCGACGAAGCAAGAGACTGTCGCGGCGCAGCGGCAGCCTCTGCTCCTGAAGGCCCGTGAAGTCTTCCATGTCGTGGAAGGGGCATGGAAGGAAGCCCGGCAGAAGCTCAAGGCCCAACGGGACGCGTTCGAGAAAGTAGAGCAGCGCCTGGAGCGGGGGCGGCTTCTGGAAAAGGCCCTGGGGCTCCAGGAGAAGCAGCATCACCTGGAGGGACTCATCAAGCAGGGCGAACGGTTGGAAGCGGCCCTCAAGAACAGCATGCGGAAGCTTCCAGCGGGGGGCCTGTCCGACGCCGCCGTGAAGCGCGCGGAGGAACTGGAACGCAAGCTGCTCCTGGCCCGAAGCCGATTGGAAGCCCAGGGTACCGAGGTGTGCTTTACTGCGGAAACCGCACGGACGCTGGAGTGGGAGGAGCAAGGGGCGACCCACGAGTACAAGCTCGCAAAAGCCGAGCAGCAGCGCTTCATGGGGGTGACTTCAGGGGAACTGAGAATCAAGGGCGTTGGCACCCTGAGCGTTCGCACGGGAGCGGACGAAGTCTGCAAGCTTCAAGCGGAAGTCGACAAGCTTCGCAAGGAACTGGCCCGCCGGCTTCACGAACAAGGAGTCCGTGATCTCCCTGGGCTGAAAACCGCATGGGAGGAGCAACGGGCGCAGATTGAGGAGCAGAAGCAACGACAGGGAGCACTCCAGGCCTTTCTAGAGGCGGCGAGCGTCGAAAGCCTCGACGCACTGAGGGAGCAACTGCGCGAGTTGGCGGGAGAGTTGGGCACCGTAGCGGAGCAACTCTCCCTCTCGCTGGAGCAGTTGTCAGCACAGAAAAGCCCTGAGACGGAATCCCTTTCGGAAGAACTGAAACGGGCAAGGCGAGAGGTGAAGCTCCAGGAGAAGGCGCATGAAGAGGCGGAAGCCCGGGTCAGGGAAGCGGAGCAGCACCAACGCACCATTGCCCTGGAGCAGGAGCGTGCGCTCCAAGCGGTCGGGACACTGAAACAGACCCTTCAATCCCAGCTTGAGGCATTGGGATGGACGTTCGAACAACTCGGAGCGGAGGTGGCGAAGGCAGCCGCGGAAGTCCGGCGCCACGAGAATATGGTCAAGGGGCTCGAATCCGGATTGCCCCGTCCCGAGGCACGCGCAACGACCCAGCGAGGCAAGCTCCAGCAAGCCCTTGAACAGGTTCAGGAAGCCGAAAAGACGATGCATGCACGCATCATCCGCGCGGAGACCCTCATCGAGCAGGCCGCAGCGGAAGACCTCTACGCTCATCTGTGCGAAGCGGAGGAGGCACTCGAGTTGGAGCAAAAGCGAAAACACCAGGCGCAGCTCAAGGCCGAAGCCGCCCGCGTCCTGCGAACCTTGACGATAGCCTGGCAGGAGCAGGTGAGCCGATCCTTCCTGGGCCCTATCGAAAACGCGGTCCATGCACGGTTGGAACACGTCCGAGGTGTGGATGCCCCCGGGCGCCTCCAATTGGACGCAAACTTCGCAGACGCCCAGCTCCAAACGGGGGCAGGACCGAAAGCACTCGACACCTTCTCCTGGGGGACCCAGGAGCAGATCCAGTTCGCGCTTCGGCTGGCCATTGGTGAACTGCTGGCCAACCGAGGCTCTCATCCGGAACCGCAGCTCATCGTGCTGGATGACGCCCTGGTCAACACAGATGCACTCCGCCTCCAGCGAGCATTGGAACTCATCGAGGCTGCTGGAAACACCCTCCAGATTCTCATCCTGACAGCATTTCCTGAGCGATACCGCACCCTCATGGGCGCGAAGACACACGACCTCCTGGCTCTGGCGCAATCCCCTTGATCCGGCCTCCGCCACACATCCATCTATTCTCATGCACCTTCATTCATTCTCCATTCGGAACTTCCGGCGATTGAAGAACGTCCAGATCGATCTTGAGAAGGACTTCTCCATCTTCGTCGGCGCCAACAACAGCGGAAAGACTTCCGCCACCCAGGTCTTCCATCATTTTGTCGGCCAGGGTGACAGGAGCGCTCTTTCGATCCATGACTTCAGCGTGGACTGTCGGAGCACGTTTGACAGGATTGGCAGCGAACCCGAAGGCCAGCACACCACACCCTTTCCAACCATGAGCCTCGACCTTTGGTTGAAGGTCGAGGACGCGGATCTCCACCGGGTCATCGACCTGATTCCGAGCTTGCGCTGGCCCGAAGGCAAGGTAGGCATTCGCATCGAGTACAGCCCCAGGGATGAAGCAACAACCCTGATGCGTTACCGCGAACTCAACCGGGAGGCGTCCGCCCACGCCCAACCTAGGCCGTGTCCGCAAATTAGAGCCAGAGGCGGATGGAGGCGATTTGGACCATCGCCAGGTAATTGGCGGCGCGCTTCTCGTAGCGCGTCGCCACCCGCCGGTTCTGCTTCAAGCGATTGAAGAGACACTCCACCCGGCAGCGCTTGCGGTAGGCCGCGCGCCGGAAGGCTCGCTGCCGGGGCTGGTCCGAGCGGGTGGGGATGATGGCGTGCACCCCGTGCTTACGGCACCAAGCTCGCAGGCTGGGGTAGCTGTAGCCTTTGTCCGCCGCAAGGGCGTCGGGCAAGCGACGTGGCGCACCCGGCGAGTGCGCGCGCGGCACGCTGCCGCCCGTCATCAGCGCAGTGAAGGCCTGCGTCTCATGGCGTTGGCCCGCCGTCAGTTCGAAAACGAGCGGCCGGCCCTGGCCCTCCGCCCGGACGTGCAGCTTGGTTGAGAAGCCTCCCTGGCTGCGGCCCAGCGCTTCGGCCTCCCCCCTTTTGCCGGCGTGCCGCGTGCGCCGGCTGCGTGCTGGTGGGCGCGGATGACGCTGGCGTCCAGGAAGTGCAGTGTCCAGTCCAGGTGCTCATCCTCGTACGCTTCAGCCTGCAACTGCCGCAGCACCCGCGCCCAGATGCCTGCCTCCTGCCAGCGGTAGAAGCGGCTGCTGAGCGTCTTCCAACTGCCGAACTGCTCCCGAGGCACGTCCCTCCACGGCGCTCCCGTGCGCAGCACCCAGAGAATTCCGTCGAGCACTTCGCGGTGGTCCTTGTTCGGACGCCCCCGCGCGGGTTTCTGGGGCGGCAGCAGTCCTGCCAGCCGCTCCCATTGGGCGTCCGTCAGCTCTCCTCGGCTCATGCCCTCCTAACACCTGGCTCCGCTCGAACTATTTGCGGACACGGCCTAGTAGCGGAGGAACCGCGCCGCTCCATCCCTGGCCTCGGAGCCTGAGCGATTACCTTTCACGGAAGCTAGGCGAGGAATACGCGTTCCGCTACTTCGTTCTCGACCCGGAAAAGCACACCGTGCAATCGCAGTCCAACTCGGACGATGCGCCAGTTCCTCTTGGCTCGGAAAGCGCTCGGCAGGGTGAGCAGCTTCTCAAGAAGTTAATCCGTATCGACTTCCTCAACGCCCAGAAGCATCTCTCCGACGTGAACTCGGCAGGCCGCGCGCAAGACCTATCGCAGCGGCTCAGCAGATTCTACGAGAGGATCCGGGACAAGACGAACACCAACTACGACGCCCTGCGAGCCCTCTCAAGCGCTGAAGAGCACTTGAGCAGTCACCTCAATCAGGCCCTCAGCCCGGTCCTTGATTCCCTCAAGGAGTTTGGCTACCCAGGGTTCGACAATCCTCGCCTCAAGATTGGGTCCGCGCTCAATCCCGCCAGCATGCTCTCGAACAGTGGGAGCGCCCGTGTTCACTACGTACTCGATGCAGCGAGCGAGGGTGCGGCGGAACTGCTCCTCCCTGACAAATACAATGGGCTGGGAAGCAAGAACCTGCTCTACATGGCAATCGAACTCACAGAGTTCAAGGCAAGCTGGGAGGAGACCGAAGAGCGTCCCCCACTCCACCTCATATTCGTTGAAGAGCCCGAAGCGCATCTCCACACTCAACTTCAACAGGTCTTCATCCATCAGGTCCTGGAACTCCTAAAGCTGAACGCCAATGACGAGGGACACTTCAGCAGTCAACTCGTCGTAACCACCCACTCTCCTCACATCCTCCACGAGAGCGGCTTCAGTGCCATTCGCTATTTCCGGCGCATGTCGAGAACCTCGGGGCGCCACACCTCCCAAATCTTGAACCTGTCGCGTTTCTATGCCGATCAGCATGAGGAAGATCGCGACTTCCTCTTGCGGTATATGAAACTGACCCATTGCGACCTCTTCTTCGCTGACGCTGCAATCCTGGTGGAGGGAAACGTCGAGAGACTGTTACTCCCCCTGATGGTCAAGAAGGCGCAGAAGGGACTGAGGAGCAGGTGCCTGAGCATCCTTGAACTGGGCGGCGCCTTCGCACATCGATTCAAGAAGCTCCTTGAGTTTCTGAGCATCACGACCCTGATCATCACGGACCTCGACAGTACCTACCCACCCGATCCGGCAGCGGGGAACTCCAGCATGAGCGCGGAGGAATCCGATGAAGACGATGAACCAGACTCTCGGGGGCGCACAGCATGCAAACCCGAAGTTCAAGGAGCAGTCACGTCGAACCAGACGCTCGCTCAATGGATTCCAAAGAAGAACCTTGTTCAGGACCTCCTCGCCACGCCTGGCGAAGAGAAGCAGGCATGGTTGAGTGGAGAGAATTCCGCCCTTGTTCGCGTGGCCTATCAGACCCCTTGCGCCATGACCTGGAGGGGAGAATCAAGTTCGAGGACAGGCCGAACCTTCGAGGCGGCATTCGCCTTCCAGAACCTGGCCTGGAGTCAGGACAGATCACGTTCGAAACTCAAGCTCAACATCCGAGGCAATCAACACCTATCCTTGGATGACCTGACCAGCAAACTTCAAGAGAAGCTCCTCAAGAGCAGCTTCAAGAAAACAGACTTCGCACTGGCACTGTTGGCATACGACCGTGAAGATGGCGGGTGGGAAGTGCCTGGATACATCGCCGAAGGCCTGCACTGGCTCGCAGCCCAACTGGAAGTCCGCGATGTCGTGCCGTTGCCTTCCCTTCACGTTGAAGAGGAGGCAGCTTGACCTCCCGCGTTGGAAAGCCGGACACCTCGGCGGACCTGGAACTGCGCTCCTGCCTCGACTCACAGCCTCCGAGGAGCTTCGTCATGACCGCGGGGGCGGGTTCGGGCAAGACGACATCTCTCGTGAAGGCGTTGAGTCATCTAGCCCAGACACGGGGGACGACGCTGTGGCAACGGGGCCAACGTATCGCCTGCATCACATACACCGAGGTCGCGGTGAAGGAGATCCTGACGGACGTGAAAGGCTCGCCCCTCTTTCACGTCTCGACCATCCACAGCTTTTTATGGTCCCTCATCAAGCCCTTCCAGGACGACATCCAAGGCTGGGTCCTCCGGGACATCGAAGCCAGGTGCCAGGAGTTACGCAAGAGCCTTTCGGAGCCCAAGGGCAGGCGCCAGCAACAGACCCTGGACAGGGATAAAGCAGCACTCACCAGACTTGATGGCCATCTGTCTACCCTCCAGAGCGGCAGAGGGTTCATCTACGGCAATGGGACGGACTACTCCAAGCGCATCCTGGGGCATGAGGCGATTCTCAGGATGGTGCCCGAACTAATGATGCAGTCTCCTCTCTTGAGGAAGCTGGTGTCACGCCGGTTCCCCTTCCTCTTCGTCGATGAAAGCCAGGATACGTTCCCCAAGGTAGTGGATGCGCTGCGAGCCGTGGCGAAGGACGCAATCGGGACGTTCTGCCTTGGCTTCTTTGGGGACCCGATGCAAGAGATCTTCCCGGGGGGCGCGGGTGAAATCAAACTCGAACCGGAATGGGCTCGCATCACGAAGCCGGAGAATTTCCGAAGTTCGCCCCAGGTGCTCTCCGTGCTCAATCGGATCCGTGCGCACGCAGACAAGATTGAGCAGGTTCACGGCAATTCGGCATCCTGGAATGGGGCCCAGGGGGCGGCTCACCTTTTCGTCGTTCCCGGCGATGACAAGCGCGACGAGCGACTCCTGGCAGTGCGCCACCAGATGGCTGAGTGGACCCAGGACCCTTCCTGGGCAGCTCCCGGGGGAACCAGCGTGCGCAATCTGGTCCTCGTGCATCGGATGTCGGCCAGGCGGCTTGGGTTCCCAGATCTCTACTCGGCCCTCAATGACGGCGCGCCTGATCGACTCAAGGCCGGATTCCTTGACGGCACCGCTTGGCCCTTGAAACCGTTTCTGGGGGTTATCGTGCCCCTTGTCGAGGCCGCAAGGAACCGCAGGGAGTTCGAAGTCATCGACCTGATGAGAAGAAACTGTCCGCGTCTGGCTCAGGATCGACTGGTGGGTGCGGATGTCTCGGCATTGCTCCGCGACATTCAGAAAGACCTCAATGCCCTTATCGAACTCTGCTCTTCCGAGAGCGCTCGAGCCCGGTGCGTCCTGAACTTCGTACAAGAACATGAGTTGGTGTCGCTCGAGAAGAAACTCATTGAGGCCCTGGAACGTAAGCCTACGTCCGAGGACGCCTCGAACACTTCCTTCAAAGATGATGATTCAGCAGAGGGGCATGCCTTGGCGGCTTACCTCGACTGCCCCGCCAGTCAAATCTGGCACTATCGAGTGCATCAGTCCGACGAGTCTCCTTTCTCTACGCAACAAGGCGTCAAGGGAGCTGAGTTCGACCGGGTCTTGACGGTGATTGATGAAGAGGAGGGTTCACACCCCCACTTCTCCTACGACAAGTACTTTCGCTTGAAGGAGCCGTCTCCTGGCAATCGGCATGCAACCACCGCCACGAAAGACCCAGCCATCGAACGGACGAGGCGGCTCTTCTATGTATGCTGCTCTCGAGCCATCCGCGAGCTTGCCGTCGTTGTCTTCACGAAAGATGTGAAGAAGGCAGTCGTGTCGATCCAAGAATCGGGGCTCTTTCCAAGCAACCAGATTCATGCGTCCGGACATTCCTGAACCGCTGCCCTCTTTCTCTCATCCTGGCTAGTCCGACTTTGTCACTTTGGGTCTTCCCTGAGGGAAATCTCCCTCGGGGATCCGCCGGAGTTCAGCGCGAAATGACCAAGTCATACTAGAGCCGGTCTCAGAATTGAGCGAGCAGGCATGAGGGCGCAGGCCGGGCCGCTGATCGACATGGTGGGGATGGCCATGTTCGAAGCTGACCGGTGGACCTGACGAATGAACAGTGGAGCCTGATTGAGCCTCTGCTTCCCGCGCGGAAGTTGAAGCGGGAGGACCGGCCTGGGCGAACGCCCACGCCCTCACGAGCGCTGTGGGACGGCATCCTGTGGATTCTGCGGACCGGCGCGCAGTGGAGCGAACTGCCACAGGGGAAGTATCCGCCCTAACAAGACAGTCCACCGCTGGCTCCAGGGCTGAGTGAAGGACGGCACCTTCCGTGCGGTCCTGCGTGCCCTGGCCCTGGACCTCAAGAAGCGCGGAGGATTTGACCTGGAGGAAGGCTTCGTCGACGCGTTCTTCGCCTCGGCGAAAAAGGGGGCCCTGCGTCGGAAAGACGAAGCGGGGCAAGGGGACGAAGGTCATGGCAGATGCAGACGGCGCTGGTCTTCCTCTCGCCATTGGCGCGGCAAGCGCTTCTCCCCACGAAACCAGGCTCCTCGAAGCCACGCTCGACGAAAGCCTCATCGACGAGCTTCCCGAGCGGCTCATCGGCGACAAGGCCTATGACGCCGACAAGCTCGACGAGCGATTGTGGCACGAGCGCGGAGTGAAGCTGATTGCCCCGCACCGCCGCGGGCGCAAGACGAAGACGCAGGACGGGCGTGAGCTCCGTACCGACGGCGTTGGAAGGTGGAGCGACTCTTCGCCTGGCTCCAGAACTTCCGTCGCCTCGTGACGCGCTACGAGGTGAAGGTGGAGAACTTCCTCGGCTTCCTCCACCTCGGGTGCATCCTCATCCTCTTGAGGCAATTCTGAGATCACCTCTAAATCCCAAGCTTGTTGGTGAACCCTCGTCTTGCCCAGAGCCTCGCAAGCTTCTTGCTGGGCTTGGGATAGCGGCGAGGGTCTTGGGGGTCGAGCGTACCGACCGCATCGACCGCCATCGAAACCTGCCCCACACCGAGCTTCAGGTTCCGGGCGAGTTGCTCGATGGCATCAGCCCGGCCAGACAGGTCTGCGCGATGATGTAGGTGCAGCTCGATGGTCTGCTCCATCTCTGCATCGCTCCATTTATGCTTCACCAGCCCTCCGCTCTCCAGGTCCATTCCAGCCGAGTCCACCGCGGACCGGAGGAGTCCGGTGACGATCGCCGCCCGGCCCTCCTGCTTCATCTGTTTGAACTCAGGGACTTGCGACAGTAACAGTTCGAAGAATTGCGCCTCCTGAGTCCGCAACGGACTGTGAAGCACGGCCACGAGCTCGATTCCCCTGAAGAGCGCCGTCGCCCCGGGGCGCACCTGCTCGCCAATGAACTCAGACAGAAGCTTGGCGGATGTCACTGCGAGATCAACGACAACCTTCTTCTCCGCTTCGGAAACCGCTTTCAGTTCAGGAGGAAAATGCCCCGCGACCGGAACGCCGCCCGCATAGACGAAGCTGAAGTCAGTTCGCTCAAGGAACCAGGACAGCATCTCTAAATCGTGACAAGGGACTACAGGAGTCATCAGGCGCCCTCAGGATGAATAGACAACCAGCGTCGCCTACAATCGCCGTCCACTCCTTCAGGGCGAATCTTACTGTCCTGCATCAGACAAAACCGCCCGCTCACCCCGCCAGGATTGCTCTGGTCGAAGGGGCGTTGGTGGCGAGCACGCTCGCGGTGAAGATGGCACACGCTGCGGCATTCCATTGCCAGCCACTTGGTGATGAGTGGCATACCGCTGAAGGGCCGTACAAGAATTGTCAAGGCATGCCTCCATCGAGATGACGATGAAGTAGGCGCACCTGAGCCCTGACGTGAAGAAAGACGCCGTGCGGACCTTGGAGCCACAGCCGAGGGGCCCATGGTGCGACCTGACCCAAAATACTCAATGTTCCTGGCCGGTTAGAAGTGCACGAGCCGGGGATCGAACCCGGACGACCCTTGCGAGTCAGCGGATTTTAAGTCCGCTGCGTCTGCCAGTTCCGCCACTCGTGCGATGGACGGAAAGATAGCAGACCCGGCAGCTCAAGCGAGGCGCCTGCGCACGCCCCCTTCATCCTTGGACCTCCAGGTACGGTCGCCCGGCAGCCGTGCGCGAACCGTCTCCGTGTCGCCCCTCCCACGGTAAGGTGCGCGCCGTGCGGCAGCGGACGCTCATCATCGACAACCACGACTCGTTCACGTTCAACCTCTTCCAGTTGCTGGCGGAGGTCGGAGGGACAGAGCCCCTCGTCGTGCGCAACGACGAGCGGCCGTGGCGGGAGCTGCGCGAGCTCGCGTTCGACAACATCGTCATCTCCCCGGGCCCCGGGCGTCCCGACCACCCGGCGGACTTCGGCGTCTGCCGCGATGCGCTCCTCGAAGCGGACGTCCCCATCCTCGGCGTATGCCTGGGGCATCAAGGCCTGGGCCACGTCCACGGCGCGCGCATCCAGCACGCACCGGAGGTCATGCACGGGCGGCTGAGCCCGGTGCGCCACACGGGGACGGACCTCTTCCAGGGCCTCCCGCAGGACTTCCAGGTGGTGCGCTACCACTCGCTCTGCCTCACCCGGCCCCTGCCCGAGGACCTGGTGGAGACCGCCTGGGCCCCCGACGGCGTCCTCATGGCCCTGCGCCACGCCTCCCTGCCACGCTGGGGCGTCCAGTTCCATCCAGAGTCCATCGCCACCACCCACGGCCGTCAGCTCCTCGCCAACTTCGTCCGCCTGAGCCGCGAGCACCAGGCCCCCCGCCCCAGTCGCCGCCCCGAAGCGCCCCAGCGGAGAACGCCCCTCCCCCCGCCTGGAGTCTTCCAGGTCCATCACCGGAAGCTGCGACTCGATGCCGACCCGGAGCAGTCCTTCGTCGCGCTCCTCGGAGGCAAGGAGCATGCGTTCTGGTTGGACAGCAGCCGCGTCGAAGCCGGCCTGTCCCGCTTCTCCTTCATGGGGGACGCCACCGGCCCCCACAGCGCCGTCATCCACTACCGGGTGAACCCACGCCGGCTCACCGTGCGCCGGAGCCAGGGAACCGAGGAGCACTCCACCGGGCTGTTCGACTTCCTCCAGCAGGAGCTGGCGCGGCTGCGAGTCCCTCCCTCTGGGCTGCCCTTCGACTTCCAGGGCGGCTTCGTGGGCCACCTCGGCTACGAGCTGAAGCACGACTGCGGCGCGAGCGCCCCGCATGCCTCACCGGATCCAGACGCGAGCCTCATCCTGGCGGACCGGTTGCTCGCCTGGGACCACCTCGAACGCACGGTCTATCTCGTCGCGCTCGCCCCCAAACACGAATCGGCCCAGGTCCAGGCCTGGTTCGACGCCACGGAATCCAGCCTGCGCACCCTCCCCCCGCTGGCCCCCTTCGAGCCAGGCCCCGGAGCCCCCTTCCCGGTCCGCCTCGCCAGGGACCGCGAGACCTACCTGGCCGACATCCAGCGCTGCCTGGAACAGCTCCACGAAGGCGAGACCTACGAGGTCTGCCTCACCAACAAGCTCCTCGCCCGGACGCACGTCGAGCCCCTGGACCTGTACCGGAGCCTGCGCAGGCTGAACCCAGCCCCTTACGCCGCCTACCTCCGCATGGGAGCGCTGGGCATCGCCTGCTCCTCCCCCGAACGCTTCCTGCGCGTGGACGCCGAGCGCTGGGTCGAGTCGAAGCCCATCAAGGGCACCCTGCGCCGCGGCTCCACACCAGCCGAGGATGAACGCCTGCGCCAGCAACTGGGCTCCCAGGAGAAGGACCGGGCGGAGAACCTGATGATCGTGGACCTCGTGCGCAACGACCTCGGGCGCGTGTGCGAGGTGGGCTCGGTCCACGTCCCCCGGCTCATGCACGTGGAGTCCTATGCCACGGTGCACCAACTGGTGAGCACCATCCGGGGCCACCTGCGCCCGGGGCTCACCGCGGTGGACGCGGTGCGCGCCGCCTTCCCGGGAGGCTCCATGACGGGGGCCCCCAAGGAGCGCACGATGGAGCTCATCGACCGCCTGGAGGGGGAGGCCCGGGGGGTGTACTCGGGCGCCATCGGGTACCTCTCCGCCACCGGCGCCGCGGACCTGAACATCGTCATCCGCACGGCGGTGGTCCGTCCCGGCGAGGTGAGCATCGGTGCGGGCGGAGCCATCGTGGCGCTCTCCGACCCGGCGGCGGAACTGGAGGAGATGCTCCTCAAGTCGCGGGTGGTGCTGAAGGCGCTGTGCACGGCGCTCGGGCGCCCGGACGGACTGCCCGGGCCCGGAGCCGATTCCAGGGCCTGGACGGCGGCGGACTGAGCCCGGGAAGGGGCGAAAAGGGCCTTCCGGGGTGGGGCTCCCGGGGCAGTGGCATCCCGGGTGGTGGGGAAAGCCCCTCGATTCCTCCACTGCTGGACGACCGGGGCTTCCGTGACCGTCGCATCCGGCGGGACGCTGTTATAAAGCGCCCCCCATGCTTGAGACCGTCACCAAGGGCTTCCGGGCCGCCAAGAACCGCCTCGCCGGCAAGAGCGAACTCACCCCCGAGCTGGTGGACGAGTCGCTGCGAGACATCCGCGTCTCCCTGCTGGAGGCCGACGTCGCCTTCGACGTGGTGAAGAAGTTCGTCGCCCGCGTCCGCGAGAAGGCCGTGGGCGAGGTGGTGCAGACGACCGTCACGGACGCGGGGGGCCAGAAGCGCAAGGTCAGCGCGATGGACCACTTCATCAAGATCTGCCACGACGAGCTGGAGGCCCTGATGGGCCCGGTGGACACGAGCCTCCACCTGAAGCCCAAGGGCCAGCTCTCCGGCATCATGATGGTGGGCCTCCAGGGCTCCGGTAAGACGACGACCACGGGCAAGCTCGCCAGCCGGCTCCTCGCGGAGGGGCGCAAGCCGTTGCTGGTCGCGGCGGACATCTACCGCCCGGCCGCCGTGGATCAGCTCAAGGTCCTGGGCGAGCGGCTGAAGGTCCCCGTCTACCACGAGCCCGGCGTGCAGCCGCCCGAGCTGGCGAAGCGGGGCTACGCGGCCGCGCGCGAGCAGAAGTGCGACGTGGTGCTCATCGACACGGCGGGCCGGCTCGCCATCGACGAGACGCTGATGACGGAGCTGGAGTCCATCAAGTCCAACGTGCAGCCGGACACCATCCTGTTGGTGTGCGACGCGATGATTGGCCAGGACTCGGTGCGCACGGCCGCCGAGTTCGACCGGCGCCTGACGCTGGACGGCTTCATCCTGACGAAGCTGGACGGTGACGCGCGCGGCGGCGCGGCGCTGTCCATCAAGGAAGTGACGGGCAAGCCCATCAAGTTCCTCGGCATGGGCGAGTCGATGGACAAGCTGGAGGAGTTCCGTCCGGAGGGCCTCGCGGGCCGCATCCTGGGCTTCGGCGACATCGTCGGCCTGATGAAGGACTTCGAGAAGGTCGTCGACGAGAAGAAGGCCGAGGACGACGCGCGCAAGCTGCTCTCCGGCCAGTTCTCGATGAAGGACTTCGTCGAGCAGATCCGCATGGTCCGCAAGATGGGCCCGCTGAAGGACCTGCTGGAGAAGTTCCCCCTCTTCGGCGACCTCACCGAGCACCTGAACCCGGACGAGAAGGAGCTCACGAAGATCGAGGCGATGTACGACTCGATGACGCAGAAGGAGCGCCTGCGTCCGGACATCATCAACACCAGCCGCATCAACCGCATCTCCAAGGGCAGTGGCCGCAAGCCGGAGGAGGTGCGCGAGCTCCTGCAGAAGTTCGGGATGATGCAGCAGGTGATGGGCACCATCGGCCAGAACCCGGGCCTGCTGGGCCGCATCCCCGGCTTCAAGCAGTTGGGGCAGTTGGGCCAGATGAAGAACATGGACCTGGGCAGCATGTTCGGGAAGGACCCGAAGGCGCTGGAGAAGGCCATGTCGGCGATGGGCGGAGGCATGGGCGGTATGCCCATGCAACTGCCGCAGATCGCCCCGGGCTACACGCCGCCCATGGGTCAGGCCGCGATGGCCAAGGCCCGCCTGATGGGCTACGCGCCACCGTCCGTGAGCAAGCCGGACGACCGCGACGCCATCAAGGAGCGGCGCAAGAAGGAGAAGGAGAACAAGAAGAAGAACCGCAAGAAGAAGTAGTCAGCGGTCTTCAGCAGTCCCCCCTGCCCGCGCGTCCCCACCTGAAGTCCAGGGGGCGGCGGGCAGTCGTGTTTCCGGGGCCTGCGGATCCGGACGCCTGTCCTGTTCCCCGGACGGGCATGGCAGTGTTCGCCCTCGGGACCGGACCGGTCCTGACATTGCAAAACACGCCCCCATGCCCAACCTGAAACACCTGTTGCTGTTGAGCTGCATCGGCCTGAGCCCCGCATGCATCGACGTCCCCCCGCTGGATGACCCGCCCAAGGAGGATCCGCGGTCGACCCCCGACGCGGACTTCACCTTCACGGCGACGCCCGCCCAGGAGCAGGTCCTCCCGGGAGGAACCCTGGACTGCGGCGTCCAGCTCGCCTGGACAGAAGCCGCAGGAGGCGCGGTCACCTGGAACCTCGTGTCCCCGCCCGCGGGCATCGAACTCCAGGCGTACACCCTGCCCCAGGGAGAAACGCGAGCCACCCTGAGCATCCGCGTGGGAGCGGGCACGGTGCCCGGGGCCTACACGCTGACGCTCCAGGGCAAGAGCGGCTCGGTCACGAAGCAGGCCACGCTGACGGTGACGGTCGGAAAGCCCGGTGACCTGGTGGTGAACTGGGTCGTGCCCACGCCCGGCAAGGCATACACGCGAGGCCCCCTGCTCCTCCAGTTCACGGTGGAAGGAGGCGCGGCGGAGCAGGTGGAGATCCTGAAGGACTCCACGGTGCTCGTGAAACCCACGGGGAGCCCCTATTCGTTCACCTGGGACACGACCTCGGAGGCGGAGGGGACGTACCAGTTGTCCATCCGCGCGACCCGCGGCGGAGCGGTCTTCACCAGCGCGCCGAGGACGATCATCGTCGACCGGACCGCGCCCACCGTGGCGTCCTTCCTGCCGGCCAAGGACGCGGCGACCGTGGGGGTCCACGAGTCCATCCGGGTCACCTTCAGTGAGCCCATGAACCCCCTCTCGGTGACGGAGGCGGCGGTGGGGCTCAAGACAGGCGCGGGGGTCGCCATTCCCAAATCGGTGTCGGTCTCTGCGGACGGACAAGTCCTGACTGTTACTCCGAACGAGCCCCTGGCGGCCCCGGATACGATCTCCGTCGATCTCACGACGCTCGTGAGCAACATCACGGATCTGGCAGGAAATGGAGTGCAGACGGCTCCCACCTGGAAGTTCACGGTTCCTTCCTGGCTCCCGCTCGGTGGCGCCATCAGCGCCGTGGCGGGCAGGACGTCGGCCGAAGATGTCATCTTGAAGGTGGACCGCGAGGGTCGTCCTGTCATCGCTTGGTCGGAATCCGATGGCTCGACCCGGAACATCTACGTTGCCAAATGGTCCGGTGCAGCCTGGGACATGTTGGGGGCGCCCCTGAGCGGTCTGATTGCTCTTGGAACAGATGCGGCGAGGCCCGACCTGGCAATCGACGCATCCAATCGTCCGGTCGTCGTCTGGGACGAGGCCACTGGCAATGGCGAGGGCCGGGACGTGTTCGCGCGTCGGTGGACGGGAAGCACCTGGACTTCATTGCCATACATTCCGCTGGTCTCCAGCTCACAAGAATACGCCTTGCGGCCGCAACTCGTCGTCGGAGCCAATGAGGACCTTTTCTTTCATGCCACCCAACACGATGGAAACAACTCAAAGGTCCGTGGGTTCAAGCTTCCATCAACAGGCTCGGCATGGATCGATCTGAACCCTGTCCACCCCACTGGCCATCTCAATGCGGACAGCATTTCAGTAGCCGCGGCGGGCAATAGCATCTTCACAGCCTATTCGGTCTACGACGATACAGCCTCACGTCGAGGTGTGGCCGTTCTTGCGAACGACGCGTCTCTCCTGGGGGGAACAACGCTTGGAACAGACGCACGAGTGCTTTCGGTCGCGGTGGATACGACGCAACGGCCTTGGGTGTCGTGGGTACAATCACCGGCTCAGGCAGAAACGGATGGGATGCTTTATTGGGCCCGATGGGAAGCAAGTGGATGGAGCACACCTACACTCGTCAGCAATAACTCCACGGGGAACAATTCGCCCAGCCTCGCACTGGGGGCAGGTACTCCACATGTCCTTGCTTGGAGCGGCGTCGCGGCGTCTGAACGCAGCATTCTTGTCAGCCGTTGGATTGACAACTCATGGAAGCCCATGGGACTGCCTATTAGCGCCTTGACGGCAAGTGGCACCCCTGCGTTTGGCCCCTCCGTCTCAATGGACGCCAATGGACAGCCGGTCATTGCCTGGACTGAGGCAGATGCGACGTCCGCAAATGTCCACGTCTTCAGGCTCAACTACTGACAGCACGCGAGGCCAAGCTCAGGAAGACCTCAACCCTGTCGCTTGGGTACAACGAGCCCCCGGCTCAAGCGATTCAGGACGCGGCGCTTCTGCCTTCGCTTGTAGCTTTCATGTGCGTTGTCACCAAGCTCATTGCGACGGGCCGTCTCCTCGTCCGCCATTTGAAACTCAACAAGCGCGAAGGTGACCCGCCCCTTTCGAGAGCGGGTATCACTTTCGGGCGGAGGTAGATAGGGGTCCATCCGCAGGGGAAGGTCCACGACGAAGTTGAGGACCCGGTAGGAATCTCCAGAGAAGGCGTTCCCTGTCCGGTCCTCGCGGTCCTCGAAGTCTCGGTCCAGGTGGAGTTGGGGGATGAACTGCTCGAAGTGAGGGTTCTCCTCCAGGAGCCCCTTGAACGGCAGCAGCGAGTTCTCCGTCTGCCCCGGGACGACGAAGTTGAAGGGGAACAGACGCTGCGTGAGGTAGTAGAGGACCGGCAACAGGTCCTCCCGACTTCGGGTGATGACCCGAAACCGCGTGCGGTCATAGACCTGCGCCGCCACGGTCTCCTTCTTCGCGATCAGCTTCGTGACCAGAGAGTCCCGCGTCTTGATGGAGTGGGCGAACTCCACGATGGGCAAGCCCATTTCCTTCATCTCACGAGCAACGCCCAGCACCTTCTCCGTGACCATCTCCGCCAGTTCGGCCTCGGAGGCCGCCAGCCGGAAGAGCAGGTCACGCCCTTCGATGTGCTGGATGACGTGCATGACCTTCAGAACGATGCAGGCGATCCGCCGGTAGCGAGCGAGGCCCTTCGCTCCCGACGCAAAGAGAAATAGATCGTGGAGTTCTTCCGGATCCGCGACAGCCTCCGCGACCCGGTAGTCGAAGGTCTTTCGAAGATACTCCACTGCATCCGCCAGGACCGTCCGAGCCCACGCATCGTCATAGGAGCGGGACACGTCGAGCTGACACAGGCGCAGGAAACGGTCTACCTCGTCCCGCGTCTGGAAGTGCATCCGTCGCCAGTCAATGACGGACCCACCCCGCAGGATGAGCCGGATGCGTTCAAGCTCCCGCAGCCCCATCTGGTCGACGGTGCGGACAGGAATGGAAGGTAGAACGGGGGCGAGGGAGGGTGCCTTCACGGGCATCGTTCCTAGTCGGCCACGGCGCGAAGGGAAAGAGCCTCATTCGCCCCCAAAGTTGCCATCAACCTCGACGGTCCAGATGGCAAGCGTGGGCCTGCAGCCAGGCAGGCCCACGGCCTTCCAGGCGCTACCGCGAGGCGACTTCGTGACCGTCCGCGAACTGCATCTGGCGGATGACCGTCCCATCCTCACTGAGTTCCTGGACGGTGCCGTTCCGGAAGCCCTTCCGGTACTGCTCGATCATCTTCGGCTTCCCGTTGGCAAAGAACTGTACACGGGTGCCGTGATAGTCGCCTGCGGCGAAATCGGTTTCCCCTGTCTTCACGCCGTTGGCATCCCAGAACGTCCAGTGGCCCGTGCGGAAACCGTTCAGGTACTGCCCTTCAGACTGCTTCTGTCCGTTGGGCCAGTAGTCCACATAGGCGCCGTGGATGACCGGCTCGCCAGCCTTCTGGTTCATCTTGGCGCAATAGACAGCCTCATCCCTACCGGCCTTGCCCTTCTGGAGCGAACCAGCGGGGCAGGACAACTGCGCATCCGCGGCAAGGCTCGTCGCGGAAAAGGCCAACATGGACGCGATGAGGAGTTGGGGAGCCTGCTTCAGAAACATGGATGCTTCCTTTCCTTGCGAGACGGCGAGGAGCCCTTCTTCGGGCCGCCACCGTCAAGAACGCACGAGCGCTCGGCAAATTCACCCGAGATTCCCGCCGCACACCATCCACCAACAGAATGCTTTCGATTCAAACAAAAAGCCTCGTCCCAACCTACCGGGACGAGGCCAATTTGCTCAAACCGGCCCTATGAGGCAGCCCGGACTGCGCCCTACTTGCTGAGCTGAGCGCAGATCTCGTTGCCGCCCGTGAAGTACAGGCCGAGCGAGATGGTGGAGATACCGGCAGGGCAGAAGTTCATGATGAACGTCGCGCTCTTGCCGTCAGCCGACGGGGTGTAGCCAGAGGGACGAATGAGCGGCGAACCATCCTGCTGGCTCCCGTTCACCGTCACATAGAAGAGGCCCTGAAGGGCGGACTTCTGAGAGGGGAAGGTGCCCGCGGTCTGGGCGTAGGCCTTGACCTCGGCCCGGAGGGTATCGCCAGAGCAGAACGCAGGAGACACGACGTCCGCGCCCCAGGTCAGCTTGGTGATGCTGTAGATGATCGGGCCGGAGGAGGAGGTCGCGCTCCACACGGGCGTCTTGCCACCCTTGGAAGGATTGAAGTTGTCGCACGTGGGCGCAGGCACGGCAGTGCAGGTGGTGCCGCCGCAGTAGCTGCCGTACGCACAGGTGGACTGCCCCGTACCCGAGCAGGTCGTCGCGGCCGGGCTGCACACGCCCGTGGCCTCGTCGCAGGTGTTGCCGGCGCCGCAGTCAGAGTCCTTGGTGCAGCCCGCGGGGGTGGAGCCGGGCTCCTCGCAGCGCTTGGACACGGTGCCGCAGACCAGGTCCGTGGAGTCGCCCGAGTTGCACAACTGGTTGGTCTGGCACTGGCAGACCTTCTGCGTCTTGCCCGAGCCGGCCAGCACGTCGCAGTTCTTCTCGGTGTCCGAGCAGTCAGAGCCGCTCTCGCAGGTGTCCATGCACACGCCAGCCGCCGTGTTGCAGAAACCGGAGGAGCAGTCGGTGTCCGACGTACAGGACTCGACCGTCGTCGCGTCATCGCCACAGGCCGTCAGGGCCAGGCTCATCGAGCTCACCGCGGCGAGCATCACCATCATCTTACGCAGCTGCATTCGGAACATCCTCCTGGATGGGGTACGTCGCCCGGCGTCTCCGGCCACCTGACTCCAGACACCGGGGTTTGAAGTCGAGCGGGCTTTAGTCCTCTCGCTCCAGACGTGTCAACGAGTGTTGACCGACCTTCCCACGGCTCCTCCCCAAGGAAATTCACTGTTCACGAAAGCGCACAATCCTGATGCACGTCACAGCGACATCGCCGTCATACGTGACGGCGATGTCGCTGCTGGACTTCAGAACGTGAACGGGAAGTCGATGGGCTCGCCCTGCTTCTGGTGCTTCGGGAAGGACCAGCTCTTGATGAGGCCCGTGATGCACGTGGCCATGTAGCTCGAGCGGAACTCATCCGTGCGGCACGACACGTTGCTCGTCTTGCCGCTCGTCTGGACCGTCCAGCGCATCACCAGCTTGCCGCTGAGCGACGGGTCCTTCTGCTTCTGCTCGTTCACGCACTTCACGATGGCCGGCTTGTTGCTCAACACCACCTGCATGATGTCCGACTGCTGCAGGCGATCCAGCGTGCCGCCTCCCGGCTCGGGTGGGATGTACGCCGTCGCCGTCGGCTTGCTGGCGGGCTTCGCCGGCGCTGCCTTCTTCGTGCCGAACAGCTCGTCGAAGTCGTCATCCCCGCCACCGGAGCTCGTCGACGAAGACGACGATGAAGAGGAAGGCTTCGACACGGTGATGGCATCGCCCTCGTCGTCCTCCCGCGAGGAGCCCCGGCTCCCGCTGGAGCCCGACTTGCGATGGGTGCGCGAATCCACGCGCGCCACCGCCGTGCCCATGTTGGGCGTCGTGGAGGCAGGCTGCACCGCCGCCGGAGGAGGCGTCGGCGTGGCGGCCGGAGCCGTGGCCACGGCGGGCGCGGCGGCGGGCGGCGTTGCCCCCGCGGCGGGAGGCGTGCCACCCGCGGCGGGCGTCCCCGCGGCAGCGGTCGCCGTGCCTTCCGTGGGCGTCGCGGCGGGCGCGGTCGGCGTCGCCGCGGGCTGTACCGCCGCCGGAGGAGGCGTCTGCACCGCCGCTGGAGGCGGTGGCATGGGCGGCATCTCCGCCTTGGGGGTCGGCGCGGCCGCGACCTGGACCGGCTGCTCCGCGGGGCGGTCGGACGAATTGCCGCGCGCGACGAAGACGACCGCAGCGCCCGCCATCACCAGCACGCCCGCCGTCAGCGCGACCATCATCCCGATGCGGCCCTTGCCGCCCGCCGGTGCCGCCGCGGGAGGCGGATAGGCCGCCGGGTACCCCGGAGGCGGATAGCCCTGCGGCTGCTGCCCGTACGGCATCTGGGGCTGCTGCGGCGCATAGGCCACGGGCTGCTGCGGCGCGTACTGCTGCTGCACCGGCGGCTGCGGCGCGTAGCCCTGCGGCTGCGGCGGCGCGTAGGGCGCGGGCGCGGCCATGCCCGGCGCGGCGGCCATCATGGCCCCGGGCATCGCCGGAGAGGACCCCGGCTCCGGCGGCGGCACGGGCACATCCAGGAGGCGCGACTGTGACAACGGCTCGCGCTCCAGCGACGGCGCCGGACGCGGCGGCGGCTTGCTGAGGGCGTCGTTCTCCTCCTTCACCAGCGAGGCCAGCACGCTCGCGGCCGAAGGCTTCCAGCCCACCGGCTCCTCGGCGGCGGCCGAGTTGCCACCCGCGCCCGGACGGGAGGCGCCCGCGCTGAAGGCGGACTCCACCGGACCGGCGGGAAGCGTGGGCGACGACGTGGACACCGGCGCGGGCGCGACGATGACCGGCTTGGCCGGGCGCGGCGCCAGCACCGACGCCAGCTCCGCCGTCTCCGACAGGGGAATCCAGTCGCTGAAGCCCGAACGCCAGCAGAGGTTGTCCGGGCCCACCTCGCCACGGTCCCAGGCGTCCTTCACCTTCTCCACCGTCCAGGGGCCCACTTGCTTCTCGTCGATGGCGACGTACCACTCGTGCGACGCGGTGGCGGCCTTCTCCTCCGCGGTCGGCTCGGCGGCTTCGGCCTCGGCGAGCTTGCGCACGGCCTCCGCCTTCGCGGCCTTGGCCTCCGCTTCCGCCTCCGCGGCCTTGAGCTTCTGCGAGCCCGTGCTCAGGACCTGGTCGAAGACAGCGCCAATCTCATCCTCTTCCACGTCCGTGAAGAGGCCCCCCTCCGGCGGCGTGCCCAGCGTGGCGGGCAGCCCCGTGCCGGACGACTCCACGATGCGTGGCGCGTTCGCATCCGCGCTGCTCTTGGTCTCGGTGGACGCGGAGGCCTCCGCCCCGCCCTCCTTCGCCGCCGATGCACCGGCGGGCCTCACCAGAATGGTGTGACCGCACTTCTTGCAACGCAGCTTGACCCCCTTCGGGCCAACCTTGTCGTCGCTGATCATGTACTGCGCGCGGCAGCTGTCGCAGACGAAACGCATCGTTCCCGTAAGCCTCAGAAATGACGGGCGAAATCCCGTCGGAATCGTAGAAGTGGCCACAGGCGGAGATCAAGGACACCCGCCTTGAACGCCCGCCTGCTTTCAACGCGTGAACCCTCGTCGCGGTCTGAGGGCCTTACTTTCGAACCTGGACCTCGACGTGTGTGCCAACGGCCACACGCAGCTCGTGCAGGTCCTCGGAGGTGGCGAACACCAGCAACTCCCGCAGCTTGGTGCGCGGGGCGACGCGGAAGGCGGACCCCGTCTCGCCCTGCACCATGCGGCGCACGGGCTCCAGCTCGCCCGCGGCGAAGAGGCCCGCGCGCGACGCGGTGAGCTCCGCGCCCTCCAGCCACGTGCGCACGTCCTGCGGCGTCGCCGTGGGCAGGTAGGCCCTCGCCACCTTCGCCAGGGCGGCCCGGTCCGGCTCGCTCAGGCTCTTCTGGAGCAACTGCCGCTCCACGTCCACCAGCCGCGGATCCACCGTGTAGCGCACGTTGCCCACCACCAGGCTGAGCGCGGCCTGCACCACGGCCTCCAGCCGCTCGGGCGCGACGCGCTGGCTGAACGCCAGCTCCGGACGCGCCAGCGCCAGGGTGCGGCCCAGGAGGTAGTACACCTCCTTCTGCCCCTGCTCCGCGAAGTACTTGCCGCCCACACGCACACACGCGGGATGCGTCTGAAGCAGATCCACGTTCACGAGCGGCTCGGGGGCCGGTTCGTTGGAGCGCTTCGCCAGCCGCTCGCGCGTGGCCACGAGGAAGGGCGAGTACAGCTCCACCGCCTCCATGCCGAAGAGCCGCGCGACGTAGCGGTAGTGGTTGACGTGGTACTCCTGCGCCGTCGCCACGTCGATGCGGTGGCGCTTGGGCACCAACTGGTACTGCGGGAAGGGCACCGCGTACAGGTGCCCCGCCTTCTCGAAGAGCAGGCCCAGCAGCTCCGACAGCGGCCCACGCACCTTCGGGTGGAAGAGCGCGGTCTGCCACAGCCGGTCCGTCAGCGGACGCTGCGCCAGCTCCTTCTTCTTCGCGTAGGGCCCCAGCTTGGTGAGGATCTCCTGCTCGTCCTCGCCCGCCTCGCCCAGGAGGCCGGACACCGCCTGCGCGGCGAGCCACGCGGTGTCGTAGTCCTTGCGCACCGCGGACAGCCGCACCAGATGGCCCACCACCTTGCGCGGGTTCTGCGTGTTCGGCAGCGCGCGGCGCAGCGCCACGATGGCCTCTTCCTCGCGGCCCGGCATCTGGCCCGCGACCTCCGCGAACGTCTCCTGGATGGGCGCGTCGTCCGGCAGGCCCTTCGCCGCGACGCCGTAGGCGGCCACCGCGCCTTCCGGGTGCTTGAGCACCTGGAGGTACAGGTCGCCCAGCGCGCGCCACAGCGTCATGCGCGCGGGGTGCGTGTCCGGCGTCTTGGGCAGCCGCGCGAGCATGCGCGTGTAGTTCTCCTCCAGCGTCTTCCACTGGCGCGCGCCGCCGAGCATCGCCTCCAGCGCGCTGAAGGCCTCCACGAAGCGGTGGTCCAGGTCGAGCGCGGCGTTGAAGGCCTGCGCGGCGCCCTCCACGTCCTTCAGCTCGTCCCGGCGGATCTCGCCGAGCGCGAACCACACGCGCTTGGCCTTGTGCGGCTCCAGGGCGAGCGCGGGCAGCGCCAGCATGCGGCCCAGCACGTCCGCGGCCTTCTGGCCCTGACGCGTCTCGCGCAGCAGCCGGTAGAGCGCGTCCATCACCTCCGGCGCGTCCGGCTGCGTCTTGAGGGCGCCGGTGAACGCGTCGATGGCCATGTACGGGTCGTGCAGCTCGTCGCGCGCGATGCGCCCCAGCTCCAGGTAGACCTTGACCTTGGCCTCGCCCTCCAGGCTGTTGACGAGTTCCTGGCGCAGCTCCGCGGACTTGTCGAAGTTGCCCGCCTTGTCCATCAGCGTCACCAGCGCGCGCAGCGTCTGCTCGTGCTGCGGGTCGATGGCGAGCGCCTTCTCGAAGTGGTTCTGCGCGCGGTCCGTCTGGCCGAGCGCGGCGTGCACGTCACCAAGCTGCCAGTAGACCTCCACGACCTCCAGGTCCGTCAGCTCCTCGCGGTGGTGGATGAGGATGGTCTGGAAGACCTTGAGCGCGTCCTCGTACCGCTTCGCCTGCACCAGCAGGTTGCCGTAGCCCTCGAGCGCGGGCAGGTACGTGGCGTCCAGGCCGTAGGCCTTCTCGTACGAGGACAGGGCCTTGTCGCGGCGGCCCAGCTTCTCCGTCACGTAGCCCAGCCGGTAGAGCTGGCGGCAGAGGTCCTGCGCGATGGCGGGGTCCTTCTCCGCCATGGCCTTCTCCGCCATCTTGCGCGTGACGATGTCCAGCATCCGCTCCGCGGACGCCCAGTCCTCGCGCGCGATGTAGACGTCCGCCAGCGGGCGCGCCGCCTCCAGGCTGTCCGGGATGTGCTTGAGCGTCTCCTCCCAGTAGGGCGTGGCCGTGTCGCGGTCGTCGCGCGTCTCCGCGTGGTAGCGCGCGACGTCCAGCAGGGCCTTGCCCTTGGCTGCCGGATCATCCGTCTGCTGCGCCTCCTGCAGCAGCGTCTGCTCGTAGCCGCTCCAGTCCTGCTCCTGCTCCTGGATGCCCTTGAGGGCGCGGATGGTGGGCAGGTGGCCCGGGTCGATGGCGAGCGCCTGCTGGTACGCGTTCCGCGCGCTCGCCATGTCCGCGAGCATGTCCTCGTTGATCTTCCCCAGGCGGTGCCACAGCTCCACGGCCTTGGGGTCGCTGCCCACGACCTGCGCTTCCTTCTGGAGCATCTCCAGCGCGAAGGGCCAGTTGCCGCTGCGCTCGTAGAGGTTGCCCAGGGCGTGCAGCGCGGGACGGGACTCGGGGTCGGTGGCGAGCGCCGCGTGGTAGCTGTTCACCGCGCGGTCCACGGCCTTGAGGTTCTGGTACTGGACGTTGCCGATCTCCACGTACAGCTCCGCCTGCTCCTGCGGGCTGGTGGCGAGCGCGAGCTGCCGCTCGTACGCGAGGATGAGGTCCTCCCAGCGGGACTGCGCGCGGCGCAGGCGGATGAGGGACTTGATGGCCGGCACGTTCTGCGGGTCGATGGAGAGCACGCCCTCCACGCACGCGTCGGCGTTGGCCGGGTTCTGGTACGTGTCCTCCCAGATGGTCGCGCTGCGGAAGAGGACGCGGACCTTCTCGCGGTAGTCCTGCGACAGCTCCAGCATCCGCTCGTAGATGGCGAGCAGGTCCGCCGGCTGGTCCAACCGCGTGTGCAGCCGCTCCAGCGACTCCAGCGCCTCGCGGTTGTAGGGGTCGAACTCCAGCGCCATGCGGAACGCGGAGACCGCGGACTCGTCGTCCTTGAGGTCGCGCTCGTAGACGGTCGCCACCTCCACCTGGATGCGCGCGCGCTCCTCGTTGGACGCCGCCAGGTCGCGGGCCCGCAGCAGCGTGGTGGCCACGTCGCGGAACGCGTTCCCGCGCCGGTAGAGGTTCGTGAGGACGCCGAGCGTCTCCAGGTCCGGCTCCAGCTCCAGCGCGCGCAAGAGGGCGCTGGCGGCCTCCGTGGGGTCGTCCAGCGTCTCGTCCCAGACGCGGGCGATCTCCTTGAGGATGCCCTTGCGCGCCTCGATGGAGCCCGCCGCCTCCAGCTTCTGCTCCAGCGCGACGACGTACTCGCGGTCGCGGCCGCGCCGCTGGAACACCGCCGCCAGCCCGTCCAGCGCGGTGGCGTTGGTGGGGTCGAACTCGAGGATCTTCCGGAACGCGGCCTCGGCCGCCTGCGGATCATCCAGCCGCGAGTCGTGGATGCGCGCGAGCGTGGCGTAGATGCGCTCCGCGAGCGGGCCGCGCGGCAGCTCGTCCGCGACCTCCTCGTAGACCGCCGCCAGCTCCTCGTGGCTGCCCGTCTCGTCCGCGAGGCGCTCCACCTCTTCGCGCAGCGCGTCCTCGGCCGCGTCCAGTTGCAGCGCGCGGCAGAGCGCCAGGAAGGCCACGTCCTTCTGGCCCAGGCGCTCCTCCTGCACCCGGGCGATCTCCCGCAGCGCCGCCATCTTCTCCTCGTCCGTGACGAGGTGGGGCATGTAGCGGTCCATCACCGTGGCGTAGGCGCGCCAGTCGTTGTTCGCGCGGTACAGCGTGCACACGCGCTCGTAGGCGGTGCGGTTGGCGGGGTCGAGCTCCAGCACCTTCTCCAGCGCGCCGGCGGACAGCTCCGGCTTGCCGCCCTGCCCTTCCCACAGGTCCGCGACCGTGAAGTACGCGGCGATGGCCGGGTCGCGCTCCTCGGACGCCAGGTGCACCTGCACCTTGAGCTCCAGGGCGCGCACGGCGTCGTTCCACGCGCGCAGCGACACGGACAGCGCGTACACGCGCTCCAGGTCGGAGACGGCGTGCGGCTCCACCTCCAGCGCGCGGCGGGCCGCGTCCAGCGACTCCTCGCGCCGGCCCATGCCCGCGAGCACCTCCGCCATGCGCAGGCGGAGCGCCTTCACGCCGTCGCTGCTGTCCTGCAGCGGGATGAGGCGGCGCAGCACACCCACCAGCTCCTCGCGCTGGCCCGTCTCGTCGTACAGCTCGCGCAGCGTGTCCAGCACGCCGCGGTGGCGGGCGTCGCGGTCCAGCGCCGCCTTGAAGTACGGCACCGCCGCTTCCGGCTGCTTGAGCAGGCGGTACACCACGCGGCCCAGCCGCTCGTTGAGGCGCACCACCTCACGCGGATCCAGCGTGATGGCCAGGCGGCCCTCGAGCATCTCGCGCAGGTCCTGCGGACGGCCCGCGCGCTCGTACAGCGACTCCAGCGCGCTGAAGACCTGCTCGTTGCGCGGGTTCTTCGCCAGCAGCTCGCGGTACAGGTCGATGGAGCGGCCCAGGTCCGACAGCCCCTCGGCCGACACCTGCGCCATCTTGCCCAGGACGCGGTCCCGCTCGCTGCCAGTGACCTTGTCCGCCTGGAGCTTCAGGATGGCGTAGAGCTTCTCGGACGCGCCCGCGCCCTCGTAGATGCCCTCCAGGAGCCGCGCGGAGGCGAGGTGCGACGGATCCAGCGCGAGGATGGCCTCGTAGGCCCCCGCGGCGCGGTCCGGGCTGTCCATCCGCTCCTGGTAGAGCTGCCCCAGGCGGAAGAGGAAGCCGATCTTGTCCGCGGGTTGGGTCGCGCCGGTGGCCAGCGCCTCCAGCACGCCGGCCAGCTCCGGCCACGCCTCCAGGTGCAGGTAGAGCCGGTCCAACGCGACGAGCGAGCTCTGCTGCACCGACGCGTGCAGCGTGCGCGCGCGCTCGAAGTAGGACACCGCGCGGTCCGGGTCGCGCAGGCGCGTCTCCAGCAACTGGCCCAGCTTGAGGCACACCTGGGCCGCGTCGGCGGCCTCGGCGATGCGCGGCAGGGCCTCCTCGTAGAGCACCACCAGCTCGTCGTAGCTGCCCGCGACGTCGGTGGCGTTCTCCAGGCGGCTGCGGACCTCGCTGTCGTTCGGGTCTTCCTTGAAGCCGCGGTAGAGCGCGAGGAAGGCCAGCTCGCCCTCGCCCTGCGTCTCGCGCAGCGTGGCCAGCTCCCCGAGCAACTGCTTGCGCTCGATGGCGTCCGGCGACACGCCCACGCGCGTTTCAATCAACTGCGCCAGCCGCATGACGTCACCGCTCGCGCGGAAGGCGCGCAGCAGCGTCTCCACCGCCAGCAGGTTCTGCGGCTCGCGCGCCACGATGGCTTCCATGCGGCCCACCGCGCCCGGGTGGTTGGGCTGCATGGACAGCACCTCGCCGTACAGCGACAGCGCGCCCGACTTGTCGAGCAGCTTGGACTCGCGCACCGTCGCCAGGCGGAACTTCAGCTCCAGGCCCTCCTCCGGCGGCATCAGCGCGATGCGCCGCGCGAGGACGTCCGCGAGCTCCGGCCAGCGCTCCTGCTTCTGGCAGAGGCTGTCCATGCGCGCGAGCGCGACCGCGTCGTCCGGCTGCAGCTCCAGGAGCCGGCGGAACGTGGCCAGCGCGCCCAGCGGATCCTTGAGCTGCTCCTCCTGCAACGCGCCAATCTGGTGGAGCACCGCCGCGCGCCGCGCCGGCTCCTCCGACAGCGCGAGCTGACGGCGCAGCACCTCCAGCAGCTCCGAGGGACGGCCCTGCGAGGCCACCAGCCGCGCGGTGCCGTCCAGCGCCTCGGTGTCCGTGGGCTTGAGCTCCAGCACGCGCTTCCACGACTGGAGCGCCTCCGCCGGCTCACCCAGGTCCACCTGCATCCGGGCGAGCGCGCGGTACAGCTCCGCGCGGGCCGCGTCGCTGGCCTTGGGGGCCACCTCGGTCAGCACCGCGCACAGCTCCTCGGGCGCCTCCGCCTTGTCCACCAGTTGGATGCACAGCTCCAGCGAGCGCGGGTCCTCCGGCAGCTCGCGCAGCGCGCGCGTGGCGGAGAGGAACGCCATCTCCGCGTTCTCCAGCGCGGAGGCGTAGATCTCCGCGATGCGGCGCAGGAGCGCGGCCCGCTCCTGCGGCACGGCCTCCGCGGAGGCGCGCGACTCCAGCATCTCCACCTGCTTCAGGTGGTTGCCCACCGAGGCGAAGATGGGCTCCAGGGCGCTCGCCGCCGCGCCGCGCAGCGGGCTCTCCGAACGCGCCAGCTCCTCCAGCGCGCCCACCGCGCCCGGGTGTCCCGCGCGCCGCGCGAGCACCGCCTGGTACAGCTCCAGCGCGCCGCGCGGATCATCCAGGCGCGACACCTTCAGCCGGCCCAGGCGCACGCGCAGGTCGGACGCCTCTTCCTGCGCGTCGCGTGCGTCGGCCATCTGGATTTCACGCTCGACGTGCTGCGCGAGCTCCGCCCAGCGCTCCATGTCCGCGAGCACGCGGCCCAGGAGCTTCAGCGCGTTGGCGTTCTCCGGCCGGCGCTCCAGCACCTCGCGGTACGCCTGCGCCGCCAGCGACTTGTCCGCCAGCGTCTCCTCGGCCAGGTGCGCCAGCTCGAAGAGCAGGTTGATCTGCGAGGACGGGTTCGTCTCCGCGGCCACCTGCCGGCGCATGACGAGCGCCAGCTCGCGGTGCGCGCCCGTGCGGCGGTGCACGCGGGCGAGCGACTCCAGCACCGGCTTGTTCATCGGGTCGCGCCGGCTCACCTGCTCCAGCGCGCGCACCGCCAGGTCGTAGCGCTTCAGGCGGTTGTCGTAGATGGCCGCCAGCCGCCGCCACAGGTCGCCCGCCAGGGGCTCCGCGGGGTCGCGCTCCAGTTGGTCCTCGTAGGCCGCCGCCACCTCCTCGAAGGAGCCCGAGTCCGCCGCGAGCCGCTCCAGCTCGTCGCGCACGCCGGCTTCCGCGGGCAGCTCGTTGAACGCGCGCAGGCGCGCGACGAAGGCCAGCGACGTCTGGCCCAGGCCCTCGCGCAGGACGGCGATCTCCTGCAGCCGCTCCAGGCGCTGCTCCGGCGGGACGCCCGGCAGGAGCACCTCCAGCACGTCCACCAGCTTCCGCGTGTCGTTGAGGCCGCGGTAGACGGGCTCCAGCAGCCGCGCCGCCTCCAGGCGGGGGCCGTCGTGCGCGAGCAGGCGCTCCAGGCCCGCCACCACCTGACCGTCGCCCGGCGACAGCTCCAGCAGCCGGCGGTACACCGGCAGCGCCTCCGTGGGGCCGACCTCCTTCTCCAGCAACTGCGCGCGGCGCAGCAGGTACGCGCGGCGCCCGGGCTCGTCCGGCGCGAGCTCCGCGAGCTGATCCAACACGTCCGCCTGCTCCACGAAGTGGCGCGTCTTCGCGTACAGCTTGTCGAGCGCCAGCAGCCCCTCGGGCACCTTGCGGATGGCCAGCGCGGAGCGGAGCACCTCGATGGCCTTCGCGTCCTCGCCCGCGCTCGCGTAGGCCTCGCCGGCCTTGAGCAGCAGGCCCAGCCGCGCCTCCGGGTCGGTGGAGAGCTGCGCCTGACGCGCGTAGACCTCCGACAGGCTCTTGGCGTTCTGGCCCTTCTCGTAGAGCCGGGACAGCGCCTCCAGCGCCTGGCGGTCCTGCGGCGCGTCCGCGAGCAGGTTCTTCCAGAGGCGCGTGGCCTCCTCGGGCTGATCCAGGCTCTCACGCAGCTCCGCCGCGCGGCGCAGCAGGTCCAGCGTCGCCGGGTCTCCCGCGGTGAGATCCACCGCGGCGCTCTCGTAGATCTCCGCCAGCACCTCGTGGCTGCCCGTGTCGCGGGCCAGCCGCTCCAGGTCCGGACGCACACCCTCGCGGTCCAGGTCGTTGGCGAACGCCTTCACCGCCGCCATGAACGCGAGCGACGGCTGCTGCATGTCGCGCTCGTAGATGCGGCGGACCTCGCCAGCGAGGATGATCTTCTCCACCGTGAGCGCGGACTCCATCCGCGTCTCGCGCAGCGCCACGCGGCGGGCATGGTCGCCCACCTGCGCGAGCACCTTGTCCAGCACCTCCAGCGCCGCGCCGCTCATGGGCACGGCCGCCTTCACCCAGGCCTCCAGCGCGGCCCTCGCGCCCGGGTGGCCGGGGTCCTCGGTGAGGATGCGCTTGTAGAGGCCCAGCGCCGCGTTGGCGTCGTCCAGCACCGTGCGCAGCAGCTCCGCCAGGCGGAAGGACACCTCGCGCCCCTGCGGGCTCTGGCCCTCCTGGTTGCGCCGCAGCGTGAGCGTCCACGCCAGGTCCTTGGGACGGTTGAGCTCCGTGTAGAGGCGGTCCAGCGCCGTGGCGGCCTCGCGCTGCGCCGGGTCGCGCTCCGCGATGGCGCGCCACGCGGACGCCGCGCTCTCCTTGTCGGTGAGCTTCGCCTCGTGCAGCAGCGCGGCCTCGCGCAGGCACACGAGCTGATCCGCGGGCTCCTGGATGGCCGCCGCCAGCTTCTCCAGCACCTCCGCCAGCGCCGCCCACTCCTCGCCCGCGCGGTGCAACCGCTGCAAGGCCCGCAGGCTGTCGAGGTTGCCCGGCTCCAGCTCCAACAGCGCGCGCAGCGCCTTCACCGCGCCGGGCCGGTCGTCGAGCTTCTTCTCCTGCACCTCCGCCAGCTCGCGCAGCAGCGCCGCGCGCGCGGGGCCCACGTCGCCCTCCTCCGTCAGCTCGGAGAGGATCTCCGCGAAGCTGTCGAGCGCGTCCGCGTCCTCCGCGGCCTGACGCGCGGCGGCCCGCAGGCCCCCGTCCGCCGGGGCCAGGCGCATCGCCCTCGCGAGCGACGCGAACGCCAGCTCCGGCTGCCGCAGGTGCGCCAGGTGCACCTGGGCCGCGTGACGCAGCGCCTGCACCCGGCCGGCGTCGTCGCGAGCCACCTCCGCGAGCACGTCCAGCGTCGCCACCAGCTTGCGGTGCTCCTTCGTGCGCTCGTACGCCGGAATCAGCGCGCGCGCCGCCGCCTCGCGCGACGGGCCCGAGGCCAGCATCGCCTCCAGCGCCGAGAGCGCGTCCGGATCCGACGGGCGCTGCCGCAGCAGGTCCGCGTAGCTCTGCACCGCCTCCGCGCTGCCGTCCTGCGAGCCCTGCAGCAACTGCGCGCGGCGCAGCTTCAGCCGCGACACGTGGTCCGCGTCACCGGCCGTCTCCGCCAGGCCGATCATCCGCGCCAGGGTGTCCCCCAGCTCGCGCTGCATGCCGGCCTTCTCGTAGAGCTCCGCGAGGCGCGGCAGGTGCCGGCCCTCCTCGCCACCATGCGTGATGGCGGACTGGAGCGCTTCGGCGGCCTGCTGCGGACGGCCCAGCTCCACGTTCAGGTCCACGAGCCGCAGGAGCAGGTCCAACCGCTCCGGCCCGCGCGTGGCGTGGATGCGCTTGCGCAGCAGCGTCTCCGCGTCCGCGGAGCGGCCCGCGCGCCCGTACAGCCGCACCAGCCGCTGGAGCACCTGCGGCGACTCGGGCGAGCGCGACAGCGCGGCCTCCAGCGCCGTGATGGCCTCCGCCGCCATCCCGCCCTCTTCCGCCAGCACCGACGCCTCGGAGAGCAACTGCACGGCGAGGAGGGGATCCTCGGACTCCGTGGCGAGCGTGCGCAGCACGCGGCCCAGCTCCGCGTGCGCGGACAGGTCTCGCGCCAGGCGCGCCGTCTCCGCGCGTCCCGACTCGTCCTTCGGCTCCTCGCGCACCATGCGCAGCCGCGTGTCGAACGCCGCGCGGCTGTCCGCGAGCTGCTTCTCGTGGATGCTGGCCAGCACCGTCAGGAGCCGCTTGCGCGTGGGCGCGTCCGTCGTGGAGTCCAGTTGCTGCTGGAGCGCCGCCACCTGCCGCTGGTGGTCACCCGTGCGGCCGTAGTGGTTCGCCAGGGCCTCGGTCAGCGCGGCCGTGCGCACGCCTCCGGCCGCCAGCCGCTCCAGGCCGCCCACCACCACGCCCGTGGACACGTTCTCCGCCAGCAGCGCGAGGAACAGGTCCGCCGCGTCCTCCTGGCGGTTCAGCCGCTCCGCGTACAGCTTCGCCTGCCGCGCGGTCCACTCGTTGCGCTCGAGCTGCGTCTCGGAGAGCGTCGCCAGCTTCCCCGCCAGCGTCGCCGCCTCCTCGAACTTCGACAGCGCCACGCACAGCGCCTGGAGCCGCTGCACCGCCTGCGAGTCCTCGGGCGCCAGTTGCACCCACTGACGCACGAGCGGCTCCAGCTCCACGGGCGAGGCACCGGCCGCCTCGCGCCGGGCGATGTCCGTCTCCAGCCGCGTCTTCGGATCATCCGCCAGCGCCGCGGCCGCCTGCAGCGACTTCACCGCCTCGCTCGCCGCGGTGTCGCCCGGCGCGCGCGCGAGCACCTCGCGCCACGCCGCTTCCGCCCGCACGGGGTCCGCCAGCGGGCCCTGGAGCAGTTGCGCCAGGTGCCGCCACAGCGCCACCGCCACGGCCGGAGGCGTCGCCCCCTGCGCCGCGCGCAGGAGCGCGTGCGCCAGCGCCGGCTGCGCGTTGGCCTTCTCCGCGTGCTCCACCACCGTGTCGAGCAGCAGCGGCCGCCCCGGCTCCAGCTCCAGCGCGCGCGCCAGCACCTCGAAGGCGCCGCGCGCGTTCTCCTGCTCCTCGAACATCAGCGCCAGCGCTTCGCAGAACGCCACGCGCTCGGCGCGCGGACGCGGGGCGAGCATGGCCAGCTCCAGGAGCGGCAGCACCTCGTCCAGCTTCTCGTCCTCCGCCAGCAGGCGCGACAACTGGAAGGCCGCGAGCGCGTTGGTGGGCTCCAGCTTGAGCGCCGCCTCCAGGTGCGCGCGCGCCGCGTCCGCGTCCTGCAACTGCTGCATGCACAGGTCCGCCAGCCGCAGCCGCAGGCTGGCCTGCTGCGCGCGGTCCTTCACCGTGCCCAGGTAGCGCTCCAGCGTGGCCACCGCGTCCGCGTAGCGCTCCTGGCCGAGCATCAGCTCCGCCGCCAGGCTGGCCGCGTCCGCGCGCGACGCATCCGCCGCCACGGCCTTCTCGAAGGCGGCGAGCGCTCCGGGCGCGTCGTTCATCCGCCCCAGCTTCAGCGTGCCCACGCGCAGCCACAGGTCCACCTGCGCCGTGCGGTCGCGCGCCTCGCCCGCCATGGCCTCCAACTGCGTGATGGCCGGCCCGTAGTCCCCCGCGCGCCCCGCCATCCGCTCGATGAGCGTGAGCGCCTCGGGCATGCCCGGCCACAGGAGGAAGCAGCGGTCCAACGCCTCCTTCACCTTGGCGGCGGAGCCCGGGTCGTACCAGGCGAACAGCTTCGCCACGAGCAGCGACAGGCGCGCGGCGCTCTTGCGGTCGCGCTCCTCCAGCGACATGCCGCGCAGCATGCGGACCTTGTCGCGCCACACCTGCTCGAAGCGCTGCATCGCGCGGGCGGCCTTGTCCGCGCGCGCGTTCTGCGGATCCAGCTCCCGCGCCACGCCCAGCACCTGCTGCGCCAGCGTGTGCTCGGTGGGGTCGTCCACCAGCCGCTCCGCGAGCGCGGCGTACTCCTCCGCCATGCCCGCGTCGCCCAGCGCGGCGCGCTCGCGCTGCAGCGCCTCGAACGCCGGCTGGAAGCGCTCCTCGGACAGCAGCAGTTGGCGCACGCGCCGGAACGTCGCGCGGTCCGGCTTCACCCGCGCCGCGCGCTGCAGGCACAGCACCGCGCGGTCGCGCCGGAAGAGCTTCTGCTCGTAGAGGTCCGCGGCCTTCAGGTAGTGGCCCGCGCTCTCCTCGCCCTGCGTCGCGGCGCCCAGCCGCTCCAGCACGTCCACCAGCGACGAGGAGTCCTGGCGGATCTCATGCAGTCGCTTGAGACCGCGCAGCGCGGGCATCGGGTCCTTCGCGACCAGCAGCGCGCGCTTGAGCAGGTCCTCCGCGCGCGGCGCGTTGCGCTGACGCTCGTGGGCCAGCTCCGCGGCGCGGCACAGCAGGCGCGCCGCCTCCTCCGTGGGAACGTCCCGCGAGCGCCCCTCGTACAGGCGGATCAGCTCCTCGACCCGGCCCGTCTTCTCCAGGGCCGCTTCGGTTTCAACGAAGGAGCGGTCATCGGTCACACGCAGCGTGGGACGCGCAGGGGTGGAAGGCTGTTCCATGATGCTCGTTGGCCAAAGGGGGAATGAAACGAGGGCGCCAGCGGCCGGAGTGTACCGGCCGCGGGCGCCCCCGGGCAATCATGCAAAACCCGTCAACCGGCGGGAATTATTGGCTTTCTTGCTCGCCAGCCGAGGAAGCATTTTCCGCCGGTGACGCCGCGGATTCAGCGTCGTCAGCGGCGTCCGCCTTGCTGTCCGCGGGGGGCGTCGCAGGGGCCTCGGGGAGGGCCTTCGCGCGCTCCAGACCGGCGCTGTCGTTGAGCTGCGTGTACAGGGCGATGGCCTTGTCACGCTGCTGCAGCTCCTCCGCGATCTGCGCGGCGCGGGGCAGGTGCTCCCCACCGAGCTTCTCGTAGAGAGGCAGCGCCTTGTCCTTGCGGCCCGCCTGCGTCCACGTCTCCGCGGCGGCGGTGATGTCGCCCAGCAGCTCCAGCCACCGGGCGCGGCCGGCGGGCTTCTGCTCCTGTTCGGCGCGGGCCAGCTCGCGCTGCGCGAGCTCCTTGGCCTCGTCCTCCAGGGTGAGCCGCTGCATGAAGTGGAACGCCTTGGGAGGAGGCAGGGGGCTCAGCACCTCCACCGCCTCGCGCCGCTGGCCCACGGCCACCAGCAGGGTCGCCGCGCCCAGACGGTCGCCGCGCTCCACCAGGGCCTTCACCTCCAGGCCCCGGATGCGGTTGGCGCTGGCCAGGTCCCGGGCGCGCTCGTACGCCTTGCGCGCCAGGGTCAGCTTGTTCGCGCGCTCGTACGCGAGGGCCGCCTGGTCGAACTGCCGCGCGCGCTCGTAGAGGCGGGCGACGTTCTCGAAGTCGGCCTTGGCGACGTAGTGCTCCATGAGCAGCTCGTACGCGCCGGCCTTCTCCAGCGTGGGGCCGATCTGCTCCGCGGGCAGCGTGCCCACGAGGCGACGGGCCGCGTCGTTGTCCTGGCCGGACAGCGCCGTGCGCAGCGCGCTCTTCAGGTCACCGCCCGCCTCGAACAGCCGGGTGGCCTCCGCGAAGCTGTTGTTGCGCTCGTGCATGCGCGCCGCGTCGCGCGTGCGGCCCATGCCTTCCAGTTGGGTCGCCTGCTCCTTCCAGTCGCCCGTCAGCTCCGGCATCGGCGCGCGCTCGGGGCGCTCACCGCGGGCAGGACGCTCGCCACGCTCGGGGCGCTCGCCCCGGGGAGGACGCTCGCGCCGCTCACCGGCCGCGCCGCGCTCCGGGCGCTCGCCACGGGGAGGACGCTCACCGCGCTCACCCCGGTCCCGGCGCTCGCCGCGCTCCGGACGGTCGCCGCGCGGAGGACGCTCGGCGCGCTCATCGCGGGCCGGGGCCGAGGGCTCCGGCGTCGGCTCGCGGCCGCTCAGCGCGAAGGCCGCCTGGGAACGGTCCGCGTCGCCCGCGGCGCGCCAGACGCGGCCCACCAGCGACATCACGTCCACCCAGCCGTCGAACTTCTCCTTCGCGGGGTCCACCGCCGGCTTCGCGGGGGCGGCCTCGGCGGGCGCGCCTCCCTCGGCCGGAGCAGCGCCCTCGGCGGGAGCTGCACCCTCGGCGGCCGGAGCCTCCGCGGGCGCGGCTTCAGTCGACGCACCCGCCTCCGGCGCCGCGGCTTCCGCACCGGCCTCCGGCTGGGGCGGCTTGGACTGACGCTGCACGCGCAGGAGCGTGGTGATGAGGCGGCCGCGCGTGTTGAGGTCCAGGTCCTCGAGCGACTTGAGGTTCATGGTCCGCAGCGAGCGGACGATGGCCTCCAGCGGACCCTTCTCCGCCGCGAAGTCGTTCTTCGAGAGCGCCTTCTCCAGGACGCTCAGCTCGGCGATGACCCGCTGGCCGGGCCCCACCGGGCCGGCGTCGCGATCACGGCCACGGCCTTCACCCCGGCCGCGCCCTTCACCCCGGCCACCGCCAGGACCGCCACGACCGCCGAAGCCTCCCGGTCCGTCACGACGGGGCCCCTGGCCCGGCGCGCCCCCGTTCGGACCGCGTCCACCCGGACGCGATCCACCGCTTCCATTCTCCTGAGCCACGTGAATCTCCCGCTAGAACGCGTAGCGAATGTTGGGCGCCACCGCGAACCCGAAGGCGCCCTTGGAGGCGAGGTAGTTCCCCATGACCTCCAGCCCCACCGAGAAGTGGCGCAGCCGCGTGTAGTACTCCACTCCGGGCCCGGCAAACACAAGAATGTCGGATTCGGGGAGGAGCTTCTTGGGAGAGAACATCGCGTAGCCCGCGCCGGCGCGGGCGTAGATCCAGGTGCGCTTGACCTCCTGGCTGTCGGCGAAGCCCACCAGGCGGGCGCGCAGCACGGCGCCGGGCACCAGCATGGTGAAGTCACCGGACGCGGCGCCCTGCGAGTAGCCGACGTACTCCGCGCCCGCGCGGTTGGCGGAGCCCATGAAGAAGACGCCCAGGGACAGGCGCTCGCCCAGGTCCACGCCCAGCTCCACCTGGGCCATCTGGCCGGAGGAGAAGGGCCGCGGGCCGGAGTCCGCGGGCGGGTTGGTGATCCACGAGGGACCGCCGTACACGCCGAAGTACACACCGCGCTCGACCTCGTTGAAGGTCACCGCGGGCCGGTCCTGCATCGCGGAACCGGCGCTGGGGGTGTCCTGGGCGCCCGCCATCGCGGGAAGGAGGAGCGCGGCGCTCAGGGCAAGAGGAGCAAGGACTTTCTGCATGGAGGCAGCCTGGTGGGGGGCAGGCCTCCCGCGGGGGCGGGAGGTTGAAGTGAAGAAGCGGGCAGCCCTGGGAACAGGGCCGCCCGCGCGAACGACGGATGTGTTGATTCTACGTCAGTCACCGGCCTGCTTGAAGATGAACGGGTAGGTGACGATCACGGAGCCTCCACCCTTGGGCTCCGGGAACTTCCAGGTGCGCACGCGGCCGGCCACGCACGTCTCCAGGTCCGAGTTGCCCGCCGTGGACTGCGCGACGTTGGACGTGGCCACCGAGCCGTTGGCGCTGATGACGAACTTCACGGAGACCTTGCCGCCCAGCTTGGGGAAGCGGTTGAGAAGGCTCTCGTAGCAGTAGCGGATCTGCCCGCGGTTGCGCTGGATGACCTGGCGGATGAGCTCCTTGTCCAGCGAGCCCATCACCTCCGGATCCGACGAGGTGATGCCCACGTCCACGCTCTGCTTGCCGCCGAGCGTCCCCACGCCGGTGCCGTAGCTGCCGCTGCCGCCGCCACGGCCCTTGGTGCCGATGCCGCCGATGCCGATGCTGTCACCGGTGCCACCGCCACCGCCGCCGCTGCCGCGAAGCCCCATGCCGCCGAAGCCGCCCGCGTCGCCCGCCTTGGCGCCGAACATGTTGCCCATGGCGCTCTTGAGCTCGCCGCCCAGGCCCGCCTTGCCGAAGATGGTGGAGATGCCGCCCTTGCCGCCGCCGAAGATCTTCGCGGTGAGCGCGCGCGCCTCGTCCTTCTTGTTCGGGTCGCCCTTGGGCGCGGTGCGGTTGTTGGTCTTGGGCGCGTCCTTCTTGCCCATCTGACCTTCGTCGCCGCGCTGCTTCTGGGCCATCTCGCCCGACTTCTTCTCCTTCTGCTGGTTCAGCTTCTCCAGGAACTTGTTCTTCTGGGTCTCCGGAGGCTTGATGATCAGCTTCGCGATGCGCGCGTCGTTGCCCGCGAGCTCATCCGCGTACTCGTCCCCCTCCCCCGTCTGGTTCATGGAGTGGATGACGAACGCGGTGCCGATGAAGAACATCACCAGGAAGATGTTGAGCGCCGTGTAGTCGATGTTCTCGCCCATGGGCACGACGACGCGCTTGGGCACCGGCTGGAACTGCGCCTCCAGCGTGAGGCCGCCCAGGTCCACCCAGACGAAGTCGTCCGCTTCCAGCGTGAGGCCGTAGGCGTCGCCGTCCTGGGAGGCCTTGCCGGACTCCATCACCGCTTCCAGGTCCAGCGTCTCGCCCTTCCGGGTGAGCTCGCCCTTCATCTTGCGCGCGAAGCGCACGGTGAAGGACTGACCGTCCGTGCGCAGCACCTCGAACGTGGGGCCGCCCAGCTTGGCGTCGCCCATCACGAAGTCCACGCCCTTGGCGCTGCCCACCGTGAAGGCCTTCTTCGCGCCGGGGGGCACGAAGAACTCGCCCACGCGCTGGTCGCCCCAGAGCAGGCGCAGCGACACACCCTGCGGGCCGTTGGACTTCGTCTTGCGCACGGTGCGCACGCGCGGCGCGGCGTCCTGCTCCTCGTGCGCGTCGTCGTCCGCCACGGGGGCCTTGGGGGCCCGCGCGGGCGCCACGGCGTTCTTCTGCGTGGGCGCGACGGACGCGTCCAGCGCGGCGGCGGGGGCCACCGGCGCGGCGGGCGCGGGCGCCGCGGCCACGGGGGCGGGCGCGGCGACAGGCGCGGACGCGGCCTGCGCGATGGCGGCGGCGGGGGCCACCGGCGCGACGGTGGGGTTCTTGTCCGTGGGCGCGTCCGCCTGCGCGACGGCGGCGGCCAGGTTCACCGCGGCGACAGCGGCCGGGTTCTCCAGGCGGATGGTGGTGCCACCCACGCGGACCTCGTCACCGAAGGAGACCTGCCCCTTGTTGACGCGCTTGCCGTTGACGTAGGTGCCCTCGACGCTGCCCATGTCGATGATGGACATGGAGCCGTCGGCGGCGACCTCGATGACGGAGTGGATGCGGCTGACCTTGTCGTCCTCCAGGCACAGGTGCGCGGAGGAGAGACGACCAATCTTGATGATGTCGCGCTCGTAGTCCTTGGAGGCGACCAGCGTGTCGCCCTTGAAGACCTTGAGTGTCAGGGGTACGGCCATGGAGGGCTCCCGGTAGGCTTTGGCGCTCTTGGACAACGGTGCCGGCGGAAGGTTCCCGCCGCCGGTTCAATCCGTGGTGGGGGGATTACAGCTCGCCCACGGACTGCATCACCTTGTCCTCGAAGTCTTCGCGGATGCGGATGAGGTTGGAGTGCTTCACGGTCTTGCGCGCCTCGACGTACTCGCCGTCCGGCTTCGTGAGGTCACCCTCGATGGTGTCGTCCTCGAAGTCGACGCTGGTCGTCTTCTGCATCCTGGCGCCACCACCCTCACCCTGCGCCTTGCCGCCCTCGTCCTGGGCGAAGGCCGGGGCCACCGACAGCGTCACGCACAGCATCAGCCACTTCCGCATCCTGCCTCCACGTGGGGCCTTCCCAAGGCCCACTGGTGTTTCCGCATGGTGGGCCCCCGCCTGGAAAAGCGAGGGGCTCACAAGGTTCGCATCTTCCCGAGCCGCGCCGCCAGCGTGAAGCCACTGGCGGGCGTCTCCCACATCACAGCAGGTCGTCCGTCGGCTCGTCGGAGTCCGCCTGTGCTGCATTCTTCTGGGCAGGGGCCGTCTGCGCGCCACCCGCCGGGGTGGCGGCCGACTGCTGCGCGCCCGTGGCGGAGGCCGGAGTGGCCTGCGGGGCGGTGCCGGTGCCGGACGCGGGCGTCGCTCCACCCGGAGGCGTCTGGCCCTTCTGCTTGGCCTCTTCCGCCTTCATCGCGGCCTGCTGCTGGGCCTGGAGCGCCTCCATCTGCTTCGCCTGGGCCTCGGCGGCCTGCGCCTCGCGCTTGGCCTGCACGATGCTCTCCGCCTCGCGCAGGAGCCCGAAGACGGGCGCTTCGGCGTTGAGCGCGACCTCGCCGCCGGCCAGCGCGACGTACTTCTTGTAGAGCTCCACGGCGCGCTCGGGGGCGTCCTTCACCTTGTGCAGGATGATGCCGCGGTTGAGGTACGTGGCGCCCAGTTCGGGGTTGAGCTTCTCCGCCTCGTCGTACTCCTGCATGGCCTTGTCGTACTGGCCCTGGCCCTTGAGCGCGATGCCCAGGTCCACGTGCGCGGCGGCGTTCTTGCCGTCCGCCTGCAGGATGCGGCGCAGGTGCTCCTCCGCGCCGGGGAAGTCCTCCGCGGCGAGCGCGAGCTGGGCCAGCTCCACGTGCGCGGGCACGTAGTCCGCCTTCGCCTCCAGGGCGCTCTTGAACTGCAGGCGCGCGCCTTCCGCGTCGCCCTCCTTCAGGAGGATGAGGCCCACGGCCTGGTGCAGCTCCGGATCCGTGCTGTCCAGCTTCACCGCGCGCAGCGCGACGAGCTTCGCCATGGCCAGTTGCTTGCGGTCCAGGTAGCTGCGGATCATCACCTTGAGGGCGTTGGTGTTCATCGGGTCGCGCATGAGCGCGGCGCGAGACAGCTCCATCGCCTTGTCGTGGTCGTTGTTCTGCCGGTAGATCTCCGCGAGCCGCGCGCGCGAGCCCGCGTCGTCCGGGTAGCGCGTGAGCACGTCCTGGTAGAGCGCCACGGCGCCGGCCACGTCGCCGCCGTTCTGCTTCATGATGGCCAGGTTGTCGGACGCCTGCCGCAGGGACGGCTTCTTGGTGAGCGCGGCCGCGTAGCGGGCCTTGGCCTCGTCGGGCTTGCCCATGCGCTCGGCGATGACGCCCAGGTTGTACTCGGCCTCCGCCAGGTTCTGGTCCGCCTCCAGGGCGGCCTTGAACTTGCGCTCCAGCGACGGGTAGTCGAAGGCCTTCGCCTTCTTCTGCGCGTCGAAGGACTTCACCGCGTCATCGAACAGCAGCATGGCGCGGTTGGAGATGGACACCGGGCCCGTGGGGGCGGCCGCCGGCTTGGCGGCAGCCGCCGGGGTGTTGGTCTGCGTGGTGGAGCAACCGACGGCGGTCAGCGCCAGCGTGGCCAGCAGGAGGGGGCGGAACGGGTGCATGCGGCGATTCATTAGAGGAAGTCCTCCGGCTCCTGATCATCAACGGTCTTCTTGGGGGCGCCGTCCTTGGACGCGGCGGCGGGCTTGGCGACCTCGGACTCGGTCTGCTGGCGAAGCGCGTTCGTCAGCGCGGACAGGTCCTCGTTGAGCGCCTCGCTCTTGGCCTGCTTCTCCGGTTCCACCTTGGTGACCGGGGGCGGGATGTCCTGCACGGCGGCCAGCAGGTCGCCGCCCAGCACCAGCTCCTTGTTCTTCAGCGCCAGCTTCTCCTCCAGCACCTCCGGGTAGCGGTCCGGCGCGTAGGTGGTGCGGAGGATCTTCAGGCTCGCCGCGGCGCAGTCGTTGAACACGCCCAGCTCGCGGCTCTTGGCCACCGCGCTGGAGAAGGCCTCCGTGGCCTTGTCCTTGAGCGGCTGGGCCTGGTTGGCGAACTCGTCGCGCAGGGCCTGCTGCGACTCCTCGTCCAGGCCGCGCGGCATGGGCGCGTTCACCACCAGCTCCGCCATGTGGTCATACGCGAGGCCGATGCGCTGCAGCGCGCAGATGGCCGGCTCCGGGGCGCCCAGGGCCACGGTCTGCACGTACTTCTTCTGCACGACCTCCAGCGCGCGGCCCTTGTCGGCCAGCGAGCCCTTGAAGCGCTCCGGCGACGGCGGCACGCCCCAGTACAGCTTCAGGCGGCGGAACTCGTTCCAGTCCGGCTCGATGGCCAGCAGGTTCGCCTGCGCGGCGGCGGCCAGCGCGGGCTTCTCCAGCGCGGTCTGCTGACGGCGGGGAAGCTGGTCGAAGTACTCGAAGATGCGCTTGTTCATGCGGCGCACGTCGTTCGTCTTCTTCATCTTCGCGTAGATGTCGACGATGCGGCCCTCGGCCATGAGGAACTTGCTCTGGGAGCGCATGTTGTCGCGCTCGTACTCCTCCAGCAGCTTGATGGCCTTCATGTACGCGCCCTGCTTCACGTGCAGGTCCACGACGGACAGGAAGGCGGCCTCGGCGTCCTTCGACTTGGGCCACAGCTCGATGTAGTGCTCGCGGTTCTTGAGCGCGGCCTTGAGCTGGCCCAGGCCCTCGCGGTAGGTGGCCGCGTTGAACAGGGCGATCTGCGCCTTGGACTCGTCCCACTTCTGCACCACCGCGGGCTTCGCGGGCGCGTCGTCGTTGGAGGCCTGCTTGGCGCGGCCCTTGGCCTTGCTCTTCGCCCGGGCCTTCGCGGCCGGGGCGCCGCCCTTCTCGTTCAGGTTGCGCTCGTAGCCGCGCACGTAGAGCTCGTAGGTGCCCGCGGCCTCCTCGAAGTCACCGATGGCCTCCAGCGCCTCCGCGTTCGCGTAGATGGAGTCCGGCACGTACTTGGACCGGGGGTACTCCGCGAACAGGCGCTTGCGGACCTCGATGGCCTTATCCAGGCTCTTCGCCTTGTAGTAGTCGACGGACGCGTTGTAGAGCGCCAGGTCCGCGATCTCCGTCTGCGGGAAGTCGTGGACGAAGTTCAGGTACGCCTCGGCCGCCTTGGAGAACTCCTTCTTCTCCTCGAGCTGGCTGACCAGCTTGAACGACGACTGCTCAATCAGCTTCGCCAGGTCGTCGCGGAACTTGCCGGTGGCCAGCTTGTCGTTGGCGTAGAAGCGGCGGGCCCACTCGTTGACCTTCGCGAAGTCGCCCAGCAGGTTGTACGAGTCCAGGATGAGGTTGGCGGCGATCTCCGCCGCGCGCTGCCCGTCCTCGAACTTGTACTCGGGGTAGCCGAGCGCGATCTCGGAGAAGCGCAGCACCGCTTCGTCGAAGTGGTTGTGGCGGTAGTAGATGTTCGCCGCCTTGAAGGCGATCTCCACGCGCTTGTCGCCCTTGGGGACGTACTTGAGGTAGCGCTCGCACGCGTCGAGCAGCGACTTCTTCAGCGTGGGGATGGCGATCTTCTTCTGGATGTCCGTCCCGGCGGACTCGCTCTTCGCCTCGCCGCGCGCTTCCGCCGCCTTGACGACTTCGTCATAGGCGAGCACGGCGTTGTAGGAGGCGTTGGTCAGCCACTTGCCCGGCTTGCCCGGCTTGGGCTTGCCCTTGTCGTCCTTGGCCTCCAGCACCTTGGCGTCCTGGAGGACGACGAGCGTGTAGTTGGCGGCGGCCTTCTCGAAGTTCTGGAGGTTGTCGTTGAGGAGCTCCGCCCAGAAGAAGCGCAGGTCGTACGCCTTGGGGTTCTCCGGGAAGAGCGTGAGGTAGTCGCTGTACACGGCGTCCGCGTACTTGAAGGTCTCCTCGCTGCGCGTCTTCTTGCCCTCGTTGTGCCAGGTGACGGCGAGGTTGGAGAGCGTGCGCTCGGACAGCTCCTTCGCCTCCGCGAGCGCCTTCTTGTCCTTGTCGTCCTTGATGACGCCGGAGGACTCGACGTCCTTCATGATCTTCACGAGCCGGCGCACCTGGGCCACGGTGCGCTCCTTGTTGCCCATGCGCAGGATGCAGTCGACGATCTTGCCCTGGAAGCCGGGGGCCTCCGGAGACAGCGGCTTCTCCTTGATCAGCGCGTTGAAGGTGATGGCCGCTTCGCGGTCCTTGCCGTCGCCGTAGTACAGGTTCGCGAGCTGCTTCATCATCGCGAAGCGGTCTTCCGGATTGGTGGCGACCTTGCCGAAGTCCGCGCGGGCCTGCGTGACGTCACCCTCGCGGGCGAAGGCGCGCACGTAGTCGCCGCGCGCTTCACGCACCAGCGAGCCCTTCGCCTTGGACTTGCCGTCCTTCTCCACGGCGGCGGCGCCGGCCAGCTCACCGTAGAGGACCACGGTCTTGTACTTGTCCTTCGCGGACTCGTACTCGCCCATGTTGAAGTAGCACCAGCCCTGCTTGTAGAGGGCGAAGGCGTAGACCTGGTTCTCCGGGAACTCGGCGGCCTTCTTGTACGCGGCGAGCGCCTTCTCCAGCTCCGGGCGCTTGCCCTTGGAGTTGTTGAAGTAGTACTCGCCGAAGGCGAAGTACGCGTCCGGGATGTACTTGGACTGCGGGTACTTCTCAATCAGGCGCTTGAACGCGACGAGCGCCTTCTTGTCCTGGCCGTCCTCCATCAGGTACTGGCCGAGGAAGAAGAGCACCTCGTCCGTGCGCTCGAACTTCGGGTACTCCTGGACGATCTTCGTGTACTGCTCGACGGCGTACTTGCCGTTCTCCTTCACCTTCGCCATCAGCTCCGCCTTCTCCGCCTTGGCCTTCTGCTGGCCCGCGGCGTCGTTGCGGTTCATGGCGACGATGAGCTCGTCGTCCTTCCGGTTGGCCTCGAAGAAGAAGAACTTCGACTCCTCCCAGTAGAGCTCGCCCAGGCGGAACAGCAGGCTGGGGGCCTCCTTCTGATCAGGAGACAGCGAGATGATCTTCCTCAGCGATTCGATCTGTTCGCGGCGCTTGGAGGCGACCTGCACCTCCACGCCCAGGCGGAACTGATCATATTGAAGCGCGGGAGCGGCCTGCTGGGCTTCCTTCGGGCGCGTGATGTCGCCTGCGAGGGACTTGTCCACGGTGGTGGTGGACTTCTTGCCCAGGTCAGCGTCGCGCAGTGCTTTCTTCTCCTGGGCCGAAGCCATGGAAGTCAGGAGAACGAGGCAAACGAGTAGCGAGCGGCGCATGGTCTTCCTAGGAGCGGGGAACCGGCGTCCACGGACGCCTGCTTGCTTGGCAAGTGTCCGGGAATCTTCGGGAATTTCCATGAGGGGACCCGTACTATGCGCGGTTTGCGCAAGGCGGGTCAACTCAGACGACGGGACGTCCGGTCCGTCGGATAGCAAGCGGGAAAACTTCAATTTCGCTGTGCGCCAACACCCTTCCGGACAGCGACAGGAAGGTTGCACGGCAGGCCCCAACAGGTATGGGAGGCTGGCGGCTGTTCGTCTGGCCGCCCTGCCTGGAGTGGTTGTCGGATCATGAGTCTTCTGCCGGAGAGCGCCAGCTTCGAGGAGCTGGTGCAGGACTACTTCCTCGCGGTGCGCGGCGCGGGCCTGATGTTGTCCGCGCTGGACACCGAGCTCGTCACCGCGTGGGCGCGGGAGGGCGTGCCCTTCGAGGTCGTGGCGCGGGGCATCTCGCGTTCGGCGGAGAAGGCGCTGTGGGACGCGCGGCCCGGCGAGCCGGTGCTGCGCTCGCTGCGCGCGTGCCGGCGCCAGGTGGAGACGGAGATCCGCAAGTACCGCGACCTGTCCGCGGGCCAGGGAGAAGAAGCCCCTCCGGCGTCCTCGAAGAAGCGCCCTGCCCGTTCGTGGGAGGAGGTCCGGCACGCGCGGCTGTGCGCGGCGCTGCGGGCGCTGACGGAGCGCGAGGCCGCGCTGGCGCCGCGGGTGCACCGGCTGTTGGACACGGTGCTCGCGTGCGTGCCGCGCGAGCCCGCGGCCATGGATCAGCAGGAGGCGTGGGCGCTGCTGGCGCTGTTGCGCGCCCTGCCCTTCGCGGAGCGACGCACGGTGTGGCGGGATGCGCGCACCGGTGAACAACAGTTGATGACGGCCCGCGCGCGGCGGGTGGCCCGGCGCTTCCGGCTCCAGGCGGCCGTCAGACGGCGGCTGGACATGAAGGAGACCTGAAGGGTTGTCCCCTTTCCGGAAGCCTGAACGAAAGTTCAGCGGGCTGACGGCCAGGGGGGACGGTGTTATGGCTGGGCGCGATGGCTGCCAAGGCGAACGGCGAGGCGTGTGGGCAGTGCGGTGGGCGGACGTACCTCATCGAGCGGCGCGGAGAGCTCGCGACCGCGCGGGTGTGTCCGTGCTCGGTGGACTGCCCGATGTGCGGTGGACGCGGGCACAGGCTGGTGGAGAAGGAAGGCACCTTCAGCGCGAAGGTGGGCCCCCGGACGTATGAGGTCCTGGAGCCGTGCGTGTGCACGCTCCGGCGCACGCGGGTGGCGCTCTACAACGACGTGCAGATGCCGGGCGTCATGGCGCACGCGTCGTTCGACAACTACCGGCCCTTCAACGAGGCGCAGGACCGCGGCCGCGGCGTGGCGATGCACTTCGCCAATCAGTACGTGAAGGGCGCGACGAACAAGGGCTTCGTGCTGAGCGGGCCTGTCGGCACGGGCAAGACGCACCTCATGGCCGCGACGCTGGGGCACCTGGTGCTGGAGATGGGCGTGAAGTCCCGCTACGTCGAGATCTCCCTCCTCTACGCGACCATCCGGCGCGGCTTCCAGGACGGCAAGAGCGGCGGGGAGATCATCGGGCCCCTGTCGGAGGTGGAGGTGCTCGCCATCGACGAGCTGGGCAAGGGGCGCGGCAGTCCCTTCGAGATGGAGACGCTCGATGAGCTGATCGCCCGGCGCTACAACGCGGGGCGCACCACGCTCTTCGCCACGAACTACTCGCTGGAGCCGGAGCGCAAGGGCGCGCGGAGCAGCGCGCCTTCGGGCTACCGCACCACGGACGACGCCCGCTCCGCCATGAAGGACGCGGAGCTGCTGCGCGAGCGCGTGGGCGAGCGCATCTACAGCCGACTCTGCGAGATGTGCACCTTCGTGGAGCTGCCGCGCGACACCCCGGACCGGCGGCGCACGCGGCAGGAGATGGACGCGCCGCCGCCCATGGGCGGCATGCGCAACCCGGGCCGGTAGTCAGCGCTGGATGGCGCGCACCAGCGAGTTGCCCGCGTCCGCCACGTAGAGGGTGCCATCCGGCCCCACCGCGAGCCCGGCGGGCAGCACCAACTGGGCCTCCCTGCCGGCGCCGTCGTCCGCGCCATAGCGGCCGCTGCCCGCGAGCGTCGTCAGCTTCTCCGGCTCGCCGGACGCGTTGAAGGTCAGCCGGCGCACGCGGTAGTTGCCGGGGTCGGAGATGGCGAGCGAGCCGTCCTGCAGCAGCGCCAGGCCCAGGTACGGCAGCATCTGGCCCTCCTTCGGGTCTCCGTCGCGGAAGCCGGGCGTGGAGCCCGCCACCACGGTGGTGACGCCGTCGCGCACGCGCACCACGCGCGCCATGCCGCTCTCCACCACGTAGGTGGTGCCGTCCGCGGCCTGGGCCACGGCGGAGGGGCGGTAGAGCCAGTCCCCCTGGAGCGTCGTCACCGGGTGGCCGGGCGTCACCATGTCGATGCGGCGGATGACGCTGTTGTTCAGGTCCGCCACGAGCAGCCCCGTGCCGTCCGGCGTGAAGGCCAGGCCCGCCGGCTGGTTGAAGGCCGCGGACAGCGCGGGGCCGTCCAGATAGCCCCACGTGGTGCCCGCGAACACCTCCGCCTTGCCCTCCGGGGAGATGCGGCGGATGAGCGCGTTCTCGGTGTCGGACACGTAGAGGTTGCCCAGCGCGTCCGCTGCGATGCCCATGGGGCCCGCGAGGTTGGTGAGCACCGTGCGGATCTTCCCGTCCGGCGACACGCGCTTCACCGTGTTGCCCAGCGAGTCCGCCACCGCCCAGCCGCCGTCCGGCAGCACGGCGACCGCGAGCGGCGCGCCCAGCTCATCCGGCGCCACCTTCGCGCCCGCGTGGCAGCGCTTGCCGGGCTGCCCCGCCACCGTCGTCACGGACGCGGCGAAGGGCCCCATGGGTGAGGGCGCCGCCGGGGGCTGGAACTTCACCAGGTCGCCCGGCAGCTTCCGGCCCAGCGCCTTGTAGAGCACGTTGGCCACGATGCGGCCCGCGCGAGGATCCGCCACGCGGTCCCCCACCCCGGCCAGCTTCTGCACGAAGTCGATGCCGCCCGAGGAGAAGACGTACGCGTCCCCCTGCTTGCGCACCACCATGTGCGCGAAGCCGAAGCCGCCCTGGAGCGACAGCGCGGGGGACTCCGCGAGCACCTCCACGTTGGAGGGCTGGCGGCCGTTGGACACCAGTTGATCCACCTCATAGCCGTTCGCCATCCACAGCGTGTCACCGGACTTCAGGCCCGTGCCGCTGAAGGCCCAGTGGTCCGGGTTGGTGATGACGGTCGGGAAGGGCCACTGGTGCCAGCGCGCGGCGAACTGCACGCCCAGCAGCGCGTTCTCCGGACGGGGCGCGGGCAGGTCGCGGAACTTCACCGTCCTGCGCTGGTCCTTGTACGGGTCCTCGGCCGCGCCCTTGTAACAGGTGACGATGCGGCGCGGCCGGCCGTCCGCGGAGGGATCCATCCGCACCTGCCAGTACGCGTTGTTCGCGCCCAGGTTGATGATGGACCGCCCTTCCGAAAGCGCGCGGTCCGCGGAGTCCCGCTGCTTGGAGGACCAGTACTCGTCGTGGCCGGACATGACGAACACCTTCGCGCCACGCAGGAAGTCGTAGCTTTCGTCCATGTCCTCGTCGGTGAAGTAGCCCACGTCCAGGTCTTGCGACTCCAGCCACGTCACCAGGCTCAGGTCGTCCGTCATCAGGTGCCCGGAGCCCTGGCCCCGGTAGTAGGGCCGGTCATAGGAGGACTGGAAGGCGCGTGAGACGCCGTGCGCCTTCATCACGCCCTTCTGATCATCGTAGAGGCTGGTGCCGCCCCAGGTGTTGTACGCCGCCCAGTTCGAGGTGGGGATGAGCACCGCGACCTCCGCGCGCGGGTTGGCGTCCCGCACGAAGAAGGGCACGTAGCGCGCCGGGCGGTCGTCACGCACGAGCTTCACCACGTACACGCCGCGCACCCAGTCCTCGCCGATGGGGATCTCCAGCGTCGGAGACCAGGCGCAGGCGATGACGCCCGTGGACGGATCCGCCGGGCAGTCCGCCTGCCGCGTGCCCTGCACCGGGCCGCCGCGCGCCAGCTCGCGGGCGCCGGCGCCGCCGTAGTAGCCCAGGCGGTAGACGAACCAACTGAACTTGCGCTCCTCGGACAGGGACACCGCCACGCGCAGCGACTCGCCCTGCGTCAGGGTGGCCTTGAGGGGGTAGCCTTCGATTTCACGGCTGTTGGCGTTCTTGTCGATGCGCCAGCCCGTGGTGCCCTTCTTCTGGTTCTCCTTGTGGACGGCGTCCGGGTCGCGCTCGGGCAGCGCGCTGCCGCCATCGGGCAGCGTGCCCGCGTCCGGCTCGTCGTCCGGAATGCCCGCGTCATATTCGGGGACGACGATGCCGCCGTCCGGACCGATGACGCCCGCGTCGTCGTTGCTCAGCGGCGGATCATCATGGCGGTCCCCCGGGGGAGGCGTGCCAGGCGCCGGCCCCGCGTCCTTGCAGCCCGAGGCCCCCGTCACCAGGAGCGCCAGCACCACCCCCAGTCCCATCCAGCGCCGCCCGTGAGCCATGCCGCCCCTCCAAGGTATTCAGGGGGAGAGGGTAGGCATCAGGTTCTCAGAGGGAAGCACCCTGCCCCTATTGGGAAAGGAAGTTCGACAGCGGATGTCGGGTCGTCCCCAGGGACAGCACGTAAATCCTCGGATCAACGCGGGTTGCGAGGGCGAGGAGCGTGTCAGCTACCGAGCAGTTCGCGGTGCAACCGGGCCGTGAGGGTCTTCAGGTGCGCCTTGTCCACCAGGAGGGTCACCTGAAGAGGCGAGGTGCTCACCGCATGGACCCGGGCGGACAGGGCTTCCGCGGCGGAGAGGGCCTTGCGCAGCGGCACCCAGTCCGCGTTGAGGCCCACGCCCACACAGGTGACCGTGCCCCAGCCGTCCTGCCAGTCCACGCCCGCGCCGAAGCGCGTGGCCAGCTCGCGCCGGAGGGCCTCCGGGCCGTGGATGTCCGCGAGCGGCACCGCGAGGTACGTGCGCCCCGGCGCGCCCGGCAGCCCGTCATGGGCGAGCGTGCGGCCTCGGACGGCGCGCGCGTCCAGGAACTCCAGCAGCTCCTGGAGGGGCACGCTGGCGTGCGCGACGAGCACGGCCATCTCCGCGTCCGCCGTCACGCCCTTCACGCGGCTGTCGGTGGGCACGGCGAGCTCCTGCACGCTGGTGCCGGTGCCCTGGCCGTGCGCGGTGCGCGCGAGGATGGTGATGCCGCGCGCCTTGGCCCACTCCACGGCCTGGGCGTTGAGCACCTTGGCGCCGGCGCTCGCCAGCTCCTGCATCTCGTCGTAGCTCAGCGACTCCAGCTTGCGCGCGTCCGGCACCACGCGCGGGTCCGCGCTGAAGACGCCGTCCACGTCCGAGTAGATTTCGCACGCCTCCGCGTCCAGCGCCGCCGCCAGCGCGACCGCGGTGGTGTCCGAGCCGCCGCGCCCCAGCGTCGTGACCTCCTTCTTGTAGGAGACGCCCTGGTAGCCCGCGACGATGACGACCTTGCCGTGCGCGAGCTCGTCCTGGATGCGGTAGGGCCGCACCTCCACGATGCGCGCCTGGGCGTGGGCGTCGTTGGTGATGATGCCGCTCTGGCTGCCGGTGAAGCTGATGGCCGGGACGCCCTGCTCCTGGAGCGCCATGGACAGGAGCGCCATGGAGATGCGCTCGCCACAGGTGAGGAGCATGTCCAGTTCGCGCCGGGGCGGGTCCTGGGACACGCTCTTGGCAAGCGACAGCAGGTCATCCGTGGTGTCGCCCATGGCGCTCACGACGACGACCACCTGATAGCCCGCGTCCCGCTTCTGCTTCACGCGCCGAGCGACCTTGCCGAGCTTCTCCGCGTCAGCGACCGATGAGCCGCCGTACTTCTGCACCACGATTGGCATCCACGCCTCGCTTCCCGGGCAGTGTAGAGTTCGCCCCCGCGCATGCCAATCACCGAGAAGCCCATCATCGAGGTGCGCAACCTCACCCGGCGCTACCGCGATCGCGTGGCCATCGAGGACCTGTCCTTCACGGTCGGTGAGGGGGAGCTGCTGGGCTTCCTGGGCCCCAACGGCGCGGGCAAGTCCACCACGATGAAGATCCTCACCGGCTTCCTGCCCCCCTCCGAGGGCAGCGCCAGGGTGGCGGGCTTCGACGTGGCCACGCACCCCATGGAGGTCAAACGGCGCATCGGCTACCTGCCGGAGACGCCGCCCTTGTACCCGGAGCTGACGGTGCACGGCTACCTGGCGTTCGTCGCGGCGCTCAAGCAGGTGCCCGGCCGCGCGGTGAAGGCGGAGGTGGAGCGGGTGGCGGGGCTCACCGGGGTGAGCGACGTGATGGGCCGCGTGCTCCAGAACCTGTCCAAGGGCTACCAGCAGCGCGTGGGCATCGCGCAGGCGCTCATCGGTTCGCCGCCGGTGCTCATCCTGGACGAGCCCACCGAAGGCCTGGACCCCGCGCAGCGCGCGGACCTGCGCGCGTTGATCCGCGGCCTCTCCGGGAAGCACACGGTGCTGTTGTCCACGCACATCCTCCCGGAGGTCACGGTGACGTGCGAGAAGGTCCTCATCCTCCACCAGGGCCGCGTGGTGGCCCATGACGCCATCGACCGGTTGGCGAAGGCCCACGGACAGGCCGAGCACGCGTCGTTGGAAGAAGTCTTCATCAAGCTGACCGCCGCCTGAACAGGAACCCCCAAGCGCATGCGCACTGCCCTGGCCATTGCCCGCAAGGAGCTGGCCGTCGCCTTCACCACCCCGTGGGCCTACGCCGTGTTCACGGCGATGGCGGCGCTCTCGTCGTTCTTCTTCGTCAGCCTGCTGGAGCAGTTCCAGCAGGTGCAGTCCCTGGCGCGCGAGCACGGCTGGAGCAAGCTGCCGCCGGACTCCATCGTCTACCGCAACCTCACGGACGGCGTGGTGGTGCAGTTGTGGGGCGTGGTGTTGATCCTCACGCTCTTCGTCGCGCCCTTCCTGTCCATGCGGCTGTTCGCGGAGGAGAAGCGCCAGAAGACGTTCGCGCTGCTGCTCACGACGCCGGTGCGGCCGGTGGACATCGTGCTGGGCAAGTACCTGGGCGGCCTGGGCCTCATCTTCGTCACGCTGGGGCTGACGCTGGTGTTCCCGGTGCTGCTGTCCGTGGTGGGCACGGGCCCGTCGGGCTCCGCGCTGGAGTGGCCCACGGTGCTGCTGGGCTACGGCGCGGTGCTGCTGTGGGGCGCGACGTGCATGGCGGTGGGGCTGTTCATCTCCGCGCTGACGGAGAGCCAGATGCTGGCGGCGTTCCTCACCTTCTCCGTGCTGCTGCCGTGGATGCTCCTGCGGGGCGTGGCCCAGTCCACCGCGGAGCCGCTGCGCTCGTTCCTGAACTACCTGTCCTTCGACACGCAGTTGCAGGGGATGATCCAGGGCGTCCTGGAGGTGCAGGCGCTGGTGTTCTTCGCGTCCGTCATCCTGTTCTCGCTGCTGCTCACCCACCGCGCGGTGGAAGCGCAGCGCTACGCATGACCATGAGAGCGACCCACGTCACCCGGGTGCTGGGGGCCTTCGGCCTGCTGCTGCTCGCGTCCAGCCCCTTCACGCTGTTCCTCACCTCCGGCAGCGTGGCGCTCGCCGCGGGCAAGGCGGTGCTGGGCGCGGCGATGCTCGCGGCCTACGTCGTCACGCACCGGCAGGAGCTGGGGCGCGCGGGCACCCGCCGCACGGGGCGGTTCCTCGCGTCCTCCGTGCTCACCGCGCTGGCGGTGCTGGGCGCGCTGGTGGCGCTCAACGTGCTCGCGTTCCGCGAGAACCGGCGGTGGGACTTGACGCAGGCGCGCATCTTCTCGCTCGCGCCGCAGACGGTGCAGACGCTGGCGGGGCTGAAGGAGAAGGCGCACGCACTGGCGCTCATCCCGCCCACGCATCCGTCCTATGGGGAGCTGGAGGAGCTGTTCCGGCGCTACCACGAAGCGGCGCCAGAGGCCTTCGACTACGCCTTCGTGGATCCGCGCCGCGACCCGTCCCTGGCCGCGAAGTACCAGCTCAAGGACGGGCAGACGCTGGTCGTGGTCTCCCGCGGAGAAGGCGACGCCGCGCCCCACACCACCCTGCCCGTCCCCGCCGAGCAGGAGCTGACCAACGCCCTGCTCCAGTTGAGCGCGACGGGCGAGCAGAAGGTGTACGTCCTCGAAGGCCACGGCGAGTGGTCCCTGGAGACGCCCGGTGAGGGGCTGACGGAGCTGCGGCGCCAGTTGCTGCGCGAGGGCTACCGCCCCGAGCCGCTCAACCTCCTGGGCCGTCAGGAGGTGCCTCGCGACGCGGGCCTGTTGATCATCGCGGGCGCGAAGCAGGCGTACACGTCGCCGGAGGTGGCGGCGCTGCGCACCTACCTGGGTGAAGGCGGCCGGCTGCTCTACTTCACCGACGCGAACACGGACGACGGGCTGGGCCTGTTCCTCGCGGACTACGGCGTGCAGGTGGACGACGGCGTGGCGGCGGATCCGCAATTCAACTCGGGCAACCCGTTCGTCCTGGTGTCGAACTTCTACGGCAAGCACCCCATCACGCGTCCGTTGCAGGAGCGCGGCTTCAACATCCAGCTCCCCACGCCGCGCAGCTTCACGCTCGTCCGCGAGGGCTTCCTGCTGCCCGGCGTGACGGTGGAGCCCGTGCTGCTGAGCTCCCCCTATGCGTGGGTGGAGTCGCGCCCCCTGGAGGACACCACGCCCTCCAGCGGCGAGAAGATGGGGCAGCTCACGCTGGTGGCCGCCGCGTCCCGGGACACGCGCGCGGCGGAGCACAAGCGCTACGACGAGGCGCGGCTGGTGGCCGTGGGGGACTCGGAGCTGCTGCTGGATCCGAACTGGGGCTACGAGGCGAACCGCAACCTGGTGATGAACGCCCTGGGCTGGGCGTCCCATCAGGCGGAGAAGGTCACCCTGCGGCCTCCGGACCGGGAGACGTCCACCCTGGAGCTCGGCGCGGACCAGATGCGGACCCTGCGCTTCGTGTCCACCGACCTGCTGCCCCTGTCGCTGCTGGGCGTGGGGCTCGCGGTCTGGCTGTCTCGGAGGAACCGGTGAGGACCTGCACCGCCGTGATGCTGGGGTTGTTGGCGCTGGGCTGCTCGCGCGACGCGGAGAAGCCCCCTGCCCCGCCGAAGCTCTTCGCGACGGAGCCCGCCGAGCCACGGCGTGGCGCGGCTCCGGCCCCGGCGCCCGTCTTCACGCACCTGACGGTGAAGGCTCGCGGCGCCACCACGGAGCTGGCGCGGACGCCGGAGGGCTGGCGGCTCGTCTCTCCCGTGGAGGCGAAGGCGGATCCGTACGCGGTGGAGGCCCTGGTGCAGCAGCTCACCTCGGCGAAGTTCAAGGCCACGGTGAACGCCTCGCCGACGGACGCGGACCTGAGGAAGTACGGGCTCACGTCCCCGTCGTTCACCGTCACGGCGCGGGCCTTCCTGCCGGATGCCAACGGAGAAGGCGCGGAGGATCCGTCCCGCCAGCGCACCGTGACGCTGGCCGGTGGCGATGAGAACCCCTTCGATGGCTCCGTCTACGTGCGCCGTGAAGGCGACGCGACCGTGTACGCGGCCGACGGGGCCGTGCGGTACTCGCTGGACAAGGGCCCCTTCGAGCTGCGCGCCAAGGAGTTCCTGGGCCCGCTGGACCTCGCGTCGCTCCAGTCCATCGAAGTGAAGGCGAAGGACCACGCGTACACGCTGACGCGCGAGGCGGACGGCAAGTCGTGGCGGATGGAGAAGCCGGAGCCCACCCGCGCGAACGCCAGCCGGCTGACGGACCTGCTCAAGGCCTTCGAGGGCCAGCAGGCCCTGTCCTTCCCCGAGGACACCGCCGCCCTGCGCAAGGCCCTGGGGCTGGACACGCCCGTCGTGGACGCGCGCTTCGTGCCGGCCTCCGGTGAGCCCATCCGCGTCCGGCTGGCGCAGGTGACCCGCGACGGCGCGACCGTCGTCCATGCGCTGCGCGAACAGGGCTCCCGGTCCACGCTGGCGGAGGTGGAGCCCCGCGCGCTGACGACGCTGGACGTGGGCGCGCAGGAGTTGAGGGACCGGCGGGTGCTGTCGTTCCCGCGCGACGACGTGCGGCGCCTGGAGTTCCTCCCCGGCGGCAAGGCCGCGCCCGTGGTGGTGACGCGCGGCGCGGGCAGCGGCGATGCGTGGCAGGTGGAGGGCCCTGGCGGCGGACGCGCGCTGCACTTCCGCGTGGTGAAGCTGCTGGGCCGGCTGGAGGCGCTGAAGGCCGCCGCGTTCGGCGAGGCGAAGGTGAAGCACTGGGAGCGCTACGGCATCAGCGACGCGTCCCGGAGCGTCGTGCTGCGCGACGCGGACGGACGCGAGCTGGCGCGGCTGTGGCTGGGTGACGCCGTGCCGGACACGGAGGACCGGCTCTACGCCCGGGGCTCCGGGCCGGACCTGGTGGAGGTGTCCATGGGCGCGGTGGCGGACCTGCCCACGCGCGCCGCGGACCTCCAGGAGGCGCCGCCCGAAGCTGCGGACGGCGGGGCTCCCGCGCCCTGAACCCGCGCTACACCTCCATCAGGGCGAAGCGCTGCTCGGGCGTGAACCGGGTGAGCAGCGGCATGGCGACGTTGAACACCGGGATGCCGCTCTTCGTCTTCCCCTCGAGCGCGCCGTGGTGCGCGTGGCCGTGGAAGACGTAGGCCGCGCCGTAGTGGTCGATGGGCATCGACAGGCGGCTCGTCCCCAGGAAGGGACGGATCTCGATGTTCTCCCCCTCCAGCGTCTCCGGGATGGGGGCGTAGTGCATGATCACGACCTTCTTGGGCGTGTCCAGGTGGCTGAGCGCGGCCTCCAGCTTGAGCGACTCCGTGACGGCCTCCTGCACGAAGGACTTCGTCTGGCCCTCGCCGAACGCCTGCAACGTCGCGTTGCCGAAGCCGCCCCCGAAGCCCTTCACCCCCGCGACGCCCAGCACCTTCTCGAAGATGAAGTGGTCCCCGTCGAGGATGTGCACACCGACCTTGGAGAGCTCCGCGCAGATGTCCTTCACCTGCCCGTGCTCGTAGTCGTGGTTGCCCAGCACCGCGGCGCACGGGACGCGCAAGGCCGAGAGCTCCTCGGCCAGCACCTTGCCCTCTTCAATCATCCCGCGGTCCGTCAAATCCCCGCACAGGAGCAGCACGTCCGCGGAGGCATTCACCTGTTTGACGAGCTGACGGAAGCGCCCGTGCTGGTCCTCGCGGCAGTGCAGGTCACCGACCGCTGCCAGCCGAATCTTCGAGCTCGGATCTCGCGCCACGGCTCTCCCCCTCGGGTCTGTCCTGTTCGTCCCACGCCCTGCCGTCCCCAAAGCCCCAGTGGTGGATGTCCACGTGGTAGTTCACCTTGGACACCAGGTTGCCCCGGCACAGCTTCTCGTCCCAACTGCCGTCGCGCACCGTCTGGAGCGTGCGGCTCATCAGCTCCGTCATCACGTAGTTGGGCACGATGTCGCGCTCGCTGGGGTACGCGAAGCGGAACATCATCAGGTGGCTGAGCAGCACCTCCCAGTAGCGGTCGAAGCGCCGGAGGATGCGGTCCCAGTCCATCTCCCGCCCCGCCTTGAGGATGAGGTGGTTGATGTCCGCGCCGTCATAGCGCTCGCGCTCGGTGACGAAGGCCTTGGACCAGATCATCTCCTCGGCCGGCGCGATGAGGCACTCGTAGCCGAAGATGGTGGCCTTCCTGGCGTTGGTGAACCACTCGTCGTCCACCGTCGCCACGCCGTTGCCGGAGGAGAAGATGAAGTCGACGAAGTAGTCACCCTTGTAGGCCTTGTAGAGCCAGACCTCGTCGGGCCGTTCCGTGCGCCAGCCATCCTTCTCCAGCACGTCCAGGGCGCGGATGGCGTCCTGCTTGCGCGGGAACAGGTCCAGGTCCTTGGTGTCGCGGTAGATGCCGGTATAGGTGGCGTAGGCGTACGCCCCCCCCACCACGAACGGCACCCCGGCCTCATGGAGCAGACCGACGGCTCTGGCGCGGGCGTTGATCTCGTCCGGCGCACGCTCCCGCTCGGCCAGCGTGGCGTCCGTACCCATCTCCCCGGGATGGTTCGGGTGTCGTTTTTCCATGGGCGAAAGGTAGGGATGGCCCATTTCAACCGTCGGGCAGGCGGGCGCGGGTGCCCGGAGAGCAGGCAGCCAGACGCCAAGCGCTTGGTTTCACTGTCCTTTTCAGCCTCCAGCGAGCGCCTTTTCTGTTTTTCGCCCGGCCTGTGTCCATAGGGGCGAGTTCACCGCCGCACGGCCCGCACGAGACGGGCCCTGAAAGGACCCCCGACCATGTTCCGCAAGAGCCTGCTGTGTGCCTCCCTGTTGTTCGCCGGTTGCGACGCGGGCCAGCCCGACGAGGCGACGTTCCGGGACGGCCTGCCCTCCAAGGAGATGATGGAGGTGAACGCGCCGAAGCAGAACGGCCAGGGATTGACGGCCGAGGGCCCGTCCGTGGCGGCCATCCAGGGTCAGACGGCTGACTATTTCAAGGCCACCGTGGCGGCCACGGTGGTGGTGAACGGCGGCACGCTCTGGGTGCTGAACCTCATCGAGCAGATCACCAAGTACCCGCCGACGACGCTGGAAGCGGACAAGGCCGTGTGGGGACCGAGCACGGGCCCGATGGAGTTCACGACGTGGCGCCTGACGGTGACGAAGTCGGGGGATGCGTCGTTCTCCTGGGTGCTGGAGGGCAAGCCGAAGGCGGAGGAGGACAGCGCGTTCCGGGCGGTGCTGTCCGGCACGCAGACGGTGGAGGTGAACGCGGACGGAGAGCGCATGCGGGGCTTCGGCTCCGGAGAGCTGCTCATCGACTGGGACGCGGCGTTCACCCTGCCGGGCGCGGATGACAACCTGGGCACGGCGGACATCCGCTACGCGCGCGCCAGCGCCACGTCGCAAGTGACGGTGGACGCGGACTTCCACCAGGTGCGTGACGAGGAGGACGCCGGCCAGCGCGTGGACGCGAAGTACCACTTCCAGGCGTCGCCCACGGCGGGGGGCGACTTCGACTTCGTGACGTACAAGAACATCGACCTGGGAGACCTGACGCGCCTGAAGAAGGAGAAGCTGAGCATCAAGAGCCGCTGGACGGCGTCGGGGGCGGGGCGCTCGGACGTCAAGGTGTCGGGCGGCGACCTGATGGGCGAGGCGACGGTGAACGAGTGCTGGGACGCGCACTTCCTCAGCACCTACTTCCGCGTCAGCCTGGACCCGCGCCAGGGCTACGGGGAGGAAGGGACCTCCTGCGGCGGGTTCACGGCGGCGGCGTACTCGTCGCTGTGAGCCGTGTCGCGGTAGGCTTGCGCCGCGCGTGACCGGACCGACCCCGCTGGCCCTGAAGGTGGTGCCTCCCCGTCCCACCGAGGACCGGCGGGCCGTCCTGCGCGAGCTGTATGTGAAGTACGGCGGCAGCGTGCGTGAGCGCTGCCGCTACCTGCTGAAGGACGCGAGCCGGGCGGAGGACGCGATGCATGACGTCTTCGCCCGCGCGCTCGTGCACGGGGAGTCGTTCCGGGCGGAGGCGTCTCCGCTGACGTGGCTGATGAAGATCGCCACGCACCACTGCCTCAACCAACTGCGCGCGGAAGGGGCGGCGTGGCGGAGGTGGTTCGCGCGGGACGAGGCGGCCCGCTCGGAGGGCCATGGCGGCTCGGAGGCGATGGAGACGCGCGACCTGGTGCGAAAGCTGCTGGCCCGGGTGGACGCGGAGACGCAGGCGGCGGCGATCCACTACCACGTGGATGGGATGACCCTGGAAGAGGTGGCCGCGGTGCTGGGACGTTCGGTGCCCACGGTGCGCAAGCGGCTGGAGCAGTTCGCCAAGCTGGGTGGAGAGGAGCTGAGCGTCCGATGAGCGCGCACGAGTCGAGCTGGACATTGCGCCGCCTGCACGCCGGTGAGCTGCCCCCCCCGGAAGCGAACCGCGTCCGCGAGCACGCGGAGACGTGCGAGGCGTGCGGCGCGGCGCTGAGGTCCTTCGCGGACGCGCAGGCCACGTTCGAGGCGGAGGTGCCCTTCGAGGGCTTCGAGGCCGGCGTGGAGCGGGCCCGCGCGCGGCAGGCATCGAGAGCGCCCGCGACGCGCGCGCAGTGGGTCCGGCCGCTGATGGCGGTGGCGGCCTCCGTGCTGGTGCTGGTGCTGGCGCGTCCGCTGCTGGAGACCGGAGGGAGGACGGAGCCAGTCCCACCGCCCGTCGCGGGCAATCGCATCAAGGGCGGCGCGGGCGCGGAGCTGCGAATCGGTGGAGGCGTGGAGCCGCAGCGGGTGGCGAGCACGGAGTCGCCGGAGGCGCTGCGACCCGGTGAGCGCGTGCGCCTGGGCTACACGGCGGACGCGTACCGCTACGTGGCGGCGCTGTCGGTGGACGCGCGGGGCGAGGTGACGCCGCTGTATCCGGAGTCCGGGGACAGCCTCGCGGTGGAGCCGGGCGCGGGGCAGCACTGGCTGCCGGAGAGCGTGGAGTTCACCGGCGCGGGGGCGGAGCGCGTGGTGCTGGTGCTGACGGACGCGCCCCTGTCCATGGAGGCGCTGAGCGACGCGGCCCGGAAGGCCTTCGACGCGGCGGGCCGGGACGTCACGCGCATGGCCCCGCTGGACGTGGCGGGGGCGCAGACGCAGTGGATCCTGCTGAAGCCATGAGCGACGGCCCCGTGAGACAGGTGCTTGCTCAAGGGGCGGCCTGGGCACGGGCCACGTTCACGCGCATCCTCGGACAGGAGGCGTGGCGTACGCCGTGGAGCACCTCGCCGGCGAGCGCAGGGCCTGCCCGCGCGGGTGGGCGAGGACGTTCGTGGGGCGCGGCGATTCCCGCGCTGATGCTGCTCTCCACCGCCGCTCACGCGGACACGCTGCACCGCTTCGCGCTCATCGCGGGCAATGACACGGGCGGCGCGGACACGCGCCCCTTGAGCTACGCGCGCGACGATGCGCGCAAGATGCACGACCTGCTCACGCGGCTGGGCGGTGTGTCCCCGGCCGACGCGAAGCTCCTCCTGGACGACGACGCGAAGGACTTCCTCGTCGCGCTGTCGGAGCTGGAGCAACGGGCCCGCGAGGCCCAGGCTCGCGGCGAGCGCACCGCGCTGTTCGTCTACTACTCCGGCCACGCGAAGGACGGCGCGCTGCGGATGGGGGCCTCACGGCTCGCCTTCGACGCGCTCAAGCGCCGGCTGGCGGACGCGCCCGTGGACATCCGCATCGCCATCCTCGACTCCTGCCGCTCCGGTGCGCTCACCCGCACCAAGGGCGCGCGCAAGGCCCCGGCCTTCGACGTGGAGTCCGGCGCGGCCCGCGATGCCCGGGGCGTCGTCATCCTCACCTCCAGCGCTGCGGACGAGGACTCGCAGGAGTCGGATGCGCTGGGCGGCAGCTACTTCTCCCATCACCTGGCCAGCGGCCTGCTGGGAGACGCGGACCGCAGCGGCGACGGACGCGTGACGCTCTTCGAGGCGTATTCGCACGCCTACGCCCGCACCGTCGCGGACACGGCGGACAGCAGCGCGGGCCCGCAGCATCCGACGTTCAGCTACGACCTGGCGGGCAACGGCGACCTGGTGCTCACCGACCTGCGCGCGAGCGCCGAAGGCCTGGTGGTCCCCGGCAGCGCCCCCGCGGGCTCCTACTACTTCGTGGATCCGGGCGGCCTGGTGGTGGCGGAGCTGGACAAGGCCTCGGACGCGGAGCGCCGCGTGGCCCTGGCCCCCGGCACCTACCGCGTGAAGCGCCGGCTCAGCGACCGGCTGCGCATCGGCGAGGTCGAGGTCGCGCGCGGACGCACGACCATCCTGCAGGAGCCGCGCTTCAAGGACGCGCCCTTCTCCGACGACCCCGTGAAGGGGGCGATGCTGGACAGGGGCGCGTGGTGGACGTTCGGCCTCACCGGCGGCTTCCAGTCCTTCTTCGACCCCCAGACGCGCCAGTCCCTCTTCCTCTCCGTGCCCCTCTTCGGCGCGGAGGCCGAGCTGCACGACTACTTCCGCCGCGACTGGGTCTGGGGCTTCGACGCGGCGGTGGGCGGCACGGAGGGCGTGCTGTCCCTGCCCACGCTGGCGGGCCCGGCGTACCGCTACTCGGTGGTGAACGTGGGCACCAGCCTCACCGCCGAGTGGCCCGTGGGGCGCTTCTCCCCCTTCGTGGGCGTGCGCGTCGCGTACCTCGTCATGGGCCGCAAGTTCGATGACGCGGCGTTCCCGGATCAACGCTTCGCCATGGTGTCACCGGGCCTGGCGACGGGCGCGCGCTTCCGGCTCACGCGCCGGTTGAACCTCACCGCGCGCAGCCGCCTGCAGTACCTCCAATACACCGTCGACGCGCAGCGCTCCCTGGGGTTCTGGGAGCTGGCCGCGCTCCTCACGTACGAGCCATGAGGGAGCACGTGATGCGAACCCCTGCCCTGACCCTCTGCTGCCTCCTCGCGGTCGCGTGCGGCGGCGACTTCTCCAACGACGACCTGGAGTTCCAGAACGCCCTGCCCCAGCGCGAGGACCTGGCCGCGAAGCTGCCGGACAGCGCCCGCTCCAGCCAGGGCGTGCGCACGCGGGGCCAGGCCTTGAGCCGGGCGCAGGTGCTGGGCGGGCCGTCGGAGCTCGCCCTCCAGGCCTACGCGGCGGGCACGCAGTTCAACACCGACGTGGACGGCCTGCTCGCCCTGCTGGAGGTGTTCCGCCACGTCCCCCCCACCACGCGGGAGCCGGACAGGCGCGTCTGGGGTCCCTTCCCCGCGGACGGACACCCGGGCCACGAGCTGCGCTTCGTGATGGAGCGCCAGGGCAGCGACTTCGGCTACCTCCTCCAGGTCCGGCCCACGGGCGGCGGCGAGGCCGCGTGGTGGACCTACGTGCCCGGCACCTTCAAGGCGGACGGCGGCATCCGCAAGGGAGAGGGCTCGCTCGCCATGGACCTCAAGGAGGCCCGCGCGCGCGGGTTCGAGCCGCAGGACGCGAACCTGGTGGAGCGGCTGGACATCCGCTACCAGACGAAGGTGCTGCCCTCGAGCGTGGAGCTGCTCGTCTCCAGCCTGGGGGGCGCGCTGCCGCTGGCGCGCTACGCGTCGCGCCGGACGCCGGAGGGGTTGGGGGAGATGTCCTTCCGGCTGCCGGGGGAGGACCTGGTTCCCGGCGGGCTGCTGGAGACGCTGGACATCGTGGCGCGCTGGACGCCGGACGGCCGGGGCGTGCTGGTGCTCAACATCCTGGACGGGGACGCGAAGGGCGCGCAGTACACGGAGTGCTGGGACACCCGGACGCGCATCACCTTCATGCAGCGCAACTGGGACTTCATCACCCCCACCGAGGGCGACCGCCGCACCTGCCCGGACGTGTCCGCGCTGGACCCTCAACCCTGAAGAGGCCGCCCGGGCTCAGGGCCGGACAGCAGCCGGGCGGACATTCTCCAGGCCGTGGAAGGTGACGCGCGGGGTGGATTCTCTATGCTGGCGGCTGTTTCCCCGCGCCCCCATGCCCAACTCCTCGCTTCTCACCGTCTTGAAGAGCCGGCGCGTCTGGCTCCTGATGGCCGTCGGCTTCGCGTCCGGCCTCCCCCTGTGGCTGACCGGCGTCACGCTGTCCGCGTGGATGAAGAACGAGGGGGTCAATCTCAAGACGATTGGCATCTTCAGCCTGGTGGCGCTGCCCTACACCTTCAAGGTGCTGTGGGCGCCGCTGATGGACCGCTACACCCTGCCCTTCCTGGGCCGGCGGCGCGGCTGGATGCTGCTCACGCAGGTGCTGCTCATGGGCGCCATCTCCGCCATGGGCCTGGTGAACCCGAAGGACGCCCCGCTGGCCATGGCGTGCATGGCGGTGGTGGTGACGTTCCTGTCCGCCAGCCAGGACATCGTCGCGGACGCGTGGCGCACGGACATCCTCCCCATGGAGGAGCGCGGGCTGGGCAACTCGCTGTACGTCACCGGCTACCGGCTGGGCATGCTCGTGGCGGGCGGGCTCGCGTTCATCCTGTCGGACCACCTGGGCTGGTCGCGGACGTACTACGTGATGGGCCTGCTCATGGGCGTGGGCGTGGTGGCCACGCTGGTGGCCCCGGAGCCCCAGAGCGTGCGGCCTCCGCGCAACCTGGGGGACGCGGTGGTGCGGCCCTTCGTGGACTACTTCCGCCGCAAGTACGCGCTGGGGGTGCTGGCGTTCCTGGTGCTCTACAAGCTGGGGGACGCCATCGCCGCCAGCATGGTGACGCCCTTCTACATCGAGCTGGGTTTCTCCAACACGGAGATTGGCACGCTCAGCAAGACGCTGGGCATGGTGGCCACCATTGGCGGAGGCCTCCTGGGCGGCGTGCTGATGGTGAAGCTCAGCATGCGCCGCGCGCTGTTCATCTTCGGCGCCGCGCAGGGGCTCACCAACCTGGCCTTCATGGCCCTGGCGATGGTGGGCAAGAACGACCTGATGCTCGCGTGCACCATCGCCGTGGACAACGTGTGCACGGGCCTGGGCGTCACCGCGTTCGCGGCCTTCGTGATGTCGCTGTGCCACAAGAGCTTCAGCGCCACGCAGTACGCGCTCCTGTCCGCGCTGGGCACCATCGCCAACCGGCTCATCGGCTCCGTGTCCGGCTACCTGGCCACGTGGATGGGCTGGCCCACCTTCTTCGCCTTCACCGCCGCGGCGGCCATCCCCGCGCTGGTGCTGCTGACGTTCCTGCCGGAGGACGCCGCCCAGCCGCAGGAGGACGAGCCCCCCGCGCCGGAGGCGCTCCCGCCCGCGGAGTCCTCCGTCGCCGTGGCGCGCTGACGGCTTCCGGACACGCGTCCCCGTCCCCACAGCCGCGCCCCGCCCGCTACTGGACGGAGCGCGTCAGGACGGGTGAGGCGCGCGACAGGGCCGCGACTTCGGCTCCCCTCCGAAGGCGCGCGCGGCTAGGGTTGCCCCGTCATGGCACACCCTTCCGCTGGCAAGCCCCTCTCGCGCGACCTGCTGATCAACCCCGACACGCTGCGCGCGCAGTACTACGACGACACGCCCGACGCGTCCGTGGCCGAGCAGCGCGTGGCCTTCGGCACCTCCGGTCACCGGGGCAGCGCCGCGCGCCGGAGCTTCAACGAGGCGCACATCCTCGCGGTGGCGCAGGCCCTGTGCGAGTACCGCAAGCAGCAGGGCTACGACGGCCCGCTGTTCCTGGGCATGGACACGCACGCGCTCTCCGAGCCCGCCCAGCGCACCACGCTGGAGGTGCTGGCCGCGCACGGCGTGGAGGTCCGCTACACGGACGGCGCCACGCCCACGCCGGTCATCTCCCACGCCATCCTCACGTACAACCGGGGCCGCACCCGCGGGCTCGCGGACGGCATCGTCATCACCCCGTCCCACAACCCGCCGGAGGACGGCGGCATCAAGTACAACCCGCCCAACGGCGGCCCCGCCGACACGAACGTCACGTCGCTGGTGGAGAAGCGCGCCAACGAGCTGATGGCCGCGGGCAACAAGGGCGTGCAGCGCGTCCCCTACGAGAAGGCGCGCGCGAGCGCCACGGTGAAGGCGTACGACTTCATCACCCCGTACGTGGCGGACCTGGCGAACGTGGTGGACCTGGACGTCATCCGGGGCGCGAAGCTGAAGCTGGGCGCGGATCCGCTGGGCGGCTCCAACCTGCACTACTGGGCGCCGCTCGCCGCCAGGTACGGCCTGGACCTCACGGTGGTGAACCCCACCGTGGACCCCACCTTCGGCTTCATGCCCGCGGACCATGACGGGAAGATCCGCATGGACTGCTCGTCGCCGTACGCGATGGCGAACCTGGTGAAGCTCAAGGACCAGTACGCGCTCGCGTTCGGCAACGACACGGACTCCGACCGCCACGGCATCGTCACCCGCAGCATGGGGTTGATGAACCCGAACCACTACCTCGCGGTCGCCATCCACTACCTCTTCCGCAACCGCCCGGGCTGGAGGGCGGACGCGGCGGTGGGCAAGACGCTGGTGAGCAGCAGCCTCATCGACCGCGTGGGCAAGGACCTGGGCCGCCGCGTGGTGGAGGTGCCGGTGGGCTTCAAGTGGTTCGTGGACGGACTGCTGGACGGCTCGCTGGGCTTCGGCGGCGAGGAGAGCGCGGGCGCGTCCTTCCTGCGCAAGGACGGCACCGTGTGGACCACGGACAAGGACGGCATCATCCTGGACCTGCTCGCGGCGGAAGTCCTGGCGCGCACCGGCAAGGACCCCGGCGAGCACTACCAGGAGCTGGCCAGGAGGTTCGGCGCGCCGCTGTACACGCGCATCGACCAGCCGGCCACGTCCGCGCAGAAGGCCGCGCTGAAGAAGCTGTCGCCGGAGGCGGTGAAGGCCACGTCGCTCGCGGGCGAACCCATCCTCCAGCGCCTCACGCGCGCGCCGGGCAACAACGCGGACCTGGGCGGCCTCAAGGTGACGACGGAGAACGGCTGGTTCGCCGCGCGCCCGTCCGGCACGGAGGACGTGTACAAAATCTACGCGGAGAGCTTCCGCGACCAGGCGCACCTGGACGCCATCGTCCAGGAGGCGCGCGCCATCGTCGGCGAGGCGTTCGCCGGAAAGTAGGCGTGGACGCAGGCGCCTCGCGCGGGGTTCGATGCCGCGCGAGGAGCCCCACCCCCCATGGACGTGAAAACCATCCTGCAGTATGTGCTCGCGCTGTTCATGGTCGCCGCGGGGGTGAACCACTTCCTCAAGCCCCGCATGTACATGCGCATCATGCCGCCGTACCTGCCCCGGCCCCGGGAGCTGGTGCTCATCAGCGGCGTGGCGGAGGTGCTGCTGGGCATCTTCCTGCTGGTGCCCGCCACCACGCGGCTCGCGGCGTGGGGCCTGGTCGCGCTGTTCGTGGCGGTGTTCCCCGCGAACCTCCACATGGCCCGGCACCCGGAGCAGTTCCGGAAGATTCCCCCGGCCCTGCTCTGGGCGCGGCTGCCGCTCCAGGCCGTGCTCATCGCCTGGGCGCTCTGGTACGCCTGAGCCTGCTCAGCGCCAGAGCGGCGCGTGGTCCTCGATGTACTGGCGCACCGTGCGCGTGGGCCGGCCCAGCAGGTGGGTGAGCGTGGGGTCCACCTTCTCCGCCTTCCCGAAGCGGAGCCCCACGTGCAGCAGCGTCTGCATGCCCAACTGGCCCCAGGACAGCCGGCGCTGGTGCAGGTGGCGCACGTAGCCGGGCACCGACGCGGGCACGTAGCGGATGGGCCGGCCCAGCACCTCCGACAGCACGGACGCCACCTCGTCGAACGTCACCGCCTCCAGCCCGGTGAGCGTGAAGGCGCGGTTGCGCAGCGACGTGTCCAGGAGCGCCCGCGCCGCCACCTCGCCCACGTCGCGCACGTCCACGAAGGCCACCTTGCCGTGGCCCGCGGGCATGTAGAGCCGGCCGTCCTGGCGGATGTCCTCGCGGTACGCGTCCCCCAGGTTCTGCGCGAAGAACGCCGGGCGCAGCAGCGTCCACCCCACGTTGGCGCGCATCAGGTGCTCCTCCACCGCGTGGTGCGGCGCCCACGCGCGCGTCTCCGCGCCCGCCATGGACAGGAACACCACCTGCCTCACGCCCTGCGTGGCGGCCGCGTCGATGAACGCGTGGAGCGCCCCTTCCGCGTGGGCGAGGGCCGGCGGGCGCATCAGGAACACGCCCCGCACGCCCTCCAGCGCGGGGAGGAACGTCTCCGGCCGCAGGAAGTCCAGCGGCGCCGGCATCACGTCCCCGTCCATCTCCTTGAGCAGCGACACCGTGTGCTCCGGCGACTTCACCGCCGCGCGCACCGCCACCCCTTCGGACAGGAGCGCGCGCACCACCGCGCGCCCCACGTTGCCCGTGGGCCCCGTGACGAGCACCGGCCCACTCACCACGGCCACCCCTCCGCCAACCGCCGGACCCGCCCGGCGCCAGACGACGCTCCTGCGCTCATGAGGAACCTCCTCCCGCGAACCCGCCCCCTCCGGAAACCGGCGGATGGCGGGGTGATTCAGACCCACCCTGGCGTCCCATTCCCTACTCCGGAAGAACGCACCCCTCCTGATCCGTTGAGGCCTGTGCTCTCAAATTCCGGAGGTTGAGAATGGAGCGTACGTCAGCCAACACCTCGCGTGTGGGAGGGCCGGCTGCCGGGCGCCCGGCGGACCTTTGGGCCCGCCATCCTTCCTTGACTGATCCGAACCCGCTCTTTAGGTTGAGAGGCTTCCACCGGCTCTGAGTCCAGAGCCAAGAAGGATGTTCCATGGCCCGCGTTACCGTTGAAGACTGCCTTCCCTACGTGGACAACCGGTTCGCGCTGGTGCTCCTGGGCGCCAAGCGCGCGCGCCAGCTCATGGCCGGCGCCCGGCCCATCATCGAGACCTCGAAGAACAAGCCGCCCGTGCTCGCCCTGCGCGAGGTCGCCACCCAGCGCGTGAAGTTCGACCGCGACGTGCGCGAGGCGCTGTCCGGCAAGTACGTGGGCGAGGAAGCCAAGAAGTAGCTTCGCGTCACCCCGGCTCCTTCCCCTCCATGGGGGGAGGAGTCCCGGGCGCCAGGCCCTGGGCGCGCATCCACCGCAGCGCCCGGCCGGCGACGGCCTTCTCACCCTTGTAGCCCAGCGCCGGAATCAGCCCCTCGAGCGGCATCCAGCGCACCTCGTCCACCTCCACGCGCGGCCCCGGCAGCGGCCCCAACTCCCCCGCCTCGTAGCGGAAGAGGAAGAAGTGGACGCGCTTGAAGATGCGCTGCCCCCGGAACTGGTAGACGTAGCGGATCTCCCCCAGGGGCGCGAGCAGCGCCACCGCGGACAGCCCCGTCTCCTCCTTCACCTCACGCCGCGCGGTCTGCTCCGGCGTCTCGCCCGGATCCACGTGGCCCTTGGGCAGCGCCCACAGGTGACGCCCGTGGGGACGGATGACGGCCACCTCCCAGGTCCCGTCCTGGAAGCGGATGACAATGCCTCCTGAGGACGCCTCGCGCGGCATGGGCTCCACCCTACCCGATGCAGGCGGCGGCCGGGACCCTCAACCGCCGTGCGCGAAGTGGCGCAGCTTGGCCTCCGCCCCCAGCCGGTAGGCATAACGCAGGTCGCCGAGGAGCCGGTCCAACCGCCGGCTCAGGACGTGCCCCATGAGCCGCGCGCAGAAGCGCCGGGACAGCCGGTTCGCCTCCTCGTAGCGCCAGCGCTCCTCCACGGACAGCAGGGGCTGGTAGGTCACGCGGTCGAAGAGGCGGCCCAACAGCTCCCGCGCCCACCCGGCCACGCCCTCGCCCCAGCGGTGCAGGAGGCACACGACGAACTTGTCCACCTCCGCCTGGGCCTCCAGTTCCAGCAGCGACACCGTGCGCTCGTAGTGCGCCGTGTGCGCGACGTAGAGGAAGTGGCTGACGCCCTCGGTCACCTGGCAGTAGCCGTCCAGGTCGCCCTCCAGCACGGAGGTCAGCGGGCTGGCCCCGTAGCGCGCCATGCGCTCGCGCAAGGCGGGGTCCAGGTAGAGCGCCACCTCCAGGTCGCCCCGGGCCTCCAGGACGAGCAGCTCCTCCGGCGCGCGCCCGGTGCCGCCCAGGAGCGCGGCGACCTGCGCGTCCACCACCACGAAGGCCTCCGCGCGGGCCTCGCACTGGAAGCCGTAGATGGCCTCCAGGTGGGCCTGGAGGCGCCCCACGAGCGGGAAGTCCCCGGCGTCAGTTGGCAAGCGGCCCCTTGCGCGGGACCCAGCCCGCGTCCACCAGCACGCGCTCCAGCTTGTCGTTGCCCGTGCGCACCCAGGACTCGTAGACGCGCAGCGCGCCCGCGGGCCCCGCGCTCACCAGGCCGCGCGCGCTGATCTCCTCCAGCAGCTCCGCGAGCGAGCGGAACTTGTCGCACAGCTCGCGGTACACGCCGGTGAAGCCGCCCGGGGGCACCAGCTCCGCCACCTGCCCGTACGCCGCGCCGCCCATCTGGATGTAGTAGTCCGGGCCCACCATCCCCTGCTGCAGCGCGCCGGAGAAGAAGCCGACCTTGTAGAGCGACACGTCGCCCAGCCGCCGCAGCGTGCGGATGCGCTCCTCGCGCTCCTGCTGCAGCGAGCGGTGGTACAGCTCCGCCAGCGGCTCGTGGTCCCGCCGGCCCTCCGCGTCACGGCTGAACAGCTTGTCCGTGGCCGCGAACTCCGCCAGCAGGTTCACCAGGTAGAACTCGGTGGACTCGCCCAGCGCCACCCGCTGCCGGGCCGCGACCTCCAAGAGGAGCTCCCGGAAGAACTCCTTCAGCGAGGAAGAGGACGTCACCAGTCCGCTCATCGACCACACCTCCCGGATGAAGCCTGGAAGGCCCCCGGGCCAGCGCCCGGACCCTCCAGGACACGCTCAGGCAAGCGTAGTCACGTCTCAAGGCGCCGGCAAAAGGCACTTGAGTCTTATCAAGCACTTACGCTGGCACTCGGCCGCGGCGAGTGCCAACGTCCGGACACCCGGCACGGCCTTGCGGGCAGGTGCGACCCGCGGGAATCTTTTTCGGAAAAGCCCAATCAGGACGGGAGTTTAGCGGCATCCGGACAGATGGCCCGACGTCGCTTGACGGGGTGAAGTCCCTGGTTATTATCCGCCGCGCCTGGGCGTTAGCACTCAGCGGGTGCGAGTGCCAACGCCGGGGCCCACAGGCCCTTTTTCAACAACCCCTGCGGCATCCCGGTCCGGACCTTCCGTCCGCCTCCGGCCGCCGCGATTCACAGGAGCAAGCCATGAAGATTCGTCCCCTGCAGGATCGGCTCATCATCAAGCGCGTCGCCGAGGAGAACAAGACCAAGGGCGGCCTCTTCATCCCCGACACGGCGAAGGAGAAGCCGCTCGAGGGCAAGGTGATCGCCGTCGGCAACGGCAAGGTGCTGGAGGACGGCAAGGTGCGCGCCATGGACATCAAGGCCGGCGACACCATCCTCTTCAGCAAGTACGCGGGCACGGAGATCAAGCTGGACGGCGAGGATCACCTGATCCTCCGCGAAGAGGACGTGCTGGGCATCATCGAGAAGTGAAGCCCGCCGTCTCTCTTCCCACCCACAACTTCTAGAGGATTCAGACCATGGCGAAGGACATCATTTTCGAAGTGCGCGCGCGTGACGCCATCCTGCGCGGCGTGAACATCCTGGCCGACGCGGTCAAGGTGACCCTGGGGCCCAAGGGCCGCAACGTCGTCATCGAGAAGAGCTTCGGCTCCCCCACCATCACGAAGGACGGCGTGACGGTGGCGAAGGAAATCGAGCTGGAGAACAAGTTCGAGAACATGGGCGCCCAGATGGTCAAGGAGGTCGCCTCCAAGACCTCCGACGTCGCGGGTGACGGCACCACCACGGCCACCGTGCTGGCGCAGGCCATCTTCCGCGAGGGCGCGAAGCTGGTCGCCGCGGGCCACAACCCGATGGACATCAAGCGCGGCATCGACAAGGCCGTCGCCGCCATCACCGCCGAGCTGAAGACGCTGGCGAAGCCGACCAAGGGCAACAAGGAGATCGCCCAGGTCGGCACCATCTCCGCGAACGGTGACACCACCATCGGCCAGATCATCGCGGACGCGATGGAGAAGGTCGGCAAGGAGGGCGTCATCACGGTGGAAGAGGCCAAGGGCCTGGACACCACCCTGGACGTCGTGGAAGGCATGCAGTTCGACCGCGGCTACCTGTCCCCGTACTTCGTGACGGATCCGGAGCGCATGGAGGTCGTGCTGAACGACGCCCTCATCCTCATCCACGAGAAGAAGATCTCGTCGATGAAGGACCTGCTCCCCATCCTGGAGCAGGTGGCGCGCGCCGGGAAGCCCCTGCTGATCATCGCCGAGGAGGTCGAGGGCGAGGCCCTGGCCACCCTGGTGGTGAACAAGATCCGCGGCGTGCTGAACGTGGCGGCGGTGAAGGCGCCGGGCTTCGGCGACCGCCGCAAGGCCATGCTGGAGGACATCGCGGTCCTCACCGGCGGCCGGATGATCGCCGAGGACCTGGGCATCAAGCTGGACACGCTGACGCTCCAGGACCTGGGCCGCGCGAAGCGCGTCACCATCGACAAGGACAACACCACGGTCGTCGACGGCGCGGGCAGCCAGTCGGAGATCGAGGCGCGCGTGAAGCAGATCCGCGCCCAGGTGGAGGAGACCTCCAGCGACTACGACCGTGAGAAGCTCCAGGAGCGCCTCGCGAAGCTCGTGGGCGGCGTGGCCGTCATCAACGTGGGCGCCGCGACCGAGACGGAGATGAAGGAGAAGAAGGCCCGCGTGGAGGACGCGCTCAACGCGACCCGCGCGGCCGTGGAAGAGGGCGTCGTCCCCGGCGGCGGCGTGGCCTACATCCGCTGCCTCAAGGCCCTGGAGACCCTGAAGGTCGCCGACGGTGAGAAGTCCGGCGTGGACATCATCCGTCGCTCCGTCGAGGAGCCGCTGCGTCAGATCGTCGGCAACGGCGGCCTGGAGGGCAGCGTGGTGGTGAACAAGGTCAAGGAGGGCACGGGCGCCTTCGGCTTCAACGCCGCCACGGGCACCTACGAGGACCTGCTGGCCGCGGGCGTCATCGACCCGGCCAAGGTGAGCCGCACCGCGCTGCAGAACGCCGCGTCGGTCGCCTCGCTGATGCTCACCACGGAGGCCATGGTCGCCGAGCGCCCGAAGGCGGACGACGACAAGGGCGCCGCGGGCGGTGGCATGGGCGGCATGGGCGGCATGGGCGGCATGGGCGGCATGGGCATGTAGTCGCCCCACCCGTCCCCCAGCAGTCCCGGGGATGGACCTGACGGCCTCCGGCGCCCACCTGGGCTCCGGGGGCCGTCGTGTTTCAAGGGGCCGGGCACGCGCGAAGGCCATGGCCTCCCGTGCAACGGCCCCTTAGGTTTGGCATCAAGAGAGCCAGGAGGAATTCCATGAAGCCCGTGAAGATCTACACGACGACCTACTGTGGCTTTTGCGTGCGCGCGAAGGACCTGCTCAAGCGCAAGGGCGTGGCCTACGAAGAGGTGGACGTCACCGGGGACGACGACGCCCGCGCGAAGCTGGTGGAGATGAGCAACGGTCAGCGCACCGTGCCGCAGATCTTCATCGGCGACACGCACGTGGGCGGCTACTCCGACATGGCCGCGCTCGACCGCGAGGGCAAGCTGGACGGCATGCTCCACGCTTGAGCAGCCAGGCGGCCGGGCCCCGTGCCCGGACGCCACCCGCGTCCCCGCGTGCCTACCTTCTTCGCCAAGGCATTCACCCCTTTCACGGGAGGAACACCATGGCGGGCGGACAGGAAGTCACGGGGACCCGGGATGAGCACCACGACCTCATCAGCACGCTCTACCACCTGCTCAAGGGCGCGTCGGTGAGCGCGCAGTACCTGCGCGACGCGGAGGCCGCGGGAGATCAGGAGCTGGCGCAGCTCTTCCGCGACTGGCAGGACGAGCAGCGCAACCTGGCCGAGCGCGCCAAGAACCTGCTGGGCGCGCGCATGATGACCGCGCAGGCCGGCACAGGCCGTGCGGCCGCGTCAGGCGCGGAGTCCAAGAGCACGAAGCGCAGGACGAACGCGGAGGTGCCGACGCGCGAGGTGAAGGGCCCCACCAACGCGAGCGTGCGCTCCGGCGGAAGCCCCGGCGACGACGAGGTGGACGAGCAGTCCAAGGAGTCGTTCCCCGCGAGCGACGCACCCGCGAAGTACTGAGGCGAGGGGAAATCCGGATGGCAGGCCCGACGTCCCCGGTAGGGGCGGACGGGCCCCTTCTGTCTTCATCTTCAACGGACGTTTCCGCGTCTACTTGTTCCGCTTGCCCCGTGTGTGCAGTCCCCCCTAAAGAGGCGGGATTCAGGGCGACGAGGGGTGTTTTTGCCCCCCACGCCCCGTTGCGACCAGGGGTTCGTGACCATGATTGACAGACCGGATGTCACCGAAACCGTCCACGCGGAGCGCGAAGGCCAGGCCACGCGCGTCCCTCTTCAGGAGTGGACGGTCGAGGTGGTGAGCGGTCCGGACAAGGGCAAGAAGGTCACCACCCAGGACTCGCTGGTGCGCGTGGGCTCCGACGCCGCGGGCGACCTGGTGCTGAGCGACCCGACGGTGAGCCGCCGTCACCTGGAGGTGGAGCGGCTGCCGCAGGGGCTGTTGCTGCGCGACACCGGCAGCCGCAACGGGACGTTCCTCGACGGGCGCCGCGTCCTCCAGGCCTTCGTCTCCAGCGGCGACAAGGTGGAGCTGGGCAAGACGAAGCTCGCGGTGAAGGTGGCCGCCCGCGCGACGGAGGTGGAGGTCGCGGGCGCGGAGTCCTTCGGGCAGCTCGTGGGCAGCTCGGAGAAGATGCGCTGGGTCTTCACGGAGCTGCGCCGCATCGCGCGCGAGGACATGAACCTGCTCGTCGAGGGTGAGACGGGCACGGGCAAGGAGCTGGCCGCGCGCGCGGTGCACCAGCACTCGCTGCGCCGCCACGGCGCCTTCAAGGTCGTGGACTGCAACCTCATCTCCGAGGAGAAGGCGGAGCGCGAGCTGTTCGGGGGCCTGCGCGCCGGGGAGAACGAGGACAAGGGCGCGCGCGGCATCTTCGAGGCGGCGCGCGGCGGCACCCTCTTCCTGGACGAGGTGGGCGAATTGCCCCTGTCCGTGCAGGGCAAGCTCCTGCGCGTGCTGGAGACGCGCGAGGTGCCGTCGCTGGACGGGCAGCCGGTGGCGGTGGACGTGCGCGTCATCGCCTCCACGCACCGCAACCTGGAGGAGGACGTGCGCCAGGGCCGCTTCCGCGCGGACCTCTACTTCCGGCTCGCGGTGGCGCGCGTGAGGCTGCCGCCCCTGCGCACCCGCCGCGACGACATCCCCACGCTGGCGCAGGCCCTGTCGCGCGGCATGAAGGCCGCGCTGGAACTGACGCCGCAGACGCTGGCCCTCTTCGAGGGCTACGACTGGCCGGGCAACGTGCGCGAGTTGCGCAACGTGCTGGAGCGCGGCGCGCTGATGCAGGAGACGGGCAACACCAGTTGGCTGGACTTCCTGGCGCACGCGCCCAAGCGCACGGAGGGCACGGAGCCCGCCACCAACGTGGCCGCCATCGTCACCGGCATGCCGTACCACGAAGCGAAGGACCGGGTGCTCGCGGACTTCGAGCGGCTGTACTTCGCGGAGGTGATGCGCGAGGTGTCCTTCGACATGAAGGCCGCGGAGCAGCGCACCGGCCTGTCCATGCAGAGCCTCTACCGCCTGTTGAAGAAGAACGGGCTCCGCCTCAAGGACCTCAAGAACGCCGAGGGCCTGGAGAAGTGAGCGCCCGACCGCAGTCCCCACCCCAACCGGGAGAAAGCCTCACCATGCTGAAGCGTCTCGCCGTCGCCTCCGTCATCCTCACCGCCGCCTGTGCGGGCCAGCAGAAGACCGAAGCCACCGAAGGTCAGAAGCAGATGACCAAGGAAGAGCGGCTGCGCATCACCAACCAGCCCCCGTTCGACCTGGCGACCTGCTTCCCGCACGAGCAGACCCTGCCCTCCCCCGCCAACGAGGGTGTCCTCGTGGGCGCGCTCCTGAGCGTCCGCCCGGACGTGCTGGAGTGCCTGGTGGATCCGGCCAACCGCGGCGCGGCGGCCAGCACCAAGGTGACGGTGAAGTCCACCGTCAACGCCCAGGGCGTCACGCACGCCGTCACCAGCGACAACCTCACCCCGGCCGGCATCGGCTGCGTCCAGCAGGTGCTGGACACGCACGTGAAGCCCGCGCCGCTGGCGGCGGACGCGAAGCCGGTGGAGGCCTCGTACGAGTACGACCACGCCACCGCCAACAACCCCTCCGTCACCATGGGCATCAACGAGGGCTCGGACTTCTCCGGCGCGGTGCGCCTGGCGGAGAAGAGCTGGTGTGACTGCTTCGCCGGCTTCAAGACGTCCACGCCGCCGGTGCTGACGTCCGACATCCACATCGTGAAGGGCCAGCCCAACCCGACGGAGGTCGTCTTCAAGCCCTCCGGCAGCACGGAGGGCGACCAGTTGGCGTCCTGCCTCCAGGCGAAGGTGGCCGCCATGCCGGCGACGACGACGGGCGAGCTGAAGTTCCCGTTCCGCTTCGTGTTCTTCAACTCGCAGGCCCCGGTGGAGGCCTCCGCGAGCATGCCGCCGGAGCTGCGCTTCTTCCAGTTGGAGCTGGCGCGCACCCAGTCCGCCGCCGCGTCCGCCATCGCCTTCGGCGCGCGCACCAACGCGGCGGACACGTATGACGCCGTCGTGCAGAAGTACACCAAGACGAAGGACTACCGGCTCTTCGACGAGCTGTCCTCCAAGTGCCAGGCGCTGGTGGACTCGGCCACCAGGTGGGTGGACGCGCTCAAGGCGCAGGAGACGGTGGACCAGACGACCCTGACGCTGGTGCAGGAGCTCAAGGCCCAGAAGGAGGATTGGGCCCCGGTGGAGACCGCCAGCCAGGAGGCCCTGGCCAACACCCAGAAGGACCTCGCCGCCGCCCAGCAGCGTCTGGCCGCGGACCAGGGCGCCTGCCCGAAGAAGAGCTACGCGCCGGCGAAGAAGAAGTAGTCCTTCGACGCTGAGCCGCTGAAATGACGACGGGCGCTCCGGGGAACATCCCGGGGCGCCCGTCTTCTTTCCAGCGCGCGGCCCTGCCCCGCGGCTACGACGCGGCGGGGACCTTGTCGTCGTTGTGCGCGGAGGCCTCGCGCATCTTCACGCTGACGAGCTTGGAGATGCCGGGCTCCTCCATGGTGACGCCGTACAGCGTGTCGGCGATCTCCATGGTGCGCTTGTTGTGGGTGATGAGGATGAACTGCGACTGGCGGCTCATCTCCTTCACCATGTCGTTGTAGCGGCCCACGTTGCCCTCATCCAGCGGGGCGTCGACCTCGTCCAGGAGGCAGAAGGGGGTGGGCTTGATGAGGAAGATGCCGAAGATGAGCGCCACGGCGGTGAGGGCCTTCTCTCCACCGGAGAGCAGGTTGACGCTCTGGAGCTTCTTGCCCGGCGGCTGGGCGACGATCTCCACGCCCGGCTCACCGTTGGGGCCCTCCTGCGTGAGGATGAGGCTGGCCCGGCCGCCGCCGAACAGGCGCGGGAAGATGGCCTGGAACTTGTCGTTCACCACGTCGAAGGTCTGCTTGAAGCGCTCGCGGCTCGTCGCGTCGATGCGGACGATGGCTTCCTTGAGCTGGCTGATGGACGCCTGGAGGTCCTGGCGCTGGGCGGAGAGGAACTCGAAGCGCTTGGACAGCTCCGCGTGCTCGTCGATGGCGGTGAGGTTGATCTCCCCCATCTTCTCCACCTGCGCGCGCAGGTCCTTGAGCTCGCTCTCCACTTCCGGAGAGAGCGGCGCCAGCAGGTGGTAGTTGTGCAGCTCCGCGGCCAGCTCCAACTGGTAGCGCTCGCGGATGCCGGCGGCCAGGTGCTCCAGCTCCAGGCCGATCTCCTTCTCGCGCAGGGTGATTTGGGACAGGCCCTGCATGAGCTCGTCCAGCCGGCCGCGCAGCTCGCGGAAGGCGGTGTCCTGCTCGCGCACCTCGGCGGTGGCGGTGGTGTGCGCGGTGCGGCGGGCCTCCAGGGCCTCCGCGGCCACGCGGTGCTCCTCCGCCCGCTGCTCCCGGGTGGACTCCAGCTCCGCGAGCCGGCCCTGGAGCTGCTCCACCTTGGCGCGGCCCTCCGTCACCGTGGCCTGCAGGCGGCTGACGCGCGCCTCCATGTCCCGGCGCTGCGCCACCAGGCTCTCCAGCTCCTTGCGCGCGGACTCGCCGCGCTCGCTGCCGGCGGCCACCTTCACGCGCAGGCCCATCAGGTCCGAGGACGCCGTGTCCGCGCGCTGGCGCAGCCCCTCCAGCTCGCCCGCGTACTGGCGCACGCGCTCCTCGCGCGCCTCGCGGTCCGCCTGGCCGTGGGCCACCTCGCCGCGGCTGGACTCCTCCTCGTTGGCGAGCGCGGTGTGGCTCCGCGCGAGCTGGCCCTCCTCGCCCTCCAGCGAGCGCAGCCGCTCGCGCACGCGGGCCAGGTCCTCGCTCGCCTTGTGGAGGTCCTTCTCCTGGCTGGCCAGGTTGACCTCCTCCGCGTGCTGCTCCTTGCCCAGGCCCTTGAGGACGGCCTCCGCCTGCCCCATCTGCTTCTGGAGCGTGTAGTGGCGGGTCAAAATCTCGTTGTAGCGCTCCTCCACCCGGGCCACTTCGGCCGCCAGCTCCGCGATTTCACGCTTCTTCTGGAGCGCGCCCACGGCCGCGCCCTCGCGCTCGCCGCCGGTGATGGAGCCGTCCGCGCGGAACACCTCACCGTCCAGCGTGACGAGCGTGACGGGCACGGGGGTGGCTTCCGCGTACTCGCGCGCGGCGGCCATGTCCTGGACGATGACCACGTCGCCCAACAGCAGCTTGAGCACCGGCTCCAGCGCGGGCTCGCAGGACACTTCCTTGAGCGCGTGCGCCAGCACGCCCGGGCGGGTGAGGTCCGGCTCCACGTAGGCCCGGGCCTGCTCGCCGGAGGGCACCGGCAGGAAGGTGCCGCGCCCTTCGGCGTGGCCCTTGAGGTACTCCACCAGCTCCACGCCCTTCTCGCGGCTGTCCACGATGACGTGCTGGAGCCGCTCGCCCAGGGCGGCCTCCACCGCGCGCTCGTAGCGGGCGGAGTTCACCGTGAGGACGTCCGCCACCAGGCCGAAGATGCCCTGCTCGCGGGCCGCCTCCGCCGCGCGCACCATGACGGCGCGCACGCCCCGGTCGAAGCCGTCGTAGTTCTTCTGGATGTCCTCCAGGGAGGACAGGCGGCTGCGCTTGTCGCTCAGCTCCTCGCGCAGCGCGATGACCTGGACCTCGTTCTCCGTGAAGGCCTCGCGCGTGCGGGTGAGGGCCTCCTCCTCCTGGCCGCGGCGCTCGGCCAGCTCGGAGGCCAGGTGGCGGGTGTCCTCCACGTGCCGGGCCGCCTGGGTGCGCACGGCGTCCAGCTCCTGCTCCTGGGCGCGCAGGGACTCCAGCTCACCGGCCAGCTTCGCGCGGCGGGCCTCCAGGTCCGCGCGCTGGCGCGCGAGGTTGACCAGGTTGCTCTCGTGGTTCGCCAGGCGCGTGGCCACGGCGACCAGCCCCGCCCGCTCCTGCTCCAGGCGCAGGGAGATTTCGGTCTGGAGCACGGAGACGCGGCGCTGCTCCTCCAGGGCCACCTGCATGGCCACTTCGTCTTCCTTGTACGAGCCGGCGATGCCCGACAGCTCCGCCTCGCGGGCCGTCATGGTCTGCACGACCTCCGCCTGCCGCGCGAGCAGCGCGTCCAGCTCCGCCTGCGCGGACTCCACGCGCGTGCCGGTCTCCTCGAAGTCGCGCCGGCCGTACGCCAGCTCCTGCGCCTCGCGCTGCAGGGCGCTCTCCAGCGCGTGCACCTCTCCGGCGTACTGCTGGAGCGCCGCCCCTTCCGCGTCCAGCTCCGCGCGGCGCCGGGTGATGGCCTCCTCCAGCTCCTTCACCTTGTCCAGGCCCTCGCGCTCCTCGCCGCCCAGGTTCTCCAGGCGCGACTGGAGCACGCGCTTCTCCGCCATCAGCTCCAGCGAGCGGTGGCTGGCGGAGTGCAAATCAATCTCCCGCATGCGCGCCTTGAGCTTGCGGTACTTCTCCGCCTTCTTCGCCTGGCGCGACAGCGTGTCGAGCCGCTTCTCCAGCTCGTTGGTGATGTCGTTGACGCGCAGGAGGTTGGCCTCGGTGGCCTCCATCTTGCGCTCGGCGGCCTTGCGGCGGGCCTTGTACTTGGTGACGCCCGCGGCCTCCTCCAGCAGGTGCCGGCGGTCCTCCGGCTTGCTGGAGACGATGAGGCCCACGCGGCCCTGCTCGATGATGGAGTAGGCCTTGGTGCCCACGCCCGTGCCGAGGAACAGCTCGGTGATGTCCAGCAGGCGGCAGACGGTCTTGTTGATGAGGTACTCGGAGTCGCCGTTGCGGAACAGCCGGCGCGTCACCGTAATCTCGCTGAAGCCCTGGTACTGGGGCGCCAGCGTGTCCGTGTCGTCCACGAGGAAGGTGAGCGACACCTCCGCCATGGACAGGGGCGGCTTGTTCTCCGAGCCGTTGAAGATGACGTCTTCCATGCCGCGGCCGCGCAGGTTCTTCGCGCTCTGCTCGCCCATCACCCAGCGGATGGCGTCCACGACGTTGGATTTGCCACACCCGTTGGGGCCGACGACGCCCGTGACGCCCTCGTCGAAGGAGAAGACGCTCCGCTCCATGAACGACTTGAAGCCGGTGATGTCCAGGCGCTTGATTCGCATGCCAGCGGTTCTCCCTGCGGCCGTCGTCATGACGGGGTGAAAACGCGCGCGAGGCCGGAAAATCGGCTCCGCAGCGTTCGGCAGGAGTACCAACGCACCCCACCGCGGATCAAGCGTGACCATGCCACGCATGACCCTATGTCAAGTGCTACAGGCCGGTAGGTGAGCGGTCCTGCGTCGCCCTTGCAAAGCAGCCCGCCCACCCTACCTTCCTCCTGATCTTTCCGGAGGCGTCCTACGTTTCAGCCCTTGCTTGCCATGTCGCTCCTCGTCGGTGCGTCCCCGACGTCCCAGGTAGCACCCCGGTCTGACATGGTGGCGGCGGCGGCGCCGGCCCCCTGTCCGAACCCCTGGTTCCCCATGGAGGAAGGCCTGTCGCTGACCTACCGGGCGGGCCGCTCGTCGGAGCTGGTGCTGGCGACGAAGGACGTCGCGCCCAACCCGGACGGGACGGTGAAGGCCACGCTGGCGGTGAGCCTCAAGGGGCGCAGCGGGCAGACGGACCTGACCTGCGACGCGAATGGCGTCCGCACGGGCCTGGGCGGCCTGGAGGGCACGCTCCTGTCCGCGTCCGGCATGGACGTGCAGGTGGTCAACGCGGAGGGCGCGGCCGTGCCGGCGCCGTCCGTGATGGTCCCCGGGGGCACCTGGAAGAACAGCCTGTCGGTGAAGCTCCAGCCGCCGGCCCGGAAGGGCGGCCTGCGCCCCACCATCGCCACGACCTTCGACAAGGAGGCCACGGTGGTGGGCGAGGAGGAGATCACCGTCGCGGCGGGCACCTTCAAGGCGCTGAAGATCAAGAACATCACCACGGCCCGCGCCAGCCGCCCCGGCGCGGAGGGGCGCTCCATGGAGAGCTTCATGTGGTTCGCGCCGGACGTGGGCATCCTGAAGCTGACCACGGACGGAGAGACGAACCTGGAGCTGCTCAAGGTGGACCGGCCCAACGCCAAGGTGAAGCCGGCGGCCGTCCAGGGCGGCGCGAAGAAGAAGGCCGTGAAGCCCACCAAGAGCTAGGGCTTCACCCCGTCTCGCCGGAGGGCACGGGCGGCTCCGGGGCGCGGCCGCCGTCCTTGGGCACCGCCGTGGGGCGCGACTGCGGCTCCACGGTGACGCGCACCACGCGGGGGCCGTCCACCTCCTCCACGAGGATGCGCCACATGTCGAGCTTGAGGCTGTCGCCCTTCTCCGGCACCCGGCCCAGCTTCGTCATCAGGTAGCCGGCGATGGTCGTCACCTCGCCCTTCTCGTCGTCGCTCAGGTCGAAGGTGACGTCCAGTTGGGCCTCCAGGTCGTCCAACTGCGCGGTGCCGGGCAGTTCGAAGCGGCCCCCGGGCAGCGCCCGCACCTCCTCCACGCGCCGGCCCAGCTCCGCCACGTCGCCAACCACCTCCGCCACCACGTCCGCGATGGTGACCAGCCCGGACGTGCCGCCGTGCTCGTCCACCACCATGGCGATCTGCCGGCGCCGGCGGCGGAACTCCGCGAGCAACTGCTCCAGCGTCGCGTTCTCCGGGATGAAGAGCACCGGGCGCTGCACCTGCGACAGGCTGCGCAGCTCGCCTCGCGACAGGAGGAAGAACAGGTCCTTCACGTTCACCACGCCCTCGACCTCGTCGAGGTTGCCCCGGCACACCGGCAGCCACGTGTGCCCGGACGCGCGCGCGTCGATGACGTTCCTGTCCAGCGCCTCCTCCACGTCCAGGTAGCGCATCTGGTTGCGGGGCACCATCACCTGCCGCGCCGTCTTCTGCGCCATCTCCAGCGCGCGCTCCAGGAGCTCCGCCCGCGCGGTGGTGATGGCGCCGGCCTGCGCGGAGCTGTGCAGGATGACGCGCAGCTCGTCCTCGTTCGTGGCCTCGTGCGACTCGCTGGCGGAGTGCAGGCCGAAGGCCTTGAGCACCAGCCCCGCCAGCCCGTTGAGCAGCCGGATGGCCGGGTAGAAGAGGAAGTAGAACGCGCGCATGGGCAGCGCCACCGCGAGCGTCGTCTGCTCCGCGCGCTGGATGGCGACGCTCTTGGGCGCCAGCTCCCCCAGCACGATGTGCAGGAAGGTGATGATGCTGAAGCCGATGATGCCCGCCGCCGTGGAGCCGTACTTCGCCGCCACCGCCTCCGGCAGCACCTTCTCCATCACCGGGTGCAGCAGGTGTTCGAAGGCGGGCTCACCCAGCCAGCCCAGGCCCAGCGACGCGAGCGTGATGCCGAACTGCGTGGCGGACAGGTAGGCGTCCAGCTCGCCCACCATCTTCAGGGCCGTGGCCGCGCCGGGCGTGCCCTCGTCCACCAGGGACTGAAGGCGCGTGGCGCGGATCTTCACGATGGCGAACTCCGTCGCCACGAAGAAGCCGTTCGCGACGACCAGCAGCAGCGCCAGCCCCAGGAAAACCCATTCCATGTGTGATTCCCTCAGAAGAGGGCTTCGAAGTCCGGATCGCCCTTGAGCACGTCGAACATGGGGTCCGCGGACAGCCACCCCAGGACCTTCTGCCGGTCCGACGCCAGCGCCTTCTGCAGGTACTGGACGGCGTCCTTCGGACGGCCCCACAGCGCGTACAGCGCCGCCAGGTTGTAGTTGAGCAGCAGGTCGTCCGGGTTGAGCGCCCGGGCGCGCTCGTAGGCGCGCTCCGCCTCCGCGTAGAAGCCCTTCTGCGCGTAGCAGATGCCCAGGTCCAACTGCGCCTCGAAGTTGTCCGGCTCCAGCCGCACCACTTCCTTCAACTGGGTGATGGAGGAGCGGTAGTCCCCCTCGTCCATCATCAGCGCCGCCAGCTCATGCCGGGGGAAGGCGTCCTGCGGGTCCAGCTCGATGGCGGAGTGCAGCTCCCGCATCGCCTCCTCCACCCGGCCCTGGTCCGCGTAGGTGAGCCCCAGGTTCAGGTGGGCGTCCGGGTACTCCGGATCCAGCTCGATGGCTTCCTTGTACTCCTCCACGGCCATCTCGCTGGCGTGGGTGGAGAGGAAGCAGGCCAGGTTGTAGTGCGCGGTGGCGCTCTCCGGCTCCAGCTTGAGCGCGGTGAGGTACTCGCCCAGCGCCTCGCGGAACTGCTTCTTCTCCGCGTAGACCGTGGCCAGGTTGTCGTGCGCGTGCGCGGACGTGGGGTCCAGGTCGATGGCCTTCCGGAACTCCTTGATGGCCTCGTCCAGCCAGCCCCGGTCCGCCAGCTCGATGCCGCGGGTGTTGTGCTCATCGGACAGAGCGATGTTGTCCTTTTCCCGGGCCATGGGCGCGCGGCAATCTACGCGTCGCGCGTTTCCCCGTGCAAGGTAGAGTTTCCCCTTGCCCATGCGCCACGCCGCCCTGCTGCTCCTGCTGTCGCTCGCCGCCTGTCATCCCCGCCCCGTGACGCCCGCCTCCCCTCCCCTGGGGCTGGAGCCTGGCGCCGCCACGACCGCGCCGCCGCCCGGGGCCGCGCCCGCCCCGGCGGCCGGGTCCGAAACCGGACACCCCGCCGGCCAGCCGGCCCCTCCAGCCCCTGCCCGCCCGGTGACGCTGGTGGTGGGCGGCGACGTGACGGTGGGCTACCACTACGAGGAGTACTTCGACGATCAGGTGGCCAAGGGGAGGTCGCGCGAGGAGATGTTCGCCTACGGCTTCCGCGAGGTGCGCCCCATCGTGGACTCCGGCGACCTGTTCGTCGTGAACCTGGAGTGCCCGTACACGGACAGCACGCAGAAGCTGCCCAAGAACTTCAACTTCCGCGCGCGGCCGGAGCTGGTGAACGTGCTCACCGCGGGCCGCGTGGGCGTGGTCAGCCTGGCCAACAACCACCTGATGGACTACGGCGCGCAGGGGCTGCTGGACACGCTTGCCGCCCTGGAGGCCGCGCGCATCCCCTACTTCGGCGCCGGCCGCACCCTGGCGGAGGCGCGCCGCCCGGCCGTCCTCACCGTGGGGGACCTGCGGGTGGCGTTCCTGGGCTACTTCTTCCTGGGCACGCGCAACATCGAGCCCCGGGAGGTCTACGCCACGGACACCACGCCGGGCGTGGCGGGGCACTTCTCCGACGTGGAGGAGATGGAGCGGATGCTGCGCGAGGACATCGCCGCGGCGAAGGCCCAGGCGGACCTCGTCCTGCCCTTCTTCCACTGGGGCATCGAGGGCAACACCACCCCGGAGCCCTACCAGGTGCGCCTGGCGCACGCGGCCATCGACGCGGGGGCGGCGGGGGTGCTGGGCAGCCACCCGCACGTGCTCCAATCCATGGAGCTGTACCGGGGCAGGCCGGTGCTCTACTCGCTGGGCAACTTCGTGTTCGGCGGGAACTGGAACCCCCGGGACAAGCGCAGCGTCCTGTGGCGGGCGCGCTTCGACTCCACGGGTTATGTGTCCAGTGACGTGCTGCCCCTCAGGACCGACCGCTACCCCGAGTTCCCCGTCCAGCCGGTGCCCGTCACGGGTGCCGAGGCCGAAGGGGTGATGACGCTGCTGCGCACCGCGTCGCAGGGGACGCCGGGGCTGGAGTGGATGCTCCCTGCGTTGGAAGAAGGGGGAGCAGGGAGCCCACCGCCCCCCTCCTCCAGCGTGAGAGGGGGGCAGTAGCTTCCAGGACTACTTGTTGTTGCGCTGGCCGCGCTTGAAGCGCGTGCGGCGGCGCTTGAGCTGCGCCTTCCGGGTCTTGGCGCGGTTCTTCAGCTTCTTCTTGGAACGATTCCCCTTCTGTGCGGCCATGTGGAAGGACTCCGTGTTGAGCGTGATTCAAGCCGCACCGGGCGGCGACGGGGGCCGTTCTTACATGCCGCTGCCCATACGGCCAAGGTTTTCCTTGACGCCCTCGGCCCTTGCCACGGGGCGCCCAACGGGGCAAGACGCCCCGGGAACCACGCATGATTGACAAACTGGAAGAGGTCGAGCGCCGCTTCGAGCGGCTCACGGCCGACCTGTCGAACCCCGATATCCTCGCCGACACGGCGAAGCTCCAGAAGGTGTCCAAGGAGCGCGCCGGGCTGGAGAAGCTCGTCGAGACCTTCCGCGCCTACCGCAAGGTGCTGGCGGATCTGGACGAGGTGGAGGCGTGGCTGTCCAGCGCCGACCCCGACGAGAAGGCCTACGCCAAGGAGGCCCTGCCCGGCCTGAAGGCGCAGCGCGACGAGTTGGAGGCCTCGCTGAAGATCCTCCTGCTGCCCAAGGACCCCAATGACGAGAAGAACGTCATCCTGGAGATCCGCGCGGGCGCGGGCGGCGACGAGGCGGCCCTCTTCGCCGAAGAGGTCATGCAGATGTACCTGCGCTACGCGGACCGCCGGGGCTGGAAGGCGGACATCCTGGACATGAGCGCGGGCAACGCCGGCGGCGTGAAGGACGCCACCGTGACGCTGTCCGGCGACGCGGTGTTCAGCAACCTGAAGTACGAGTCCGGCGTCCACCGGGTCCAGCGCGTGCCGGCCACGGAGACCCAGGGGCGCATCCACACCTCCACCATCACCGTGTCGGTGATGCCGGAGGCGGAGGACGTGGACGTGCAGGTGAACCCGGCGGACATCGAGATGCAGGTGATGCGCTCCACGGGCTCCGGCGGCCAGAGCGTCAACACCACGGACTCCGCGGTGCGCCTCATCCACAAGCCGTCCGGCATCGTGGTGAAGTGCCAGCAGGAGAAGAGCCAGGGGAAGAACCGCGCCATGGCCATGCGCATGCTGCGCGCGAAGCTCTACGAAATCGAGCAGGAGCGCATCCGCAACGAGCGCGACTCCATGCGCCGCGGCCAGGTGGGCACGGGCGACCGCAGCGAGAAGATCCGCACCTACAACTTCCCGCAGGACCGGCTCACCGACCACCGCATCGGCCTCACGGTGCACAACCTGCCGGCCATCATGGTGGGCAACGTGGACGAGGTCATCACCGCCTGCCGCACCCACTACCAGGCCGAGGCCCTCAAGGCGCAGACGGGTGGCGGGCGGCCCCCCAGCGAGTCATGAGCGACGTCTGGACCATCCGCCGGATCCTCACCTGGACGACGGGCCACTTCGAGAAGCGCGGAGTGGACGCGCCCCGGCTCACGGCGGAGATCCTCCTGGCGCACGTGCTCAAGACGGGCCGGGTGCGCCTGTACGTGGACCTGGACCGGCCGCTGTCCAAGGACGAGCTGGCCGCCTTCAAGGCGCTCATCGAGCGCAGGCTCGCGGGCGAGCCCACGAACTACCTGACGGGCACGAAGGAGTTCTACAACCGCCCTTTCAAGGTGGACGCGCGCGTGCTCATCCCCCGGCCGGAGACGGAGCTGCTGGTGGAGGCGGTGCTGCACGCGGTGCCGAAGGACGTGCCCTCCCGCGTGCTGGACGTGTGCACGGGCTCCGGCTGCATCGCCATCAGCGTGGCGGCGGAGCGGCCCCAGGCCACGGTGCTGGCCACGGACCTGTCCAAGGACGCGTGCGCGCTGGCGCGGGAGAACGCGCAGGCCCTGGGCGTCTCCGAGCGCGTGAGCGTGCTGGAGGGCGACCTGTTCGCGCCCCTGCCCCCGGACGCGACGTTCCGGGTGGTGGTGTCCAACCCGCCGTACATCGACTCGGGCGACATCGCCGGGCTGTCCGCCGAGGTGCGGCGCGAGCCCCGGCTGGCGCTGGACGGCGGGCCGGACGGGCTGGTGGCGCTCCGGCGGGTGATTCAGGGGGCCCGGCGGGTGCTGGAGCCTGGCGGACTGCTTGCATTGGAGATGGGTGAGACCCAGGGCAGCGCCGTCCTGGAGCTCCTGCGGGCCGCGGGCTACTCGGACGCGCGCGTGGAGAAGGACCTGGAGCGGCGTGAACGCATGGCGTTCGGGACACAGCCCGCGGCCTGACGGCCACGGGACGCGCGGCCCGGCTGCCGCAAGAGAAGGCACGTAAAAGACATGGACAAGATCGTCATGAAGGGCGGCACCGCGCTGCACGGCGAGGTGGAGGTCTCCGGCGCGAAGAACGCGGCGCTGCCCATCCTGGCCTCCGCGCTGCTGGCGGACGGCACCACCACCTTCCGCAACGTGCCGGACCTGGCGGACGTGGCCACGATGCTGGCGGTGCTGCGCACCATGGGCTGCGAGGCCACGCGGCTCACCGGCAAGAAGGCGGACACGTGTGAGATCCGCATCGCGGGGGACGTCACCCCGGAGGCCCCCTACGACCTGGTGAAGACCATGCGCGCCAGCGTGCTGGTGCTGGGGCCGCTCGTCGCGCGCTTCGGCCGGGCGCGCGTGTCCATGCCGGGCGGGTGCGCCATTGGCGCGCGGCCCATCGATCAGCACCTCAAGGGCCTCAAGGCGCTGGGCGCGGACATCCACCTGACGGAAGGCTACGTGGAGGCCCGGGCCAAGCAGCTCAAGGGCGGCATGGTGAACTTCGACGTCATCACCGTCACCGGCACGGAGAACGTGATGATGGCGGCGGTGCTCGCCAAGGGCCGCACGGTGATGGAGAACTGCGCGCGCGAGCCGGAGGTGGAGGAGCTGGCGCGCGTCCTCAACAAGATGGGCGCGAAGGTGGAGGGGGCGGGCACCTCCGTCATCACCATCGAGGGCGTGGAGTCGTTGAACCCGGTGGACCACGCCATCCTGCCGGACCGCATCGAGGCGGGCACGCTGCTGGTGGCGGCGGCCATCAGCGGGGGCAACGTGCTGGTGAAGCACGCACGCGCGGAGCACCTGGACGCGGTGATGGACAAGCTGCGCGAGGCGGGCTGCACCCTCACCGTGGAGGACGGCGGCATCCGCTGCAAGGCGCCCCGGTCCCTCAAGTCGGTGAACATCACCACCACGGAGCACCCGGGCTTTCCCACGGACATGCAGGCGCAGTTGATGGCGCTGATGACGGTGAGCCACGGCACGTCCGTCATCTCCGAGAACATCTTCGAGAACCGCTTCATGCACGTGCCGGAGCTGCACCGGCTGGGCGCGGACATCACCATCCAGGGGCACACGGCGGTGGTGAAGGGCGTGAAGGCGCTCAGCGGGGCGCCCGTCATGGCCACCGACCTGCGCGCCAGCGCGTCGCTCATCCTGGCCGGTCTGGTGGCCGACGGGCAGACGGAGGTCAGCCGCGTCTACCACCTGGACCGTGGGTATGAGCGGCTGGAGCGCAAACTGCGGGGCCTGGGCGCGGACATCCGGAGGGTGAAGGAGCGGGCCTGAGCGCCGGCCCGAGCACCGGCCTGCGCCCCGGGGGGCCGGCTGACGGCACGTTGCCAACAGAAGCCGCCGCACGGGTTGCATCCCAATTTTTGGGCGACTTATCATTCTCCATTCACTGGGGAGCACCATCCGCTCCCCCTTTCAGGAGAACGAGCCGCCCCATGAATTGCCCCGGTTGCAGCGTCGAGATGACTGATCTCGAAGGAGATCACGAGACGTTGCGGAAGTGTGGAGATTGCGGAGGCCTGTGGACCGACGTTTCGGACCTGCGCCGCATCCTCCTTCACAACAACCTGCCCGGTCTGGAGCAACTCGGGGGCAAGGTCGACACGGAGGCCCTGACAGGGCAGTGCCCGGACTGCCAGGTGGACTTCGTACGCATCGACGGTGGCGACCGGCAGCACCCGCTGCACTACGACACCTGCGAGTCCTGCGGCGGCATCTTCCTGGAGTCGGAGTTCGCGGACGCCGCGGACGCCAAGGCCGCCGAGCAGGAGATCGTCACCTTCTTCCGCAACTTCGACGCGAAGCGGAAGGCCAAGGCCGCCATCTAGGCCCCTGGCCCCAGGCACGGTGGGCGCCCGGGTCTCCCAGGCGCCCGCGTGTCCTCAAGGCTGGCCGCGGAAGGTGCTCCCCCACTCCTCGGGGAGCGCCCCGTCCAGCGACAGCGCGGCGGCCGCCCTCGGTCCGTCGCCAGCGGGGGTCCGCTCGAAGCGGGCCGCCACCTTGCCCTTCTTGGGGATGTCCAACGTCACCTTGTTGCCGGACACCGTGTAGGTGCCGGTGACGACGGTGGTGGGCTCGGGCGTCTCCAGGGGCTCCAGCGAGAAGCGCCAGGTGCCGTCCACGAAGAAGGACAGGAAGCGCTCCGGGGCGCCCTCATGGCCGCCGAACCAGGTGCCCACGAGCGGGGCCACGCGCGCGTCGTACTTGTACCGGGTGGCGAGCGCGGGGCCGTTGAGGGGCTTTCCGCCCGAGTAGAGGACCAGGTCGGTGAGGCACACCGGGCTGTCCTCGCGGGCGCCGGGGAAGCGGTCCGCGACCTCCAGGATGAAGCGCGCGCCGAACAGCGGCTGGGTCAGGGGCACGGCCTGCATGCCGCGCTTGTCCTGCACGGTGACGCTGCGGGACGCGTCCACGCTGGTGAGGGTGAACTTGCGCACGCGGCCGTTGGCCTTGAATGCCTCGCGGGACGTGCCGTCGCCCGTGTAGACGCGCACCTCGTCCAGGGTGACGGGCTCCTTGAAGCCGATGAAGACGTGGGAGGGCTTCTCCCCTTCCGCGCACCAGGCGGTGGTGTCCCGGCCGTCCAGCAGGTTGAGGGGCACGTAGTGGTCCGGGCGCGCCTCCTTCTCCAGCCAGGCCTCCGCCTGGGCATAGCCGGGCGCGGCGGGCGCGGCGGCGAGGACGGACGGGGACACGAGGAGCAGGGAGACGAGGGACAGGCGGCGCATGGGGCGCATCTTGGATCGTCCGCCCCCCGTGGCTCCAGTCCGGGTGCGTGCCTTCCGCCGCCACCGGACACGGCGTTCTCCAGGTGACGCGCGGCGGGCGCGGATGAAACCGGCCCGCCGGGGGTTGGGGGTGCTTGACACCCGGACACGCCCAGGCCGACAAGGCGGACCGACCGAGGAGGAAGACGTGATGCGACGTTGGGGCTGGGTCTGTGTCCTGGGGCTGATGGGGGTGGCCTCCTGCAAGAAGGACGTGCCGGAGGAGGCGCCGGACGCGGGCGTCGTGGAGACGGGCCCCGCCGCCCTCACGGAGAAGGAGCCCAACGAGCGGCCCGACCAGGCGCTGGCCATCACCCGCGACAGCGTGGTGACGGGCGGCCTGGCGGCGGAGCCCAACAAGCTGGACGAGGACTGGTACCGGCTGGCGCCGGGCACCCCGCGCATCGCGGACGTGACGGTGACGGGCCTGCCCGGCGGGGACGTGAAGCTGGACGTCTACGACCAGGACCGCAACCGGCTGGTCGGCGTGAACAGCGAGGGCGAGGGCAAGGGGGAGCGCCTCCCGAACCTCTACGTGGAGAAGGAGCGCTGGCTGGTGGTGTCGCCCGCGCGCAAGGGCATGGGCGGGGCGTACACGCTGGAGGTGAAGTACCGCCAGCCCAACGACGGCGAGGAGCGCGAGCCCAACGACCGCGCCGTGGACGCCGCCGCGCTGCCGCTGGGGCAGACGGTGACGGCGTTCCTGGGGCACTCCGGCGACGAGGACTGGTACCGGGTGGAGCTGCCCGCGCCCGCCACGCCCGGGGGTGAAGTCCCCGAGGCCCAGGGCAGCGCAGCACCCGCGCCGGGCGCGGCGCCCGAGGCCCCGGGTGCGCCGGCTCCGGGTTCGACGCCCGCGGCCGTGCCGCCGCCCTCCGTGCCGGACGAGACGCCGGTCATGGACGACACCGCGGCGCCCTCCCCCGAGGGCACGTTCGGAGGCGGAGAGCCGCCCGCGCCGCCGGCCGAGGGCGCGACGCCCACGGCGCCCGGGGAGCTGGGCGGGGCGATGGCGGCGCAGGCGGTGGACGCGGGCCTCCCGCCTCCCGAGCCGGAGGTGCCGTCGGTGGCGCTGAAGATCGAGTTGTCCGCCGTGGAGGGCGTGCGGCCGGAGGTTTCGGTGCTGTCCGCCGCGGAGGCGCCGCTCTTCACCCTGCAGGGCAAGGAGGGCGAGCCGCTCGCGCTGCGCAACATCGGCGTGAGGGCCACGGACCGGGTGGTCTACGTGGTGGTGAAGGGCGGCTGGACGGGGACGGGCAAGGCGCAGCGGCGCACGTACAACGCGCAGGTGCCCTACACGCTGACGGTGTCCCAGGAGGAGGCGGGGGCGCACGCGGAGCTGGAGCCCAACGACGAGCTGCTCAAGGCCACGCCGCTGACGGGCGCGGGCTACCGCGAGGGCTTCCTGTCGCCCAAGTCGGACGTGGACCACTACGTGCTGACGACGCGCGAGCCGGTGCTGGCGAAGGTGGAGCTGTCGGGCGTGGACCGGCTGGACCTGACGCTGTCGATGGTGGAGCCGCCGCAGGGTGACGGGCAGAAGGAGACGGTGCTGCTCAAGGCCAACGACGGCGCCCTCAAGGAGCCGGAGCGGCTGAACAACGTGGCGTGCAACGGCACCTGCTACTTCCGGGTGGAGGGGTCGTTCCGGAAGGTGAACGGCAAGTTCGTGAAGGACTTCGAGAACGCGGACCAGCCCTACCGCATCAGCGTGACGACGGTGCCGGACAACGGCAGCGAGGAGCGTGAGCCGAACAACACCGCGGACCGCGCGCAGGACCTGACGCCGGGCAAGGCGGTGCGCGGCACGGTGTACCCGGCGAAGGACGTGGACTACTTCCGGGTGGACCTGTCCGACCGGCCGGTGCGCACGGCCATCACCGCGACGCTGCTGGGCATCCTCAAGGTGGACGTGGGGCTGTACCTGCACCGCGTGCAGCCGGACGGGAAGCTGACGCTCGTGCAGACGTCCGACCGGGCCAAGGGCGACCAGCCGGAGACCATCCGCTACAGCGCGGAGCCGGGCGTCTACGTCTTCGAGGTGCGCGACGCGAAGAACCGGGAGGCGAACTTCCAGGACTCGTACCAGCTCACCGTCGAGGAGGGGGAGTAGCCCCGACTTCTGATTGACAAGGCAGGGCCCCGCCCCTACTTTGGGCCCTGCATCACGCAGCGCCTGCGGTGGTAGCTCAGTTGGTAGAGCACGAGCTTCCCAAGCTCGGGGTCGAGGGTTCGAATCCCTTCCGCCGCTCTGAAGAGACACGGGCCGGTGGTTCCTTCTCGGGACCACCGGCCTTCGTGTTTCCGGGCCGCCCTCCCGCCGGTAGATTCCGGCGCATGTCCAGCCACTTCCAGCCGACCGACTTCGCCCGCGCCAACGAACTGCTCGCCGACCTGCTGGAGACCCCCTTCGAGGACGACGCGGAGGACCTCCACTTCGCGTTGCGCGAAGGCGACCTGGAGATTGACGGCGACTTCGCGCTGGAGGCCAACGAGGTCCTCATCGTCGCGGGCAACCTGACGGTGAAGGGCTGCCTGTCGGATGCGTTCCAGAACGAGGACGACTGCTCCAAGCTCTACGTGCTGGGCGACCTTCACGCGCGAGACCTGGTCTGCGGCTCGGAGGTCCGGGTGACGGGCAACCTGACCGTGGCGAATGTCCTGTATGCCAACTCGTTCGACATGGACACGCTCGCCGTGGGCCAGAAGCTGAGCGCCAGGGTCTTCATCGAGGAAGGCCACCAGGTGGAGTTCAAGTCGCTCGCGGTCGACACGCTCATCACGGACGACGAGACCTGGCGCGAGGTGGTGCCGGAGGCCGTCGTCGGCGACTTCGCGTCGGTGCTTCCGGACCACCTGCTCGGACAGGACGGCCGGTTCATCTTGAGCGAAGCGCTGCACCAGGACCTGCTCACGGGCAGGCCCGTCCTGCGCTGAGAACAGGGGCTGTCCCCGCTGACCCGGGATGGGTCACGCGAAGCCGTGCACGTGCCGGGTGAAGGGCGCTGGAGGGGCTGCACTGAAGGGCAGCTAGACTGCCCGGCAGTGAACGTTGCCGTCCCTCCCCTGGGCCCTCCGCCATGTACGACGCCGAGATCGACGACGCGCTGAACGAAGTGACGACGTTCATGGGAACGGCGGTCATCCAGGGCGCGCCCCCGCACGTGAACGCGGTCAAGCCGTTCATCAAGGACGCCCTCAAGCAGGTCGTGAACCAGTTGGCGGGCGTGCTCAAGCTGGCGGGGTTCCAGAACCTGACGGGGACCCTGCTGGCGAACAACTTCCTCCACCGCACGGCCATGGACCTGTACGGCCCCTGCTCCGCCGCCGCGGGGCTGTCCGCGCGCAGGGAGTGGGGCGCGATGGACAACGCCTGGAACCTGCGCCCGCTCAGCTTCGCCTGGAGCCTGGGCCGCAACGCGCTGGGGACGGTGAAGACGCTCTCGGAGACTCCGGCGGACCGCGTCTGGCGGATGATCCAGGACATGGTGCGGGCGCACGTGGACTTCGGCGCCTCGCTGGTGGGCCGCATCATGGGGGACCGGGCCCTGCTGCGGAGCGCCTTCGGCATCACCGGGGGCCTCGCCGACGTGGACGTCACCGGCAGCGATCCCCACCACACGGGCCACCGCGTCGCGCTGCTGCGGTTCTCCTGCGGAGGGCGGGTCGTCTACAAGCCGTCGGACCTCACCTTCCAGTTGCTGCTCATGGGCGACCCGCAGTCGTACCAGCTCTGCCGGATGCACTACCCCGCCCTGCTGCCGTACACCGACAGCCTCTTCACCACGCTCGACGCGGCGCTCCCGGCGATCCGCATCGTCGCGTTCCCGCACGCGCGCGGTGAGTACGGCTACATGCAGATGGTCGCGAAGGCGCGGCAGATTCCCCTGGTGGATCAGCCCACGTACTTCCGGAAGCTGGGCCGGATCATCACGGTGTCGGCGGTGTTCGGCATCACCGACCTGCATCACGAGAACGTGATGGCCACCGCGCAGGGGCCCCACCTCATCGACGCGGAGATGGGCTTCAACTACGCGGGGCCGCACGGCAACCCCATCGCCCACGCCGCGCTGTCCCAGGTGCTCCACATCGCCCCGCCGCCGCACAGCATGGTGGGCGGCGTCTTCACCACCGACCTCTACCGGGGACAGTGGCAGGCCAGCAACGTGTCCGCGCCCTACAACCAGCAGGAGGTCAACGCGGGGTTCAGCACCGCGCCCCACGGCGCCTGGGTCCAGGCCTCCGCGTACCCGAACGAAATCCTGGCCGGCATCCGCGAGGAGGTGGACCGCATCGTCACCGCCCTCAACACGGGCCGGGTGGACGCCTGGCTCAACCAGTTCCAGAACGTCGCCCCCATGGCGCGCGTGCTCCTGATGACGACGGACATGTGCCGCGCGCACGCGGAGGGCATGACCCAGAACATGAACGGCACCCTGAGCACGGAGGCCCATGCCATTGGCCAGGGGCTGTTCGACTGGCTGACGTGGTACGGCGGCCAGCACAACGCGGTTCCCGGGGCCCTGTTCGAACCCCACAACCGCCAGCACTTCTTCACGCCCCTGCGCACCCAGGGCGTCACCTACCTCGCCGCGACCGCGCAGGGCGTGACGGTGGCGAACCTCACGGAGGTGCGCAACACGCTGAACCCGCTCCGGGGCGCCATGGGCCGGCCGCAGCTCAAGACGAAGCTGCGCACGGCGCTGGAGACGACGCTCGGGTGTGGCCCGCTGCTCTGACGGGACACGGGCGCCTTGACTGAACGGGCTTTCAGCCGCACCCTTGCCGGGTGAAGGCCCGCCCTGTCGACAATCCGCCCAACCCCTGGGCGAGCACCGCGGTGGAGTACCTGGACGAGATTCCCCCCGCGCGCCTGGAGGTCTGGGAGGACCACAGCCGCTCCATCATCGCGACCAACGACAGCCCCGACGTGTGCTTCTCCTGGAGCGTCAACCCGTACCGGGGCTGCCTCCACGCCTGCGCCTACTGCTACGCGCGCCCCACGCACCAGTACCTGGACTTCGGCGCGGGCACCGACTTCGAGACGCGCCTCGTCGTCAAACCCAACGCCCCGGAGCTGCTGCGCGAAGCCTTCGACCGACCGTCGTGGAAGGGAGAGACGGTCGTCTTCAGCGGCGTCACGGACTGCTACCAGCCCCTGGAGGCCTCGCTCCGGCTCACCCGCCAGTGCCTGGAGGTCTGCGCCGAGTACCGAAACCCCGTGGGCATCGTCACCAAGGGCGTGCTGATTGAGCGCGACCTGGACGTGCTCCAGCGGCTGGCGGCGGAGACACGGCTGTTCGTGAGCATCAGCCTCCCCTTCCACAACGAGGAGCTGGCGCGCGCCATGGAGCCGCTCGTCGCCACGCCCAAGCGGCGCCTGGCCGCCATCCGCAAGCTCACCGAGGCCGGCATCGACGTGGCCGTGTCCGTGGCCCCCATCATCCCCGGCCTCAACGACGAGGACATCGCGCGGGTGCTCGCTTCAGCCCGGGAGGCCGGCGCCACGAGAGCGCACTACACGCTCCTGCGGCTCCCCGGCCCCGTGCAGGCCGTCTTCGAGGAGCGCCTGCGCGCGAAGCTGCCCCTGCGCGCGGACCGGGTGCTGCACCGCATCCGCGAGACGCGCGGCGGGGAGCTCACCGACAGCCGCTTCAAGCACCGCATGCGCGGCGAAGGGCTCTACGCCCAGACCATCCACCAGCTCTTCGCGACGGCGGCGCGCAAGGTGGGCATGCGCGCGTCGTCCATCACGGAGGCCGCGCCGGACACCTTCCGGCGCCCCGCGCGGCCCTCCACCTCACCCCAACTGTCGCTCTTCTAGGCAGCGAAGGGCGCGACAGCCGGGGGCGCTATTTCCGGATGGCTTGCAGGATGGACAGCAGGATGACGGCGCCCACCGTGGCCACCAGCAGCGAGTACAGGTTGAAGCCCGTCACGCCGCTGCCTCCGAAGAAGCTGAACACCCAGCCGCCCAGCATGGCACCCACGATGCCGGCGAAGATGTTGGCGAACATCCCCATCCGGGCGTTGGTGCCCTTGATGATGCTGGCCAGCCAGCCCGCGATACCGCCCAACACCAACCACGAGCAGATTCCCATGCCGTCCTCCCACAGGTAGGGCCGAAGCCTTACCAGACCTCACAGCGGTTCGCAGCGGGCGCCACCATCGGCGAGCCCGCGGGGCAGGAGAAGGCCTGCTGGAACTGCGGCAGGTTCACGTCCGGCCCCTTCACGCGCAGGAACGCCGGCGAGTGCGAATCCGTCAGCGCCCGCTGCCGCGCAGCCTCAGTCGAGCGGCGCGTCATCCTTCAAGACGAAAACGTCGAACGAGCCCGAGGACGCCTGGCCCTCGAAGACGCCCAATGTCTCGCCCACCAGATAGACGCGGCCCTGGGCATCCACGGTGACGCCCGTCGCATGCTCGTCATCCACGGTACCGAGCTGACGCACCTGCTGGGGCTGGCCCTGGGCCGAGAGGTGTATCAACACCGCGTCCTGGCCTCCCAGCGGCGTTCCCATGGCCCCTAACGTGCTCCCCGTGAGCCATGCGCCGCCCGCGCCGTCCGTGGAGAGCCCTCCCACGTACTCGTCGAACCCCGAGCCGAACTGCCGCCAGCCGAGGGGCTGCCCGGTGCTTGGCGTCACGAGGGCGGTGAAGAAGTCGTTGCCCCCCAGCGACGGCTGACCGCCGCCACCACTGCCGGCGCCTCCCGCGACGAGGATGCCAGCCGAGGTCTCCACCACGCCCACGGTCGAGTCGGGCCCCGGCGAGCCCATCTGGCGGGACCACAGGACGTGTCCGTCCGCATCGAGCTTCACGAGCACGACGTCCGTGTCCCCTTGCGAACCTCCCGTGCCCATGCCGCCCGACGTCGTCCCCGCGACGTAGACGCCTCCCAGTGAGTCCACCGCTACGGCCACGGCTTCATCCGGCCCCGCGGTTCCCAGTTGGCGCGTCCACTCCCGGCCTCCGGCGGCGTCCACCTTCGAGATGAAGAAGTCACTCTCACCGTAGCCAGCGCTCAGGTTGCCATCGAGGTTTCCATACGTACTGCCCACGACGTAGACACCGCCGCCAGGCGCGGCCGCCACCGCGCGGGCCAGATCGAACTCCGACGAGCCGAGTTGCCAGGTCCAGAGCCGCTGCCCCGAGGCGTCATACCTGGCCAGGAATGCATCGAAGAAGCCCGCCGAGGTGTGGCCGGTGAAGGCACCACTGGTGCCTCCGGCGACATAGAGGTTGCCCGCGCCGTCCGCGGCCAGGCTGCCAATCAATTCATCATCGGCGGTGCCAAACTGCCGGACCCAGCGAAGCCCGCCCTGCGTGTCGTGGGCGGACAGGAACAGGTCGCCTCCGCCCAGCGGGGCGCCTCCATGGAAGCTGCCGTAGGTTTCACCCACTGTATAGAGGCCATCCTGCGTCGCGACGATGGCCGCCGCATGATCGTCCAGTGTGGACCCGAGCTGCCGCACCCATCCATCCGGAGCACGTTGACGGCCCCAGCCGTAGCCCCACGCGCACTGCCCGGGAGAGGTTTCCTCGCAGCCTTCCAGGTACTTCACCACCACGGCGTCCTTGTCCCCTGAAGGAGTCGCCCCGAGCAGTCCCTCCGTGTAGCCGCCGACATAGACGCCCCGCCCCGGGTCCACCGCCACGGCGAGCCCCGCATCGCTGATGCGCGCAGGGTCCCCCGCGGGAGTGGACCCCAGCTGCCGGCGGGCCTGGAGCCCACCCGCAGCATCCAGCTTGAACAACACCAGGTCATTGCTGCCCAGCGGCGCGTCTGTCTGGAGGTCCGAAGGAACGGAACCCGTTACATAGACATTGCCTCCGCCGTCCGAAGTGACCCCAAACACCTGCTCTTCTCCAGACGTCCCCAATTGCCGCGTCCACACGCGGTTTCCCGACGCATCGTATTTTACCACGACAATGTCATGACTCCCGAGCGAAGCATTGCCATCCAGCCCGCCCTGCGTGCGTCCAGCGACATAGATTTCGACCTCGCCTGAAGCGCGGCGGGACGTGGCGACCGCCTGGGCGACGTCCGGGGTGCTCGTGCCGAGCTGCCGCGTCCACAGCCGCTGCCCTGCGGCGTCGTACTTCACGAGGAAGAGATCCGACGTCGTGGAGGAGGTGCCCCCTGCGTTGGCGTTGCCATTGAGCCCTCCGAACGTGAAACCCGTGACGTAGACGCTGCCGTCCGCCCCCACGGCCACGGCCCGGGCCTGGTCGTTCTTGCTGGTCCCCGTCAGCCGTGACCACTGCCGGTCCCCCGCCGCGTCGTACTTCACCACGAAGGCATCCTGACCTCCCGCCCAGGCCTGGCCGTCCATGGACGCGGAGGTGTACCCCACCACATAGACATTGCCGTCCGGCGCGGTCGCGACGCCCTGGGCGAAGTCACCGGAGGACGTGCCGAACTGCCGGAGCCATTGCAGCCCTCCTTGCGCGTCGTACCTCGCGAGGAAGGCGTCGGACATTCCCACGAGGACATTCCCAGGCAGGGCCGCGGAGGTGTAGCCCGTGGCATACACAGCCACCGCGTTGGGACTGGCGTCATGCACCGCCGCGCCCGTGACGTACTCATTCGCTGATGAGCCAAACTGCCGCGTCCAGGCGACCTCGCCGCTGGCACGCAGGCGCGCCACGAAGGCGTCCGAGCTTCCCGCGGAGGGTTCCGTCCCGAGCTGTCCCTGGCTGTAGCCCGCCAGGAATACGTCATTGAATGACGCCGCGATGCCAGACACCTGCTCGTACCGGGTCGTTCCCAACTGCCGGCTCCAGACAGGCGGCGTCAGGTGCTCGGGCGATTGAGCCTCGGCGGCCCCCCCGCCCAGCCAGGACAGCCCCAATACCAGTCGAAGTTTCGCGCTCCGCATCATCCGCATCCTCCCATGCTTGGACCACATACCAGCAAAACGTGAATGTCAGACCATTCCTGCATCATGAGCTTCGTCGCGCGCAGCCCATGGGCATACGGGCCCGTCGCGACACCGCACCATCACCAAGAGGACGCACATCATGGAAAAGAGCATTCGTGCCCGGGGCAAGCGCCCGGGCGCAGCGCAGCCGTCTGGCTATGAGCGGGACCTGGCCCCCCTGATGAAGACCATCGACGACGCGGTCGCTGGCATCCGGGACGAGAAGCAGCGCATGAGCGTGCGAGAGGCGGTGGGCGAGGCCGTGCACGGCGCCATCCAGCACCTGTCCACGCGCCAGCCCCGGAGCCCCCCCTCCACCCTGGCCACGCCGGCGCTGGACTCCGGCGTGGCGGCGCTCAAGCAGGTGCAGAACCTGGGCTTCGTGGAGTTCACCGCGGGGCTCATCACCGGCACCTTCGACGCCATCGTCGGGGCCACCATCAAGCAGATGAAGGCCTACGCGGAGCTGGTGGCGGATCTGGCGAAGACGCTGGCCGAGTTCCAGGAAGAGCACGTGACCACCGCGCAGGTCAACGCGCACCTGTCCCAGCGCTACGGGGATGGCCTCGGGGGCACCAGCTGCCGCACGGGCTACACGTTCAAGGACACGGCGGCGGACGCCGCCACGGGCGCGCCCGCGACGACGGCTCATGAGAACCTCATGCAGGTCGTCACTGCCCTGCTCGAGGAGACGAAGGACAACAAGGTCCCGCTCCAGTTCGTGTCGCCGAACGAGGTTTCCTCTTCCGCCACGTCGTTCACCACGGCGCAGGTGGACCTGATCCGCGCCGCCATCGCGGAGATGCTGGCCATCAAGATGATCACCCACCTGCGCGCCATGGCCCGGGATGGCATGGCTCGCATCGTGGTCTCCAACGGAGAGATCCTCTCGCGGCTGACCTTCACGGTCACGTCCACCGACGCGCAGACCGTGCAGCGCAACCGCTACGACCAGAGCAACTTCAGCGCGAACGTCAGCGGCCGCGTGGGGTTCGGCGGCTGGTTCAGGACGAGCTTCGGCGCCAGCTACAGCAACCTGCAGGTGAGTTCCGTGAACGAGAGTTCCTTCGACGCCGTGACGATGAACGCAGAGATCATCGGGCAGGTCCGCATCCAGTTCCGGACCGAGACCTTCGCGCCCATCGTCGTGGATGACCCCATCAACTGACCTCACACCGCGGGGCTGGCGGCATCCCGCCGCCAGTCCCGCGGTCCCCTCCTCCGGTGCCTATCCACTCCCATGGCTGACATTTCCCTCGGTGATCTCCTCACCCTCATCTTCGATGACCTGGCCGACTCCATCGACCGGACCTCCCAGGAGGCCGGGCTCCGGCTCCAGGTCAAGGACGTGGACCTGAACGTCCCGGCCTACCTGCGGCTTCGCGAGGCAGGCACGGATCCGCAGGAGGAACCCGCGCGCTTCGTCCTCACCCTCCCCAGCACCCGGGACTCGCCCGCGGTGACAGGCGTGGGCCGCGTGGCCATCACGTTGAGCGTCCAGTCCGTCGGCACGACCCCGGAGGGCCCATGAGTGCGCAGGACAACATCGAGTGGCAGCTCGCCGACGTGGTGGATGCCATCGCAGCGGAGGTAGACCGGGCAGAGGACACGCTCCTGCTCAAGTCGTACTCACGCAAGGTGACCTTCTCCATCAAGAAGATCTCCCTGGACGCGGAGGTGACGCTGCGCCGGGACCTGGAAGGCCGCCTCTTCTTCCGGGCGGTGGACCCCGGTCAGACCAGCGACACACTGCTCAAGCTGGACTTCGCCCAGGTCCTGGAGAGCCAGCTGGCGGGCCTTCGCCACCCGATGGAGGACACGACCACCAACGGCCCCCTGGCGAAACTCCCTGGCATCACCCTGACGGAGATCCGCGCACTCAATGCCATTGGCATCTATTCAGTGGACGACCTGCTCCGCTACACCCGCACCTCCTCCATGCTGGCGGAGGTCAGCCGCAAAACGGACCTCCCCGAAACGAAGCTGCGCGACTGGCGAGGCCTGCCCTACTTCACGCTCGCCCGGCCGGCGCGAGGCACCCCGGGAAGCACCGTGGTGCTGGAGGGTGGCAACCTGGGGCTGGTGCGGCCCGCGGGCTCGGTGGTGATGTTCCACGGGCGCGAGGCGCAGGTGCTGGACTGGAGCTCCTCCCGGGTGACGGTGGAGGTCCCGCCCGAGGCGCGGGGCGCGGGGCTCGTCTTCGCGGTGCTGGGCGCGCAGCCCTCCAACGTCATCGCCTGGGAGTCCACCGTTCCCGACCTGCTGGTCGAGGAGCTGCGCATCGGCACGGAGGTGGTGTTCGCGGACGAGCCCTTCGACGTGGAGGCGCTGGTGGCCAATCCCGGCGCGCTCGCGACATCCGCCTTCAAGGTGCAATGGAGCGTGGACGGAGCGCCCGTTGCGGAGCTCCCCCATGGGCCCCTGGAGCCAGGGCAGCGCTCGGCGGAGAGCAGCATCCGCAGGCAGCTCCAGTTGGGTCAGGGAACGCACACGGTGCGCTTCGTCGCGGACACGGAGGGCACTGTGCCAGGGGAGGACCGCGCACGGCGCGCCTTCACCCGCACGGTGCGAGTCCGGCCGAGGCAGGCGCTGGCGCTGGGGGACTTCCGCGTCCTGTCACGGTTGGATCCGCTGCGTGCCGGGCCCATGGAGTCCTCGAGCCTCATGGGGCTCGTCTTCCGCGGGCTGGGCAGGCGCGACGGCCCTCAGGGCGAAGCCGTGCCGGACCTCGCCGAGGCCTGGAGCGCGCCGCAGCCGGTGGACGTGGGCGGCACCCGCCGCTACGCCGTCACCGCGACGCTGCGGGGGGATGTCCACTTCCACGACGGCACCCCGGTGACGGCGGAGGACGTCCGCTTCAGCTTCCAGCGGATGCGCGAGCAGGAGTCGCCCTGGCGTGCGTGGGCCGCGCGCGTGCTCGACGTCACCCTGCAGGGCCGCCAGGTGACGTTCCTGCTGGACGCACCGGACGCGCTGACGCCGCTGCTGTCCGCGGGCATCGTGCCGCGGACGGCCTACGAGGCGGATCCGCAGGGTTTCGGTTCCAAGCCCGTGGGCAGTGGGCCCTTCGTGGTGGAGCGGCTGGGCCCGGACGCCGTGGAGCTTCGCGCCTTCCGCGCGTACTTCCGGGGCACTCCCCGTCTGGACCGTGTCTCCGTGGCCCAGGTGCCCGACCTGGATCGGCTGGGCGAGCGGCTGGAGCAGCAGGAACTCCTGGCCGCGGTCATGCCCTACGATCAGGCCTGGTTCGAGCGGCTGCGGGACCTGGGGGAGTGGCATCTGACGCGCGTGGTGGCGCCGAACGGAGAAGAGCTGCTCCACGCGCAGTCGCCCCTGCTGCTTGAACGCCAGCCACAGGCCCGGGACCTGGGTGGAGGCGCGCACCTCTGGTACTTCCGCGACTGAGCGCCTGGCGCCGCGCAGGGCGTGGAGCCCCGAACGCCGCGTTCGGGGCTCCACGGGGTGCGGCCCGCCCGGTCAGGCGGGCCGCGGGGTCCTGCTAGAGGCAGATGGACGCGTTCTGATCGTCCCTGTCACTGTTGTTGGTGACGAAGTTGAACCCACACGCGCCTGGCGCCCCACAGCCCATGTGCGGCGCGGAGGCACTCGAACCGCAGCCGTCGTTGTCCGCGTCCGGATAGAACGCCGTCTGGGTCCCTTCATCGACCTGGCCGTCACAGTTGTCGTCGATGTTGTTGCAGACCTCGGTCTGTCCGGGGCTGATGCTCGCGTTGCTGTCATTGCAGTCCGTGGGGATGAGGCTGGGCACGTAATGGCCCCGGACGATGACCTTGCCGCTCGGGTCCGTCAGGTTGCTGGGGTCCGTGCACCAACGCAGCTGGAACGTGGTCCCCGCGTAGTTGTCCCCGTCTCCGTCGCCGTACCAGATGGGGGCGTTGGGATCGTCGTTCAGGTCGCCGTTGCAGTTGTTGTCAACCTGCGGGCCGGTCGTCTCACAGGTCTCCGGAGCCTGCGGATAGACATTGGCGAGCGTGTCGTCGCAGTCGCCCGGCTTGTCGACGTAGCCGGCCGGAGCCGCGCACGCCTGCGCCGTCTGGCTTTCGCGCCCGAACCCATCGTTGTCCGCGTCCTGGTACCAGGTGCGCGCGTTGATGGCGTCGTCCACCTGCCCGTCACAGTCGTTGTCCACCTGCGCGCTGCTGACGGCTTCGCACAGCTCCACGCTGCCCGGGCTGACGTCACCCCGGCTGTCATCGCAGTCCGTGGTGTTGGCCGAGTAGCCGGCCGGCTTGGTGCAGGCCAGGGTCGTCACGCCGGGGACGCCGAAGCCATCGCCGTCCGAGTCCTGGTACCAGGTCAGCTGGACGCCTTCGTCCACGGCACCGTCGCAGTTGTTGTCGAGCCCGTCGCAGACCTCCGTGCCCGAGGGGTTTGCTTCGCTCCGGCGGTCGTCACAATCGCCCGGGGTCTGCGTGTAGCCGGGAGGAGCGGAGCAGGCCTCCGTGGCGTAGGCCGCGTTGGTCGTCCCGAAGCCATCGCCGTCCTGGTCGGCGTAGTAGGTGGTCTTGACGCCTTCGTCGACAACGCCGTCGCAGTTGTCATCCACGCCGTTACAGACCTCGGCGAGGCCCGGGGCGACGCTGCTGTTGTTGTCGTTGCAGTCCTGGTTGTTGGACACGTAGCCGGCGGGCGTGTCGCAGACGAGCTGGAAGGAGAGCGGGGTTCCGAAGCCGTCGCCGTCCACGTCGCGGTAGACGGTGTTCTTCACGTTCTCGTCCTTCTCGTAGTCACAGTTGTTGTCGAGCCCGTCGCAGACCTCCGGGTTGCCCGGGAACATGGCCGCGTTCGTGTCGTTGCAGTCGTCGCTGCTGCTGACGTACCCGCTGGGCGCGGTGCAGGCCTTCTTCGAATCGAAGGACTGGCCGTGACCGTCGCCATCGCCGTCCCGGTACCAGGTGACGGTGTCGACCGCGGTGCTGTCGTCGATGACCGAGTTGCAGTCATCGTCCGCGCCGTTGCAGAACTCCAGGGCGCCGGGATGGGTGGTGTTGCTGTTGTCGTTGCAGTCGGTGTTGACTCGGACGAACCCATCGGGCTTCACGCATGACATGGTGGACGTCGTGCTGCCGAAGCCGTCCGAGTCCGTGTCCGCGTACCAGAGCGTCTGCGGGTTGATCGTCGCGTCGCTGTCGTTGCAGTCCGTGGTATCGGAGGTGTAGCCCGGGGGCGCGGCGCAGGCCTGGGTGGTGGTGTTGAGGTCGCCAAAGCCGTCACCGTCCGCGTCGCGGTAGAAGGTCGACGTCACGCCCTCGTCGGCGGCGCCACTGCAGTTGTCGTCCACGCCGTTGCAGACCTCGGCCTGGTTCGGAGCAACCGATGCGTTCGTATCATTGCAGTCCGTGTTGAGCGCGACGTACCCAGCGGGCGGCCCGACGCAGGCGCTGACGTGTCCGTTCGGGCTGCCGAAGCCGTCGCCGTCACCATCCGGATACCAGTGGATCTCCGTCACGGTGTTGGTGGTGTCGTCGCAATCCGTGTCATTTGCGACGTAACCCGCCGGCTGCGTACAGGCCTTGACCTCCTGGCTGGGATCACCAAAGCCGTCACCATCCGTATCCGGGTGCCAGACCTTGGGACCGCCCACCGAGGCGTTCCGGTCGTTGCAGTCGTCCTTGTTGTTGGCATAGCCGAACGGCACGGCACCGCACGCCGCCACGGTGATGGGAGGATACGGGGTATCCGAGCCGAAGCCATCGCCATCCAGGTCGACGTACCAGGTCGCGTTGGTGTCGGAGGACCCATCGCAGTTGTCGTCCTGGCCGTTGCAGACCTCGACGGCGGCCGGGCTTACGGTGTCCCGGGTGTCATCGCAGTCCGTGTTGTTGGTGACGTAGCCGGACGGCGGCGAGCAGGCCGCGACCGCGTCATTGGGATCACCATAGGTGTCACCATCCGAGTCACGGAAGTAGTCGGCCGTCACACCTTCGTCGATGGTGTTGTCGCAGTTGTTATCCTTGGTATCGCAGACCTCGTTGGCGCCATCGTACGTGGTCGCGTCGTCGTCGCTGTTCCTGTCGCTGCACTCCAGGCCCAAGGCCTCTTCGACAGGGATTTTGCCGTCGGGACGGCTGCACGCGGGCTCTCCAAAATCCTCGGGTTGGATATGTCCATCACCATCCTGGTCGGTGTAATAGATGTCCGCTCCGACAATCTCGGGGTCATCCAGGTCGACACCGTTGCGGCAGTTGTCGTCAATATTGTTGCAGATTTCCAGCGCATTGGGATTGATGGACTCATTGGAGTCGTCACAGTCGTCGGCATTCTCGACCCAAGCGCCCTCCGTCGGCTTGAAGAAGCCTTCATGCAGCTGCTGACGGTCTCCGAAGCCGTCACCATCTGCGTCGCCGTACCAGGTGCGCCAATACAGCAGGTAGACAGTGCCCGTGGTGCCGCCCGTGGTGGGGGCGCCAATCGCGATGTCGGGATTCCCGTCACCGTTGACATCTCCGACACCCGCCACGGTCGTTCCGGCGCCATCACCCGCAGACTCACCCGAGAAACGATAGAAGTCGGAGAGTGGCTGGGTGTCCGCGAACGGCGTGGGGCCTTCGTGAATCAAGTAGGCGGCTCCCGCACCGGATGCGGTGCCCGGGGCTCCCACCAGATAATCCGTGAAGCCATCGTGATCCACATCCCCCACCGCCGCGACGGAGGTGCCCGCGAGGTCACCCGCCGTACCGACGAACTGCGGGAATGTGGTCAGCGCATGTGTGCCCGAGGAGCCGCCGTACACCAGGTAGGCCTTGCCCGGGAGTGAGCCCGTTCCGGGAGCGCCCACCAGCAGCTCGTCATCCCCATCGCCATCGACGTCCGGCACGCGAGCCACCGAGGTGCCCGCAAGCTCGTTCGCCGTGGCCCCGAGGAGCGTCAGGTTCGCGCTCGTGATGGACAGTGCCGTCGAGCTCTGGGGCAAGGGCCCGAAGAAAACGAAGACGGCGCCCGTTCCGTTGTGCTTGGGAGAGCCGATGATGAGGTCCGTCGCGCCATCGCCATTGAGGTCCGCGGTCGCGAGCGACGTCCCTGCCTGGATCGCATTGCCCGCGGGTCCCGTGATGGTGGTGGCGGCGCCGGTGAGTGTCGTCGCCACGGTCGCCAGATTGATGGGCCCCTTGACGACGTAGACGGCCCCGCTCCCCGTGGTGCGATTGGGGGCTCCGATGATGAGGTCCACATCCGGGCTGCCCGTGACGTCGCCCAGGGCCACGGCGAAGCCAGCGGTGTCATTGGGCGAAAGGCCTGCGATGTTCCTGGCCGTGGAGAGTTGGACCGTCCCCGAGGACAACGAAGTGCCGTCCAGCAGGTAGGTGGTGCCACGGTTCAGGCTATACCCGGGCGCTCCAACCAGGAGGTCGCTCCGGCTCGTTCCCGTGTAATTGCCAACCCCAATACTGGCACCCGCCCGGTAGGCGTTGACACCATTGAGCAGGTTGGAGGCAGTTCTGATGTCCGGGGATGTGTTCCCTCGGAGAACATAGATTTCACTTACGAAGGTGCCGGAGGCAGGACCTGGGGCACCAACGACGAGGTCGCTGAGACCATCGCCGTTGAGGTCTCCGCTGGCCAACGACATACCGGTACGGCCGCCAGCCTTTCCACTAAACCGATCGAGCGGAGCTATCGTCGCCAACGAAATCTCGCCCGTCCCCAGCCGGCTCCTGGTGGATTTCAGCTCCGGGGCGGACGCGGGCCCTTCAGCGGGCTTTTCGCAAGCCGCCAGCAGCAGGGTGGGTACCAACACCCCGGCGTGACACCATTTCAATAAACGCATCGGGACTCCATGAATGGGGTTGGGAACTGCCTGGACTGTCAGGGGATGCCGTTCAACGACTCTCGGAAAACCAACTCCGTGCAGAGGTGGGGGTCACGTCCTCGCGACGCCCGGATCCGCCTGCTGCGTGTCGTCCCTTCTCGGCTCCCCTGACACTTCCTGGATGCGCCGAGTCCCGCCACCGCCACTACATTTTTTCAAGCTAAGCCGACTAAGCCTGAAAGAAAAGATATTCACACTGTTGGACTGATCACTGTCAAGACATATCCAATTCAACAGCGGATGCCCTGGGTAGTGCTTGATTTGGCGGGGCAGAACCGACTGGGTCATTACCCACCGTGAGTGAACCCTATCCACTGAAGGTCATGGCACGTCATCCAGCGCCCCATCCTTCGTCGTTCTACGGGTCTCATCGCCTCGACTGAACGGGCTTTCAGCCGCACCCTTGCCGGGTGAAGGCCCGCCCTGTCGACAATCCGCCCAACCCCTGGGCGAGCACCGCGGTGGAGTACCTGGACGAGATTCCCCCCGCGCGCCTGGAGGTCTGGGAGGACCACAGCCGCTCCATCATCGCGACCAACGACAGCCCCGACGTGTGCTTCTCCTGGAGCGTCAACCCGTACCGGGGCTGCCTCCACGCCTGCGCCTACTGCTACGCGCGCCCCACGCACCAGTACCTGGACTTCGGCGCGGGCACCGACTTCGAGACGCGCCTCGTCGTCAAACCCAACGCCCCGGAGCTGCTGCGCGAAGCCTTCGACCGACCGTCGTGGAAGGGAGAGACGGTCGTCTTCAGCGGCGTCACGGACTGCTACCAGCCCCTGGAGGCCTCGCTCCGGCTCACCCGCCAGTGCCTGGAGGTCTGCGCCGAGTACCGAAACCCCGTGGGCATCGTCACCAAGGGCGTGCTGATTGAGCGCGACCTGGACGTGCTCCAGCGGCTGGCGGCGGAGACACGGCTGTTCGTGAGCATCAGCCTCCCCTTCCACAACGAGGAGCTGGCGCGCGCCATGGAGCCGCTCGTCGCCACGCCCAAGCGGCGCCTGGCCGCCATCCGCAAGCTCACCGAGGCCGGCATCGACGTGGCCGTGTCCGTGGCCCCCATCATCCCCGGCCTCAACGACGAGGACATCGCGCGGGTGCTCGCTTCAGCCCGGGAGGCCGGCGCCACGAGAGCGCACTACACGCTCCTGCGGCTCCCCGGCCCCGTGCAGGCCGTCTTCGAGGAGCGCCTGCGCGCGAAGCTGCCCCTGCGCGCGGACCGGGTGCTGCACCGCATCCGCGAGACGCGCGGCGGGGAGCTCACCGACAGCCGCTTCAAGCACCGCATGCGCGGCGAAGGGCTCTACGCCCAGACCATCCACCAGCTCTTCGCGACGGCGGCGCGCAAGGTGGGCATGCGCGCGTCGTCCATCACGGAGGCCGCGCCGGACACCTTCCGGCGCCCCGCGCGGCCCTCCACCTCACCCCAACTGTCGCTCTTCTAGGCAGCGAAGGGCGCGACAGCCGGGGGCGCTATTTCCGGATGGCTTGCAGGATGGACAGCAGGATGACGGCGCCCACCGTGGCCACCAGCAGCGAGTACAGGTTGAAGCCCGTCACGCCGCTGCCTCCGAAGAAGCTGAACACCCAGCCGCCCAGCATGGCACCCACGATGCCGGCGAAGATGTTGGCGAACATCCCCATCCGGGCGTTGGTGCCCTTGATGATGCTGGCCAGCCAGCCCGCGATACCGCCCAACACCAACCACGAGCAGATTCCCATGCCGTCCTCCCACAGGTAGGGCCGAAGCCTTACCAGACCTCACAGCGGTTCGCAGCGGGCGCCACCATCGGCGAGCCCGCGGGGCAGGAGAAGGCCTGCTGGAACTGCGGCAGGTTCACGTCCGGCCCCTTCACGCGCAGGAACGCCGGCGAGTGCGAATCCGTCAGCGCCCGCTGCCGCGCAGCCTCGTTACGAATCTTCGAGCACCACGATTGCGCGTGCGCGAGGAAGAACTGCTGCCCCGGCGTGAAGCGGTAGGAGTTCGCCTTCGCCGCCTGGTCCGGGTGCTTGGCCAGGTACGCCTCCATGGCCGCGTACGCCAGCTTGAGGCCGCCCAGGTCCGCGACGTTCTCGCCCAGGGTGAGCTTGCCGTTCACCTTCACGTCGTCCACGGCGGTGTACTGGTCGTACTGGTTCCTCACGCACGACACGCGCTCGCGGAAGGCCTTGTCCGACGCCGGGGTCCACCACGTGCGCAGGTTGCCGTCCGCGTCGAACTGGCGGCCCTCGTCGTCGAAGCCGTGGGTGATTTCGTGGCCCACCACCATGCCCATGGCGCCGAAGTTCACCGCCGCGGACGCGTCCCGCCCGAAGAACGGCGGCTGGAGGATGCCCGCCGGGAAGACAATCTCGTTGGTGGCCGCGTTGTAGTAGGCGTTCACCGTGGGCGGCGACATGAACCACTCCTGCCGGTCCACCGGCTGGCCCACCTTGCGAAGCTGGCGCGCCTGCTCGAAGGCGTCCGCCGCCAGCAGGTTGTCCAGGAACGAGTCGCGCGTCACCGTCAGCCCGTCGTAGGTGCGCCACTGGTCCGGGTAGCCGATCTTGTTGGTGATCTTCTTCACCTTCACCAGCGCCTGCGCCTTGGTCTCCGCGTCCATCCAGGACAGCGTGTCCAGGTTGCGCTCGAAGGACTGCTCAATCTGCTGGACCATGTCCAGCGTGGTGGCCTTGCCGTCCGCGCCGAAGGTGCGCGCGATGAAGGGCTTGGCCAGCGCGTGCGGCAGCGCGTCGTCCGTGGCGTCCACGCACTTCTTCCAGCGCGCCAGGTCCGCCTTCGCGCCGGTGAGCACCGAGGACTCGAAGCGGAAGAACTCGTCGCGCAGCGCCTTGGGCAGCGCCGTCTGCACGCTCTTCACCAGGTGGTAGGAGAGGTACGGCCCCATGTCCGTCGGCCGCTGCTGACGCACCAGCGCGGACACCTCCGAGAAGAACTTCGGCTCCGTCACGTTGAGCGCTTCACCGGCGGGCAGCCCCACCTGCGCGAAGTACGTGTCCCACTGGAACGCGGGCGCCAGTTGCTTCAGGCCCTGGCGCTCCAGGCGGTGGTAGACCTTCTCCGGCTCGCGGCGGTCCTCCTTGGGCAGCCGCGCGTTGGCCAGGCGCGTCTCGATGGCGAGGATGCCAATGGCCTTGCGGCTGGCCACGAAGGGCGCGTCGCCCAACAGCTCGAACACCTTCTGCACGTGCGCCTGGTAGGCGTTGCGCGCCTCGCGCATCTTCACGTCGGGCTTGAGGTAGTAGTCGCGGTCCGGCAGGCCCAGGCCCCCGGCGTCCACCACGGCGATGACCTGCGTGGCGTCCTTCTGGTCCTGATCCGAGCCCACGCGGAACAGCGCGTTCACGTCGCGCGCGTGCAGCCACGCCACCGCGCCGGCCACCGCCTGCGGGCTCTTCAGGCCGTTGAGCTTCGCCAGGTACGTGCGCAGCGTGGGCAGCGACTGCTCCAGCTTCGCCTCGTCCATGCAGGAGCCGTAGAAGTCCCCCAGCTTCTTCTCCTCCGGGGTGCCCTCGCCCTGCCCTTCCGCGGCCTTCGTGAGGATGTCGCGCAGCACGGTCTGGTTGCGCTCGGCCACGGTCTCGAAGCCGCGGCTCCAGCGCGCGCGCTCGGCGGGGATCTCCGTGGTCTTCAGCCAGCCGCCACACGCGTACTGGTAGAAGTCGTCACAGGGGTTCACGGACGGGTCCATCACCGCGGCGTCCAGGCCCGGCGGCATGGGGCGCTCGGACATGGGCACGGCGGGGGCCGGCTGCGCGGGCGTGGCCGGCGCGGCGGCGGCCACGGGGGCCGGGGGGGTGGCCTGGGGAGGCTCGGGGGTGGGCTCCGCCGTCTTGCAGGCGGCGCCGAGGACACAGGAGGCGGCGAAGAGGGCCAGTCGCTTCAAAGCGTTCTCCAGCACGGACAAGGGTGAGAATCCGGCGCGCATCAACCCCTGATGCGCGGGGGCATTCCAGCTTCAACTCATGCGCGTGTGGCAGGCGCGCCGCCCGCTGTCCACCATTGAAGCAATGGCGCCGCCTCCGGAAACGGCCGCGCCCCGCGAAACGCCCCTTGCGTGAAGAAGGGGCGCTCCGGGGGCGCGAAGGACTCCGGGTGAAGCGTGGGGGGGAGCGTCAGTCCTCCTTGCCGAGGATGGCCTCCTTGAGGCCGCTGTCCACGGGGTCCTTGCCCAGCCACACGGAGAAGAGCGCGTCCGCGAAGTCCTTGCCCTCCACGTCGATGGACTGGCCGCCCGTCACCTGCACGGTGGTGCCCTTGCCCGGCACGTAGGTGAGGTTGAGCTCCTGGCCCTCCTTCACCTCCGCGGGGATGGCGGCCTTGAAGGCGTCCAGGCGCGCCTGGAGCTTGGGCATATTCGCGCCCGCGCTCTTCTTGAAGCCGTTCTCGATGGCCTCGGTGATCTGCTCCTTCTTGAGGTCGCGCTTCATGAACATGCGCACGCGCTTGACCTCGTCCGCGTTGAGCAGCGCGGTGGCGTCCTGCGTGGGGTTCTCCACGTAGAGGCCCAGCGTGTAGACCTTGAAGATGGCCTTCTTGCGCAGGCCCACGCCGTTGAGCTTCAGCTCCTTGCCGGCCACGGTGGCGGTGTCCGGGTACTTCACACCCGCGATGTCCTTGGCCATGACGGGCGCGGCGAGGGTCAGCGACAGCAGCACGGCGGTCAGCGTCTTCTTCATGGGAAAACCTCCGGGTGGGTTCCTGCGCGATGTTGGACGCAAACCTACCCATGCGTCTTCACGAAAGGAGCCACGAAGGCCCTCCGCGTCTTGACGTACCGCGGCGAAGCGCCCGGAAGACAACAGGTTCTTCAATGAATGCGGGATGCCGGCGCCAGCACCAGGCCGTCCTTCGCGAAGCGCGCCACCTCCGCGTGGAGGTCCGCGGCGGACATGCCCGTGGCCTGGACGACGGCCTCTTCCGACAGGCCCTCCACGGCCATCTTCAGCACCAGCAGCGCGGGCGGCGTGGCCTCCATGTAGAAGGTCACCAGCCGCTCCGGGTGACGCCAGAGCAGCGCCAGCTCCTCCCCTTCCGCCGGCGCGGCCTCCGCGCCCCGGGCCCGCATGAAGGCGCAGAGCCGGTAGGGCTGCTCCAGCACCGTGAGCGTGGGGTTGGGCGTCAGGCGCTCCACGGCGTCAGGGATGGCCTCCTCGGAGGCGAACACGGCGAAGTCCGTCCACTCGAAGCGCGCGAGCGCGGGCAGGAACGGCGGCAGCCCCTTCGCGGCGGCGGCGTCCGCGACGAAGGGCGCGAAGCCCTCGCCCAGGCGGTTGAGCTCGTAGTGCCGCGCGGGGCGCGTGCGGGTGTAGCCGTCCACCAGCGCGTCCCACGCCTCCGGCGCCACCGCCTTGCGCGTCAGCGGGAAGAGCTTCTCCAGCGTGGAGCGCACGTGGCCGCGCACGAACTGGCCATAGAGCGCCATGCGCTCCGGATCCACGTCCCAGCCCGGGTGCGACGCGGACAGCTTCAGCAGCCCCTCCGCGCCGGGCGGCCCGGCGAGGTAGGCGTCCATGCTGTCGAAGAAGTGCTTCAGCGACGGCTTCATCGCGCCCCCTCCGCGAGCACGGCGCGCGCCCGGTCCGCCTCGTCCAGCACGGCGTCCAGGGACGGGATGGCCTGGTCCCATTCAATCAACGTGGACACCGGGCCGGTGCGCTCCAGCGTGTAGCGGTACAGCGCCCAGACGTCGTCGCAGACGCGGTCGCCGTGCGTGTCGATGAGGACCGTCTCGCGCACGTCGTGGCCGGCCAGGTGCACCTGCACCACGCGCTCCAGGGGCAGCGCGTCCACGAAGGCGCGCGGGTCGTAGCCGTGGTTGCGCGCGTTGACCCAGACGTTGTTCACGTCCAGGAGCAGCCCGCAGTCCGAGGCCTCCACCACCTGGCGCAGGAAGTCCGCCTCCTTCAGCGTGCCACCCGGCATGGCCGCGTAGTAGCTGGGGTTCTCCAGCAGGAAGGGGCGCTCCACGCGCGACATGACCTCGCGCACGCGCGGCACCACGTGCTCCACCGCGGCCTCCGTGAAGGGCAGCGGCAACAGGTCGTGCAGGTGCACGCCGCCCAGCCGCGAGTAGCACAGGTGATCCGAGAAGAACGGCGCGTCCAGGCGCTTCACCAGCGCGGCCAGGCGGGTGACGTAGTCGTCATCCAGCGCGTCCGGCCCGCCGATGTTGAGGCCCACGCCGTGCGGCAGGAGCGTCCAGCGCTCGCGGCACGCGTCCAGGGCGCGCTGGGAGCGGCCGCCCAGCGTGAGGAAGTTCTCCGGGATGAGCTCCACCCAGTCCAGCGCGCGCGGCGTGCGCGGCAGCGCTTCGTAGAAGTCGCGGCGCAACCCGATGCCCGCGCCCAGCGGCTTCAATCCATGGCGGTCTGCGTAGCGGGCGGACGGCATGCGGCGCTCCTCCTGGGGGTGAAACAACACGGGCGGCAGGAAGGACCCTTCCCGCCGCCCGCGCGCCTGGGAGGAGACCTGTCACGCAGGCCCTCCCGAGGGGTGACTACTTCTTGCCGCTGCAGGAGCCAGCGCCGCAGGAGCCGGCGCCACAGCTACCCTCGGCGCCCTTCTCCGGGGTCGCGGCGGGAGCGGCGGCGGGGGCGGCGGCGTCGGCGGGCTTGTTGCTGCAGCTCGCCTCGGCGCCCTCGGCCGCGCCCGGCGAGGCGGCGTGCACCTTGCTGCCCTCCGCCGCCTTGTTGGACGCGCAGCCGGTGGCCAGCGCGCCGAGGGACAGGGTGCCGACAACCGCCGCAAGAGCCTTGACGTTCATGTGTTGCTTCCTTTCGTACCGCGTGGGGTGTGACTACGGGGGAATGGATGACGACAACCGCTACGGCTTGAACTGCGTGGAGCCCCAGGCGTCGACCGTGACGTCGGCCCGCTCGCCCACCTTCAGCAGCAGCGCCTCGGTGCGCTTGATGCCGTAGGCCTCCAGGGGAATCTGGAACTTCGCGCGCACGCGCAGCAGCTCGCCCGCGGCGCGGTTCTTCGTCTCGGCGGTCTCCTGGAGGTACGTGGCCGTCACCTCCACGGGCTCCTCGCGCGTGACGCCGTGGATGGTGAAGGTGCCCTTCGTCTTCAGCACCACGGGCTTCGCGTTGGCGAGCGGCGCGGGCAGGGCCACATCCTTGAACTCGAAGACGATGTCCGGGTGCTTCGCCGCGTCCAGCCAGCGGTCGTTCTGCAGGTGGCCATCGCGCGTCTCGTTGCCCGTCTTGATGGACTTCACCGGCACCTGGAAGCGGCCGCTGGCCTTCTGCCCCTTCACGTCCACGCGGCCCGTCACCTGGTTGGACAGGCCATTGATGACCTCCAGCGGCGCGTCCAGCACGAACATCACCGTGTCGCGGCTGTTCGGATCATGGAAGACGAACTGCTTGTCGGCCGGAGCGGGCTCCGCGGCGGACGCGGACAACGACAGGGTGGCGGCGAGCATCAGGACGCTGCGGAACATGGCGGACCTCATCTACGGATGCCGCGAACCTCGCGGATGCATGCGATACGCGACACCCGGGAATCAGTTACGGCCCCTTTTCATTTCCGGGTGTTCACCCCGCGTCGTCCGGGGCCCGCCCGCCGTCCAGCGCCTCACGCAACCCACTGCCCGGCGCAGCATGGAGCTTGACGCCGCCTGGGTCAATTCGGACGCCAAGGTCTTCCAGCAATGGGTTCAATTCAGCGAAGGCGGGCCTTGGGAGGTGACGGGCGAGCAGCGCGTCGAACAGCGGCTGGCCCGCGACGGTGTCCACGGCGTCACCGAAACTTTCGAGTGTCGCGGTGGGGCCGCGCGTGGCGAGCAGCTCCAGCACGTCCTCCAGGCGGGCGCGGCCGTGCGTCACGCGGCGCAGCTCCACGTCCAGGTGGAGCGCGAAGAGCGCGCCGGTCCAGTAGATGCCCATGAAGTTCCGCTCCTCGGCGACGGCCTCTTGCATGGTGCGTGAGCGCGAGGCGGCCTGGCCCCGCGCGAAGCCCTTCGTCAGCTCCTGCCAGGCCTGCTGGGCCGTCTGGCGTCCGGAGCGCGCGCGGGCGAGCTCCGTGTAGTAGGTGGCCAGGCCTTCGGTGAGCCAGGCCACCCGGGGCACCAGGGTTGGATGCGTCAGGTGCAGCATCTCGTGGACGGCGACCCAGTCACGCGCGAAGGACGCGGCGGTGGCGTCCTGCCCCACGAGGATGGAGATGCTGGGCGGTGAGCTCCACAGGGTCATGCCGAAGACCGCGGGCGTGTCGTCGCCGGGAACGGGCACGACGCGCACGGTGATGCGCGGGTACGGGAAGGCCTTGCGCACGGTGAGCACCTCCCGTCCGGCCTGCTCGAGCCACGCGCGGAGATCCTCGTCCGTCAGGTGCGTGAAGCGGCCCAGCAGCGCGACGTCCATCACGGAGGCGCCGACGCGCGCCTCGAGCCGCCAGCCTCCGAAGGCATGGAAGCCCGCGTCGATGAGGTCCTCGCCGCGCAGGTGGTAGACGCCGCGCGCGTCGGGAGTCCATGGCAGGAGCGCGTCCGCGCCGGACACGGTGAGCTCCACGCGCAGGCCGGGCGTCACGCGGCTGGGGGTCAGCAGGTAGGTCTTGCCGGCCACGTGCCACGTGTCCCCTTCCCCCATGCCCCCGAACAGGTGCCCGCCGCCCCCTCGCGAAGAGGAGGCCAACAGGTAGTGATAGCGGAGGATGCGCGCCCCTTCAGGCACCCGCACCACGCCGTCCCGGGGGAAAAGCTCGGCCCTGCTCCCGTCCCCGAACGTCGCCACCACGGAGCTCTCGCGCCCCGGCTGCCGGAAGAGGAACGCGCCAGGAGGCGACGGTGGCAGGGCGATTTCCACATCCAGCCGTGGCGAGGGGTCGCGCGTGTACGTGATGCCGTAGCGAAGGGGCTCATCCTTCCGGGGAGGCGCGAGCGGCACGGAGGCGCACGCCCCCAGCATGAGCGCGAGCCCCACCAGCCACGCGCGGGACACCGTCGTCTTCCTTGCGTCCACCCTGCCCCCACGGTCCGCGGTCCGCGAGAAAGGACTCCACGACCGCCCCCATGCCGTCCAGCCCGGAATGTCGACGAGGGAGGACGCGCGCCCGCTCAGAGGGGCTTCTTGCGAGCACGGCGCGCGGGAGCGCTCCCCGCGAGGGAGCCCACCCGGCGCTTCCGGGAGGGCGCCTTCTTGCGCGAGGCGGGACTCCTCCTCGGCGTCGCGTGCGCGCGAGGCGCCTCACTCCCGGAGTCCCCCTCCACGGGAGCCCCCGCGACGAGCAGCGCGCGCGCCGCGTCCAATATCTCCCCCGCCAGCGGCTGCGACGCGGTGGCCCGGGCGAGCGTCATGGCGCCGAAGCACAGCGTCACCGTCGCCAGCATCTGCTGCCGGGGCGTGGCGCCCTCGCGCGCGGGGAGGTGCGTTTGCGCCTGGCCCACCAGGTCCTCCAGCCCCTGGGCGAACGCGGCCTGCACCTCCGGCGCCGCGCGCGTCAGGTCCGACAGGAGCGACGGCATCATGCAGGCCGTGTCGCCCGTGTCCCGGTCGTACTGGTCCAGGTAGCGCCGCGCGAAGCGCTCCAGGAACGCCGGGCCCCGCATCCCCTCCAGCCCCGCGAGCCAGGGCGTCCGGCGCGCCGTCATGAAGGCGCGCAGCGACTCCGCGAGCAGCGACTCCTTGGAGGTGAAGTGGGCGTAGAAGCCGCCCACCGTCAGGCCCGCGGCCCGCATCACCCGCTCCACGCTCGCACCGCTGAAGCCCTCCGCGCGGAACAACTTCTCCGCCGCCGCGAGGATGCGCGCGTGCGTGGCCTGCTTGTGTTCAGCGGTGTAGCGCATCGCCCCCACTCCCTGCCTGCTCGCTCATCGGGGCTCCCTTGGACTTGAACTGATGGAAGGATGGTCATAATACCATCCCGGTCCAACGAACAGGGTCAGGGAGTGCGCGATGGAACAGCGACGCGTCGTGGTGACGGGAATGGGGCTCATCAGCCCTTGTGGCATCGGCGTGGAGAAGAGCTGGGACGCGCTGGTGAACGGCAAGAGCGGCGTGGGGCCCATCACCCTGTTCGACGCGAGCGCGCTGGACTGCCGCTTCGCCGGTGAGGTGAAGGGCTTCAACCCGGAGGACTACCTCGAACGGCGCGAGGTGCGCCGCATGGACCGCTTCGCGCAGTTCGCGGTGGCCGCGTCGGACATGGCCCTCGCGGACTCCGGCCTGGTCATCACCGAGGAGAACGCGGAGCGCGTGGCGGCCGTCATCGGCTCCGGCATCGGCGGCATCAGCAGCCTGGAGGAGACCCACCGCAAGGCGCTGGAGAAGGGGCCGGACCGCATCAGCTCCTTCTTCATCCTCCAGATGATCATCAACATGGCGCCCGGCTACATCTCCATGCGCCACGGCATCAAGGGCCCGTCCTGGTCCACCAACTCCGCGTGCTCCACCAGCGCGCACGCCATCGGTGAAGCGATGCGCGGCATCCAGCGCGGCGAGTTCGACGTGGCGCTGGCCGGCGGCGCGGAGGCCCCCATCTCCATGCTGGGCGTGGGCGGCTTCGCCGCGATGAAGGCCCTGTCCAACCGCAACGACGCGCCCCAGGCGGCCAGCCGCCCGTTCGACAGGGACCGCGACGGCTTCGTGCTCGCGGAGGGCGCGGGCATCCTCGTCCTGGAGGAGTACGAGCACGCCCGCGCCCGGGGCGCCCGCATCCTCGCGGAGCTGACGGGCTATGGCTCCAGCTCCGACGCCTACCACGTCACCTCGCCCGCGCCCGGCCACGCGGGCGCCCAGCGCGCGATGAAGGCCTCGCTGAAGGACGCGCGCCTCGACCCCGCGGACATCGGCTACCTCAACGCCCACGGCACCTCGACGGACATCGGCGACCTGCTGGAGATGGAGGGCATCGCGAAGGTGTTCGGCGACGCGGCGAGGTCGCTCGCCATCTCCTCCACCAAGTCGATGACGGGCCACATGAACGGCGCGGCCGGCGCCGCCGAGGCCGTCATCAGCATCCTCGCCCTCACCCGCGGCGTGCTGCCCCCCACCATCAACCTGGAGAACCAGGACCCGCGCATCCCGCTGGACTGCGTGCCCAACACCGCCCGGGAGACGCGCGTGAACGCCGTGATGAGCAACTCCTTCGGCTTCGGCGGCACCAACGTCGCCCTCGTGTTCCAGCGGCTCCCGGAGACGCGCTGAGGCGCTGTAAAAAATCTGGCGCCCGTTTACTGACTTTTCCCCAGTCCTGTCGCGCCGCGTCAGTCAAGCGTTCACAGCGCGGTGGACGGGCGCCGCCGCCGCACACCGGAACCGCCTGAAAGCCGTGTGATTACATGGGATTACGTCCCTGTAAGGCCAGGGTGGGGGCAGTCAACCCTTCGCGCGTCGCCTGCGGGACAGCGCTGCGGCGATCCGAAAACGTTCATTGCAAATCGGTAAATCGGTTTGCAGAGTGGATCCAGAGACCCGGTGTCGGAGCGTGGCTCCTGACGCGGCCCACCGGGGGTTGGAGCCATGAACAACGACAACGCTCTGAATGCGAACGTGGGGCTGAAGCTTCGCGGCCTGCGCTTGCAACGAAACATCAAGCAGGCGGATGCAGCGAAGGACCTGGGGGTCTCGCCCGCGTACTTGAACCTCATCGAGAAGGGCAAGCGCGTGATGCCCTTCCCGCTCCTGTGGAAGGCGCTGCGCTACTTCGAGCAGGACCCCGAGCAGTTCATGTCCACGCTGGGCGAGGGCCGCGTGGACGAGGCCCTGGCGAAGCTCCTGGATGAGCCGCTGCTCAAGAGCCTGGACATCGACTCGGAGTCGCTCCAGTCGCTGTCCGCGGAGCCGAAGCTGGCCGGCACCGTGGCCGCGCTGTTCAACCTCTACAAGAACACGCGCACGCAGTTGGAGAACGTGCTCGCGCAGCTCAACGTGGAGGAGCGCACGCGCACGCAGGGCTCCACCTCGGGGCTGGGCGGCACGACGCCGGGCGTCCGCTTCGACTACTCGCCCTTCGACGAGGTCAGCGACTTCCTGGAGAAGCACCGCAACTACTTCCCGGAGCTGGAGGAGCAGGCGGAGGGCCTGCGCCGCGACTTCCGCCTGGAGCAGCAGCTCACCAGCAGCCAGCTCATCCGCATGCTGGAGGAGCGGTTCGACTTCAAGGTGCAGATTGAGCGCGCGGCCAGCGGTTCGTCCGTGGTGCGCCGGCTGGACCTGGACGCGCGCACGCTCACGCTGTCGCCGGACCTCACGGAGCAGCCGCTGAAGTTCCAGGTGGCCGCGTCCATTGGCCTGATGGTGATGGACCGCGAGAAGCTGGTGGAGCGCATCCTGGGCGCGGGCCGCATGCGCCACGGGGAGACGGAGCGCCTCATCAAGGTCAACCTGGCGAACTACTTCGCCGGCGCGCTGATGCTGCCCTACGGCGAGTTCTTCAAGGAGGTGCAGCGCACGCGCTACGACGTGGAGCTGCTCTCCAACGTCTTCGGCACCACCTACGAGACGGTGGCCCACCGCATCTGCAACCTGTCCGACCCCAAGCGCCAGGGCCTGCCCTTCCACTTCCTGCGCGCGGACATCGCGGGGAACATCTCCAAGCGCTACAGCGGCACCGGCATCCGCTTCGCGTCCGGCGGCGGCTCCTGCGCGAAGTGGGCGGTGCACCTGGCATTCCTCAACCCGTCCCAGATCACGCGCCAGTACTCCATCATGCCGGACGGCACGACGTACTTCTGCTTCGCGAAGGTGCAGTTGCAGCCGATTGAAGGCTCCATCGTGAAGGGGACGGCGTACTCCATCGGCCTGGGCACGCACGCGGAGAACGCGAAGTACCTGGCGTACGGCCTGCCCACCAACGACCTGCGCAAGGACGCCATCCCCAGCGGCATCTCCTGCCGCTTCTGCGAGCGCACGGACTGCAACCAGCGCGCGGCGGCCAGCTACCGCTTCGCGTTCGCCTTCGACGAGTACACGAAGAAGGACTGCTTCTTCTCCCCGCTGCTGGTCCACGAGAAGGAGAAGGCCGAGCGCAACGGAAACGCCGAGCCCGATGGCAACGGCCCTGAAGGCGCCGAGAAGCACGATTCGCTGGACAGGGGCGCCCGCCGCCGCAAGGTTCACGAGAACTGACATGCACCCGTCCGACAACGAACGCGCCCACATCGCCGACGCCATCCAGAAGCAGAAGAACGCGCTCGCCCCGCTGCGCATCACCGGCTCGCCCTCGGAGGTGGGCCAGGGGCTGGTCGCGCTGGCGGAGCTGTACGGCATGCTGGAGGACCACGCGGCCAGCCGCGAGCACTACGAGGAGGCCTTCGGCCTCTTCAAGACCGCGGGCAACAAGCCCGGCCAGGCGCAGGCGCTCTTCGGCCTGGGCGTGGTGAAGGCCCACTTCGAGGATCACAAGGGCGCCATCGAGCACATGGCCACCGCCGCCCTGCTCTTCAACGAGGCGCGCGACCGCGAGGGCGAGGCGCTCACCCGCGCCTGCATCGGCGAGTCCCTGCGCGCCATGGGCGAGGTCGACGGCGCCGAGGAGAAGTACCAGGAGGCGCTCATCCTCTACCGCCAGACGCGCAACACCGAGCGCATCGCGCGGCTGCTCCTGGACATTGGCGACCTGCGCATGGCCCGGGGTGAGTACGAGCCCGCCCGCAAGCGCTTCCTGGAGGCCGTGCCGCTCCTGGAGCAGGGCGAGGACCCGGAGGCGCTCGCGCTGGGGCACCTGCTGCTGGGCGAGTCCGAGGGCCTGATGGGTCACCACGACAACGCGCGCCCGCACCTGTTGCGCGCGGTGGACGTGTACGGCGAGCTGCACGACCACGTCTACGAGGCCCGCGCGCGCTGGGACCTGGGGCTGTCCTGCTACTACCTCCAGGACTTCGCCGCGGCCCGCGAGCAGTTCGAGGCGGTGCTGCCCATGTACGAGGACCTCCAGCAGCACGACGAGGTGGCGAAGGTGAAGAACGTCCTCGCGCACTTCGCCGCGCGCGGCGTGTAGCCCCGCGCGCGGTCCAACTCCGGTTCAGGCCTGGAAGCCCGCGCCCACCGCCAGCGCGAGCAACCCGATGACGCCCGCGGCGATGGCGGCGTAACGCCACTCGCCGCGCAGGCCCAGGAGCGTGCCCGCCATCGCCAGCCGCGCCACCGGCGTCACCAGCAGCATGGACGCCGCGCCCTTGCGCAACAGGTCGATGGCCACGTGCACGGACTCGTCGCGCGGCAGCAGCTCCAGCGCGAGCGACGTGACGAACATGCAGCCACTGGTGATGGCCCCGGTGCGCAGCATGCGGGCAATCCACCGTTCCCCGGCGGCGAGCCTCCGGGCCCCCCGGCGCTCGCGTGGGAGCACCTCCGGCTGGGTGATGGGTTCCCTCGGGAGCTCCTCGTGGAACTCCGCGTCCAACGCCACCGACGTCGCCTGCGTGTTGCGACGTGGGGGTCCTGCCTCCGGCACCCGCATCGACGGATGGACACCGGGTAGTTCAGGCTCCGCTTCACTCATTTCCATACGCTCGGCCACAGCCCCTCCCCTCCCTTCCACAACATCTGTCCGGCCACGATCAACAGGACCGCCGCGAAGAGCTTCTTGAGCACCGCGGTCGGGGTCCTCAGCATCAGCTTGCTGCCCACGGACGCGCCGCCCAGCACCCCTACGACCAACGGCGCCACGAGCCCGAGATTCAATTGGCCGCGCCACGCGTACGCCGCGACGCTGGCGGCGCCGGTGACGCCCACCATCAGGTTGCTGGTGGCGCTGGCGACCTTGAAGGGCACGCGCATGCCGTAGGTCATCAGCGGCACCTTCAGCGGGCCACCGCCCACGCCCAGCAGCGCGGACAGGCCGCCCGCCACGAAGGAGCCGGAGATGCCCAGCGGGTAGTTGCCGGGCTCGTAGTTGGCCGCCGTCGCCGGCTCCTGGACGGGGCGGCGCAGGAGCAGCATCTGCAGCGCCACGAAGAGCGTGAAGAGGCCGAACACCACGGCCACCATCGCCTCCGCGACGAAGGCCGCGACGAGCCCGCCGACGATGGCCCCCATCACCGTGGCCAGCTCCAGGGTGAGCCCCAACCGCAAATCACTCAGCTTGTTCTCCACGTAGCTGGCGGCGGCGGCGCAGGAGTTGGCCACCACGCACATCAGGCTCGCGGGGACGGCCTGCTCCAGCGGGATTCCGAAACCCAACACCAGCACGGGCACCAGGACGATGCCGCCCCCGATGCCCAGGAGCGCCCCCAGCCCACCCGCCAACACACCCGCCGCCATGAGGAGCAAGACCGTCATTCCCTATCGAGGATAGGAGGCACTCCCCGCTTCGGATAGCGCCACGCCCCGGGGGGCAACCTGCTCGATCGGTTGGATGCCCTGCACGCGGACACGACCCCGCGACGCGGGCCGTGTGGATCCGTTCACTACGCGGCGGTGGCGCCCAGCGTCCCCTCCGGGAACTCCTCCAGGAACCGCGCGCGCGTGCGCGGCGTGTAGGTGCCGCGCGCCATGTAGCCGTGCAGTCTGCGAATCAAGCCGCGCGTCACCTCCAGCGCGGCGTCCAGCTCCGCCGCGAAGTCGAAGTGATCATTGCGGTACAGCTCCTGGTAGGAGAGCTGCGAGTACGCCGGGAGCGCCCGCATGCGGCCCAACGGGCTGGAGAGGAAGAGCCCGGAGACGTAGAGCCCGCGCACCCAGCCGTCCAGCTCCGCCTTGGTGGGGGCCTGCCCCACGCGGTCCTGCGACGCCAGGCGCACCAGCTCATAGATGCCCCGGCCAATGCCCCGCAGCGGGATGCCGGAGGTCTTCACCACCTGGAACTTCTCGCGGATGCGGGCGGTGCCCACCCCGTCCGTGCCGTCCTGCTGGCGCAGGAAGAAGAGCGTCTGGGCCCACTCCACCTGACGCCGTGCGTCCCAGGCCCGCTCGCCCTTGCGGCGGTGGCGCAGCACCAGTTGGTCCACCAGCGGGTGGAGGCGCCGGTCCAGGCTCAGGTGCATGAAGTACCCCGCGAGGATGGCCAGGCCCGCCTCGGTGCCCACGAGGGCGCCGGAGGCGACGAGCTCCGCCATCTTCAGGCCCAGGCCCACCGGGGCGCTCTCGTGGTACAGCCGCGCGAAGAGGGGCCAGCCGGCCTCCGGCTGCATCATCACCCCCAGGCCCCCGCGCACGCCGGCGCACAGCGGCAGGTCCGGCAGCGCCGCGCCGAAGCGCGCGTACGGCAGGTCCTCGGACAAGGCGCGCACCCAGTCGGCGGGGAGGCCGTCCGGGTGGGCGGCCAACCGTTCGATGGCCGTCAGATGAAGCAACAGGGTGGGCATTGGGAGTGCACAGCTATCCAGCGCGCCGGGGCATTGCAATGCCTCAGTGGCAACCAGCGCTTTGCGAGCAACACGCGGCGCGTCTACAGTCGCGCCCCTCGGATCACCCCCTCCCTCAGCCCAGGAGTCCAAGTCGCCATGCAATTCAGTCTCGTCTCCGGTGAAGCCGCGCCGGTGAGCGGTGAGCTGCTCGTCATCCCCCTCTTCGAGGGCGAGCTGGGTGATTCCGCCCCCGCGCCGCTGACGGCCGCGGACGCGGCGCTGGACGGCAAGCTGCGCGCCGCCGCCACCCAGGAGGGCTTCAAGGGCAAGGTGGACCAGTCCTTCGTCGTGCACACGCTGGGGAAGCTGGGCGCGGACCGCGTCCTGCTCCTGGGCCTGGGCAACCGCGCGCGCTTCCAGCCGGAGGTGCTGCGGCTGGCTGCGGGCCGCGCGGCGAAGACGGCGCAGCGGCTGAAGGCCACCGCCATCGGGTTCCGCGTGCCCGCCACGGACGACGCGGCGATGGCCGTGCGCGCGGTGGTGGAGGGCCTGGAGCTGGGCGTCTACCGCTTCGACAAGTACAAGTCCTCCGCGCGCGAGGACAAGGCCAGCCCCAAGCTGGGCCGCGCCACGCTGTCCCTGCCGCAGGGCACGGAGAAGTCGCGCGCGCTGGAGGACGCGCTCCACCTGGGCCTGAAGCTGGCGGAGGCCGTCAACTGGGCGCGCGACCTGGTCAACGAGCCCCCCAACGTGGTGACCCCCACGAAGCTGGCGCAGGCCGCGCAGCAGGCCGCCAAGGAGGGCGGGCTCAAGGCGGAGATCGGCGGGCGCAAGGAGATCGAGCGCCTGAACATGGGCATGTTCCTGGGCGTCACCGCCGGCAGCGTGCAGGAGCCGCGGCTCATCCACCTGGTCTACACGCCGAAGAACGCGAAGGACGCCAGGCGCGCCCCGCTGGCGCTGGTGGGCAAGGCCATCACGTTCGACTCGGGCGGCCTGTCGCTCAAGCCCACCGAGGGCATGGTGGAGATGAAGACGGACATGGCCGGGTCCGCCGCGGTGCTGGCCGCGATGAAGGTCATCGGCTCCGTGGTGAAGCCGCCCTTCCCCGTGCACGCCTTCATCGGCGCGTGCGAGAACATGCCGTCCGGCACGGCGTACAAGCCCGGCGACATCCTCACCGCGCGATCCGGCAAGACGGTGGAGATCACCAACACGGACGCGGAGGGCCGCCTCGTCCTGGGTGACATGCTCACCTGGGCCGGCGAGCACGAGCCGTCCGCCATCATCGACCTGGCGACGCTCACGGGCGCGTGCATGGTGGCGCTGGGCAGCTACATCGTGGGCGCCTTCGGCGACGACGACGACGCGGTGAACAGCGTGCTCTCCGCCGCGCGCGCCGCGGGCGAGGAGATGTGGCGCCTGCCCGTCAGCGACCTGCAGAAGGACGCGCTGCGCTCGGAAGTGGCGGACATGAAGAACTCCGGCGAGCGCTGGGGCGGCGCCATCAACGCGGCCCTCTTCCTCAAGGAGTTCGTGGGCGACACGCCCTGGGTGCACCTGGACATCGCCGGTCCGTCCAACAGCCCCAAGGAGCGCGGCTACCTCAACAAGGGCGGCACGGGCGTGGGCGCGCGCACGCTGGTGGAGCTGGTGCGCCGCAAGGCTGCGGAAGTCGCCTCGCAGCCGGAGCCCGTGAAGGCCGAGTCCTCCGCGAAGGCCGCCAAGGCGCCGAAGGCCCCGAAGGCCGCCAGGGGCAAGCCGGCCCGCTGACGGTCCCCACGGAGCCTCCGTGCTCCGCGCGCCGTCAATGCAGCGCCTTGAAGGCCTTGGCCTCACGCATCCATCGCGTGGGGGCCGGGGCCTTCGCGCATCAGGGCGTCCGGGGCGTGGACCGCACCGCCACGCTCGGCTCCGGGAGCGGACGGACGCCCGCCATCAGGGCGTCCACGCTCTCCGTGATGCCCGCGGTGGCCTCCGTGGGCCAGGTGGCCAGCATCATCAGCACGCGGCCGGAGTTGCCCTCGCGCACGGCCACCTTGCCGCGCACGCCCTCCCCCACCTGGAAGTCGAACCCCACCGCGTTGTCCGACAGCGCGATGGGCCGGGGGTCGGTGGTGGTGAAGCCCGGCTGCTGGCGCAGCCCCTGCGTCAGCCGCTCCGCGAACTGCACGGGCGTGGCCACGCCGGGCGCCACCTGGAGCACCACCTGCGCGCCCGTCACGCGGTGGCGCAGGATGACGGGGATGGCCAGCCCCTCCGGGGTGCGCTCGTTCGTCTCATCCAACTGCCACTCCGCCGTGGGCCGGATGATTTCGAAGCCGAGGTCCTCGTCCACGTAGCGCCGCGTGGTGGACGCGACGGCGGACTCGTCCGAGGCCGCGCCGGAGCCGCCCGTGCCGGGCTCCGCCTTCGTCACCGCCGTCCGGGACGCGCCGCATGCCGTGCTCAGCAGAAGCACACCCCAGCCCAACATCCGCATCGCGCCCATGTCGCTCGTCCCCCGCCAGCCACCAGCCGTGGGGAGGAACGTGACCACCCACCTCCGGGCCCGCCAGGGGCACATGGGGGCGGTGTACGCTGTCAGACGGTGGAAACTTCCCGGCGGCCCGGCGCTACGTCAGGCCGCCCTGGAGGGTGCGGTAGGTGTTGGCCAGCCGCTCCGCCACGTCCGCCGGCAGCACGTTGCGCGCGGAGAACAGGGCGTAGGACACGAACGCGTCCAGCGCCTCCAGCGCCATGGCCCGGCCCACCGCCTCGCCGCCGCTGGTGGACACGTTGGCGCGCAGCCGGGCCACGTCCACCCGTCCGTCCGGCCCCAGCGTGACGCCGTGGTAGGCCTCCTCCAGGCCCGGCGGCGGCGACTCCACGAAGCCGCGCAAGAGGTCCACGTCGCGGCCCGCCTCGCGCAGCGCGCGGTGCACCAGCGACAGCAGGAGGTTGTAGCGCTCCTCCGCGGACAACAGCTCCCAGGCCATGCCCTCCACCGCGGGGCCCGGGGCGGCCTGCGCCTCCGCGGCCCGGACGGCCAGGTGGCCGCCGCGCACCGCCTCCTCCACGCCGCTGTAGAAGGCGTACTGGCTGCCCGCGTAGGCGGCCCGGAGCGCGCCCAGCGTCGCGCCCTCGCCCAGCTTCGCGAACAGGGCCTCCTCGCCGGGCAGCGCGCCCTGGGGGCCGGGCGCCACGCGCATATCGTCCGGGAAGCGGCGGCGCAGGCGGCCCGTCTCCTCCGCGCGCTTGATGCCGGTGAGCACCAGGTCGCGCGTGCGCTCCGGCAGCTTCACCGCGTCCACCGCCGGGGCCTTCGCCTCCAGGAAGAGGAAGCTGCCCTCCACCATCTCGAAGAGGTTGAGCACCACCTCGCGCACCACGAACGTCATGGCGCTGTAGAGGCTGGCCTCGGAGACGATGCCTTGCGACGTGAGCACCTGGCCGATGCGCCGCGCGGGCGTCACCTGCGCCAAGGCCTGGGTGAGCCGCGCTTCCGTCAGGAGCCCCAGCCGCACCATCACCGCGCCCAGGCGCTCCCAGCGCTCGCTGGAGGTGGCGAACACCACCTGCCCGTCGCGGAAGGCCACCGTGCGGCGCACGGTGCCGTGCTGCACGACGAGCTGGCCGGTGCGGATACCCGAGAGGATCTGGGCGAAGACCTCCTCGACCGAGAGCGTCCCCAGGCTGCCGGCGAAGAAGCCGGCCGCGCCGTGGGACTCCGGGAGGAGCACCAACCCCTCCGGCGCCAGGAAGTGCGCCGAGAGGGGCCGGGTGGGAGAGACGACAGCGGCGAGCGGCCGCTCCAGTTCGAGCGAGGCCGCCTCACCGCTCACGCGGGGCGTGGCCCTGGGTTTGGACGCCACCGCATCCCTCCCTGCAGGCGCCGAGGGCTACTTCGCGCCCTTCAGCTCCGCGTCGATGATGCTCTTGAACTCGTCCAGGGGCTGCGCGCCGGACAGCATGATGCCGTTGATGAAGAACGCCGGCGTGCCGCTGACGCCCACCTTGGCGCCGTCCGCCATGTCCGCCTTCACCTGCGCGGCCTTCTCGCCGGAGTCGAGGCAGGTGTTGAACTTGGCCGTGTCCAGCTTCAGCTCGCCCGCGTACTTCTTCAGGTCATCCACGCCCAGCGCCTTCTGGTTGGCGAAGAGCTTGTCGTGCATCTCCCAGAACTTGCCCTGCTCGTTCGCGCACAGCGAGGCCTCGGCGGCCTTCTGCGCCTGCTGGTGGAAGTCCAGCGGGAACTGGCGGAACACCAGGCGCACCTTGTCGCCGTACTGCTTCGTCACCTCGTCCACCGTGCCGATGGCGCGGCTGCAGAACGGGCACTGGAAGTCGCTGAACTCCACGATGGTGACCGGCGCGCCCTCCGGGCCCTTGGACGGGCCGGTGGCGGCCACCTGCTTGCGCTCCGCGGGCGGGCGCGGGGGCTCGGGCAGCTCGTACTTCACGTTGGCGCCCGCGCGCAGCGAGTCGAAGAACTTCTGGGCCTGCTCCTGCTTCTGCTGGCCGGACAGGAAGTCCACGATCTGCGGCTTCATCTGCTCGTAGGTCGCGCCCGGGGGCAACTGACCCTTGGCGCCCTCGAAGACCTCCTTGATCTTCTCTTCCGGCGGCGCGGGGATCTTGTCGTCGATCTCCGCCTTGAGGAGCTGGTCCTCGGTGAGGCCGCGCTTGGTCGCCTCTTCCTTCACCAGGCGCTCCGTGACGAGCCCCTCCAGGCCGCGCTTGCGCAACTGGTACTTCTGCTTGTCCAGGTTCGCCAGCGGCTCCTTGATGCGCTCGTTGAGCTCACCGAAGGTGACCTTCTGGTTGTTGCCGAAGGTGGCCACCACGGTGTCCGGCGACGGCTCGGCGGCATTGCCAGCCTGGGCCTGCGCGGCGGGCGCCTGGGCATTGGCCGGCGCCTTCTCCTTGTTGCAGCCGGCGGTGAGGGATGCCGCGAGGAGGGCGGCCAGGGCGATGCGAGTAGAGCGCATGGACATAGCCCGCCGACTTAATAGAGGTCCCCGGGACTGGCAAGGAATTGCCAGTCCCGTGTTCAGGCGACCAGGGGCTCCAACTCCAACGCGCCCGCGAGGCTTCCGCGGCCCGGCTCACGCCCTTCCACGTCGCGGCGGCGCGCGGTGACGATGTCGAAGCTGGAGGGGTCCGCCAGCACCTTGCGCACCAGTTTGTGATTGAGCGCGTGGCCCGTCTTGAACGCCGTCATGTGGCCGATAACGGGCCGGCCGAACAGCGACACGTCGCCGATGGCGTCCAAAATCTTGTGGCGCACGAACTCGTCCGGGAAGCGCAGGCCGTCCGGGTTGAGGATGGCGGCCTCGTCCACCACGACGGCGTTCTCCAGCGAGCCGCCGCGCGCCAGGCCCAGCGTCTTGAGCTTCTCCACGTCGCGCAGGAAGCCGAAGGTGCGGGCGCGGGAGATCTCACGCGAGAAGCCCCGGTCGTTCACGTCCACGTCGAAGGACTGGCCCTGGATGACGGGGTGCTCGAAGTCGATGGTGCAACTGATGCGGAAGCGCCGGGCGGGGGTGAGCGAGGCCTGCTTGTCGCCGTCCTGCACCACCACGCTCTTCTTGATGACCAGGTACTCGCGCGGCGCGTCCAGCTCGTGGGAGCCCGCCTCCATGATGGCGTGCGTGAAGGGCGCCGCGCTGCCGTCCATGATGGGCACCTCCGGCCCGTCCAGCTCCGCGCGCACGTTGTCGATGCCCAGCGCCGCCAGCGCGGACATCAGGTGCTCCACCGTGCCCACCTTCACGCCGTCCCGGCCCAGGGTGGTGGCCAGCGACGTGTCCACCACGTACTCCGCCAGCGCGGGGATGCTCACCGGGCGCGCCAGGTCCGTGCGCACGAAGACGATGCCATGCCCCGCGGGCGCGGGCTTCAGGGTCAGCGTCACGGGCAACCCGGAGTGGAGCCCCACGCCGCGGCAGACGGCCGGCTGGGAGAGGGTGCGCTGGAAGTCGTTGAGCTGGAGCATGTCGGTGTCGCCTCTAGGGACTGCTTCGTACTGACATACGCGGGGTATGGCCCCGTCAGGCCGTTCCACGGCGCTCTGACGCGCTGCACATAGGAGCAATCAACATGCCACGCGGCCGTGACACAAGGATTCCCGGAGGGGGTGGCCCTGCCCTTCCCAACCCCCTGGAACTGCTGGCTCGCCGGGGACCGGAACGGGGGGCGGCGAGGACCGGGGCCCGGACACCCCTCTTGGGAAACCCACCACTGCTCCTCCCACCCTGACAGCGATGTCCGGAATTCATCCTTCGAACCCCAGGGCCCCCGGATGGTTTCGCGCCAACCGGGAGTGCGTGTCACCCACGTGACAGCGGCGCGTCTCTATCGCAGGCGAGTGCCCGGAAGCAAACGCACATCCCGGTCTCACCGGGAGTCCGGGGCTTGACGGGAATCGTGACCGGGAGGGTGGGTCAGCGGGCAGGCGGCAGGAAGCGGTCGCGCAGGGCTTCCGCGTCCGGCCGGTCGAAGCCGCGGCCCTGGAGGAGCGAGCGGCGGCTGACGGCGTGGAAGGTGGTCTCCAGCGTCTGGGAGAAGCGCCGGAGGTCCTCCGCCAGGCGGCTGCGGATGCCGGGGCCCTCCGGGGGCCAGGGCAGCTCCACCAGGAGCGAGGTGAAGCGGTCGAAGGCGTCGTAGTCCGCGTAGCGCAGGAGCTGGTAGCCGCCGTCGTGGAAGTAGTCGAGGAACGACTTGAGGGCCTCCAGCACGCGCTCGGCGGCGGCGACGTCCTCCGCGCGCAGGTGGCTTTCAGCGGCGCGGCACAACTGGGCGTAGACCCACAGGTCCTTGCGCAGGCGCAGCGCGGCGTCCTGGGCGCTGGTGAGGTGGGCGAAGGCCTCCTCCCCCAGCGCGCCGTTGGGGGCCAGCGCGTCCACCAGCGCGACGATCTGCTGGCGCAGGAGCGTGGTGAAGGCCTCCGCGGCGCGCAGGGGGGCGGCGGGGTCGCGGTCCAGGTCCACCAGCACCTCGCGGGAGATGCGGTCCGTCTCTCGGGCCAGGTCGCGCGCGGCGCGCAGCGTGGCGGCCTGCAGGTGCTTGGGCCCGGCCTTGGGGGACAGCTCCGTGTGCAGGTAGCTGGCCACGGCGGAGACCTCGCCGCGCACCAGGGACAGGAGCACGCGCACGCGGCGCGGCACGGGCGGCTGCGCCTCCGGGTCCACGTGCGTCAGGTAGTGCAGCACGCGGAACAGGCCCAGGAACGCGGTGGTGAAGAGGGGCCGCGTGTCCGCGGGCAGCGTGCCCAGCACGTCCAGCAGGCGCACGGAGCGCAGCCGGTCGTACTCGACGCGGAACTCCAGCGGGCGGAAGGGGCGGAAGTAGCGGTTGAGGACGATCTCCCGCAGCGTCAGCTTGCCCACGTCCTGGAACAGCGACAGGCCGATGAGCGGCAACTGGAGCAGGTTGTCGAGCAGGTTCTTCAGCGCGTCGAACGCCTCGCGCACGACGAAGAGGCTCTCCGGCGGGGTCTCCTGATCCAGCTCCTCTTCAATCAGCAGCCGGCGCACGCGGTCGTCCGCGAGCTGGGTCTCCACGTACTTGCGGAAGACCATCTTCGGGTCGCTGTCCGGGTCCTGCAGGTGCCGGGCGACGCGCACGGCGCGCTCCATGGCGTCGCGCACGTCCACCAGCTCCTCGTGGAAGTCGCGCGTGACGAGCGGCCGGGCGCGGGCGTCCACCACGGAGTTGTGGAGGTTGAGGTAGCGCTCCACGGCGCGCAGCCACATCTCGAACTCGAAGAGCAGCTCCTCGCGGCCCTCCACCGGGACACCGCGCAGCCAGCGCTCGCGCTCCGCGAGGAAGCCCGCGCGCGTGGCCTGGGAGGCGCGCATCAGGTCGCCGTAGTAGTCGCGGGAACCGGGGAGGACCGTGGGCACGGCGGGCGCGGAGGCTTGGCTCATGGCGGAACGGGGTACAGGCTAGAAGAGCGCCCCTTGCGGGGAGCTGGGAGGCGGCGTCTTCTTGAAGTACTGGTAGGTGCGCAGCGTGGCGGTGCGGCCCCGGGGCGTGCGCATGAGGAAGCCCTCCTGCATGAGGAAGGGCTCGTAGACGTCCTCGAGGGTGTCGCGCTGCTCGCCCACGCTCGCGGCGATGGTCTCCACGCCCACCGGGCCGCCGCCGAACTTCTCCAGGATGGTCAGGAGGATCTTCCGGTCCATCGCGTCCAGGCCGCTGGCGTCCACGCCCAGGCGGCTGAGCGAATCATGCGCCAGGTCGTAGGTGATGCGGCCGTTGCCCTCCACCTGGGCGAAGTCGCGCAGGCGGCGCAAGAGCCGGTTGGCGATGCGGGGCGTGCCGCGCGAGCGGGTGGAGATTTCGCGGCTGGCGGCGCGGTCCATGGGCACGCCGAGGATGCGCGCGGAGCGGTCCAATATCTGCTCCAGGAACTTCGGCTCGTAGTACTCCAGGCGCTCTTGAATCTGGAAGCGGTCGCGCAGGGGGGAGGTCAACAGGCCCGTGCGCGTGGTGGCGCCCACCAGGGTGAAGGGCGGCAAATCAATCTTCATCGCGCGGGCGGCGGGCCCGGTGTCGATGGTGATATCCAGCCGGAAGTCCTCCATCGCCGGGTAGAGGTACTCCTCCACGGCGGCGTTGAGGCGGTGGATTTCGTCGATGAAGAGGATGTCCCGCTCGTTGAGGTTGGTGAGCAGGCCCGCCAGGTCGCCCTTGCGCTCCAGCGCGGGGCCGCTGGTGACGTGGATGCCCACGCCCAGCTCGTTCGCGATGAGGTGCGCGAGCGACGTCTTGCCCAGGCCGGGAGGGCCGGAGAACAGACAGTGGTCCAGCGCGTCACCCCGGCTCTTCGCCGCGGCCACGTACACCTTGAGCTTCTCGACGACCGCCCCCTGCCCCACGTACTCGTCGAAGGTGCGTGGGCGCAGGGAGGCCTCCAACCGGATGTCTTCCGGCTGAACATCTCCCGAGAGGGTGTCGTCGGACTTCCTCGCCATCGCCATTGTGACCCTATACAGCGAAGGGGGCGCGTGTCGCTGCCCTTCTGGCGGCGCTAGACTCGGAGTGGCACGCCGACCGGCCAGCCAGGGGGCACGTCCCCCTGCCCGAAGGGAGTCGCGTCATGATTTCCGCTTCCGCCCCGTTCCGTCCCCTGCCCCTGCTGCCCGAGGCCCGCGCCGAGCGTTCGCCCGGCCCCCGGTTGCAGCAACTGCGCCGCGCCGCGCTGGAGGCCCGCGAGGCCTTCGTCCGGGAGGGCCCGGTAGCAGCGGTAGCCACCTGCGACCTCATCACGTTCCCCTACCCCACGCTGTTCGCCTTCAGCGGGGCGGCGCTGTCACCCGCGCCGTACGTGATGATGACCAACCGCATGCAGGTGGTGCAGTTCGCGGAAGCCGGCACCGGCCAGCGGCGCACGCTGCTCTTCAACCCCACCGACTACGAGCGGGGCCACGCGGCGCCCTTCTACCGCGCGCTGCGCGAGCGCTACGGCGCGTTCCTCTCCGACAAGGTGATGTCCACCCGCCACGGCACGGTGCAGGGCTACCTGGAGCAGTTGGGGCTGACGCCGTCGGACGTGGACTACCTGGCCTTCGACCACTTGCACATCCAGGACCTGCGCGGCTGGCTGGGCGGTGACGGCGCCCCGCCGGTGTTCCCCCGGGCGAAGCTGCTGGTGCAGCGCGCGGAGTGGACCATGGTGAAGCACCTGCACCCCATGCAGCACGTGTGGTTCGTGCCCGGCGGCGCGGACATCCCCGAGGAGCGCGTGGTGCTGCTGGACGGCGACACGTGGCTGGGCCAGGGCGCGGCGCTGCTCAGCACGCCCGGCCACACGCAGGGGAACATGTCCCTGGCGGTGGCCACCGCGAACGAGGTCTTCGTGGTGAGCGAGAACGGCGTGAGCACGGAGAGCTACACGCCGCTCCTGTCGCGCATCCCCGGCGTGCGCCGCTTCGCGGAGCAGATGGGCTGGGAGGTGGTGCTCAACGGCAACACGCGCGAGGACTCGCTGGAGCAGTACGCGTCCATGGTGGTGGAGAAGCTCTTCGCGGGCCCGTCCGCGCATGACGCGTCGTTCGTGAACTTCCACCCGTCCTCGCTGCTCACCGCGCACCTCTTGGCCCCGGGCCTGGGGCCCACCGTGGTGCTGCCCGCGCCGAACACGGGCGGGCTGCACCCCACGCCCGCGGCGCGGCGCGCGGCGTAGGCGCCGCCCTCAGGGCTCCACGAGGGCGCAGCGGGCCGCGGGGAGGAAGGGCAGCGCCCAGGGCTCCTCCCCCTGGCCCGGCTCCGTGGCGAGGAAGAAGACGGAGCTGCCCGCGCGCACGAAGCCGTGGGGGTTCGCGTCCAGCCCGGCGGGGGCGATGTCGCGCATCGGGTCCACGCGGCCCGGTTCGCCGTTGGAGTACCAGCCCTCGCGGCCCCGGCCGGCCGTCGTCGCGGAGAAGAAGAGCCAGCCGTCCACCACCGCGAAGGCCATGGGGGCGCTGCCCTCGGGGCCCGGCGCCACGTCCTGCACCAGCACCGTGCCCTGCGCCGTGCCGTTGGAGCGCCACAGCTCGCGGCCGTGCACGCCGTCATCCGCCGCGAAGTACAGCCGCCCGTCCAGCACCGTCAGCCCGGAGGGCTGCGAGCCCTGGGGCCCCGGCCGCACGTCCTTCACCAGGCGGGTGCCCGGGAGCGTGCCGTCGCTCCTCCACAGCTCGCCGCCGTGGGACAGGTCCCCGGGCTCGCCGAAGAAGCCCTCCGCGCCGGCCATGAAGTACACGGCGTTGCCCAGCGGCGTGAGCTCCGACGGGTAGTCCCCCGCGAAGTGCCTGAGCGGGAAGGTGAAGAGGGGCTGGCCCCGCGTTACCCAGAGGTCCGCCTCGCCGAAGCCCAGGTCCACGAGGAAGAAGAGGCGGTCCTTCCCCGCCGGCGTCAGCGAGAAGACGACGGACTGCTCCGGGCCGCGGAAGAACGCCCGGGAGGTGCCGGTGCTCCCGTCCATCACCCACAGCGTCACCGCGTCGCCGTACGCCACCAGCGCCAGCCGCCCGTTCCACTCCGTCAGCTCGTCCAGGAACAGCGAGTTCGGCCCCGGGGCGAACTCCTGCGTGAGCCGCGTGCCTCGCGCCGTGCCGTCCGTGCTCCACAGCTCACGGCCGCGCCCGCCGTCATCCGCGGTGAAGTACAGCCGGCCGCCCACCACCGTCAGCGCGTCCGGCGCGCTGCCCCGCGGCCCGGGCCGGATGTCCGCCACCAGCGCCGTGCCCTGCCCGGTGCCGTCAGACCGCCACAGCTCCGGCCCGTGCACGCCGTCATCCGCGACGAAGAACAGCCGCGCACCCATCCGCGTGAGGAAGCGCGGCGTGCTGCCGTACGCCCCGGGCCGCACGTCCTTCACCCGGCGCGCCTCCGTGGCGCTCCCGTCCGTCACCCACAGCTCGCGGCCGGACACGCCGTCATCCGCGGCGAAGAAGGCCTGACCGCCCACCTCCACCAGCGCCTCCGGCGCCGAGCCCTCCGCGCCGCGCCGGACGTCCCCCACCGGCCGCGCCGAGGGGCCACACGGCTGCGGACCTCCGGCGGCCTTCGGCTCCAGCGCCGCCGACACCTCGCCCAACGCCGGCACGTCCTCGCCTTCCGGCGCGCCGCACCCCACCCCAATGACGCCCGAGAGCAGCACCACGACGATCGGAACACCACGCCACGCCGCCATGACACACGCCTCCTCGGCGCGACGCGGTCCGGGGGGACCACCGCGCCTGAGCTGGAATTTGATATTTGCAGCGGAATGGGCCAGCTCATGGCCGGCCAGGATTGCTCAGGGGTGTCGGACCGTGAGCGGCGTGGATCGCCAGATGATGGCGGACGAACGCCAGGAGCGTTCGCCTCGCGACGACGGCGGATTCCTACTGGAAAAAGCCTTGCGCGTATCTTCCGAGGATTTCCTGCCCTGTGCAGCACCGCGTCTCGCCCTGGAGGGCGAGGGCGGTGTGCGGAAGTCAGGGGCTGGAGCGCAGGGCCTTGAGGGCTTCGCGGAAGAGCGCCTGGAAGGTGGCGTCCGGGCCCAGCCGCTCGATGACGACGTCCGCGGCCTTCTCCGCCTGGGGCTGCTTGTAGCCCAGGTTGAGCAGCGCGGAGACGAGGTCCGCCTTGTTGCCGGAGGTGACGGGCGCGCGCGGGGTGGTGCCCTTCGCGATGCCCTCCGAGTGGAGGTTGCGCACCTTCTCCTTGAGCTCCAGGACGAGCCGCTCGGCGGTCTTCTTGCCCACGCCGTGGATCTTCGCGAGCCGGCCCGTCTCACCGCGCGACAGCGCCGCGATGAGCTCGCCCACCTCCATGCCGGACATCACGCCCAGGGCCATGCGCGGGCCGATGCGGGACACGCTGTTGAGCAGTTGGAAGAGCTCCTCCTCCGCCGGGGAGAGGAAGCCGAAGAGCTCGAAGGCGTCCTCGCGCACCACGGTGCGGATGCGCAGGTCCACCGGCTGGCCGTCCTCGGGCAGCTTGCCCAGCGAGACGGTGGACAGGTTCACGCGGTACCCCACGCCGTGCACGTCGATGACGGCGTCCTCGGCACCCTTCTCCAACACGTTGCCACGCAGCCGGGCGATCATCGGCGGGCCTCCGGGCGCTGGTAGGCGGACGACAGGCGGTCCGCGAGCACCGACGCGGCCCCCTTGCGCTTGCCGTTGCCGGGAGCGCTGGCGCGGGGCATGCCCACGCGGAACTGGTTCAGGTGGCACAGCGCCACGGCGAGCGCGTCGCTGGCATCCGCGCGCTCCAGCGTCGCCTCCTCCACGCCGAGCAGCGTGCGCACCATGCGCGCCACGGCGTCCTTGCCGCCCGCGCCGCTGGCGCCCACGGACTTCTTCACGCTGGCGGGGGCGTACTCGTGCACGGGCAGGCCCGCCTGCGCCGCGGCGAGCAGCGCCACGCCGCGCGCGTGCCCCAGCACCAGGGCGCTCCGGGCGTTGCGGAAGGTGAAGAGCCCCTCCACGGCCACGGCCTCCGGCTGGTAGCGCTGGAGCGCGGCGCTCAAGGCGGCGTGCAGGTCCTTCAGGCGCTCAGCGAGGGGCGCGGACTCCACCACCTTGATGACGCCGTGGCCCAGGTGCACGAGCTTGCCCTTCTTCTCCTCCACCACCCCGAAGCCCATGAAGCGGCTGCCAGGGTCCACGCCGAGTACCCGCACAGGCCCGTTCCTTTCCCACGCGCCCTTCCGGGGCATTACGTGGACAGCGACTCCATCAGGGACTCGTCGATTTCGAAGTTGGCGTGCACGTGCTGCACGTCGTCGTTGTCGTCGAGCGCGTCCATCAGCTTCAACAGGCGCTTCGCGTTGTCGCCTTCCACCTTCACGGTGTTCTGCGGCACGAAGGTCCACTTCTGCTCGCCCAGGGGCAGGCCCGCGGCCTCCAGCTTCGCGCCCACCGCGTGCAGGTCCGCCGGGGCGGTGCGCACCTCGAAGCCGTCCGGCCCCTGGTCCACGACGTCCTCCGCGCCCGCGTCCAGGGCCTGCTCCATCACCTGGTCCTCGGTGGGGCCGGGCTTCACGGTGATGACGCCCTTCTTGTGGAACATCCAGCCCACGGCGCCCTCGGCGCCCATGTTGCCGCCGTAGTTGCCCAGGAGGTTGCGCACGTCGCTGGCGGAGCGGTTCCGGTTGTCGGTGAGGCACTCGATGATGAGCGCGACGCCGCCGGGGCCGTAGCCCTCGTACGTCACCTCTTCGTAGGACTCGCCGGCCAGCTCGCCCGTGCCCTTCTTGATGGCGCGCTCGATGGTGTCGCGCGGGATGTTCGACTCGCGCGCCTGGGCCACGGCCACGCGCAGGCGGGCGTTGCTGGACGGGTCACCGCCGCCCAGGCGCGCGGCGACGGTCATCTCCTTGATGGCCTTGGAGTAGAGCTTGCCCTTGGCCACGCCCAGGACGGCATTCCGGCGTTTGAGTTTCGACCAGCGGTTGTGACCGGACATGGGGGGCGGCTTCGGCGTGGGGTGGACGGGCGTTCAGCCCGGGGCGCTCCCGGCCTTGTGCCCCGAGCAGGCCGCCCGAGTCAAACCCTCACGACGCGTCCGGCCCGGACTCCGGCCCCGATTCGGGCGCCAGGACGGGCTCGAAGAGGCGGGGCGGCCCCGCGGACTCCCGGGCGCGCTCGCGCTCCTCCACCAGGATGGCGGGCACCAGCACGCCCAGCATGAACAGGCGGGTCGCCGCCTCGTAGGCCAGGGCCTCCGGGAAGCGGCACTCCAGCAGCATCGCGCGCACGGTGCGCCGTCCGTCGAACAGGCGCACCACCTGCTCCACGTCCTCCGGCAGCGAGGGCAGCTCCCGCGCGAGCCGGTTGAAGTCCACCGTGAGCCGCGCCGCCAGGGGCAGGCCCTTGACGCGCAACTGTTCGAAGCGCTCCAGGCCGGGCACCACCTGGTCGCACAGGAACGGGCGGTCCATGGAGAAGCTGCCCCGCTGCAGCTCCGGGCCGAACGTCACCGTGTACGCGCCCGAGCCGAAGCACAGGAGGCGCCGGAACGCGAGGCAGCCGCGCTCGCCATGGAAGGTCGCGTCCACCACCTGGCCATGGCGGAAGACGAGCGCGCCGGCCTCCTCCGACAGCACCACCCGCCCCGAGCGCACGCCGGACAGGAGCGCGCGCATCAGCGCCACGAGGGGCAGCGTCGCGGTGTGCGCGTCGTAGACGTCCTCCTCGCCGCGCCGCCCCGCCTTGAGCCGCGCGAGCACCGCCACGTCGCGCGCGTCCACCGGCTCCACCAGGTACTCGTCCGCGCCCACGCCCGCGGCGAGGTCGCGGTGGAACTCCTCCGCGCACTTCGCCACCAGCAGCACCGGCAGGTGCGCGGACTTCGGGTCCGCGCGGAGCACGCCGCAGAGGCTGAAGCCGTCGCCGTCCGGCAGGTCCGCGTCGATGATGACCAGCCGGGGCCGCTCGGCCTTCGACTCCGGGGGCGCCGCGTCCGGCCGCGTCCCTCCCGGATCCACGCCCAGCAGCTCCAGCGCCGCGCGGGCCCCGTCCACGTGCACGGGCCTGAAGCCTTCGCGGGCGAGCGCCGCCGCCACCACCGGCCGCGCCGTCTCCCCCACGAGCAGCACCCAGCCCCCGGCCCCACCCGGAAGGTCGAGTGCTTCACGACCTGCCGCGGGCATGGAGGTTTCAGGAGGCGGTGCGACGTGGAGGTAGGCAACCATGGATTCCCCATTCTTCCAGTGATCCCGGCCGGATGTACAATCCGCCCCCAAGTCCCTGGGTTCGTTGGGTTTTTGCCAGCCTGCATCCCAAGCTAGGGTGCGCGGCCATGACGCGCCTCGGACCGCTGCTCGCCCTCCTCGCCGTGCCCGCCCTCGCCTCCGCCCAGGACGCGGAGGTCTCCTTCTCCCAGGAGGACCCGCTGGGCTCCGTGGTGGCGCCGGTGATGCTGCCCGCGGGGGCGACGGCGCTCTATGGCTACACGGGCGCGCCGGAGGTGGGCGTGGGGTTCCGGCAGGGGCTGGGCGCGCTGGAGGTGGAGGCGCGGGCGCGCTTCGACTGGTTCAAGCTGGCCGCGTCGCTGGAGCTCGTGGGCCGCAAGGAGGTGGTGCGCAGCGGGGCGTTCGGGCTGGCGCCGACGTTGGGCGTGGGCCTGGTGCTCAACTCCGGCTCCACGTACATGGACGACGACAACTTCTCCGGCGTGCTGGTGCGCATCCTGCCGGGGATGGTGGCGGGCTACCGCGTGGCGGACACCGTGGCGGTGCTGGGCCTGGTGGACCTGCCCATCGACCTGGGGCTCACGGGCGACAAGCAGCGGCGCTTCCAGGCGCTGGGCGGCCTGGGCGTGGAGGTGTACCTGGGCGGCAACCTGTCGCTGCTCGCGGCGGGACAGGTGGGCGTGGAGACGTTCCAGGAGCGCGCGGGCGCGGGCCAGACGCGGCTGGGGCTCACCGGGCGCGTGGGCCTGGGGACGCGGCTGTTCTGACTAGAAGTCCGGCGGAGGGCTCTGGCGCGGCGTGCCCATCATCTCCAGCGCGCGCATCGCGACGCGGATGAGCGTCTGGGCGCACGGCTCGCAGCCTCCGCCGCAGCAGTGGGGCCAGCGTCCCTCCGGGTCGCGCAGGAGCGGGCGCACGCTGGACTGGTAGTAGCTGGGGAACTGGAGCTCCTCGCTCGCTCGCGCGAGCGCGTCATCGAGGCACAGGGGCGCGGGGGCGGGGACGTCGGACACGCTCCGGTACATACCAGCTCAGAGCAGGGACGTCTGCGCCGGGGCCTCCGTCGCGGCGCCGTCCGCGGGCTGGCAGTGCGCGCACCAGTGCGTGTTGCGGCCACCGACGCGCAGGTGGGACACGGGCGTGGCGCAGCGGGGACAGGGCGCTCCCGTCCTGCCGAAGATGTTGCGCCGGTGCTTCGCCTGTCCCTGCACGCCGAACAGGTCGCGCTGCGTGCCGCGCAGCCGCAGGCCCTCTTCCAGCACGTCGCGGATGCCCTGGTGCAGCCGGACGATTTCCGCGGGGGACAAGGACGACGCCAACCGCCGGGGGTCGATGCCCGCGACCCACAGGCTCTCGTCCGCGTCGCGGTTGCCCAGCCCCGCGAGCACGCGCTGGTTCAGGAGCACCGTCTTGAGCGGGCTGCGCCTGCGGCGAAGCTGCTTCGCCAGGACCTCCGGAGTGAAGGCCTCATCGAGCGCCTCCGGCCCCAGCTCCTCCAGCTTGAGCTGGGACGCCAGCAGCGCCGTGGGCCCCAGCGCCACGCGCGCGTAGCCCAGCGTGTCCGTGAGCTGGAGTTCTTCATTGCCCTCCAGCGTGAGGACCACGAGCGTCGCGGGGGGCCGTTCGCTTCCCACGGGCCGTAGCTGCAGCTCGCCCCAGAGCATGAAGTGCAGCGCGAGCGTCTGCCCGTCATCCAGCGTGAGCAGCATGAACTTCGCGCGCCGCTCGGCCGCGAGCACCTTGCGGCCCCGGAGGTTCTGGATGAAGTCCGGGGGCGAGGCGAAGCGCACCGCCGCGGGCACCCGCACCTCCGCGTCCACGAAGCGCCGGCCCACGACGGCCTGCTTCAGGTCTCGAACGATGATTTCGACTTCAGGGACTTCCGCCACGCGCAGGCCTCCCCCACGGGTCACAACGTAGGAAGGCCGCGAGGTAACGCCATGGGTTGAGCCCTGCCGGCCGGGCGCCTCGTCCGACCGCCGGGCGTCCGGCCGGACGAGGGGGCACCGCCCTGCCCCATCTCCTCGTCAGGCGCGCACCGTCACCTCGTGGACGTCGCGCTCCAGCTCCCGCACGTCCACCTTCACGTCGAGGAAGTGCGCCATCGTCTCGCGCTGCGTGAGCGAATGGCTGTCCAGCGCCACCGTGCGGAAGTGGCCGCCCTTCGCCAGGGCGCACAGCAGGAGGAGCTGATCACACAGGTGCTCGCCCACGGGCACGCCCGCGTCCAGGTAGCGCTTCACCTTCGAGGCGACCTCCTCGGCCACGGCCTCCGCGCGCTTGCCGCGCTCACCGAAGCCGGTGAAGACCTCCGTCACGTGCTCGCTCTCCACTTCCACGCGCAGCACGTTGCCCGGACCGTAGGCGCGCTTGAGCTCCTCCGGCCGCTGCTGATCCGGCCGCAGCTTGAGCAAGGCGGCCACGGTCTCCAGCTCGCGCTTCGCCACGTCGAAGGGGATGGAGGCCACCTGGGCCACGGCCTCCGTGCGCAGCACCTGGCCGCGCTCCAGCAACTGGAGCGGCTGGAGCTTCGCGGGGTGGATGTCCACGCGGAACCGTCCGCCGCCCGCCGGGTAGTAGCCGGGCCGCTCCAGCGCCACGTCCACGCGCGGGCCCATGCGGCGCAGGAGCGGCAGGTACGCCTTCTCCAGGAACTCGAACGGCGGCGCCGCCGGGTTGTGCGTCCCGCCCTCCAGCATCAGCGTGGAGGCCCCTTCCGCGTGCAGGAGCGCGGGCAGCACCGTCTGGAGCACCAGCGTCGCGCTGCCCGCCGTGCCCACCGCGAAGTGGTAGTTGCCCGCCGACAGCGCGCGCGGGTGGAAGACCACCTGCTTGGAGCCCAGCTCCGCGCCCGTCACCTCCGCGGCGCCCACGGCCTCCGCGGCCTTGAGCGCGGTGAGGTGCTGGCGCAGCAGGCCCGGCTTGGCGCGGCCGGCGCGAACATTGACCATCTCGAACGGCGTGCCCGTCACCAGCGACAGCGCCAGCGCGGTGCGCAGCACCTGGCCGCCCCCCTCCCCCTGTGAACCATCGATGCGAACCATGTGCGTGGTGCTCCTTTGCGCGCTCGCGGACGTGTGCAGCATCCCATCCCTGATTTCAAAAAATAGCGGCGCCCGCTCCCCCCACGTAACGGCCGCTTGCGCGGACCTCTTCGGGGGAACGGGCGCCTCGGTGTCTTCATCCCGGCATGTGCACCTCCGCGGGCGGCGGGTGGAACGACGCTTCGGCTATCCCTTCACGCACACCACCTGCTTGAGCGTGTGGACGACCTCCACCAGGTCCGCCTGCGCGGCCATCACGGCGTCGATGGGCTTGTACGCGGCCGGCGTCTCGTCAATCACGTCCACGTCCTTGCGGCACTCCACGCCCGCGGTCGCCTTCGCGTGGTCCTCCAGCGTGAAGCGCTTCTTCGCCGCTTCGCGCGACATCACCCGGCCCGCGCCGTGGCTGCACGAGTGGAAGGCATCCGCGTTTCCCTTCCCGCGGACGATGTAGGAATGGGCCCCCATGCTGCCGGGGATGATCCCCATGTCGCCCTCGCGCGCCCGCACCGCGCCCTTGCGGGTCACGAAGCAGTTCTTTCCGAAGTGGTGCTCGCGCGAGATGTAGTTGTGGTGGCAGTTCACCGCGGACTCGGACAGCTCGAACGCGGGCAGCTCACCGCTCGCCTTCAGGGCCTCCACCGCCGAGTGCAGCATGAGCTCGCGGTTCATCGCCGCGAAGTCCTGCGCCCAGCTCACCGCGAAGACGTAGTCCTCGAAGTGCTCCGTCCCCTCCGGCAGGTACGCCAGGTCCGCGTCCGGCAGGTGGATGAAGAAGCGCTCCATGTCCTGCTTCGCCAGCTCGATGAAGTGGCTTCCGATGCGGTTTCCCACGCCGCGCGACCCCGAGTGCAGCATCAGCCACACGCCGTCCGACTCATCGACGCACAGCTCGATGAAGTGGTTCCCCGTTCCCAGCGTTCCCAGGTGCGCCAGCTCCGGCCCACGGCCGATGCGCGGGTGCTTCGCGACGATGCGCGCGTACCCCTCCGCCAGGCGGGCCCACGCGGCGGTATGCGTCGCGGGCGAGTCCTTCCACGCGCCGCGGTCATTCCGGCCGCCGTTGTCCGTACGGCCGTGCGGCACCGCCGCCTCGATGGCCGAGCGCACCCCGCGCAGCGAGTCCGGGAGCTGATCCGCGCGCAGCGTCGTGCGCACGGCGATCATCCCGCATCCGATGTCCACGCCCACCGCCGCCGGCACCACCGCGCCCACCGTGGGCACCACGCTCCCGACCGTCGCGCCGTAACCGCGGTGCACGTCCGGCATCACGGCGACCCACTTGTGGATGAAGGGCAGGCCGCGGAGGTTGCGAAGCTGCTTCTTCGCCTCGTCCTCGAACGGCACCCCCACCGTCCACGCCTTGATGGGGCGGCCCGCTTCGTCCGACAGCACCTCGTAGTTCGCGTTCATGCGGTCCATGGCTCTGCACCTTTCGGTCGTTCGACCCGGGCGCTGTGTCCCGGTCACGTGGGGGAGCTAGAGCAGCCGGCGTGCCAACGCCGTCCCCGAGGGGAGCCCCCAGGGCAGGCTGTAAATCCGTATCCCATGGGATAAATACCTATCCTGATGGCTCAAAAGACGAAGGCGCGGCGGACGGTCGTCATCGGGATGCTGGGGACGACGCTGGACACGGGGATGGGGGCGCACCGCTGGACGCGGTGGCGGCCCACGGTGTCGCTGTGTCAGCAGGAGGACCTGCTGGTGCACCGGCTGGAGTTGCTGCACCCGCCCGCCGCGACGTCACTGGCGGCGGTCATCCGGGACGACATCGCGCAGGTGTCCCCGGAGACGCAGGTGCGGCTCACGTCACTGCCCATCCGGGATCCATGGAACCTGGAGGAGGTGTACGGCGCGCTGCTGGACCACGTGCGCGCGCAGCCCTTCCATCCGGAGGAAGAGGACTACCTGGTGCACATCACCACGGGCACGCACATTGCGCAGATCTGCATGTTCCTCCTGGTGGAGAGCCGGTTGATTCCAGGCCGGCTGGTGCAGACGTCCCCGGGCAAGGGGAAGGAACACGGGGCGGTGGGCACGCACGCCATCATCGACCTGGACCTGTCCAACTACGACACGCTGGCGGCGCGCTTCCGGCAACAGCAGCGCGAGGGCCTGTCGTTCCTCAAGTCCGGCATCGACACGCGCAACGCCGCCTTCAACCGGATCATCGAGCGGATTGAACAGGTGGCGGTGCAGTCCCGAGCGCCGTTGCTGCTGACAGGCCCCACGGGCGCGGGCAAGTCGCAGCTCGCGAAGCGCATCTACGCGCTGAAGAAGGCGCGCAACCAGGTGACGGGGCCGTTCGTGGACCTGAACTGCGCCACGCTGCGCGGCGATGGGGCGATGTCCACGCTCTTCGGCCACGTGAAGGGCGCGTTCACGGGCGCGGTGGGAGACCGGCCCGGGCTGATGCGGCAGGCGAATGGCGGCGTGCTGTTCCTGGACGAGATTGGCGAGCTGGGCGCGGACGAGCAGGCCATGCTGCTGCGAGCGCTGGAGGACAAGCGCTTCCTCCCGGTGGGCGCGGACAAGGAGGCGGAGAGCGACTTCCAGCTCATCGCGGGGACGAACCGCGACCTTCAGTTGGACGTGGAGCGGGGACGGTTCCGCGAGGACCTGCTCGCCCGCATCAACCTGTGGACCTTCCGGTTGCCCGCGTTGAGAGAGCGGCCGGAGGACATCGCGCCCAACCTGCAATACGAACTGGATCAGGCGTCCCAGGCGCTGGGGACGCGGGTGACGATGAGCAAGGAGGCGCAGGAGCACTTCCTGCGCTTCGCCACGTCCCCTGAAGGCCGGTGGAGCGGCAACTTCCGGGACCTCAACGCGGCGGTGCTCCGCATGTCCACGCTGGCGGCCGGTGGGCGGATGACACGCGACGTGGTGGACGAGGAGCTGGACCGCCTGCGAGCGCAGTGGCGGCCCGCGAGCGCGGCGACGTCAGCGGGAGAAGACGTGCTGGTGGAGGTGATGGGGGCCACGCGCGCGGCGGAGTTGGATCGGTTCGACCGCGTGCAGCTCGGGGACGTGGTGACGGTGTGCCGCTCCGCGCGCTCGCTGTCGGATGCGGGCCGGACGTTGTTCGCGCAGTCCCGAGCGCAGAAGAAGAGCGTCAACGACGCGGACCGCCTCCGGAAGTACCTGGCGCGCTTCGGGCTGGCCTGGGCGGACGTGAGCGGTCGCGACGCGGAGTGACGCTGGCCCGGCCCCATCCTGGCGACCGGGCCGCGCTCGCGACTCAGCAGGGCAGCCAGGGGCCGACGCCGCGGTCGCACGAGTCGTAGCAGATGGAAATGGCCGCGGCGCACTGCTCATACGTCGCCTGACACTGAGCCGGGCACCAGGAGTAGGACTGGTAGCACTCATCCACGCACGAAACCGAGGCCTGGGTGACGGACTCGCGCTCCGTCGCCTCCGGGCCCACCGGCTCTGCTTCGGGCGAACCACCGCCACAGGCGAGGAGGGACAGCGCGGACAACGTGGCCAGGACACACGAACGGAGGGAACGAGCCTGCATGGGATGCTCCGTGGGCAGAGGAGGACCGCGCCCCGCAGCGTAGTCCGGCGGCCCAGGACGGCGCATTCCCCGGGCCGCATTTCCATTCCACGGGCCTTCCGGCCGGGTGTCAGCGGAAGGCGTCCGCCACGGACCGGCACTGCTTCGTGGCCAGGGCCTCATCGGGCACGCGGACCGTCCCTGCATCGGGAGACGACGGCACGGGCGCGTTCGCGCCACCCAGCCACGCGGGCGGCACCGTGCATTCGACGGTCAGTGGACCCTCGAAGGTCGCGCGCACGCTCCCGTCCTTCATCCGGACCTCACCCTTCGCCTGCATCCCGGTGACGGTCAGCTCCAGGGTGCCCTCGTCCATCATCATCGAGGGCCCCCCGGCCACCTGGTGGTCCACCACCGCGAGGCCCGGGCCCAGTGCCGTCCGAGGGATGATCCGGGCGGTGGCGTGCCTTGACGTCACGAACTTCTCATCCACCGCCATGCGGAAGCCCCAGGTGCCCCCGTCGTCCGCTTGCGCGCTCAGCGCGACCTGCATCAGGGGCACGGGCGGCTCCCCCAGGAAGTCGGCGCTGAACCGCACGGATGGAGCCGAGTAGGAGCCCTGGTCCGTGCGCACGGTGGCCGCGCCCCGGGGCTGGGGCCGCTCCGCCGTGAGCGCGTCACGCGACGCCGCCCGCTCCTCCTTCGGCTTCGCGCAGGCGCTCAGGAGCAGCGCCGCCATCAGGGCCCCATGCCGCATGCTCAGCACCCCACCCGCAGGAGCATGGCGCTGACGGTGGTGTTGTCGTTCTCCTTCAGCTCGTCCACCGCGCCCGCCGGATCCATGTCCAGGTAGACGTAGTACGTGTTGAACGGCAGCGACGCCGGCACCGTGAAGCCCAGCGAGTAGATGCCCTCCGAGAACGCCCCCAGCGAGTGGTTGAACGTGGCCACCACGTTGGTGGACTCGTAGTAGCCATTCGGCGGCGCCGTCGGGCTCAGGCGCACGCGCATGGCGTAGGACGACGCGGCCGCGTTGCCCATGTTGCCCACGTAGAACTTCACGCTCTGCGCCGTGCCCCGGCACACCGTCTTCGTGCCAGCCGGGTCCAGCGTCTGCGCCACGTCCCCCACCACGCCCATGGCGGACGGCAGCAGGTTCGGCTTCGTCACCGAATAGCCGTACAGCGTGTTCATGCCCTGCGCGTTCGTGGGCCACAGCGTGGAGGACTCGTAGCCGCCCGTCACCAGGTGCGGCGGCGAGGTGCGCAGGATGCTGTGCCCGCCCTCGTGCTTGAAGCCGAAGAAGTGCCCCGCCTCGTGCACGAACGTGCTCCGGCCCGACGTGCCGAACGCGCTGCCGGTGCGCGGCGTGAAGTCCAGGTCGCTGGCGATGCAGATGTCCGCCTCGTCGATGCCGTTGCTCCCGATGAAGCACAGCCCCACGACGGAGTACGTCACGCCGTTGTTCCCGTCGATGGCCGACCGGTCACACAGGCCGATCTCGTTCTGCCCGTCCGTGTGGTCCAGCGAGCAGTCCGTCGCCGCGTTCACGTTGTAGCCCGCGACGATGTGGGACAGGTCGTCCCACTGCCTCAAGCCGTTCCAGTAAGCCGTGTTGGTGTTGCCGGAGTCCGGGATGCTGCACCGGTTCCGGTACACCACCGGCCCGCTGTACCACTTCACCGGCGCCCCGTTGCACGTATCCCACGCGGCGGCGCCCGCCTCCATGCCGCCCAGCACCAGCGCCGCGACGGCGCCCACGTATGTCGTTGTCTTCATGGCGGACCTCATCACGGCTGGCCGGGCGGGACGTCCCGCTCGGGCTGGAGGGGAACGGCACCCGGCACCCCGGACGCGCCCGCGGCGGGCGTCACGGGGACGGACAACGACGACGCGGTCGTGACGGGCTCCTCGCGGAACGCCCCCGTCACCGTGAGTCCCCGCGCGCGCAGGTGGCTCTGGAGCAGCGAGAGGAACGCCTCCCGCTCCATCCCCTCCGGCGCCCCCCGCGACAGCGCCTCCGCGCGCGGCGCCGGACGGGCCCCCGCCAGGTCCACCGTCTCGAACACCGGCGCCGTCTGCCGCACCCCCGCCGGGCCCAGCCCCGCCACGAGCCCGCCCTCGGCCCCCACCAGCACCTCGCGGCCCGCCACCGGCTCCACGCGGAAGGCGTGCTCGTCCAGCACCGGCGACAGGCTCCATCCGGTGTTGCGCAGGAAGACCACGTAGCGCGCGCCCCGGACGAAGCGGGGCACATGGCTCACCACGAGCTGCCGTCCATCCGGCAGCAGCCCTCCGGCCTGCTTGAGGCGCAGCTCCCGCGGCGCCGCGCCCAGGTGCGCCCGCACATTGCCGAGCGTCACCACCGTCCACGGGCCCGTGCGCGGCGAGTACTCACCGCGCACGTCCGTGACCTCCCCCTCCACCACGGAGGCCGTCTGGTCGAACAGGCCGAGCAGGCTGTCCACCGCGCGCGGCGGCCGGAGCGGCGCTTCCGCGGCCAGGGGGGCCTCCTGCCGCGCGGAGGCTTCGTCCCCACTGGCGGCGCTGCACCCCGTCACTCCCAGGAGGAGCAGTGCGCACGCCCCTCTTCCGAACGTCGTCCATGGCCTGCCCACGCGCATCACGTCCGCTCCCTTCGTGTCGTCAGTGGATGAGATAGAAGGCGTCCTGGCGCGGTACGAAGAACCGCCAGCCTTCGTCCGTCAGGTACGCCGGATCTTCCTGCATCACCGCCACCTTCTGCCCGCCCCACTCCGGGACGGGCGTGACGGTGTTGAGCTCGACGGCGAGGTACGAGCCCTTGCGCAACAGCCGGGGCGCCTCCGAGCGCGACGCCGCGCGGAAGTCGATGGAGGCCCCCAGCGCATGGCCCTGCGCGCCCAGCGGATGGCTGTAGACCTTGGCCTCGATGCCCCGCTCCTTCATCTCCGCCATCGTCGCGTCGTAGACGTCCGCCGACGAGCGCCCCGGCCGCGACGCCCGCAGCATCAGCGCGTCCTGCAGCGTCCGCGTGTTCTCCAGCGCGCGCTTCAGCCCCTCCGGCGCGTCCGTCTCCCCGTCCTTCAGCACGTAGGCCATCTTCTGCCAGTCCGTGCTCAGCCCCAGCGCCGTGACGCCGAAGTCCACGTGCAGCAGGTCTCCGCGCTGGATGACCACCGCCTCGTCCGCCACCGCCAGGAAGCCCCGGGAGAAGCCGTCCTTCATGCCCTGCCGCTGCACGCGCAGGTCCGGCTGGAACCACGTGCCCACGCGCGCCTCGAAGAGCGCGTCGTAGAGCCAGCGGCGCACGTCCCCCACCGTCGTCTTGCCGGGCACCACCACCTCGTTGGAGAGCGCCCGCTTCACCAGCGACTCCGTCAGCACCACCAGGTCGCGGTAGGGCGTGAACTCGCCGGGCAGCCGCGTGTCCAGGTACTCCTCGATGAGCGGCGCCGCGCTCACGAAGCGCGCTGGCGCGGACGGGCCCAGCGCCTCCACCAGCCACCTGTACGTGTCGTGCGTCAGGCTGCGCGTCACGCCCCGCCGCCCGTCCATGGCCAGCGCGATGGTGCGCGGGTGGTAGCGCGCGTCCAGCTCCGCGAGCGCCTCCGCCTGCTTGCGCTCCACCGCGGGGGACTCGAAGAAGCGCGACACCGCCTCCGTGGCGTAGCCCGTCAACGCGACCTTCTGGAGCCCCGCGTCGCCCGCGTCCACGAAGACGAACACGTCGCGGTTGCCCGCGTACGGCAGCGGCGGCGCGACCCAGGACGTCAGCGGATCATCGTGGAACTCCTCGTTGACCACGACCCACATGGCCACGCCGTGCCGGCGCATCATGTCCAGCAGCAGCCCGTGCCGCTCCTTCAGCCAGGACTCGCGCAGGGCCCGCTCCTGGGACGGCGGCGGCACGGGGGGAGTCGTGAGGGCGCTGGGGGCGCTCACGGGGGCGGTGGCACACGCCACCAGACAGCCCAGGCTCAAGGCGGGGAGGACTGCGCGCCAACGCTTCATGTCGGGAACTCCAGGTCGGGAAGGAGGAGCGGCAGCCTAGCGCGCCTGAAAAACCGAAGCCCCCCGCTCCCGGAACCCATGGGGTCCGGGAACGGAGGGCCTGGGGCGCATTCCCACCTGCTCACCCGCTCGGATGTCCTGGCTCCCTCACGCTTCCGGATCCCTTCCCCCCCGGTCCGGGACACCTGGAACCCGCCGGCCTCACGGCCCGCGAATCCACTGGAAGCGGCGGCCCTCCCCCGAAGGCCGCGTGGAGCGCGAACATCCAACCGCGCGCGCCGTTACCTCAGTAGCTGGCGACCCAATCCAGGTCGCTTTCCTCAAAGTCGAGGGGCGGTTGCTCGCCTTCGTGCCGGGAGCCCTCCGCCCCGTTCCCCTCGTGTGTGTCCTCCCGCACGCCCGCGCCCCCGTTGGAACCGGGCGCCCACAGCACGCCTTCCCCCTGGCTCCACGCATCGATGCGGTACATCGAATCCCCCCGGGTGCGGTGTCTTGCCGTCCACCCACGCCGCCGTCGCCACGCCGCGCCTCGATAATTAGACGCCGACCGCCAGAATCCTTGGGTCGCCCCCTACTCATTTCACGAAGGAGCCCCCCTGCCGGAGCGCCAGGGCCCGGATTCCGGCCTCCTCGCTCCACCCCGGCTCCCCCCGGCGGGCCACGGCCTCGAAGGCCTCCGCCGCCTGGAGCCGGAGCCCCATGGCCCGGAGCACCAGCGCCCGGTTCCACAGGGCCTGGGGATGGTCCGGTGCCTGACGCAGCACGCCTTCGAGCAGGTCCAGGGCGCGCCGCCAGTCCCCCGCCGCCATCGCCACCACGGCCCGGTCGCTGTCCCGGTCCAGCGAGGGGGCGCTGCGCGACAGGAAGTCCGACGCCTGACGCAGTTCGCCGCGCACCAGGTAGGCCGCCGCGATGCCGTGCAGGTCCCCCCGCTCCTCCAGCGCCGCCAGGGTGCGCAGGGGCACCGGCGGTTCGGTCACGAGCGCCGCTCCGCTAGCCGCCCCCGTCCGGACGGGGACGTAGGGGAGGTAGCGGTCCGCGGCCGGATACGCGATGCGCGCCTCCAGCTCCCGCGCGGACGCATCCGCCCGCCACGCGTCCCCCGGCTTGAAGCCGTCCCCGGTCAGGAACGCGGCGAGCGCGCCCAGCCCCATGGCCAGCACCGCGCCCAGCGCATGCCGCCACCGGCCGCGCGGCAACGCGAAGCGGAGCGGTCCGCGGACAGGGGTGCTGGGCGGTGGTGGAGCGTCGTTGTGGGCCACCGCGCCACACAGGGCCTGGACGCTGAGCATCTCCAACTGCATGGCATCATGCAGCCCACTGGCGCACGCACGGCAGAGGGCCAGATGGAGCCGGAAGTGCTCCTCGTCCCCCGATTCCAGCTCCCCATCCAGGAAGCGGTAGAGCTTCTTGCACCAGAGATCCATCAAGCGTCAGGGCCCGAGTCTCAAGGCCGCCTCCCGTCCCTTGCGAAACGCGAGCGGGAGCAATCCTTGGTGGATTCCGCTGGCAGCGTCCGTCGCCTGCTCCCCCGCCTGCCCACCGCCCAGTCTCCGAGGAGGAACAGGCGCCAGGCGCCCGCGCCTTCAGCGCCGCGTGCGGGGGCGCATCAGCGTTCCGCCGGAGCGGCTGGTGCGCGGGCACGGGAGGCGCGGCGCGCTGACGGCCTCCACCGCCTCCGTCTTCGCGAACCAGGGGCAGCAGTTGGCGCAGCCCGGGCAGCGGCGGCGGAAGCGGCGGGCGCCCTGGTGCCAGGCCCGGCCCTCGCGATCCGGGGGCGGGGGCACCTGCGTGGCGAGCACGTCCCCGGGCCAGTTCTCCGGCACGTCGTCGTCCCAGGACCCGGGCACCGTCTCGCGGGCCTGACGGGCGGACACCCAGCGCTCGCTCTCCGCGGGGTCCTCCAGCGCGAGCCTCGCGAGCATCTCCAGTTGCAGCAGGTCATGGAAGCGGCGGGCGCAGACGTCGCAGGTGGCCAGGTGGCCCCGGACGCGGCGCTGGTCCTCGGCGGACAGGCTGCCGTCCAGGAAGGGCTGGAGGTCTTCACACGCGGTGCTCATCGTTCCCTCTCCTGGCGGCGGCGTTCCGCGGTGTCGTGGAGCATGGCCTTGAGGCGGCGGCGGGCGTGGAAGAGCCACGTGCCCACCGTTCCCGCGCTGGGGGTGTTCATCCGCCGGGCGATCTCCGCGTGGCGCAGGCCCCGCGCGTGCAGTTCGAACGCCTGACGCAGCTTCTCGTTGAGCCGCGCCACGGCCTGGCGCAGCTCGTCCTCCGTGACGCACTCCCACTGCTCGGGCTCCGGCGCGTCCTCCGGGTCCTCGAAGAGCATGTGGACGTTGTGCAGGTCCACCCGGCGGTCCGTCTCCGCGCCCTGGCGGCGGCACTGGTCCAGGAACCGGTTGTGCAGCACGCGCACCAGCCACGCGCGGCGTGCGGGCTCCGGCCAGCGCTTGAGCCGCTCCCATTGCAGGAGCGCGCGCAAGAGCACGTCCTGCACCAGGTCGTCGCAATCACTGGCACTCTTGCCGCAGACATTGCGCGCGATGGCGACCAGCACCGGCTGATGGCGGATCGCGAACGCGGCGAACTCCCCTCCAGAGCCCTCCCGGACTGGCGGCTCCTCCCTCCCTGGCACCATGCGACCGCCTCCCTTCCCTCCAGAGAACGCCGAGGGCCGGATTCTTTTCTTCTCACGGATGCGACAAATGCTGTCGCGCTTCTTTCCGCAGCACGGCGACCAGTACGGCTGAAACACTTCAAGCAGACGCCAATTCCTTGCATGGAATAGACAGACATCCAGGGACTCCCCGATCCAATGTCTCTCCATGGGTGAGACTTGCCTCCGGGGTGGCTCGGGCCAGACCCGGCGTGAAAAGGGGGGCGGAAAATGGGCGTCAGCATGCCCCGGCGGCGTCCCGGCGGATGGGGCGGTTTCGTGAACGCGGATCCGCGGTGGAGGCGGGCCCGGGCGGCACCTCCTGGTGCGTCAGGCGGGGGGCGGAGTCCTCCCGGGGCCCGGGGAAGCGTCCTCGGACGAAACTCCCCCCTTGCGTGCCTGGGGAGTCCTTTGGTCCTCTTGGGCCACCGCCGTATGCCCATGGAAACCGCCGCCGACAGCCGAGAGTACCGCGTGGTCTTCTTCTGCCCCGCGTCGAACGCCCGGCTCGAGCGGCTGGAGGTCCCGGTGCGCCGGCTGCTGTCGCGCATCCAGGCGCCTCCGGCGGAGCTGGCCCCGCTGAGCGAGGCCGGTGCGCTCACGGAGGCCGGGTGGCAGGTGTACCTGGTGCGCTCGCTGACGGAGCGCAGCGCGGCGCAGGCCATGGCGGCCTACGTCAGCGAGGCCACCTGCGCGCTGGCCGCGGAGGTGGACGCGGAGGTGCTGGGGCTCTACGTGGACGTGTCCGGGGACTCCGCGCGCATCTGCCGGTGCGGCCCGGAGGACGGGCCGGAGACGTTCGCCGGGCGGAGGCAGGCCGCGCTCACCCGCACGTCCGAGTGGCTGGAGGTCGCCCCCGCGAGCCTGTCCGCCCTCTTCCAGTTGGATCCGCCGGACGCCGAGTACGAGCCGGACGCGGACGACCGCTTCGTCGAGGAGAAGCTGCGTGAGGCGCGGGCCCTGATGGAGCGCTACCGCACCGCGGCGAAATGAGGTCGAGCACCCCGGAGGACCTGTCGGGTCGCTGTGCGCGCTGCTACCTGCCCACGGCCTTGTGCCTGTGCGCCAACGTGCCCGTCATCCCCACGCGCACGGAGCTGCTGATCATCCGGCATAACAAGGAGTCGCAGAAGAGCACCAACACGGCGCGCATCGCGGCGCTGGCCCTGCCCCGCTGCCACATCGTGTCGTACGGCGCGCCCGGAGCGCCCTTCGACGCGTCGGTGCTGGACGCGCCGGACACGTGGCTGCTCTTCCCGGACGCACCGGAGGCGGAGGGGCCTCCGCCGAAGCGGCTCGTGGTCATCGACGGGAGCTGGGCGCAGGCGCGGCGCATGGTGCAGCGCGTCCCCGCCCTGCGGCGCCTGCCCGGCATGAGGCTGCCGCCGCCCGCCCCGGACACGCGGCGGCTGCGCAAGCCGCCGCACCCGGACGGGATGTCCACGCTGGAGGCCATGGCCGGCGCGCTCGCGCGGCTGGAGGGCGAGGACATCGCGAAGCCGCTGCTCACGCTGCACGAGCTGATGATCGAGCGCGTGCTCGCGAGCCGCGGGCGGCTGGGCTGGGAGAACTACCTCTAGCGGGCGGTGGCCGGGGCGCTACAGAACGCACCGGAACTCATCGAGCCCCAGCAGGAGGGACCCTGGTGCCTGCGGGGGCTGGACGTTGCCTGCGGCATCTCGCGCGAAGGAATCCGCAGCGGGCCAGCAAGCACTCTCGTTCCCAGTGTACTTCGGGTACGCCTGGACTTCGTCGACCGGCGAACCGTCCAGATAGAAGCGGATCCACGTCTCGATGTTCCGCTTGGGGACGAGGCGGGCGATTCGCTCCGGATTCGTCACAGGCGATTGCCCCTGCTCCTTGAGCGCCGCGTCGAGTTGCTGGCGGCGGTCATGGACGGAGTTGGCGGGATCCGCATCGACATGGATGATCAACGCCGCGTTCACGTGAGCAGTCCGATGCGCCTTGATCTGCTCGGGCGCACGCTGGCGCACATACTGCTCCCCTGCGCCTCCTACAGAGGAGGGCAATGGCTCCGTGCGAATATCCCGACGTCCCACACCCCGAGATTTAAGCGCTCGTTCAATGAAGGTTCGTGCCTGTTTATCCTCACAGAGGATGACGTACTTGACTCCACGACTACTCATGAGGCGGCTCCGTGGTGTCCTCCCAGCCGCGTGCGACGACTTCCGCTGAATTCAGCCCAGGAAGCCCTTGGAAGGGCTCGATTCTCGAAGGCCCTCCGGCCTGGCGGAAGAACCTTGTTCCATTCGAGGGAGCCAGCTGATTGAGGAACTCGGGATGATGGCTCACGAAGAAGACCTGGGGTCCGTCTTCCTCCGAAGCAGCATCGACGACGTCGAGCAGCCAAGGCTGAATCTCCCGCAGAGCGACGTAGTTGTCGGGCTCATCGAAGATGATCAGCCGCCCCGGTTTGATCACGGTGTGGCGCAAGATGTAGAGCGCGATGAGCGCGCGCTGGCCGTCTGACAGCTCAACAAAGTCCACCGAATAAGGGGCTCCCTTGCCTGCGGAGAACCGGACCTGGAGCTGGGGCCGTGTCTTGTCCACCGCCAGTGCTTCAAATCCCGGGATGACCTCGCGAAGCGCATCCTGGATACGGATGGCATCCATCAATTCATGCGTGATGAGCGGCGGGTACCACGACGCGAGATTGTGAAGGCTCTCCTCGAGCATGTCGCGTTGCGCGTCCGTGCGGCCCGACATCCGGCGTGGATCCGGACGGAAGTACCAAACGTCCTCGTCAAGCCAACGCTTGAATACCGCGAGCTTCTTGGCCCCTGTCCCGAGCGCACTCAGTCCCGAACTGCCTGTGCGGGCGCTGAACGTGACGTCCGGCGCCCCCTTACTTCCACGTATCGTGAGCTGCCCGTTGACGAACTCCAGCAGTGACGTCTCGTTGCAATGAAGAGACTCGAACCCGACCCGGGTATTGGATGGTTCCTCTTCATCGTGGTCTACCTGCAAACGGTACTTGTAGAGATCCTGGCCCAGTCGCACATCCAGTTCCACGCGCTGGTTCAGCCTGGATTCCCACCGGGTCCGGGACTCGTGTGGGAAGCATCCGCGGACCTCGCGGTCTCGTACAACCAGACTTCGCACACTCCACAACACGTCGAGGACCGACGTCTTGCCCGAGCCGTTCTCTCCCAGCAGCAGCGCCAGCCGGTCGGGCTTCCACTCGAAGTTGACGAAGCACCGGTAATTGTCGACGTAGAGCCGCTCAAGCATTCGAGCCTCCTACCACAGCCTACTGGACGACCTTCTGCATCTCCGCCGCGAAGGGCACGGGCTCCAGGAAGCCCGTCACGCGCGGCTTCGTCAGCACGGTGCCGTCCGGGTTCACGAAGGCCACCGTGGGCAGGCCCTCCACGCCCAGCTTCTCCATCAGCGCATCCAGGCGGTCCTCGCTGTTCGTCGCGTCGATCTTGATGGTGAGGAAGCGGCTGTCCTGCGCCTGGGAGATGACCTCCGTGGACGGGTACGTCAGCCGGTCCAGCTCCTTGCAGGCCGCGCACCAGTCCGCGAAGAAGTCGATGAGCACCGGGCGGCCCTCCTTCTTCGCCGCCGCGAGCACCCGCTCGAACTGGCCGGCGTCGAACGTCGCCTGCTTCTCCGGCATCACGTGGTGCCACTGCCAGGACGGCGCCACCGGGCGCTCCTGGAGCCCCATGCGCACCCACAGCTCACCCACGGGCCGCGCGTCCAGCGCGCCGCCGCGCACCACCAGCGCGCCCACCACCAGCGCCACGCCCAGCGCCTTGAAGCCGAAGTCGCGCGCGCCCTCCTTGAACGAGCGGTGCACCGCGCCCACCCCGACGCCCACCATCACCAGCGCCGCGGCCATCACCGCGCCGGGCACCTGGCCCACCTCGGCGCCCAGCGCCTTCACGTGGTCGCGCGCCCAGGGGAAGGCGTCCTTCAGGTACGAGAACGCGAGCGCCACCAGCATGATGCCCAGCACGCTCTTCACCCACTCCATCCACACGCCACCGCGCGGCAGGCGCACGGTGAAGACGCCGATGAGGAAGAACGGCACGCCGATGCCCAGCGCGTAGATGAACAGCAGCGTCGCGCCCAGCGTCGTGTTGGCGGACTTCGCCACGAAGGCCAACAGGCCCGTGAGCACCGGCCCCGTGCACGGCGCCGCCAGGAACCCGGACACGCTGCCCATCACGAACGCCCCGGCGATGCCCGCGCCGCCCACGTTGCTCAGCTTCGTCTGCAGGGACGACGGCAGTGCCAGCTCGAACGCGCCGAACATCGACGAGGCCAGCAGCAGCAGGAACGCCGCCAGCCCCATCACCACCGCGGGGCTGCCCAGCATGGCGCCGAAAGCCTGGCCCGTCTTCGCCGCCAGGATGCCCAGCGCGCTGAACACCACGCCCATGCCCACGATGTACGACGTCGTCAGCGCCAGCGAGCGGCCCCGCGCCTCCGCCTTCCTCGCGCCGAACACCGACACGGTGATGGGGATGAGCGGGTACACGCACGGCGTCATCGCGGTGAGCAGGCCGCCGGCGAACACCACCAGCGCGCCCCACGCGAGGTTGCCGGACTCCAGGAACCGGGCCGCGTCCAGCCCGGCGCTCGGCCCCGTGGGCAACAGCCACGGCACCACCGCCACCGCCACACCCGCCACCACCGCCGCCAGCGTCAGCTTCTTCGTGTCCATGCGTGCCTTACGCCTCCGCGCGTCCGGACCTTCGGAGGCCCCTTCTATATGCGGAGGCCGGGGACGCGGCTACCCCGCCGGCATCTGCGCGGGGGAGGCAGGCACCTTCAGCCCCGCGGAGCGCGCCAGCCCCATCACGCCCTCCACGGCGGCGGCGATGTAGCCAAAGGGGTTCGCTCCATCCACCGCCGTCACGTGCACCTCGCCCATCCGCTGCTGGAAGGCCGCCGCCACCTGCGGCAACTGCTGCGCCAACGTCAACTGGATGACCTCCGGGCTCACCGCGTTCTCGATGTCGCGCAGCGTCTTCGCGCGCTCCAGCTCCAGCCCCTGCTGCGCGCGGGTGCGGCGCAGCTCCAGCTCCGCGATGCCGGCCTCCGCCTCCGCGATGGACTGCTTCGTCAGGAGCACCTGGAGCCGGGCGGACAACTGCTCGGCCTCCTGCTGGGCCTCCGCGAGCTGGACCTCGTGACGCGCGGCCTCCGCCTCGCGCTGGCGGCGCAGCCGGTCCAGCTCCACCTGGGCCCTGGCGGCCTCCGCCTCCTGCTCCCAGCGCAGTTGCTCCAGCTCTCCCTGCGCGCGGTTGTACGCGAGCTGCCGCTCGCTCGTGAGCCGCGCCTCCTCCAGCCGCGCGTCCGTGGCCAGCGCCTCCAGCCGGGCCTGCTCCTTCAGGGCCTGCGTGCGCGTGCGGACCTCCTCCTGCGCGGCCAGCTTCGCGAGCGCGACCTCCCGCTCCACGGACGTGCGCTCCTGCTGCTGCTGGCGCACCTGCTCCATCTTCGCCTGGGCGAGCCGCGCCTCCACCGCGAGCTGCTCCAGCCGCGCCTGCTCGTCCGTGCCCTGCGTGCGCTGGCGGACCTCCTCGCGCGCGGCGAGCTTCTGGAGGTTGAGCACGCGCTCGGCCTCCGTCTCCTCGCGCCGCACGAAGCGCTCCTTGGCCAGCTCCGCCTCGCGCGCCTGCCGCTCCTGCTCGCGGCGGAAGCGGGCCTGCATGTGCTCGAAGACGGCGCTGGAGAGCACGCGCACGTCCTGGATTTCAATCGTGTCCAGCAGCACGCCCCAGCCGGAGTCGGTGCGGTCCTCCAGCCGGCCCCGCCCGGAGAGCACCGGCGCGATCTCTCGCATCAGCTCCTCGGCGATGCCCTCCTTGCGCCGGGTGAGGCACTGCTCCACGGTGAGGTTCGCCACCAGCCGGCGCGCCGCGCCCACGAACATCTCCCCGAGCAGCTCCGCCAGCTTCTCCTGCGCGCGCTCCGGGTAGCTGAAGTTGAGCATCCGGAAGGCCACCAGCGGATCCGCGATGCGGTACACCGCCAGGCCCGTCACCGCCACGCCCACCTTCTCGCTCGTCACCTGATCCGCGGTGAACTGGAAGCGCTGGATGCTGGTGGGCACGATGGCCACCGAGTCCCCCGGCAGCTTGAAGCAGCTCGCGCCCTGGCCGCTCACCTCGCGCACGCGCCCCCGGCGCATGTGGATGAGGAACTCGCTGGGCCGCGCGGTGATGAGCCCCCACTTCTTCACCTTGTCCGGGTCCTCCGCCGGCTTGCCCGCCCGCCAGCCGTCCGCGTAGCGGGAGCGCTCCAGGCCCCCCTCCAGGCGGATCAGCGACGGCCGCCCCATCCCCTCCTGCTGCATGTCCTGGGCGTTGCTCCGGGCCTGCGACTTCGCGTTGGCGCTCATGTGTTGGCACCCTCCGCGCCGGCACCAGTGCAGGCGCCCGGCCATGCCCGGCGGGGCCTTGAAACGGGCACTTATGGGCGCGCGAAGCGCTGTTTCGGATCACCCCGCGCCAACCTGGCGCGGCCGGAGTGCTCCACTCTGGAGGCGCGTTGACCCAGGCCGGCGCACTCCGCACGCATCGACCTGATGCGTCGGAGACAGGGGCCCCGGACCCCATGTTCCCTTGACCCGAGGGGGGTCGATTTTATAATTGACCAGTCCGGTCCACATTCGTGTGGGCCCATGTAGACCCTGCCGCTGCGCGCGGACCCACCGCGTCGCCGGGGAGCGGAGGGGTGTTCCACCCTCCTGCATCACTTCTTCCTGAGGACTTCATGCTGAACCTGCCCATCTACATGGACAACCACGCGACCACCCCGCTCGACCCGCGGGTGCTGGAGGCGATGTTGCCCTACCTCCGCGAGGACTTCGGCAACGCGGCCAGCCGCAACCACGCGTTCGGCTGGAAGGCCGAGGCCGCGGTGGAGAAGGCGCGCCGGCAGGTGGCGGACCTCATCGGCGCGTCGGAGAAGGAGATCGTCTTCACCTCCGGCGCCACCGAGTCCGACAACCTGGCCATCAAGGGCGTCATCGAGTTCTACAAGTCCAAGGGCGACCACATCATCACCCTGAAGACGGAGCACAAGGCCGTACTGGACACCTGCAAGCGCCTGGAGCGCGTGCGCCAGGAGCGGCTGGATGAGCTCAAGCTCCTGCGCCTGGGCCAGTTGGCCGGGCGCGACGTCATGCCGGAAGAAGTCCCCGAGCTGGCGGCGAAGTTCAACCTGGACGCGGACGACACGTACAAGAAGTGGGCGGAGCTGCCCACGGGCGGCGCGCGCGTCACCTACCTGGACGTGGAGAAGGACGGCCGCGTGAGCCTGGAGAAGCTGGCCGCGGCGATGACGCCCAAGACGGTGCTCGTCTCCATCATGTTCGCCAACAATGAGATCGGCGTGGTCCAGCCGGTGGCGGAGATTGGCAAGCTGTGCCGTGAGAAGGGCGTGCTCTTCCACTGCGACGCGGTGCAGGGCGTGGGCAAGGTGCCCTTCGACGTGGAGAAGATGAACGTCGACCTGGCCTCCATCAGCGCTCACAAGATGTACGGCCCCAAGGGCGTGGGCGCGCTCTATGTGCGCCGCAAGCCGCGCGTGCGCATCGCGCCCATGGTGGACGGCGGCGGTCACGAGCGCGGCATGCGCAGCGGCACGCTGAACGTGGCGTCCATCGTCGGCTTCGGCGCGGCGGCGGAGGTCGCGAAGCAGGACCTGCCGGAGGAGGCGGCGCGCCTGTTCCGCCTGCGCGAGCGGCTGCGCACCGGCATCATGGAGCAGTTGGACATGGTGACGGTGAACGGAAGCCTGGAGCACCGCATGCCGGGCAGCCTCAACATCTCCTTCTCCTACGTGGAGGGCGAGGCCCTGATGATGTCCATCAAGGACGTCGCCGTGTCCTCGGGGTCCGCGTGCACGTCCGCGTCGCTGGAGCCGTCCTACGTGCTGCGCGCGCTGGGCGTGGAGGAGGACATGGCGCACAGCTCCATCCGCTTCGGCCTGGGCCGCTTCAACACGGAGGAGGAGGTCGACTTCGTCATCCGCCTCGTGGTGGACAAAGTCCGCAAGTTGCGAGACATGAGCCCCCTGTACGAGATGGCCAAGGAAGGCATCGACCTCAAGAGCATCGAGTGGACCGCCCACTAGGCGCTCCCCTCCCCTCAAGACTTCCCGCCGGGCACGGAAGCCCCCGCCCGCCCGGCCGCGCATCGGTTGCCCGGATGGCGCATCAGTTCAAGCGTTGTGTGAAGGAGCGTTAGACGCATGGCTTACAGCGAGAAGGTCATCGAGCACTACGAGAACCCCCGCAACGTGGGGACGCTCGACAAGAACGACCCGAACGTCGGCACCGGCCTCGTGGGCGCCCCTGCCTGCGGCGACGTGATGCGCCTCCAGTTGAAGATCAGCGACTCGGGCGTGATCGAGGACGCGCGCTTCAAGACCTTCGGCTGCGGCTCCGCCATCGCGTCCAGCTCGCTCGTCACCGAGTGGGTGAAGGGCAAGACGGTGGATCAGGCCATGACCATCTCCAACAAGGACGTGGCCCGGGAGCTGGCGCTGCCCCCGGTGAAGATCCACTGCTCCGTGCTGGCCGAGGACGCCATCAAGGCGGCCATCGAGGACTTCAAGAAGAAGCGCGCGTCGCGGCAGGCCTGAGACTTCCGCGCGGCACTTCTTCTCACTGGATTGAGGACGACCCCATGAACGAGCAGGCCCAGACGACCCAGGCCCCTCAGACGCCCCCCAAGCCGGCCCCCAAGGGCATTGGCCTGGCGGACAGCGCGGTGGCGCGCCTCAAGCAGCTCCTGGAGGAGCGCCAGACGCCGGACGCCGGCCTGCGCATCGCCGTGAAGGGCGGTGGGTGCTCCGGCCTCCAGTACTCCATGGAGTGGTCGGAGAAGTCCCGCGAGCGCGACAAGGTGTTCGAGCGCGACGGCGTCCGCGTCTTCGTGGATCCGAAGAGCTACCTGTACCTCATCGGCACGGAGCTGGTGTTCGAGCAGACGCTGATGGCGTCCGGCTTCAAGCTGAACAACCCCAACGTCAAGGCCGCCTGCGGCTGCGGAGAGAGCTTCTCCGTCTGAACTGAAGCGGCCTTCCCGCCCGCCCCGTGGGTCAGGGAGCGGGCAGCAGGGGTCCGGCCCGGTGCCGGGCCCCTTTTTCGTTTCCCCCCATGAGGATGTGCGCACCGTGAGGACCCACTTCGACGTGTTCGGGCTGCCCCGCTCCCACGCCGTGGACATGCCGGCCCTGGAGAAGCAGTACCGGGAGCTGTCGCTCCAACTGCACCCGGACCGGGTCGGCCCCGGTGACGCGAAGGCGCGCCTGGCCGCCGTGGAGGGCACCACCGCCCTCAACGAGGCCTTCAAGACGCTGAAGGACCCGGTGCGCCGCGCCTTCTACCTGCTCAAGCTCCACGGCGTGGACCTGGACCGCGAGGACGCGGGCGCCCAGAAGGACATGCCCCTGGAGTTCCTGGAGGAGGTCATGGAGCTGCGCGAGGCCCTGGATGAAGCCATCGCGGCGAAGGACCTGCCCCGGGCCCAGGCCATGGCGAAGGACGTGGCGGGCCGCAAGGCGGCGGCGCTCCAGGAGGCCGTCGCGGCGCTCGGTTCGCTGGAGGCCGCCGGGGATTCTCCGGACGGGGTGAGAAAGGCATCGCACGCGCTGGGGCGGGTGCGCTACTTCACGCGCTTCCTCGAGCAGGTGGACGCGTTCGAGGAGGAGGTGCTCGCGTGAGCAACAACGGCTATCTGCAGATCCACGACCCGCTCAAGCCGAAGGGCCACGTGGTGGGCATCGACCTGGGAACGACGCACTCGCTGGTGGCGTCCGTGTCCCAGGGCAAGCCCCGGTGCGTTCCGGTGGACGAGGGCGACTCGCTCCTGCTGCCCTCCGTGGTGCATTACGGCAAGGACGGCGGCGTGGTGGTGGGCGTTCGCGCGCGGAAGCTCGCGGCCGAGGCCCCCACGGACACCATCGTGTCGGTGAAGCGCTTCATGGGCCGCAGCCCGGACGACCCGGAGACGCGCAAGCTGGGCCACTACGACTTCGCCCCCGGCGCCAACGTGGTGCGCTTCAACGTGGCCGGCGGCCAGCCGGTGACGCCCATCGAAGTGTCGGGCGAGATCCTGCGCGCCCTGAAGCGCCGCGCGGAGGCGCACTTCTCCGGCAAGGTGGAGCAGGCCGTCATCACCGTGCCCGCCTACTTCGACGACGCCCAGCGCCAGGCCACCCGCGACGCGGGGAAGCTCGCCGGCCTGGAGGTGCTGCGGCTGCTCAACGAGCCCACCGCCGCCGCGCTGGCGTACGGCCTGGACAAGGGCAGCCAGGGGATGTTCGCCGTCTATGATTTGGGCGGCGGCACGTTCGACATCTCCATCCTCAAGCTGGAGGACGGCGTCTTCGAGGTGAAGTCCACCGGCGGTGACTCCGCGCTGGGCGGCGACGACTTCGACCGCGCCATCGCGCAGCACGTGCTCCAGAAGCGGGGCGTCCAGTCCCCCACTCCCGCGCAGGTGGCGGAGCTGATGGCCGCCGCTCGGAAGGCGAAGGAGGCGCTCACCGACGCCGCGGAGGTCGTCCTCAGCGTGGACGGCCACTCGCAGCCGGTGTCCCGCGCGGACTTCGAGGCGTGGATCCAACCGCTCGTGGCGAAGACGGGCGCGGTGTGCCGGCGGGCCTTGAAGGACGCGGGCGTGGCGGCGGGCGAGCTGGACGGGGTCATCCTGGTGGGCGGCTCCACCCGCGTGCCCGCGGTGCGCCGCTTCGTGGCGGAGCTGTTCGGCCGCGAGCCCCTGGGCGACATCGATCCGGATCAGGTCGTGGCGCTGGGCGCGGCGGTGCAGGCGAGCCTGCTCACCGACACCGGCCGCCAGGACGAGGTGCTGCTGCTGGACGTCATCCCCCTGTCGCTCGGCCTGGAGACGATGGGCGGCATCACGGAGAAGCTCATCCCGCGCAACTCCACCATCCCCACGGCGGCGGCGCAGGTGTTCACCACGTTCAAGGACGGCCAGACGGGCCTGGACGTGCACGTGGTGCAGGGCGAGCGCGAGCTGGTGCAGGACAACCGCAGCCTCGCGCGCTTCACGCTCTCCGGCATCCCCTCCATGGCGGCCGGCATGGCCCGCGTGGAGGTGCGCTTCCAGGTGGACGCGGACGGCATCCTCTCCGTCACCGCCAAGGAGCAGAGCACCGGCGTGGCGCAGGCCATCACCGTGAAGCCCAGCCACGGCCTGACGGACGAGGAGATCGAGAAGATGCTCCTGGACTCCATCGACTTCGCGGAGGACGACATCCAGGCCCGCCAGTTGCGCGAGCAGCAGGTGGAGGCCGAGCGCGTCCTCTCCGAGGCCGACCGCCAGCTTCGTGAGAACGCGGGGCTGCTCCAGGCCGGCGAGCCGGAGGCCATCCAGGCCGCCATGACCCGCGTGCGCGAGGCCGCCGCGGGCAAGGACTACCTGGCCGTGAAGGAGGCCCTGCACGCGCTGGACGAGGCGTCCCGGGCCTTCATCGAACGGGTCATGAACCGCGCCATCACCCAGGTGGTGTCCGGCCATTCCGTGGAGGAGTACTGAGCCGTGCCCAAGGTCACCTTCAAGAGCCCCCTGGCCGAGGTCGCCGTGGACGTGCCCCCGGGCACCACCCTGCTGGACGCCGCGGAGAAGGGCGAGGCCCAGGTGGGCCATAGCTGCGGCGGCGTGTGCGGGTGCTCCACCTGCCACGTCTGGGTCCGCAAGGGCCTGGAGTCGCTGAGCGAACAGCGCGACGACGAGATGGACCGGCTGGACATGGGCTTCGACGTCCGGCCGTACTCCCGCCTGTCCTGCCAGACGGAGGTCGGCGGCGAGGACGTCACGGTCGAAATCACCGAGGAGTCCCTCGTCGCCTTCATGGACGAGAACCCGGCCATCCGCCGGAAGCTCGAGTCCGAGGGCCGCTGGCCGCTGAAGAAGTAGGCGGAAAAAAGGGTGTTGACCGGGCGGGGGAGGTTCTCTATACGTCTCGCCCATCACGGCGCCGCGAGGCACCGCGAGCCACCTGCCCAGGTGGTGGAATTGGTAGACACACTAGATTCAGGGTCTAGCGCCTGCAAGGGCATGGAGGTTCGAGTCCTCTCCTGGGCACTGCAGTAGACGAAGGGCCCCGACCACAAGTCGGGGCCCTTTTTGTTTTTCCGGTCAGGGCGGCGCGGGCTCCACGGCCTCGTGCGCCACGTGGTGCGCGGCGGCGTTGGCCAGCCGGCCGCCCTTGCGCAGGTCGCGGATCCGCAGCTTGGAGCGGTGCACGGACCAGGCCCCCACCGCCACCTGGCTGATGACGGTGCCCAGGTGGGTGAGCGTGGCGAAGGCCGCCGCGTCCTCCGCGGGGGAGCCCAGCGCGCGCGCCGCCCAGCTCGTGACGAAGTAGTAGATGCCCATGCCCGCCGGGACGCCCGGCAGCGACTGCCCCAGGGAGATGGCGCCCAGCACCACGGCGCCCGCGAAGAGGCCCCCGGGGATGTGCACGCCGTGCAGCGCCAGGCCGTACGCCAGCGCGGAGGCGAACACCGGGAAGATGGAGAAGAAGAACACCTTCGCCATGCCCTTGAAGGAGCGCGCGGTGCCCAGGCCCTCGCCCACGTGGCTCAGGAAGCTGTCCACGCGGGGCATGGTGTGACGCTGGTGGAGCCAGCGGCCCAGCGGCGCCGCCCAGTGGGCCAGCAGCACCACCAGCGCCACCAGGCCGATGCACAGCGACAGCGCCACGTGCAGCTCCGTGCGGAAGTGGGCCATCGTCTCGCCGAAGGGGCCCAGGAAGGACAGGGCCACCAGCAGCATCAGGCAGGCGAACTCCATCAGCTTGCACACGCCCACGGAGCCCAGGCTCCGGATGAAGGGGATCTTGTGCGTGCGCGACAGGAGGAAGGAGCGCGTCACCTCGCCCAGCTTCCCTGGCAGCGCGTTGTGCACGAAGACGCCAATGCCCACCAACTGGAAGCGGTCCTTGAACGGGATGGGCCTGCGCAGCGTGGCCTGCCATTGCACCGCGCGCAGCGGCACCAGCGACGCCTGCAGCAGCATGAACGGCACCAGCCACACCAGGTGCCCCGGCAGGTCGCGCACGAACTTGTCCAGGGGGAAGCGCGGCGTCAGCAGGTCGCCGGCCCCGCTCAGGTTCCACTTGAAGAACGCGGTGGAGAGCAGGAGCAGGGACAGGACGACCCCCACCGCTCCGCCCAGCACCTTGAGCCACGTGCGTCCACCGGCGTTGGGAAGCCGCATGGTCCTCCCCTTCCTCGGTTTCAATGGAGAATCCGCGGCGAGCCGGTGTCCAGGTAGGCCTCCGCCAGGCGCTCGTGCAGCCGCGCGCAGTGGCTCAGGCCGGACAGGTCCACCGGGCCGCTCGCGGGCCACATCACCAGGCTGTCGGACTCCACCTGCGTCAGGCCGCCGTGCGAGCCGAACTCCCACGCGAAGCCCACCGTGCCGCCCTTCTGGACGGCTTCACCGAAGAGGACCAGGTCCCCCGCGGTGTCCATGCGCGGCAGCCCGTGGAGGAAGTCCGCCACGGCGCGCTTGCTGTACTCGGTGGTGAGCGGCGCGCGGTCCAGGTCCTCCGCGCCGTAGACACCTCCGCCCATCACCACCACCGCCTCCGCGCCCCGGCGCATCGCCACCATGCCGATGTCCGGGTTGTTCGTGGCCCGCGCCAGCACCTCCGGATGCCGCGCCAGCAGCTCGCGCGCCTCCAGCGGCACGGGGCGGCCGCTCAGGTAGACGTGGGCGAAGTTGCCGGCCTCCACCACCACCGGGATGAAGGGCGCGCGCGCGGCGGTGTCCGGCGCTGGCGCCTGGCGCCCGTCCAGCAGGCCCCGGCGCACGTCGTCCTTCAGCGGAGGCACCTCCCCCTCGAAGAGGACGGCCTCCAGGCGCCGGCCCTGGCGCTGCTCCAGGGGCAGGCTGTCCACGTGGCCGTGGTCCGACAGGAGGATGACGTCGTAGGGCTCCGGCGCGGCGCGGGCCACGGCGAACAGCTCCGCCAGGGACGCGTCGACACGGTAGAGTTCCTGGAGCGCCAGCTCCGAGCGCGGGCCCCGGCGGTGGGCCACCTCGTCGTAGTTGCCGTACACCAGGTAGATGAGCGGCACGCCGCGCACCATGTCCACCAGGGACTTGGTGTGCGCGAAGCTCCAGCCCAACCGCTGGAGGAGGATGCGGCTGACGAGGAAGCCCTGCTCGTGGCGCCAGTCGTTGAGCGAGCGCGCCCACTGGCGCACCTCGCGCGCGGCCTGCCAGGACTCCATGCCGAAGGAACGCAGGAAGTCCCACGCGCCCTTCGTGCGCGCCGAACCCAGCCCCTGGAGCTCGTACGCGAACGAGCGCGCCATGAGCTTGAAGCTCGACAGCGTGCTCATGCACATGCGGTTCATGGCGCCCGCGTGGAAGAGCGAGAAGTACGTGTGGCCGCCGTCGTCCAGCAGGCTCGTGCGGCCGTGGCCGCGCAGGCGCGCGTCGATGGCCATTGCGTCCGCGGGCGTGTTCATCTGCACCTTGCGGCCGAGCGCCCGGTCGTACCAGCTATAGCCCGGCAGGTTCGGGTGCCTCAGCCCGTAGAGCAGCCCCGCCTGGAAGAAGGGCGTGGACGTGGGCGCGCCCCAGAACGCGTTCTCCAGGTGATACGCGCCAGAGCGGACGAGCTGTGAAACAAAAGGCATGCGCCCTGTGACGATGGCCTCGTCGAGCAGCGCCTTGGGCACCCCGTCCAGGTGGACGAGCAGAGCGTTCCGGGGCCGACGCGCCGCCACGGGCGGAACTTTCGAACCAATCCTCCGGACGAGGGTATTCGCCCAATTTCGTGAATTCTCGCTGACGAGCTCGTTGAGACTTTCGCGCACGTTGACGGCTCCCCCATCCCCCAAGGCAAAATGGGCATTCAGGGGGACAGGAGCTTCCGGGGCCGCGCTGCTCTCTTGGAGAGCAGGCGGGCGGATGGGCTCGCTGTCCCGGGCTGGAATCGACGCGCCCCCTCGGGGCTTCACGGGGTTTCGATGCTGGCTCCAGTCGTCTTCCTCTTCTTCTTGCTGATGTCGTTGAGCGCCGTGGCCGCCGGCCGCACGGCGTCCGGCCTCGTGCCGGTGAAGCGGACGCCGACGATGGACGGCATCGCGCTGCCGCTCGTGTCCTTCAGCTCGGACCAGGGCTTCGGCTACGGCGCTGTCGGCGGCATGTACCTCTATGGCGACGGCAGCAAGACGCCGTACGCGCATGCCCTGTCCGCGCAGGTGTTCTTCAGCTCGCGCGGCGCCATGAATCATTACCTCCGTTACGACGGGCCGCAGTTGCTGGGGCCCCTGCGGCTGGAGGGACGGCTGGAGTACCGCCAGGAGAAGAGCAGCCCCTTCTTCGGCGCGGGCAACCTGTCCGCCCCGGACTTCCGGGGGGACGTGGACGACCAGCGCTACAACTACGACAAGGGCTCGCCGGGCCTCTGGGTGCGGCTGCGCGGGCGGCCCTTCGGGGACAAGCACCCGTTCCAGTCGTACGTGGGCTACGGCTGGCGCTACACGCGCGTGTCACCCTACGAGACGTCCATCCTGGCGCAGGAGCGGCCCATCGGCATCGAGGGCGGGCCCAGCGGGCAGCTCCTCGCGGGGGCGCTCTGGGACACGCGTGACGACGAGTCCGACCCCACGTCCGGCGGCGTGGAGGAGGTGGCGCTGCGCGTGTCGGGCCTGGCCACCTTCAGTCGCTACCAGTACGCGGGCGTGACGCTGAGCGAGCGCCGCTACATCCGCATCACCCCGCGGCTCATCTTCGCGCAGCGGCTCACGCTGGACATGCTCTTCGGGGAGGTGCCGTTCTTCGAGTGGATGACCACGGGCGGCGTCAACGTGTCCGAGGGCATTGGCGGCATGAGCAGCGTGCGCGGCATCGAGCGCAACCGCTTCGCCGGCAACGTGAAGGCGTTCAGCAACTCCGAGCTGCGCTTCCAGGCGGCGCGGATGTCCTTCTTCGGGCAGCCGCTGGCGCTGGGCGCGGTGGTGTTCCTGGACCTGGGCCGCGTGTGGCATCCGGGCGTGACGGACGGCAAGTGGCATGAGTGGCACCCGGGCATCGGCGGCGGCCTGCGCTTCTCGCGCCGCGCGGCCGTGGTGCGCATGGACTACGCGCGCTCCACCGAGACGGGCCGTCAGCGCTTCTACATCACGTTCGGTCACATGTTCTAACGGCGGGCCCGGGCGCGCGCCGCGCGGAATTTCACGTGAGCGCGTCCACCCAGCCGCGAAGCCGCGCATCCACCTGCGCCTCGCCGCGCACGCCCTGTTCGACATCGAGCGTCAGCGTGAGGAAGCCGCGCGACTCCAGGCCTTCGCGCAGCGCTTCGCGCGCCTGGGCGTCCGGGGCGAAGAGGATGCAGCCGTCACCGCCGCCCGCGCCGGAGAGCTTGCCCGCGCAGTGGTAGGACGCGGCGATGGCCAGCACGCGGCGCATGCCCTCGGTCTCCAGCGGGCCCAGCTCCAGGAGCAGCGCGTGCTGGGCCTTCACGGCCTCGGCGAAGGCGCGGAAGTCGCCGCCGCCCAGGCCGTCTTCAATGGCGTGGCCCAGCGCGTCCGAGCGCTCCACGAAGGCCTTGCGCCCGGCCTCCGCGAGGCGGGCCTCCACCTGGCCTATGAGGAGCTTGGTGGACGCGCTCTCGCCGGTGAAGGCGTAGAGCATGGACACGCGCGGCACGGGCATGCGCCACAGGTCCACCGGCGGGGACTCCGCGAGCGCGGCGTTGAAGCGGCCGGTGTTGGCGGCGTCCGCGAGCGCGGTGACGTCATAGCGCCGGTAGCGCACGGCGCCGCCGGCGAAGCTCGTGGCCACGTCGCCGCCGCTGCCCTTGCCGCCCTGCCCCAGCGTGTGCGCGGTGAGGGCGAGCTTGAGGACGTCGAACTTCTCCTCCAGCACGAAGCGCGCGGCCTCCGCGGCGAGCACCGTGGCGGAAGCGCTGCCGCCGATGCCCAGCTTGTGGCCCCCGGGGCCGAGCGCGCCTGGAGCCACGGCCACGTCGAAGCCCACGCTCGCGCGGCCATGCGCGCGCAGGGCTTCATCCAGCGTGCGGGCGACGAAGGAGAAACCCGCGGGCACGTCGCGGTCCCACTTCACGCCCCGGGGCGTGGTGAGCCCCTGGAGCGTCCCCTCCTCCAGGCAGATGTGCACGCGCGAGTCCGGGCGCCTGCGCACGTACGCGGCCGTGCGCGGGCCCACGGCCACGAGGCGCGACACACCGCCCCACAGCACGGCGTACTCGCCGGAGATGAACAGCTTGCCCGGGGCGGAGAGCGCTCGGTCCATCCGTGTGTCACCTCGTGCAGACACGACGGCCCGGTGCCTGCGTTGAAAGCCTTCCGACAGGGGATTCGCTGGAGCCTCAGGCCGGCTCCAGCGTCATGCGCCGTTCGTCAGAACAGGTGCTCGGTGAGCAGCGTCGCGTCACCGCCGGGCACGCAGCGCACCACGTCCACGGCGCCGCAGGCGCGGGCCAGGGCCTCCGCCGCGACCTCGTGGGCCGCGTCCGTCAGCAGCACCGGGTTCGGCCCCGCGTCGAGCGTGAACCACACCGGCACGCCCTTCTTGCGCTGCTCGCGCAGGTGCTGGATGAGCCCCAGCGTCGCCGAGTTCAGGTAGCAGAGCGGCGGATCCGCCGCGAGCGAGGTGGAGTGCATGCGCCACGCGTTGCGCTCGCACAGCTCGCCCAGCCCCTCCAGGTCCTTCTTCGCGATGAGCTCCCGGGCGCGGGGCACCTCGGACTCCGCGTCCTTCACCCACGCCGGATAGTAGGGGCTCGTCTCCACCGTGTTCTTCATCCCGTCCCGCGACTTCACCTCCTTCTCGCCGCGGTCGAGGATGGCCACCACCATGCGCAGGTCCGCCCAGTGCCCCGCGTCGAAGCGCTGCACGGCGTAGCTGTCCTCGCCGTCCGCGCGCTCACCGCGCATCCACTCGCAGAAGCCGCCCTGCACGCTGCGGCACGCGGAGCCGCTGCCCCGGCGCGCCAGGATGCTGGACGCCCGCGTGTCCTGGGGCAGCCCCGCCGCCGCGCGCCCCGCCACCGCCAGCGCCGCGAAGCCCGCCGCGCTGCTCGCAAGGCCCGCCGCCATGGGGAAGTCCCCGCGCGACACCACCTTCGCGGGCCCCAGGTCGCGCCCCGCCTGCACGCGCACCGCGTCCAGGAGGCGCAGCACGCGGTCGCGCTCGCTGCCCTTGGCCACGTGGCCGTGCAGCTCCACCGTGTCCGACGGCGCGCCGAACTCCACCGTCGTCGTCACGTGGATGGGGGCCAGCGTCAGCGACAGGCTGGACTGGTGCGGGAGGATGAGCGCCTCGTCGCGCTTTCCCCAGTACTTCACGAGCGCGATGTTGGGATGCGCCCGGACCGTTGCCTTCATGGAATGTCTCCCTGGAGCCGTGGCCCCGCGAGCTGGCTCGCGAAGCAGCGCACGCCGTCGCGCGTCAGCCGCGCGACCACGGGCTCCGGTTCGGGGAAGAGGCCGATGACCGCGCCACCGTCACCTCCCGCCCCGGTGAATTTGGCCCCCAGCGCGCCCAGCGAGCGCAGCCGGAACACCATGTCCTCCAGCGCTGGCGACGACAGCCCCAGCGCGTTCAGGAGGCCCTGGTTGACGTTCATCGCGTCCCCCAGCCCCTCCAGGTCGCCCGTCTCCACCGACTTCGCCGCCTCGGTGACGAGCCTGCCCACCTGACCGAAGAGCCGCTGATAGCGCTGGGGCCACCGCGCCTGCCGCTCGCGCAGCGCCCCCACCGTCAGCTTCGTGGGACTGCGCGCCCCCGCCAGCGCCACCACCACCGACACCGGCCGAGGGCTCTTCAATGCGCGCGCGCGGCCCGTGACGCCCGCCGGCGACTGCACCCGCCGGTAGAGGATGAGCTGCTCCTCCGCGCTCGTGGTGTGGTCCACGCCGGACGGCGTGCCGTGGAACTCCTGCTCCATCTCCCACGCCAGCCGCGCCGTCGCCTTCGCCGTGGGCGCCTGCCCCGCGGCCTGGAGCAGCACGCGCGACGTGGCCACCGCCAGCGCCGCGGAGCTGCCCAGCCCCGCGGACAGGGGCAGTTGCGGCTCCAGGGTCACCTTCACCTTCGGCTCGCCTACCAGCTTCGCCGCCCGCGCGAAGGCCTTGCGCATCATCCGCTTCTGCGCCGCGTCCGCCGTCACCGGCACGTCCAGCACGCACGAGCGCGAAGGCCCGCCGCGCGCCACCACGCCGATGCTCAGGGGGCCGGCGATGGCCGGGTAGCCGTACACCACGCTGTGCTCGCCCAGCAGGATGACCTTGCCGGCACCGAAGGCGACCAGGGGATTCATTGCGGAAGTCATGGCACCAGGCACACGCGAAGGGGGCGGCGCCTTCTTTCCGCGCACCGCCCTGCCCCGTCAAGCGCTCCCGCGAGGAGAGCGCCGGGGGCGGACGTCAGCCGTTGGTGAGGGTGGCGACCGCGGGCGTCTCCGGGGGCAGGTTCGCGAGGATCTCCCGCGCCTTCTCCACCTTCACGTGCCCGGCCTTCACCAGCAGGTTGGCCACCTTCTCCACGTCCCCGCCGCGCGCGCCCGCCGTGACGGCGACGCTGCGCGCGTGCATGGCCATGTGGCCCTTCTGGATGCCCACGGAGCCCAGGGCGCGGAGCGCCGCGAAGTTCTGCGCCAGGCCCACCGACGCGAACACCATGGACAGCTCGCGCACACTGGTGGCGCGCATCAGCTTGAGCGCCACCTGCGCGCCCGGGTGGATCTTGATGGGGCCGCCCACCATGCCCAGCGCCAGCGGCAGCTCGATGCGGCCCACCAGGTGGCCCTCCTCCAGGTACCAGGTGGACAGCGGGCGGTACTGCCCCTTGCGGCACGCGAACGCGTGCGCCCCCGCCTCGATGGAGCGCCAGTCCTGCCCCGTGGCGATGGCCACCGCGTCGATGCCGTTCATCACGCCCTTGTTGTGCGTGGCGGCGCGGTACGGGTCCGCCTCCGCGAAGCGGCTCGCCTGCGCGATGCCCTCGGCGATGACCTCGCCCGGCAGGCCGAAGTCCGCCAGCAGCGGCAGCGGGATGCGGCACGTGGAGCGCGCGAGCCGCTTGTCCGCCAGGTTCGACAGGATGCGCAGGTACACCCGGCCGCCCGTCAACTGCTCGATCAGCGGCGCCACGCCCTCCGCCATGGTGTTGATGAGGTTCGCCCCCATGGCCTCCTGCGCGTCGATGAGCAGGTGGACGATGAGCAGCGGCTCGCCGCGCGGCCCCTCCGGCGCGGGCAGCAGGCGCACCTCCACGTCCCGGGCGCCGCCGCCGCGGGCCACCATGGCCGGGTGGAAGCTGTTGGCCAGGGCGAGGATCTGCTCCTTCGCGTCGAGGATCCTGTCGGACGCGCGGCCGGGGTCGCCGTAGTTGGAGACCTGCACCTGGCCGATCATCATCGACTCGTCGGCCTCCGCGGTGAAGCCGCCCGCCTCGCGGACGATCTTCGACGCGAAGGACACCGCCGCCACGACGGAGGGCTCCTCCACGGCCATGGGCACCAGGTAGTCGCGCCCGTTGACGGTGAGGTTGAGGCCCAGGCCCAGCGGCAGGGAGAAGGTGCCCACCGCGTTTTCGATCATCTGGTTGGCGATGGACAGGTCCAGGCCGTTCTCGCCGCGCAGTTGCTCCAGCTCCGCCTCGGTCAGGCGGAACATCTGGCCGATGCGCGCCAGGCGCTCTTCCAGGGGCAGCTTGTGGAATCCGGCGAGCCGGGACGTCACGGTGTCAGACATGTTCTTCCTTCCCAACCTGGGATCCACCCTGCATCACAACGCCGCCAGCCAATCCTTCAACGCGCCGGTCACCACGCGCGGCCGCTGCCGCAACTGCGCGACGGTGCGGCTGCCCGTCAGCACCAGCGCCTGACGCAGGCCCGTGAGGATGATCTTCAGCGCCTCCTCCGCGGCCGGCAGCCCGCCCTGCTGCTGGGCCCGGAACAGCGGCAGCGCCATGCCCGCCAGGTCCGCGCCCAGCGCGAGCACCTTCGCGGACTCCAGCCCGCCGCGCACGCCGCCGCTGGCGACCAGCCGCACCTCCGGCCCCACCGCCTTGCGCACGCTGGCGATGGCCGCCGCGGTGGGGATGCCCCAGCCGCTGAACTCCTCGCCCACCTGGACCTGCGAGCCCACCGCGCGAAGCTGCTCCACGCGCACCCAGGACGTGCCGCCCAGGCCGGAGACGTCCAGGTTGCGCACGCCCAGCTCCACCAGGCGCCGCGCCACGTCCGGACCGATGCCGCACCCGGTCTCCTTCACCAGCAGCCGGTCGCCCATCGCGCGCGCCAGCTCCTCCACCACGCGGTAGCCGCCGCGGAAGTCGCGGTCGCCTTCCGGCTGCGTCAGCTCCTGGCCCGCGTTGAGGTGCAGCGCCATGCCGTCCGCGCCGATGGCGTCCATCAACCGCCGCACGCCGTCCACGCCCAGGCCAATGGCCTGGTACAGCCCGATGTTGCCCAGGAGCGCCACCGTGGGCGCCACGTCGCGCACCGCGTAGGACGCCGCGCGCGCGCCGTCCTCCGCCATGGCGCGCTGGCTGCCCACGCCGAAGGCCAGGCCGTGCCGCTCCGCGAGCAGCGCCAGGTCCCGGTTCACCACGCCCGCCCGGTCCGTGCCGCCCGTCATCCCGGTGACGAGCAGCGGCGCCTTCAGGCGCTTGCCCAGGAACGGCGTGGACAGGTCCACGTCCTCCACCGCCATCTCCGGCATGGCGCAGTGGATGAGGTGCACGTCCTCCAACAGCGTGGAGTTGCGCGCGGGCTCCACGTCTCCGGTCGCGCACAAATCGAGGTGGGCATCCTTCCGCCTGGCTGTCGTCTCGTCGCCCATGTCGCTGAAAGCCACCCGTGCTGTCGCTGCAAAAAACCTGTAAGCCTGGAAGGTCATTGGGTTCCTAGCAAGCGCCAGGGCCGGGGTGCAAGCCAAAGGGCCCCAGCGGTCCCCCTCCGGGCGTGAATGGACGCAGTGGCTTCTGGACGGTATGAGCGACCGCGTGAGCGCGCCGGACAACAGGGTCGTCGTCTTCCTGCACAGTGGTGAATACGACCGGGTGCACCAGGGCCTGTCCATCGCGGCGGCGGCGACCGCGGCCGGACGGCGGGCGGAGGTGTACCTGTTCTGGTGGGCCCTGGAACGCTTCCTGTTGGACAGGCTGGACGAACCGGACTTCGCCGGACGCGAGGACGTGGCGGACCGCTTCGAGGCGCGCGGCATGCCCACCGTGCGTGCGCTCCTCGAGCACGTGCGCGAGTCCGGGCTGGGCCTGGTGGCGGGCTGCACGGGCTCGCTCGGTGCCCTGGGGAGCGAGTCGAAGGCGGGCGGCAGTGGCATTGACGTCTGGCTCGGTTGGAGCGCCATCCTCCAGCGTACGGCGGGCGTGGCGGATCGTTTCTATCTTTAAGGCCGGCACTACCTTTGGGACGGGCGCCGGCCGGGGCCATGGGCCTCCGGGGTAGCCTGGCCCCGTTACGTTGACGCCCCCCTGCTCCTGCTTACGTTTCGTGTGGCCCCCTTGACGGGGCGAAAGGCACGGAACGAGGACCATGGCGCAGCGTGACCCCCACATGACAACCCGAGGACCGGCCGCACCGGCGCTCAAGGGCGGCGGGTGGCACCGGCTGGGCAATGCATTGAAGACGACCGTACTGCTGGCGGGCTTGACGGCCCTGGTGCTCGTCATCGGCCAGCGGCTGGGCGGCGCGCAGGGGCTGATGATGGCGGGCCTCTTCGCGGTGGTGATGAACTTCGGCTCGTACTGGTTCAGCGACCGCATCGCGCTGGCCATCCACGGCGCGCAGCCGCTGTCCTACGAGCAGGCCCCGTGGCTGCATGAGATGGTGGAGCGGCTGGCCGCGCGCGCGGGCATGCCGAAGCCGAAGGTCTACCTGCTGCCCACCGCGCAGCCGAACGCGTTCGCCACGGGCCGCAACCCGAGCCACGCGGCCGTCGCGGTGACGGCGGGCATCATGGACATCCTGGACCGGCGCGAGCTGGAGGGCGTGCTGGCGCACGAGATTGGCCACGTGCGCAACCGGGACACGCTCATCGGCACGGTGGCGGCGACGCTCGCGGGCATCATCAGCTACGCGGCGCAGATGCTCTTCTGGTTCGGCGGCAGCATGCTCAGCCGCAGCGACGACGACGAGGGCGGCGGCCTGGCCGGGGCGCTGTCCAACCTGGGCCTGCTGCTGGTGGCGCCCATCGCGGCCACGCTGCTGCAACTGGCGGTGAGCCGCTCGCGCGAGTACGGCGCGGACGCCACGGGCGCGGAGCTGTGCGGCGACCCGGATGCGCTGGCGAGCGCGCTGTTGAAGATGGAGCGCGGCGCGGAGCTCATGCCGTATGACCGGGCCCCCGCGACGTCGCACCTGTTCATCGTCAACCCGCTGCACCACGGCGGGGTGATGTCGCTGTTCTCCACGCACCCGCCCATCCCGGAGCGCGTGCGCCGGCTGCGCGAGATGAGCGCGCGGATGGGCCAGGGCGCTCGCGGCCGTGGCGGCTGGGAGTACGCGTACTAGCGGGACGCGGCCGGCGGAGCATCCGGCGGGGGCCCGAAGGCCTCCTCCGGGTGCTCCAGCATCTCGCGCAGCGTGCTGGCGATGACGCCCGCGTGGTAGCCGTCGAGGAAGCGGTGGTCGAAGGACGCGTTGATGTTCATCACGTGGCCGGGCACCACCCTGCCCTCCTCCACCACCGCCACCTCGCGCACCGCGCCGGGCGCGAGGAAGACAGGCACGCGGGTGAAGGGCGCCAGCGGCAGGTACGCCGTCTCCAGCCCCAGCGCGCCCACGTCCACCACCACCGCGGACCCGAACGGATCCCGGGGCAGGCCCAGCCAGGACGGGTCCACGTTCAGCGTGTACGTGAGGAACGACACGAGCCCGGTGAAGCGGTTCAGGAACAGGTGCGGCACGCGCTCGAGGAGGCGGCGGCCCTGCTCCACCTGCGCGTCCCTGCCTTCGCGCACGCGCGCCGCGGTGGACTCCACCTCCAGCGCCAGCGCGTGCACGGACTTCGCGTCCACGTCCTCGATGCGCACGGGCGTGAGGCCGCGTTGATCCGCGCCGGGGAGCACCGCGCACACGGTGATCCGCTGGCGCAGGTAGATGCGCTGGTAGCGCAGCAGCGCGTTGGCGTCCGGGCAGCGGCGCAGCGCTTCGCCCACGGCCTTGATGACCAGATGGGTCGCGGTGAGCCGCACGCCGGTGCGCTGATGGAAGGCGTCCAGCCAGGCGAGCGCCGCGTCCATGCGCACCGTCAGCGTGCCGTAGACCGTCGGATCATACGCGGTCGCCCAACTCCCGATGGCGAGCTTGCGGAAGCTCGACACGTCCCGCTTCGGCTTCAGCTCCAGGTGCGCCATGGGCGTGAGCGTGCCCCAGGACGGCGCCGGGAGGGGAGCCGGAATGCGGGGGGACGCCACGGCCCGGCCAGCACCGTGGGTGGGGCCCGCCGGGTTGCCTGCCAGTGAAGCCTTGACGCGCCATGTCCGGGCGGTAGGCTGCCCCGCTTTTTGCATCTTTCTGTGGAGGTCGTTCCCTTGCTGGTTGCACTCATCCTCGTATCGGTCGGGTTCGCCGTGACGCTCGGCCTGCTGCTCTTCGGAGACAAGAGCGGCGCTGGAGCCAACGCGGGCCGCCCCTCGCTCTCCTCTTCCTCCTCCGCGCCGTCGTTCCGGGGCGAGCTGGAGTCCGAGAGCAAGGCGCGCGCGAAGGCGGAATCGGAGGTCCAGCGCAAGCAGAAGGAGCTGGACGAGCAGCGCGCGCAGCTCCAGGAGGTCAAGGAGCAGCTCAAGCAGACCAAGCGCAAGCTCTTCGAGCAGAAGGAAGGCGAGAAGGGGTCGAACGACCTGGCCAAGGCCCGCGCCGAGGTGGAGCGCAACGCGAGCATCCAACTGGAGCAGACCCGCGCGGAGCTGGCGCAGGCCCTGACGGAGAACGCCCGGCTGCGCGCGGAGACCGAGTCGCGCAATGGCCCCCGCCGCCGTGAGGTCCCGGCCGCCGCCGTCCCCACGCAGACGCCCGTGGCCGCCGCGGCCCCCGCGGAGCAGATCGCCGCGCCCGCGAGCGAGCCCGTGGTGAGCGCGGCGGTGGCCGTGACGCCCGCGGCCCCGGCGGAGCCCGTGCGCCGCTACCGCGAGCTGAACGACGCGGACCGCGAGAAGATGAACCGCCTGGAGCAGGCGGCGAACAAGGACCGCGCGCGCGCCGCGGAGCTGGAGAAGGAAGTGCGCCGGCTCAAGGGCCGCGCCGACACGCAGGCGCGCATCCTGTCCGTGACGAAGTCCGAGGCCGACCTGGGCAAGGACAAGTACAAGGCGCTGGAGAAGCGCCTCAACCGCACGCTCCTGGAGCGCGACCTGCTTCGCCGGGCCATCAAGGACCTGGAGAAGAAGACGGGCATGCTCGCGGACCGCACGGAGCTGACGCCGGACGAGGTCGCCGCCAGCGACCAGCGCAGCGACGAGCAGGCCCGCGCCCGCGCCGAGGCGGAGGCCCGCGCCGCCGCCGCGGCCACGCCCACGGAGGCCCCGGCCGCCCCCGAGCCGGCGTCCACCGAGGGCGAGACGAAGCCTTCCGAGGCCCCGCCGTCCAACGCCTGAGCCGCACCCCGGCGTGAAGCAAGCAGGCCCCGCGGTCCCCTCACCGGGACGCGGGGCCTTCGTGTTTCCGGAGGGCCTGCCGTCGTCAGTCGCGCGGCGGCGGCATCACCACCAGGGCTTCGGTGTTGGCGCGGATCTCCCCGGTGCTGTCGTCCACGCCGCCCACCACCAGCACGGAGCCGTCCGGCAGCGCGGAGCACGTGTGCCACACGCGCGGCTGCGGCATCAGCGGCAGGCCCAGCACGGTGGGCTGCGCGCCCGCGTGCGGGGTGATCAGCTCCGCCCACGGCACCGCGTACGTCGTGCCGAAACCGGTGCCCCGCCCGCCCAGCGCCACGACGCGGCCGTCCGTCAGCGTCACCGCGCACAGGTTGCCCCGGGGCATCAGCGCGGGGCCGTCACGCACGGAGTTCACACCGTCCAGGAACTCGGAGGCGCCGACAGGCCGCGCGCCCTGCTCCGGCTCCGCGCCGTCGAAGCCGCCCATGACCAGGAGCGCTGGAGACTCGTCGGCGCGGCCCAGCATCGCCACGGCGGCCCCCTGCCTGCCGATGCGCAGCGCCGTCCCTGCCGGGAGAGCCCCGAGGGAGCCGTTCTGGAACCTGAAGGCCGGCACGTCGGTCTCGGCCTTCTTCAGGGGATCCACGCCCCCCACGACCTGGATGTCCATCCCGTCCGGCCTCACCGCCAGCGCGACGTCCGTGCGGTGGAGCGGCGTGCCGGAGGACACGAACAGCCCCGTGACCGCGTCGAAGCCTTCCAGCTCGCTCACCGTGCCGCCGTCCGCCGCGCGTCCGCTCACCAGCGCCACGTGACCTTCCGCGTCCACCGCCGCCGCATGCTGGTAGCGCGCCACCTTGGGCGTGAGTTCACTCACCCCGCCTGTCGCCACGTCCACGAGGCGCGCCGTGGGCTGCAATGACACGGGGGCGAAGGACTCCGCGCCGCCCGCCACGAACACGCGGCCATCCGGCAGCAGCGACGCCGTGTGGAAGGCCCTCGCGCCCACCTCCGGCCCGGCGCTGAACGTGCCGTCCGCCGGGTTGAACACCTCCGAGGTCCGGGACACGGGCCGCGTGCCATCCGGCTGGGGCCGGTAGCCACCGGCGAGCCACACCCGCCCATCCGGCAGCGTCGTGGCCGTGTGCGCCGCGCGCGCTTCGGCCGGCAACGCGCAGGTCCTCGGGTCCGCCGCCAGGTTCACCGGCACGAACTCCCCCAGCCTCCGCAGGAAGACGCGCACCCTGGGCGCCTGCCCCTCCGCCACGTCGAACGGCGCGGTGCGCCCCAGCGACACCAACCGTCCTCCCTGGTCCGGCGCCCCCGCGTAGGCCCGCACCTCCAGCACCCGCGCGCTCCCTGGCGGCAGGGCCGGCACGTCCTCGGGGGCCCACTGCACCGTCGACACGCGCTCGCGGGGCCCGTCGAGTCCCGGGCCCGTCACGCGGAAGCGCAGGTGCGTCACCCCGGCCAGGGGCTGGGTGCCCGCGCAGGAGGCGGTGAGCAGGTCCAGGGAGGGGCGGACCTCCTTCACCCCGCACGCGGGGGTGAGGGACACCAGGGCGGCGGCGAGGAGCGTGGAGCGGACGAAGCGCGGTGCCATGCGGTGGACGCTACCAGCCCCCTCCCCGGAGGGGTGGAGTCCAGACGGCCGGAAGCAGGCGGCGCGGTGGGGATTGCGCTGTAATGCGCCCGCTCCAGGACGTATGTCCTGTGCCCTCCTCCATGAAGCTCTCGCTCGCCACCCGCATCTTCCTGGGCTACGCGCTGGTGCTGCTGACGTTCGGGGCGGTGTCGCTCTTCAGCGTGGCGGAGCTGCACCGCAACCGGCTGGAGATCCGGCTCGTCAGCCAGGGCTACCTCCAGTTGTCCCAGGACGCCGCCGCGCTGGAGACGTTCCAGACGAGCCAGGAGAAGGACACCGAGCGGGTGCTGGAGCAGAACAGCGTGGAGACGCGCCGCGCGCTCATCCGGCTGGCGAGCCTGTACTACGCGCCCCAGATGGCCCAGCGCCTGGAGGCCGCCCGCGCCAAGGCCCGCGAGGTGCTCACCTTCGCCCCGGAGGGAGAGGTCCGCTTCGTGATGGAGCTGGACTCGCGCTTCGCGGAGCTGGCGCGCAACTCCCAGGCCTACGGCCACGCGGTGGAGGCCGTGTTCGCCGCGCTCGCGTCCGAGTCCCCCGAGAGCCAGGAGGTGGCGCGCGCCACCGCCGAGCTGCGCCAGTTGGAGAGCGCCATCGGCCGTGAGCTGCGCGTGCTGCGCGCGACGCTGACCAACCGCATCCGCGAGCGCGTGGACGGCGCGGAGGAGCGCGAGCGCAGGACGGGCCTCACCATCATCGCGCTGTCCATCATGGCCATTGGCGTGGGCGTGGGCGTCACCGCCTGGTCCGCCCGCACGCTGCGCCCGGTGCGCACGCTGATTGAAGGCGTGTCCCGCATCGGCCGGGGCGACTACTCCGCCCAACTGGGCGTGCGCGGCGAGGACGAGGTCGCGCTGCTCGCGCGCGAGTTCGACCAGATGGCCCGCTCGCTCCAGGCGCGCGAGGCGCAGCTCAAGTCGCAGGCGGAGGCGCTGATGCGCGCGGAGCAGTTGGCCGCGGTCGGCCGCATCTCCGCCCAAATCGTGCACGAGGTGCGCAACCCCCTGTCCTCCATCGGCCTCAACGTGGAGCTGCTCCAGGACGCGGTGGACAGCGCCAGGTTCGACTCCCAGGACACCGCCACGGAGGCGCGCGAGCTGCTCTCCGCCGTCACCCATGAGGTGGACCGCCTCACCGACGTCACCGAGCAGTACCTGCGCATGGCCCGCCCCGCCCGGCCGGACCTGGAGCCGGAGGACATCACCGCGGTGCTGGACGGCGTGCTCGACTTCACCCGCGAGGAGCTGGTGCGCGCGGGCGTGGAGGTGGTGCGCGACTTCGCGCCCGACACGCCCCGCGTGCTCGCGGACCAGGGCCAGTTGCGGCAGGTGTTCCTCAACCTGCTTCGCAACAGCCGCGAGGCCATGCCCACGGGGGGCCAGCTCACCGTGGCCACCGCCCCGCACGAGGGCGACGTGGAGGTCACCGTGCGAGACACCGGCAACGGCATGACCGAGGAGGTCCGCCGCCACCTCTTCGAGCCCTTCTTCACCACCAAGGAGGGCGGCACGGGCCTGGGGCTCGCGGTGAGCCAACAGATCCTCCAGGCCCACGGGGGCTCGCTCTCCTGCCAGAGTATTCCCGGCCAGGGGACGACCTTCGTGTTAAGGCTTCCTCGCGCATGAGCTTTACACCGTACCGGGACGTGCTGCCCTCGGGGCTGCGCGTCGTCACCGTCGAAACGCCCCACCTGCACACCGCCCTCCTGGCCGTGTACGTGAGGACCGGCAGCCGCCACGAAACGGCGGAGAACAACGGCGTCAGCCACTTCCTGGAGCACCTCTTCTTCCGGGGAAGCGAGGCCTGGCCGGACACGGTGAAGATGAACGCGGCCGTGGAGGAGGTGGGCGGCAACCTCAACGGCGCCACCACCCGCGACCACGGCTACTACTACACCCCGCTGCACCCGTCGCACCTGCGCGTGGGCCTGGACGTCATCGGCGACATGCTCACCCGCCCCCGCCTCACCGACATGGAGGTGGAGCGGCAGATCATCCTGGAGGAGATGCTCGACGAGGTGGACGACAAGGGGCGCGACATCGACCTGGACAACCTGTCCAAGCGCCTGCTGTTCCCCGGCCACCCGCTGTCCCTCAAAATCGCCGGCACCCGCGAGTCCGTGAAGGCGCTCACCCACGCCCAGGTGCTGGAGCACTTCGCCCGGCACTACGTGGCCGGCAACCTGGTGGTGTCCGCCGCGGGCAGCGTGAAGCACTCGGAGGTGCTGGCCCTGGCCGAGCGCGCCTTCGCGCACCTGCCCAAGGGCAGCGCCACCACGGAGAGCGCGCCGCCGCCCCTGGGCCCCGGGCCGCACTTCCACTTCGTCTCCCACGACGAGTCGCAGACGGAGTTCAAGCTCACCTTCCGCGCCGTGCCGGAGCAGCACGAGGACTTCCCCGCGCTGCAGATCCTCCGGCGCCTGCTGGACGACGGCCTGTCGTCGCGGCTGCCGTTCGAGATCGTGGAGAAGCGCGGCCTCGCGTACTCGGTGCAGGCGGGGCTGGACACGTACCACGACCTCAGCCTCTTCGAGATTGAGGCGGCCAGCGCGCCGGAGAAGGCGTCGCTCGTGGTGGCGGAGGCGCTGCGCTGCCTCGCGGAGCTCTGTGACAAGGACGCGAGCGAGGAGGAGCTGAACCGCGCCAAGCGCCGCCACCGGATGCTGCTGGAGTTCTCCCAGGACTCGCCGGGGGAGCTGGCCGGGTGGTTCGGCGGCGTGGAGCTGTTCCGCCGGCCGGAGACGTTCGGCCACCGCGCGGATCAGGTGGACCGCCAGACGGCCGCGCGGGTGCGCGAGGTGGCCCGGCGCTACTTCACCCGCGAGAACCTGCTCGTGGTGGCGGTGGGCCAGCGCAAGGGGCACAAGGCGCTGGAGAAGGTCGTCCTGGACGCGGAGGGGCTGCCCTCCTCCGCCGCGCCCGCCGTCAGCGCCGCCCGCGGATGATGATGGGCCCCGAGGGGGCCTTCTTCTTCTTGGGCGTCGCCTTGTCGATGGCCTTCTGGATGCGCAGGTACTCGGGGTTCTGCGGCTCGCGCTTCAGGGCCTCGTCGATGAGCTTCCTGCCGCGCGGCAGTTGGGTCTCGAACTGGGCGTAGAGGTTCGCGAGCGCGGCCTTCTCCTCCACGGACGCCTCGTTCAGGCCCGCCAGCCGCTCCAGCACCTCCTGCGCCTCCGGCTTGCGGCCGGCCTTCAGGTGCAGCCGCCACATGCGTGACAGCGCGGGCGGGAACGCGGGCTCCGCCTTGAGGGCGAAGCGGTAGCTGTCCTCCGCCCCGCGCGCGTCGCTCTGCTCCTCCAGCACGCGGCCGCGCACGTACAGGGCGCGGGCGAAGCGCGGGCGCAGGTGCAGCGCGCGGTCCACCAGTTGCTGGGCCTCCGACGCGCGGCCCTGGGCGCAGACGATCTCCGCCAGCCACGCGGTGGCCTCCGCGTTCTCCGCGTCGTCCTCCAGCAGCTTGCGGAGCGCGCCTTCGGCTTCGGCCGGGCGCCCGAGCGCCATGAGCACGCGGGCCTTCATCGCCACCACGTCCGTGGTGTCCGCGTCCTCGGGCGGCACGGACTGGAGGTCCGCCTCCGCCATGTCGTAGACGCCGCTCATCAGGAAGTAGCGCGCGCGGAGCAGCCGCGCGGGCGTGAAGCTGGGGGTGCCCTGGAGCACGCGGTCCATCAGGTTGGCCGCGAGCAGCTCCTCGCCCTTCATGAGCAGGATTTCAGCCTCCACCGTCTTCGTCGGGGCGTCGTCCGGGTTCTCCCGGAGGATGCGCTCCAGCGTGGTGAAGGCCTCGTCCGGGTGGCCCTGCCGCGCCTGGAGGCGGGCCAGCGACAGGATGTCCTCGTTGGACAGCTTGCCCTCGTCCCGCAGCGAGACGAGCGTGGAGATGGCCTGGGGGATCTGCCCCTCCCCCATGTACAGGTCGGAGAGCTGCTTCTGGATGACGGGATCCGTGCCCGGAATGAGGCCCTCCGCCTGCTTCAGCGTGAGGATGGCCGCGCCCGGGTTGCCGGCGCCCTGGTGGGCCCTGGCCAACAGGAGGAGCGGCTCCACGCTCTCTGGCGCGGCGTTGGCGGCCTTGCGCAGCTCGGAGATGGCGCGGGCGTACTGGCCCTGCGAGAGCGCCTCGCGGCCCTGGGACAGGGAGTTCTGGACCTGGACGGCCTGTTTCTGCGCGGCCGCCGTCTCCGGGTCCTTGCAGGCAAGCGGCAGGAGCAGGACGAGCGTCCAGGGACGGGGGAAAAATCGAGGGGGCATCGCTGAGGGACAGGGTAGCGGATGTTATCCTTCTCCGTCGATGGACCCTTTCGTGCGCCGCCTCGTGGAGAGGCTTCATGATCCCAGCCGGCCGCTGTCGCGGAACCGGCATTTCCACACGTTCGACACCCCCGAGGGTCGAATGGCGCTGAAGGTGTTCCGCCGTCTGCGCAGCCTCCAGCAGGACATCCTGGCCTGTCACAAGGAGGGCCGGCGCGCGCGCATCTCCCGCCAGGTCAACCCGGACGGAGACCACCGCATCGAGCTGTGGATGGAGCGCGTCGCGGGCCGCCGCGTGTCCATGCTCCAGCCCGCGGAGTACGAGCTGCTCGCCCGGCTGCCGGGCGTCCGGGACGCGCTGGAGATCCTGGACGAGGCCGCCTGAGGCTTCCGCGCGATTAGAAGATCCAGGGCCCCAGGCCCGTGGGCGCCCCGTCGCAGGCCGCCCTGAGCCGCGCCTGGGCGTCCTCGTAGGAGAGCCGGGCCGCGTCCGCCTGGAGCGACGCGGAGGCCCAGTCCCGCCACGAGCGCAGCACCGCGACGTGGCGGCCGTCGTCATCCTGCGCCTCGGAGAAGTGGACCAGCAGCCGCTCCTCCAGCGTTTCGCGCGCCTTGGTCCACGGGCCTTCCTTGTCCAGTTGGACGCGCTTGTCCCGCTCCACGGTGGAGAGCAGCGCGCGTGCGTCCGGGGACAGGCCCTGGAGTGACGGGCGGCGGCGAGAGGGCTCCATGGCGACGCGGTACACGGCGGGCCAGAGCGTGGGGTCCACGAAGGCGACCTTGCCCTCCACCAGCCGCACCGCGAGCACGTCCTTCGACGCGCGCAACATGCGCCCCAGCCGGTACGCGAGGCGCCCCTTCGCGTGGTCGCGCCAGCTACCAGTGGGCCTGCCGCCCATGACCTGTTCGACGAGGGACGTGGGCCCGTGGGTGGGCACCTCGGTGATGACGTGGCGCGTGCGCACCAGCTCCTCCGCGTCCCTCAGCGTCTTGATCATCCGTGTTCCCCTCCTGGGGGGAAAACATTCCGCGCGAGGGACGGATTCCGGCGCCTGCCTCCCTGGATGCGTCAGGGAGACGGCGTCACGGACGCGCGCTGCACCTGCGTGACGCCGGGCAGCGTGGGCGCGGGGTTGAGCGCCTGGACCAGCATGGCGCGCAGGGCCTCCGTGAGGTCCTCACCGGGAGCGATGACGCCCGCGGGCGCGCCCTGCAGCGGCGCCGGGACCTCCGTGCCCACCACCACGATGGGGATGCGGACCTCCCAGGCCAGGTAGTGCGCCAGCCGCACCGCCGGCTCGGAGTTGTCCATCAACAGCGCGCCAATCGCCCCCGCGCTGAACGGACGCCACAGCGGGCGCGCGGCCTCCGCGGGCGGCAGCACGCAGAAGTCCACGTTCAGCACGTCACTCAGCTCCAGGCGCCCCAGCGTCCCGAAGCCGCTCTTCACCGCGGTGGGGTCCGCGGACATCGCCTCCAGCCCCGGGACCCGCGCCAGGATGCGGCGCGCCGCGGACGAGCCGCTGCCGCAGACGAAGACCTTCGCCGTCGCCACCTTCGCCAGCGTGCGGGTGCGGAGCAGGCGCCCACGCAGCGCGTGCACCTCCGCCGCGCCGATGAGGTCACCCCCGCCCAGGTTCTGGCCTTCGCTCTCCGTGGGGCGCGCCACGCCCTTCTGGAGCAGCGTGGACAGCACGCCCAGCACCTCCATGTCCGTGGCGGGCGCCAGGTCCAACACCTCGCCCAGCGCGCGCGGCTGGCGCAAGAGCTCCATCACCTGCGCCGTCACCGGGTGCTGCTCCTCGGACAGGTCCACCTCCGGCGCCAGCATCAGCCGCGTGTGGCGCGGCGGCAGGCCCGGCAGCAGGCGGTTCACCTCGTCCGACTGGCGCATGCCCTCCAGCAGCGCGTCGTCCATGGCGCGGTTGATGCGCGGACGCGCGGCGCTGGTGCCGGGCGTGAAGGTGAAGTTGCCCTCGGTCCACGCCAACAGCCGGAACAGCGCCTTCTCCCCTTCCACCCTCCCGAGCCGCGCGTTCACCGTGCGCCCGTCCGAGACGGTGATCTCCCCGCGCTCCGAACCGCGCTCCAGCGCCAGGCGCCCGTTGCGCTTGTTCATGCCCAGAATCTGCATGAGGTCCGGGATGCTGAGCTGGCTGAGCGAACCTTCGATCTCCTGCTGCTCGCTCTTGAGGTCCTTGGCCGCTTCGTTGCGGCGGAAGATGTGCTCGATGCGGCTGAGCACCTCGTCCAGGTTGAAGGGCTTGCGCAGCGTGCCGTCCCGCATGCCCCGCGCCCGGTCCGAGTCCAGGCTGGACGTGGTGAGCACCACCGGGATGTCTTCCGTGCGCGGGTTGGTGCGCAGGATTTGAACGAACGTGCGCGCGTCCAGCAGGCGGCACGCCTCGTCGAAGAGGGTCAGGTCCGGGTGCCGGAGCACCGCGACCTCCAGCGCCCGCGAGCCATCCGGCGCGTAGTGCACCTGATAGCCCTTCGTGCGCAGCGCCCGCGACAGGGCGCGCACCGAGTCGAGGTCGGGGTCGGCGATGAGGATCTTCCGCACCTGGGCCAAGGTCGCTTGCTCCGCTTCGTGACGTCAGTAGGGCTGCAGGTCGTATTCGGCCTGCAGCTTGGAGATGAGCCCGTCCACCACCGCGGTGTCCGAGGTGTGGAAACCCCACGTCGCGCCCCGTCCGCGCCGTTGGATGAGCGCATACGACGCGCTCTCCGACAGCCAGAGGATGAACTCGTGGCGCGCCACCCGCTCGTCCCCTTCCAGGAACACCGGCGTGAGCGCGGCGTGCGACTCCAAATCCACGCGGCGGCCCAACAGGTAGATGCGGGACGACAGGTCCGGCGGCGCCTGCTCCAGGCCCACCGCCAGCGGCAGGTCCGCGCGGATCTCCGGGCCGCCCACGTAGAGCAACCCGCGCGAGCCCGGGTCGCGCACCAGCTCCCGGGCGATCTCCACCTGGAGCTCGTCGAAGAGCACGTCCGCGACCTTCCCCCTGCGGCTGGGCTCCGCGCGGTCGTCCGTGGGCAGGCGGGGGCTGTTGGGCGTGCCCAGGAGCAGGTCCACCTCGTCCCAGAACGGCAGCCCGTCCAGCATCAGCCGGCGCTGGAGCGACGCGCGGCGCTCGTCCATGCGGCGGCGGCAGCGGTGCACCAGCTCGTCGAAGTCCTCGCCGTCCTTGGGGAACGTGCTGGCCCCGCCCACGAGCGCGAGCGGCAGGCGCTGCTCCACGTCCTGCACCTCCGGCTCGTCACGCACGGCGGCGACGGCGCGGCGCACGAACATCATGGCGCCGAAGAAGTCCGTCTCCGGCAGCAGGAGGTAGAACTCCTGGTCGCTCGCCTTCGCGATGACGTCCGAGTCGCGGATGATTTTACTGAGCGCCTTGATGATGCCGCGCACCGCCTTCTTCGCGTCCTGCGCGCCCAGCCGCACGCGCACCAGCGGAAGGTTGTCGATGCTGAAGGTGAGGAGCGAGAACGTGCGCCCGTACCTGCGCGCCTTGTAGATCTCCTTGGACGCGTAGTCGGTGAAGTAGCTGAGGTTGTACGCGGCGGTGTCGCGGTCGCGCAGGCCCAGGCGCTGGAGCGCCATCAGCTTGCGGCCGTTCTTCACGCCCACCGCGGCGAAGTCCGCCAGCACCTTCGCGTCGCGCGTGTGCTCCAGCCGGAAGTCGCCGGTGAGCGGATCCGAAAGCTGCGCCAGGCCCATCACCTCCCCGGCGGCCACCAGCGGCACGTACAGCACCGGCGAGCGCTCATCGCGCGCGAGCCACGGGGCGGCTTCGCGCAGGCGCAGGGACAGCGGCCCCTCCGGGCTCATCTTCTCCGGCAGGAACTGCTTGTCGAGCAGGCCCCGGTAGGAGCGCAGCGCCAGGTCTCCCCGGTCGTCCACCACCCACAGCGCGGCGCTCTGCGCGTCACACACCGCGCCCAGGTCCGCGATGACGCGCTCCTGGAGCCACTCCAGGTCCGGGTGGGAGAGCAGCTCCAGGCAGCGCTGCTGGAGGTTGTGGAAGCGGGCGAACTCCAGGTTCTCGTCCTGGAGCCGGGCGCGCTCGTGGCGCAGTTGGGCGCGCTCCATGGCGCGGTCCACCGCGAGCAGCAGGTCCGACTCCTCCACCGGCTTGACCAGGCAGTCCGCCACGCCCAGGCGCAGCGCGACCTCCGAGCCCTGCACGTCGTCGCGCGTGCTGACGAGGATGACCTCCTGCTCGGGGTCGCGTTCGCGCAGGCGCGCGGTGAGCGCGAAGCCGTCCACGCCGGGCATCACCACGTCGGTGAGCACCAGGTCGAACGTCGCCCGGGCCACCTCTTCCAGGGCCAGGGTGGCGTTCTCCACCGCCACCACGCGGTGCCCCCGGCGCGACAGCAGGTCCGTGGCGAGTTGTCGGAAGAACAGGTCGTCGTCGACGACGAGGATGGGACCGGCCACGGCGCTCGGGGGGCGAAGGGAGGAAAACCGAAGGCTATCGGGCCCTTGGAAGCGCGACAACGCCTTCGAAGACGAAGGCCACGGGGCCTCGGAGCCGGATGTCGGACAGGTCGTCCGGAACGCGGATTCTCAGGTCGCCGCCCGGCAGCGTGACGCGCAGCCAGGCATTCGAGGGCAGGCGCTTCGCCAGCACGGCCGCCACCGCCGACGCGCACGCCCCCGTCCCACACGCCTGGGTGAGGCCGCAGCCGCGCTCCCAGACGACGACGGTGAGGCCGTCCTCGTCCACGCGGACGAACTCCACGTTGGTGCGGTCCGGGAAGGCGGGGTGCCGCTCCAGGCCGGGGCCCAGGCGCTCGGCGGCCTCCAGGGGCTGGTCCAGGAGCACCAGGTGCGGGTTGCCCATGTTCACCGCGGTGCCGAGCAGGCCCTCATGGCCGGGGACGGGGGCGCTCACGAAGGGCTGGCCGGTCGTCCCGGAGGGCAGGTTCGCGGCCACCAGCCGCGCCGGGCCCATGGAGATGTCCACGCCGACGACGCCGCCGTCGCCATAGCCGGGCTCGCAGGTGAGCACGCCGGCCCCGGTCTCCACGTCGATGAGCGCGGGGTGCTCGCCGGAGCGGTCCACCAGATACTTCACCGCACAGCGCAGGCCGTTGCCGCACATCTCCGCGACGCTGCCGTCGGCGTTGTGGACGACCATGCGGGCGAGGCCGCGGGACGACGGGAGGATGGCGAGCACCCCGTCCGCGCCGATGCCCCGGCGCCGGTCACACAGCCAGCGGGACTGCTCCGCGTTGATGTCCACGCCGGTGCGGCGGCGGTCCAGGACGACGAAGTCGTTGCCCAGGCCGTGGTACTTGAAGATGCGTTCGCTTGCGTCCACGGGGGCAAGTGTAGACGCCCGCGTTTATTCGCGCTCGCCGGCCTTCATGGGCGCGGCGGGGACATCCAGGGCGGGCATGGCCCGGCGCGAGGCGGCGGGGGTGCTGGCGCTGCGCAGCTCGGCCAGTTCGGCCTCCCGGGCGGCGAGCTGGTCCTGCATCTTCTCCACGTGGGCCTGGAGGACCTCCATCTCCGCGGCCATCTCCAGCACGTCCTCCGGGGGCGGGGCGGCGGCGGACTTCGCCTCCTCCAGGGCCTGGAGGAGGGTCTGGCGTTCGGTCTCCAACGCTTCCAGCCGGGCCTGCTGCTCGCGGATCCGGGCGGAGAGCTGGTCGCGTTCGGCGCGCTCGGCGTCCAGGAGGCGCGCGGCATCCGCGGCGGCGGTCTCCAGGGAGTTGGTCCGGCCCTCCAGGCGGACGCGGGCGGCGCGGGCGACGGTCAGGTCCGACTGGAGGCGCTCGCGTTCGGAGTCCGCGCGGCGGGCATGGGCCTCGGCGTCGGCGGCGGCCTGGGTCAGGGCGGCGACGCGGGATTCCAACGCGGCCTGTTCGGTCCGAGCGTCCTCGAGCGCCGTGGCGAGCCGGGACTCCATGGCGGCGAGGGCTTCGCGGGTCTCTGCGGCGGCCTGGGCGAGGCGGGCTTCGAGCTCGGCCTGCTCCGTGGCGGCGCGCGTCTGGACTTCCGAGAGGCGGGCATCGCGCTCGGAGTTCGCGGAGTCCGCCTGGGCGGTGAGGTCCGCGATGCGGGCTTCGAGTTCGGCCCGTTCCGCGGCGGCCCGGGCGGTGGCGTCCGCGAGCTGGGCTTCGATGGAGGACCTCTCCTCGCGGGCCTGTTCGGTGAGCTCCGCGATGCGGGCTTCGAGGTCCGAGCGCTCGGCGCCGGCCTGGGCGAGCGTTTCGGCGAGGCGTGTTTCGAGCTCCGACTTCTCCGTTCCGGCGTTCGCGAGGAGTTCGTTGAGTCGCGTCTCCAGTTCGGCCTTCTCGGCCTCGGCGCTCGCGACGCGCTCGTTGAGTCGCGTCTCCAGCTCGGCCTTCTCGGTCCCGGCGTTCGCGAGGAGCTCGTTGAGCCGTGCTTCCAGTCCGGCCTTCTCGGCCTCGGTGATTGCGAGACGCTCGTTGAAGCGCGTCTCCAGTTCGGCCTTCTCCAGGCCGGCTCGCGCGAGCGCTTCGTTGAGGCGTAGCTCCAGCGTGGCCTTGTCCGTCCCTGCGCTGGTGAGCGCTTCGGTGAGACGCAGCTCCAGTTCGGCCTGATCCGTGCCGGCCTGGGCGGTGGCCTCCGCGAGCCGGGCCTCCAGGTCGGTCCGCTCCTGCTCCGCGCGCGTGGTGAGGGCCGCGAGCTGTGCTTCCAGCGTGGCGATGCGCTCGGCCGCGTCCGCGCGCGCGGCTTCCAGTTCCGCGCGCAGGCCTTCCAGCGACGACTCCAGGTTCGTGGCCTTGCCCGCGAAGCGGCGCGCGGTTTCGAGCTGCACCACGAGCACTTCCGCGTGCTCGCGCGTCGCGGCGAGCCGGTCGCTGGCGTCCACCAACTCCGCTTCCAGCCGGCCGACCTGCTGGCTGCGCTCGTGCAGCGCGGCGTGCGCCCGTTGCAGCTCGGAGCCCAGGCGCATCAACTCCTGGTGCGCGGCGCCCAGGCGGGCCGTCTCCGCGCGCAGGGCCATCAACTCCTGCTCCTTCAGCTCCAACTGCGCGCGCAGCTCGTCCAGGTCCTGCTGCTGGCGCTCGGTACGTGAGAGCGCGCCTTCCAACTGCGCTTCCATGGAGACCCGCAGGGCACTGGCCTCGCGCAGCTCCTGTTCGCGCGCGGTCAGGGACTCGGTGAGCCGCGCGGCCCGGGCTTCGGACTCACGTGCCGCGTCCTGCGACTGCGTGCCCTCCGCGAGCCGGGCCTCCGCCTGCGCGAGCGAATCCTCCAGCGCGCTGAGGTTCGCGGTCTCGGCGGCGAGCCGGAACTCCACCTCCGTCAGGGAGGCTTCCAGTCCGACACGGCGCGACGTCTCGGAGGCGGCAAGCTTCTCCGCCTCCGCCAGGGCCTGCTCCAGGGTGGCGAGCCGGGCCTCCGCGTCCTTCAACGAAGCTTCCAGCTCGGACCGTCGAGCGGACTCGGCGGCAATCGTGGACTCCGCCGTGGCGATGGCAGCGTCCAACTCGGAACGGAGGGTGGACTCCGCGCCCTGCCGGGCTTCCGCTGCCGCGAGCGCTGCTTCCAGTTCGGCACGCCGCGCGGATTCAGCGGCCTGTCGGGCCTCCGCCTCCGCGAGCGCTGCTTCCAGCTCGGAACGCCGCACGGATTCAGCGGCCTGCCGGGACTCGGCCTCCGCGAGCGCTGCTTCCAGTTCGGCCCGCCGTGTGGACTCCGTGGCAAGCCGGGCCTCGGCGTCCGCGAGCGTCCGCGTCAACGAGGCATGCAGCTCGGTCTCCGTGGACTGCCGGGACTCCGCCTCCGCCAGTGCCTGCTCCAGCGAAGTCAGGCGTGCTGCATCCGCGGCATGACGGGCCTGCGCCTCCGACAGGGCCTGCTCCAGCGCGGCCTTCTGCGAGGACGCGGCGGCATGGCGGGCCTCCGCCTCCGACAGGGCCTGCTCCAGCGTGGTCCCCCGCGCGGTCTCTGTCGCGAGGTGGGCCTCCGCCTCCGTGAGGGCCTGCTGTATCGCGGGGAGACGAGCAGCCTCTTCAGTGAAGCGGGACTCGGTGTCCGACAGCGACGCTTCCAGTTCGGCGCGGCGGGCTTCGACTTCCGTGAGCCGGGTCTGGACCGCGTCCCGCGCCTGCTCCGCTTTGGTCAGCCGCTCGCGCAGGGTCTCCAGCTCCGAGCGGAGCGCAGCCTCATCCTTCGCGCGCGACTCGCGGTCCTGAGCCTCCTGCGTACGTGCATCATCCAGCGAGGACAACGCGTCGACCTCGGACCGCCGCGCCTCGGTGAGCTCCGCGCGCAGCTCGCGCACCGTCGCATCCAGGGCCGCCTGCGATTGCTTCGCCTCCGACAGCGCGGCGCGGGCCTCTTCCAGCTCCCGGACGTACCCCCGCGCCTCGTCCTCCGACGCCGCGAGCGCCTGCCGCAGCTCCAGCAACGCGGCTTCGTTCGTGCGCTGCGACTCGGTGAAGGCGGTCTGGACCTCGGAAAGGGTCTGGCGCGTCTGCTCGAAGGCGGCCTCGGTGGACAGCCGCGCGGCACGCGCCGCCGACAGGTCCGCTTCAAGCTGGGTCCGGGCCTCCAGCGCCGAAACCCGCGAGGCCTCGGCCCGGGCACGCTCCTCTTCCAGCGCCGAAGCGGAGTCCTGCTGGAGTTGGGCGAACGACGCCTCCAACCGGGCCCGCTGCGCGCGCTCCTCCTCCAGGACCGTGCGCGCCACGCCCAGCGCGGCGTCCAGCCGCAGCCGGTCCGCCTCCAGTGCGCTCTGCGCCTCGTTCCACGAGGACTCGGAGCCCTCCAGCCGGGAGCGAAGGGCCCGCTCCGCGTCGAGCGACTCCTGGAGGTTCGCGAGCGCCACCTGCGCGCGGGCCTGCTGCTCGCGCTCCGACAAGAGCTGCGCCTGGGTATCGGCGAGCAGCGCCTCCCAGCGAGCCCCCCGTTCCTGCTCGTGGGTCAGCGCTTCGCGAGCCGCGTCGAGCTCCGCCTGCGCGGAGGCCCGGGCCTTCTGCTCCCGAGCCAGGTCCTCCTGGATGAGCGCCGCCAGGGATTCCGAGTCGGTCAGCTCCTGCCGCAGCGAGCGGAGCGTCGCCTCCAGCTCCGCGTTGCGAGCCTCGGCCGTCTCTCGCGCCTGGTTCGACTCCGCGAGCCGGACCCCGTGTTCCCACACTTCACGGGCCAGGGTGTCCCGGGCTTCGGCACGGGCCTGTTCGAGTGCCTCGGCGGCACGCGCCTCCGCCTCGGCGCGCACGTTGGCGAGCACCTGCTCCGTCTGGCCGCTCGACTCGGCGCGGGCTTCTGCGAGCGCGGTGGCCGCGCGGGCTTCGGCCTCTTCCAGCCGGCGGGCCAGGAGAGCCTCGGCTTCGGCACGAGCCTCTGAGAGCATCCGCGCCGCGCGGACCTCGGCCTCCTCCAACTGCCGGACCCGCTCGGCCTCGGACTCGGCGCGGGCTTCGGCCAACGCCTGCTCCCGTTCGGCTTCCGCCTCGGCACGCGCCTCCGCGAGGGCCTGCGCGGTCCGAGCCTCGACATCCGCCAACTGCCGGCTCCGCTGAGCCGAGGCCGTGGCACGAACCTCGGAGAGCGCCTGCTCGCGCCGGCTCTCCGCCTCCGCCAGAGCCGCGGTCCGTTCAGCAGCAGCCTCCGCGAGCGCCTTCGCCACCCGCGCATCCGCGTCGGCCCGAGCATCCGCCAGCGCACGCTCGACACGCGCATCCGCATCGGCCCGAGCCACGTCCAGCGCCTGAGCCGCATCCGCGACCGCACGCTCGACTCGCGCATCCGCATCAGCCCGAGCCGCATCCAACGCCTGAGCCGCATCAGAGACCGCGCGCTCGACACGAGCATCCGCATCGGCCCGAGCCGCATCCAACGCCTGAGCCGCATCAGAGACCGCGCGCTCGACACGCGCATCCGCATCGGCCCGAGCGGCTTCCAACGCCTGGGCCGCCTCGCGCGCATCCGCCAGCGCACGCTCGACTCGCGAATCCGTGTCAGAGCGATTCGCCTCCAGCACCCGTGCCGACTCACGAGCATCCGCCAGCGCACGCTCGACACGGGCCTCCGCGTCGGACCGGGCCTCCTCCAACGCCTGCGCGAGCCGGGCCTCCGCCTGCTCACGGGCCTCCTCCAACGCCCGCGCGAGCCGGGCCTCCGCCTGCTCACGGGCCTCCGTCAGCGCGAGCTCCGCGAACTCCCGTTCCTCGCCTACCGCCCGCGCGAGCCGCGCCTCCTCCTGCTCGCGGGCCTCCGCCAGCGCGCGCTCCTGACGCGAATCCGCGTCAGCATGCGCGGCGGCCAGCGCGTTCGTCACCCGCTCGTCGGCCTCGGCGCGAGCCTGGGCCAGCGCCTCCTCCAGCCGTGCCTGCGCCTGGCCCCGCTCCGCGTCGATGGCCTGGACGAGCGCGGCCTCCACGCGGACGCGCTCCGTCTCCGCCGCCGCCAGCCGCTGCCCCGCCACGTGCTGCGCGGACTCGACGCGCTTCTGCTCCGCCTCCAGCGCCTCCAGCCGCAGCCTGGCCCCGTGAAGCTCCTCCTCCAACCGCGCCGCCAGCGCCCGGGCCGCTGACTCCGACTGCGCGCGGCCCTCCAGCTCCTGCCGCAGCCGGCCTTCCGCCTCACGCGCGCTGGTGAGCTCCGTCTCCAGCCCCCGCTGCGACGCCTCCCGCTCCGCGAGCCGGGCCTCCGCGTCCTTGCGCGCCCCTTCGGCGGAGTGCATCCGCTGCTGGGCCTCGGCGAGCTCCCGGCGCGCCCGCGCCAGCTCCGCCTCCTTCACCGGCACCGCGTCGCCCGCCGTCCGCGCCGAATCCTGCGCGCGCGCCAGCTCCGCCTTCAGGTGCTCCACCGCCGCGAGCGCCGTCGAGTACTGCTCCGCGATGCGCAGCTCCCGCTCGCGAGCCGCCTCCGCCTGACGCCGCCGGTCCTCGGCCGCGTCCTGCGCGCGCTCCGCCGCCAGCCGGTCCCGCTCCCGGTCGATGCGCAGCGAGCCCAGCTCGTCCTGAAGCGCGCGCAGCTCCGTGTACGCCTGCGTCAGCCGCTCGCGAGACTCGTCCAGCGTCGCCGCCGTCTCCTCGCGCCGGGCCCGCTCCAGCCGCAGCGACTCCTGCGCGGCCAGCACCTGCACGCCCGCGTCCGCCTGTGCGCGCTGCGCCGCCTCCACCTCCAGGCGCTGCGCCGTCAGCCGCCGGTCCGCGTCCGCGATCCGCTCCGTCGCGACCTGCAGCTCCAGCTCACGGCGACGCAGCCGGCTGCTCAGGTCGTCCCGCTCGCGAGCGGACTCCACCGTGCCCCGGGCCTGCTCCAACTGCGCGGTCAGCCGCGCCATGTCCTGCCGCGCGCCCTCCAGCGCCGGCTTGAGAGCCACGACCTCCGCCTCGCGGTCACCAATCTCCGCGCGAAGCCTGGACACGGCCTCCTTCAGCCGCCCCGCCCGCTCCTCCCACGTCTTCGCCCGGGCAGCGACCTCGTCCAGCTTGCCGCGCGTGAAGGCCAGCGGCTCCGGCGGCAACTGCACCCACGTGGGGTCCACCACCCGCGCCGGCTCCAGGCCCGCCATCACCACGAAGTACGCCGCCTCGCTGTGCCGCACGAGCGAGCCGTCCACCTGCAGCCCTTCGCCCCGCTCGAACGCGAGCTGGTAGCCCAGCACCGGCGACTGCGTGGCCACCTCCACATGCGGGAAGTGCGCGGTGAGCGCGTCCAGGAGCTGCCCGTACGTGGGCGGCACCGCCTCTTCCGGCTCCAGCAACTGCGGCAGCGCCAGCCCCGCGATGTTGCGCAGGCCGCCCACCAGGAAGCCCTGCCGGGCCACCAGCCGCGCCAGCTCCGCCAGCAGCTCCGGCGCGCGCACGTAGGGCGCCAGGTCCGTCACCAGCACCAGGTCGAAGCTGCCCGCCTCCAGGTCGTCATAGACGTTGGCGCGGTAGCGGACCTGCGGGTGCGCATGGGCCTTCTGCGCCGCCTCCACCGCGGCCACGTCCGCGTCGCACGCCACCACGGTGCGCGCGCCCCGCTCCACCAGGAAGCGCGCGCTCTCGCCGCCCGTGGACGCGACGGCGTCGACCTCGAGCACACGTCGGCGCGCGAACAGGCTCTCCGCGAAGATGTAGCGGGGCAGCAGCTCGCTGGGCCCCAGGCGACGAAAGGTGGATTGCAAATGATGATCCCGGCGGGTCCAGGACTGTAGCGTTGGAGTCCCAGAAGACCCAATTTCAGGTTTCGACCTTCACGGGCCCACGCCCGTCCGACCGGAGAGCAGGCGACATGACCACCCATTCACCGCAGGGATTCGGCTACCGGGCCCGCCGCACCTTCACCCGGCTCGTCGTCTTCCTCGTCATCCTGGGCCTGGGCGGCGGCGTCGTCTTCCTCCTGGGGCAGCTCAACGCCCGCACCTTCACCGTCGTGCAGGAGAACGGCGAGCTGGTGGTGATGAAGGGCCGTGCCATGCCCACGGGCGCCGCCGCCTACCGCCCCGGGGACCCGCGCCTCGCGGACGCCTACGCCCCGCTCCCCCTGGAGGGCCAGGACGTCACCCTGCTGACGCAGCAGAAGTTCACCGACCGCGACGACCTGGACCGCGCCCTCTTCCCCCTCCTGGAGAGCCTGGCCCGCCCGCGCATCGCGTCCGGCGAGCCCGCCAAGGTGGAGCGCGGCCTCTACTACCTGCGCCGCGCGGAGAAGCTCTCCGGCATCACGGAGGAGCAGCACCGCAGCCTCCAGTCCATGCTCACCGATGTCGCCTTCTACCAGGCGCGCCAGAAGCTGGAGGACGCCCGCCGCCTCGTGTCCGAAGGGCTGGCCCAGCTCAAGCTCGCCGCGCAGACGGAGAACCGCCACGCCCGCGCCGCCAACCAGATGCTCACCACCGTGGGCCCCACCGCCCGCGACCTGGAGGAGGCCCTGCGCCGCGCCGTCCACAGCGAGAGCGCCCCGGACAACACCCCTGTAGCACCGGCGCCCCGCCCGCCCGCCCCGTCACCCGCCGGTGACGCCTCCGCCACGCCTCCGTCCGCCGCCCCAACCCCCGACGCGGGCGCCCGGCCCTGATCTCCAGGGGTTGGGTGAGGGGGTCAAAAAGACGGGGCCCGACCGGCCTTTGCGCGCCTGTAAATGTCGACCGGAAGACGCCGGGAAAAGTGCCGGTGAGTGATCATAGATTGCAATGATCGATCCGACCTGCCCGGCAGGTTTACACAGGATCTTGCGTTGACACACCGGGTGACCCCCCATAGCTTGGGTCTCCTCTGTTGCTCGCCCGCCACCCCGGGGGCACGCTCACGGAACCCGGAGGCTGGTGTGGTTTTCTTGCCTGACACACACATCTGCCTGACAATTCGCTACATGTCGGGTTGTTGTCGCCAAGCCCGTGGATCCTGATCGGAAGTAGTCCCTCCCTGCCATCTCCGGAGTCATCACCCACGGGGTCTGCCCACCCCCGGTGGCTCCGCTATTGCCTTGTCCTGGAAGTGAGACGCCCGTGACCGTCCAGACGCCCTTCAAGCCGAACGTCGTCGCCTCGCCGCCCCCCGACTCCGCCGCCGTGGCGCCCGCCACGCAGGCCCCGTCGGCCCCCGGCGACTTCGCCACCACCATGCGGGTGAAGAAGCGCAACGGCACGGCGGAGCCGGTGGACCTCAACAAGATCGTCCGCGCGGTGGGCAAGTCGTGCGTGGGCCTGTCGCGCGTGGACGTGATGCGCGTGGCCACCAAGACCATCAGCGGCCTGTATGACGGCGCCACCACGCGGGAGCTGGACAGCCTGTCCATCCAGACCGCCGCGGCGCTCATCGTGGAGGAGCCCGAGTACGCCCGGCTCTCCGCGCGCCTGCTGTCCACCTTCATCCAGAAGGAGGTCAGCAACCAGGACATCCAGTCCTTCAGCCAGTCCGTCGCCGCCGGCCACAAGCACGGCCTCATCGCGGACCGCCTGCTCACCTTCGTCCAGGCCAACGCGCGCAAGCTCAACGCCGCCATCGACCCGGTCCGCAACGACCTGTTCGAGTACTTCGGCCTGCGCACCGTCTACGACCGCTACCTGCTCAAGAACCCGCAGACGCGCGAGGTGATCGAGACGCCGCAGGACTTCTTCCTGCGCGTGGCGTGCGCCCTGTCCGGCGACAACGCGCGCGAGGCCATCGAGCTCTACCGCCTCTTCAGCTCGCTGGAGTACCTGCCGTCCTCCCCCACCCTGTTCAACTCCGGCACGCGCCACGAGCAGCTCTCCAGTTGCTTCCTGCTGGACTCGCCGGCGGACGAACTGGACGCCATCTACAAGAAGTACTCGGACATCGCGATGCTGTCGAAGTTCAGCGGCGGCATCGGCGTGGCGTACCACCGCGTGCGCGCGCGCGGCTCGCTCATCAAGTCCACCAACGGCCACTCCAACGGCATCGTCCCGTGGCTCAAGACGCTGGACGCGTCCGTGGCGGCGGTGAACCAGGGCGGCAAGCGCAAGGGCGCGTGCTGCGTGTACCTGGAGACGTGGCACGCGGACATCGAGGACTTCCTCGAGCTGCGCGACAACACCGGTGACGAGGCCCGCCGCGCGCACAACCTCAACCTGGCCAACTGGGTGCCGGACCTCTTCATGCGCCGCGTGGAGGCCGACCAGGAGTGGAGCCTCTTCGACCCGAAGACGACGCCCCACCTCACCGACCTCTTCGGCGACGCCTTCGAGAAGGCCTACGTCGCGGCCGAGGCGCAGGGCCAGGCCGTGCGCAAGGTGAAGGCGCGCGACCTGTACGCCCGGATGATGAAGGTGCTGGCCCAGACGGGCAACGGCTGGATGACCTTCAAGGACATCTCCAACCGCAAGAGCAACCAGACCGGCCAGCCGGGCAACGTCATCCACCTGTCCAACCTGTGCACCGAAATCCTGGAGGTCACCAGCCAGGGCGAGACGGCGGTGTGCAACCTGGGCTCGCTCAACCTGGGCCGCATGGTGAAGGACGGGAAGTTCGACTTCGACCTGCTGCGCTCCAACGCGATGCTCGCGCTCAAGCAGTTGGACCGCGTCATCGACCTCAACTACTACCCCATCCCCACCGCCGCGGACTCCAACCGCCGCTGGCGCCCGGTGGGCCTGGGCCTGATGGGCCTCCAGGACGTCTTCTTCCAGTTGCGCCTGCCCTTCGACTCCGTGGAGGCGCGCAACCTGTCCAAGAAGATTTCGGAGGAGATCTACTACGCGGCGCTCGTGACCTCCTCCGACCTGGCGGAGCAGTTCGGCGCGCACCCGGCCTTCCCGGAGACGCGCGCGGCCAAGGGCGAGCTCCAGTTCGATAGCTGGGGCATCGTCCCGGAGGACACGCTGCGCTGGGACGCGCTGCGCTCGCGCATCATGAAGGTGGGCCTGCGCAACTCGCTGATGATCGCCATCGCGCCCACGGCCACCATCGCGTCCATCGCCGGCTGCTACGAGTGCATCGAGCCGCAGGTGTCCAACCTCTTCAAGCGCGAGACGCTGTCCGGGGACTTCCTCCAGGTGAACCGCTACCTGGTGCGCGACCTGCAGCAGTTGGGCCTCTGGAACGAGAACACCCGCAACCGCATCAAGCTGGCGGAAGGCAGCGTGCAGGACCTCACGGAGCTGCCCGAGGAGCTGCGCGCCATCTACCGCACCGCGTGGGAGATCCCCATGCGCTCGCTCCTGGACATGGGCGCGGACCGCGGCGCCTTCATCGACCAGAGCCAGTCGCTCAACCTCTTCGTGGAGACGCCCAACATCGGGAAGCTGTCCTCGATGTACTTCTACGCGTGGCAGAAGGGGCTCAAGACGACCTACTACCTGCGCTCGCGCCCGGCGACCCGCATCGCCAAGGCCACCGTGGGCCAGGGCGGCCCGACGATTTCGGCCGCCCCCTCGCCCGCGCCGCAGATGGTGACGGCGGAGGCGGAGGCGGTGGCGTGCTCGCTGGAAAACCCCGAGGCGTGCGAGGCGTGCCAGTAGCCCCTGGCCGTCCCCACCCCACCCGTCCTTCGTAAGGGAGTACCGAAGCAATGCTGCTTGATCCGGGAATGAACCTGACGCTGCGCCCCATGGCGTATCCCGTCTTCTTCGAGATGTACCGCAACGCCATCAAGAACACCTGGACGGTGGAGGAGATCGACTTCTCCACGGACCTGGTGGACCTGCGCTCGAAGATGACGGACGCGGAGCGTCACCTCATCCACCGGCTGGTGGCCTTCTTCGCCACGGGCGACTCCATCGTCGGCAACAACCTGGTGCTCAACCTCTACAAGCACCTGAACGCGCCCGAAGCGCGCATGTACCTGTCGCGCCAGCTCTACGAAGAGGCCCTGCACGTCCAGTTCTACCTGACGCTGCTGGACACCTACGTGCCGGACCCGGCGGAGCGCGCCAAGGCCTTCGCGGCGGTGGACAACATCCCGTCCATCCAGCGCAAGGCGCGCTTCTGCATGAAGTGGATGGACAGCATCCAGGCGCTGGATCAGGTCCGCTCCAGGTCGGACCGCCGCCAGTTCCTCCTGAACCTCATCTGCTTCGCGGGCTGCATCGAGGGCCTCTTCTTCTTCGCGGCCTTCGCGTACGTGTACTTCCTGCGCAGCAAGGGGCTGCTCAACGGCCTGGCCGCGGGCACCAACTGGGTGTTCCGCGACGAGTCCGCCCACATGGCCTTCGCCTTCGAGGCCATCCAGACGGCGCGCAAGGAGGAGCCGGACCTCTTCGACGCGAGCCTGGAGAAGGACGTCGTGCAGATGATGCGCGACGCGGTGGAGTGCGAGACGCAGTTCGCCCAGGACCTGCTGAGCGGCGGCGTGATGGGCCTGTCGGTGCAGGAGATGCGCGGCTACCTGGAGTACGTGGCCGACCAGCGCCTCCAGATGCTGGGCATGGCCCCCATCTTCCACACCAAGAACCCGCTGCACTTCATGGACCTGCAGGACGTGCAGGAGCTCACCAACTTCTTCGAGCGCCGCGTGTCGTCCTACCAGGTCGCCGTGGGCGTGGGCGCCGCCAACGACGTCGTCTTCGACGCCGCCTTCTAAGGCCCCCTCCCCTGCTCCACACACTCAAGGCCGTGCCCCGCGCCGAAGCGAGGCACGGCCTTCGTGCTTCAAACGGGGCGCTCCACGTCGCGCCGGCCCACCACGCGCTCGCGGCGCTCCTCGTCCGTCGCCTGCTCCGCGCGCGCGGCGGTAATCTGCACCGCCGGGCGGTGCACCAGCCGGTACACCGCGGACGCGAAGGCCGCCCCCAACAGCGGCGCGATGATGAACAGCCACAACTGGCGCAGGGCGTCCCCTCCGGCGAAGAGCGCCGGGCCCAGGCTGCGCGCCGGGTTCACCGACGTGTTGGTGACGGGGATGCCCACCAGGTTGATGAGCGTCAGCACCAGGCCAATGGCCAGGCCCGCGAAGCCCACCGGCGCGCGCGAGTCCGTGGCCCCCAGCACCGTCAGCACCAGCAGGAAGGTGAGCGCGACCTCCGTGAGGAACGCCGCCCCGCCGCCATACCCCTCCGGCGACGCCACCCCGTAGCCGTTGCTGCCCAGCCCCTCCGCGCCCGCGGAGTAGCCGCCCGGCGCGCCCTTCGCGATGAGCAGCACCACGCCCGCCGCGACGATGGCGCCCACGCACTGCGCGATGACGTAGCCGGCCACATGCCGCTTGTCGAACTTGCCCGCCATCAAGAGGCCCACCGTCACGGCCGGGTTCACGTGGCAGCCGGAGATGGGGCCTATCGTGTAGACCATGGCCAGCAGTGACAGCCCGAACGCGAAGGCCACGCCCAGGAAGCCGATGCGGTCGCCCGCCAGCACCGCCGCCCCCACGCCGCCGAGCACCAGCACGAACGTGCCGACGGCCTCCGCCAGGTACTTCTGCATCGCGTCCCCGCCCGCGGTCGCCGTCCGCGGGGGAGCCCTCACGCTCCCGTCTCGCATGGTCAAGCCTCCTTGAAGTGTCCAGAGGAGAGGCTGTGCATGCGTGCGCCCCGCAACGCATGAGGGCCCTGCCCACGGCCGCCGTGCGGCGCGTGAACGGGGCCCTCGCAGTCCCGAGGCCCCCACCCCGGAGGGAGGGGCACCCGGGCCCATCAAGCGCCTCTCAGGCGTGCTTCCAGATGCCGATGAACGGCAGGTTCCGGTACTTCTCGCCGTAGTCCAGGCCGTACCCGACGACGAACTTGTCCTCGATGACGAAGCCCTTGTAGTCGATGTCCACCTTCGTCTTGGCCCGCGCGGGCTTCTCCAGCAGCGAGCAGATCTTCACCGACGCCGGGTGGCGCGCCCGGAGGTTCTCCAGGAGGAAGCTCATGGTGAGCCCCGTGTCGATGATGTCCTCGATGACGAGCAGGTGCTTGCCCGCCATCGGCTTGGACACGTCCGTGGTGATGCGCACCTCGCCCGTGGACTCCGTGCCGCCGTGGTAGCTGGCCACGCCCAGGAACTCGAGCGTCAGCGGCAGGTCGATGGCCCGCGCCAGGTCGATGGCGAAGAACGCGGAGCCCTTGAGCACGCAGATGAGCGTCAGCTCCTTGCCCTGGTAGTCGCGGGTAATCTGCGCGCCCAGCTCCTTCACGCGCGCCTGCACGGCCTCCTCGGAGATGAGGACGCCGACATCCTTCTCGTGGAACGTCGTCACCGGGTGCTCCCTCTACACGTAGGCGTTGTTCATGATCTCCCCGAAGCCGCCGCCGCCGGGGACGATGTACTGCCGGTCATCCAGGCCCCGCTCCTTCTCCCAGAGCAGGCCCGGCGCGGTGCCGAACACCTCCGGCGGGGACAGGCCGCGGTCCAGACGGAGCGCGTAGATGATGACGTCCGGGTGCTCCGTCGTCATCCGGCGCAGGTACTCCGGCGTGACGATGAGGTTGAGCGTGATGATGCGCCGGGCCCGCCCGGGCACCTTCGTCTTGTACAACTGGATGGCCGTGGACAGGCTGCCGCCCGTGGCCCCCATGGGGTCCGGGAACAGCACGAACGCGTCATCCACGTCCCCGCCAATCTTCGCGCCGCCAATCTCCGACCCCACCACCGCCTGGGCCGCGTCGATCATCCGGCTCATGATGATGTGGTCCTGGCGCACCAGGGACGGATCCACCGTGAAGTTGAGCAGGTCGTACGTCACCTGCGACGGCAGCGTGCCCGCCCGCGCGATGTTCACCGTCACCACGCGCAACTGCGGGTCCACCACCTCGCCCTGGTAGATGCCCAGGGGCGTGGAGTCGATCATCCGGGTGGGGAGGGTGACCATCTTGCGCGGGAACTCCGCGTTGATGACCGTCTTCACCAGGTCCGTGTAGAGCTGCTCCACCAGCCGGTTGATCTGCGGCTGCAGCGTGCCCTTGGCGCACAGCGTGGCCAGTTGGGAGAGGAGAAACGGATTGCCCACCAGATGGACGTTGGGCCCATAGTGGTGGGTCATCTCGTTCAACTTGAAGGGCACGTTCGCGTACAGGGTGTCGCGCATCGGATGGGCTCCCGCGCCGGGCTTGCGGCGGCGTGTGGCTTCAGTCGAACAGCTTCAGCGTCTGCGGAGGGCTCGCCTCCGCGGGTTCCGCCACGTGACACTTGCGGCAGCGCGGCTCGTAGGCTCCCGCCGCGCCCACCACCACCCGCTCCTCGCTGCCAATGATGCGCTGCGAACGGTTGGCCGGGTTCCCGCACACCGCGCAGATGGCCAGCTCCTTTGTCACGTACTCCGCCACCGCCATCAACTGCGGCATGGGTTCGAAGGGGCGCCCCTGGTAGTCCTGGTCCAGGCCCGCGCAGATGACGCGCATGCCCCGCTGGGCGAGCGCCTCGCACACCTGCACCACCTCTCCGCCCAGGAACTGCACCTCGTCGATGCCCACCACCTGCGTGTCGGGGGACAGGTGCCGGAAAATTTCTTCAGCCCTTTCGATGGGCAGGGACGTCAATTTCAACTGGGAATGGCTCACCACCTGCGTGTCGTCATACCGGGTGTCGATGCGCGGCTTGAACACCCGCACCTTCTGCCGGCCGTACAGCGCGCGCTTGACGCGGCGGATCAACTCCTCCGTCTTGCCGGAGAACATGGATCCGCAGATGACCTCTATCCACCCGATATCTTTGGGGAATTGATGCAAGGGACGCTCGGTGGGGGTGTGGCTGGGCGGGGTCAATCTCCGCGACCCACCCCTTCCCGTCAATTTCGTTTCCAGCCCGGCAAGTCCCCCCACCGCCGCCTGCCCGGCTGCTTCCCGTGAAGTCCCGGAAGCCCTGGCAAGGGATTTGAATAGCCCTGGCCCCGGGTCGCAGGACGGGAACCTTGGGGGTGGGGCGTGGCGGCGACGGCGAATGAGGTGCAGGCGGGGAGTTGGGCGCAGCAGGCTTCTTTCTACATGTCACCGGCGTCGGTGGCGCTCTTGCTGCTGAACCTGCTGGACGGGCTCTTCACCCTGCTCTTCCTCCAGTTGGGGGTGGCGGAGGAGCTCAACCCGGTGATGCGCGTGGCGTACGAGCAGTCACCGCTGCTCTTCATGTTCTCCAAGCTGCTCATCGTGAACGCGGGGCTGTGCCTGCTGTGCCTGCACCGCCGGCTCAAGGCCAGCCGCTTCGCCATCCGCGCGGGCGCCGTCGTCTACGCCATCATCGTGGTCTACCACCTGGCCTTCCTTACCCACCTGGTGAGTCACTGGCCCTTCGGGGCATGACGGCTAGCGGAGCAGTGAACGGTCCCCAGCGCGACAGGTAGGGGGTGCTTGATTTTCACCTTCGGTCTGTCCCAGGCTTCCCCGTAGCTCCGGCCTTCCAGGTTCGGGGGGGGACCATGAACATCACCGACGTCCGGGTGTTTCCGGTCGAAGAGGACAAGCTGAAGGCGTACGTCACCATCACCCTGGATCACTGCTTCGTCGTGCGCGACCTGAAGGTGATCCACGGCTCCACCGGGCTCTTCATCGCGATGCCCGCGAAGAAACGGAAGGACGGGACCTACAAGGACATCGCTCATCCGCTGAACGCGGACACCCGTAGCCAGATGGAGCGGGTCATCCTCATCGAGTACGAGAAACACCTTCACCAGGCGCAGAACGGGACGCTCGGTCCCGTGGCGGCTGAACTCGACTAACGAACTTCCATTCGGGGCGCTCACGGGTTAGTCAGCGCCCCCATGCAGCCGTCGCGTGACTTCAAGGTGTTCGCCGGGAACTCCAACCCGGCGTTGGCGCATCGCATCTGCGAATACCTCCAGCGTCCCCTGGGCAAGGCGACGGTGGATACGTTCTCCGACGGGGAGATCCACGTCGAGATCGGCGAGAACGTACGTGGACAGGACGTGTTCATCGTCCAGTCCACGTGCCCGCCGACGAACCATCACCTGATGGAGCTGTTGATCATGTGCGACGCCCTCAAGCGGGCGAGCGCCGGCTCCATCACGGCCGTGATGCCGTACTACGGCTACGCGCGGCAGGACCGGAAGGTGGCGGCCCGCACGCCCATCACCGCCAAGCTGGTGGCGGACATGCTGGAGGTCGCGGGGGTCAACCGGGTGGTGTCCATGGACATGCACGCCGGGCAGATCCAGGGCTTCTTCAACATGCCCTCGGACCACCTCTACGGCTCGCCGGTGTTCCTGGAGGACATCCGCAAGCGCTTCCCGGAGTCGAGCGAGCTGGTCATCGTCAGCCCGGACGCCGGCGGCGTGGAGCGCGCGCGCGCCTACTCCAAGCGGCTGAACACGGGGCTGGCCATCATCGACAAGCGCCGCCCGCGCCCCAACGCCTCGGAGGTGATGAACCTCATCGGAGACGTGAAGGGCAAGGACGCCATCCTGGTGGACGACATGGTGGACACCGCGGGCACGCTCGCCCAGGCGGCGCTCGCGCTGAAGGACAAGGGCGCGCGCCGGGTGCTCGCGTACGCGGTGCACCCCATCCTGTCCGGCCCCGCCATCCAGCGCATCACCGACTCCGTCCTGGAGGAGGTCGTCTTCACGGACACGGTGCCGCTGGCGGCCAACGCCAAGGCCTGCCCGAAGATCCGCGCCCTGCAGACGGACGCCCTCTTCGGCGAGGCCATCGCGCGCATCCACCGCGCGGACTCGCTGAGCTCGCTGTTCGTCTGAGGCAGGCGGCCGCCCGGAGTCCGGGCGGCTTGACGAAGGACCCCGGGGGCTGGCATGTCCAGCCCCCTCCACCGGTTCCATGGGCCTCCCAAACGGCCCGGGCGCCGTCTTCGGGGCCCACCATGGGGGTGGGATGCCGAGGGCGCCCAGACGCCGGTGAACACCGCGGTACCCACCGAAAAAGAGAGCCTTCCATGGCCACCGACAAGAGCACCCTCGAAGCGCAGGCCCGTGACAACTCCGGCAAGGGCGTTGCCCGCCGCCTGCGTGCGTCCGGCCAGGTCCCCGCCGTCGTCTACGGCAAGCACCTGAAGGCGCCGCTGCACATCTCCGTGGACCCCAAGGGCATCCGCACGGCCATCAACACCCCGCACAAGCTGAACACGCTCATCCAGTTGAAGCTGGCGGGCAACGAGCAGCAGGTCCTCCTGAAGGACTACCAGATGGACCCGCTCACCCGCGACATCCTGCACGCGGACTTCATCGCCGTGAGCGAGAAGGAGCAGGTCAAGGTGAACATCCCCGTGGTGCTCACCGGCAAGGCCGCGGGCGTGGCGGACGGCGGTCTGCTCACCCAGGTTCGCCGCAACCTGGAGGTCTGGGCGCTCCCCGGCGCCATCCCGCTCCAGATTGAGGTGGACGTCACCAACCTGAAGATCGCGGAAGCCCTCCACGTGAACGACGTGAAGCTCCCCGAGGGCGTGTCCGTGAAGACGCACGTCAACTACACCATCGCGACCATCGCCGCGCCGGAAGCGGCGGAGGCGGCTCCGGCGGCGGCCGCGGCGGCTGCGGCCCCGGCGGCGGGCAAGGCGGCGGACGCGAAGGCGGGCGACGCGAAGGCCCCCGCGGCGGCCGCGGCCAAGGCCCCGGCGAAGAAGTAGTCCCCTTCTTCCGCCGTTCAGTGTCTCTTCGCGGGGCGGGCCTCTTCCAGGGCCTGCCCCGCTGTCTTTTTCCGGGGGTGGGCCCCATCAAGCCCCACCCTCCTTCCGGAGCCGTCCATGAAGCTCATCTGCGGGCTGGGCAACCCCGGGCGCGAGTACGAGCGCCACCGCCACAACGTCGGGTTCATGGTGGTGGACGCGCTCCTGGCGCGCGCCCGCGCGGAGCTCACCCAGGACAAGTTCCAGGCGCGGGTGGGCCAGGGGAGCCTGGGCGGCGAGCGCATCCTCTTCGTGGAGCCGCAGACGTACATGAACCTGTCCGGCCGCTCCGTGGCGGAGGCCGCGCGCTTCTACAAGATCGCGGTGCAGGACGTGCTCGTGGTGCACGACGAGCTGGACCTGCCCTTCGGGCGGCTGCAGCTCAAGGCGGGCGGCGGCGCGGGCGGGCACAACGGGCTCAAGAGCATGGTGCAGTGCCTGGGCGAGGACGCCTTCATCCGCGTGCGGGTGGGCATTGGCAAGCCGGAGGGCCCCAACGCCAAGGAGCGCGTGGCGGGCTACGTCCTGTCCAACTTCGACGACGGCGAGCGCCGGCAGTTGGAGGAGCTCATCGGCAAGGCGGCGGACATGGCGGAGAGCTGGGTGCGGGACGGCCTGTCCACGGCGATGAACCGCCACAACCGCCGGGCCTGAAGCGCCCGGACCTCCGGCGCCCGGCCGCCCGCCCCCCTGCCTCCGCTTGACTTTCCGCAAGGGGTCCTCTTAGAAGCCCCTTCCCCCGGAGTGCGTCCCACGCGGTCCGGTGGATGTTCTTTCAAAGCTTCCCGTGTTCACGCACGGGCCAAGGCGCGACGGTGACGGGCGCGCGAGAGGATTTCCCGTCCCCGGTGGTGGCCTTCGAGGGCCTCCGGCCGTTTCCCCGCTCCCCGGATGGTCCGGGGGGCACTCGACCCCAAGGGGAGAGAAACATGGCAGAGACGCAGGCCGCCAAGCGGCTTCGTGAGTACGAGACCATCTTCCTGGTCAAGCCGGACGTGACCGACGACAACGTGGACAAGCTCAAGGAGCGCGTCCGCGGCATCGTTTCGCGTGAGGGCGGCAAGGTCCTCCGCTTCACGGTGTGGGGGAAGAAGAAGACGCTGTTCCCCGTGGCCAAGCAGCCCCGCGCCATCTACGTCCACACGAGCTTCCTGGGTGACGGCAAGCTGGTGGCGGAGATCGAGCGCAACCTGCGCAACATCGACGACGTGACGCGCTACATCTCCGTGAAGATCGCGGACGAGGTGGATCCCGAGTCGCGTCCGGTGCTCGAGGACCTCAAGCTGGCCGGCGACGTCGAGGAGACCCGTCCGGGCGCTCCCGCCGAGCGCGAGGGTGGCTTCCGCGGCGAGTCGGCTGAGTTCGCGGGTGGCGATTCGGAAGAGGAGTCCGCCGAGGAGGCGTAACGCCTCTGTCGGGACCTTCCCCCAACCTTCCAGGAAACGAGAACGTTCATGAGCAACGGCATGGATAGCAAGCAGGGCGCGGGCGCTTCCCGCGGCCCCGGTGGTGGCGGCGGCTACGGCGGCGGTTCGCGCGGTGGCGACCGTGGTGGTGATCGCGGCGGTGACCGCGACCGCGGTGGTGATCGCGGCGACCGCGGCGGCATGGGCGGCGACGACGACAAGCGCGGTGGTCGTGGCTTCGGCCGCAAGAAGGTCTGCCGGTTCTGCGCGGAGAAGAACGCGTCGGTGGACTTCAAGGACCAGGCGACGCTGAAGTACTTCGTCACCGAGCGCGGCAAGATCATCCCCCGCCGCATCTCCGGCAACTGCGCGAAGCACCAGCGTGAGGTGGCGGTGGCCATCAAGCGCGCCCGCGGCATCGCGCTCCTCCCCTACAACGCGGTGGTCGGCTAGCCGCCGGTCCGCAACACAGGAGACAGGAACATGAAGGTCATTCTGCGTGAGGACATCGACAACCTCGGCAAGTCCGGCGAGCTCGTCACGGTGAAGGACGGCTTCGGCCGCAACTTCCTGCTGCCGCGCAAGAAGGCGGTCCTGGCGAGCGAGCAGAACCTGCGTCAGCTCGAGCACGAGAAGTCCGTGCAGACGGCGCGCAACGCCAAGCTGAAGGGTGCCGCCGACGAGCAGGCCAAGAAGCTGGGCGCCGTCAAGGTCACCATCAAGCGCAAGGTGGGCGAGCAGGACAAGCTGTTCGGCTCCGTCACGGTGCTGGACATCGCCGAGGCGCTCGCGGCCCAGGGCCAGCAGGTGGATCGCCGCCAGCTCCACCTGGCCGAGCCCATCAAGTCGCTGGGCAGCTACGACGTGGAGCTGCGCCTGCACCGCGAGGTGACGGCGAAGATCAAGGTCGACGTGGTGGCCGAGTAGTCCACCGCATCACCTGAAGCGCTCCATCGCTTCAAGGAGAGGGCCGTCCGGGCAACCGGGCGGCCCTTTTCGCGTCTCCAGCCTCCCTGGCCGTCCGGCTCGCGCCGCGGGCGGTCCGTTTCACGGCATCCGCGTGGAGCCCGGAGCGCGGGCGTGGGTACTTCAGCGGCGGACACCGCCTGGAGGTCCCCACCGCATGAGCGCCCCACCCCGCCCCACCGCCGTGCACCACCCCGACCTGGACTGGCTCCGGGTGCTGGCCATCGTGGTGCTGCACCTGTTCCACACCGGGATGATGTTCAACACCTGGGAGTGGCACATCAAGAGCCCCCAGCCGCTGCCGGTGCTGGAGCCCGTGATGGGCGTGCTGCACCTGGTGCGCATGCCGCTCCTGATGGTCATCTCCGGCGCGGGCACCGCGTTCGCGCTCCGGCGGCGCTCCTTGAGTGCGTTCACGAAGGACCGGACGAAGCGGCTGCTCCTGCCGCTGGTGTTCGGCATGTTCGTGGTGGTGCCGCCGCAAATCTACGTGGAGCGGCTGTTCCAGGGCCGCTTCCAGGGCAGCTACGCCGCGTTCTACCCGACGGTGTTCGACTTCGTGCCCTACCCCGCGGGCAGCTTGAGCTGGCACCATCTGTGGTTCGTGGCCTACCTGTTCGTCTACTGCCTGCTGGCCCTGCCCCTCTTCGCGGCGCTGCGCACGAAAGCCGGGGAGCGGTTCCTCGCGGCGGCGGACGCGTGGCTGTCGCGTGGGGTGAACGTGCTGTGGCTCGGGGTGCCGCTGGCGCTCAACCGGGTGCTCCTGCGCGACTACCCGGAGACGCACGCGCTGCTGGATGATCCGCGCACCTTCCTGCACTACGGCCTGCTGTTCCTCTACGGCCACCTGCTGGGCCGCTGCCCGGGCGTGTGGGACCGGCTGGTGGCGCTGCGCCACGGGCTGCTGGCGGTGGCCCTGGCGGCGCTCTTGGTGGAGCTGGTGTGGCCGTGGCCGGTGATGCCGGTGGTGCCCGCCATCGTGGGGGGCACGGTGCTCATCTGGAGCGGGCTGCTGACGGCGATGGCGTGGGCGCGGCACCACGTGCGCACGTCCCCCGCGTGGCTTCCGCACGCGCAGGCGCTGTCGTATCCGTTCTACATCTTCCATCAGACGGTCATCGTCTGCGTGGGGTACGTGTGCCTGCGCCTGCCGGTGGGTCCCTGGGCCATGCTCCTCGCGGTGCTCACGCTGTCCTTCGCCCTCACGCTGGCGCTGTGCGAGGGCGTGTCCCGCGTGTCGTGGCTGCGGCCGCTCTTCGGGATGAAGCCCCGGGCCGCGCGTCCGGCCGTCCTCGCTCCGGAGGCCGTGGGGTGACGGCCCGGACGGACGTTCCCTCCTCGCGGTGGCGCTGGCCCCGGCCGCGGACGCGCCCGGCGCTGAAGCTCCTGGCGTTCGGGCTGGTCCTGGGCGTGTGGCAGGGCAGCGCGGTGCGGCTGATGCAGCTCATGCGGCCGGAGCCCGGCCACTGGGCACCGGCGTTCATCTGGGAGATGACCAGCGCGCTCGCCGTCACGCTGCTGCTCCCGGTCCTGATGACGGCGGTGCTCAACGCGCCGTCGCCCCGGGTGGGCTGGGCGCGCTTCCTGGGCATCCACGCGGCGGCGTTCACGGTCTTCACGTCGCTGCACATCGCGCTGATGGCGGGGCTGCGGCACGGCGTCTACGCGCTGATGGAGCTGGGGGACTACGACCTGGGGCCTCCCGTGTACGCGCTCCCCATGGAGGCGCAGAAGGACCTCATCACCTACGGCCTGGGCTGCGCGGTCATCGCGCTCCTGTACGAGTGGCGGGAGCGGCAGGCCCGCGCGCTGCGCTCGGCGGAGCTGGAGGGGGAGCTGCGGGCCGCGCAGCTCCAGTCCCTCACGGGCCAGTTGCACCCGCACTTCCTCTTCAACGCGCTGCACACCATCGGGTCGGTGATGTACGAGGACCTGCCGCGCACGGACCGGCTGCTGAGCGACCTGGGCCAGTTGCTGCGCGCGAGCCTGGAGCGCACCGAGCCCACCTGGACGCTGGCCGAGGAGCGCGGGCACACCGAGCGCTTCGTCGCACTGCTCGCGGCGCGCTTCGGCGACCGGCTGGAGGTGCGCTGGGACGTGGCGCCGGGCCTGGAGTCCCAGCGCGTGCCCTGCTTCGCGCTCCAGACGCTGGTGGAGAACGCGGTGAAGCACAACCAGGACCTGCGCGGCGCGCTGGAGGTGCGCATCCGCGCGCGTGCCGAAGCGGACCGCTGGGCGCTGGAGGTGGAGGACACCGGGCGCGGCTTCGGGGCGGCCTCCCCTGCCTCCGGGCCCGGCGTGGGCCTGACGCAGTTGGAGCGCGTGCTCACGCTGCTGCACGGCGACCGGGCCCGGCTGGAGCGCGGCGCGGGGCCGGAGGGCGGCGCGCGCGTGACGGTGTGGCTGCCCCGCGAGGCGGCCCGGGTGGAGGCGTCATGAGGACAACGCGCGTGGCGACGCGGACGCATCCAGCGCGCCGGGAGGAGGACTCGTGACGGTGTTCCGCGTACTGGTGGTGGACGACGAGGCGCCCGCTCGCGCGAAGGTGAAGCGCCTGCTGGCGGCGGACGCGCGCTTCACCTGCGTGGGCGAGGCCGGGGACGGGACGGAGGCGCTCGCGCGCATCGAGGCGCTGCGGCCGGACCTGGTGGTGCTGGACGTGCAGATGCCCGGCCTCACCGGCTTCGAGGTGTTGGAGGCGCTCGGGCCGGACGCCTGCCCCGCCGTCATCTTCTCCACCGCCTACGAGCGCTTCGCGCTCCAGGCCTTCGAGGCCCACGCGGCGGACTACCTCCTCAAGCCCTATGACGCCGGCCGCTTCACCCGGGCGCTCGACAAGGCCCATGCGCTCCTGAGCGCGGGGACGCACGGCTCCGCCGCGCTGGACGCCCTGCTCGCCACGGTGGCGAAGGCCCGCCCGGAGCGCCCCCTGGAGCGGCTGGTGGTGAAGGTGGGCGAGGGCTGGGTCCCCCTGCGCCTGGACACCGTGTGGCGTCTGTCGTCGGAGGACAAGTACGTGCGGCTCATCACCGCGCAGGGCGAACACCTGGTGCGCCAGACGCTCCGGGCCCTGGAGGAGCGCCTGGACCCCACCCGCTTCGTGCGCGTGCACCGGGGCGACCTGGTGAACCTGGAGGCCGTGGCCCGCCTGGAGCCGTGGACCCATGGGGACGGCATCCTGGTGCTCAAGGACGGCTCCACGGTGATCCTCAGTCGCACCTACCGGGAGGCCTTCCTCCAGCAGTGGGGCGCCGCTGAATAGCCCGACGCGCCGGGTCGCTTCACCCGGAGGCCGGGCGGAGGTCCCACGGCGGGTCGCGGCAACCCTCCGGAACCTACCGGGTGCTACAGGTCTGTTGCCTGGAAACTGGACGTCCGCTGGAACGTGTCAGACGCTGCCTGTAGAGGTTCCAAGCAGCCATGCAGAACGTCCTGGACGGTAGGGAAGGACGGCGGGTCCACGAGGATCTCGCCGCGGAGCGTGCGGTGCTGGGCGCCGTGCTGGCGGACAACGGGCTCATCACGCCCGTGGCGGAGGTCGTCCACGCGGACGACTTCGCCAGCCCTTCGCACGCGCAGATCTTCGCCGCGATGATGCGGCTGGATCAGCAGAGCAAGCAGGTGGACCACCTGACGCTCGCGGAGGAGCTCAAGGTCCTGGGCCAGCTCGTCGCGGTGGGCGGCCCCGCGTACCTGATGGGCCTGGACCAGGTCGTCCCGCTGGCGGCCAACGCCGTCCAGTACGCCCACATCGTCAAGGACCAGGCGCTGCGCCGGCGCCTGGCCAACGTGGGCCGGGAGATTCAAGACCTCGCCAGCCAGGAGACGGGCGAGCTGGAGGTCCTGCTCGACGAGGCCGAGCGCAAGGTCTTCCTCCTCGCGGAGAAGAAGCGCGAAGGCGACCTGCGTCCGGTCAGCGAGCTGATGGAGCAGACGCTCGACCTGCTGGACAAGATGAAGACCGCGGCGACGGGCGTGACGGGCCTGTCCACGGGCTACATCGACCTGGACAACCAGCTCACCGGCCTGCACGCCGGTGAGCTCATCATCCTCGCGGCGCGTCCCGGCATCGGCAAGACGTCCTTCGCCATGAACATCGCGGTGCACGCGGCGCTGAAGGAGAACAAGGCCGTCGGCATCTTCAGCCTGGAAATGCCCGCGGATCAGCTCCTCATGCGTCTGCTCGCGTCCACGGCGCGCGTGGACATGAAGAAGCTGCGCGGCGGCCGGCTGTCCCCGCACGACGAGGAGAAGTTCCAGGAGATGGCGGGCGCGCTCTACAACGCGCCCATCTACATCGACGACTCCGGCGGCCTGTCCCCGTTCGACCTGCGCGCGAAGGCGCGGCGCGTGAAGCAGAAGGACCCGCGCCTGTCGCTCATCGTCATCGACTACCTCCAACTGATGCACCAGAAGGGCAAGGTGGAGAGCCGCCAGTTGGAAGTGGCGGAGATCTCCCGCGCGCTCAAGCAACTGGCCAAGGAGCTGGAGGTGCCCATCATCGCGCTCAGCCAGCTCAGCCGTAAGGTGGAGGAGCGCAAGGGCGGCAAGCCCATGCTCTCCGACCTGCGTGAGTCCGGCTCCATCGAGCAGGACGCCGACGTGGTGATGTTCATCCACCGTGAGACGGAGGAGGACGGCGAAGGGGGTGGAGGAGGAGGCGGCGGGGGTGGTGGCGGCGGCGGGGGCGGAGGCGGAAACACCGTCATCCCCGTGGAGCTCATCGTCGCCAAGCAGCGAAACGGCCCCATCGGGTCCGTCGAGCTGGTGTTCCTCGCGGAGTACACGCGCTTCGAAAGCCGCGCCCGGAGCGAGTAGCCCCGTTGGCTCTTCAGTCCCGGCCGGTGCGCAGGTAGCCCGTGACGTGCTCGCGGGCCGCCCGCACCGCGGCCTCCGGCCCCGTGCCCCGGCCCAGCTCCGCCGCCAGCGCGGACGCCAGCCGGCAGCCCGTGCCCCGGCGCTCCGGGGGCCGCTTCAGCCGGCGCCCCCGCATCACCACCGTGCGCCCGGAGTACGCCAGCACGTCCGCCAGCCCCTGCCCTTCTGGCAGGTGCCCGCCCTTCACCAGCACCGCGCCGAAGCCGCGCTGACACAGCGCCTCCGCCGCCTCCCGGGCGTCCTCCACCGTGCCCAGCGCGGGCCGGCCCAGGAGCCACGCGGCCTCCTCCAGGTTCGGCGTCACCAGCACGCGCGGGCCCGCGAGCGCCAGGTAGTGCCGGGGCGTCAGCCGTGACAGCGCCTGCCCCCGGGACGAGCGCACCACCGGATCCACCACCCACCACGCGTCCGCGCCCTTGAGCGCCGCCTTCGCCGTGGCCAACTGGGACGCTCCGGGCACCACGCCCCACTTCACCGCGTGCAGGGGGCCCCACTCGCGCGCGGCCGTCACCTGCGCGGCCAGCATGCGCGGGGACGCCGGCACCACCGCGAAGGTGTGCGAGCCCTGCGCCGTCTGGGCCGTGGGCACAGCCACCGCGTCGCCGCCCCGCGCCCGCACCGCGGCCACGTCCGCGAGCAGCCCCGCCCGGCCCGTGGGCTCCAGTCCCGCCAGCAGCAGGACGCGCGGCCTCACCGGCGGTGCTCTCGCGCCTTCTGTACCAGCGCCTTGTAGACGCCCAGGTGCACCGGGATGGTCCCCAGCATCAGCTCCGGGTGCCACTGCACGCCCAGCGCGAAGGTGTGCGCGGTGGACTCGATCGCCTCCACCACGCCGTCCGGCGACACGGCGCTCACCGTCACGTCCGTGCCCGGCTTGTTCACCGACTGGTGGTGCGTGGAGTTCACCATCAACTGCCCGTGCCCCACGGCCTCCGCCAGGAGCGTGCCGTTCTTCACCTCCACCGGGTGCTGCGGCTGGGTGCGGTCGTGCTTCTGCTCGTGGTCGCGAGCGCCCGGAATCTCCCGCGGGATGTCCTGGAACAGCGTGCCGCCCAGCACCACGGCCAGGAGCTGCATGCCCCCGCACACGCCCAGCACCGGCAGGTTGCGCTTGAGCGCGCCGCGGATGAGGTGCGCCTCGAAGGCCGTGCGGCCCTCCTTCAGCGGCCCCATGCCCTCGCGGACCTCCTCGCCGTACGCGGACGGAGGGATGTCGAACGCGCCGCCCGTCACCACCAGCCCGGACACCCGCTCCAGGTAGGCGTCCACGCAGGACGGGTCATCGGTGTACGGCATCACGAAGGGCAGGCCCCCGGCGCGCAGCACCGCCTCCGCGTAGGGCACCTTCAATTCGTAGCGGGGAAAGGCGGAGTCGGCCGGCTGGGCCCAGTCCGGCGTGAGGCCGATGTTGGGACGGCGCGGCGTCGTCCCGTGATGACGCGGAGGGGGATGGTTCATGGTGGGGGCGCTGCCTTGGGGTTAGAGGCCAGTCCCCCGCGCGCTGTCAAACGCCGCCGAGAGCTGACGCACGCGCTCGGCGATGTCCTGGGCGAGCAGGGCGTCGGACACCACGGCCGCGCCGTGCGCCCCCGCCGCCGCCACGCTCGCGATGTTCGCCAGCCCCACGCCGCCAATGCCCACCACCGGCAGCGGGCTCTGGGCCACCACCCGCCGGAAGGCCTCCAGCCCCAGCACCGGCGCCGCCACCACCTTCGTCGTCGTGCCGAACAGCGGCCCCACGCCCACGTAGTCCGCCCCCGCCGCCCGGGCCGCCTTCGCGCCTTCCGTCCCCCGCGCCGTCACGCCCACGTAGCGCCCCGGGCCCAGCAGCTCCCGCGCCGCCTCCGGGGGCAGGTCCTCGTCCCCCACGTGCACCCCGTGCGCGTCCGACAGGAGCGCCAGGTCCACCCGGTCGTTGATGAGGCACACCGCGCCCGCCCGCCGGCACAGGGCCACCACCGCCCGGGCCGCCGCCAGGGCCTCCCCGAGCGGCGTGTGCTTCATGCGCAGTTGGAGCACCCGGGCACCGCCGTCCAGCAGGCGTCCGGCCTTGTCCACCAGGGACAGCTCCGGGCGGACGCTGTCGTCGCACAGCAGGTAGGCACCTGGGGGAAGCGGGAGGCGGGGCGAGACGTTCATCGGTTTCCGGGACTGGGACACCAGCGTTGACAGGCGCCCCTCCTGCTATAAGGTGCCGCGCTGTTTTCCAAGCAATTCCGAGGATTTGAATCATGGCCGATGGCATCAACCCGAAGCACCTCGACAAGCGCACCGCCGAGCGCTACCAGCGCAGCGGCCAGGTGGACGAGGAAGCCTACAAGAAGCACCTCGAGGAGCTGCCGGACGTGGCCGACAAGGCCGTCCCCATCGACACGCAGATGGACGGCGACATCGACGACGACTTCGATGACGAGGACGAGGACGACACGGACGACGACGCCTCCGACGAGGACGACGCGGACGAGTCCGACGACGCCGACGAGCCGGCCGACGAAGAGGACAAGGCGTCCGAATGAGCCCTTCGGAGAAGCGGGGTGAGACCTTCGTGATGACGGGGGAAGCGAGCCCCGCCTCCGAGGAGTCCCTGTCGTTCAGCACCTTCATCGTCGGGCTGGGTTCCGCCGTCCTCATCCACCTGGGTGGGGCGCCGAACCCGGACACGGGCCGCATGGAGAAGGACCTGCCTTCGGCCCGGCAGAACCTGGACCTCCTGGCGATGCTCCGCGAGAAGACGCGCGGCAACCTCACCGCGGAGGAGGAGAAGCTGGTGGACAACCTCCTGTCCGACCTGCGCCTGCGCTACGTGGAGGCGAGCCGGAAGTGAAGCCCCCTGAAGTCACCCGCCCGGGGGGGTTGCCCCGGGGTGTGCGGATCGCCGCCGGGCTGTGCCTGATGCTCTCCACCCTGACGGGGTTCCTCGCCTGCAGCGAGGCCTCCGTCATGATGAACTTCGAGGCCCACCGCGAAGCGCAGCGCGAGCACACGCCCACCCTCGCCCTCCTGGGCAAGGACCCCGCCGTCACCCAGGCCATCATGGAGGCGCAGTTGTCCGCGCTCTCCCCCATGCGCGAGTCCCGCGCCCTGGTGCTGACCGGGCTGACGGTGGCCTGCACCCTGCTCTTCTTCGCCTCCAGCCGCATGCTGCGCTCCCCGGACGGCATCCCCCGGGACGGCTTCCGGCAGTTGCTGGGCGGAGCGGGCATCTTCGCCGCGCTGATGCGCACCATCGACGGGGCCCAGTGGACCGTCGTGGCCCGCCACACCAGCCAGGCCATGGTGGAGGGGCTCAAGGCCCTGCCGGAGTTCCAGGACCCGGCCGCGGCGCAGCAGCTCTACGCGCTCGTCCCGTCCCTGATGACGCTCAGCGCCATCCTGCCCACGGTGCTCGTCGCCGGTGGCTTCGCCGTGCTCGCCCAGTACTTCCGCAGCGAGGGCGTGCGCGAGGCCATCGTCACGCTCGACGGGCCGACGGAAGACCCCTGAAGTCCGAACAGGGCTGACGCGGCGCGGCGCGGACAGGCGGTCCGTACCGCTTCAGCCCGCGTCCGTCTCCGCGCGGGGCAGCGCGGGCCCCAGGAGCAGCGCCTCCAGGGCGGCCATCGCGTCCGCCTCCGAGACGGCGGCCGAGCCCTCCAGCGGCAGCACGCGGGCCAGCGGCGCCTGGGGGATGCGCAGGAGCTCGTCCCGCGTCAGGCCGAACACGTACGCCAGGTGCCCCATGGGCCAGCGGGACTGGAGCCGGGCGAAGGCCGCGTCATCCAGTTCCTCCAGGGGGCACGGCAGCTCCGCGTCCTCGTACACCACCTTCTCCCCACCCACCCGGCGGCCGTTGCCGTAGGCGATGACCTCTTCGCCCTCGTCCGCGTCGTACACGTAGGCGTGCACGGTGGCGTTGGCGGCGGCGGACAGCAGGCGGGCCAGGGCGTGGTGCGCCGCGTACCAGTGGGCGCCCTGCCGGCCCTGGGAGAAGGGCCCCAGGAAGGCCAGGCGCACCACCTTGCGGCGGCGGTTGATGGTGACGCGCAGCGCCGTGGCGGCCGGGGCGCTGTCCATCGACAGGGCCTCCCGGGCCAGACGCACCAGCGCCAACCCGGAGAAGGTGTCGAGTCGAACGAGATAGCCGCCGTGCGCGTCCAGAGTGAAGCCCCCGAGGATGGGCGCCGCCTATAACCGACCCCCCCACCCCCTGGCAACTTCGCCACCACGATTACCCGGCCGCTTCCAGCGGCTCAAAGTATTCCGGGGAAATCGCCGGGCATACGGGCAGTGTCGCCTTGCCAAGGGGTCCCCGGCCCTTACGTTGAGTTCATGCGACTCGACAAATATACGGTGAAGGCGCAGGAGGCGATCCAGGAGGGTCAGTCCCTGGCCCGCCGGGCCGACAATCCCCATTACGAGCCGGAGCACCTCGCCGCGGCACTGCTGGGGCAGAAGGACGGCATCGTCGACCCCCTCCTGCGCAAGATTGGCGTGGACGTGAAGCTCTTCGCGGGGCGGCTGGGCGAAGCGCTCCAGAAGCTCCCGCGCATCCAGGGCGGCGAGAGCGCCATGCTCAGCCAGCGCCTGATGAAGACCTTCGACAAGGCCGAGGACGAGGCCAAGGCGCTGAAGGACGAGTTCACCTCGTCGGAACACCTGCTGCTCGCGCTGACCCAGGACAAGGGCGCCGTCGGCGAGGCCATGAAGTCCTCCGGCGTGACGCGCGAGCGCGTGCAGGCGGGCCTCAAGGAGGTCCGGGGCTCCTCGCGCGTGACGAGCGCGGACGCGGAGTCCACCTACCAGGCGCTGGAGAAGTACGGCCGCGACCTCACGGAGGCCGCGCGCAGCGGCAAGCTGGACCCCGTCATCGGCCGCGACGAGGAGATCCGCCGCTGCATCCAGGTCTTGAGCCGCCGCACCAAGAACAACCCGGTGCTCATCGGTGAGCCGGGCGTGGGCAAGACGGCCATCGCCGAAGGCCTGGCCCGCCGCATCGTGGACGGCGACGTGCCGGAGGGCTTGAAGAACAAGCGCCTCATCACCCTGGACCTGGGCGCCATGGTGGCCGGCGCCAAGTACCGCGGCGAGTTCGAGGAGCGCCTCAAGGCGGTCCTCAAGGAGGTCGCGGACGCGGCGGGCGAGATCGTCCTCTTCATCGACGAGATGCACACGCTCGTGGGCGCCGGGAAGGCCGAGGGCGCCATGGACGCGGGCAACATGCTCAAGCCGGCGCTGGCGCGCGGCGAGCTGCACTGCATCGGCGCGACGACGCTGGACGAGTACCGCAAGCACATTGAAAAGGACGCCGCGCTGGAGCGCCGCTTCCAGCCGGTGTTCGTGGGCGAGCCCTCGGTGCACGACACCATCAGCATCCTGCGCGGCCTGAAGGAGCGCTACGAGGTGCACCACGGCGTGCGCATCCAGGACTCCGCGCTCGTCGCGGCGGCCACGCTCAGCCACCGGTACATCGCGGACCGCTTCCTGCCGGACAAGGCCATCGACCTGGTCGACGAGGCCTCCAGCCGCCTGCGCATCGAAATCGACTCCATGCCCACGGAGATCGACGACATCCGCCGCAAGGTGACGCAGCTCGAGATCGAGCGCGAGGGCCTGCGCAAGGAGACGGATCCGCACTCGCGTGAGCGGCTGGCGACCATCGAGAAGGAACTCGCGAACCTGAACGAGAAGTTCAACTCGCTCAAGGCCCACTGGGACGAGGAGAAGAAGGCCATCGCGTCCCTGCGCTCGCTCAAGGAGAAGCAGGAGAAGGCGCGCAACGACCAGGCCGCGGCCGAGCGCCAGGGTGACCTGAACCGCGCGGCGGAGCTGAAGTTCGGCGTCATCCCCTCGCTGGAGAAGGAGGTCGCGGCGCAGAACGCGAAGCTGGCGGAGCTTCAGAAGAACCAGAAGTTCCTCAAGGAGGAGGTGGACTCCGAGGACATCGCCTCCGTGGTGGCCAAGTGGACGGGCATCCCGGTCTCCAAGCTGATGGAGGGCGAGATGCAGAAGCTGGTCAAGATGGAGGACCGGCTCGCGGACCGCGTGATTGGCCAGCGCAGCGCCATCGAGGCCGTGTCCAACGCCGTGCGCCGCGCGCGCAGCGGGCTGCAGGACCCGAACCGCCCCATCGGCTCGTTCATCTTCCTGGGCCCCACGGGCGTGGGCAAGACGGAGACGGCCAAGGCCCTGGCGGAGTTCCTCTTCGACGACGACACGGCCATGGTCCGCATCGACATGTCCGAGTACATGGAGAAGCACGCGGTGTCCCGCCTGGTGGGCGCGCCCCCGGGCTACGTGGGCTACGAGGAGGGCGGCCAGCTCACGGAGGCCGTGCGCCGCAGGCCGTACACGGTGGTGCTCTTCGACGAAATCGAGAAGGCCCACCACGACGTGTTCAACATCCTGCTCCAGATTCTGGATGAGGGCCGGGTGACGGACAGCCAGGGCCGCACGGTGGACTTCCGCAACACGGTGCTCATCCTCACGTCGAACATCGGCTCGCAGGCCATCCAGGAGGGCATGGCCGGCACGGACACGCTCAACGAGAAGACGCGCGGCGAGGTGATGGACGCGCTGCGCGGCCACTTCCGGCCGGAGTTCCTCAACCGCGTGGATGAGATCGTCGTCTTCGAGCCGCTGCGCAAGAAGGACATCTACCGCATCGTGGACATCCAGTTGGGCCGGCTCCAGAAGCTGCTCCAGGCCAAGCGCCTCACGCTGGATTTGACGGACAGCGCGAGGGAGCTGCTGGCGGAGCGGGGATACGACCCCACGTACGGCGCCCGGCCTCTGAAGCGCGCGGTGCAGAAGTACCTGTTGGATCCGCTCGCCCTCAAGGTGCTGAACGGGGAGTTCGCGCCGGGCGAGCACATCCAGGCGGACGCGGGCCCGGACGGGCTCACCTTCGCGAAGGTGCTGGTGGACAACTCGAAGGGCGTGAAGCAGGCGGGGTAGCCGGCCTCACGCACCGGTGATTCACACGGCGGGCCGCCTTCCCTCACCGGGAGGCGGCCCGCGGTGTTTCTCAGGTGCGGCGGTGCTTGTCGTAGAGCGCGTCGCGCCACGCGAGCAGGTCCGGGAAGCGGGCGGCGAGCCCCGCATGGGTCCACACCTCGCGGGTGCCCGGCCCCATGGGCAGGTGCCGGTCCGCCGGCGGCCCCAGGAGCACGAGCATCACCGCGGCGGTGATGTCCGCGTAGGTGAAGCCTGTGTCCAGCAGGTAGGGCCGACCGCCCAGCGCGGCGCGCAGCTTGTCGTAGGAGGGGGCGACGGCGGCCTCGATGGCCTCCGGCGAGGTGTCCGCCACCTGGTGCTTCTTCACCACGAAGCGCATGCCCAGGCGCGCGGAGGGCGCGAACACCGGGCGCAGCCAGCCGGGGATGAACTTCGGCAGCATCTCCGCCTGGGCGCGGGCGTTCGTCAGCATGCGCGGCATGGCGTAGGCGCGCGCCAGGTCCAGCACGTGTTCGCTGGTGTCGTTCCACGCGGTGATGGCGTCCACCTGCGCGGCCGGGAAGAGCGGGCTGCCCTGCCCTACGCCTTCCGCGTGCTTCGCGATGGCGAACGAGCCGTGCGTGGCCGGCTGCGGCGGGTCCACGAGCAGGGGCACGGAGGGCTTCACGCCAGGAGCCACCTGCTTGCGCAGCCAGCGCTCCTGGATGAGGGGGACGTAGTCCTGGTAGCGGTAGGCGACGCGGTGGTGGTCCAACGCCCACCGGGCCTTCTCCGTCCAGCCCGACGAGGACAGTCCGACGAGGGTTCGCATAGGGGGCGGGACCCTATCAAGGCGCGCGAGGGAACGCGCCCGGTTGCCGGGGGGCCTCGCGCGAAACCCGCCAGGTCCCGCGCATCGCGGAAAAAGGTCGGGCATCCGACCGGCGCTCGCAGACGAGCCACTCACTTCCCGGACGAGGACGACATGAAGATCGGAATCATTGGCGCGGGGTTGATCGGCGGGACCCTTGCTCGCAGGTGGACGCAACTGGGCCATGAGGTGTCCATCGCGAACTCACGCGGGCCGGACACCCTGCGCGAGCTGGCGAAGGAGACGGGCGCGAAGGCCGTCACGGTCGAAGAGGCCGCGAAGGCGGGCGAAGTCGTCGTCGTGACCATTCCCCAGAAGGCGGTCCCCGACCTGCCCAAGGGGCTGTTCGCGAACGTGCCGAAGGACGTCGTGGTCATCGACACGGGCAACTACTACCCCGTGCGCGACGGCAGCATCCCGGAGCTGGAGAAGGGCACGGTGGAGAGCGAGTGGGTCTCGAAGCTCATCGGCCGCCCGGTCATCAAGGCCTTCAACAACATCTACTTCAGCAGCCTCGCGGAGAAGGGCAAGCCGAAGGGCACGCCCGGCCGGGTGGCGCTGCCCATCGCGGGGGATCCGCCGGAGCACCGCGCGAAGGTGCTCAAGCTGGTGGAGGAGCTGGGCTTCGATGCCATCGACTCGGGCAGCCTCGCGGACTCGTGGCGCCAGCAGCCCGGCACGCCGGTCTACACGCACGACCTTGACGCCGCGGGAGTGAAGAAGGCCCTCGCGGAGGCAGAGCGCTCGCGCCTGCCGGAGTACCGCAAGAAGGCCGACGACTCGTTGAAGGCCTTCTTCGCGTCGCAGAAGTAGGCCCCCTTGTGCCCTGGGGGCTTCGGACGGAAGGTGTGCGCTTCATGGCCGCCCCCTCCGAAGCCCCGCTGCTCGTCACCGCCGAGCTGGAGCCAGAAGCCTTCACGCGACTGGACGGCCTGCGCCGCCGCTACTTCCCGCCCGAGCGCAACGTCATCCCGGCGCACGTCTCCCTCTTCCACCACCTGCCCGCGCGGGAGCAGGACGCCGTGGAGGCCGCGCTCGAGGTCGTCACCGAGCGCCCCGCGCCCGGCTTGCGCTTCGCGACGCTGCGGAGCCTGGGTCGCGGCATGGCGGTGGACGTGGAGGCCCCCGGCCTCGCGCCCGTGCACCGCGAGCTGTCCCGCGCCTATGCGGAGTGGCTCACGCCGCAGGACCGTCAGCCCTTCCGCCCCCACGTCACGCTGATGAACAAGGCCACCGTGGAGGAGGCGAAGGCCGCGCTCGTGGAGCTGGGCGCGGGCTGGTCCGCGTTCGACTCGCACGCCCCCGCGCTGCTGCTCTGGCGCTACCTCGGCGGCCCGTGGGAATCCGTGCGCCGCTTCCCGTTCACGGGCCGCGCTGGATGAGCTCCTCCACCACCTCGCGCACGTCCCGCAGGTAGGACGGGTCCCTCACCGCGATGAAGATGGTGTCGTCCCCCGCCACCGTGCCCGCCAGGCCCTCTACCTCCTCGCGGTCCAGCGCCAGCCCGAAGATCTGCGCGTAGCCGGGCGCCGTCTTCAGCACCAGCATGTTGGGCGGCGCCTCGATGATGGTCACCGTCGGCGCCAGCGGCACGGGCGCCACCGGCGGCTCGGCGCGCTGATAGCGCCCGTTCACCTTCTGCACGCTCAGCTTCTTCAGCCGCCGCGACAGCGTGGACTGGCTGGGCGTGTGCCCTGCCTCTTCGAGCAACGACTGCAGGACGAACTGATCCGGAACGTCCTGCCGGGAGATGAGCTCAAGGATGGCGTCGTCCAGGTTCATTCACGTTCACCATGCATGCGGCTGAATACGCACGCAAGGCGCATGAAAAATCCCAGTGAATGTTCTTGTGCGCTGCGCCGTTCTGCATAATATCCGCGCCTCCTCAACGAATATGCACGAATTCGGATGCATATTCAGCAGTCTCCACCCATCCGGCGCGGCCGGGGGAGCACGAAGCCCATGAAGCATGTCACCCGCATCCAGGACCTGGGCCCGGAAGGCGTCGAGGCGGTCCTCTCGCAGGCGGCCGCGTGGAAGCAGAAGGATCCGGGGCACATCTTCCCGGGGAAGCTCCTGGGCATGGTGTTCTTCAACCCGTCCCTGCGCACGCGCACGTCCTTCGAGGCGGTGATGCTGCGCGCGGGCGGGCACGCCATCGTGCTCGACGTGGGCTCTGGCGTGTGGAAGCTGGAGGACCGGCCCGGCGCGGTGATGAACGCGGACCGCGCGGAGCACATCAAGGAGGCGTCGCCCGTCCTGTCGCGCTTCGTGGACATGCTCGGCATCCGCACCTTCTCCCAGGGTGGCGGTGACGAGGAGGATGAGGCCGACCCCGTCATCAACGCCTTCCGCAAGTGGGCCACCGTGCCGGTGGTGAGCATGGAGTCCGCGCGCGAGCACCCCTGCCAGGGCCTGGCGGACGCGCTCACCCTGCGCGAGACGTTCGGCACCACGAAGAAGCTGCCGGTGACGCTCACCTGGGCGCCGCACATCAAGCCGCTGCCCAAGGCCGTGCCCAACTCCTTCCTCCTGTCCGCGGCGGCCGCGGGCTGCGAGGTGCGCGTGGCGCATCCGCCGGGCTTCGACCTGCACCCGGCCGTGCGCGCGGAGGCGGAGGCGTACGCCAGGGCCACCGGCGGCAGCATCACGTACACGCACGACCAGGACGAGGCGCTGGTGGGCAGCCGCGCCGTGTACGCGAAGTCCTGGGGCCCCACCGCGCAGACGGCGAGCACGCCCACGGACGTCGCGGCGCTGCTCGCGTCGTACTCGGGCTGGATGCCCACGCGCCGGCACATGGCGAAGGCCTCGAAGGACGCGGCCTTCCTCCACTGCCTGCCCGTGCGCCGCAACGTGGAGGTCGCCGACGAGGTGCTGGACCACTCGAGCAGCCGCGTCGTGGACGAGGCGGGCAACCGCTACCACGTGCAGCGCGCCCTCCTGGCCTGGATGCGCGGCGGCTGAGCCGTCAAAGCCCGCCGCCCCACCCTTCTTCGTCCCCTTTCGACTTTCCAGAGGTCCACCGTGCCCTTGTCTCCCGATCCGTACGCCGCCCTTCGCAACGCGGCGAAGTACGTGAAGCAGTTCCGCAGCAAGACGTTCGTGGTGAAGCTGGGCGGGGCCGTGCTGACGGATCCGCGCACCCGCAAGACGGCGTGCGAGCAGATCGCCCTCCTGTGGGCCTTCTCCATCCGCCCCGTCGTGGTGCACGGCGGCGGTCCGGAGCTGGACTCGCTGTGTGACGCCCTGCACCTGCCCATCGAGAAGGTGGCGGGCCGCCGCGTCACCTCCGCGCCCGTGCTGGACGCGGCGAAGATGGTGCTGGCGGGCAAGCTGCACACGGACCTGCTCGCGGACCTCCAGGCCGCGGGCGTGCCCGCGGTGGGCCTGTCCGGCGTGGACGCGGGCCTCATCAAGGCGCGCAAGCGCCCGCCCGTGCTGGTGACGGAGCCCGGCGAGACGCAGGGGCGCATGGTGGACTACGGCCTCGTGGGCGACATCGAGTCCGTGGACACGCGCGTCGTGGAGCACCTGCGCTCCGCAGACTACGTGCCGGTCATCGCCCCGCTGTCGGGCGGCCAGGACGGCGCCGTCTACAACACCAACGCGGACACGGTGGCGGCGGCCCTGGCGGCGGCGCTGCACGCGGAGAAGCTCTTCTTCCTGGTGGAGGTGCCGGGGCTCCTCAAGGACGTCTCCGACCCGTCGTCGCTCATCTCGCTGGCCACGCTGTCGGACCTGGCGTCGCTGGAGGCCGAAGGCCGGCTCACGGGCGGAATGCGTCCCAAGGCGCACGCCATGCGCCACGCGCTCGTGGGCGGCGTGGGCAGCGTACACCTGGTGAGCGGCAAGCAGTCCGATGCCCTGTTGGAGGAGGTCTTCACCAACGAGGGCAGCGGCACCATGGTCGTGCGCGAGCACCCGGTGAAGCACGGCGAGGCCAAGGGTTGAACCCCGCCGAGCTGCTCACCGCGCTGGTCGCCACGCCCAGCGTCTCCGGCGACGAGGCCCGTATCGCGGACCTCGTCGCGGGCCACGCGGAGTCCTGGGGTGCCCGCGTGCACCGCCAGGGCCACAACGTGTGGTTCAGCGTGGGCAGCGGGCCGAAGCGCCTGCTCGTGAACTCCCACCTGGACACGGTGAAGCCGTGCGCCGGGTGGACCACGGAGCCGCACGAGGCCGTGTGGAAGGACGACACGCTCTACGGCCTGGGCGCCAACGACGCCAAGGGCTGCGTCACCGCCATGCTCCTCACCGCGAAGGCGCTCCTCACGGAAGGCGCGCCGGAGGGCGTGGAGTGCGTCTTCGCGCTCACCGCCGAGGAGGAGACGGGCGGCAAGGGGCTGGGGCCGCTGTTGCCCACGCTGGGGCCGCTGGACGCCGCCATCGTGGGAGAGCCCACGTCGCTCAAGCCCTGCACGGCGCAGCGGGGCATGTTGCTCCTGCGCTGCGTGGCGCACGGCAAGAGCGGCCACGTGGCGCACGCGCACACGGGCGGCCTGGGCTCGGAGTCCAACGCCATCCTCAAGGCGGCCCGGGACATCCAGGCCGTGTCCGCCCTGCGCTTCCCCGCGCACCCGCTGTTGGGTGAGGCGCGGGCGCAGGTGACGCAGGTGGCCGGGGGCCTCGCGCGCAACCAGATTCCGGACCGGTGCGAGTTCTTCGTGGACCTGCGCACCACGCCGGGCATGGACCACGCGAAGGTGGCGGAGGACGTGGGCCGGGCGCTGGAGAGCGAGGTGCTGGTGCACTCCGCGCGCTACCTGCCCAAGGGGACGGACGCGTCGCACCCGCTGGTGCGCGCGGCGGTGGCAGCGTCAGGCCAGGACACGGTGGGCTCCAGCACCACGTCCGACTGGGCGTTCCTGGGCGACATCCCGGCGGTGAAGGTGGGCCCGGGCGACACGCTGCGGAGCCACCAGGCGAACGAGTACCTCACGCGCGCGGAGCTGGAGGCGGGGCTCGCGTTCTATCGACGACTGCTGCACGGCTATGCCGGGGAGGTGTCGCGTGGCTGAGACATTGTGGGGCAAGGGCCAGCCGCTGGACGCGGCCATCCACGCCTTCACCGTGGGCGACGACCCCGTGGTGGACCTGTCGCTCGTGCCGCACGACGCGCTGGGCAGCGCCGCGCACGCGCGCATGCTCGCGCACGTCGGGCTGCTCGCGCCGGAGGCCGCCGCGTCGCTCGTGGGCGCCCTGCACACGCTGCACGACGAGGCCCGCGCGGGCCGCTTCACCATCCGCCCGGAGCAGGAGGACGGCCACACCGCGCTGGAGGCCGCGCTCGTGGAGCGCATTGGAGAAGCGGGCAAGCGCATCCACCTGGCGCGCTCGCGCAACGACCAGGTGCTGCTGGCCCTGCGCCTCTTCATGCGCGAGGAGTTGCTCGCGCTGGGCGCGCGCACGGCGGAGCTGGCGGGCACGTTCCTGGACTTCGCGCAAAGCCACGCGGACCTGCCCCTGCCCGGCTACACGCACCTGCGCCGCGCGATGCCGTCCACCTTCGGCCTGTGGGGCATGGCCTTCGCGGAAGGGCTGCTGGAGGAGCTGGAGGCGCTGAAGGGCGTGTGGGGGCGGCTCGACCGCTGCCCGCTGGGCGCCGCCGCGGGCTTCGGTGTGCCGCTGCCCATCGACCGTGAATATGTCGCGCGGCTCCTCGGTTTTACCCGGGTTCAACGCAGCCCCATCGACGCGCAGGACAGTCGGGGGCGGCATGAGGCGGCGCTGCTCACCTGGGCGTGCTCGGTGGCGGGCACTCTGGAGAAGTGGCTTTGGGACGTGCAGCTCTACAGCATGGACGAGTTCGGCTTCCTGGCCCTGCCGGATGCCTTCACGACCGGCTCGTCCATCATGCCGCAGAAGAAGAACCCGGACGTGGTGGAGCTGGCCCGGGGCCGCTGCCGCGAGCTGCGCGGCCTTGCGCACCAGGTGGAGGCGGTGGCCGGCGGGCTTCCCTCCAGCTACCACCGTGACTTCCAACTGCTGAAGCGCCCCACCCTCCAGGCACTCACCAGCGCGAAGGCGCTGCTGGACGTGCTGGCGCGGCTGGTGCCCGCGCTGAAGGTGAACGCGGAGAAGGCGCGCGCGGCGTGCGACGACACGCTCTACGCCGCGCACCACGCCTACGCGCTCGTGGCGAAGGGCCAGCCCTTCCGCGACGCGTACCGCGAGGTGGGCCGGCAGTTGAACGAAGGCACCTTCCAGCCGGACCGCGGCGCGCTGACGGCCACCCACCTGGGTGGCGCCGGCAACCTGGGCCTCGCCACCGCGCGCGAGGAGCTGGCGGAGGCGCGCGACTGGCTCACGCGCACCCACGCACGGCAAGCCGAGGCCGCCGCGCGCGTCTGGGCCCCCTGAAACCTTCCTCACCCCTTTCGCAGCAACAGGAGTCCTAAGATGAGCAAGAAGTCCGTGGTGCTGGCGTTCTCCGGCGGCCTCGATACCGCCTTCTGCACGGTGTACCTGCGCGAGCAGGGCTGGGACGTCACCACCGTCACCGTGGACACGGGCGGCTTCCCGCCCGAGCAGTTGGAGCGCATCCAGGCCCTGTCCCAGAAGCTGGGCGCGGTGGCGCACCACACGGTGGACGCGCGCGACACCCTGTTCCAGGGCTACCTGCGCTTCCTCATCGCGGGCAACGTCCTGCGCGGCCAGCTCTACCCGCTGAGCGTCTCCGCCGAGCGCGCCTGCCAGGCCGTGGAGGCCGTGCGCATGGCGGAGAAGCTGGGCGTGCAGGCCGTGGCCCACGGCAGCACCGGCGCGGGGAATGATCAGGTCCGCTTCGACGTGGCCTTCCGCACGCTCGCGCCGCAGTTGCAGCTCATCACCCCCATCCGCGACCTGGCGCTCTCCCGTCAGCAGGAGATCTCCTTCCTCGCGGAGCGCGGCTTCCACCTGCCGGCGAAGACGGGCACGTACTCCGTCAACGAGGGCATGTGGGGCACATCCGTGGGCGGCCGGGAGACGCTGGACTCGTGGAGCACGCTGCCGGAGGCGGCCTTCCCGGGCGGAGAGATTCCCACCGACCTGAAGCCCCGGCCGCTCGTCATCTCCTTCGACAAGGGCGTGCCGGTGGCGCTCGACGGCCAGGCGATGTCCGCGGTGGACGTGGTGGAGAAGCTCAACGCGCTGGGGCGGCCGTACGGCATCGGCCGGGGCGTGCACCTGGGCGACACCATCCTGGGCATCAAGGGCCGCGTGGGCTTCGAGGCCCCGGCGGCGCACCTGCTCATCGCGTCGCACCGCGAGCTGGAGAAGCTGGTGCTGTCGGGCAAGCAGCTCTTCTGGAAGGAGACGGTGGGCAACCTGTACGGGTCGCTCCTGCACGAGGGGCACTTCTTCGACCCGCTGGTGAAGGACCTGGAGGCGTTCCTCGCCTCCTCGCAGGACCGCGTGACGGGCGAGGTGAAGCTGGTGCTCACCCCGCGCGCCCACGTCGTGGAAGGCGTGCGTTCGCCGCACTCGCTGATGGACGCGAAGGTGGCCACGTACGGAGAGGCCAACGTGTTGTGGACGGGGACGGAGGCGGCGGGGTTCGCCAAGCTCTACGGCGTCGCGCAGATGCTCTCGCAGAAAGCGAAGTGACGACATGAAGATCCACGTCGACAAGGTGGGAAGTGTCACCCGCAACCTCCAGGTGGGGCGCACGGTGCACCTCACGGATGAGGTCAAGTGCGAGGAGGGCGCCGTCATCGCGGTGCGCATCCACGGGGAGAAGAGCGTCTACAACCAGTTGGAGGACGTGAACGGCCGGCTCGTCACGCTCCACGCGGGCGACATCGTCGTGGGCGCGCTGGGCCACCGCAACGCCCTGCACGGCTACGAGGGCGTCGTGCCCACGTCCGTCACGGTGGGCGACCGGCTCCACATCCTCAACATGGGCGGCGTCATCGGGAAGTGCACGTCGCACAACCCGGGCGTGGGCGCCCCCTTCGAGGCGGAGGTGCTGGGCCAGGTCCTCACCTTCCCGGAGTTCCAGTCGCGCGCGGGCCAGCACGCGCACATCTCCACCGGCGCGCTCAAGGGCACGTCGCGGGCGGTGACGTGCCCGGTGGTGTACGTGGTGGGCACCTGCATGAACGCGGGCAAGACGTACGCGGCCAGCGTGGTGGTGCGCAAGCTCTCCCAGGCGGGCTACCGCGTGGGCGGCGCGAAGCTCACGGGCGTGTCGCTGATGCGTGACACCCTGTCCATGCAGGACAGCGGCGCGGACGTGGTGATGGACTTCACCGACGCGGGCGTCGTGTGCACCGGCGCGCGCACGGCGTCCAAGGTGGCGCGCATCGTCTTCTCGGAGATGGCGGCCCAGGACGTGGACGTCATCGTCGCGGAGACGGGCGACGGCATCATGGGCGAGTACGGCGTGCAGGCCATCCTGGCGGACCCGGAGCTCAAGGCGCTGGGCGGCGCGTTCATCCTGTGCGCGAACGACCCGGTGGGCGCGGCCGGCGGTGTGCGGCACCTGCGCGAGGTGTACGGCATCGAGATGGACATGGTGGCCGGGCCCGCCACGGACAACGCGGTGGGCGTGCGCTTCGTGGAGCAGGTGGTGGGGCTGCCCGCTCGCAACGCGCGCGCGGATCCGAACGCCCTGGGGAATCTCATCGTGGAGAAGCTCGCGCCCAAGCTGGGAGCGGGGAGGAAGTCATGACGTCGCCTGCGCACATCTACATCCTGGGGGCCTCCGGTTTCGGCGGAGGCGAGCTGTTGCGGCTGCTCGCGGGCCACCCCGGCAACGCCGGTGTCCGCGTGGTGTCCCGGCACCACGCGGGTTCGCCCATCCACAAGGTGCACCCGCACCTGCGCGGCCTGGTGGACGGCCGCTTCGAGGCGGAGCCGGACTGGCGCTGGCTGGCGGACTCGCAGCGCCCGGTGGTGTTCAGCGCGCTGGGCCACGGCGACCTGGCGACGCAGTTCGCCGGGCTGGAGAAGCAGTGGGCGGACGCGGGGCTCACGGACCGGATGCTGCTCGTCGACCTGTCGTCCGACTTCCGCCTGGACCACCCGGGCCGGTACGCGGGCGCCTACGGCCGGCCGCACCCGTCCCCGGAGCTGTTGGGCACGTTCACCTACGGCCTCACGGAGTGGAAGCGCGAGCAGGTGAAGACGGCGAAGCGCATCGCCAACCCGGGCTGCTTCGCCACGGCGGTGCAACTGGCGCTGCTGCCCATCGCGGCCACGCCGGGGCTGGGGCTCCTGGCGGTGTCGGGCGTGACGGGCTCGTCCGGCTCCGGCTCGCTGCCGGGCGAGGGCACGCACCACCCGACGCGCGCGCATGACTTCCGCGCGTACAAGCCGCTGGAGCACCAGCACGAGGCGGAGGTGGAGGTGATGCTGGTGGCGCACGGCGCGCAGCGGCACCGGCTGGCCTTCGTGCCGCACTCGGCGCCCATGGTGCGCGGCATCTTCGCCACCGTGCAGTTCGAGTGGCCGGAGCACGGCGGCGCGGTGGTGACGCAGTCGCTGACGGAGAAGTACCGCCGCTACTACGAGGGCTCGAAGTTCGTGCGCATCGTGGAGGGCACGCCGCGCGTGGCGGCGGTGGCGGGCAGCAACTTCTGCGACATCTCCGTGGCGACGAAGGGCCGCTCGGTGGCGGTGATGGCGGCGCTGGACAACCTGGTGAAGGGCATGGCCGGCCAGGCCGTGCAGAACTTCAACGTGGCCCTCGGCTTCCCCGAGGACACCGGCCTGCGCCAGGCGGCCTGCTACCCGTAGGGTCTCAGGCCGCGGGCGTCTTCGGCACGTCGCCCGGGGGGGAGGCACTCCCCTCGGGCGCGGCGGAATCTCCCGCGACAGGCCCGCTCCCGGACGCAGCCGGAGCCTCGGCGGCGGCGCCCCCCTCGCGCTGCTCCAGGCGCGCGCCGCCAGCCTCGGCGGCCTTGAGGAACTCGTCGTACTCCGACTTGCGGGCGGCGGCCTTCGCCTCGGCTTCGGCGGAGCCCTTCTCCGCCGCGGCGCGGCCCGCGCGGATGGCCCGGGCGCTCAGCAGGATGCCGCCCACGAAGGCCACGACCCGCAGCGCCGACGCGAAGCTCCAGCCCGTGGCGAGGCCCTCGAAGCCGTCGCGCACGAAGTTGAGCGCGATGACGAACACGCCCCCGGACAGCGCGGCCCCCACGGCGGTGGTCCACGTGCGCAGCGCGACGATGCGCGCGGCGCCGTAGCAGAGCACCGGCAGCACCGCGAGCACCCACAGGTCCTCCAGCACCACCGCCACCGGGATGCGCAGCAGGTCGGACGGCAGCGCGTTCACCCGCGCGTGCAGGCGCAGCACCAGCGACACGCTGAGCATCGCGCCCACCACCAGCGACAGGAAACCCAGTCCGACGATGAACTGGAAGCGTCGGACGCGGACGCGCAGGGGTTCGAGGACACCAGGCTTGGAGCTCACGGCCCGAAAGCCTAGCGCAATCTCACCCTTCGTCCTCTTCCCCGACAGCCGCGTCCCCCGCCGAGCGAGGGGGCGGGCCGTCGCCGTAGAAGACCTCCTCCATCACCAGCCCCTGCGGCGGCGCGGTGGCCCCGGCCTGCTTGCGGTCGCGCGAGGCCAGCACCTGGGCCACCCAGGCCTCGGGGCGGCGGCCCTTGCCCACCTCCACCAGCGTGCCCACCAGGTTGCGCACCATGTGCTTGAGGAACGCGGTGCCCTCCACCACGAAGGCCACCGTGTCGCCGGAGGCGCCCTCCACGCGCACCTGACGGATCTCGCGCACCGCGTGCTTCGCTTGGCAGTCCGCGGCGCGGAACGCGGAGAAGTCATGCCGGCCCACGAGCACCTGGGCCGCGCGGCGCATGGCCTCCACGTCCAGCGGGGCGAACACCTCCCAGTGCGTCGTGCGCAGCAGCGGGGACCGCGTGCGCCGGTTGCTCACCCGGTAGCGGTAGCGCTTGCCGCGAGACCACCGGCGCGGATCGAACTCCGCGGCCACCTCCTCCGCCGCCACCACCGCGATGTCCGGCGGGAGGATGCCGTTGAGGCCCATGGTGTAGGCCTTCATCGGCAGCACACGCGGCGTGTCGAAGCAGGCCACCTGCCCCGTCGCGTGCACGCCCGCGTCGGTGCGGCCCGCGGAGGCCACGAACACGCGCTCCCCCAGCAGCTTCTGGAGCGCGTCCTGGAGCGTGGACTGGATGGACGGGCCGTTGGGCTGCACCTGCCAGCCCACGTACCGGGTGCCTTCGTATTCGAGCGTCAGCTTCAGCCGGGGCATGGGGAGCGCAGGGGCACGCGGTTCAACGCGACTTCAGCCATCCCTCCAGCACATCCGCCGCCAGCTTCGCCAGGGAGACGTTCGCCTTGCGCGCCTGGGCCTCCAGCTTCTCGTACAGGGCGGGGTCCAGGGGCAGCGCGAGCAGGCGCGGCTCGGTGGCGGGGAGGTCGTCCAGGCGCATGGCCTCCGTGGGCGGGCCGTCCACGGAGGCCACCACCTCCGCCACCTCCAGCGCCATCTCCGACGTGGGCGCGGAGGACTGGCGCGTGGACAGGCGCTTCAGCTCCTGCGGGCGCTCGTCCTCGAAGAGCTGCTTGACGAAGTTGGCCAGGTGCAGCGGCGTGGGCGTGAAGTCGTAGGACTCCAGGAAGGCGTCCAGGTCGCGCTGCATCTCCAGCGCCGTCTGGTAGCGGCGCTCGCGGTCGCGGGCGAGCGCGCGCATCAGGATGGCCTCCACGCGCTCCGGCAGGTCCTCGCGGAAGTACGACGGCGCGTAGATCTTCGCCTCCGTGATGCTGCGCATGACGGCGACGTCGGAGTCGCCGGTGAAGAGCTTGAAGCCGGTGAGCCACTCGTAGAGGACGGTGCCCAGCGAGAAGATGTCACTGCGGCAGTCCAGCGGCCGACCCAGGCACTGCTCCGGGGACAGGTAGCTGAGCTTGCCTTTAATCTCCCCCGAGCGCGTCTCCTCCACCTGGTTGGCGGCCTTGGCGATGCCGAAGTCGAGCACCTTCACCGAGCCGTCGAACGCGACGACGATGTTTTCCGGCGTCACGTCGCGGTGGACGATGTTGAGCGGGTTGCCGTAGCGGTCCTTCTTCTGGTGCGCGTAGTGCAATCCCGCGCAGACGCAGGAGGCGATCTTCAGCGCGTACACCATGGGGAAGGGGATCCCCAGGGACTCGGCCTTGGGCACGACGCGGCGCATGTCGCGGCCGGACACGTACTCCATGGCGATGAAGTAGCTGTCGACGATCTTCCCCAGGTCGTGGATCTGCACGATGTTGGGGTGGTTGAGCTGGGCGGCCAGCCGCGCCTCGTTGAGGAACATCTTCACGAAGGCCGCGTGCTTGGACAGATGCGGACGGATGCGCTTGATGACGATGGGCGTCTCGTCACCGCTGGCGTCCAACTGGTGCGCGAGGAAGATCTCCGCCATGCCCCCCACGGCGATCCGATCAATGAGCCGGTAGTTGCCGAAGCGGAACGCATCGCGCGGAGGCGAGGAGGCGGCGGGAGCCATGGAAGCAATGTAGCCGCGCCCCGCCCGGAGGCGCTAACGAAGTTGGACGACGTGCACCTTGAGTGCCGGTTCCTCCCCCGGAGGTGTTGGAAAGTCGAGCCCCGAGGGGCCGAGCGACCCGACTGCCTTCCCATTCCTGGCAGCCCGCGTCACGCCCTCCAGCACCATCGCCTCGAAGCGGCGCGAGGGCAGTCCCGCCAGGTTGCAGCAGGCGACCAGGCGGCCCCCGGGGGCCACCACCTTCGCGGCGGCCTCGGCCAGCCGGGCGTAGTCGCGAGAGGCGGAGAAGCGGGTCGTCTTGGTGGTGGAGAACGACGGGGGATCCGCGACCACGACATCGAAGGACTCCCCCTTCTTCGCGAGCCGCCCGAGCCAATCGAAGACATCGCCAGCCACGTAGTCGTAGCGATCCACGGATTGTCCGTTGAGGCGCGCGTTCTCCTCGCCCCACTCGAGCACGCGGCGGCTGGCGTCCATGTTGAGCACGCGCTTCGCGCCCCCGGCGGTGGCGGCGACGCCGAAGGCGCAGGTGTACGCGAAGAGGTTGAGGACGGTGAGTCCGGAGGCCTGGGCCTGGAGCCACGCGCGGGTGTCGCGCATGTCCAGGTAGAGGCCCACGGAGAGGCCCTGTCCGGGGCGGATGTGGAAGGACAGGCCGTTCTCCTTCGCGACGAAGTCCTCCACGGGCTCGCCCCGCGCGGCGGACTCCGGGGCGAGCGCGTCCTTCGCCACGTTGGCGAGCACGCGCGCCTCCCGGGGACGGCGCTTCAGGTAGACGCTCCGAGGCGTCCAGGCGGCGACGGCGGCGTCCAGCAGCGTGGTCTCCTCCGCGTCGGTCAGGTCGCGGTAGAGGCTGACCACGACGACGTCGCCGAAGAGGTCCGCGGTCACGTCGGGCACGCCGTCCGCGGCGCCGTTCAGCAGGCGGAAGGCGGAGGTGGCGGGGTCCGAGAGCAGCGGACCCCGGCGGGCGCGGGAGGCACGCAGCAGGTCCACGAGGCGGAGAGGCAGGGCACTCACGCGCCCCTTCTACCCTACGAACCCAGCCGCGCGCGGGACCAGACGCGGGCGAGCGCGGCGGCGGCGTCCCGGGACAGGTCCACGAAGTCGCTGCCCAGGAGCTGCCCTTCGCGGACGCAGACGCGGCCATCCACGATGGTCCACGCCACGCGGGCGGCGGTGAGCTGCCCCAGGAGGAAGGGCGAGTAGCCGGTCTCCGGGTCCGCGGCGGGGATGGCGTCGTAGACGACGAGGTCCGCGATGCTGCCCTCGTCCACCCCGCCCGACGGCTTGCCATACAGGCGGGTGCACAGCTCCGCAGGGCCGCTGACGAACAGGTGCGCCAGCGAGTCATCCAGGTCCGGCATGCGGCCGGAGCGCGCCAGGGACAGCATGCTGACGAGCGCCCCGGCCAGCTCCTCCTGGAGGGTGCCATGGCCGCCGGTGCCCAGGCCCACGAGGTGGAGGCTGGACAGCGCGCCGTCGGCGGACTCGGCCGCGCGGTCCATGGAGCGGGTGGCGCGGGGCGTGAGGGCGATGAAGGTGCCGGAGGCGGCCAGCCGCTCGGACTCGGAGCGCTCCACGGCGCGCGGGTAGCCGGCGATGGCGTGGGGGCCCAGCAGGCCCAGCGCGTCCAGGCGGGGCACGACGCGGCGGCCGTGCGTGGCGTAGGTGGTGGAGAGGTCGTCCTCGTTCTCCGCCAGGTGGAACACGACGGACGCGTTCAGCTCCTGGCGCAGCCCGGAGATGCGGGACAGGAGGGAGTCCTCGCACGTGTAGGAGGCGTGGAAGCCGAGCGCGCCCCGGACGCGGGGGTGTTCGCGGTAGCGGCGGACGAAGTCGGCGTTGGCGTCCGCCTGCGCGTGGGCCACGTCCGCGCCGTCCAGGCTGTGCGTGGAGTGGGACGTGACGAGGCGGATGCCCAGTGTGTTCGCGGCGCGGGCCTGGGCCTCCAGGCCGCCGGCGACGTCGGTGGGGCACGACAGGTGGTCCACGACGAGGCTGACGCCATCGAGCAGCGCGCGGGCGGAGGCGAAGCGGGTCAGGACCTCCACGTCCTCGGCGGTGAGGAGGTTGGCCACCGAGCGCATGCGGTCCAGGCGCGAGCGGGGCTGGCGCAGGAGGAAGTCGCCATTGGGGGGCAAAAGCTGCCCGTTGACCATGTGCGAGTGGCAGTCCACGAGCCCGGGGGCGACGAGGCGGCCGCGACAGGCGACTTCCCAATCACCGGGGAGCACGGGCACCTCGGCGTCCGGGGCGACGCGGCGGATGATGCCCTCTTCGACCACGACGGCCATGCCGTGGCGGACGCGACCGTCCGCCCGGAACACGGCGCAGTTCTTCAGAAGCAGTCGGCCTTCCATGGACCTTCCCGTTTTAGCACGGGGTGGGTGGAGGATGAACCCCGTCTCCTTACAGAGAGTCCCCGAGGGGCGGATCCATGCAGGGCGCGGGCTTCAGGAAGTAGGGGCCGTCATGCTCCACGACCATGGACCAGTCCATGGAGTCGGGGCAGATGGCGCACCACTCAGGGGCTCCGTGTCTCGGAGACTCCCAGAGCATTGCCTTCAGGATGTTCAGGGGTGGGGGTGACGCGGCCTCGAAGCGAAGGACCGGAAGCAAGGGCTCCGACACTACGTAGAACACGCCGCCCTGCTGTTGCCGCGAGTAGTGCACCTCCGCCTTGAGCGCGATCTTCACCTGGACCTTCTTGGCGAAGTCGAAGATGAAAGAATAAAGGGGCCCCGACGCGGACAATCCGGGCAGGAACGTCTGCCACCAGTCATCGCGCAGATCCTGCGACACCTTCGGGTCGAGCAACTCCAGCCCCGAAACAACGCCGGCCAATGCCTCCGTGGGCCAGGTCCAGTCTTTTCTCATCCACACCTCTCAATCCGAATAGACGCAGAGCATCGTCACCGGATCGAAGACCGCATTCTGACCCTGGCCGAAGTCGACGCCCACGTAGGGCGGGACGGTCCTCATGAGGCGAATCCTGACGGGTTCCGGTTCTGTCTCGAACCGGAAGGTGACGGGCTGAGCCAGCAACCACGCCTTCGCCCGCGCGTACTCCTCCTCCGACAAGGCACCATCAGCCCGGCTCGAAAATGCCCGAACCCGGGGCGCGTAGTCCCGAAGCACGGCCTTGAGGTGGCCCCATTCCCCCCAATGCCTGCCGGCAACCTTCGCAAGGGCCGGCGACATCGCGAGAAATGACAGCAGGGTCAGGGGAGGAAGCACCCGTCGCCAGAGCTGGACGATCCGGTCGGACTCCTTCCGGGCGATGAAGAAGAAACAACACCCCACCAGGACGAACACCCATCCGCAGAGCGCAACCTCCGCGAGCATGTCCACGAGAGGGGGATCCCCAGGGAAAGGGTGCGAATCCGCCGAAAAGGTTCCGCCAAGCCCCAAGCCAACCAGTGCGACCGTGACGCCCACCGACGACACGAACCAGCACAGCAAGCCGATAATCCCCAACCGGGCAGATGTCTTCATTTCAGTGTCGCGGCTCGCTGGGGGAAGAAGATCTGGAGGCTGGTCCGCCCGAACTGCTGCCGCATCGGCGAATCGGAGTGGATCCAGTCCAGGAGCAGCGGCTCATACGGAGCCAGGTCCACGCCCCTTCTGCTCAGCTCCGCCAGGATGAGATGTGAAAGGAAACAATCCTCCGCCAGTTGTCGCTCCAGTTCCGGGACAGTGGCTCGCGAGAGCCTCCTCCAGATTTGTCGAAGGCCGAGAGCGAGCGGCAGCCGCCCCAGCCATGCACCGGCAAGCAGTCCCAGCATTCCTCCCAGGACGCCCCCCGCGATCCCTGCCACATGGTGCCCCCCGCGAGCACCGAGGACCGCCCCACCAACAGCCCCCGCGACCACCATCAAGTCAAAAAGAGTCAGGCAGGCCTCCTCATTCCTTTCCGGTCTTCACGTGGTATCGGGCGCGCATCCGCACCTGGACGGACGCCGTCTCCCTCTGCTGGGAGAAGGACGCTAGCGTCGTGGACGTGCGGTGCGCGCACGGATGGGCCGCCTCCGCGTGGTGGCCCACCCGGTTGACGTACCCGAAGGGGTCCGTGTCCGCAGCCCCTGTCACCCGCCTCGACGCGTCCATCATCACCACCGGCTTGCCGATGTGATCCGTCACCGGGAAGTATACGCCGCAGTTCTTCGGCAGCAGTCGGCCTTCCATGGACATCCCCGTTTCAGCACGGGATGGGTGGAGGATGAACCCCGTCCTGACCTGGGAGGAGGGGTCCCCGATTTCGATGTATTTCCGGGGGCGGGGCTCATGGGGCGCCAAGAAACCTGCCTGCGGGGGATCAACTCACGGTCAATTCGACGGCAGAGGCTGCTGCTCAACTTCACCACCAACAGACAACGAATCCAAAAATAGCTCCCCTCCAGAAAACACCGCCCCCCAACCAGACACAGTCTGAAGCATAACCAAATCCCGCCCACTCACAACAAACCTACTGACAATCAAGCTATCTCCAGATCGAATTCGCACCTCCAACCCCACCGACGGCGAACCCAATTCAACCACTTTTTCGCCATCTCCACCCAATGCAAACTCACGCCTCACCATCTCTACTTTTTCACTCTGCGACTGACGCTCCCCAAAAACATCAGGGTGCCAAGAGGCACTGAGTTCCCTATTGCTTCGTCCAGAAAACCACGCACAACTCAAACTGCCTTTCACATTGTGCCAATCACTGGAGAACTGCACCCTCCGGCACCATGATCCCGCTGCATTGGCGGAACCTTCTCCGCCAGCTCCGACAGGCGGCGCAAGCACGCTGACACCTGGGGCCAACTTCACTCGAACAAGCTCCGATGGCAAAGGCCACTCGGCGTGATAACAGGCCACAGCGGTGCTTCCAGCACAACCAGCAACACACAGCAGGATAAGACCCAAGCCCGCCTGAAGAAATGCGCGACTCACGGTTTTACCTCGCCCGATGACACCTCAGGTAGAGGACTCATCACTCCCTCGCCGCCAGTCATCACGCAGACCCCACCAAAATCATTCACCAGACAAAACGGAATCTCCAGCGCGTCTCGCGAACGCAACCATCCTTCCGGCAGAAGGCTTACGAGAAAGAGCATCACCACTGGCCCCAGGTACGCCCCGACGAAGATCCAGACAAGCTGCACGAATCGCATGACCGTCCTACGGAATGGGCGTTCCCTGCATGAGCAGTGACCAGGCAGCAGGCGCCATGGGTTCGCCAATCAGTTCATACGTCTCATGCTTCTGTCGCGCGGGAGAAATCCCCAGGTCCCGGATGAATCGCTCGTTTCCCCAGACGGTGCCAAATCCCTCATGGCTGCAGACGAACAGCTTCAGCTTGGGGCCTTCGAACAACTGGAAGTCGTCCCAGCCGTCGATTCCCTTCCAGAGGCTCTCGTCGTTCAGGGGCAGGCGCACGCCGCCATCCGTCCGGCACCGGACCCACAGCGCTGCACTGGAGCCGGAGGTCGTCCCCGGCCAGGACGAAACCCACCGGGACTCCACCGCCGCCACCCGGATCCGCTCGAAGCCATGATGAAGGCGCTTCAACTCTGGCGTGGGCACGACGACGTCCGCGCCGTCAACCCGCATCCTTCCGCGCCGGATGAGCGCGAAGTGCGTCGATGACCGCCACGCACGCTCCAGCACTGGCTCCAGGCGCTGCGTCCTGTCCAGAGGCAGGCCGAACTCCCCAGCCACCTCCAGGACTTCTCTTCTCACTGATGCCATGACCTGTATCCTCTGCAGGCTGACTCCACCGACCGCCTCCTGGTCCATCTGATCGCGGCCCTGGCCGAGTTCATCCGGAAGCAGGGCTGCTCCGCAATTCAGCGAGTGAATGCCACCGGCATGACTCGGTCAGGGAGGTCCCTGGGGCTCCCCCGGCGCAGGTGATTCTCGATGCCGTTCACCGGCTCCGGACGAACGCATCTCCATCAGTCGACGCCCGGAGGCGTGCAAAAAGACCCCGGCGAATCGGTAAAAAATCCTCCGCCGCTCACCTGTCCGCTGGGGCAGTCCGAAGTCTCTTCGCACGCCCGCTGACACGTACCTGCCGACCCCGGTGTTGTCAGCGGCCAGAACATGCAGTCCAGTGCCTCCTCGCAGTCAGCGCTACTCTTGCAACTCCCTCCATCCTGAACTTGAGCTGAGGCCATCTTGGAGTCACGGCTCACGGCACAGGATGAAAGGAAAATCAGAAGCATCAGCAAAGGCCATTCGGGCTTCATGTTCTCACCTCCGACACGGAGACACGTCCTGACTCGAAGGAGACGGAGACCTGTGGATATTGCCGCACCTTGAAAGCCGGCGTAGAGCAGCACGGCGCCCGCCACCATCAGACACAGGAAGAGCCAGGCCCACCAGCCCTGGGGCCTTCCCAACGAAGAGCGGAACAAGACGGGTGCCACGGACCTGTCCATCGGACCCACCTTTCGGTGCGCTGGCCATGCTCGATGCGGAAGCAACGCCGTTCTTTCTCTACGCCGACCGCCCGTTCACACCACGGCTCTCACTTCCACTCTCTCCGACAAGACGAGTGATCCGGCCCCGGCTGAATCAATTTACACTCAAACCCAACAGGACAATCGGCGTCCCGCGCACACGGCTGCTCACAACTGCGATAGCGACCGAACAACGAGCAACTGCGCTCCCCCGTATACCCCGTCATGCAAATCAAGCCCTGCTTGCACTCACCATCCGACCGACACTCTTGATGGTAGTCCAGGTCTCTCGCGCACGACGCCGCCAGAAGCAACACCCCACAGCCAAGGCCCAACGCTTTCCGGATCATGATTTCCCGTGAGCCTCCATCAGCGGTGCAAGGCGAAGCCGCTGCTCCAACTCACCGCGAAAGCGGCCAGGAGCAGCACCTGGTCTGGATTCTTCGTCCGCCTGGCATCCGTCCCATCTCCGTTGGGGTGAACCCTCCCCCGGAGCCCTGCCCCGCCCTCATCCCGCCTGGCAGGCAGGGTGGCGTGGGTCCTGGGCCCCTGGAGACCCGGTATACTCCCAGTCCCATGACACCGTTGAGCCCCGGAGTCGCCACCGCCACGGAGCAGGACACGCCGGCAGCGCCCGGCGCCCTGCGCTTTCGCCGCCTCTGGCTGTTCTCTCCCCGGGCCGACCTCGCCATCCTGGGCATCCCCCTGGCCCTGACAGCGGTCGCCGCCGTCGCCAGCGCGCTCCTCGCCCCCGCCGCCGCGGACAACGCCCACCGGCTCCTGGGCTGGACCGCCCAGAACCTCCTGGGCAACGCCACGCACGTCATCCTCACGTTCCTGCTCTTTGGCGTGCACCGCGACGTGCTCACCGCCGCGCCCAACCAGCCGCGCACCATCCTCGCCGGTGCGCTGGCCATGCTCGGCGTGGGCGCTGCCCTGTTCTTCACCTTCTACGCCGACCGCTCCATCCACACCTTCGCCGTGGCCGTCATCTTCAACGTCTTCGGCATGCACCACACCCTGTCCCAGCACCGGGGCCTGTGGTCCCTGCATGGCCTGCGCGGCGGACAAGCGGGCCTTCCCGCGCCCTCCCCGCTCGAGCGCAAGCTCCAGCAGCTCTACGTGCCGCTGCTCCTCTCCGTCCTCCTCGTCCGCATCTTCTTCGTCGCAGAGTCCGCCGCACCGAACGCCCCCGCCTACCTCGACGTGGGCCAGGGCGTCGTTCTTCCGTGGCAGACGTTGCCCGTGCTCATCGCCGTGTGGCTGGGCTACTTCCTCCTGCTCTTCCGCGCCGTGCTCCGCTCCGGCACCGCCAGCGGCCCCAAGGTGCTCTACCTCCTGGGCATGGCCACCGCGACCGGCCTGGCGCTCGTGGCGCCGTCCTGGGGGTACGTGATGCTCCCGGGCATGCACGGCCTGGAGTACTACTTCCTCAGCGCCCGCATGCTGGAGCCTCGCGAGGGCGACAGGCCCCGCCTGAGCCAGAAGCTCATCTGGCCCGCCATGGTCGTGTCCATGCTCCCGCTGTTCGCGCTGGGCGTGGTGCATGGCTTCCTGCTGGATGGCCCCATGCGCGGCTCGCTGGGCATTGGCGGTGGCGCGCAGGCGCATCCCCTGCTGCGCGCGGTCACCTCGCTGGGCTTCGCGTGCGTGCTCGCGCACTACTTCGCGGATGCCTTCATCTTCCGCTTCCGCATCCCCTCCATCCGGCAGGTGATGCTGCGCCGCCTGGGCTTCTCCTCCGCTCCCCGGTCGCCACTGACCGCTCCCGGCGCTCAGTAGGCCCCACCGAACGTCATGCGGCTCCGCGCCCTCCTGCCCGCCCCCGTGGCCCTGTTCACGCTGGGGCTCATCCTCTGGCTGGGGTTCCTCCCCCTTCGCAACTACGACCTGTTCTTCCACCTGGCGGGGGGCCGCTATGTGCTGGAGCACGGCTTCAACCGCGTGGACCCCTTCAGCGTCACGGGCACCGCGGGCTGGGTCCCCCACGAGTGGGGCTTCGGCGTGCTCTGCGTCCTGCTCATCAAGGTCCTGGGCGCCGCCGGTCCAGCGCTCCTCGTCGCAGCGCTCGTGGCGGCCAACGTGCTCCTGCTCTGGATCGCCCTGCGGCGCGCGGACGCACACCCCTCCCACCTCCTCGTCCTCGCCTGTCTGGGATTGATCTCGGGCGTCCAGGCCTCCACCTGGATCCAGGAGCGCCCCTTCCATCTGGGGCACCTGCTGTTCGCCCTCGCCGCCCTGGGCGTCCAGGCGTGGCGACAGGGAAAGGACCGGGTGCTCTGGGCCTTTCCGCTCCTGGGACTCGCCTGGGCCAACCTGCATGGCAGTTGGCTCTTGGGCCCGGCGCTGCTCGCGTCCACCGCGATGGGCACGGCCCTGGACGACCGCACGCCCGCGTCGCTGCGGCGCTGTGGGGCCGCGCTCGCGGCGGCGCTCGCGATGTTCCTCGTCGCGGGCCTGTCGCCGGACGGGCCCCGCATCTACCTGTATCCGCTCCAGCACTCGCTGCTCGCGTCCACCCAGCACATCAACGAGTGGCGCCCGCTGGACCTGGACCTGGGATGGAGCTGGGCCTACCTCCTCCTCTTCGGTGCGTGCCTCTTCGTCATCGGCCGGGCCCGCTTGCGGCGCGCCGCGGCCCTCCTGCCCACGCTGGTGCTGGGCATCGCGGCGCTGAAGGTGCAGCGCCACGCGCCGTTCGCCTCCGTGCTCCTCGCCCTCACCCTGGTGGAGCACGCGCGCACAAGCGACGCACCCGCCCTCCCCCGCTACCTGTCCTGGCTGGAGCGCCCCCTCGCCACCTGGAGCACCGGCACGTCCCTGGCGCTGTGGCCCACCGTCCTGCTGGCCGGCCTGTTCGCGCTGAACGCGAGCGCGCCCCGTCCCGTTGAGAAGGGCACGCACCCCGGCATTCCCCTGCCCGTGCTCCAGACGCTGAGCCAACAGCCCCCGGGCCGCGTGCTCAACCGCTTCATCATGGGCGGCCCCATCTCCTACTTCGCGGGCGCCCCGTACAAGGTCTACATCGACAGCCGGAATGATCCGTTCCCCGCCGCCATCCACCAGGCCTATGAGCGGCTCGTGTGGTCCGAGCCCGGCTGGGAAGAGGCGCTGGATGCCTATGATCCCGACTACGTCGTCTGGGACACGCAGAACCCGGGCAACCTCCTGCTGGATCACCTCCGGGCACGAGGCGGCTGGCGCGAGCTGACGAAGGCGAACGGCTGGGTCCTCTGGGCCCGGGAGCGCACGCCCATGGTCCCCGGAACGCCTCAGCGCCCCGCGACCGCTTCCGGCGGCGGGTGAAACACATACAGCGCCACCGGCGAGCCCTCCTCCGAGCGCACCCGGGCATCCCGGCGCAGCACCCAGAGCTGGCCCTCGTGCAGGGGACGGGCCTCCGCCACTTCCGCGATGCCCCGTCCCGCCGCCACGTAGGCCACCACCGGCGCGCCGGGCGTCGCCTTCACCGCCCACGTCCCACCCTCCAGCAGCACGCGCGACATGCGCCCCTGGAGCACCGGCAGCGGCGTCTCCTCCTGCTTCACGCCCCGCTTCCGCAGCCCCGCGAGGGCCTCGCGCGGCTCCTGGGCAAAGGGCGCCGTGCCGCGCAGCAGCCGCGCGTCCTCCGCGGAGACGTAGAGGTTCCCGTCGAAGCCCGGCACGGTGAAGACCAGGTTGCTCAGCGCCCGGCCCTCATCGGGGTTGCGCCACTCGTGCCCCGTGAAGGGGGGCGAGGCCACGAGCCAGCCCGGCCCGTGGACCCCGCGCCGCTCCATCCGCCGCCCCTCCTCGCCCCAGACCTGCCACACGTGCGCCTCGCCCGAGACGATGATGGTGGCCTCGAAGGGCGCGCGGTGGATGTGCAGGGGGCATGTCTGGCCCCGCCCCATCAGGTGCTGGTGCACGCTGGAGGTGTCCGACGCGAAGTACGTCTCCGAGACATCCGAGGCGCCCGGCCGCGCCTTCTCCAGGGCCGCCATCCGCTCGCGGACGTCGATCACCTCCACGTCGGGCGGAGGCAGCGGGGTCAGCGCGCGCCGGAGCCCCAGGAGCAACCCGAGCAACGCGACACACAGCCCCACCACCAGCATCCGGTAGACCCAGAGCCGGCGGCGCAGCCCGGCGACAACCTCCGGTGACGACACGGTCATGGCGCGCACGATGCCAGCTTCAGCCTCCTGAAACACGAATGGCAGGCCCTTCCAGTTGGAGGGACCTGCCATTCACCGGGACACCACCGACACCCTCGCGGGGCCAGCACCTCCCGGACGAAGCCAGAGAAGCGGCTCAGTAGGTGTTGTTCTGGCCGAAGGACTTCATGGTCTTCTTGTTGAGCTGGTCGTTGGAGAGCTGGCCGTCGTTGGCCACGTTGTCCTCACCGGCCAGGGCCGCCGCGGAGGCGCCGAACAGCTTGCGGATGTTGTCACCGAACAGGGTGATCACGCCGATGGCGGCGATCGCGATGAGGGCAACGATGATGATGTACTCGGTCATGCCCTGACCACGGTTCTTGCGGAACTGCTTCTTCGGGGCCTTCGCGATCGCGTTCATGGGAAACTCCGGGGGTCGTTGCAGCGGTGGAGAGACACACCCTGCGGGAAGTCAGGGTCGATACAGACAGTACAACGGGCGGGCAAGCGCCTCCATCCGTCAACGGGAGGATGGGGGGCCGGATCAAGGAATATCGCGGGTCTAGCCCCTCTCAAGGTTTCATCCCCCCTGTTTCAGGGCTCACCGGGCGCCGCCGTGGGCATCCGCGCGGGCCTCCCGCAGGCGTCCGGAGGCAGGGCCTCGCAGTAGGCCTTGAACGCCTTCTGCAGCCTCGCGTCCTGGGGGTAGCGCGCCGCCACCTCCCGCCCCACCGCCAGCGCCCCGTCCGCGTTCACCGGCGTCCACACCGTGCGCGACGCCCAGGTCCGCGCCGTCACCAGCTTCAGGTACTCCGTCACCAGCTCCGGGGAACGGCCGCCCCGCTCCACCTCCGGCTCCAACAGCGACGCCGCCAGGGTCAGGTCCCCCTGCGCCAGCACCGCCCGGCCCAGCGCGAGCGCCGACGCGGGATCCTCCGGCGCCAGCGAGCGCCACAGCGCCGCCACGCCCCGGACCGTCGGATCCTTGTCCGCGTGGTAGCGCTGCACGTTGCGGTACAGCCCTGCGGCCTGCTCGGCGGTGGGCGGATGCTCGCGCAGGTACTGGTGCAGCAGCAGCCCCGGCCCCATCTCCGGCGACCGGCGCTCGTCGTTCACGCGCACGTCCAGGTCCGCCAGGAAGAACGCCACCGGCGACGCGTACTCCAGGAGGTTGTGGTCGTCCGTGTTGATGGGCCCCTCGCCCGCGAACGCCTTCTGCCCGGCCTCCGTGTGCACCTGCTTGGACAGCAGGCCGAACAGGTCGTGGATCTCCACCCGCGCCAGGTCCGCCTTCACGTCCGGCCGGGCCATGCGCGCGGCCACCGCCGCCGCGTCGAACGACAGCGGCTTGCGGCTGGCCACCATCACCAGGTCCTCCGGGCCCAGCCACGTCGTGGCGTGCGGGAAGGTGTCCTGCAGCGTGCGGATCACCAGCCGCACCAGCTCGCGGTTGCTCTCGTAGGTGTGGATCCACTGCACCATCACGCCGTCGTCCGTCAGGTGCTTGTCCACCAGTTGGAAGAAGTCGCGCGTGAAGAGGCCGGACACGCCGGACACCCAGGGGTTGGAGGGCACGCTGACGATGAGATCATACCGGAGGGGCGCCAGCGCCATGAACGTCTTCGCGTCGTCGATGTGCACGTGCGTGCGCGGATCATCCACCGCGTTGCGGTTGTCCTCCTTGAACAGGCGCGCCGCGTCGATGACCGCCGGGGAGATCTCCACCATGTCCAGGCGCTCCACCGGGTGCGCCAGCACGCTGCCCGTGGTGATGGCCGCGCCCGAGCCGATGACGAGCACGTTCTTCGGGTCGCGCGGGTGCAACAGCACGCCCAGGTGACCCGCCATCACCTGCGTCTCGATGTCGCTGCCGTTCGACGCGTCCGTCTTCCCGTTGATCTTCATGAAGCGGAGGTCCTCGCTGGGCAGGTCCCCCACCATCACCGTGGCGAAGGTGTCGTCCGCGTAGAAGCGCGGGACGATGGCCTTCTCCGTGCCCTCCACCAGCTTCGCGTAGCTGTCCGGCGGCTTCTGGTGCGCGCGGATCGCCGCGATGTTGGACAGCCGCTGCGGCCAGCCGTGCATGCTCCCCAGCACCCCCACCGCCAGCACCGCCGTCACGCCCACCGGCAAGAGCCTCCGCCACGCGGGCGCCGCGTTCGCGCCCTCCCCTTCCCCCGGCGTGGACAGCGCGTGGAACGCCAGCCCCGCGGAGAGGAGGTTCGCCACCGCCCCGGCGATGAAGTTGCCCTGCATGCCCCAGAAGGGCATCAGCACCAGCCCGCCCAGCACGGAGCCGGAGAGCGTGCCCGCCGTGTTCCACAGGTACACGCCGCCCAACTGGCGCCCCACCTCGGACACCTTCGCCGTGGCCACGCGCGCCGCCGCCGGGAACGCCACGCCCATGATGAACGTGGGCACCAGCAGCACCGCGCAGCAGAACGCGAAGGTGATGCCCTGGAACACGGGCCACGTCTCCACCGCGCGCGTGAGCATCCACTCCGACCAGCGGAACAGGTGCGGCAGCCGCACGTACAAAGGCAGCGCCACGCAGAGGCTCAACACCAGCCCCACCTGCGTCCAGCCATACAGCTTCAGCGAGTCCCCGCCCTCCTTGCGCGTCATCAGCCAGAAGCTGCCCAGGCCGATGCCCAGGATGAACGCCGTCAGGATGAGCGTGAAGGCATACGTGGACGCCCCCAGCACGATGGACAGCAGGCGGATCCACGTCACCTGGTACAGCATCGACGTGAAGCCCGACAGCATCACGCCCACGAGCGCCGCCCGCACCGCCCGCCGGGGATAGGCCACGTCCGCCGCGGCCGCCGCCGCCCCCACCGACACCGCCGGAGGGTGCCGCCGGGCCAGCGCCAGCGCCGCCAGCGCGAGCAGCACGTTGATGCCCGCGGCCAGCTTCGCGGACGCGGACAGGCCCACCAGCGGCACCAGCCGCGTGCCCGCCACGTAGACGCCCACCGCCGCGCCCAGGCTGTTGATGGCATACAGCCGCGCCAGCTCCTTGCGCACCCCGGCGAGGCTCGCCGCGAAGTGGCGCACCAACGCCGGCAGCGTGCCGCCCATCAGCAGCGTGGGCACCACCAGGGACAGCGAGGACACGAGCAGGCGCGGCGCCACCCGCAGGCCCTCCGGCACGTGGGGTGCCAGTGACAGCCACAGGTGTTCCAGCGCACCCAGGACGTACGGGAACGCCAGCGCGTACAGCCCCACGCCCAGCTCCAGCACGCCGTAGAGCGCCAGGGGGTTCTTCACCCGGTCCGCTGTCCGCCCGAAGACAAACGCCCCCAGCGCCAGGCCCCCCATGAACGTGGCCAGCACGACGGCGTGCGCCTGACCGCTGTTGCCCAGCACGTTCCCCAGGTATTTGGACCAGACCAGCTCGTAGACGAGCGCCGTGGCCCCGGACAGGAACAGAAGGGCGGCCACAAGGTTCTTCGGAGGACGGGCGGTGCTGGTCATAAAGGACAGCGCTCGACGTTACCCGGTATGTTTCAGGTCCACCAATGAACGCCCATCTCCTGCAAGCCGCGCAGCTCGCCTGGTCCCCCCACCTCCGGGTGACACGCGCCGACGGTGACTGCGCCCAGGTGCTGCGCCGCGACGCCAAGGCGCTCGTGGGCATGCCCCTGCACACCGCGCTCGGCGTTCCCCAGGAGCGCGCCCGCGAGCTGGATGCGCGCGCGCGCGAGGACCGCCGCGCGGTGGAGTTCGTCACCGTCTCCGCGGGAGGCCCCGGCGGCACCCCGCCCCCCACCCACCTGCGGCTCGTGCTGGGCATGGACGGCGACGAGGCCGCCGCGGGCGTGCTCGACCTGGGCGCCGTGCTGGAGGGCGCCCCGCCGGTGCAGATCTCCAAGCTGTCCTCGTCGCTCAGCCATGAGATCCGCAACCCGCTCTCCTCCGTGAAGATGGCGGTGCAGACGCTGGCCCGGAACACCGGCCTGTCGGACCGGGACAAGCGGCGGCTCACCATCGCCAACCGCGAAATCCGGACCATGGAGCGCATGCTCTGGCTGCTCTCCGAGTACGGCCGCGAGAGCGCCGCGAACCTGGACGCCCACGCCCTGCGGTCGGTCGTCCAGGAGGCGACCGCCATGGTGGCCCCGGAACTGGCCGAGCGCCGCATCGAGGTGGATGTGAAGGAAGAGGCGGACCTGCCCCGCGTGCGGGTGGATCCCAACCGGCTGAGACCCGTGCTCGCTCAAGTCCTGCTCAACGTGGCCATGGGCCTCCCGGAAGAAGGCCGTGTCCAGGTGACGCTGCGCAAGGACGACCCCAGCCACGTCAGCCTCATCCTGGATGATCCGGCCGCGGCCCTGCCTCCGGAAGAGCGGGGCACGCTGTTCGACCCCTTCGGCTCGCGGCTGGCGCGGGGCGCGGGGCTGTCCCTGGCTGCCTTGCGGCGGGTGATGACGGGCGTGGGGGGCGACGTGGCGGCCCAGGGGAGCTCGGAACCGGGGATGGTGTTCACGCTGACGTTCGCCGCCTGAGGCCCCCATGGAGACCCTCCTCATCGTCGACGATGACGTGTCGCTGCTCGAAACCCTCACGATGCACTTCGAGGAGATCGAGCAGGACGACGGGCAGCCGCGCTACCAGGTGGTGACGGCCACCAGCGCCGCCGCGGGCCTCAAGGCCGCCCAGGAGAACATGCCCAGCGTGGTCATCCTGGACATGATGCTCCCGGACCGCACGGGCCTGGAAATCATCGAGGAGATGAAGACCCTGTGCGGCGACGCGCGCATCATCCTCGTCACCGCCTACCACGACATGGAGACGACCATCCGGGCCATGAAGGCCGGTGCGTTCGACTACATCCACAAGCCCTTCCCGGATCCGGCCGCCCTGGACCTCGTGGTGGAGCGCGCGCTGGAGTACCGCCAGTTGTCGCGCCGCGCGGACGAGGTCCACCGCGAGAACGCCGTCGTCCGCCTGGGCGACATCGTGGGCACCAGCCCCTCCATGCAGCAGTTGGTGAAGGAGATTGGCAAGGTGACGGGCAGCACCGCGACGGTGCTGATCAACGGCGAGAGCGGCACCGGCAAGGAGCTCATCGCCCGCGTCATCCACAACTACTCCTACGACGAGCCCCGCCCCTTCATCGGCATCAACTGTTCGGCCATCGTGGACACGCTCCTGGAGAGCGAGCTGTTCGGCCACGAGAAGGGCGCCTTCACCGGCGCGGTGTCCGGCAAGCCCGGCAAGTTCGAGCTGGCCGAGGACGGCACCGTGTTCCTGGATGAGATTGGCGACATGTCGCTGATGCTCCAGGCGAAGCTGCTGCGCGTGCTCCAGGAGCGCGAGTTCGAGCGCGTGGGCGGCGTCAAGCGCGTGAAGCTGCGCGCCCGCGTCATCGCCGCCACCCACCGGAACCTCGCGGACGAGGTGGCCCAGGGCCGCTTCCGCGAGGACCTCTACCAGCGCCTCAAGGTCATCACCCTCTTCATCCCGCCCCTGCGCGAGCGCCGCGAGGACATCTCCCTGCTGGTGAAGCACCTGCTGGAGCGCATCAACGAGAAGGTGCACAAGCGCGTCACCCGCGTGCCCCACGAGGTGATGGAGCGCCTCACCCTGCTGCCCTGGCGCGGCAACGTGCGCGAGCTGGAGAACGTCCTCACCCGCGCCGTGGTGCTCGCGCCCGGTGACGTGCTCCGGGGGGACGACCTGCCCCCCCTGGAAGCGCCCCCCTCGGGCCCCCTGGACGCCCAGCGCGGGGGAGTCCCGGGCGCCGCGAGCAGCATGTTCGCCGCCCCCGCCGTGGACGACGTGAGCCTCATCCCCACCCTGGAAGAGGCCGAACGGCAGCTCATTGCCCGCGCCATGGCCGTCACCAAGGGCCACAAGGGCCGCACGTGTCAGATCCTGGGCATCAGCCGCCCAACCCTTGAACGAAAGCTTCAAAAGTTCGGTCTCGCACAGGGGCATGGTCCACAGGTTCACCCTTATCCGGTGAAGGATGCTTCCTGACACTGTCCCAGCCCGGACAAACCGGTGTGGCGCTTGAACGTTTCGTTCAAACTGATCAGACTGTTTGAACGTTCTGTTTCAGGTTTTGGACACAGTGGGGGGGGCCGCACCGGGGTGTAGCGCTAAGTACCCGGCATTCCTCGAACTGTTCCCCTGGGAATAGTTCAAGTGCTCATGGCACGCCTCTTGGAAAGGGCAAGGTCCGTCCGCAGCAGCAGCAGCGACCAACCTTCCCCATCCCTTTCCGTCTTTCCAGGAGACTCCCATGCACGGCTTCAATCGCCCCCTCGGCCCCATCGGTTCCAACGTCGTGGCGCCGCTGCAGGCGACGTCCTCCGGCATGATGGTGACCGCGAACAAGCTGGTCCCCGGCCAGGAGGCCATCGACTTCAAGGGGTACTTCAAGGTCGAGTCCTTCCCGCACAACTCGACCATCTACCGCCCCGGCGACACGTCGGACCGCGTGTACCTGCTGAAGTCCGGCCGCGTGCGCCTGATGCGCATTGGGAAGAACAGCACCCGCTCGGTGGTGTCCATCCTGCGCCCGGGCGACCTGTTCGGCGAGCTGTTCCGCCCGGAAGGCACGCCCATCGAGGAGATGGCCGTGGCGGCGGGCGAGGCCGAGGTGTGGAGCATCGAGGGCCGTGACTTCCGCGCCCAGTTGGAGGCCCGTCCGGCCCTGGCGGTGGACGTGGTGCGCGCCTACGCGGACCGCGTGCGCTCGCTGCGCAAGCGCGTGCTGGGCCTGACCTTCAAGGAGGTCCCGGCCCGGCTGGCGGACACCCTGCTCACGCTGGTGGAGGCGCACGGCGAGCGCTGCCCGCACGGCGGTGAGACGGACCTGCGCGGCATCACCCAGCAGGACCTGGCGGACCTGGTGGGCGCCTCGCGCTCCTTCGTGTCCACGCTCATCAACGAGATGAAGCGCGAGGGCGTGCTCGGCAACGTCGGCCGCATCCTCTGCGTGCGTGACCAGAAGGCCCTGCGCAAGCTGGCCTCCAAGGAGAAGTAATCCCCACCGTCCCTTCGGGACGTCCAACGGGCCTGTCCGCGGAAGAGCACTCCGCGGCCGGGCCCGTGGTGTTTCCAGCGTCAGAACACGAAGCCTAGGCCGAACTCAGGGGTGAAGCCGAGGGCCAGCCCCAGCGGGGTCACCTCGGAGTCCAGGAGGAGGTAGCGCACCCCGCCGCGCAGCATGAAGCCGCCCAGGTGCAGCGCCAGCCCCGCGCGCGCGTCCAACTGCTGGTAGGGACCGGGCGTCATCTGCAGGCGCCCCTCCACGTCCAGGGGGCCCAGGAGGCACGCGTCCACGGACGCGCCCAGGCTGGGGGCCACGTAGAGGGCCCCGGGTGCATCCAGGGTGGCGACGCCGGCCTCCACGCGCAGGCGGAGCTCCTCCCGGACGAGCGGGGAGTAGGTCACGTGCATCTGCCCCAGGGTGCGCGCGTCGCGGGAGGTCGCGCCTTCCCAGGTGCCCACCAACCGGGAGACGCGCAGGTCCACGCCGAATTGGCGGGCGTCCCAGCCGGCGTCGAAATCCAGGCCCGTGCCGCCCCGGAGGGGTGACACCAGCAGCCCCGCGCGAAAGGAGAACGGGACGGCGTGCCGCAGCGAGTTGCGCTCGGGAGGCGCATCCGGATTGTTGATGTCCTGGCCGTGGTGGGTGCCCAGGCTGCCGATGGCCTCCCCCATTCCGCGGAACATCAGCTCGATGAGGGCGCCCACGAGCGCGGCGCCCACGTCGCTGGACGCGCTCGAGTTGAACTCGAAGCGGTCATCCGTGGAGGACACGGTCGTCGTCTTGGACGAGCGGTTCTTGTTCTCGTCGTCCTTCTTCGGATCGCCGTCCCTGTCCGAGCCGATGGCGGTCGCCTCGTGGACGGGCTTCGACGTTTCGTGGGAGTCCGAGCGCTTGCCGAAGCGCGCCTCGGCTTGAGGCGCGGCGAGAAGGCTCGCGAGGAGCCCTCCGCCCAGCACGACCTTGGGTAACGACATGGGGTGAAGCCCCCTCGGTGAGACACGGCCGGCCCGACCGTCCCTCACGTGCCGCATTCAAATCCCGGGGGCCCACCGGGAGTCAACTCCCCAGCTCGAGCTTACAGGTGGCGCTGCACCCATCTCCGTTCTGGGTGTTGCCGTCGTCGCACTCCTCGCCCACGTCCACGACGTGATTGCCGCAGAGGCGTGCGCATTGGGTGTGGCTGTGGGGATAGATGAAACTGTCGAGCGTGAGCTGGTAGGAGGAACCGGTCGTGTGGCGCTCGGCCTGGAACACCACGAGTTCGTAGATGCCCCCCAGCGTGAGGCCCAGCGCGCTGGCCCGCTGCGACAGGGTGACGCTGCCAGTGGCAGGGCCATGGACCCCGCCCAGGTCAAGCACGAGGCGGCGGTTGATGAATACCCAGACATCGTCATCTCCGGTGAAGGAGAGCACCTCGGTGCCACGGTATTCGAACCAGTAGCGCGTCTCGCTGGTGAAGCTGAAGTTGCGAAGCACGCTGGGGCTGCTGGCATCCGCACGGAGGGGTTCCTGACCGGAGGCCACCCAGCCCGCGTCATCCAGCGGGAAGAAGGCCTGGGAGCTGAACCGGTACGAGTTGCCCGACCCACGGGGGAGGTCCAGGCGCTTGACGACGGTCTTGTTCACGCCCGGCGCGTCCCGGAACCATTGATCAAACGCCGTCCGGCCATGGGTGGTGGCGGAGTTCATGCCTTCCTTCGCATAGACAGGCTTGCCCCGAGCATCCAGCGTGTCGGCCACGATGCCCGTCTCCGAGCCGGATGCGTTCTCGAAGTCGATGTGCCCGCGCGGCAGGCCCCCGGAGGCCGGCACGTCGTACCCGCGAAAGTCGCGGTAGACGATGGGCAGGGTCAGCAGCTCCGGACGGGGCGACACGACCACGGTGCAGGCGAACCCCGGCTCGAGCTGGCAGGTCGGAGAGCAGCCGTCGTTCGCTCGCGTGTTGCCGTCGTCGCACTGCTCGGTCGTGCTGTTCGCCAGCAGTTCGCCGTCGCCACAGATGCCCTGACAGACTCCGTTGGAGCAGCGAGGCTCGAGCGTGCACAGCGGCGTGCAGCCATCGCCCAGGTCGTTGTTGCCGTCGTCGCATTGCTCGGTGCCCTCGGCCGCACCGTCGCCACAGGTGGTCGTGACACAGCGCTGGCCGGCGACGGGGCACTTGTAGCCCGGCTCCAGGTGGCACGAGGCGCCGCAGCCATCGTTGCCGACGCTGTTGCCGTCGTCGCACTGCTCGTCACCGGCGAGGATGGCGTCACCGCACACCGTGCCGCAAGCGCCGCCGGATGCCGGGCACTGCCACCCGGGCTCCACGGCGCAACTGGCGGAGCACCCGTCGCCGCTCGCCGTGTTGCTGTCATCGCAGGACTCGGTGCCGTCCACCCGGCCATCGCCACAAACCCCGGTTCCGGCGTCAGCCTCCGTCCCCGCATCCACTCCCGCGTCGGCCTCCGTCCCCGCGTCGGCCTCCGTCCCCGCGTCGGCCTCCGTCCCCGCGTCGGCCTCCGTCCCCGCCTCCACTCCCGCGTCGGCGTCCGTCCCCGCATCCGTCCCGGAGTCAGCGACAGGGTCGGTCCCCGAATCCATGCCGCTGTCCGCGGTGGAGGCATCCTGCTGGCCCGTCGACGGGCCACCGTCCGGGCCGGACGAGTCATCCTTGCCACAGGCAGACAACACGAGCGACACAGACAGGAGCAAAGCGCTCACGAGCCGGAGGGGCGCGCCATGGGTAGACATAGTCGGCGGTTTCTGACCCGGTGACTTGCGCGAGTCAATCGCCACGGACGTGAGCCTTTGTGGCGCCACGGGCCCCCTCCCAAACCATCTCATCCAGAATGCGACCCGTGACGCTCCCGCCAGCGCCGGGCCAGGACGGCGCCGGGGCAAGGAGCACCGTCCGCGCCCGTTCGCCTCCTCGCGATTCCACCGAGAAGAAATGTTGTCGGCCCGCACCGGGAGCGCGTTGAGCGCTTGCCCTCGGACGGGGGGCCGCACAGCATGCGCGACCATCGTGCCCGTCCCGACCGAAGCCCAGAGCCCGCATCGCACGTACACCGACCGCCGCGCCGCCGCGCAGGCGGACCTCACGGAGCTGGACCGTGTCAGCGCGAGGTACGCCAACCTGCGCACCGTAGCCTTCGTCACGGCGCTCGTCATCGCCGCGCTGACGCTGATGGGCCGGCTGCCCAAGCCCTGGTGGTGGGCGGCGGCCGGGGCGCTCGCCGTCTATGGCGTGCTGGCGGTGCTGCACCACCAGGTGTTCCTCAAGGAGCAGCGCGCGCGCCTCTTCGTGCTGCTCAACGAGCGCGGCCTGGCGCGGCTGGAGGGCGGCTGGCACGCCTTCACGGAGACGGGGGAGCGGTTCCTCTCCCCCAACCACCTCTACGCCACGGACCTGGATGTCTTTGGCCAGGGCAGCCTCTTCCAGCTCATCAACGAGACGGCGACGCGCGCGGGCGAGGAGCGGCTGGCCGCGTGGCTGTCCGCTCCCGCCACCGCGGAGACGGTGGTGACCCGCCAGGGCGCCGCGCAAGAGCTGGCCCCGCGCGTGGACTTCCGCCAGGACCTCTGCGTGGACGCCCGCGTGGTGGCGAAGGACAAGGCGGACCCGGCCCTCTTCATCCAATGGGCGGAGGCCGGCCCTTCCCTGGACGCCATCCGCTGGGCCCGGCCCCTGGCCATCGTGCTGCCCCTGGTGACGCTCACCCTGTTCATCCTGGGCACGGTCGGCGTGATTCCCGACAGCGTCGTCTGGGTCGGGCTGCTCGCGCAGTTGGGCATCGCCGTGGCCACGCGCCGCACGCTGCGGCAGATGGACGAAGCCGTGGAGCGCGGCGAGCGCGGCTTCGTGCGCTACGCGTCCCTCTTCGAGCGCGTGGAGAAGCAGCCCTTCGAGCACCCGCGCCTCAAGCAGCTCCAGTCCGGCCTGAGGGCACAGGGTGGCCCGCCAGTGTCCGTGCTGTTCCAGCGCTTCAGCCGGCTGTACTCGCTCATCGAGTTCAAGCGGCACCAGTTCCACCCCCTGGTGCACTGGCTCACGCTCTGGGACATCCACGCCCTCTTCGCGCTGGAGAGCTGGCGCGCCGCCCACGGCCGCGACGTGCGCCAGTGGTTCGAGGGGCTCGCGGAGCTGGAGGCCCTCTGCTGCCTGGGAGGCCTGGCCCATGACCGCCCTGGCTTCACCTGGCCCCAGTTGCAGGCCCAGGGCCCCAGCGTGGAGGCCACCGCGCTGGGCCACCCGCTGCTGGACGCGCCCGTGCCCAACGACGTGTCCCTGCCCGGCCCGCGCCACGCGCTCCTCATCACCGGCTCCAACATGAGCGGCAAGACGACGCTGATGCGCGCGCTGGGCGCGAACGTGGTGCTGGCGCTGGCGGGCGCGCCGGTGTCCGCGGCGTCGTTCCGGCTGTCCCCCGTGCAGGTGCTCACCAGCATGCGCGTGAAGGACTCGCTGGAGCGCGGCGTGTCGTACTTCCACGCGGAGGTGCTGCGGCTGAAGATGGTCCTGGACGCGGCGGCGGCGGCGAAGGGTCAGGCCCTCTTCCTGCTGGACGAGATCCTGCTGGGCACCAACACCCGCGAGCGCCAGATTGCCTCGCGCGAGGTGCTGCGGCTGCTGCTCGCCTCCGGCGCGTGTGGCGCGGTGACGACGCACGACCTGTCCCTGGCGGTGCTCGCGGACGAGCCGGGCTCGCACGTGGTGAACGTCCACTTCCGCGACCACCTGGAGGACGGGAAGATGGTGTTCGACTACCGGCTCCGGCAGGGGGTGGTGGACACCACCAACGCGCTGCGGGTGCTGCGCCTGGCGGGCGTCCCGGTGAACGACCCGGACGCCCCGGCCTCCTGACAGTCCCCTCCGCGCCCCCTTCAACCGACAGGGGGCGCGAACGGGAAGCGGATTACTTCGCCAGCTCCACCAGCGCCGCGGCACCCATGCCGCCGCCAATGCACATGCTCACCACGCCGTAGCGGCCGTCCCGGCGCTTCAGCTCGCGCAGGATGGTGGCCACCATGCGCGCACCGGACACGCCCAGCGGGTGACCCAGGGCGATGGCGCCGCCGTTCGGGTTCACCTTGTCCTGGGGGATGCCCAGCTCGCGGATGCAGTGCAGCGCCTGCGCCGCGAAGGCCTCGTTGAGCTCGAAGACGCTGATGTCCTCAATCTTCAGCTTGTTGCGCTCCAGCAGCTTGCGGATGGCGGGCACCGGGCCCACGCCCATGATTTCGGGCGGCACGCCGGCGACCACGTAGTCCACGAAGTAGCCCAGCGGCTTGACGTTGAGCTCCTTCGCCTTCTCCTCGCTCATCACCACCGCGGCCGCCGCGCCGTCCGTCAGCGGCGACGCGTTGCCCGCCGTCACCACGCCCTTGGCGTTGAAGGCCGGGCGCAGCTTGGCCAGGCCCTCCACCGTCGTCTCCGGGCGCAGGATGGTGTCCACCGTGACGGTCACCTGCTTCTGGTTGCCGTCCTCGTCGAACATCGTGGTGGTGACGGGGAAGATCTCCTCCTTGAACTTCCCCTGCTCGCGGGCGGTGGCCGCGCGGCGCTGGGACTCGGCGGCGAACTTGTCCGCGTCCTCACGGGTGACGTTGTAGCGGGAGGCGATGTTCTCCGCCGTCGCGCCCATGGAGGTGTAGACCTCCGGCAGCTTCTGCATGATCTCCGGGTTGGCGGAGACCTTGTTGCCGCCCATGGGCACCATGGTCATGGACTCGGTGCCACCGGCCACGGCCACCTGGAGCATGCCGGACTTGATGCCCTGCGCCGCCTGCGCCACCGACTGCACGCCGGAAGAACAGAAGCGGTTGATGGTCAGGCCCGGAACGGTGTCGGGCAGGCCGGCGAGCAGGCTCGCGTTGCGGGCGACGTTCATGCCCTGCTCCGCCTCCGGCATGGCACAGCCCATGATGACGTCCTCCACGTCCGCCGGCTTCAGGCCGGGGACCTGGGCGACGGCCTCCTTGATGGCAAGGGCCGCGAGCGTATCCGGCCGCGTGTCCTTGAACTCTCCCTTGTGGGCGCGGGTGAAGGGGGTGCGCACCGCGCTGGCAATCACGACTCGACCGGACATTTTAGATGTCTCCCTGCCCGGACACCGTCCGGGCGTGCTTCGGAATTCGCGTCTGGAAAACCATTGGGTAAACGCCTCGCGCTAGTTGCGCAGCGGCTTGCCCTTCTCGAGCATGAACATCATGCGGTCCTGGGTCTTCTCCTCGCCGATGAGGCTCAGGAACGCTTCCATCTCCAGCTCCAGCAGCTTCTCTTCCGTCACCAGCACGGACGGGCTGGTGTCACCACCGGACAGCACGCGCGCCAGCTTCTGGGCGATCTTCCGGTCGTGGGCGCTGATCTGATTGTTGAGCTGCATGTCGTACAGCATCATGTCGATGGTGGCCGCGCCGTTGGGGCCCGGCAGCCGGAAGCGCGTGGGACGCGGCGGGCGGAAGCCGCCGTTGGCCAGGCCCAGCACGCGCGACTTCGCGTCCGACAGTAGGAAGTCGCGGTTGCCCGTGATGCCGTCCTGCTGCGACAGGAAGCCCATCTCGCGGGCCTCTTCCGCGCTCGTCGCGACCTTCGCCATGCCGATGGCGAGGAACACCTTCTTGAGGAAGGGCAGCGCGTCGAAGTCCTTGTCCGCCGCGTAGGTGCCGAACACGTTGCGCAGCAGCATCATGGTGCCGCCGCCGCCCGGGATGAGGCCCACGCCCACTTCCACGAGGCCCATGTACAGCTCCGCGCTGGCCTGCACCGCGTTGCCACCCATGGTGACCTCCGCGCCGCCGCCCAGCGTGAGGTTGAAGGGCGCCGTCACGACGGGCACGGGGCTGTAGCGCATGCGCTGGTTGGCCGCCTGGAACGCGGACGCCATCTTGCGGATGGAGTCGAAGTCCTCGCTCTTGGCCGCCATCAGCATGGCCATGATGTTCGCGCCGGCGGAGAAGTTGGAGCCGTCGTTGCCAATCACGAGGCCCTTGAAGTTCTTCTCCGTCTCGTCCAGCGCGGTGTTCATCATCGCGATGATCTCATCGTCGATGGAGTTCATCTTGGAGTGGAACTCCAAGAGCGTGACGCCGTCGCCCATGTCCCACAGCGACGCGCTGTCGTTGCCGGTGATCTTCTTGTTGCCGCGCTTCAGGTACTCCACGCGGAAGGTGCGCGCGTTCTCCGCCACCGGCTTCACGGACTTGGACGGGATGTCCCAGTAGGTGTCGCGGCCGTCCTGCACGCCGTAGAAGGACGTGCGGCCCTTGGCCAGCATCTCCTCCACCCAGGCGGCGGGCTTGAGGCCCAGCGCCTTCATGCGCTCCACGCCCTTCTGGACACCGTAGGCGTCCCAGACCTCGAAGGGCCCCAGGTCCCAGCCGAAGCCCCAGCGCACGCCGCGGTCCACGTTGACCAGGTCGTCCGCGATCTCCGGGATGCGGCGGCTGGAGTACGCCAGCACGTCCAGGGTGACGCGCTCGGCGAACTTGCCGGCCTTGTCGTCCGCGTTCATCACGGACGCCACGCGCTCCTTGACGTTCTCAATGTCCTTCGCGGCGCCCAGCGAGTCGAAGCGCACCTTCGCCTGCGGCCGGTACTCCAGCGTCTTCAGGTCCAGCGCGAGGATGTCCTTGCCGCCGGAGGAGCGGTCCTTCTTGTAGAAGCCGCCGCCGCTCTTGTCGCCCAGCATCTTCTTCTCCACCATCTTCTGGAGGAAGTCCGGGGCGGCGAAGACGTCGCGCTCTTCGTCGTGCGTCAGCGTGTCGTAGCAGTTCTTCGCCACGTGGGTGAACGTGTCCAGGCCCACGATGTCCGCGGTGCGGAACACGGCGGACTTGGGGCGGCCCATGGCCGGACCGAAGATCTTGTCCACCTCTTCGATGGTCATCTCCGACTTCTGCATCTCGGAGATGGTCCGCATCATCCCGTACACGCCGATGCGGTTCGCGATGAAGTTGGTGGTGTCCTTGCCGTAGACGATGCCCTTGCCCAGGACCTCTTCACCGAACTTGTGGATGGCCTTCACGACCTCCGGGTTCGTCTCCTGGCCCGCCACGAGCTCCAGGAGCTTCATGTAGCGCACGGGGTTGAAGAAGTGCGTGACGAGGAAGTTCTTCTTGAAGTCCGCGCCGCGGCCTTCCGTCATCCCCACGATGGAGAGGCCGGAGGTGTTGGAGGAGATGATGGCGTCCTTGCGGGCGTGCTTCTCCACCTTGGCGAACAGGGCCTGCTTGACGGCCAGGTCCTCCTTCACCACCTCGATGATCCAATCGCACTCGCCCAGGCGCGCGAGGTCGTCCTCCAGGTTGCCCACTTCGATGGCCGCGAGCACCTGCTCGGACACGATGGGGCTGGGCTTCGCCTTGCGCAGGTTCGCGATGGCGCCCTGCGAGAACTTGTTGCGGAACGCCTTGGAAGCGGTGTCCTCGCCCGGAGCGGCCTGGGGCGGAACGATGTCCAGCAACAGGGCGCGCACGCCGGAGTTGGCCAGATGCGCGGCGATGCCGCTGCCCATCACGCCAGCGCCAAGCACCGCCACTTTTCGGATCCGGGTCGTCATCGGAAATCGGCTCCCATGAAAGGAAGTAGGGGACTGCACAAATGTAGGCGATTGACCCGGAAGTCAACCGGCATTGCCGTCGGGTGTGCTCGCCAGGAGGTCGGCTCCCCGACTACAAGTCGGGCCCCATGGCTCGCCTCGACCCGCACTCGTACAACGACAGCACGCAGCCTGAGACCGAAACGCTGGACTGGAAGGCCCGCGTCGATTTCCGGACGCGCCGCCTGCACGCGGAGGCCACCCTGACGCTCAAGGAGGCGTCAGCGGGCCCCCTCGACCTGGACACCCGCGACCTGGACATCCGGGGCGTGGTGGATGCCCAGGGTCGCCCCTTGCCCTACATCCTCTCCCCTCCTGAACCGATTCTTGGAAGCCGGCTGCGGATCGAGCTGCCCTCGGGGGTGAAGCAGGTGACGGTGCGCTACCGGACGTCGCCGGAGGCGAGCGCGCTGCAGTGGCTGACGCCGTCGCAGACGGCGGGTGGGCAGCAGCCGTTCCTGTTCAGCCAGTGCCAGGCCATCCACGCGCGCAGCGTGGTGCCGCTGCAGGACACGCCGCGCATCCGCATCCGCTACCGCGCGTCCCTGCGGGTGCCCAAGCAGCTCAAGTCCGTGATGGCGGCGTCGTTCGTGGCGCGTGAAGAGCACGGCGTGGAGGCGGAGGAGCACTACGAGATGCCGCAGCCGGTGCCCCCGTACCTGCTGGCGTTCGCGGTGGGCAGCCTCACGTCCAAGGAGCTGGGGCCGCGCTCGCGGGTGTGGGCGGAGCCGGAGCTGCTGGAGGACGCGGCGGACGAGTTCGCGGGCGTGGACGACATGCTCAAGGCCGCGGAGTCGCTCTTCGGGCCGTACGACTGGGAGCGCTTCGACCTGTTGCTGATGCCGCCGTCGTTCCCCTATGGCGGCATGGAGAACCCGCGCCTGACGTTCCTCACGCCCACGCTCATCGCGGGGGACAAGAGCCTGGTGAACGTGGTGGCGCACGAGCTGGCGCACTCGTGGACGGGCAACCTGGTGACGAACGCGTCCGCGGAGCACTTCTGGCTGAACGAAGGCTTCACCGTCTTCGCGGAGCGGCGCATCCTGGAGGCGCTGGCGGGGCCGGAGGTCGCGGCGCTGCACGCGGCCCTGGGGCGCCGCTCGCTGGATGAAGCGCTGCACCACTTCCGCGCGCACCCGCAGCTCACCGCGCTGCGCACGCACCTGTCCGGCGTGGACCCGGACGAGGCCTTCTCCCAGATCCCCTACGAGAAGGGCTACCTGCTCCTGCGCGCGCTGGAGGACGCGGTGGGCCGCCCCACCTTCGACGGCTTCCTGCGCCGCTACCTGGCGAAGTACCGCTTCCAGGCGCTCACCACGGAGGAGTTCGTCCGCTTCACGGAAGCAGAGCTGCCGGGGGCCCTGGCGAAGGTGGACGCGGACGCGTACCTGAACCGGCCCGGCGTGCCGCCAAGCGCGCCCCGGCCCACCTCCGCGCGGCTGGAGGCGCTGGAGAAGCTGCGCGGGACGGTGCCTTCGAAGCAGGACACGAAGGACTGGACGCCCACGGAGTGGCAGCTCTTCCTGGAGTCCATGCCGGCGGACACGGCCCAGGACGTCTTCCGGGAGCTGGACGCGAGGTACTCGCTCACGGGCAGCCGCAACTCGGAGGTGCTGGTGGCGTGGCTGGTGGCGGCGCTGCGCGCGGGCTTCGATGCTCCGCTCGGCCGGGCCGAGGAGTTCCTCGGCGAGGTGGGCCGGATGAAGTACCTGAAGCCGCTCTACAGCGTGCTCGCCTCGTCGCGCGACCACCGCAAGGTGGCGCGCGCGGCGTTCGAGAAGAACGGGGCGAGGTACCACCCCATCGCGCGGCAGGGAGTCGAGCTCATCCTCGCCCGCGCCTGAGCCGGGACTACTTGAGGGCCGCGTCCAGGCGCTTCTTGGACAGGGCCAGGTACTCCGGGTTCATGTCGATGCCCACGTAGCGGTGGCCGTGCTTCAGGGCGGCCACGCCGGTGGTGCCGCTGCCGTTGAAGGGGTCCAGGATGAGCGAGTTCTCCGGGCAGCTCGCCTCCAGGATGCGCTCCAGCAGGGCCACCGGCTTCTGGGTGGGGTGGCTGCCGAAGGCCTTCTCCTCGCCGCGCGGGGCCGTCTGCGTCCACATGCGGCCGGCGCCGTCGGCGGTGAGCTCCTCGTCACCGTTGCGCGGCAGGTTCCACACGTCGCGCATCTGCTTGCCGCCGTTCTCCGCCTTCATGCGCTGGTAGTTGAAGACGTGCTTCAGCTTGCCGCCGGAGGACGGCGAGGCCCAGATGAGCAGCTCCGTGGAGTGCGTGAAGTAGCGGCACGCCAGGTTGGGGCTCGCGTTGGGCTTGTACCAGGTGACGGTGTTGAGCAGCTTGTAGCCCAGCTTCTGCATGGCGAAGCCGGCGTTGAAGATGACGTGCTGCGTGCCGCTCACCCACAGCGTGCCGGTGGGGCGCAGGAGGCGCTGGCAGGCGGCGAGCCACTTCGTGGTGAAGGCGTGGTCCTCCTCCACCCCGCGGGACACGTCCCACTGGCCCTTCGCCACGGAGACGCGCTTGCCGCCCTTGCAGGTGGTGCCGCCGTTGGAGAGGAAGTACGGCGGGTCCGCGAAGATGAGGTCGAAGGACTGCTCGGGCAGTTGGGCCATCAGCTCCAGGCTGTCGCCCTGCAGCAGCGTGTAGGCCTCCCCGCGCTTCGCGAAGACGCTGTCGTTCTGGGAGCGTCGGACAATCTTCAGGGCAGGGGCAGCAGCTTCCGCGAACATCACGCCTCCGTCTTTGGGACAGACGTCTTTCTGGGACGCGGCGGACTGTGCGGTCAGTTGGCTGCTACGTCGAATTTCTGGCCTGTAATTGGCTGTAGCACCGAAAACGCGGGCGGAAATTTGACGAGCGCCGGAAGCTGAAACACCGCGAGCAGGGCGGGAGCGCCTCTGTCTTTCGAGGCCCTCCACGACCCTGCTCGTGGGGTGCTGCGGATGCTGTGGAGCGGGAAGGACTAGGGGGTGTCCCTAATTAAGCCAGAGCATCATGCAGGCCAGATGGAGGACCGCCAGGTAGTTGGTGGCGGTCTTCTCGTAGCGGGTGGCCACGGCGCGGAAACGCTTGAGACGGTGGAACATGCACTCCACCTGGATGCGCAGCCGGTAGAGAGCGCGGCAGTTGCGGCGCCGGTGGTGCTTGCGCGTTGGATTCATCGCGATGACAGGCCTCATGCCGCGCTTGCGGACGGCCTGCACGAGGTGGTCGGCGTCATAGCCGGCGTCGGCGATGAGCGCCTTGCCGTGCGCATACTGAATGAGGTGCTCGGCTTCAGTGACGTCGCCGCGCTGCCCGGGCGTCAGCGTCACTTCGAGCGGCTGGCCCTGGGTGGTGCAGAGAGCGTGGACCTTGGAAGAAAAGCCTCCTCGAGAACGGCCCAGAGCATTGCATCGGCCCCCCCTTTTGCACCCGAGGCGTCC
>NZ_JAIQDE010000010.1 GCF_020037015.1 Corallococcus sp. AS-1-6 | reverse complement strand
CTACCCGCTAATGGCGCAGGCGGCAGTAGACAAGGCCGCCGCCTGAACCATTCAGAATCCCTGTGTCGGCGTACTAGGTCGCGGCCGTCATCCAGCGCGTGAGGTCCTCGCGCACGGCCGCCAGCACCGGCGGGCCGTGCGTGCGGATGAAGAAGTGGCCGCCCTCGAAGTGGCGGATGCGCACGTCGGCGGTGGTCTCCTCGCGCCAGTGCTCCATCATGTCCAGCCCCACGTGCTTGTCCCCCTTGCCCGCGTACACGGACAGCGGGATGTCCAGCGGGGCCGCGTCCTTGCCGTTCTCCGACCAGGCCAGCGCGAAGTCCGCGCGCAGCGTGGGGAGGATGAGCTCCAGGAGCTCCTTGTGCTGGAGGACCTCCTCCGGCGTGCCGTCGTACTCGCGCAGCTTCGCGATGAAGCCCGCGTCATCCAGCGTGTGGATGGGCTCCCGGTCGTTGTGCGCCGGCGAGGGCGCCGCCGCGGCGATGAAGCCCAGCGGCTTCGGCCCGCCCTGGCGCTTCAGCGTCCGGGCCACCTCCAGGCCGATGCGCGCCCCCATGCTGTAGCCGAACAGCGCGAAGGGCCGGTCCATCAGCGGCGTCAGCGCCGGCATCAGCACGTCCATCAGCTCCGGCAGGGACTTCATCGCCGGCTCCATCAGGCGCCGCTCGCGCCCGGGCAACTGCACCGCGCACAGCTCCACGCCCGTGGGCAGCGCCATGCTCCAGGGCGTGTAGATGGCCGCGCTCCCGCCGGCGAACGGCAGGCAGAACAGGCGCAGGCGCGGCTCCGGAAGCGGCTTGCGGGACGGGAACCAACGGTCTTGGACGGGAGGGGTTGCGCTTGCCATGGCGCGGCCGTCTATACCACGCGCCCCCCGCGCGAAAATCCCCCTCCCGCACGCGGCGTGGGGGGCCGGAGCACGCACCGCGAGTGGAACGTGAAACATCCCTCCCAGCAGGTCCTCCCCCCATGTTTCACCGCCCCCTCCGGCGTGTCGCATCCGGCGTGTCTCGCACCCGCGGACGCGGAAACCTCCACGGCCCCGGTTGGGTGTGGGGAGGGTTGTGGTAGCTTGCTTGACCGTGAGCTACGAGCTTTCACATCTTGAGGCGCTGGAGGCCGAGTCCATCTTCATCATCCGGGAAGTCGCGGCGGAGCTGGACCGGCCGGTGCTGCTCTTCTCCGGTGGCAAGGACTCCGCGGTGATGTTGCACCTGGCGGTGAAGGCCTTCTGGCCCGCACCGCTGCCGTTTCCGCTGATGCACGTGGACACGGGGCACAACTTCCCGGAGGTCATCCAGTATCGCGATGAACGGGTGGCGGAGCTGGGCGCGCGGCTCATCGTCGCGTCCGTCCAGGAGGCCATCGACGCGGGGAAGGTGACGGAGGAGAAGGGGCCTCGCGCGTCCCGCAACCGCCTGCAGACGCAGCCGCTGCTGGAGGCCATCGAGAAGAACGGCTTCAACGCCGTCTTCGGCGGCGCCCGGCGCGACGAGGAGAAGGCCCGCGCGAAGGAGCGCGTGTATTCCTTCCGCGACGAGTTCGGCCAGTGGGACCCGAAGAACCAGCGGCCGGAGCTGTGGGCGCTCTACAACGGCCGCCACCGCCGGGGTGAGCACCTGCGCGTGTTCCCCCTGTCCAACTGGACCGAGCTGGACATCTGGCAGTACATCGGCCGGGAGAACGTGGCGCTGCCGTCCATCTACTACACGCACCGGCGCGAGGTGTTCCGCCGGGACGGCATGCTGATGGCCTGGTCGCCCTTCATGTCCATGATGCCCGGCGAGACGGTGACGACGGAGACGGTGCGCTTCCGCACGGTGGGCGACATGACGTGCACCGCGTGCGTGCCGTCCACCGCGTCCACCGTGGAGGAGGTCATCACGGAGGTGACGGCCTCCCGCGTGACGGAGCGTGGCGCCAGCCGCGCGGACGACAAGTTCTCTGAGACGGCGATGGAAGACCGCAAGCGCGAGGGATACTTCTAGTGGAACTGCTGAGATTCGCGACCGCGGGCTCCGTGGATGACGGCAAGAGCACCCTCATCGGGCGGCTGTTGTACGACACGAAGTCCATCCTCGAGGACCAGCTCGCCGCGGTGGAGCGCACGAGCCACGCCCGGGGTGACGAGTACGTCAACCTGGCGCTGCTGCTGGACGGCCTGAAGGCCGAGCGCGAGCAGGGCATCACCATCGACGTGGCGTACCGCTACTTCTCCACCCAGAAGCGCAAGTTCATCATCGCGGACACGCCCGGACACCTGCAGTACACGCGCAACATGGTGACGGGCGCGTCCACGGCGGACCTGGCGCTCATCCTGGTGGACGCGCGCAAGGGCGTGCTGGAGCAGACGCGGCGCCACGCGTTCATCGCGTCGCTGTTGCGCGTGCCGCACCTGGTGCTGTGCGTGAACAAGATGGACCTGGTGGACTACGACCAGGGCGTCTTCGACCGCATCCGGGAGGAGTTCCGCCAGTTCTCCATGAAGCTGGACGTGTCCGACCTGTCGTTCATCCCCATCTCCGCGCTGGGCGGGGACAACGTGGTGACGCGCTCGGAGAAGATGGCCTGGTACCAGGGCCCCACGCTCCTGCACCACCTGGAGAACGTGCACATCGCGTCCGACCGGGACCTCATCCACCTGCGCTTCCCCGTGCAGGGCGTCATCCGGCCGGCGTCCGCGAAGAAGTTCCACGACTACCGCGCGTACTCCGGGCAGCTCCTGGGCGGCGTGATGCGCCCGGGCGACGAGGTGATGGTGATGCCGTCCGGCTTCACCACGCGCATCAAGGCGCTGGAGCTGGCCGGCAAGCCGCTGACGGAGGCGTTCCCGCCCATGTCGGTGAACGTGTCGCTGGAGGAGGAGCTGGACATCAGCCGCGGCGACATGCTGTGCCGCCCGGGCAACCCGCCCACCGCGAGCCAGGACATCGACGCGATGGTGTGCTGGCTGTCGGACTCGTCGCAGCTCAACAGCGGCTCGCGGCTGGCCATCAAGCACACCACCCGCATGGCGCGCGCCATGGTGAAGCAGTTGCACTACCGGCTGGACGTCAACACCCTGCACCGCGACGAGCAGAGCTCCGGCTTGAAGCTCAACGAGGTGGGCCGGGTGACGCTGCGCACGACGGTGCCGCTCTTCTTCGACGAGTACCGGCGCAACCGCAGCACCGGCAGCTTCATCCTCATCGACGAAGGCACCAACGCCACCGTGGGCGCGGGGATGATCAACGGCCCCGCCGTGGACAGGTAGAAGGGAATGGCGATGCAACAGCGTCCGGGCTTCATCCTCTGGTTCACCGGCATGTCCGGCGCGGGCAAGAGCACGCTGTCCACCGCGGTGGCGCGGCAGTTGTCGCCCGTGCAGCGCGTGGAGCTGCTGGACGGGGACGAGGTGCGCACGTACCTCTCCCGCGGCCTGGGCTTCAGCCGCGCGGACCGCGAGGAGAACGTCCGGCGCATCGGCTACGTGGCGCGGGTGCTGGCGAAGCACGAGGTGGGCGTCATCACCGCGGCCATCTCGCCCTACAAGAGCTCCCGGGACGAGGTGCGCGCCCTGGCCACCCAGGCCGGCATCCCGTTCCTGGAGTGCTACGTCCAGGCCAGCCTGGACGCGCTCATCGCCCGCGACGTGAAGGGGCTCTACAAGAAGGCCCTGGCCGGGGAGATTCCCCACTTCACCGGCGTGTCGGACCCGTACGAGCCGCCCGAGTCCCCCGAAATCACCGTCCGCTCCGACGCGGAGACGGTGGAGGCGGGGCTGGAGCGCATCCTCGACACGCTGCGCGACCGGGGGCTGCTGGCTCCGGCCGCGAGCGCCGCCTGAGACGGCCGGGCCGGTTCCGGCCGTCGCTTTTCGGCTAGGCTGGTGACCCGGGAGGGGGTCCGAAGGCCGTGCCGATGCTCGTCTACAATCCAGGCCAGCCGGATGAGCTGTCCTACCCGCTGGGGGACGCGCCCATCACCATTGGCCGCGCGGACGACCAGGGCATCTGCATCCCCCACCGCAGCCTGTCCCGCCAGCACGCCCGCATCGAGTCCTCCGACGGGCGCTTCTTCGTCACCGACCTGGGGAGCAAGAACGGCACCTTCGTCAACGGCGTGCAGATCCGCCGCAAGGAGCTGCGCCCCGGCGACACGCTGACCCTGGGCGAGCTCGTCTTCCTGCTCACCCACGAAGCGCCGCCGGCCGCGCCCGCGGGCCCGCCCGGCTCCGGCTCGGCATCCGGCGAACCCCGCCCCCAGCTCACGCGCGCGCTCACCCGCGTGCCGCTGAAGACGCTGGTGCAGGCGGTGTCCGGCTCGGAGCGTTCCGCGGTGGAGCCCCCCGGCACGGCCACGCGCGCCCGCGAGCGGATGCGCATCCTCCAGGAGGTGGCGAAGCTGCTGTCCGTCACGGACGACCTGGAGGCGCTGCCCGGCCGGGTGCTGGACCTGGCGTTTCAAATCCTCCACGTGGAGCGGGGCGCCATCCTGCTCATGGACGAGGGCACCGGGAAGCTGGAGCCGCGCGTGACGAAGACGGCCGAGGGCACGGCCGTGCGCGGGCCCATCTACAGCCAGAACATCGTGGACTTCGTGCTGCGCCGGAGCGTGGCGGCGCTCTTCTCCGACGCGGTGAATGATCCGCGCCTGGGCGCCGCGGAGTCCGTCATCTTCAGCTCCATCCGCGCCTCCATGTGCGTGCCGCTCAAGCCCCGCGACGAGGTGCTGGGCGTGCTGTACGTGGACAACGTCTCCACGCCCAAGAGCTTCTCCGAGGACGACCTGGACTTCCTCGTCGCGTTCGCGGGGCAGGCGGCGCTCGCGCTGGAGAACGCGCGGCTCTACCGCCGCATCGAGCAGGAGACGGTGCAGCGCATGCAGCTCATCATGGACGCGAAGCTGGCCTCGCTCGCGGCGCTGGTGGGCGGCATGGCGCACGAGCTGCGCAACCCGCTCAACTTCATCAGCAACTTCGCCGGCCTCTCCGTGGGGCTCACGGAGGACCTGGCCGGCGTGCTGGAGCCGCAGCGCGAGCGGCTGACGGCGGACTCCGTGCGCGACGTGGACGAGGCGCTCGCGTGCCTGCGCACCAACGTCCAGAAGATCAACGAGCACGGCCGCCGCGCGGACGCGCTCATCCAGAACATGCTCCAGCACGCGCGCCGCTCGCCCGGTCCGCGCGAACCGGTGGAGCTCAACGCCCTGGTCGCGGAGAGCGTCGCGCTGGGGCAGGGCGGCATGCGCGGCGAGCCCCTGTCCGTCCACCTGGACGCCGAGTACGACCCGGCCGTGGGGCGGCTGGAGCTCAGCCGCGCGGACGTGGGCCGCGTCATCATCAACGTCGTGGACAACGCGCTCTACGCCATGCGTCAGAAGCGCCAGACGCAGGGGGCCACGTACGTGCCGGTGCTCAAGGTGCGCACCCTCGCGCGTCAGGAGCAGGTGGAGGTCCGGCTGCGCGACAACGGGCCGGGCATCCCCACGGAGAGCGCGGGAAGAATCTTCGACCCCTTCTTCACCACGAAGCCGCCGGGGCAGGGCACGGGGCTGGGGATGTCACTCAGCCATGACATCATCGTGCAGGGACACCAGGGCACGTTCCGCATGGAGTCGGTGCCAGGGGAGTTCACGGAGTTCGTCATCACCCTGCCCAGGCGGGGGGGACGGTCACCCATGGAGCGAGGCTCGGGAACGCGATGAAGAACCTCATGGACCCCGCGCTGCTGGAAGCCTTCCAGGGCCGGTACGAGCTGCTGTCGGAGCTGGGCGAGGGCGGCTTCGGCCGCGTCTACAAGGCCCGCCAGGTGACCACCGGCCAGAACGTGGCGGTGAAGCTGCTGCGCCTGACGGACGGCGCGACGCCGGAGTCCGTGGAGCGCCGCAGCGCGCGCTTCGAGCGCGAGATGAAGCTGTGCGCGCAGATGCACCACCCGAACATCGTGCGGCTCATCGACTCGGGCCGCGCGCAGGGCGGCGCCGTCTACTCCATCTTCGAGTTCGTGCCGGGCAAGAACCTGGCGCAGGTGCTCGCGGAGGAGGGCGTGCTGGACCCCGTGGAGGCGCGCCACCTGATGCTCCAGTTGCTGGACGCGCTGGCGTGCGCGCACGCGCAGAACGTGGTGCACCGCGACCTGAAGCCCGCGAACATCATGGTCGTGCCCACCGGGGCCCGGCGCAACGCGCTGGTGCTGGACTTCGGCATCGGGTCGGTGACGGACGAGCTTGCCCGGGGGGAGGGCCAGCCGCGCATCACGTCCACCAATGAGTCGCTGGGCACGCCGTCGTACGCGGCGCCGGAGCAGCTCCGCGGGCAGGCGCCCACGCCGCGCTCGGACCTGTACGCGTGGGGGCTGGTGTTCCTGGAGTGCCTCACCGGCCGCCGCGTCTTCGAGGGCGCCACCGTCGCGGAGGTCATCTTCCAGCAGCTCTCCACGGAGCCGGTGCCCATCCCGCCGGCCATCGCCGCGCACCCGCTGGGCAAGCTGCTCCAGCGCGTCACCGCGAAGGACGCGTCCCAGCGCACCGTGTCCGCGGAGGTGCTGCTGCGCCAGTTGGAGGCGGTGGACGTGTCCAACCTGCCGCGCCGGCCCGCGCCCGTGCGCATCCAGCCCGCGGCCCCCAACGCGGAGACGGCGACGGTGGAGCTGTCCAGCCGCACGCCCAACGCCGTGTCCACGCGCTCGCGCCGGTGGGCGGAAGGGGAGCGCCGGCAGTTGACGGTGGTGTGCTGCACGCTGTCCGCGACGCAGACGGCGCCGGGGCCGGTGGACATCGAGGAGCTGGATCACGTGCTGGGGGCCCAGCAGGAGGTCTGCATCGAGATCGCCCGGCGCTACAACGGCCACATCGCCAGCGCGCTGGGCGACATCGTCCTCTTCTACTTCGGCTATCCGGCGGCGCGGGAGGACGACGCGCGGCGCGCGGCGCAGGCGGCGCTGGACATGGTGGCGGAGGTGAAGCGGCGCGGCCGGGCCATCGAGGCCGAGCGCGGCACGCGGGTGGAGATCCGCGTGGGCCTGCACACGGGCCTGGTGGTGTCTCGCGAGCAGCGGGACCCGACGCTCTCCGGCCTGGGCTTCGTGGTGGGCACCACGCCGAAGCTGGCCTTCCGGCTGTCCACCTCCGCGCCGTCGGGCGCCATCCTCCTCACGGGGGACACGCAGCAACTGGTGCGCAAGCACTTCCCGCTGGAGCGCGTGCCCGCGTCCCCGAGCGAGCTGTTGCCCCCGGGGTTGGAGACGTTCGCCCTGCAGGGCGCGGACGCGACGTGGAGCGGCACGGACGACACGCTCACGCTGGTGGGCCGCTCGCGCGAGCTGGACCTGGTGCTGTCGCGCTGGGAGCAGGTGCGCGCGGGGCAGGGGCAGGCGGTGCTCATCACCGGCGAGCCGGGCATCGGCAAGTCGCGCCTCGTGCGCGAGCTGGGAGACCGGCTGGGCGCGGAGCCCCACACGTGGCTGGAGGCCCGCTGCACGCAGGACAGCTCCGGCCAGGCGTATGCCCCCGTGGTGGACCTGCTCACGCGGATGCTGGACCCGAACCGCGACCTGCCGCCGGAGGGCCGGCTGACGGGCCTGGAGGCGCTCCTGTCCGGCTACAGCTTCGAGCTGCCGGAGACGCTGCCCCTGTTCGCGGCGCTGCTGTCCCTGCCGCTGCCGCCGGAGCGCTGGGCGCCGCTGGACGTGTCGCCCATGAAGCACCGGGAGCTCACGCGCAACGCGCTGCTCGCGTTCCTCGCCGCCATGGCGGAGCGGCAGCCCGTGGTGCTGGCGCTGGAGGACCTGCACTGGGCGGACCCGTCCACGCTGGAGCTGCTCAAGGCGCTGGTGGAGGAGGTGTCCTCGTCGCGCCTGCTCGCGCTGTTCAGCGCGCGGCCGGAGCTGGAGCCGCCCTGGGCCGCGTCGTCGGTGACGCAGGTGCAGTTGGGCGCGCTGGCCCGCGCGGAGGTGGAGCGGCTGGCCACCGCCGCCGCGGGAGGCCCGCTCTCCCCGGAGGCGCTGGAGGAGATCGCCACGCGCACGGACGGCATCCCGCTGTTCGTGGAGGAGCTGGTGCGCACGCTGCGCGAGTCCGGCGCGCTGGTGGAGCGCGAGGGCCGCTTCGCGCTGGAGGCCAGCAAGGCGGGGCCGGCGGTGCCGGGCACGCTGCGCGACCTGCTCGTCGCGCGCCTGGACCGGCTGGGCCGCGCGAAGGAGACCGCGCAGATCGCCTCCGTGCTGGGCCGCGAGCTGACGCATGAGCTGCTGCGCCACGTGAGCCCCCTGACGCCCGAGGCGCTGGAGGCGGACCTGGAGCGGCTGGTGGGCTCGGGGCTCCTGCACCGCAAGCGCCGGCCGAAGGGGCCCGTGTACCTCTTCAAGCACGCGCTGGTGCGGGACGCGGCCTACGACTCCATGCTCAAGCGGTACCGCCAGCAGATGCACGCGAAGACGGCGGAGGCGCTGGAGGCGCACTTCCCGGAGCAGGTGGAGTCGCGGCCGGACCTGCTGGCGCACCACTGGGCCGCCGCGAACCTGAAGCGCAAGGCCATCCTCTACGCGCAGAAGGCCGCGTTCGCCGCGCTGGTGCGCTCCGCCTACCTGGAGGCCATCCTCTTCGCCCGGCTGGGCCTGTCGTGGCTGGACGCCATCGACGACCCGCTGGAGCGCGCGCAGTTGGAGCTGAGCCTCAACGGCGTGCTCGCGCCGGCGCTGATGTCCACGCAGGGCTGGCGCTCGCAGGACCTGCGCACCGTGGCCGAGCGCTCGCTGGAGCTGCTCTTCACGGTGGGGGAGAGCCCCTACGCGGCCCCGACCCTGTGGGTCCTCTCCATCTACTACCACCTGGGCGGGGATCAGCGCCGGGTGCGCGGCCTGTTGGATCGGCTGGTGGCGCTGGCGCAGCGCAACGGCGACGCGGGCCAGGAGGCGGTGGCGCTCACCATCCTCTCCAACATCGAGCTGCTGGAAGGCCGCCTGGGCGAGGCGAAGGCGAAGGCGGACCGGTGCCTGGCGCTGTTCGACCCGGTGGCGCACCGGATGCACCGCATCCTCTACGGACAGGACACGCGCGTGGGCGGCGAGTCCGTGCTGTGCCGGGGCCTGTGGCTGCTGGGCTTCCCGGACCAGGCGAAGGCGCACGGCGAGGCCGCGGTGGCGTGGGGCCGCGAGCTGAACCACGGCACCAGCATCGGCCTGTCGTTCATCTACCTGCTGCTCATCGCCCAGGAGCACAACGACCGGACGGAGGCGCTCCAGCTCATCGCCCAGCACACGGAGCTGTCCCACCGCTACGGCCTGCTGGAGCAGTCCGCCTACGTGGGCATCCTGCGCGCCTGGGCCGTGAAGGACCTGGAGACGATGCGGCGCAGCGTGGCGCTGCGCGAGGCGTTCGGCACGGAGATGGACCAGCCGGCGTACTACGCCCTGCTCGGGGAGCTGGAGCTGGAGCTGGGCCACGTGGAGGCGGCGCTCGCCTCCGTGGAGCGCGGCCGGCAGCGCGCGCAGGCCCTGGGCGAGGCGTACCACGAGTCCAAGCTGCTCCACGTCAAGGGGCGGGTGCTGCTGCAGCGGGATGGAAACACTGCACCCTCCGCGGAGTCGTGCTTCCGGCAGGCGGCGGAGGTGGCGCACGCGCAGGGGGCCCGGATGCGGGAGCTGCAGGCCGTCACCGCCCTGGCGCGGGTGCTCCAGGCATCCGGGCGGCAGGAAGAAGCCCGGCAACGGCTGCAAACGGTCTACAGTACCTTCTCCGAAGGATGGGGAACCCCGCCCGTCTCGGAGGCCCGCGCGCTGTTGGATGCGCTGGGAGGAGATCGCTGACATGAGCAAGAAGAAGCCGGAGTCGAAGGCCGCGCCCGCACGGGCCCGTCCGCTGGCGCGCAAGCCCGCGCGGGGCCCGGAGGCCAAGGCCTCGGTGAATGACTGGCAGGCCGTGTGGATGCGCGCCGTCGCGCTGGCGTGGAAGGAGCCCGAGTTCGAGGCGGCCCTCCAGAAGGACCCGCGCGCGGCCCTCAAGAAGCGCTTCGACTTCGACCTGCCCGCCAGCATCCACCTGAAGGTCGTCCCCTCCACCGCGCAGGACGCGGCGACGGACGGCACCTGGAAGGTGAACAACGCGGAGGTGGAGCTGCACCTGCCGAAGAAGCCGGCCGACGTGGCGGACCACGCCGTGGCGCTCTCCAGCCTCACCGACACCTACGGCCGCTCGCACTGCTGCGGCAGCCCCTGCTGCTGAAGCCCGCTCGGGGGGCGCTTCAGCGCTCCTGGGACTCGCCCCCCGACACCGCGAAGGCGCCCACGCTGGCCTCGCCGAAGCCGTCCACGCCCGCCACGCGCTGGAAGAAGTCCGGATCGCTCCGGCCCAGCGCGTAGGGCCTCAAGCCCAGCGCGGTGGACACCAGGTAGAGCGTCTGCACCAGCGCTCCCGTGTCCTGCAGCACCAGCGAGTACGCCAGCGTCTCGTACTTCCACGCGAGCCGGGGCACGCGCGCGGCCACCACCATCAGCACCTCCGGCCGCTCGAAGGGCTCCACCGGCGCGCGGGCCTCGTCCAGCAGCGCGTGGAACTCCGGCGTGGGGCCGCTCAGCTTCTCCAGGCGGTGGCCCAGCGGATCGTAGTGGTAGGCGCCCGGGGCCAGGCCCTGGCACTCGCCCACCAGGGGGTAGAGCTCCAGCGCGTACACCGCGCCCGCGCCGGGGTAGGGCCGGTCGGTGACTTCGCCGTCCTGCGTGGTGCGCACGTCGCGCACGCGCGCGGCGCGGTAGAGCAGCTCGCCCAGTTGCTTCACGGTGAGGGGGGCCGCGCCCCGGCCTCGCAGGCTGCGGCGGGCCTCCAGCACCTCCGTGAAGGAGCGGTCGCCGCCCGCGCGCAGCGCCTCCAGGTCCGGCCGGTACAGGTCCACCCCCTCTTCCGTCACGGTGGGCTTGAGGGCGGGCGGGTTGGGCAGCTCTCCCCGGAAGCGGTAGGTGGCCCCCGCGCGCGTCTGGTGGCCCCAGCCGCGCGAGCGCAGGTGGAAGAGCAGGTCGTGCGGCTCCCACTGCTTGAGCGCCGTCTGCGTCTCCTCCGACGCCGGCACGTCCAGCCCGTTGGGGACCAGGATGCCCGTCTCCGCCAGCAGGCGCACCAGCTCGCGCAGCGTGAAGGACTCGATGCCGGTGTTGAACTGGTTGAGCCGCGCCAGCAGCGTGGGGCGGGCCATGTCGAAGAGCAGCGACACCACGCGCCGGTCGTGCAGCGCCGCGGTGGCGTGCACCGTGGGGCAGTCCAGCACCGCGCGGCCCTCCGCCATGCGCGTGTGCGCGAAGCGCGACAACTGCAGCGGCTGGGCCGCGTCGAACGTCGCGCGGTGGCGCAGGAAGGACGCGGACGCGGGCGTGAGCGTCAGCAGCAGGTTGCCGCGCTCCTCCACCGTCCAGGACAGCAGGCCGCCGTCCCCGGCCAGGTCCAGCCAGTACCACGCGAGCGTCGTGTCCGTCCCCGCGGCGGCCGGCACCTCCGTCTCGTGGATGCCTCCGTCCGCGAGCGACTCGAAGACGGCGCGCACACCGGGGGCCAGCGGGCCCAACCGCAGTGAGCGGCCAGGGCCCTCCACGCGCGCGTCCTCCGCGTCGGGGCAACGCAGCGCCACACCTTCGGCGAGCGACAATCTCATTCGTGCGGCCTCACGGTTCCACACCGTAGAACCGAGTCGGGTTTTCCCAGAGAACCTTTCGTAGACGACTTTCGGTCATCACGTCACGCAAGGACAGCATCGCACCCAGCACATCCTCGCCGTGGTCCAGATGCGGGAAGTCGCTTCCAAAAACCAATCGGTCCTCCGGGAGGTGGCGCACCACGTCAGACAGGTACGGTTCGTCCGGTTCCACGGAAACGAAGCAGTGTTGGCGCAGGTAGGAGGAAGGGAGCTGTCGGATGGTGGCGGAGACCTCTGCACCCACAGCGCGATATTCCTCATCCAGGCGCCAGGCCCAGTATGGCAGCCAGCCGCAGCCGGCCTCCATGGCGCCAATGCGCAGGGCCGGGTGCCGCTCCAGCACGCCCCCCTGGAGCAGCGCGAGCAGCCCCATCATCAGCTCCATGGGGTGGGCGCAGACGTGGTTGGCGAAGCGGGTGTCGAAGCGGTCCGCGCCCGCGGACGGCACGTAGACGTGGCCGCTGCCGTGGAGCACCACCGCGAGTGAGAGCTTCTCGCACTCGGACCAGAAGGGCTCGTAGGCGGCGTCCGACAGGAGCCGGCCGTTGATGGGGTTGGGGCGCACCATCACCGCGCGCCAGCCGAAGCCCGCGACGCGGCGCGCTTCGGCGACCATGGCCTCCGGCTGGTGCCGGCTGATGAGCCCCACGCCGCGCAGGCGCTCCGGGTGGTGCGCGCAGAAGCCGTGCAGCCAGGTGTTGTAGACGGACGCGAAGGCCGTGGCGACGTGGGGCTTCAGCGGGGAGAAGCCCTCCAGCAGCAGCGCGTAGGTGGGGAAGAGGGCCGCCATGTCCACGCCGTCGCGGTCCATCTGGGCCAGGTACACGTCCGGCCGCTGCAGCAGCTCGTTCCGGCCCAACTGCGCGTAGGAGCGCGCGGAGAACTCCAGCCAGGCCTTCTCCGGCATGTGGTTCCACAGCGGCTTGCCGTCCACCTCCGGCAGGGGCAGCACGGGCAGGAGGCCCTGGGGCCCCAGCCGCGCCAGGCGCTCCTCCAGCGACTCGTCCGGGAGGCGTCCCGGGCGGGGCGCGTGCCGGCGCAGGCCGGGCTCCAACTGCTCCGCCCACAGGCTCAGCGGCTCCAGGACGTGCCGGTCCGCGTCGAAGATGTGAAGGCCGTCGCGCATGCGTCAGGGTCCCCAGCTCGCGAGCTCGTCGCGCACGTCCTTGAGCAGCGCCTCCAGCAGGCCGGTGCGGCGCGCCTGGGTGCGCAGGGCCTGCTCCTCCGCGTCCTCCAGCGTGCCCGGCTGTCCGCCCCGCGCCGCCACCGCGCGGTCGCACAGCTCGCGCAGGAACTCGTGGTGCTGCGGCTGGAGCGCCTGGAAGCCCTCGCCCCAGCGGGCGACGAAGTCCACCAGCACGTCGCGCGAGGCCTCCGGCACGTCGCGGCGGTCCGGCAGGTCGCGGCTCAGGCGCACGAAGAGGTCCGGGAACACGTCGCGCATCGCGGTGGCGAAGCTCGGCGGGACGTAGACGGGCTGCGTGTCCGGGACGAGGTCGCCCTGGCGCTCGGTGGCCAGCACCGCGTCGAAGTCCGTGAAGAGGCGCTCGTGGCGGCGGCGCTCGTTCTGGTTGCGCGCGAGGAAGAACACCGCGCGCGGCAGCATCGCCGGGGCGGTGCGGCGCACCTCCGCGAGCGTGTCCCCCAGGGCCTGCCGCTCGGACGGCGTCAGGGCCCAGGCGGCGGTGGACTCGCGCAGGAAGCGGTCGGTGACGGCCTCCGGCCAGTGGGGCTCCTCCACCCGGGGCGGGCGCTGGATGCCGGCGATGAAGCCCCGGATGCGCTCGCAGGCGGCGTCCCAGGTGGACAGCCGCTCCACCAGGTCGCGGAAGCCTTCGAGCAACTGGGGCCGCGTCATGCCCAGGGGCATCACGTTGAGCATGATGGCGCCCCGGTCCTTCGCTTGCGCCTTGCGCGGCGTGGCGAGCCGGCCCTCCGCGCGCAGCCGCGTCCACAGCTTCGTGCCGCGCGGGGCCTGGAGGGGCGCCACCACCACCCAGGGCAGGTGCGTGCGCTGGATGTTCGCGTGCAGCGAGTCGAAGACCGCGGGCGTGTCCTGGTCGAACCCGACGATGAAGCTGCCCCGGGGCCCGATGCCGTGCGCCTGGATGCGCAGGAGGTCTCCCACGAGGTCCGCGCGCACGTTCTGGTGCTTCTGCGCTTCCTTGAGCGCGGCCGTGTCGAAGGACTCGATGCCCAGGACGACGGTGTAGAAGTTGGCGTCCGCCATGCCCTCCAGCAGCCCGGCGTCGCGGCTCAGGTTCATCGTCACCTGGGTGAAGAAGCGCAGCGGCCGGGGCAGGGCGCGGTTGAGGGGCACCAGCCCCGCGAGCACCTCCTTCGCGTACGCCGCGTCGCCGATGAACTCGTCGTCCGCGAAGAAGACGCCCTCCGCCCCGAGCGCCGCGTGGGCGCGCACCTCGTCCAGCACGCGCTCCACCGGCTTGTGCCGCTGCTTGCGGCCGTACAGGTAGATGACGTCACAGAAGGAGCAGTCGAACGGGCAGCCGCGCGTGGTCTGCACGGAGCCCCACGCGTAGCGCGGGAGGTCCGCCGCGATGGCGTCCCAGCGGGGCAGGGGGCTCTCACTCAGCGCGGGCTTGTCGAGCTGGCGGTACTCGGCCGCGTACTCGCCCCCGAGCCAGTCCGCGAGGAAGCGCGGCCAGGTGCGCTCCGCCTCGTTGACGAAGAGGGCGTCGAAGAAGCCCCGGTAGTCCTCCGGCGCGGCGGAGATGGCCGGGCCGCCCGCGACCACGGTGGCGCCCCGGTCGCGGAAGTGGCCGCCCAGGAAGCGCGCCTGGTAGGTGAGGGCGGAGTACATCACCGACACGCCGACGATGTCGTAGTCCGGCAGCTCCGTGTCCGCGCGGAGCTGGCCGTGCAGCTCCTCGTCCCAGATGTCCACGGTGAAGGCGTCCGGCGTGAGCGCCGCGAGCGTCGCGCAGGCCAGCGGCGTCATCGTCGCGCGCTTCACCAGGCCGCGCTCGGGGTCGAAGTCCTCCGTCTCCCGGTCCACGTGGCGCCGGTCGGGGCCGCACTGGACGAGCAGGATGCGGGGCTTGGGTTCAGGGGGCGGCGCCATCGCTCAGAAGTAGAAGGGCACGGGGTTGAGCTGCGCTTCTGCCTTGGGGGCCTTCAGCCACCCCATCCGCACGGGGACGTCATACAGCCGGCCGGGGCCCAGCCTCCGCCAGAAGTGGCGCAGCCCCGGGACGATGACCTTCACCGCGGATACGCCCACGTCGGGCCGTGATTGCTCCACCACCAGCGTCTCCAGCCCCACGCTCGCGGCCCGGGCCACGCACTCGCGCACGTCGTCCCGCAGGTCGTGGTGCCACACGCGCGGGAAGTCGTCGCGGACGCGCGCGGGGACCAGGTCGTTGGGGAAGAGCCAGCTCACGTCGCCGTGCGCGCTGGCGTCCCAGGGCGACGGGGCCACGTCCTTCGGGTCGTAGCACTGGGCCACCTCCGTGAGCGCGCGCTGCACCGCGAGCTTCGCGTCGAAGTGGCAGCCGCACCCGGCCCAGGCCCGCCCGCGCTCCGGCGACCACACGAGCGCGGCGAACACCGGGATGCCCAGGTCGTGCGTGAGGTCCAACACCGACAACGTGAGGCCGAGCGACTGGTAGTGCTCGCTCACGGACGTGAACCACGGCTCGTCGAAGGAGCGCAGGTCCAGGCGCGGACGGCGCAGGCGGTTGTACCACCAGAGCGCCACCGCATCGCGCTCCACCAGCTCCAGGAAGCCCTGGAGGATGGCCTCCTCCAGGCAGTTGCCCGCCGCGTTCCCGTTGGAGTTGAAGAGGCAGAACGGCCCGTCCGCGGACGGGGGCGTGGGCGCGAAGAGGTACGCGAACGCCGTGGGCACGTACCGGGGGACCCCGTGCGTGAGCGACCACGCGGGGCTCCAGTCCATGGGCTCATCCGCGTACGGACGGGGCACCGCGGTGCGCATGTCGCGCCGGCCCTCGCCGTCGGACCGGGCCTGGAACTGCGCGGCGCTGAAGTGCTGGAGCGCGTCCGGGTGCACGGCCTGCGCGCCCAACTGGGACGCCGTGGCGTGGACGCGGGGCTCGTCGCCCTGGAACACCGCGCTGTAGCGCTCCAGCGCCTCACACAGCGCGCCCGCGCGGGCCTGGGCCTCCGTGCGGCCCTTGCCGCTGGCCACGCGGTGGAAGTCGTCGGAGGCCGGCGCGTCCGTCCACGGGCACACGCGGAAGACGGCGGACTGGATGTGGCCCAGCGGGGCGTCGCCCGGCACCGCGCGCAGGTCACTCACCACGCCCGTCACCGGGCTGATGAGGTGGCGGTGGCGCTCCCAGGTCTGCTCGGGTGTGAGGATGCGGTGGCCCCCGTCGTCGGTGAAGCGCTTGAAGCGCGAGGCCAGCTCCAGGGGCTTCTTCGCCCGCGCCTCCATCCAGTGGGGGTCGCCGCAGTCCGGGCACTGCGGGCGCTTCGCCACCGCGTGCGACTCCAGCTTCCAGGTGGCGAAGTCCAGCGTCCACAGCCGCGCCTGCCCCGGGCCGGCGGGCCCGTCCACCACCCAGCGGGCCACGAGCGTCGCCGCGAAGGACAGCCCCGCCTTCGCGGTGGTGGGCAGGCCCGTGCGCGGCGGGCGGATGGCGCGCGGCGGGGTGCCCTTGCGCGCGAGGTACTTCTCGATGGGGCGGTTGTCCCACAGCCGCGCCGTGAGGCACGTCCAGCAGGCGCGCTCGCCGGTGCCCACCACCGGGCCGGCGTGGCACGCGGTGCCGGACACCTTCAGCGGGAGGAACGCGGCGCCCGCGCTCCGGGCCTCCCGGGCCAGCGCGAGCGCTTCGGGCGACAGGTAGTCATCCACCAGCAGCACGCGGCGGTCGGCGTCGTCGCGCACGTCCAGGCCGGTGTCACGCAGCGCCTCCGCCAGCCCCTCGCCGTCCTCGCCGTCCACCGCGTGCACGGAGACGGACACGTCCAACAGCCGCCCGGCCGCGGTGGCCGCGCCCACGCCCATGGACTCCCAGAAGCCGGCGACGCTCTCGTCGAAGACGTCGTGCGCCTCCTCCACGTGCCCGCGCTCCTCCAGCAGCGCCAGCGTGTAGAGCACCTCCGGCGCGGAGGCCCGCCCCGCCAGCGCGGCGATGACGTTCGCCACGGTGCGCTCGCCATCCAGCAGGGGCACGATGCTCGCGTGCAGCTCGCCCTCCAGCAGGAACTGGGCGCGCTCCCCGACGAGGAACACGCGCCGCGCGTCGAGCACCTCTGCGCGCAGGTGGGGTTTGATGCGAAGGACTCGGTCCATGGGCAGGCGGGCGAGCCTACCCGGTAGCCCTCGCTCGTGGATACGACCCGGCGCGGCTTCCGGGGGCCCGGACGCCGCGTGGTAGAACGCCGCCTCATGGCCCGCATCCCCCTGACGCAGAGCGCGCGTGTGTCCCCGGCGTCCCTCCATCCCCCCCTCCGGAGCCGCGCCGCCACCGGCACGGTGGAGGTCACCCTGCTGCTGCGTCACGGGTCACCGCTGCCCACGGTGGAGGAGCTGTGCACGAACCCGCCGCGCCGCCCGCTCACCCATGAGGAGTTCGAGGCGAAGTACGGCGCGGACCCGAAGCACCTGGCCGCCGTGCGGCGCTTCGCGAAGAGCCACGGCCTGACCATCACCTCCGAGCGGCGCGACCGGGGCTACGTCGTGCTCCAGGGATCCACGGCCGCCATCCGCAAGGCCTTCGACGTGGACCTGCGGCGCTACACTTACGGGAAGACCTCCTACCTGACGCACACGAAGCCGGTGTGCCTGCCGCGCGCGCTGAAGGACGTGGCGGAGTGGGTCCTGGGCCTGGACACGCGGCCGCTGGTCACCCACAACGCGGCGGCCCTGCCCATCCCCCGGGAGATGGCGCGGCAGGCCGGGCTGCGCACGTACACGGCGCCCCACGTGGCCGCCCTCTACCGCTACCCCCGCAACCTGGGGGAGGGCCAGTGCGTGGGCGTCATCGAGCTGGCGGGCGGCTACAAGCAGGCGGACCTGGACGCGTACCTGAAGGCCGTGGGGGTGGAGCGCACGGCGCCGGTGGTGAACGTGGGGCCGAACAAGGCGGGGATCCTCAACACCGCCTCCAACGCGGAGGTCACCATGGACGTGGAGCTGGTGGCCTCCGTGTGTCCGTCCGCGCGCGTCGTCGTCTACAACGCGGCGTCGAAGGACTACTCGCTGCGCGACTACCACCGCGTCCTGGCGGAGGCCATCAGCGACCGGGAGAACCGGCCGTCGGTGCTGAGCACCAGTTGGTCCTTCTACGAAGGGTCGCTCATCCAGCCGGGCGAGGAGCTGGCCTTCGAGCGGCTCTTCGTCGAGGCCGCGCTCCTGGGCATCACCGTGTGCGCCGCGTCCGGTGACCTGGGCTCGCAGGTGCCGGTGAACGCGCGCTCGCCCACGGGCGCCATCACCGTGGCCGCGACGAGCTACCCCGCGGCGAGCGCGCTGGTGCTGGGCTGTGGCGGCACCACGCTGGAGGCGGTGGGGGACGTCCTCCACCACGAGCGCGTGTGGAACCGCCTGGGCGAGGCGATGTCCATGGGCCCCAGCTCCACGGCCGCGGGCGCGAGCAGCGGTGGCGTCAGCACCATGAACGCGCTGCCGCCGTACCAGCAGGGCATGGGCGTGCCGGAGCTGGTGAAGTCGTCATGGACGAACGGCGTGTTCGAGGTCTCCCGGAGCACCGGCCGGGGCGTGCCGGACGTCGCGGCGAACGCGGATCTGCACACCGGCTATGAAATCGTCTTCAAGGGCCAGCAGGGCGTGGCCGCGGGCACGAGCGCCGCCGCGCCCATGTGGGCCGCGCTCATCGTCCGCCTCAACGCGGCGTTGGGCGAGCGCGTGGGCTTCCTCCACCCCCGGCTGTACGCGCTCGTCACCGAGGGCCAGCCCGTCGTGCGCCGCATCACCCTCGGCGGCAACGGCGCGTACTTCGCCAGCGACGAGACGCTGTGGAACGCGTGCACGGGCCTGGGCACGCCGGACGGCGAGGCGCTGCTCGCGGGCCTGCGCAAGCTCGCCCGCCGCAAGCACTGACGCCCGGCTTCGTTGGGCGCGCGGCTACTCCAGGATGCGCTCCATGCTCAGGAAGGGCCGCGCGGCGGGGATGCCGCGGCCCTTGCAGACCTCGATGAACTTGTTGGATTCGATCATCTGGGGCGCGGTCTCGTCGTACTGGAGCACCATCACGTGGCGCAGCCAGGGCTCCTGGCCCATGGCGTAGATGAAGACCTCCTTCGGGTTCAGGTGATTGAGGATCTCCGTGGCGCGGGCGCTGTCGGAGCCGTTGAGCCGGCGCGACTGGTCCATCTTGCGCGGCAGGGGCTGGCTGAGCAGCGGGCCGTACATCCAGCTCATCGGGCCGCCCTCGCACTCCATGCCCAGGTAGAGCGCGTCCAGCGGCCCCACCAGCGCCGACAGGTGCTGGTACATGCGCGGCTCCAGCGCGTTGGAGTCCGCGGCCATCAGCAGCGAGCGGCCAGCCAGCCGCACCAGGTGCGCCGTCTTCGCCTGCACCGCCAGGTCGCTGTGCTCGCCGATGAAGGGGATGCCCATCAGCGACCCGCCGGGGATCTGGATCTCCTGCAGGTCGTCGATCTCGATGACGTTCTTGAAGCCCGTCTTCTCCAGCACCAGGCGCAGCGACGGGTCCGCCAGCGAGTACGCGTTCGAGCGCGGCACCACGATGGTCCCGATGCGGTGACGCAACTGCAGCAGCGTCTCCATCATCAGGTGGTCCGCGTGGCCGTGGGTGATGAGGACGTAGTCGATCTTCTCCGGCAGGTCCGCGTGGGTGAAGCGCCGCTGGTCCGTGGGGAACTCGTAGCTGATGACGGGGTCGGTGAGGACGGACACCTCGCGCGTCTCCATCAGCACGCACGCGTGGCCGAAGTAGCGCACGCGCACGCCGGGGCCGGTGTACGGCTCGGGCTTGCGCGGGGCGGTCTCCGTGAAGAGGTCCGCGAAGGCCTCCGCCGCGGAGGACGGCACGCCCAGCATCTCCGCCACCTGCCCGGGGCTGCCCGGCGTGTGGCGCATGCGGAAGAGGGCGTCGATGCCTTCATGCCGGTAGGGCACCTGGAGCCACAGGGGCGAGTCGCCCTCCAGGCGCGGGGTGCTGAAGACGTACTTGCGCGCGTCACCGGCCACGCGCATCAGCGAGATGCTCTGCGACGCTTCCTTGTAGAGGCTGCTGCGGTAGAGCAGCGGCTCCATGATGCGGGCGTTGGCGCGGTGGGCCAGGTCGTAGTGCAGCTCCACGAAGCCGCGCAGCATGTCCGGCACCTTGGCGTAGAGCGGCTCCAGGGACTCGCCCTTGGAGCTGGCCAGGAGCTGCTCCAGGTCCGACACGGCCTTGGTGTAGGCCAGCATGTCCGCCTGCTCGCGGGTGGTGCGGTCGAGGAGGGCCTTCACCTCGTTCACGCGCGACACGGGGTGGTTGATGAAGGGGCCGCCCATCAGCGCCGGGTTCTGCAGCGCGGCCACGTGCACGTCCGGGTTCGCCACGAACGACTGCATCAGCTTCAGGTGCAGGCGGGAGACGAACAGCGGCGCCGTGGCGGGGGAGATGAGGTACCACCAGACGTACCACTGGTTGAACAGCGGCTCGATGGCGACATCGGGCTTCAGGTACATCGGGCGGTCGAGCATGGAGGTCTCACGAGGGCGTCCGCCGGAACCGTGGGCCCGGACGCACGCGGATGGGCCGCCAATGTTGACGATTCCGGGCCTGACTTCAAGGTGCGGACTTCCTGGCCTGACCCGGAAGACGGCGGGGGCCCGCTACGGGCACCCCCGGCCCGCGTACGCGCTCGCGGACGGCGCATCACAGTCCAGCACGCGCACCCCGCCGGTCAGCCCCTCCACCTGGAACAGCGTGGGGACCCGCCCGGAGGAATAGGTGAGCGTCAGGGTGCCGGGCGCGGCGGCGGCGAGCGCGTCGGGGAGCCCCCGGCTGGCGCGCAGGCAGCCCAGGTCGCCCTCGACGCGCACGGGCCGCCCCGACGCGGGCAGGAAGCACAGCCCGCTCACGCTGGAGGCGTCCATCGACGGGGGGAGCGGGATGTCCTCGCCCACCTCGTCGCAGCATGACGGGACCTGCCGGCACGTCGTCGCCAGGCAGCGCGTGGCCGGGCAGGAGTCGCTGTCCCAGGTGTTGTCGCACACCGGCCGCTCCCAGCGCGCCACGCTGGCCACGGTGCCGTTCGCCAGCCGCACGTTCGCGTCCACGACGAAGCGGATGGGCTGCTGGGTGGACTGGGCCCGCTGCCGCGCCTGCACCGCCGAGGACTCCAGCTCCCGCGCCGCGCCGCTCTCGCGCCGGCGCTCCAGGTCGCCGCGCATCCCCGCCACCGCCAGCGCCGTCCCCACGGCGAACACGGCCAGGGCCGCCATCAACTCCAGCAACGTCATCCCACGTGAGCGCTTCATGAAGTCCTCGGAGGGGCGTCGGGGGCCGGTCATGGCACCCGTCCCGCGATGGCCGGGTTGCGGAGACTGACCCGGAAGGTAAGGGTGCGGCGGCGGTAGCCGTCCTGGGGGAAGCCCTCGTCGTCGCTCGTCCCCGCCTGGACGGAGCCCAGGTCGCGGCGGGGCGTGCGGACCACGAGCGTCACCTCAACGGAGCGGACGCGCTCCTGGAGCAGCCGCTGGAGCTCCGCGTCCGACGTGGGGGCGTCCTCCGGAGCGTCCGCGGGCCCCGTGTCCACCGCGCACAGCGCCTGGCCGAGCGTGCAGGCATCCACCGCGGGCCTCCCGGCCTCCGCGTCCGGGAACCAGCGCGGGGGCAGTTGGGGCTGGGACAGGTCGATGAGCCCCTGCCGGACCTTCAGCCGCTCGACGTCGCGGCTCATCGCGGTCCACGTGGTGGCCCCCGCGGCCAGGTACTCCAGGACCGGTTCACCCGAGGCCCAGTTCACCCGGTACGACGCGCCCTGGGCCCGCATCAGCAACCAGCCTGTCTGTTCCCACACGGCGTCCTGGGCGTCCACGCAGGGCCCGCTCCCGGTTCGCAGCGCGCCGGTGCCCGCGACGGCGGACACCTCCTGCGACGCCGCGCGGACCTGCTGCACCTCCACGTGGCAGGCCAGCGCCTGGCTGGCATTGACGAGGAACGCGGGCGTCGTCTGCCCCGACACGGGCTGGAGCTCCGTGGAGGGCGAGGCCGCCGTGCAGAAGCGCTCCGCGCCATCCTCGCGGACGCGGTAGGCCTTTCCACCGGAGCAGTCGTCCAGGGTGATCAGCCCCCGGCTGTCGCCCCACCACAGTTGCAGCGCATCCGAGGCCATGTCCGCGTAGGGGCCGCTCGCGGGCGGCAGCCTGAAGCCTGGATCCGCGGCCAGCAGGGGCGGACGGCCCTCGGACAGGTCCGGTGACGTCCACACGGTGAGGCCCTGGCGCACGTCTCCCTGGGAGAACACCAGCGTGGCGTTCCCCATGCCGGCGCCCACGCGGAGCAGCTCGGAGACGAGGAACTCCTTGATGGAGCGTGCGTTCGTCTGCGCCAGCATCGTCTGCTGCTCCAGCGTCGAGCGCCGCTGGAGCTGGAGGCTGGCGCCCAGGGCCATGGCGAGCAGCACCACGGACACCGCGGAGCCGATCATCAGCTCCACCAGCGTGAAGCCCCGCTGAAGGGAAGCCCTGCGTCTCATGGCGCCATCCGCGTCTGGAGGACCACCACTTGGCGTCCGGTCCGGGCCGGTTCCACCCAACTGACGCTGACCCGCACGTTGACGAGGTCGCCAGGGCCCTGTCCCCGGAGCGAGCGGTCCACGGCCGGCACGCCGACGGAGCCATTCTCGTTGAGGCCCGGCTGGACGGAGCCGTCCACGTCCACGGCGAGTTCGTACTCGCGCGCGACGACGGAGGCCGCGGGCTTGCTGGTCAGCACCGCCCCGGCGGCGGTCTGCCACACCGTGGAGCGGGTGCCGTCCAGCGCGGCGATGTTTCCGCACGCAGGGGCGCGCGTGCACCCCATGGACACGATGTTCTCCAGGGTCAGCTCCCCCAGGGTCTGGGCTTGCGTGGCGGTGAGGGTCCGGCGGTTGGCGCGGTTCGTCTCGCGGATCATCGCCATGGCCCCCATCAGCCCCAGGATGAGCACCACCGACGCGGCCAGCGTTTCAATCAGGGCGACGCCCCGGCTCGCGGAGGTCTTCCGGGTCTTCATTTCGGCAACCGTCCTTCCGGCACGGGCTCCCAGAACAGGACCCGCGAGCGCGTGGCGGCGGCGCTTCCGGTGTCGTTGTTCCAGGCGTCGTTGCCCACCATCAGCATCTTTCCGTCCGCGGTGAGCACGAAGAGGTGCTCGTCATGGACCACCGGCGCGCTGACGCCGTGGCCCTGGAGGGGCGCGCTCGACAGCGTGGGCGCCAGCGCCCCGGTGTTCACCTGGCCCACGGCGTAGAACCGCCCGCTCTCCGTGCTGCTCAGGCTGCAGATGTCCGCGGCCTTGCCCACCGCCGTGGTGGCGTAGACCTGGTCCTGGGACAGCGAGACGCCGCCCCACACCGCCTGCCCCGCGTCCAGCGGCTTCACCCAGAGCGGCGTCAGCGCCGAGCAGCCCCGCGTGCCCGTGGGGTCCGGATCCTCGTAGCCCAGCAGGTGGTAGCGGTAGAGGGTGTTGTTGGCCGGCCCGTCCGAGCTCTCGTCCGGGTTGTCCGCGGTGCCGAAGTAGAAGCGGACCACCGGGCCGGTGGACGCGTCCGTCACCTTCACGGCCAGGTTGGAGTAGAGCTGCTGGTAGCTCTGGTCCTGCCCCTGCGCGGCGCTGCTGCTCAACGACACGTCCACCGGGGCGTCCGCCACGCGGCAGCGGCGCACCTTGGCGCCTGGCGGTGCGCTCGTGTCGACCTGATCCAGGTTGATGCGGTACACGCGGCCGGCGGTGGTCGGGACGTAGAGGACCTCGTAGGTGCCGTCATGGTCCAGGTCCACCAGCGCGGCCTCGCCCGCGATGCCGGAGGCGTCGTCCAGGGTGATGACGCCCGCCATGCGGCCGGCGGCGGTGGTGCCCAGGTCCAGCGGGCGGCCCGTCTTCATGTCGAGCAGGTAGAGGGTGCCCGCCCTGCCGGAGCTGGGGACGTAGTCCGTGCCGACGACGGCGGTCCACGCGCCTGGGGTCCGCGTGGAGCCCCAGGCCAGGCGCACCACGCTCGGCGCGTGCCGCGAGCCGGAGTCATCCGGGAGCTTCACCTTCTTGGGCGATGACCTGTCCGCGTTGCGCGCGTCCGTGAAGGCCTGCTGCACGGCGCCGTCCGCCAGGCTGAACTCCCAGAGCGGCAGCGGGTACTGCGCGGGGAGGTCCGGCCGGGTGATGTCGAGCGCGAACACCGCCGGGCTGCCCTTGCCCGTGGCGGAGACCAGGACCGTCTTGGCGCCCTGCGTCCGGGAAGGGGTGCTGGACATCGTCCACGCGGGCTTGCCGGGCACGCCGAAGTCCACGTTGGCGATGGTGGGCGAGGCATCCACCTGCGGACGGGGCAGGTTGCCCGAGCCCAGGAAGCGCGCGTACCGGTTGACGTAGCGCTCCAGCAGGAGCCGCGGCAGGTAGGCGAACCGCTCCTCGCCGGTGCCGTAGTCGCGCGGCGACGTGCCGGCGCCACATGACGTCGGCGCGAAGTAGCCGCGTTGCTGATCCCGGGCGAGGCAGCCATCGCGCGCGCCGGTGCGAAACGCCCCCGCGTCGAAGGCGTGCAGGTAGCCGCTCACCGTGCCCACGTAGGCCACGGTGCGGCGGTTCTTCAGCGGCTCCATGAAGTTCCTGCGGTACTGGTCGCGCTCCGCGGCGCGGGCGCTCTGGTACCAGCCGTCGAGGAACGGCGGCACGGCCAGCGCCACGGTGGACAGGTTGACGCCGCCCACGGGCCAGGCGCGCCGCACGTTCGAGGCGCCCGGCGCGTGCAGGTCCTCCCAGCCGTACAGCCACTCGCGCAGGAAGGCGCGGTCGTTGGTGACGTCGTTGATCTGCTTGAACGGGTGCGTGGGCGTGCCGCAGGTGCCGTCGTTGTTCAGGTCGAAGACGTAGCGGCCGTTGACCACCTGATCACAGAGCGAGTCCGGGAAGAGGGGGCTGGTGGACGCGCTGTCGGCGGCGGCCGTCGCGATGTCCGTGCGCGCCCCCGTGGCATCCAGGGTGAAGAGCCTGCGGGTGGCGGGGTCCTGGCCCTTCGTCAGCGCGATGGCCATGACCCGGCCGGCGTTCCACCGCTCGACGACGTTCGTCCGGTTGGGGGCCTCCGGGTCGTAGAGCGAGCGGAAGTAGAGGTGCCCGCGCACGGACAGGTCCGTGGTGCCGTCGTAGGCGCGCGTGGTGGCGGCGGGCATGCCGGCATACCCGGGCGCCGTCCAGCCCTGGCCCCAGCCGCGTCCGGGCGTCTCGTTCGCGCCCCAGACGATGGCGTTGCCCACGGTGGACGGCGAGGCGCGGGCGTAGGTGCCGGCGCGCACGGCCTGGTAGCCCACGTCCACGTTGTCGATGATGGGGCGGCACCGCTCGTTCGGGCTGGTGATGTCCGCCTTCCAGCACAACTGCGACCCGGTGAAGCCCAGCGCCAGCATGTCCAGCTCCACCTCCTGGGTGGGCGGCGAGGTGTTGGGGAACTCCACCGGATACCAGGTGGGGTTGGGATTGCGGGTGCAGGTGCCGCCAGCGCAGACGCGGCAGTCCACGGCCACGGCGTACCGGAGGGTGGGCAGCGGCCCGCCGGGAGGCCGGCACGCGCCGGGGATCTCCTCCGACCAGCACGGTGCGCCGCCGGTGCAGGTGCGCGGCGCGGGGGCGAGGTCGTCCTGGCGGCGGAAGCGGACCTTGGTGATGGTGAAGTCCTCGGCGATGTCCGGGGAGATGTCGCCGGAGACGGTGCCGGAGCGGACGCCGCCGCCGTTCTCCTTGTTGATCAGGAACACGACGTCGTTGAAGTCGCGGTCACCGCCGCCGTTGAGGTCCTCGAAGCCGAGGATCCACCGGAAGGGGTCCGTGCTCGGCGCGCCCATGATGACGTGGGCCATGCGGTTGTTGGCGGGCCGGGGGATGGACTCCTTCTCCATGGGCATGTCGAGGTTGCCGTAGGCCGCCGTGTTCAACCGGCCCAGCGTGGAGTTGACGTGGGTCTTGGGGCCCTCCAGCCAGCCGCAGAGCAGCTCCTTGGTGCCGGACACGGCGCAGGCCCCGGCGGACGTGGAGGGGCTGCTCGGGTTGCAGCTCGAGTTGTAGCTGCAGCCGATGTTGCGCTCGGCCGTCACGGTGCCGCCCACGGCGTTCTGGTCCATGTTCCACGCCGCCTTGGAGAAGAAGACGGAGACGGACGTGCGCAGGTGCAGGGTGCACTTGTCGTCCGCGTCCCGGCGCAGGCACGGGAAGACGGTGCCGCCCGTGGACGTGGGGGCGTGGGATGCGTCGTAGAAGACGACGAGGAAGAACACGAGCTCCTTGCCGCCTTCGATCTGCCCCAGGTCCACGGTCCTGTCGTACGTGGTGATGCCGGGGTCGGGGTTGGTGGCGCGCTGGAGGCCGTTGGGGTCGTACCGGGAGACGTCGTAGTCGGGGACGCCGTCGGCGGTGTTGCTGGAGTCGGCGACGGGGGCGATGTTGTTGAAGACGCTCAGGTCCGTGTCGTCGTCGGACAGGAGGAAGACCATCTTCCCCAGGCCCAGCTTGTTGTTGCGAGGGTCGGCGGGCTCCAGCAGGTTGGGGATGTAGTCGAAGACGCCACGGTCGGAGAACGCGGGGGACGTGGGCGCGCCGCCCATCAGGCTGCCCACGAGGTCGACCTTGAAGGTGTTGCCCGTCTGACCCGGCCGCGCGTCCTTCAGCGACTGCTGGGAGGCGAAGGTCGACGCGCAGCCGCCGTTCATCGCCAGCTCGGGCTGGTTGTAGGTGAAGCCGCCGGAGGTGAACGACACGTTGCACCGGCGGTTGGGCGCGCCCGCCGAGGTGTAGGGGCCGATATAGGGGCGGGCCTTGGCGCCGCTGGTGGGCGCCAGATTGAAGAGGTCCTCGTGCAGGTCGAGGATGCCGTTGCTGTTCTTGTCGACGAGGTTCCCGTTGGCGTCCGCGTAGCCCCGGGCCTTCACGTCGTCCATGTACATATAGCCGAGCGCGTGCGACGCGCCGGCGGACTCGAACACGTAGCTGATGGTGACGTGCTGATCGAACGGGAAGTAGATGCGTTCGGGGTCCAGCACGGTGAGGTTGGTGTTGAGCTGGAGCCGGGGCGGGCTCTCGCGGGTGATGTTGACGGACTGGTTCGTGTCGAAGCCGCTGGCCTGGAAGTCGGGCTGCTTGTCCTGGGTGAGCACGTCCTGGCAGAGCTGGCTGAGCCCCTGCGCGTGCGCGAACAGCGGTGCCAGCAGGAGCGCGGAGATGGCGAGGGCGCGGTTCATCGCGTCTCCTTCGCGCGCCGCTCGGCGAGCTGCTGCTCCAGCTCCTGCCGCAGCCGCTCCGCGCGCTGGGGCTCAGGAGGCTGGGATGCGGTGGCCAGGAACGACATGAGCGCGTCCAGGTCCGAGGGCGCGAGCATGCGGGTGTCGCAGCCCGTGTCGGGCTTGAGGCGCTGGGGCCCCTGGATCCACTTGCGGACCTGCTCGTAGCCGCGGCGGGGCAGCAGCTCGCCCAGGTGGGGGCCGCTGCCCTTGGAGGCCGCGACGAGGCCCGAGGTGGACGGGGCCTTCGTCTGCACCTGGGCGACGTGGCACCGGGAGCACGCCTGTTGGAAGAGGACCTCGCCCCGGCTCTCCGCGTGGGCGAGCGGCGCGAGGAGGAGGAGCGCGGGGAGGAGGTGGACTCGCATGGACGCCTCGATGACTTGCAAGCTTCAGAAGAAGCGGACGGTCTGGGTGGCCGGGGCGCGGCGGTCCAGGGAGTTGTTGAACGTGTTGTTGGGGCCGCAGCCGCGGTTCACGCAGCCCGGGCCGGTGAGCTGCAAGGCATTGTCATTGGTGATGAGGGCCTGGACGACGGAGCGGGCAGGGCGCCCGCCGCCCACCACCACCTCGCCCACGGCGACGAGCCAGACCCGGCGGTTGGTGTCGGTGGTGAAGTCGGCGTCATCCGCGTCGTCATGGACGAACACGCGGTAGCGGACGTGGGCTTGGCGTGGGTAGTCCACGTAGGCCTCGCCCGTCGCGCTCGAAAGCTCCGAGGGCGTCATGGCCTCCGGAGTGAGCGAGTACGTGTTCCAGCCGTCAGCGGAGCCCGCGGCGGGGAGGACCTCGTACCAGGGCTGGGCGGCGGACCCGAGCCCGGGCTCGCTCACGGGGGCGCCGAGCTGCGCGAGCGCGGAGTTGTAGGTCTCCGAGTCCCCGAGCAGCAGGCGCATCGTCTCGCGTCCCTCCGCGAGTCCCGCCTCCGCGGCGAAGAACGCCTCCTTCTGTCTGCGCAGGTCGCCCTGGACAGAGGCCTCGCGGGTCACCGCGCGAACCGTCAGGGCGACGGTCACGCTCAGCGCGAGCGTGATGCCCAGGGCCGCCAGCAGGGCGAAGCCGCGACTGCGTGGCTTTCTGAGGGGAGAGGTGGGACGTCGTTGGGAGCGGGACTCCGAGGGGGGAGGAGCCATGGCCCGGGATAGAGCAAGGGCCGTGCCCTGGGCTTACGGATGATGACGAAAGGGCCGTCACCCTCTGGAAGACAGACGTCGCGGGTCCTGACGGCGCGCCAATTCCAGACAAACTCACGGGTGATTTCTCCAGAATCTGGATGGCCTGAACCAGATTCTGGAAGCGCGTCAAAAGTATGTTCTGGGAACATCAGGCAGGTCGGGCCATGCCTGCTTGCCCCGTGCCCGCCCGGGGAAGCGGCCGTTGCGGGGTGGACAGAGGACGCCCGGTCAGGCGTCAGACCCGTTGCGCCCGACCAGTCCCCTGCTATAACGCCCGCCGCCTCACGACCCCGTAGCTCAGTTGGATAGAGCGGCGGTTTCCTAAACCGCAGGCCACAGGTTCGATTCCTGTCGGGGTCACTCCGCAACCCCCCGTTCCGACTGAGGATTTCATCGGGACGGGGACGCGGGCTCCAGGGTCCAGCCGGTCCGTGGCGCTGTCCTGGCGTTGCGGCACCGTCTCTGACGCCGGGCCGGGGGCGGTCCTCGCCTTCGTGACGTCGGTGCCGCCAGTTCCCGGGTGCGTTGCCTGCGGCTTGGCGTGCTGGCCTGGATCTCCTGCCCAGGCCTGTACACACCACGCCTTGGAAGCAGCCGTCGCGGAGTTGCAGCGCCTCCGAGCTTCCGCCGGTTTCGTTCCGGAGGCCACGTCTGTCATGGATGGTGAGAAGGGCGGTGGCCGATGAGCCGCGCCTACGACGTGGGCGCGAGCTCCGAGATGGGGCGCCGGGACTACCAGCAGGACGCCGTGGGCCACACCCAGGGCCCGGCGGGACTTATCGCCGCCGTGGCGGACGGCCTGGGCAGCTACGAGGGCAGCGACAAGGCGGCCCAGGCCGCAGTGCGCTCGGTGCTGGGGCACGCGTACATGGACCCGGCGGGAGGCGGTGGCTCGCTCAAGCCCGGCATGGAGTCCGCCGTCGCGCACGCCCACCGCGACGTCCGCCATGAGCAGCATGTCGGCCAGCACGCGGGACTCACCACGCTGGCCCTGCTGGTGGTGGCGGGTGGACGCGCCGCCGTGGCGCACGTGGGCGACAGCCGCGTGTACCGGCTGCGCGCGGGAAAGCTGGAGCAGCTCACCGAGGACCATCGCGATAGCCGGCACGTCCTGACGCGGTGCCTCGGCAGCCTCCGCTCCGACTGCACTCCGGACGTGCTGGAGACGGACGCGCGTCCCGGGGACGTATGGCTGTTGTCCACGGACGGCGTGCACGAGTCGCTGACGCCGGAGCAGCTCGCCTCGGTGCTGGCGGACGGCGCCGACGCCCAGGTGGCTGCCCAGGCCCTGGTGGAGTCCGCGCTCGCCGCCGGCAGCCGCGACAACTGCACTGCCCTGGTGGTGCGCGTGCCCGGGGACACCTCGGAGACGGTGCGAGGTGCCGCGTGACGCGCACCGAGATTCAGGCGCTGCTGACGGTGATTCGCTACGAGGACTGGCTCTTCCACCTGGGCGGTGAGGGCTCCTGCCTCTTCCTCCAGGTGCGGTTCACCGCCGACGGCCAGTCCCAGCACGGCCGGAAGTGGCTCCTGTCGCCGCACATGACGCCCTCGGAGTTGGTGCAAACCGCATTCAAGGCGGTCCTCACTGCGCAGGAGCACGAGGTGCGTGAACGCTTCCGCTTTAGGGGCCGCACCATCTTCGGCCCGCACTTCGACGTCGATGCGCTCGTGGAACTCTGTGACCGCAGCGCGCTGGACGTGCGGACGGGAGGTGCCGCGTGAGCGCGCCCCGCCCCCACTCCGCCTCCGTCGCCAAGGTGTCCCTGCGCAGCGGCACCGGCCACCGCGTCTCCATCAGCGACCCCTCCGGCGTCGTCGTCAGCGTCTGGGACGCGGACGCGCGCAAGGCATGGGCGAAGGCCGACGACCTCGACCGCGCCCGCCGCGAGCGTGCCGCCAGCTGCGCCACCGTCATCACCCGGAGGCCCACGCGATGAGCTGCCGTCCCCCTCCCGAGAATGGCCCCTCCGGGGGCGCCCCCACGCAGCGCCAGCAGGAGGTGCTGGCCTACGTCCACGCCTACAAGCTCGACAGAGGCGTGGCGCCCTCGGCGAGCGAGGTGTGCGAGCGCTTCGGCTGGTCGTCCAAGCGCGCCGCGACGGACTACTTCGAGCGGCTGGAGCAGCGCCGCCTGCTGAAGCGTCTGCCGAACGTCCACCGCGGGCTCGTCATCACCGAGTCCGGCGAGGCCCTGGCTAACGACTACCTGCGCGAGCACCCCGAGGTGCTCAATGGGTAGCCCGCTGCCCACGCCCGAGGAGCGCCGTGAGCAGGTGCGCGTGCTGGTGCGCACGTGCCCGAAGCGCGAACGCGGCCTGCTGCGCCTGCGGCTGTACCGCGAGACGCCCACGTCGCTGGAGGACGCCGGGTACGCCGGGCTCAAGGCCCGGTGCGCGGTGTGCTGGACGCTGCGCCCGCGCCACCTGCAGCTCGGCGAGGTGAAGGAGCGCCCGGTGGCCACCTGCCGGCATCCCGCCTGCGAGCGGCTGTGGCGGACGGCGAAGAAGCGCGAGCAGCCCTTCCACGAACGCGCGAAGGCCGCGCTGCTGGCCTCCTTCGCGGCGGGCCCCGAGGTGCGCCATGCGTGAGCTGCTCACCGCGGCCGGCATCCTCGTCGCCCTCGCCGCGCTCCGGGGCGTGACTGCGCTTCTAGGCCTGATGGACCGCGACGAGGCGCCCGCCACGCCCACCCGCAGCACCGCTCGGCCCGTGTTGCGCGTGCTGCCCGGCGGCCTTTCCACGCAGCGCGAGGAGGCGAAGCGCCATGGCTGAGACGGCCATCGAGTGGACGGACGTCGTGTGGAACCCGACGCGGGGCTGCTCCCGCGTCTCCCCGGGCTGCGGTGGAGGTACCCCCGGCGCACGCAAGGGCGGCTGCTATGCGGAGCGCATGGCCATCCGGCTGTCCGGTCCGGGGCAGGCCTACGAGGGGCTCGTGAAGAGCACTCCGGCGGGCCCGCGGTGGACGGGCAAGGTGGTGCTCGACGCGGAGAAGCTGCTGGAGCCACTCCACTGGCGGAAGCCCCGGCGCGTCTTCGTCAACAGCATGAGCGACCTCTTCCACGAGTCGCTCACGGTGAAGGACATCGCGAAGGTGTTCGCGGTGATGGCGCTCGCGCGGCGGCACACCTTCCAGGTGCTGACGAAGCGCGCGGACGTCATGGCGCGCACCGTGGGCAACGAGGAGTTCCGTGGCCAGGTGCTGTCCATCGCTGCCATGGAGGCGACGCGGCGCGGGCTCAACCTGGAACCGGACGAGCTGCGCTGGCCGCTGCCCAACGTGTGGCTGGGCGTGTCGGTGGAGGACCAGCAGCGCGCGGACGCGCGCATCCCGGAGTTGCTGCGCACGCCCGCGGCTGTGCGGTGGCTCTCCTGTGAGCCGCTCCTCGGGCCGATTGACCTTCAGCGCTTCATCCCGCAGCGGACGCAGACCAGCGGCTGGAACGGCCCGGCCCATCACCACGTGCTTCCCGCTGTTGGTGGAAGTCGAGGGTTGGACTGGGTCGTCGTCGGTGGTGAGTCCGGCCCGGGCGCCCGGCCCATGCACCCCGTCTGGGCGCGACGCCTGCGCGACCAGTGCGTGAGCGCGGGCGTGTGCTTCTTTTTCAAACAGTGGGGAGCGTGGAGGCCCTACTGCACGATGACGGAGCAGGAGGCGGACGCGCTCTACGAGCCGGTGCCGGAAGGCATGCCGGAGGACAGCACGCGTCTCTGTCGCGTGTTGGAGGTGACCTTCCCCTCGGAGCCGCTGCCTGTTGGCGGTGAGGTCCACACGCTCTTCGCCCTTGGGAAGAAGGCTGCTGGCCGCGTCCTCGATGGCCGCACCTGGGACGAGATGCCGGAGGTGGCCCGTGGGTGAGGTTCGGATCCGCGGAATCACCCTTTGGCGGCCCTGGGGATGGGCGGTCGTCCATGCCGACAAGGACGTGGAGAACCGGGGCCCGCGCTTCCCTGCGCCCCCTATCGGCTCGTGGCTCGCCATTCACAACGGGAAGACGTGGGACCAGGACAACGCCGACGCCATGGCGTCCGAGTTCGGGCTCCACGTGCCGACGGAGGCAGAGCACCCGTCCGGCGCCATCATCGGCGTCGCGCGCGTGGAGGCGATGACGCGCAAGACGGCCTTCCGTCCCAGCCGCTGGTACATGGGAGAGACGGGGCTGTGGCTCACGGACAGGACGCCCATCCAGCCCGTGGCCTGCCGCGGCGCCCAGGGGCTGTGGGTGCTGCCCGGTGAAGTCCTCCGCCAGGTGCGCGCCGCGTGGTCGGTCGCGCAGGGGGCGGCTCGATGAGGCCCCGCTACCTGGATGCCGGCGCCGAACTGAGCGAGTGCGGCCTGTACCGGTACCGCCTCTGGCGCCGCTGGTCTGCGCAGGACGACCGCCGCGTCCTCTTCGTCATGTTGAACCCGTCCGTCGCCGACGGGCAGCAGGATGATCCGACGCTGCGCCGCTACGTGGCCTTCGCGCAGACCTGGGGCTACGGGGCGCTCACGCTCTGCAACCTCTTCGCCTTCCGGGCCACAGACCCGGAGGACCTGATGCCCGCGAAGGACGCGGTCGGCCCGCTCAACGACGCGTCCCTGGAGCGCGCCGCGCGCGAGGCCGCCCTCGTCGTCGGGGCGTGGGGCGCTCACCGGATGGTGCCTCAACGCGCGCCTGCGGTGCTGGCCCTGTTGCGCCGGTACCACCCCGTGCACGCGCTCGCGCTCACCGGCGCTGGCGAGCCCCGCCACCCGCTGTACCTCGCGGGCCACCTGCGGCCGCAGCTCTACCGGGAGGCGCTGTCGTGAGCCACGCGCGCCTCCTTCTGGCCGGCACGTTCGTCGGATACCTCCTCGCCCACGCGGAGCCGCACGTGGGCGCCTTCCTCTTCGCCGTCCTCTCCTTCTTCGCGGCGCTCGGCGCCGTCATCGCAACCCGAGCCCTCCCATGAGCTGCATCACCACCACGCCGCGCATCTTCACCATCGGCTATCCCTTCTGCGGCTCGGGCATCGGCGCCTCGGGCTCGGACGCAGCCATCGCCCAGGTTCTGGGGGCGTCCGCCACCTTCCGGAACCTGGGCGGCATCGACTTCGACGCCGAGGCCTGCGCGGACTTCGAGATGCTTACCGGCGCGCGGGCCCTCTGCGCCGACGTGACGAAGCTCACCCCGCACGCTCTGCGCGCGTTCTGGGGGCCGCGCTCGCCAGACGTCCTGAAGGGTAGCGCGCCGTGCAAGGCCGGCTCCGGCCTCCTTCCTCTGGAGGTCGCGAACACGCCCGCGTACCAGGCCATGAACGAGCTGATGGTCGTGTTCTCGGAGTTGTTTTTCGAGGCCTACCCCGACCCGGAGACGTGGCCGGCACTGGCCGTCTGGGAGAACGTGCCCAGCCTGCTCTCCGCGAAGCGTGCCGCCCGCGCCGTCGACCGGATGCTCAAGACGTGGACGTCCCGCGGCTACCTCTTCGACGTCCGCGTGCACGATCTGGGGAAGGAGGGCGGGCTGCCGCAGAAGCGGCGCCGCCTGGCCATCATCTTCCGGAACCCGAAGCGCTGCCCGGTGCCGGTTGAACTCCCGCCTGAGAAGCCTCTCCGCAGCGTGGGGGATGCCCTCGGCCCGCTGCCCTGGCCGGATGACCCACGCGCCGGGCCCATGCACCGTTCCCCGCGGTTGAGCTGGGCGAACCTCGTCCGGCTCGCCCTCATCGGCATTGACTGGAAGGACGGCCGGGTGCCGAAGTGGGACTGGCGGGACCTACCCCCGCGTGGCCAGGTGGTGCCGTGGCTTCGCGCGCGCGGGCTGTGGTCCGTGGACGTGGACGCCAGCGCGGTGGCCAAGCTCGAGGAACTGCTCGTCGGGGCACCCAGCCAGAAGCGGAACGAGGTGCACCGCCGCCAGCCCGTCCAGCCCTGGGGAGAGGCGTCCCCCACCGTCACAGGCCCTGGTGGCGCGGGGCTGTGCGGCGTCCAGGACGCGCGCCTCGGCGACATCGCGATGCGCACCGACAACCCGGGACGGCACGTCTCGAAGTACGCAGTGCAGCCCTGGACGGAGGCGAGCCGGACCGTCACAGGCGCGCAGCAGGTCGGCAGTGGAGGCCCGTGCGCGGCGGATCCACGCATCCTCGAAGCCATCGCGGAAAAGCGTGCCGGGCGCCCGGGCTTCATGCAGGTGGGCCTGTGGGACGCGCCGAGCGCGACGGTGACGGCGAGGACGGAGGCGACGGCGGGTCAGTCCATGGGGGCGGTCGCTGACCCGCGCCTCCTGGAAGGACTCGCCGAGGGGCGCACGGGCGACAACGCGGCCCGGTGGAAGGGGCGTCCCGGGTACCGGCAGGTGGTTCCCTTCGACGACGCCTCGCCGACAATCAGCGCGCGGACGACGGCGACGAGTGGTCAGGGGCCTGGGTCTGTCGCCGATGACCGGCTGCTGGAGCATCTCGGCTTGGGGTGCGAATGCCGCAATGGCTTCTACGGCGTCCTGCCGTGGGACAGGCCCTCGGGCACCGTGACCGGCAGCCTCCAGGTGGACTGCGGCACCGCGGCGGTGGCGGACCCACGCGGGCTGCCGCCGGAGCGGCCGGTCATCTCGCTGGAACTGGCGCTCCACCTGCTCGCCATCGGATGGGAGGTGCCAAAGGGCTGCCTCGCGCCAGCCATCCTCGCGCCGGATGGCACCTGGCACCGGCCGCTCACCACGCTGGAGCTCGCGCGCCTCCAGACGCTGCCGATGACGTTGAACGGGAGGCCCCTGGTGCTCGCGGGGCGGAGCGACCGCCGCTGGCGCGAGCACATCGGCAACGGCATCCCGCGCGATGCGGCGGAAGCCTGGGGACGGCAGCTGCTGGAGTCCCTACTGCGCTCCTCCCTGGGCGAAGGCTGGCGGCTGTGTGGCAACGGCCAGTGGGTGGCGCCGGAGCTGCACGAGGGGTACGCGGCGTGAGCGCGCCCACGCCCGCCATGACGGCGCTGGAGCAGGCCCGCGCCCTCGTCACCCGCCATCGCTTCCGCTGCGCCGGGGAGGCCCTCCTGCAGGAGGCGCTTGCCCAGGTGCTGACGGAGGCGGACATCCCCTTCCTGCGCGAGGTGCGGCTGGGGGCGGCGGGCCGCATCGACTTCCTGCTGACGGAGGCCCACGTGGGCCTTGAGGTGAAGGTGGACGGGGGCCTGTCCGAGGTCACCCGCCAGCTTCTGCGCTATGCGGAGCGGGAGGACATCCACGCCCTCCTGCTCGTCACGACTCGTTCCCGCCACGACAGCTTGCCGGCCCTCATGCAGGGCAAGCCCGTGCGCGTCGTCGTGCTGAAGGGAGGCCTGCTGTGAAGACATACGGGACGGTGCGCCTGGAGGCGCGGAAGCTGGGCAGCAGGGGAGGGGAGCGGCCCGCGTGGGTGGTGCAGGCGGAGCCCCACGTGGCGCTGCGGCTGAAGCGCGTCTTCGACCGCATCAACAAGGGGGACATCGGCGAAGTCCTCCTGGCGGCCACCGCGGAGACGGCGCGCGAGTTGGAGTGGTTCCTGGAGCGTTTCCCCATGGAGGTGGTGGGGAAGGAGGCCAAGGCCTTCCTCCGGCACGGCGCGCGCGAGCATGCCCGACGCGAGGCACAGGTGGCGGAGTTGCTGGCGACGGAGTACCAGGCGCCGGACTTCGCCATGAATGTCCCGCCCCGCGAGTACCAGCGGAAGGCGGCGGACATGTGGCTGCGCCTGCAGCGCCTGCTGCTGGCGGACGACGTGGGCCTGGGGAAGACGGCCTCCGCGCTGACGGGCTTCACGGACACCCGCACGCTGCCCGCCGTGGTGGTGACGCTGACGCACCTGCCCCGGCAGTGGCAGCGCGAGCTGGCGCGCTTCCTCCCGCGCCTGCGCGTGCACGTGGCGAAGCGCGCGACGCCGGAGGACGTCACCCGCGGGCGCGGCGGGCGGAAGCTGCCGTGGCCGGACGTCCTCATCCTCAACTACCACAAGCTGTCGGGCTGGGCGGACACGCTGGCCAGCGCGGGCGTGCGCTCCATCGTCTTCGACGAGTGCCAGGAGCTGCGGCGCGGGCCCGAGTCGGACAAGTACCGGGCCGCCCACTACCTGGCGGAGCGCACCCCCTTCGTCATCGGCCTGTCCGCCACCCCCATTTACAACTACGGCGGGGAGATGTTTCACGTCCTCGACGCCCTCAAGCCCGGCGTCCTGGGCACGCGCGAGGAGTTCAGCCGGGAGTGGTGCACCGGCGTGGACGACAAGCTCAACTTCAAGGACCCACGCTCCTTCGGTACGTACCTGCGCGACGCGGGCCTCATGCTGCGCCGCACGCGGCAGGACGTCGGGCGGGAGCTGCCGTCCCTCTCGCGCGACGTGCACACCGTGGAGTCGGACACGCGGGTGCTCGACGAGGTGCAGGACAAGGCCGCGGAGCTCGCCCGCATCATCCTCGCGCAGGGTGGGGTGAAGCCCGAGGAGCGGCTCCACGCGTCCGGGGAGCTGTCCTGGCGCCTGCGGCAGGCCACCGGCATCGCGAAGGCGCCCTTCGTCGCGGAGTTCGTCCGCATGCTGGTGGAGAACGGCGAGCGGGTACTGCTCTACGGCTGGCACCACGAGGTGTACAGCATCTGGCGCGAGCGGCTCGCGGAGTACTCCCCGGCCATCTTCACCGGCCAGGAGAGCCCCGCGCAGAAGGAGGAGCAGGCGAAGCGCTTCAAGGACGGGCAGACGCCCATCCTCATCATGTCGCTGCGCGCGGGCGCGGGCCTCGACGGACTCCAGCACTGCTGCCGCACGGTGGTGTTCGGCGAGCTGGACTGGAGCCCCGGCGTGCATGAGCAGGCGTGCGGCCGCGTCCACCGTGACGGCCAGCCGGACCCCGTCATGGCCTACTTCCTGGTGTCCGACTCCGGCTCGGACCCAGTGGTGGCGGATGTCCTCGGCATCAAGCGCAACCAGATGGAGGGCATCCGCGATCCGCAGGCCAGCCTCATGGAGCGGCTGGAGACGGACGAAGGCCGCGTCCGGAAGCTGGCCGAGGCCTTCCTGAAGAATCGGAGGGCGGCATGAGCCCCTGCGCTGCCCCCATGCGCGTCCCCATCTACGGCGTGACCGCGCCCCAGCCATGGGCCTGGGCTGTCCAGGTCCGCAATGCGCCGGTGCTCAACCTCCACCGAGCCCCGCCGGCGGACGTGCTGGGCGCCTACGTCGCGGTGTGCGCCGCAGCGGAGTACGTGCCGGAGCTGGCCGAGTGGATGGCCTCCTGGCACGGGCCGGGCGTCGCGGCCCCGCGCGCGGGCGACGTGCCCACCAGCGCGGTGGTGGCGGTGGCGCGCGTTGCAGCGGTTTCGCTATGGCCGGACGGCGAGCGGCAGTCGCGCTGGTACGTGGGCCCGGCGGGCATGTGGCTCGAGGACGTGGTCGCGCTGCAGGAGCCCGTGGCCTGTGAGCCTGGTCCCGCTGACACGCTGTGGGAGGTGCCCGGACAGGTGCTGGCGCGGGTTCGGTTGGGCTTCGGGGCGCTCGTCGGGGCGGACAAGGCGCGCTGGGACGCCTACGAGGCCCGCGCCGCGCGCGCCGGGGGGCGCGAGGCCGCGTCACTGAAGGACCGCGTCCTCCGAATGTGCGCCTGCCGGAGGGCGATGACGAAGTGCTCCACGTGCCGGACCTGGCGCTGCACCGCGCCTGGGTGCCCGCCGCACACCTGCACCATGGGGGTGTCGCCTTGAGTCGCTGCCGCCTGCCCACCGTCCGCTGCGAGGACTGTGGCGCCTCCCGCATGGCCGCCGTCACCGCCGCGGGCTTGCCCGCGCCCCATGCACCGCGCGTCGCCTCGGAGTCAGTTCGCGCGAAGCACCCCAGCGCCTGGCCCACCTGCCGCCACGGTGTCGCCGCGCTGGCCGACTGCGTGGACCGGCCTGTCTCGCCCGCGTGCTGCCCCTCTCCGGAGGCGTCGCCCCTTCTTCCCGTGCAGGACCCCACACCATGAGCATCTGCCCCACGCCTCCTGCTCGCCCTCGCCGTCGGCCCGTCCCGCCCCCACCTCCGGAGATCGGGGAGGGCGAGCCGGTGCCCCCGGGCATGGTGCGCCTGCTGTCCGGCCAGCTCGTCAGCGAGGAGGAGGCGGCCCAGGTGATTCCCGGCGAACTCCCGCCCGAGGCGCGCTGGCCCGGAGAGGCCTCGCCCGCACCGGAGGCCCACGCGCCCACCTACCGTCGCGAGCCTCCGGGGGCGTGCTGTGCACACACCTTCGACCCAGAGGCGCTGCACGATGAACTGGACGCGCTGCGCGCCCAGGCGGCCCAACTGCGCGAGGACCTGGCGCGCAGCGAGGGCCGTGCGGAGGGGCTCGCGCACGCCATCGCGCTGCTGGCCCCGTCCCTCGCCGTCCCCGCGCCTGTCCCCGGCGCGTCCCGTCCCGCTGTCCCCATGGTTGTCCCCCCTGTCCCCGGGGACATGTCCCCTTTGTCCCCGGGGACAGACGGGGACATGAAGGGGGGGAGGGGGGAAGCAGCAGCAACAGCGACGAAAGACGAAAAGCGTAGGGAATACGAGAAGTTGAAGAAGCAGAAGCAGCGACAGAAGAAGCGTGCTGCTGCTGAAAGCGCGCGCGACGTGTCCCCTGTCCCCTGTCCTCCTGTCCCCGGGGACATGTCCCCTGTCCCCCTGTCCCGCGCCGGAGGGGACACGTCCCCGGCAGCCCCTATCCCGGGGGCCTCCATCGTCCGCAAGGCTCGGCCGAAGTGGATGGAGGACGACGCGCCGAGCCCGGACAAGGTGTTCTTCGCGTGGACTCAGGAGGAGCGCTGCCGGCGCTTCGGCCGCGCCATCCCCGAAGCACCCCCTCCGGGCTGGGCCACCTGGTACTCGGACTCGCTGGCCGCCGTCGGAGGCGACGAAGGGCGCCTGCGAGCGGCCTGGCTCGCGTGGCTGGAGGACACCTGGGGGCAGTCTCGCCAGCCGGTGTGCGCCGCCCGGGCCTTCATCGGCGCGGAGGTGTGGCGCCGGCACGTCCCGGGGCAGGGCGGGGCCGAGCTGGGCAGCGTGGGTCCTGCGCAGATGCCCCCCGCCGAGGCCCGTCGCCGCGCGCAGATGAGCGTCGGCCGCGGTGAGGAGCCGAGCGCCCCGTGCGCCACCGGGTGCGGGACGGCGTCCTCCCTGGTGGTGTGGGGGCACTCGCTGTGCCGGGTCTGCGCGGCGTGGCTGGAGACGGACGTGCCGCGCCTCACGACGGACAGCGTCTCCCGCTGGGTGGAGTCTCGTGCATGCGGAGCGCTCCCCGCCGCCCTGGAGGCGAGTCCATGACGTCCTTCCGGAAGCACCCCGACCTGGACAAGGCGCTGTCCCGCGAGCGGGAGCGCGTGGAGGAACTCTCGCGCGCGTCCGCCGCCTCGCCGAGTCCCTGGACAGGTACGGCGCCCACCTGAGCAGCTGTCGCGCACCCACCCATGTACGTGCTTCAGGCGGGTGGCAAAGCTCCAAGCCTGTCGCGCGGCGGCGAAGAACTGTGGACGAGGAAGGGGAGGGCGCGATGAGCTGAGCGCCGTTCTACACTCGGCCGGCCCCGCCGGCTGGTCACGTAGGCGGCCGAGTAGTGCTCAGAATCCGCGTCACAGAAGGGCGTTGGTCTGAACGGGCAGTGCAGCACAGTGTCGTCTCAAGCTCAGCGCGGCGGTATGAATGTAGGTATTGCAGTGCGCGTATCTGTGTTTAAGAGCCGTCCTTGCGGAGGACTTCATGCAGCATGTCAACGAAGAAGAAGTTGCAAGACAGTTGCTCGCGCAAATCGCGACCCGTGGTCGAGAGCCAGTCGGAGCGCTCTTTTCATTTGTTCTGCGGCATACGGGCAAAGGCACGATTCCCATTGAGGGGAGAATTGTCTTTTCGGACGAGCGAGTCGAGAGTCGCGCCATAGTCAAAAATCAGAAAATGACGCTTGTGGAGGAGTGGGTTGAAGGGGCTGAGGCGGCCGTCGATAGGGTTCGCAGCATTATTGCGGGAAGCGGAACGGTCGACTCAGTCGGCATCGTTTGCTTGGGCGCCAGTACCTACACGGAGACTACGGGTAAGTTTCGCCACAGTGTTACTGGTTGGCGTGAATGGCAGTTTGTGACAAGGCTGCCTCGGGTCGAGGGATACGGCGAGGCTGATCTTCCTGGTGAACCCATTTTGTCAAAAGGAAATCCGCCATACTTGACGGGCGCTCATGCCGTCTGGGAGTGGATCCATAGGAGTGTGGATAGCTGGAAGAAGGATGCTACGCACGCCTCGTATGAATTGATAACAGTCCTGCCTGACTCGAGAGTTAGGCTGAGCCGTGTTGTGTGGCGCGGAGAGACGCTTGAGATAGACGTTGATGTTCGCGTTACTGAGCAAGGATACGAAGTGCAGGTTTTTTATGGGGGTGGAAAGTCGAGACGTCACGACATCAGAGAGGCGCAATCAGGAATGCTGGTTCTTGATGTCCCGAACGACGTGGAGACGATTGAGACGTTCGTTGTGGATCGAGCTGGCGAAATGCTGGTTCGTCATAGTCTGCATAGAAATGTCGATCACATTCCCACTCCTGGAGCAGATGTTGCTGAGCCCAGCGAGGAAAGTCAGATTGCAGCTGAGCTTCGTGATGGAGAGAACGAGAAGGTCGAGTACAAGCCGTTTGTTGACTCGAAGGACTCTCAAAAAGAAGCCGAGCTTGTGAAGACTGTTGTCGCCTTCTCCAATGCCGGTGGTGGGCGGCTGTATATTGGCGTCGAGGATAGCGGGCAACTGCAGGGGTTTGGTGAACTCAAAAAGATTTCTAAGCGATCTGATGATGCGGTGGAGCCACACATCAAATCGATGGCGGATAGGGTTGATCAGCTGATTCGAGATGGCGTCAAGCCCCTGCCGAAATTCAAGGTGAAATCTCGCAGTAGAGATGGAAGCCCATTCTTGGTTGTCGAGGTTGAGCGTGGCGATCAACCTCCGTATGCCACGAAGAACAATGACTATTTTGTTCGCCATGGGTCCAGCAGTATGCGCCCAGACCCAAGCGAGCTTAGGCGTTTGGTGCGCGGTGAGTATGCTGGTTTCGATGTCTTGCCACTTCTGGGGTTTAGGTGAGTGAATAAGCTTGGCTGGGTAAGCCATTAGCCACTTGCGAGTGTCATCACCCAGCCACGAGGAGCACCTTCAGCGGAGCGGAAAATGCTCCCGTCATGCCAAAGGACAATGACGTTTAACGCCAACAAGATACGTTCGCGCATGATGCTGAGCGGTCTATCCACCACGACGCAGAGCTCATCCTCGGGGGCTCCGTGGACGTGGCGGTACTCCAAGAGCTGGGCAAGGGCGGAGCGCGTCTGGTGCAGTTCGTTTCCTTCCGCTAGCGTCTTGGCCTCGAAAATGACGCGTCGGCCTTCGTTAGGACTGCGCGCCCAGAGATCGACGGCGGCCGGAATCTCCTCGATATCCGTCCAGCCTGCCGCTTCCAGTGACCGGTGGAGCTCCACCAGTAGTGCGTAGTGCCCGTGCGTCGCCTTTTCGCGCAGGGCGAGCGTGTCCTCTGGTGAAGCGTGACTGGTGCCCGGGATGAAGTCTGCCGGCGGACGACTCGAGTCGAAAGGGCGAGGCCTTCGCTTGAGCGGTGGCTGCGCCGCGTTCCGAACTTCGCCTCCTACAGGGAAAGTGGGAGGCGGGGCCGGCTTCGACTTTGAATGCGGGAGTGGGTCCGAGCCGTGCTGCACAGTGAAGCCGAGCGCTTTGAGCTGCGTTAAAACGGTGACGAACCCACCGCTGAATTCCGAGGACCAAAGCGGTCCTTGCGGCGGGTACTGGTAGCCATGGGCCACTCCGACGATGGCCTTCGAGTCGTACTTCTTGCCGTTGTGGACAAGAAAGTAGGAGCGGGCTTCTCCGAAGCCGTACGCCCGGAGGAAAGCCTCGCGGCCGAGGGCATCGAATTCGGCGATGGCCTTGAGAACAGCATCAGAGTCGGTGAGATCCTTGAGCGCCATCGCGCTCAGCCTATCGAACTCTGCTGGTGCTCGTATCCCCGCGAGGAGTTCAGGAAATCGTCCACGAGACCCGGGACTCTAAAGCTCGCGGGTAGGCGCTCTCAGCCCTTCTCCGTGTCCAGGAGGAACGTCGATGAGCTGCATCCGCTTCGAGGTGCCGGTGGAGACAGTCAACACCTCCAACCGGCGCGAGCACCACATGCAGCGTCACCGCCGCGCGAAGGGGCAGCGTGATGCCACCCACCTGCTGTGGCCGGGCTGGAGTGGCCCCGCCCTCCTGGTGGTGCGTCTGACGCGCGTGTCCCCGAGGACGCTCGACAGTGGGGACAACCTCCCCATCGCGATGAAGAGCATTCGCGACGAGGTGGCCCGGCAGCTGTGCTTGGACGACGCCTCGCCATTAGTGCGTTGGGTGTACGCCCAGGCTCAGGGCGAGCCCTCGGTGCTGGTGGAGCTCTCCTGGGGGGACGATCCACTCGCCGCGGCTGTGCGCGCCCAGGACGCGCTGGCCCCACCCCCACCTCCGGTGTCGCCCGAGGCCGCCGCTCCCCGCGCGCCCAGGGCACAGAAGCCGAAGGCCCCGAAGAAGGCTTCGTCCCGGCCGTTGCGTGGGCTCGCGGCCCTGGCCACGCCGGCCAGCTACCCAGGGAGGAAGCCGTGACGTGCCGCGTGCCGGAGCAGCCCCTGCTGCCGCTAGACGCCCCTGAGCCCCGGAAGCGCCGCCAGGCCGAGGAGGGCGTGCCCCTGCGCGGGCGTGGGTGTGAGGACGCTCGGGAGGCTCACCGACACGGGTGAAGTCCGTACTTTGCTTGTGTTGTATGACATTGGATTACACTAAGGGGCGGCCTCGTGCTTATTGATGGCGTTTTCGGTCGTCTTGTGCGTATAGATGGCCGACCACTACCCTGACACCGAGAGGCGTACGGATGCGCCAACCGCAGCCTGCCCAGTCCACGAGCCACCACGCCGTCTTCCAGAAGTACGTCCCGGAGGCGTTTATCGACGCGTGGCTCAACACCATCGCTGCGGTCAACCGCAGGCTCGCGCGTGAGTGCAGTGACCGCTACTCAGCCGAGAGTGCACGAGACGTCCTGCCCCAAATGCGACGTGGCGAGGTGGAGGACAAGTTCTTCGAGTTGGTAGGGCGCTTCGGCGGCGTTGCCACTCGCGCCTACAACAAGACGAACAGCTCGTGTCATGTGGAAGGCGTCTTCGGTGACGGTCGGGTACTGGTGGTCGAGAACTATGCGCGTGACGAAAGTGTGGGTCCGCGGTTGACGGGCTACGTACAAGAGCACGCGGCAGAGCTCCGGCAGATGTACCTGGGCCTGAGCATGTTCTCGAAAGAGATCGAGGCGACAAAGGCGCTTTCCGTCGCCCCCTCTCCGGAGATGAGCATCTTCGCTCAGCTGGTGTACGGGCCCACGGCGCGCAGCGCACGAGGCACTGGCATCCCCGGGTTCGCACGCGTGCTGTTCCCGTCTGCCGAGAAGGGGTTTTCCCGTGCCCGACCGCTGGTTCTCAACAACAGATTGATCGCGCTCCTTAACAAGACGCGTTCTGCTCAGGAGACCATCCACGACGACCTGCTGCTCGCCCCTCGCGCGCTGCCGAAGCTGGGCGAAGCGGACGGAACGCAGGGGGACTGATGCTTCTCGGGACTCCCGGATTTGTTCCCAGCCGATTGGTCGAGGCGCGCGAGGCACGGGGCCTTACGCAACTCGCACTGGCCGACCAAGCAAACCTCAGCCGCAGCACCGTGAGTGCCTACGAACTCGGTGACGCAACGCCGAGTCCTGCTGTTCTAGATCGCATCGCAACTTGCCTCGGTGTACCCGTCCGCCTCTTCCTGCGCCCACAGACCGCGCCAGGGCCAGGCGCTACGTTCCTTCGTGCTCCGCGCAGCGTCTCACCTGCCCTAAGCGCTCGTGCCGAGAGCTGGGCGAAGTGGGCAGGTGACGCGCTCTTTGACCTGAGCGACGCGGTAACTCTGCCGCCGGTGGACTTCCCCGATTTCAACATCGAGGACCCAGCGTCACTGACCGGAGACCGAATCGAGGAGCTAGCTGTTGCTGCGAGGCGCTACTGGAAGCTGGGCGACGGTCCTATCAGCAACGTGGTCTGGCTGCTTGAGAACAAAGGAGCGGTGGTGGCTCGATGCGAGCTTGGCGAGCCACGTTTGGATGGACTGAGTCATTGGCGCGGCTCTCGGCCAACTGTGCTTCTCGCATCTGACCGGAACTCCGGTGCCCGCTCTCGCTTCGATGCAGCCCACGAGTTGGGGCACCTCTTGCTGCATCGGCATGTCGCTCCAGCACGTCTGCGGTCCTCCTCAGAGTGGCGAATGCTGGAGGATCAAGCCCACCGCTTCGCCGGCTCCTTTCTTTTTCCGCGCTCAGCATTCTTGGACGAAGTCATCCTGGTTGACCTCGACAGTCTGCAGCCTTTGAAGCTGCGCTGGAAAGCCTCCATCAAGATGATGATCAAACGTGCGGCTACGCTGGGGATCATCAGTCCTGAGCGCGAGCGGCAACTGATGATCAACTACAACCGGCGAGGCTACAAAACGAACGAACCGCATGAGCGCGATGTGGCGGTAGAGTTGCCGCGCCTCCTTATGCGAGCAACAGAGATGGTGGTGGATGCGCACGGTCCTTCAGCCGTGCAGGATCGACTGCCTTACGCTCCTCACGACGTTGAGCGACTGACTCGGTTGCCACCTGCCTTCTTTGAAGGAAAGACTGGACTGGTTCTGTCGTTGCGCATTCCAGAGACAGTCGCCCAGGTAGTGGCGCCCGGGCCGCCCCAGGGTGACCTGCTGGGCGAAGTTGTGCCCTTTGCGCCGCGACGGCCATCCCGCTAGGTAGAACTCCGACCAAAGCCAGCGGCCCGCCCCGTCCCCTTAGGCGGGGGGCCATCTACGAGCACCAGGGACTCGACTGTGTCGCCGCTGCGGACCCTTCCACTGGCATCCTCTGCCGGTACTGCATGGGGGACGGTGCGATGGTTACGGAGGAGGATCGGCGTGCTCTTGCGCTGCGCTGCGACCGGCATCCCGGCGTGGTGATCAGTGGCGCCCTGGATGTCGTCGCGCACAACCCGAGAACGCGGTGACGTCCCGCGCCTGCCCTCGCAGCGCCGGACATGGTCACCTGCCATGCCCGAAGCTACAGTGTCCGGCCGACGTCGCGCTCCCACATTGCTTCCACGAGGATGTCGATGGGGCCCGCTTCGCCCGGGTCGTCGTGTTGGGCACGCCGTCGCGGTGGGCGTGGCGGCTGTGGGTGCCGGTCCGGGCTGCCGGACCCAGGGAGAAGTAGCTGGAGGGTGCTGCTATGGCTTGTCCGCAGGGGATGACCGTAGCGCGTTCGGTTGGGTGATACTGATTTCCAGCTATCCTGTGAAGATGCAGTGATGAAGTCGATTCGAAGGGTAGCGCGAGAAGGTCATGGTGAGACTATGATCTATCCATGAGCGAATCTCCAGGAGGGGTGAGAGAGGTGTCACCAAGCGAGTACCTGGCTCTGATGAAAGAGCCATTCGCACGGGCACGTCAGCGTGTTGGACTCATCGCGTTACTCAGTGGGAAGAGTAAGCTAGAGGGAAAGGGCACTGCTTTCTTTGCCAGGGTTGGAGGAAGGGATCTCGTCTTTACAGCCCGTCACGTAGTTCGTGTCGAGCGTGAAGAAGTGCCTCCAATTACATGGCCGTTCACGCCTTATCTCGTACGACTTATGGTCTTTTCGGCGGATTCCAACCCTCAGGCGGGGAGCCAGCCAATAGGGTTTACGCTCAGCGAGGGCGATATTGTCTGGGAAGACACGAGGCTGGATGTAGTGGCCTTTGCGGCTCCTGATGCTCTTATTAAGAGTGGTGCTTGTATCTTTCTCGATGCAGAACTAGCCAAGGATGCAGAAGTCCTCCAGGTGTTCCGTAATAGGCCTGAGGAGGAGCAGAAGCGGTTCGCGTGCTTCATCTCAGGTTTTCCCAACCTGACGCACGACCAAGATCCCATAACGCAGATGAATATGGTCGGCTGTGTTCATGCGCCCGTATCTGTGCGCAGAATGCCTGATGCGGTGTGGGATGGTTGCGGTGAATTGGCTCCGCAAATCGATGTTGAGATTGAGATTGGGTATGATATGCCCAAATTGCCCACTGAGCTGGGGTTCGTTGCCGAAAGATGGGGAAGGCTTTTGGATAGTGTAGCGCCCGATGAGCGACCGCTTATTGGGGGATTTAGCGGAGGACCTGTGTTCCTCTTGGGAGCGAAGGGCGAAACAGTTCTTGGGCTGCTCAAGGAGGGGGGACCTCGCTTCGAAGATCACGTCGGAGGCTGGTTGTCTCCTTGGGATGATGTTCTTTCGCAGATGCGCATGAGATTCCTGGTGGAATGAAGCACCAGGATTCGCGCAGTTGCTTGGGACTGGCGTTTCACAACCGCTGAACGTCGGGCAATAGTTGCCCTGTTGGCTGTGGTGGTGACTTTGCGTGCATACCCGCCAGACGTGAGGCGAAATTAGTGTGTCACGGCTGCCTGCCGCCCAGTCACATGCTCTGACGATGGGTGTTCCCGCGACGCCGCGCCACGACACCGGCGCTGCTCGGGACACCTCATGCGGCAGCGGCGCGGGCAGTCCATGTCGGAGCCGCTGCGCGAGCCCTACGCCACGACGGGGACAGGCTGACGGCTGCGTCCTTGGCCTACGGCGAGGCGGACGACGGAGACGAGGAGGACTTCTTCCGCGCGAAAGGTCGGCTCCGATGAGGCCGCCAGCGCGTTCCGTGCAGACGGGCCTGGAATGAGGCACGGTGAGGGAGCATGGCCCGATGCCGCAAACCACCAGAGGACGAGGGCCCGGAGCCGCAGTGCCTCGGTCCGGACCAGCCGGAGGGGCTGCCGCCCGCGCAGCTGCGGCGCCAGCAGCGAGCGAAGGCGCTGGATCTGCTTCGTGAAGGGGGGCACCACAGCGCCGTCCTGGAGCGCTTCCCTGCCTCACCTACGCGGGGCTGCCGAATCCTTGAAGCGCACCGCCGGACCCGGTCTACGCCGCAGGTGATGCTGCGAGGATGGAGACCAACGACGGCGTGGCCACGCTCAAGCCCTGGGAGACGGTGGACTTCCCGCACTTCGTGGGCGTGCGGCACCGCGGCGGCGAGTGGAGCACCATCATCCTGAAGCCCTCGGGGCAGGAGATCGATGTGGCGAGCCTGGGCGGACGGCGCGTCGTCCTCCACGGCAACGGCATCGAGTTCCTGGACCCGCTGCCGTCCGCAGGCGCGCAGCCGGTGCCGCTGAAGCCCAAGACGCCGGAGACGGTGTAGCCGTTTCCTGCCTGCCGGATTTGCAGCTGGCGAAGGGCGGCGGTCATTGACGCCCTGTGCCTGCCCCGCGAGCGCGGGGACCTGCCGTGCCCGATGCCGGGGTACCAGGCGGGCGTGGTGCTCCCGCGTGGTTTCCACGCGGATCCAGACGGTAGGAACTGGGCCCGTATCCTCGTCCCGGGGCAACCCTCGCGGTGGGGGTGGAAGCCGTGGGGCCAGATCCGGGCGGGTACTCCCAGGGAGAAGTAAGTGGAGAGGGGGCGGGGGCCGGCATCGCCGCCCGCCCATTGGCTGGTGGCTCAGCTCTCGGCGGTCGCGGCCTGCTCCGCCTCTGGACGGCCCTCGCGACACACCGGCGCGGTGTCTTCGGTTTGCTGGGACGCGTTCGCGGTAACGGAATCAGACGCCTCGTCACCGGGGCTCGGAGCTCCGCAGTATCCCTCCTTCTCGCAGGTCGATGTGCGGAATCCCACGGCGCAGAACGTGTTGCAGGGCTTGGAGAAGCACACGTCGTCGCACTGAGGAGGGAGGGCGAAGCTGGTGGCGGGGAGCAGCGAGAGAAGAGAAGCGGCAGCGAGGAGAGGACGGAAGCGCATGCGGGGACTCCGTTGCAGGGGTGCGCGTGAATGCTGCCCCTGAGGGAGAAGCCCTGGAATCGTGGCAAACCGCTAAACCCGATTCTGGCTGACTCTCTTCCGAGCGCGCACCTCGTGCGGACCCTGCGGAGCTGCGGCACAGTAGGCGTGACCATGTCCTCCTGCCGCCCTCAGTGCTGCGAAGGTGACTGCACCCGCTCAGCGGCGCCACGGCATCGTCGCTGCCACGCACACCTCATGCGCCAGAGGCGGCGTCAGCCCATGTCGGAGCCGCTGCGCGAGCCCTACGCCACGCCTTGGGAGCGGCTGACGGCTGCGGCCCTGGCCTACGCGGAGGCGGACGACGGGGACGAGGAGGACTTCAGCCGCGCCCAGGACAGGCTCCGAAAAGCAGCCCAGGCCTACGCGCAGAAGGAGTCGCCCCCGGCATCCGAGGTGGAGGCGGCCCCCCGCGCCCCGCGGAAGCGGCCGGAGCCGGAGGGGCAGCTGGCGCTGTGGGGCGACGACGTGGACGGCCAGGGCTGAGGCTGAGCGCGTCATCCGCGCGGCCCGGTTCCCTTGGGCTGCGGCCGAGGTAGTCGCAGTCCGAGCAGTGCCAGTCCTTCGTGCCCGGGACCCGGGATGCGTAGGTGTGCGGACAGGTACTGAGCCTCTCGGCGCGCTGGCGCAAATCCTCCAGGCCAGAGCACCAGTGGCCTGCGGAGGGCCGGTTGTGGGTGCGGCAGGCGGGGCAGTAGCGCGGATCGTCGGACACGGCTTCTCCATGGGGACGGCCGGCGGAAAGTCGCCGGTACCCATGAAGAAGGGCCGGCCTCCCGCGCCAGCGCCGGACGTTGTCCACGCGACACCGGAGACTCGGCGGCGTGGGAAGCACGCCTCCTCGCAAGCCCAGCACGCGCTCCAGCCGGAAGACGCCGGCGGATGAGTCGCGCGACCAGGTCCTGACGGCGAAGCAGGAGCGCTTCGTCCAGGAGTACCTCCTCGACCTCAACGCCACCCGGGCCGCCCGGGCTGCTGGCTACTCGGAGCGCACCGCCGAGTCGCAGGGCAGCCGCATGTTGAGGAATGTCAAGGTGTTGGAGTCCGTGGCGGCGGCCCAGAAGGCCCGTGCCGAGCGCGTCGAGGTGAAGTCGGACGACGTCCTGCGCGAGCTGCTCCTCATCGCCCGGACGGACATCGGTGACGCCTTTAGCCCCACCGGGGCGCTGCTGCCGCTGAAGCAGATGCCGGCCCACCTGCGCCGGGCCATCTCCTCCATCGAGGTGGAGCAGCTCACTGTGGACGGGGAGGCCATCGGCACCGTGGCCAAGGTGAAGCTCTGGGACAAGCCGAAGTCGCTGGAGCTGCTGGGTAAGCACCTGCGCCTCTTCGTCGACAAGGTGGAAACCACCGTCCAGTTCAGCCACGAGGACGCGCTGGGGGAGCTGGAATGAGCGCCCGCGCCCGTCGCCGCGCGGCCGAGCCGCCCCACCAGGGAGCGCGCCGCAAGCCCCTCTCCCCGCGAGAGAAGGCCATCCGCCAGCGGCTGAAGGACGACTTCCCGCACTACGCCTCGCGGTGCCTGCGCATCCGTCCGAAGGAGGTGACGGGCGGGGAGTTGCCGGCGCTGAAGCTCAACCGCGCGCAGCTGTACATCCACGAGCGGCTGGAGGCGCAGCTGAAGCGCCGGGGCTTCGTGCGCGCCATCGTCCTGAAGGGGCGCCAGCAGGGCTGCAGCACGTACGTGGAGGCCCGCTTCTACTGGAAGGTGAGCCACCTGAAGGGCGTGCGCGCCTACATCCTCACGCACGAGGACGCGGCGACGGTGAACCTCTTCGACATGGCGAAGCGGTACCACGACCATGTCCCGGCCCTGGTGAAGCCGTCGACGAGCGCCTCCAACGCGAAGGAGCTCCTCTTCGACAAGCTGTCCAGCGGCTACAAGGTGGGCACTGCGGGTGCGAAGGGGACGGGCCGCTCCTCCACCATCCAGTACTTCCACGGCAGCGAGGTGGCCTTCTGGCCGAACGCCGCGACGCACATGCGCGGCGTCATGGAAGGCGTGCCGACGGCGCCCGGTACCGAAGTCATCCTGGAGAGCACCAGCGACGGGCCCCAGGGCCTCTTCCACCACCTGTGCACGGCGGCGCAGAAGGGGGAGAACGACTTCGAGCTCATCTTCGTCCCCTGGTTTTGGCAGGAGGAGTACCGGCGGGAGGTGCCGCCGGGCTTCGAGCGCACCAGCGAGGAGGAGCGGTACGCTGCCCTCTGCCGCGAGGCGCACGGCTTCGAGCTGGACGACGCGCAGCTTGCCTGGCGCCGGGCGAAGATTTCCGTCTACGAGAAGGGCATCCACGACTTCCGCCGCGAGTACCCGGCGACGGTGAAGGAGGCCTTCCAGGCGGCTGCCGTGGGCGCCCTCTGGACGCAGGAGCTACTGGACAACTGCCGCGCCGAGCTCCCGAAGGACGCCGAGGGCAATCCGCTGCCCATGGTGCGCGTGGTAGTGGCGGTGGATCCGGCCGGCGGCGACGGGCCCGACAACGACGAGGTGGGCATCGTCTGCGCCGGCAAGGCCAGCAACGGCCACGCCTACGTGTGGCTGGATGCTTCGGGGAAGTACTCCGCAGAGGGCTGGGCAGCGAAGGCGCTGGCCCTCTACGAGAAGGAGCGCGCGGACGCCGTCGTGGGTGAGAAGAACTACGGCGGCGACATGGTGGAGACGAACGTCCGCACCAAGGCGCGCGAGATGAAGAAGCACGTCACCGTGAAGGTGGTGACGGCCACGCGCGGCAAGGCGAAGCGCGCGGCACCGGTGGCCGCCCTTTACGAGCGCGGGATGGCTCACCACGTGGTGCGCCTTCCTGCCCTGGAGGACGAGCAGACGACATGGGTGCCGGGCGAATCGGGCTGGAGCCCCAACCGCATGGACGCGGTGGTGTGGGCGCTGACGGAGCTGATGCTCGGCGAGGGCACGGCCACCTTCCAGGTTGGGAGCTACCGGTGATGGCCTGCCCGCTGCCGACCGCGTCCGCGCCGGACCTCTACGTCTCCGACGGCTACCGCGTGCGCCTGGCGCCCGGCGTCCTGGCCAAGGCCCTGCGCCTGGCGCGCGTGCGCGCCCCGCTGGAGACAGGCGGCCTGCTGCTGGGCGACGTGGTGGACGGCGAGGCGCACGTGCTCACCATCACCGGCCCTGGGCGGCGTGCCGTGCACGGCCGCGTGGGCTACGACGCGGACCGCGCCCACGACAACCGCCTCCTGGCCCGGGTGTACCCGCGCCTGCGCTACCTGGGCGACTGGCACACCCACCCGGGTGGGCCCGCCAGGCTGTCGCGCACCGACGAGGCCTCGGTCCGCGAGTCCCTCCGCGCGAACAGGCCGGAGGTGCTGCACCTGCTGCTGTCCGGCCCGTCCGCCATGCAGGGCCACGTGGTGGCGAGCGTCTTCGCCGCGGTGCTCGGCGAGCCGGCCATCCGCCGCATGGAGGTGGTGTCGTGACGTGCATTGCCGGAGTGGTGCACCAGGGGCGTGTGTACGTCGGCGGGGACAGCGCCGGCTCCAACAGCTGGCAGTTGGTGGTGCGGAAGGACGCGAAGGTGTTCCGCAACGGCCCCTACGTCCTCGGCTTCACCACCTCTTTCCGGATGGGACAGGTGCTGCGCCACGCCTTCCGGCCGCCGACTCCGCCCCGCCGGAGGAGCGCCCTGGAGCGCTTCATGGTGGTGGACTTCGTCGACACCTTGCGCGCGACGCTGAAGGAGGCGGGCTTCGCGCGCCACGGAAACGGGCAGGAGCACGGCGGCCACTTCCTGGTGGGCGTCGCCGGCCGCCTCTTCACGGTGGAGGACGACTACCAGGTGGGCGAGTCGCGGGACTCCTTCGCTGCCATCGGCTGCGGGGCGGACGTCGCTCGTGGGGCCCTCTTCGCCACCAAGGGCGAGAAGCCGGCGGAGCGCGTGCGCACCGCCCTGCGCGCGGCGGAGCGCTTCAACAACGGCGTGCGGGGCCCCTTCCTCGTGGTGTCCGGATGAGCGGCGCCGCCGACGTCAGCACCCCCAGCAGCGCCTACCGGGCCATGCAGCCCGCGTGGGCCCTCGTCCTCGCCCTCCTGGGCGGCACCGGCACCATGCGCGCCGCCGGGCGCACCTACCTGCCGCAGTACCACGCGGAGGAGGACGCGGCGTACAAGGAGCGCCTCCAGCGCGCCGTCCTCCTCAACGTCTTTGGCAAGACGGCGCGCAACCTCGCCGCGAAGCCCTTCGCCAAGCCCGTGCGCCTGGGCGACTCCGCGCCGGAGCCGCTGCGCGTCCTGGTGGATGACGTGGACAGGCAGGGCAGCGACATCACCGCGTGGGCCCGCGGCGTCTTCCGGGACGGCCTGGCCAAGGGCCTCGCCCACATCCTCGTGGACTTCCCGGTGGTGGACCCGGAGACGGTGAAGACGCTGGAGGACGAGCAGCGCGCCGGCCTCCGCCCGTACTTCGTGCACGTCTCCGCCGAGTCCCTCATCGCCGCGTACGCGGAGACGGTGGACGGGGTGGAGGTGCTCACCCACGTGCGCATCCGCGAGAGCGAGACGCGCCGGGACGGCTTCGAGGAGGTGCTGGTGGAGCGGGTGCGCGTCCTCGAGCGCGACTCCTGGGCGATTTACGAGCGTAGCGGCACCAGCGAGTGGAAGGTGGTGGCGGGCGGCCGCAGCACGCTGGGCTTCATCCCCCTCGTCACCTGGTACGCCGGGGAGCGCACCGCCTTGTGTGCCGCGAAGCCGCCGCTGATGGACCTGGCGGACAAGAACGTGGAGCACTGGCAGTCCGCCAGCGACCAGCGAAACATCCTCAACGTGGCGCGCTTCCCCATCCTGGCGGCTTCCGGGCTGGAGCAGGACCGCGGGGAAGGGGAGGGGCGAGGCTCGGGGAAGGTGACGGTGGGGCCCCACGCCCTCCTCACCACCAGCAGCCCGCAGGGGAAGTTCTACTACGTCGAGCACACGGGAAAGGCGATTGAGGCCGGCCGGCAGGACCTGGAGGACCTGAAGGACGAGATGGCCATGCTGGGCGTGGAGCTCCTCGTCCGGCGCTCCGGCACGCCCACGGCCACCGAGAAGTCCATCAACACGGCGCAGTCGCACAGCGAGTTGCAGGCCATGGCGGAGTCCTTCAGCGACGCGCTGGAGTTGGCCTTCTACTTCGCGGCCCGGTGGCTGGGGTTGGAGGTGGAGGACGCGAAGCTGAAGGTGGAAGTGCACACCGACTTCGGCATCTCCGAGGCTGACGCGCAGGGCCTGGACGTCCTCTTCAAGGCGCGCGCGGCCCGGGAGATTTCCCGCGAGGCCTTCCTCGCGGAGCTCAAGCGCCGCGGTGTCCTCATGGCCGACTTCGACGTGGAAGCGGACGGGGAGCGCTTGGCGAGCGAGGGGCCCGCGCTGGGCAGCCTGCGCACGGCGCCGGCAGCTGGCGGCCAGGTGCCCCCGGGCCAGCAGCTTCCCGCCGGTGGGAGGGCTGCATGACGCCCGCCCTGCGCGCCCGCCTCTGGCGCTTCGTCCACAACGTCATCGCCCACCCCCTCATGGAGGCGCTCCCCGAGGCGTGGGGGGATGCGCTGCATGACTGGACGGCCCGGCGGGCCTTCATCGAGTTGGGCTCCGGCTCGAGCCCAGGCGGTGCCCAGTGAAGCTGCTCCATGACGAGACGCTGTGCGCGGCGGGACTCCTTGGGGAGCGGCTGCCGTGCCTCACGGAGGACTTCGCGCGGGCCGCCCACTGGTTCCGCTCCAACCGTCGCGGCGCGCGGAAGGTACGCCGCCGCCTGCGCGAACTGCGTCAGGCACGGCTTGCCCGCGAGCAGCGCATCACCGCACGCGCCCAGGTGAAGTGGGGGGAACGGTGAGCCCCGTCCGCCCCACCGCCAACGAGGAGCTGCTGGAGCGCTCCGTCGCGCACGCCGTCCAGCTGGAGCGCTACAAGGCCGGCGTCGCCCGGCGCGTGGTGGCTCTCCTCAACGACACGGAGGAGCGCCTCACGGAGCAGCTCGCCGCGCGCCTCCAGGCCATCGAGGCCGCGGGCGGGTACGACGCCGGCCGCGAGACGACGGAGCGCATCGCCGGGCTGCTGTCCGAGGTGCGCACCCTCCGGGCCGGGGCCTACGCCGCCATTTCCAGCACGCTGCAGGAGGAGGCCGCCTCCTTCGCTGCGTATGAGGCGCGGTGGCAGGCGGCCCTGTTGGAGGAGACGCTCATCGTGGACGTCTCCATCGCCGCGCCCACCGCGGAGGTGCTGGAGGCGGCCGTCTTCTCGCGGCCCTTCAACGGCGCCGTCTTCGAGACGTGGGTGGCCGGCATGGAGCCGGCGGACCTGGCCCGCATCGAGCGCACCATCCAGGCGGGCGTGGTGGAGGGGCGGACGACGCAGCAGATTGTCCGGGACCTCATCAGCGGGGACGGGGCGCTGGAGGGCAGCCGCCGCGGCGCGGAGGCAGTGGCGCGCACCGCCCTCAACCACGTGGCCACCCAGGCCCGGGAAGAGGTGTACCGGGCCAACGAGGACCTGGTGCGCGAGGTGCGCTGGGTGTCCACGCTGGACGGCCGCACCACGCTGCTGTGCGCCTCCCGCGACGGCCACACCTTCCCGGTGCGCGGGGGCCCGCGCCCGCCCGCCCACTGGCGCTGCCGCAGCACCACCATCCCCGTCATCGACGGCGTGCGCCTCGTGGGCGACAGGCCCACCGTCCGGGACACCCGCGACAGGCGGAACCGGGAAATCGACTTCCGGGCCGAGGCGAAGGCCAAGGCGGGCGAGGCCTGGAAGGACATGACGGAGAAGGAGCGCGGCGCGGCGGTGAAGCGCATCCGCGAGCGCTGGGCCAAGGAGAACATCGGCTCTGCGCCCAAGGGCCTGTCCTACGAGGACTGGCTGCGCCGTCAGCCCACGAGCTTCCAGGACGAGGTGCTGGGCCCCGCGCGCGGGCGCCTCTTCCGGGACGGGGGACTTCGCCTCGGCAGCTTCACCGACGCTAGCGGCAAGACGCTCACCCTGGACGAGCTGCGCGCCGCCGAGGCCGCCGCTTTCAAGAAGGCACAGATGTAGCGGCCCGCCGGGCCGAGAAAGGCAGACACGTGGAATTCGAGTGGCAGCAGGAGTTGGACGCGCTGGACATCGTCCCGGAGAAGTTCCGCGGGCTGTACGCGAAGGGGGAGGGTGAGGGCGCGAAGTACGTCCTCGAGGCGGACCTGGTGAAGCGCATGGACACCACCAGCCTCAGCACCGCGCTGAAGAAGGAGCGCGACGCGGTGAAGGAGCTGAAGGCCCAGGTGGCCGGCTACCAGAAGCTGGGGAAGACGCCCGAGGACGCGGAGAAGCAGCTGGGAGAGCTGCGCGCGCAGCTGGCCGAGGCGCAGAAGGGGAAGGAAGGTGCGGCGGCGTGGGAGAAGCAGCGCGCGGAGCTGGAGGCCGGGCACGCGAAGGTGCTGACGGAGAAGGACTCCACCATCGAGCGCATGCGCTCCACGTACCACCAGCGCGTCGCCAACGCGGAGGCCCTCGCCGCCATCGCCGAGGCGAAGGGAAGCACGTCGCTGCTGTTGCCTTACGTCGAGCGTTATGTGAAAGTGATTGAGGAGGACGGTGACTTCTTGGCTCGGATTGTCGACGCGAAGGGTGAGCCTCGCGTCAACAAGTCGGGCGGCTACGTGACGACGCGAGAGTTCGTCGCGGAACTCAAGAAGAATCCGGACTTCGCCCGGGCCTTCGAAAGCTCGGGTTCCTCCGGCAGCGGGACGCCGCCGGGGGGCAAAACGGGCGGGACGCCCGGCGGTGAGAAGCTCACCTCTACGCAGCGCATCGCGAAGGGGTTGGCGGAGCTGAAGTAGCCGTTTCAGGTTCGCGGGATGCGGCCTGAAACACACCGGGCGGGATGCCCGGACGCAGTCACTCTCCTTCCAAACCAGACGCGTCCACCGGGCTTTCCCCAGCCCTCGCCGTAGCGCGTCCGCCCACTCGTCTTCTTTTCCCTCTCACGCGAGGAAGAAAGCCTTTCCATGCCTTCCGTCATCCTTTCCGAGGCGGCCAAGCTGTCGAACAACGACCTGGTGGCCGGCATCATCGAGAACATCGTCACGGTGGACCGCTTCTTCGGCGTCCTCCCCTTCGAGCCCGTCGAGGGCCCCGCGGCCGTCTACAACCGGGAGAACGTCCTGGGCGACGTGCAGATGCTGGGCGTCGGCGGCACCATCACCGCGAAGGCCGCCACCACCTTCACCCAGGTGACGAGTCCCCTGAAGCGCATCGTCGGCGACGCCGAGGTGGACAACTTCGTCGAGGCCACGCACAGCGACACCACGGATCAGGAGGCCGTGCAGGTGGCCGGCAAGGCCAAGGCGGTGGGGCGCAAGTACTCCAGCCTCCTCATCAACGGCACGGGCGCCAACGAGGAGTTCGTCGGTCTCCTGGGTCTCGTGAGCTCGGGCCAGACGCTGACGGCCGGCACCAACGGCGCGGACGTTTCCTTCTCGCTGCTGGACGAGTTGCTGGACGCGGTGAAGGCGAAGGACGGGAAGGTGGACTTCCTGATGATGCACGCGCGAACCATCCGCTCGGTGAAGACGCTGCTGCGCGGCCAGAGCGGCGCCGGCATCATTGAGACGCTGACGCTGCCGAGCGGCGAGGAGACGCTGGTGTACGAGGGCGTGCCCATCTTCCGTAACGACTGGGTGCCCACCAACCAGACGCAGGGGAGCAGCACCACCTGCACCAGCATCATCGCCGGGTGCCTGGACGACGGCAGCCGGAAGGTGGGCATTGCCGGCCTCCATGCGAAGAAGGCCATGGGCATCCAGGTGAAGGCGCTGGGTGAGTCCGAGTCGAAGGACGAGTCCATCACCCGCGTGAAGTTCTACTGCGGCCTCGCCTGCTACTCCGACCTGGCGCTGGCCGTCGTCAAGGGCATCTCCAACTAGCAGTGCGCGGCGAGGGCTCGCCCTGGGTACGCGCTGCGCGCGTGTCGTGGCGGGCTCCCCTTCGTGTTGCGCCGTCAACCTGGCGTCCGGCGCGTGCCGGGCGCTCCTTTTCCAAGGAGTCTTTCATGAGTCGAGTCATCGAAGTGGAGCTGGTGGGGCCCCGGTCGGGGCAGTCATGCGTGCTCGCCGGCTTCGAGTTCAGCCGCGGCGTCGCGCTCGTGCCGGCGGACGCGGGAGCGGCGCTCTCCATCCTCGCCACGTACCACTCGGCATACCCGCGCGAGTCGCGGGAGTACGAAAAGGCGCGGGATGCATGGGAGGACCGCCAGGCGTCCTCCGGCGGGAAGCTGACCACGGGCGGCGACCTGGTGGATGACCTCAAGGCCCAACTGGAGGCGGCCAACCGCGAGCGCGAGGAGCTGGCGGCCCGGCTGGCGCGCGCGGAGGGCGCCGGGAAGGGCACCAGCATTTCGGCCACCGAGGCGTCTGCCGCGCCCCCCGTCGAGGCCCAGGAGAAGCCGCCGAAGCCCGCCAAGGCGGCGAAGTAGTCCGCACACGAGGAGCTGCCCATGGCACTCGACACCACTCCCGGCGGCCCGCTCGCCGACTCCTACTGCGACGTTGTGGAGGCGGACGCCTACCACGCGGCGCGCGCCCACAACGACGCCTGGGCCGCCGCTGACGAGGCGGCGAAGGAGCGGCACCTGAAGTGGGCGACGTCCGTCCTGGACTCCCGCTGCGAGTGGGTGGGCGCGCGCGCCGACGCGGAGCAGGCCCTGGCTTGGCCGCGCCGGGGCGTGGTGCTGGATGGGTGCCCGCTGGCGGAGGGCGCCGTCCCCCGTCGGGTGAAGTCCGCGGTGGCGGAGTTCGCCTTCCGGCTGCTGGGGGAGGACTGGACGGCCGGCCTCGGGCCGGTGGTGGACGAGGGCGTGACGGTAGGCCCGCTGAAGACGTCGAAGGAGACGCACCGGCCCATCCCCTCCCAGGTGCTGGCCCTGCTGGGGCCCCTCGTTCAGGGCAGCCCCGGCGGGATCCGCGTCCACACCACGGTGCGCGGATGAGCGCCCAGGCCGACAGGTTGGCGAAGAAGGCCCTGGCGCTGGTGAAGCGCTTCGGCCAGCAGGCCACCCTCACGCGGGCCGGGCCGGGCACGTACGACGTGGCCACGTCGAAGGTGGTGGCCTCCACGACGGCGTACCCCGTCCAGGTGCTGGTGCAGGCGGACAGCGGCCAGGACAAGGAGGGCGACAGCCTCTCCGACGGCGGTACCACCCGCGCGGACCGGCGGAAGGTGCTCGTCGCGGCCAGCGGACTGCCGGTGGTGCCGGCGCCGGGGGACACGGTGGGCCCACTGGAGGGCCGCACCTGGCGCGTGCTGCGGACCGACCCGCCGACGCAGCTGGGCGGCACCCCCATCCTCTTCAACCTCCGGGTGTCCGCATGACGAAGGTGGACAGGCGCATCCGCAAGGGGGCCCGCTTCAGCAAGCAGGTGCAGGCCTTCGTGAAGGCCACCGAGGCGCGCGCCAACGAGGTGGTGCTCAAGACGGCGCTGGGCATCTTGGCCAACGTCGTCACTGCCTCCCCGGTGGACACCGGCCGCTTCCGGGGCAACTGGCAGGTGGGGCTGGGCGACAGGCCCGCTGGCACCGTGGACGCGGAGGACAAGGACGGCAGCGCCGTCGTCTCCCGCGAGGGCGCGAAGCTGGAGGGCGTGGAGCTGGGCGAGACCGTCTACATCACCAACAACCTGCCCTACGCCCGTCGGCTGGAGTTCGGCTGGAGCCAGCAGGCCCCGAAGGGGATGGTGCGCACCACCCTGGCCCAGGTGAATGAAATCCTCGAGGAGGCGGTGAAGTGAGCACCGTCCTCCTGGACATCCCCCGGGCGCTGGAGGCGCACGCTGCGGTGGTGCTGGCCCCCGTGGTGGGGGCGGACAACATCGCCTTCCCCAACGTCCTCTACGTCCCGAAGGAGGGTACGCCCTGGGCGCGGGTGGACCACCTGCCCGCGCGCACGGCCGCCGCCGGCCTGGGCCAGGACGCGCAGACTCGCCACCCGGGCGTCTTCCAGGTGTCCCTCTTCTTCCCCCTGGGCGAGGGCGCCGGGTCCGCCAACACCGCCGCCCAGGCCGTGTGCGACGGCTTCGCGCGCGGCACCTCGCTGCAGGCGGGCGCCACCGTCGTCCGCATCCAGTCCGCCTCCGCCGGGCCCGGCCTCCGCGAGGAGCCCTGGTGGCTGCGTCCTGTTTCCGTCTTCTGGCTCGTCCACGCGTAGCACCGTCGCCTCGCGCGACAGGAGAAACCCATGCCTTCCGCTTCCGGCCAGCGCACCGCGCTGCGCTTCACCCCCGAGGCCACCTTCGGCGTCGCGGCCAGCACCGCCTACAAGGCGCTGCGCTTCACCAGCACCGGCCTCAACCTCTCGAAGGCCAACTACCATTCCAACGAGATTCGCGCCGACAGGCACCTCTCCGACTTGCGTCACGGCATGGTGAGCGTCGGCGGGGACATCGGCGTCGAGCTCTCCCTCAGCACCTTCGACGACCTCCTGGAGGCCGCCCTCAGCGGCACCTGGGCCACGGCCACCACCGGCAGCGTCTCCCTCTCCGCGGACGCGGCCACGGGCGCCTTCGTGCGCACCACCGGCAGCTTCCTTGCGGACGGCTTCCTGCCCGGGGACCAGGTGCTGGTGTCCGGCTTTGCGGAGGCGGGCAACAACGGCCGCGCGCGCGTCGAGGCCGTCACCGCCCTGGGCCTCACGGTGGACCGGGAGTTGGTGGACGACGTGGCCGCCGCTGGCCGCACCGTGGCGCTGGTGGGCCGCCGGCTGAAGTCCGGCACCGTCCTGAAGACGTTCAGCTTCGAACGCGCCTTCACCGACATCGACCAGTACGCCCTCTACCGCGGCTGCGCGGTGGACAGTCTGAAGCTCTCCATCAAGCCGGAGGAAATCATCACCGGCACCTTCGCCCTGCTGGGCAAGGACATGCAGATGGCCACCGCCTCCCACGCGGCCACCGTTACGCCCCCGGGCACCAACAGCCCCTTCGACGCCTTCACCGGAAGCCTGCGCGAGGGCGGGCAGCTGGTGGCCAACGTCACGTCCCTCGACTTGGACATCACCAACGGGCGCTCCACGAAGGGCGTCATCGGCCAGCGCTCCGCCACGGAGATTCACGAGGGCGGCTTCGGCGTCTCCGGCACCCTCAGCGCCTACTTCATGGGGCAGGACCTGCTGGCGAAGTTCCTCGACGAGTCCGAGTCCTCGCTGGAGGTGGTGCTGCAGGACGTGAACGGGACGGACTTCCACACCCTCCGGATTCCCCGCCTCAAGTACACGGGCGGCGAGCTCGACAACCCCAAGGAGGGCCCCGTCCAGGTGTCCATGCCCTTCACCGCGCTGCTCGACGCCGCGTCCGGCGCCTCCATTCTCTACCAGCGCAGCAACGCGTAGCCCGCGGCCTGCGCAGCCCTTCCTCCCTTCACCACCAGGAGTCCCGCATGAGCACCGCCCCTGCCCCCTCCGGCTTCGACCTCTCCAGCCTCGTCCACCACGACACCCTCACGGTGGACATCCTCCACCCCGTCACCGGCAAGCCCACGGGCATGCAGGTGGAGGTGGCCGGCATGGACTCGCCGCGCTACCGCGACGCCACGCGCTCCCTCATCGACAAGGCCACCGCCAGCGCGCCGCGCGCCGGCCGCCGCGCTCGGCAGGAGGCGCCGCGGGACATGGAGGCCGACGCGCTGGAGCTGCTGGTGGCCTGCACCGTCTCCTGGACGGGCGTCCTGGAGGGCGGCGCGGCGGTGCCCCTCACGCCGGACAACGCCCGGCGCCTCTTCACCACCCACCCGTGGCTGCGTCGCCAGGTGGACGAGGCCGTCTCGGACCGCGCGAGTTTTTTCGAGGAGAGGGCGAGCGACTCCTCGACTTCGCCCGCCACGAATTCCGCCTGAGCCGCACCGACGCGGAGGGCGTCTCCGTCCGCGCCCATCTGGAGCAGGTGGAGCGCGCTACCGGGAAGCCTCCGCCGGAGTTGCTGGAGGCGCCCCCGCTGCCTGATGCCCTCGCCCACGTGTGGGGGTGGTTCGCCGAGCTGTCCAACGCCCGCGGCGCCGGTGCCTTCACCCTCAACCCCATCTCCTTCCCGGACATGGAGGCCTGGGTGCGCCTCTCCGGCCACCGGCCCACGGCCTTCGAGGTGCAAATCCTCCGTCGGCTGGATGAAGCATTCCTGGTTGAGGTCTCGAAGAAGTGAGGAGAGTGCACTCGCGGCTACATGCAGGCCGATGTGTTTTCAGCCCACTTACCGCCTGCTTCGCGACAAAGGATGTATGCACAGCCATCGCCACTGTATGAGCAGCAGGAGTATTCAAATCCTCCAGAGCACCCAGTAAGAGGGCGCCCATTGTGTGTTGCTGGTGGAGTGATGTTGCTTCTGTCTGGTTGTTTCGAATTTGCCTTGGTGGCGCTGGTTGACGATGGGGCGGCTGGCGCAGTGGGTGGTGATTGATCTTTGGAAATGGTGGGCTCTATTTGCTTGCTGAGTGCATGGCTCTTTCTGTCTTTCAGTGCGTTTTGGTGTTCCGTAATGAACTCCTTGATTAGTTTGTTGGCGGTTTCTAGCGCGCGCTTGGCTGCGAAGTCAGTGCGCGACTGGACCAGTTGAGAGGTCTCCCACGTTGTTACAAGGCGTCGATATTCAGTTCCAGTGATGGTGGCTGGTTGCGCGGCGGAGACGTTGATGTGAATCGCTGTTGTTCCATGGTTTTCCCAGGTGACTTCCTCAATTGATATGCTGAATAGTGATAAGCCTGCGGTTGTGTCCGCTCGATCGGCGGCGGGGATCGCTGCAAGCTTAAATGCGCCGTAAATTGTTTCCTCTAGGCGCGTCGATGAAAGTCCCTGTTGTGCAAGTAGTTCGGGAACGGAAGCGCTGACGCGAAACGCTGTAGCGTCGGCAAGATGGCCGAACGCGCTTCCTGCAAATGCGGTCGCCGAAAGCAAACCAATAAGAAATGCCACGAGAGCTTTCATGCTCCAAGGCCACCATATAGCCGCTGAGCAGTCCACTGGGCGCGTTGCCTGGGTGCGGCATGACCCTGCTGTTCGCCTCCCCCCGTTGTGACCGAGGACCATCATGTCTGGTGGCTTTGATTTGGCTGAGCTGAGCCTCCGCATCGACACCTCCGAAGCGAAGGAGGCCGTCACGTCGCTGGGCGGGCTGGAGGAGGCCGCCGAGAAGACGGAGCGGAGGACGACGGGGCTGGAGAACGCCACTGAGGCCCTCACCAAGGCGTTCGCCCGCGCGACGCGGAGCCTGGACGGCACCTCGAAGGCGCTGGCCGACATCCGGGCCGCCACCTCGCACCTCTCGGTGTTGGAGCAGTCCGCCGCGAAGATTCAGACGGCCTTCACCGCGACCGCGACGGCCACGGGGGCGCTGGAGGCCCAGCTCATGTCCCTCGGAGGCGCGGCCGGGAAGCTCCAGGCGACCCTGGCGGACACGTCCGCTCTGTCCCGCTTCTTGACGCACGTGGAGTCCCTCAACAAGCGCTTCGACGAGATGGGGAAGCAGAAGGAGGGGGTAGCGGATGCCCTCCGCAAGGCGAAGGAGGAGGCTGCGAAGGCGGAGCCCCCGGTGAGCAAGTTCGCGGACGGGATGAAGCGGCTGGCGGGCCAATTCCTCGGCGTCGCTGCGGCGGGCGCGGCCATCAAGAGCGCCACCGAGGAGGCGTTGCGGTTCAGCACGGCCATGGCCCAGGTCTCCACGGTGCTGGAGCAGGACCAACTCGGGATGATGGACGCGCTCACCGCGAAGGTGAAGGAACTGGGAAACCAGTTCGGGCGGACGCCCACGGATCAGGCCGGGGCCCTCTACGAAATCCTCAGCGCGGGTGCGAGCGACGCGGCGAAAGCCACGGAGTTGCTAACCGTGTCCAACAAGCTGGCCATCGGCGGCGTGACGGACGTGAGGACGGCGGCGGATGGCTTGACCGGTGTCATGGCCAGTTATGGGAGCCAGTTGCGCAACGTCACCCAGGCGGCGGACATGATGTTCGTCTCCGCGGCGGACGGGAAGACGAGCATCGAGGACCTCTCGCGCTTCATCGGTCGGGTGGCCCCCATCGCGTCCCAGACGGGCGTCAGCCTCGCGGAGTTGCTCGCAGCCACAGGCGCGCTGACGAAGAACAACATCCAGACGTCCACCTCCATGGAGGGACTGCGCGCCATCATCGCCGCCGTCGCGAAGCCGTCTCACGAGGCGGCGAAGCTCGCGGACGCACTCGGCCTGGAGTTCTCTGTCGCTGCGCTGAAGGCCAAGGGGCTCGCCGGCTTCCTCCAGGACGTGAACGAGAAGACGCGCGGCAGCACCGAGGAGATGGCCATGCTCTTCGGGGGCGTGGAGGCCCTGCTGCCGGTGATGACGCTCACCGGAACCGCCTCCGCAGACTTCGCGGCCTCGCTGAAGCACATGCAGGACTCCGCCGGGCGCACGGAGGCCGCCTTCAGCAAGATGGCCTCGACGCCGCAGTTCGCTCTCGACCAGCTCCGCGCGCGCTTCTCGGAACTCCAGGGCGAGGTGGGCGGCGACATCCTCTCCGCGACGGAGCCAAGCGTCCGCGCGCTGACGGAGAACTTCGAGACGGCCACCTACGCGGTGAAGCTTTTCGGTGAGTCGCTGGTGGTGGTGGCGGCGATGCGCGGGGCCGCGTGGGCCCAGGAGTGGGTGAAGGGGCTGGTGGCGAAGTCCACCGCGCTCACCCAGGCGCGCGAGTCCGCTGCAAGCGCCGCGCTCGCCGAGGCGAAGTACGCCCGAGCCGCCGACGAGAGTCGCATCGCCGCGCTCCGCTCGGCGCAGGCGATGCTGGAGAAAAAACTCGCGGCACTCCAGGCTTCGGCGGCCGTGGAGGGCAGCCTCATGTCGGCGACGAAGCGGGCCACGCTGGCTTCCACGGAGCTGGCGCTGGCGAAGGTGAGAGAGGCGTCAGCCATCGAAGGCGCGTCCCTGGCTGCACGCGCGGGGAAGACAGCCTTGGAGTTCATGGGAGGCCCCATCGGCATCATCACCGGCGCGCTCACCACGGCGGTTGCCCTCTGGCACGAGTACGGCAAAGCCGCCGAGGACGCGAAGGAGAAGACGCGGCAGTTCGCCCAGGAAAGCGGCGCCAACGCCGTCCGTGGCAGTCAAATCGCGGAGAACCTCATCCGCGAAACAAAGGCACTCAAGGACTACGAGCAGGCGCAGAAAGCGGCCACCATCGCCCGTACGGAGATGGCGTCACTGGGTGGGAGATATCAGGATGCCCTGAAAAGCGTTGGCGACTCCGCGGAGGATATCGTCAGGGTTTACGAAAGCCTTGCCATGGAAGATCGAGTGGCGGCTTTGGCCGAGATTGCGCGACTCGAAAAGGAGATCAATGACCCTGTTACCGGCATGAAGAGAAGGATTGTTGTCAATAGCGCCACTGTGCCAGGGAAAGGAGCGAATACTGCTCGCGACGTGCCGTTCTCAAAGATTCGCGCGGATCCGTACTACGCCGATGACATTGAGAAGTACCTCGCGCCCCTGGAGAAGGATCTCGGCATTCAAATGCAGCGTGCGGCCGACATCGAGAAGAGTCTTCAACGGGTTAGGGCGGCAAAAGCAGAGGACGCGAAGGCGAGCGCAGCCGAGGCGAAGGATGCCAGCGACCACTCGAAGGCTGCACTCAAAGAGGCGGAGCAGGAGGAGAAGGCCCGGGAGAAGCTGCTGAAGCGCCAGGAGCAGTGGCTGATGAATCTGGAGGAGGAGGCGCGCACCCTCGGCAAGACGAAGGACGAGGCGAAGGAGCTATCCGACGAGTACCGCTCGCTGAAGGACCCGAAGATGATCGCGCGGGCGGACGCGGCCATCGCGCAGATGGAGGCCCTCCGGAAGCAGAAGGAGGAGACGGAGCGGGTGAAGAAGGCGGAGGAGGAGCGGGCGCGCGTACTCCAGGGACTCAACCGCGAGCTGGGCAACCAGGACACGGAGAAGTACAGCCAAGCCCAGAAGCTCCTCCGCGAGGAACTGGAGGCCGGGCGCCTCAAGGCCGCGGAGTTCGAAGCGGCCATGAAGAAGGCCCGGGCGATGTGGACTCCCGAGGGCAAGGCCGAGGCCGCGTTGAAGACGGAGATGGATCAGCTCGCCAAGCAGCTCAACCCGACGGCGGAGCTGCAGAAGCGCCTGGAGATGGTGAAGCAGCTCTTCGCCGAGGGGCGCATCACCGCGGAGCAGTACCGGCAGGAGGTGGAGCGCCTCCAGGACCAGCTCCACGGCGGCTTCTCCTACACGAAGGAGATCGTCGGCACGGCCACGCAGCACATGGCGGACGCCTTCGCGAACTTCGTCACCACGGGCCGGCTGGAGTTCTCCGCCTTGGTGGACGGCATCCTGAAAGACTTGGCGCGGCTGGCGGCGCAGAAGGCCTTCATGGCCCTCGTCAACCTGGGCATGGACGCCCTCGGTGGCACGGTGTCGTCCGGCAGCGGCTCCACGCTGGTTGGCGGCGCGGACATGAGCAGCACCTACGGCTTCATGCTGGGCGGCGCGCACGCGGCCGGCGGTCCTGTCCGTGCGCAGCAGGCTCACCTGGTGGGCGAACTCGGGCCGGAGCTCTTCATCCCCTCCAGTTCCGGCCGCATCGTCCCCAACGAGGCACTGGGGGGCGGGGACGTGCAGATTCCCATCACCATCACCGTCAACGCGGACGGCTCTTCCCAGGTGAGCGCGTCAGGAGAGGGCGGGCGCGCGGAGGCGGAGCGTCTGGGGCGGCGCCTCGCGGACGCCGTGCGCAAGGTGATGCGCGAGGAGATGGCTCCCGGGGGAATGACGTACACGTTCGTCCGGGGGCGCTAAGCGGCTTGGTGGCCGCACCAGTCAGGACTCAGCCGCCGTGTAGGCCAAGGGGCTCTCCGGAAGGCACCGGCCCGCAGCCCCAGGACGGTTCCTGTGCGCATTTGCTGATGTGAGCTACACTTGGAAATAGTCACTGCTATTCTGAGACTCTAATGCAAGAGAAATCCCTAGGCGAGCCTACTTATATCCTCGACACATCGGCTATTCGGAGCCTAAGCGGTAAGTTGCTAGAGGCCGGAAAGACCAAGGGCCTCGACATTGCCGTTTCGCCGATCTCGTTCAGTGAACTATTTCGGCACCTCGGAAGCGATGATGGCAAAAAGATTGGTTTTGACAGTCTCGGACAAGTGCTCAAGCTGAAGCACGCGAGAATACTGCCTGATTCGTACTCAAGAACCGTTAAGGCATTTGACCCAGAGAGCGACGCAACGGATGAAGTCGCACGATTCGTAGAGTCGACGCTCGATATGCTTGGCTACGCGACACTTCCACCTGAACATGCTGAACTCCAGGAGCGCGTGCGTGGCGGCCTTCTGCTTGCTGCAGGACAGGCGCGAGAGCATCATCAGATGCAAAAGGCCTCCTTTCGGCAGATGGTTCACCATATTGCCGACTATCTCTCGCACTTGTTTCCGCCGGAAGGACTCAGACAGCTTCCTGACGAACTTTTTGTGGCTGCGTCTTCTGGCCCAGTTCTCAGAAGCTCATGGGAAGTCGCGGGCCGAAGCGAACTGTCGAGCGATGTCGAGATTCGAATGTGGATTAGGAATACGTACTTTTCGACATCATACCTTATTGCTCGGACGCGAGATTACATGCTTAAGGCTGGTAAGCCAGGAGCATCCCTTGCTATAGATTTAAATGACTCTGAAGATGCTGGTATTTGCGCTCACTTGTCGCTGACAGAGAAAAGCATTCTTGTCACAGGCGATCGTGGGACTGTGCGTGCCCTGCAGGAGGCATCGGAGCGGCTTGCCCGCCTTCTTAATGCACACTCGCTGAGTCCAGGACCAGTCTGGCCGGCAGCGCGCGTCCGAACCACTGATGAGTTCATTGAGGACGTCAAACGCCCCTAGTCGAAAACAGGGAGACCAAACCGGTTAAGTCAGTCGGCCCAGCTCCGCTCCTCAGGGCGGGGCCGACTCACTTGGCGAATGTCTACCGCGCCTGAGCCGGCCGTGCGTTCGCGGGCATTGGCCTCGGTGAAGGTGAAGAGGCCCAGGTTGCTCCGAAGCCTCACGGTGCCTGCCAAGCGCGCGTAGGCGCCCGTGAGGGAGGATGCCCGCCTGGGGCTCCAGGTACCCGCTTCTCACCGGCACGTCGCTCAGCACCCGTGACAGCCCCGCGGCGACGGCTACCCGTGGGGCGTCGTGGGGACCACCATCGCCAGGGGCAGCGCGGATGTGCTGCCCCTGGCGCCCAGCAGGCAACTCCCTGGCCCATGGGGAGTGCGTTGCGAGGTGATGATGGGCACAGCGGGCTCAGCAGGGAACAGGTGTCCCCCGGAGAAGGAGCTCGGCCCAGTGAGCGCTACAGCTTCGGCAACACGCTCTCGACTCGCACGTGTCGCGCGGCGTTGTCGATGCTGAGGACGGCATCGTGCTCGCCCAGTTTGATGACTCCCGTTCCGCCACTGCCGTGTCCCTCAACAGGTGCGCGCACGGGGGCATAAACATCCAGGCAGGTTCTGAGGTGGGTTTCGACGGCGGGTGGGAGTCGGGACAGTTGATCCTTCGCGGCAATGCTGAACTCGACGCTGTAGGGCTTGTTGCTCGTCACGCGGATGACCTCCTTTGTGTGGGAGAGGCCACTATAAGTAGGCGTCTGACATCCACCGTGGCAGCAGAACCTACGGACGTGGGTGGTAGCGTGCCGGCCGTACGTCCTCCATTGTCCGCTGAAGCACGCAGAGCGCGAGTCCGGGCGGGCGCCCAGCGCGTCCACGTCCACCGGGACACCTCGCCGGGCGGGCCGGGGACGGGCTCGCGGCGCCAGCGGCGTCCGCCCGGTCCTCGGTGGAAGCCGCGCTCGAGCGCCACGCTCGGAGGGCACCCAGGCACCGGGCACGGCAGGCCCTCGCGCTCCCGGGGGCAGGTGCAGGACGTCACAGCTCCAACTCCGCGCGCCACCCGGGGACGAACATGTCCAGCTCCGTGGACTCGAATCCGCCGCGTTGGGCAATGCGCTCCAGGGACTGGTCGGTGCCGTAGCGCCGCGAGTAGTCAGCGTAGGCGCGCTCAGCCAGGCTCCAGGGGGTGGTCCTGTGTAGCCCGGCCTTGATGTCCTTGTTGATCACGGGCAGCGGGAAGCGGCGCTCGCTCATCGCGCCGGTCCCGCATCCCGGCCGTCCGCGTCCCATTCGTACCAGCCGAGGCGCAGACGGCCCACTGCCTCATCGACGCGCGGCCGGGGGCTGCTGTCGTAGAGGAGTCCATCGAGTCACGGGCTCCAGGGCGCCCACCGCGCGCCCCTCGTGGTCCGTCACCGTCATGCGGCTTGGGTTGTTGGTCATGCCCTGGATGAAGGGGCGACTACCCATATGCTCCTTCGCCCGCCAGTTGACGTCGGGTGGGCCGTGCCAAGAGAAACGGTCGTAGCCTCCTCGCAGCACCCCAGCCGTCCGCTGACGGTGTCATCGCGTTCACGAGAGCGCGTTCCTGCGCTTCAGCTCTCCAGACTTATGCATCGCAAGAAGTGAACAGACATCATGATGGCTCTGCCAGCGAGCATTGTCGATTTGCGCTCGCCCGTAGACACAATCCATCATCACGTAGCTCGAATCTTCTTGCCCCGGCGAACGGTGCCCAACGTATCGAGCATACACGCCTTCCGGCAGGGCAATTACTAAGTTACCAACGGCATATGTGCCGGCAAGTTCATCTATGAACTCGACCAACTTGGCTGGCTCATAGATTTCGCATCGGCACTCCTCCTGCTCCGCAGATCCAATCGCTCGACAGCGACACCCTGTCGTCACCACGTTCATGACGACAAGACACCTGCTGGGGAAGTCGAGCCGGTAAATAACCTCGTAACCATCCAACTTCACACCCCTGATTGGACCCAAGTCGATGAACCCTGAACCCGGTCGGGATTGGGAGTCGCGGCTGAGGCCCGCTTCCTCCGAGGCTTCCTTCAATTGCCGGTCGACGCGCGTTCTCGTTGCTTGCGGCAGAGCGTCCAGCAGAAGCTTTTCGAACGGCGAGTTGACCTTAATCTCGTACGGCAGATGGGTTTGTGTATGGCCTGGCATGGCGACTTCCCTCCCGAGAGGTCGCCAACCTAGCGCTGTGTCCAGAGCGAGTGAACGGCCCCACGAGAAAAGGATCGAGCCTGAACTCGTGCACCCAGGGCGGGAGCGACCGCAATCTGGAGCACAGCCAGGCGGTGGCGCAGGGCCAGTTCATGCGTCCCGGCTAGATGGATCACGCTGAAAGGGGCTCGGCCGGCGGCGGATAGCCCCAGCGCGGGCCCCTCCCTACACCTGCGGTGGCGCCCGATCTGCTGTCCCTGCTGGAGGAAGCGGGCGTGAGTCCTGCGTTCCGCGCCGGGGACCGGAGAATGGCGACGGCTGATGGTGAGAGGGTTTCGTACCCAAGGCTCGGCGGACCGGTTGGGCGTGGCTGCTGGGAGGCTTGGGGACGCGAGAGGAAGCCAGAGGAAGCCGAAGGAAACGAAGCGCAACCGAACGGAACCCAGCGCAGCCGAAGCAGCAGAAGGCAAGAGCGAACAACGTCGTGGAGATCGTGCAGGTTCGCGTCGCCCCTCTCCGCACGCGAGCTGGCTACCGGACCGCGCACCTTCTTGGACGCCGGATGGGCCACGCGCTACAGGTCGCTCCAGGCCCCCGTGCAGGCCGTCCCCCTTCAGCCGCCACACGCCAGCTTCGGGCGGTGAGCGCCGCGTCCCACCCGGTGTTGCACGGCATCGAATGGGACGTGTCTTTCCCCGGAGGTTGTCCCCATGAGTCGTTGCAGGCCCAGCAGCATCCAGGAGTTCGATTTCGAGTCCAAGAGGGTCAGGTCCGTGACGGGGCCGGATGACCAGCCGTGGTTCGTTGCGGCAGACGTGTGCGCCGTGCTCGGACTCAGCAACCCGCGAGACGCGGTGGGGCGCCTCGACGAGGACGAGAAAGCGACCGTCGGCAATACCGACGGTCGGCCGGGCCAAGGTGCGCAGTCCTTTAATATCATCAGCGAGTCCGGCGTCTGGGCCCTGACGTTCCGGAGCCGGAAGCCCGAGGCCCGACGCCTTCGGAAGTGGGTGACGAAGGAGGTCATCCCTTCCATCCGCAAGACGGGCGCCTACGTCGTGCCGATGCCAGTGGTTCGCGAGGCAGTGGCGAGGCTCTTCGTGCGCCCAACGTTGGGTGCCTGGGCGAAGCGCTTCCCGGACGAGTTCTACTGGCACATCTACCGGTTGCGCGGGTGGACCTGGAGGAACATGGAGGTCAATCACCCACAGGCCGTCGCTACCTACACCATCGACTACATCTACGAGCGCATCGCTCCGGGTTTGCTGGATGAACTCGTGAAGCGCAACCCTGCAAACGAGCGCGGCAGCCGCAGGGCGCGACATCACCAGTTCCTCACGGACAACATTGGCCATCCCGCGCTGGAGCGGCACCTCTATGCGGTGCTCAGCATCATGCGCGCGTCCACGACATGGGGGGACTTCACTATTGCGATGGACCGCTTCCACCCTCGCCAGGGTAGGAACCTCTTCCTGGCGCTCGTGGATGATCTCCTCCCGCCGCCTCAGTTCCTGCCGTAGAAGTGCAGCAGAGCCTGCTCGGCCGCAGTCCACGCCTCCTCCGAAGATGGCCAGCATGAGCAGGTTGACTCTCGGCGGTAGGCGATAGGGCATGGATCGCTTCCTCTTCACCCCGGACTACGGGGCCCAGGCGGACTCGGTGCCCCGGGTGCGCAAGGCGCAGTTCGGCGAGGGCTACACCCAGCGCTCCGCGGACGGCCTCAACCCCGTCCTGCGGCGCTGGGCCCTCCAGTTCTCCAACCTCTCGAAAGTGGACGCGGACGGCCTGGAGGCCTTCCTGCGCGCCCGCGCGGGCGTCGAGGCCTTCGAGTTCGTCACCCCGGACACGGCCTGGGCCGTCACCGCCCAGCCCTTTGGGGTGGGGGACGGGGCCCAGACGCAGTGGCTCCTGCAGCGGCCGCTGTCCCCGGAGGTGCCGGGGCTGCTGGTGCCTGCCACGGGCTGGACTGCGCCGCCCACTGTCTACGTCGCGGATGTCGCCCAGGTGGAGGGGACGGACTTCGGCCTGGCCGCCTCGGGCCTCGTCACCTTCGCCGCGGCGCCGGCCGCAGGAGCCGTGCTCACCTTCACCGGCGCGGGCGAGCTGGTGGCGCACGTGGTGTGCGAGGAGTGGCACCGCGTCGCGAAGGGCTTCAACGCCTACGACTTCACCGCGACGTTCCAGGAGGAGGCCGGGTGAGCATCGCCAGCGACATCCAGAGGCTGGACGCGGGGGCTCTCGTGGAGCTCTTCGTCTTGGACGCCACCAACTTGCCTGGCGGAGGCGCCAGCCACTTCCACGCTGGTACCAACGGCCTCCGCGGGCCCGTCGTCTGGCAGGGTATGGCGTACGAGTCCTGGGCCATCCAGGTGAAGGGCTTCGACAAGTCCGGTATGGGCCGGCTGCCCAGGCCCACCCTGACGCTCGCCAACGTCGCCGGCACCATCGGCGCCATGGCGCGGGACCTGAACGACCTGCTGGGCGCGCGTGTCCTCCGGAAGCGAACCTTCGTCCGCTACCTGGACGCGGTGAACTTCCCCGGAGGCGTCAACCCCACCGCCTCGCCGCTGGACGCCTTCCCGGACGACGAGTTCGTGGTGGACCAGAAGACGGTGGAGAACAAGCACGTCATCGAGTTCAGCTTGGCCGCGAAGTGCGACCTGGACGGCGTCCGAATCCCGCTGCGCATCATCACGCAGATGTGCCCGTGGGAGTACCGCAGCGAGGGCTGCGGCTACGCGGGGCCCCCGGTGGCGAAGCTGGACGACACGCCCACGTCCGGCGCCCCGGAGGACCGCTGCGGGAAGCGCCTCGCGAGCTGCAAGCTGCGCTTCGGGGAGAGGAACGTCCTCCCGTACGGCGGATTCCCTGCAGTGGGACTCATCAGGTAGGTAGCCCGATGGGGTTTTTGTTCTATGGTCAATCCGAAGTGCCTGACGTTCTTTGGCTGTCGATACGAATCTTGGGAACAAGGGCCATGGGTCTCATTGGGTTGAACGATTCGAAATATTTTTGAATCTCGCCAAGGATTTCGTCAGTCCGTCGCTCAAGATCCAGTATTCCGTGTCCGCGACTGCCTAGCTCGCTAAGGATTTCGTTGTGAATCCAGCGATAGTTCGTGGCAAGTGTGTCGCGATGCTTTCCGGCATTTAGTCCCTCAATGTACTTCCTGAGACTCTTGTTCGTGGTCTCGTGAAGCACCTGTAGGCGTTCTTCCAGGAAAGAGACCACCTTTTCCCTTATAGCCATAGGGATGAAGGGGTCTGATTTAATTCTTCTGGAGAAGTCGCCAATATTCTGCCGCTGGGTGCTAACGGGTAGCCGTTCAGGCAGGGTTTTTCCACCCCGTGCAAGCATGTTGTGAAGGTCTTCATTGATTAGGCCTACAGCTTCTTCGACAGGCTTTTGCTTGATCCAGTGATTGGATGAAGAGGGGATGAATTCGCTGATGAGTTCGTCTGACAATTCCTTGAGTCTTGCGATGGTGTGCTTGTGGTATTCGGTGTTGATGGTGTTCAGTAGGCCGCGCTTGGCGCTTATGTATGTGAGGATGGAAACTGTTCCGGCCGCAGTGAAAAAGGCGATCTGAGCGATCTTGTGAATGTCGTCGAGCGTCATTTGTTTGTGCTTGTTCGATGAAGCTGTGGTGGGTTGCGTGTTTGAGGGGTGGTGACTGAGACGCCTCGTTAATCGAGGGCGGCGCGTCTGTGCAAGGCGGTGGATTCCGTCCACGCCCGTCTTCACCATGTCGGTATGGTCGACCCCTGCCGGCTGACGCTGGCCGATGACGTTCTGGGCGCCGCGCTCGCCCACGCCCAGGAGGAGTACCCGCGCGAGTCCTGCGGCCTCGTGGTGCTGGTGGACTGCTCCCAGCGGTACCGCCCTTGCCGGAACCTCGCCGACGGCCAAGCGCACTTCGTTCTATCTCCCGAGGACTACGCGCGGGCAGAAGGGGAGGGCGAGGTGCTGGCGGTGGTGCACTCCCACCCGAACGCCGCGCCGGAGCCGAGCGAGGCGGACCGGGTGATGATGGAGCGCTGGGGCCTGCCCTGGCTGATCCTCAACGTGCCCGTGGGGCACTGGCGCCTCTGGTACCCCGACGGCTACCGGCCGCCGCTGGTGGGCCGCACTTTCAGTCACGGCGTCCTGGACTGCTACTCCCTCATCCAGGACTACTACCGGGAGCGCCTGGGCCTGACGCTGCCCGACTTCGAGCGTCCGGACGACTGGTGGGCGAAGGGCGGCAACCTCTACCTGGACGGCTTCGGCCGGGCGGGCTTCGTGGACGTCACTGGCCAGCCCCTGCGCGAGCACGACGTCCTCCTCATGCAGCTGCGCGCCCCGGTGCCCAACCACGCGGGCGTGTACCTGGGCGGGGATGTCCTCCTGCACCACGTCATGGGGCGCCTGTCCGGCCGGGAGACGTACTCCGGCTTCTGGGCGCGCATCACCCAGCGCGTCGTGAGGCACTCCTCCCGATGCTGACGACCATCGTCCTGGGCGGGCCCCTGGGAAAGCGCTTCGGGCGCGTCTGGAAGCTGGACCTCTGTGTGCCCTCGCCCGCGGAGGCGGTGCGGGCCCTCTCGGCCGTCTGCGACGGCTTCCGGCGCTACCTCGCGGAGAACAGCGAGCCCGGCTACCACGTCTTCGCGGGCAAGCGGGACGTGGGGGAGGACGACCTGGGCATGCCCACCGGCGCGCGCGTCCTCGCCCTCATGCCCGCGCTGGCGGGGGCGAAGTCGGGCTGGTTCCAGGTGGTGGCGGGCGCGGTGCTCATCGCCGCCGGTGCCGTCCTCTCCGTCTACGGGTACGGCGCGGGCGTGCCCCTCATCACCGCGGGCATTTCCCTGGTGGTAGGCGGCGTCTCGCAGCTCCTCTTCGCCCCTCCCAACGCCACCGGGCCGGACGAGGACGACGCCAACAAGCCCAGCTACGTCTTCAACGGCCCCGTCAACACGCTCGCCCAGGGCCACCCGGTGCCCATCTGCTACGGGGAGATGGAGGTGGGCAGCTGCGTCGTCTCCGCCGGCATCGTCACCGAGTGGTCCGATGGTGGCTTCGGAGGCAGCAGCGGCAGCGGGCAGACGGGCCCCGGCGGGGCCGAGCCGGGTGGCGGCACCTGCCCTGCGCCGTGGGTGCCCATCCTCCTGTCGGACGGACGCGAGCTGCCCGCGGGCGAAGTCCAGGTGGGCATGCTGGTGCGCACCCAGGACGAGGAGACGCTGGAGTGGGGTTGCTTCCTCGTCACCGCCGCGGAGCCCGCAGAGGGCGTGCGGTGGCTGCTGGAGCTGGAGGACGGCCGGCGCCTGGAGGCCACAGGCAACCACCGCGTGCGGACGGAGGACGCCTGGGTGGAGCTGCGCCACCTCGCGGCCGGCACGCGGCTGGTGGGCGCGCGGCCGGGCGTGGTGCGCCAGGTGACGCGCGGCGAGCGAGGCCCCGTGGTGCGCCTCACCGTGGCGGGCGCGCACACGTACGTCTCCGACGGCCTCCTCAGCCACAACGTCAAGAAGGCGGACCCGACGGTGGAGGACTGACATGGGCGGCAGCAGCGGCGGCAAGGGGGAGGGCGGTGCACAGCGCACGCCCGTCGAGTCCCCCAACACGTTGAAGTCCAGCTCCAAGGCGCGCGTGCTGGACTTGCTGTGCGAGGGGGAGATTCAGGGCCTCGTGGACGGGCTGAAGTCCGTCTACCTGGACGGTGTCGCCATCCAGAACCCCGACGGCACCTTCAACTTCACGGGCGTCACCGTGTACGACGTGAAGGGCACCCAGTCCCAGGAGTACATCCCCGGCTTCCCCTCCGGTGAGGCGGAGCACTCCGTGGGCGTGGAGGTGAAGCACGCGGCCCCGGTGGTGCGCACGGTGACGGACGCGGAGGTGGACGCGGTGCGCCTCACCCTCCAGGTGCCCCAGCTCACCTACCAGAATCCCACGACGGGCGACTTGAAGCCCACCTCCGTCCTCGTCTCCATCGCCGTGCAGAGCAATGGGGGCGGGTACGTCACTCAGGACTTCGAGGGCGCGGAGTACTTCCGAGGGAAGTGCACCAGCCCCTACGAGCGCACCTTCCGCGTGGAGCTGACGGGTGCACCGCCCTGGGACATCCGCGTCACGCGCGTCAGCGAGGACGCGGACAGCGTGACGACGCAGAACAGGGTCATCTGGAAGTCCTACGCCACGCTGCTGGACGAGAAGCTCAGCTTCCCCAACACCGCGCTGTGCGCGCTGCAGGTGGCGGCCAGCCAGTTCTCCAGCATCCCCACGCGCAGCTACCGGATTCGCGGGCTGCGGGTGCGCGTGCCCAGCAACTACAACCCCTCGGCCCGGACGTACGAGGGCACCTGGGACGGCACGTGGAAGGTGGCCTGGACGGACAACCCGGCCTGGTGCTTCTACGACTTGCTCACCACGGAGCGATACGGCCTGGGCCGCTACCTCAACGAGGCCGCGGTGGACAAATGGGGCCTCTACACGGTGGCGAAGTACTGCGACGAGCTGGTGCCGGACGGGAAGGGCGGCACGGAGCCGCGCTTCCGCTGCAACCTCTACCTCCAGACGCAGGAGGACGCGTACAAGGTCATCAACAACCTCGCGTCCGTCTTCAGAGGCATGACGTACTGGGCCTCCGGCGCCGTCTTCGTCGCCCAGGACGCGCCGCGCGACGCCGAGTACCTCTTCACGCCGGCCAACGTGGTGGACGGCCTCTTCACCTACGCCTCCAGCGGGAAGCGCGCGCGGCACACCGTGGCGCTCGTCACCTGGAACGACCCGGACAACCACTTCAAGGCGGCGCAGGAGTACGTCACCGACGAGGAGGGCCTCGCCACCTACGGCTACAACCCCACCGAGGTGGTGGCGCTCGGCTGCACCTCGCGGGGCCAGGCGCAGCGCGTGGGCCGATGGCTTCTCCTCACGGAGCGGCTGGAGACGGAGACGGTGACGTTCCGCACGGGCTTCGAGGGAGCCATGCGAAACCCCGGCGCCGTCGTGAAGCTCCAGGACCCGTACCGGGCCGGACGCCGGTGGGGTGGGCGCGTGGTGGCCGCCACCGCCAGCCAGGTGGAGCTCGACGCCGACGTCACCCTGGAGGCGGGGAAGACGTACGCCCTCTCCGTGGTGCTGCCGGACGGCACGGTGGAGGAGCGCCCTCTGGCCGCGCTCGCGCCGGCACCCTACCGGGCCCTCACCGTGGCTACGCCCTTCGCGGCAGCGCCCCAGCCCCACGCCGTCTGGGTGCTGGCTGCGTCCGACTTGACGCCCACCCTCTGGCGCATCCTCAACGTGGCGGAGGTGGAGCCGCACCTCTACGAAATCACCGCCCTGCGCCACGAGCCGGGGAAGTACGCGGAGGTGGAGTACGGGGTGAAGCTGCAGCCGCTGCCCACGTCCGTGCTGCCTTCGTCCGCGCCGCCCGCGGGGCTGGTGGTGGGCGAGTCGCTGTACAAGACGACGAATGGCGGCGTGAAAGTCATGGCGACGGCCCGGTGGACGCAGGTGCCCACTGCCACCGAGTACCGGGTGCGCTGGCAGCGCGAGGGCGGCAACTGGACGTCGGAGGCGCCGGTGCAGACGCACTACTGGGAGTTGCTGGACTGCCTGCCGGGCGCGTACACCGTGCAGGTGGCCGCCGTCCTCAACGGACTCGTCACCACCTACGCCTCGGCCAGCTACTCCGTGCAGGGCAAGGCCGCGCCGCCCTCGGACGTGACGGGCCTCAGCTATGCCCTCAACGGCAACACCGCGACGTTGCGCTGGGCGGAGGTGCCGGACTTGGACAGGGACACCTACGAGCTGCGCTACGGCGCAAGCTGGGAGGCGGGCACCCTCATCGGCAAGGTGCGCGCCACCACGTGCGAGTGGGCCCTGCCGGTGCCGAGCGTCAACCAGGTGGTGTACGTGAAGGCCATCGACACCTCGGGCAACTACAGCACCGGCACGGCGAGCGTCCTCATCCTCGCGGCGCCCACGGTGCCGGCCACCCTCACCCTGGGGATTTCGTCCACGCCCCCTCCGTAAACGGGAGGGCATGCGCTCGCGCGAGCAGGAGGAAGCGGCCGGCATCTACGACCGTGAGGTGGACGGCGTCCGCTCTCCGCAACTCGTCAAGTCGCGCTACCTGGACATCCGCTGGACGCACGACGAGGTGCTCCCCGCCCACCTCCTCGCCGGCTTCCAGGTGGTCGTCTACGAGGGCAGCGACCCCAACGACACGGACCGCTACCTGCTGGAGCCGCGGAAGTTCGGCCCCTCGGAAAGGCGGTGGGTAGCCCCGCTGAAGCTGAAGGCGCAGACGGAGGTGAAGTGCGCCGTCCAGGCCCTCTACACCAACGGCAGCCAGAGTAGCTGGCGCGTCCTCGGCGGCGGCGTGGTGGCGGACCCGGACACCGTCACCATGGCCGTGGCGGACCTCTCCAACGTCCCCACCGGCAGCGTCTCCGCCCGGCACATGTCGGCCAGCTCCATCACCAGCGCCGCGGTGGCGCCAGAGGCCATCAGCTTCACCCACCTGTTGCTGCCGCCCACCGACAATCTGGTGCCCAACGGGTACTCGGAGGCCGGGGCCGAGGCGGTCGGGAAGTTCCCCGAGGGTGACTGCCTCGTGGAGGAGCCCTCCAACGCGAAGGAGGGGCGCTGGTGCCGGAAGCTGCCCGTCCTGGCTGGGGGCGGCTACACGGGGCTCAACTTCATCGGCGGTTTCCAGAGCACGGCGCCGGGCGGTCGCATCCGCTGCACCGCCGGGGATTCCTTCTACGCGGAGGCATGGGTGAAGTCCTCCGCCGCGCTCGCCCAGGCTGGCGCCAACCTGATTCTCCTCTGGGAGGATGCCAGCGGCGCCTACAGCGGCCAGTCCACGAGCACCTTCGTCACGCTCACCACCGCGTACCAGCGCGTGAAGGTGAAGGGCGCTTGCCCAGCGGGGTGCACCGGCGTCGAGCTCTACTTCGAAATCAACGCCGCCAGCTCCGACACCGGGAAGGCGGTGTACGTGGACGCCGTCTCCATGCGGAAGATGGTGACGTTCGACTTGCTGGTGGCCAACACCCTCCAGACGTCCAACTACGCGGAGGACGGTAACGGGGTGCCCGTGGCCGGCGCGAAGCTGGACAACGTGGGCACCGCCTTCAAGGCGGCCGGCGGCAACGTCCAAATCGGCAGCTACCTCCTGGACACGCCCTTCTTCCGGGCGAACCAGGCCCTGGACGGCACGTCGGCCGCAGGGCGCGTCCACTACCGGGGCAGCAACAACACAGGCGTGCGCGGCGGCGCGCCGCTCATCGACAGGCTGGACGTCCAGTGCACGGACTACGCGAAGTACTCCACGCCCCTTGTCCACTCGTGGCTGACGCACAACTTCTTCGTCCAGCCCTCCAGCGTGGACGACAACCTGGACGCGCTCCGCTACCTGAAGGTGGACTACTACAGCGGCTCGCCCAGCCTCGCGGCCACCTTCCGGGGAACGCGCTTCATCGCACTCGCGGACAGGAAGTACGCCAACGCCGTCGAGGGCAACGCCTCCAACCGCTTCGCGGTGAGCCACACCTTCAACGCGCCGGCCGCCCTCTCCGGACTGGCTGGCTCGGGGCTGGGTGAGTACGTCGCTCTGCTGGTGGAGGTGCACAACGTCTACGGGGTGAGCGCGGCCGCGTGGTTTACCCCCATCTTCGGCAACGGCCTCAACAGCAGCTTCTCGCGCTCGGCCTCGGCGCCCTTCACAGGCGGGCCCTCTGGGGGCGGGGGCGGGGGCTCCGGTGGGACGGGCGGCACGTGCGTCGCGCCCGAGACGCTCATCACCCTGGCGGGCGGGCAGGAGGTGCCCGCGGAGCAGCTTCGCCCCGGCATGCGCGTCCTCACCCAGCACGAGGAGACGCGCCGCGTGGGCGTCTTCGAGGTGGTGGCCGCATCCAGCCACCGCGCCTCGCGCTGGCGGGTGGAACTCACCGACGGCCGCGTCCTGGTGGCGACGCCCAACCACCTCCTCTACCGGCGCTTCGCGGGCTGGACGCAGGTGCGCGCGCTGCTTCCCGGCGAGCTGCTGGAGGGCCTGCGCCCGGGACTGGTGCGCCGCGTGGCGCCGGAAGGGGAGGGCGCTGTCGTGATGCTCACCGTGCACGGTGCCCGCACCTACGAGTCCGAGGGGCTCCTCAGCCACAACATCAAGCAGTCCATCTAGGAGTCGGCCATGCCCACCCTCACGCAGAGCGACGTCTACGCCATCAATGCCGCCGAGGCCCGGAAGCGGGACCTGCGCCTGGAGGTCGCCCGCATCAAGGGGCAGATGGACGCGTCGGCCGTGCTGTCGCGAGCAGCCGCGGAGGTGAACTCCGCCACGCTGGTGAAGAAGACGGCGCTCGAGCAGGAGCTGCTGCAACTGGAGTCTGGGGGCGCGGCCCCAGGTAGCAGCGACGACTGGGGGAAGTACTCCACCGTCGAGATGGCGGCCCAGGACGAGCGCTTCTACGCGAAGGACAAGGGCTATGACTGGCTCGTCTACAACCCGCTGGCCACCTTCGAGGAGACGGTGGCCGAGTTCGAGAAGTACATGCTGGAGCAGCGGACCGCCCGGGGGCGGCCTTGGCTGCTCCAGCGCGGCGAGGGGCTCGTCCGCGAGTGGCAGGCGAACGCATTCGCGCGCGGGCTCATCGCGGAGGACTCCTGGCCCACCCTCCGCGACTGGCTGATCGCCGTCGGGAAGGAGCGGGCGCTCGGCGCGGCGGCGTAGGCGTCAGCCCGCCTGCTGAAGCGGGGGCTGCGCTTCCTGCCGCTGGCCAGCGTCGGCTTCGGCCGCCTCAGCAGCGCGCCGGGTGTTCGCCTCGATGGCGACCTGGCACAGGGCCATCTGGGCCTGTAGTTCCAACGCGAAGGCGCGGCTTCTTCCCATGCTGACGCCGATGAGAACGCCGATGATGGCCCCTCCCGTGAGGGCCACTGGCCGCAGGTCGTCAGCAGAGGCGCTAAGGATGAATCCAATCGCCGCGCCGACGACGATGCCCATAAAACCATACAGCACAACGAGGCGCGACGCTCGGCTGTACAAGTCCTCCGCATGCTCCTGAATCACAGACGGGTCGTAACGCAATGCCATGGGGGTCCCCTTGAAGCGGCCTGAGGGCTCGCAAAGCAGGAAGCGTCGCATGGGTATTGCGCTACCGAATAGATGGGGCGGTTTTGCCCCTACCTGGGCGTGAATGGCGGGGGACCGGACGCTGTCCACGCGACCGTTGACCATGCGGCGGTATGCCCCCCGCTCCCCGCCGTACCCCCGACAACACCGTCCGCGAGGACCTCGCCCGGCTCGCTGCTCAGCAGGAGGCGACGAACGAGCGCGCCGGTACTGCCCTCAAGGCGGCCGAGCGGATGGCGGTGGACCTCCACCGGCTCATGGAGGGCGTTCAGACGGAGGTGCGCAGTGTCGGCGAGCGCATGGCCACCGCCGAGCAGGTGCGCCGCTTGGAAGACCGCATCATGGAGGTGGACCGGCGCGTGACGGAGCACGCGCCGGCCGTCGGCGCGGTGCCGGGACTGGCGGCGAAGGTGGAGGCGCTGGAGAAGTCCTCTGCCGCCCACGGTGTTGCGGTGGAGGCCATCCCCGCCATCCGGGAGCGCCAGGACGCGCAGGAGCACCGCAACTCCCGTCAGGCTGGGGCGCTGTGGGTGGTGGGCGTCGTCGTTGGCCTGCTGGGGCTCGCTGGGCTGCGCGACTGCGGACGCTGGTTCGTCCAGGCCCAGGCGCCCGCCCAGCACCAGTCCATCCAGGACGCGCCCGAGCCCGGTTCCTCCACGAGGCGCCGGTGAGCCTCGCCCTCTTCGCCGTGCACGTGCTTGCCGCGTGTGTGGCCATGGCCATGGCCGCGTGGCGAGCCTGCGGGCCTTCGACTCCGGCACCTATCGAGTCTGCACGATGAAGCTTCGCACCTGGCACCTGGAGGCGGCCGTCGTCTACGTTGTCCTCATCGCCGTCAACCTCGTCACGCGCGCGGACGCTCTGGAGTGGCTGGGCGCGCTGGCAGTGGCGCTCGGCTTTCACCATGCCTCCGTCTCGTCTCGCATGGCCGAGGCGGAGGCTGCGCGGCCCGTCCCCTCCGTCGAGTGCTTCCGGATGGCGGCCCTCTACTTCGTCGGCAAGGAGGTGGCGTGGTTCGCCTACTTCGCCGCGAAGGGCTCGTACTCCGCTCTCGTCGGCTGCGCCGTCTTCGCCGTGCACCCTCTGTGGCGCCGCTGGTACCGCGCCCGCTTCCCGAAGGTGGTGACGTCGTGACCCTGACTGATCTGGAGCAGCACCTGCCGAAGCATCTGGCGCAGTGGAGCCGCGAACTGCTCGCTGCGTCTACGGTGACGCGCCTGTGCCCATACCTGCTGGCGGGCATGTGCGACCGCGAGTCGCGCGGAGGGCTCGCGCTCACGCCGAGGGGCCCAGCCGGCACCGGGGACAAGGGGCACGGGCGCGGACTCATGCAGGTGGATGATCGCTTCCACCCGGGCTTCCTGGTCGCGTCCGACAGTACCGGGAAACACCTGTGGAAGCTGCCCGCGTACAACATCCTCTACGGCGCGCTGCTGCTGCGCTCGTACCTGGACTCGCTCAAGGACGTGCACCTGGCGCTCGCCGCCTACAACGCGGGCGTCGGCAAGGTGCGCCGGGCGGCCGATGCCATCACGGTGGGCGGGGACCTGGCGAAGCTGATGGAGCAGCGCCGTGCCGCCGCCGACGCGCTGACGTCCGGTGGCGACTACGGCCGGGATGTCCTCCGGCGTCGCGCGCAGTGGGCCCCCGCCGAAGCGTCGCTGGAGTCATGAGCATGGGACGCCCGCCCCACTGCCGGCTGTGCGGGAAGCGCCTGGGCCAGTGCGACCACCCGCGCTGGCTGCCGCGCCGCTGACCCGCCATCTCACAGTCCAACCCGCAGCACCATCAGGAGCATCTGCATGTCCAGCCCCGCGCCGTACACGCCGCCCGCCGCGCTCGTCGAAGCCGCCGAGAAGGCCCTGGCCCAGGCCAATCCCGGCAAGCTTGCCACCGCCCTCACGCTCTACACCTGCTATGGCAGTGTCACCGGCGGGCGCTCCGCGGTGACGGGCGCCGAGTTGCCGCCGTTCGAGAAGTGCTCCGCGCTGGTGCGCGCCGGCTGGCTCGCGGTCGCCGAGGCCATCAACACGCCGGTGGCGTCCGTGAAGGGCGCCCCGATGGTGCCGCCGGGCCAGAAGCCCAGCGTGGGCCGGGCCGTCCACTACCAGCGCGACGAGGTGGTGTGCGCGGCGGACATCACCGCGGTCAACGACGACGGCACCATGGAACTCCTGGTGAAGCCGCCCCGCTTCCTGCCGTTCACGGCGAGCAACGTGTCCCAGGCCCCCACCGAGGCACCCGAGGCCGGCAAGTGGAACTGGATGCCGCGCGTCTGACGCCTTCCTCCAGCTTCGGCCATCCATCCCTCGGCCTCCCCGAAGCACCACTAGGAGCACCTGAATGAACGCCACCACGAAGCCCCGCACCGGTCGCGAACAGTTGCTTGAGCGGTTCCGGACGGCCATCCGTGAGGACGTCGCCAAAGCGAGCACTCCGTACAACGGGAGGAACACCGCGTCCTTCACGCTCCGGCACTTCGTCCACCCGAGCCACTACGACCTGGCCTTCGACTTCATGCGCATCTGCTCGGAGGAGCTGGGCGAGCCCCTGGACGAGCGTGGCGTGTGGAAGTTCGGCGCCGAGGGCGAGCTGTGGCTGCCGAAAGCGCTGGCTCTGCGCGCGAAAGCGATGAAGTCGGGCGTCGAGGTCCCCGCGGCCACCTGACGCATTCGTCCGGCAGCTGCCGGCGCCTGCCCGGGGCGCTCCCGGGAGCCCCACACCCCAGAAGGAGCAACACCATGAAGAAGCGTCTCACCCTGGCCGCGTGCCTCGCGGTCATCCTCTCCGCGCCGGTGGCCCTTGCCCAGGCGTCCACCAGCACCGCCGCAACGTCCTGGACGACGGCCGAGGCCATCGGCGCCGGGCTGGTGGGCATCGCCACCGCCGTCATCGGCCTCTTCGCCGGCGGCACCTGGCTCACCGAGCGGCGCAAGCGGCGCATCGCCCTGGGCGCCTACCACGCCTTCCATGTCGTCGAGGACATCGCCGCCGAGGACCCGGAGGAGAACCTCGCGGACAAGGCGGCCAAGGGCCTGGAGGTCATTGACAACTGGATGAAGGCGAACGGCTGGCGTCCGCTGAAGCCCGGCGAGCAGGCGCTCGCGAAGCTCCAGTTCTCCGCGCTGCACGGCGAGCAGAAGGCGGAGGAGAAGGTGCAGGAGCAGGCTCTTTCCGTCGCGCTCGGCGCCGTCGCCTCGAAGGCGGCCCTGGAGGGCGCGGTCCCTACGACGCCCCGCGGGCAGCAGTAGCCGCGGGGCTGTCGCGGGTACTGAGCGACTTGCCGGTGCGGACCGGCTACCTGGAGGCCCAGGCGGGCGTCTCCTCCCTTACGGGCGCCTACACGCGTCTGGAGGGTGGGGCGCGGCTCCGGCAGAACCTAGGCCTCTTCGGTTTCGCGGAAGCCAACCAGCGCGAGCGGATGGCCGGAGCTGGCGTGCGGTGGACGTTCGGCGGGTGAAGCACCGCGGCCCGCCCGAAACATTTCGGGTGGGCCGCTGCCTCAAGTTTGCTGTCCTTTACTTCTTCGTGAAGAACATGAGCAGCTTCAAAAGCGTCACGATCGGGCCGATGAGGTATTGCAGAGTAGAAAGGAACGCATACCAAATCCCCATAGCCAGACGCGCGACGACTGCAGAGCGCTCTTCACCAGCGGCAAGGCGACGGTTGATGACCTCCAAGAGGTCACCAAGATCCTCCTTCGCGATTCGGCTCGGAACGAAGAGCGAGAACGTGTTGATGATGCGGCTCGCCCGGATCATGAAAACGTCGTTGGGCTCAACAAAGATGCCGCTCTGGAGCTGGCGCTGACGCTCAATCAGGCGGCGCATGAAGATGCGAGCGCCCGTGTCCAAAATCGGGTACGACGCAAGGAGCAGGTGGATTCCCGTGAACCACCACGTGTGCTGGAGGTCGGGGCGCACGAAGTGCCCGAAAGCCACCCACGTGAGTGCGGCTGAGACTGACATCCAATACCGCTGCGCCGCCATCTTTGCCACCGTGCTTGCCGTGGCGAGACTCAGCGCGATCGTGATGGTCGACATCATGAGCAGTCGGGCTCGCGCAGCCCGACGCTTGAGCTTCGTCCTTTCCTTTTGCGAGAGATTGAGCGCCTGATTCTCGCACTCAATCACAATTAATGCGCTGCGAACCAGCACCTCCTGAAACACGCGGAGGTTCAAGACGTACCGTTCAGTTTCGGTCAGGCTCAACAGCGCAGAGTTTCCGTTCACTTCAGACTCCCTGGGGATGCAACAGCAACGCGAGAAGCCCTTGCTGCTGCGTGGTGGCTGCGCGCCTACCCTCCGCCGTGAGGCGGTAGTAAACGCGGGGCCGACCACCTCGATCCGACGAGGCATCGCCTTCCCTCGACGTCACGAGGCCGTCAGCCTCTAGTTGCCGCAACGCAGGGTAGGTGTTGCCCGAGGTGAGCGTGACCTGTCCCTTACTTCGTTGCGTGACACGTTCCATCAGATCAAGGCCGTAACCATCGCCGTGCATTAGCTCGGCAAGAATTGCAGCGGACGCACTCAACTTCGCGGTCGTCATCATTTTTCCTTTCGTTCACCGTTACGTATTGATACGGTGGTCACAGTCCTTCATGGCTCAATGCCAATGAGGGCCTGTATGCAATTCATGCAGATTGAATTGCTCGTTACTCAGCCGCGAAGTGAGTTCTACTGTGTTTGCGTTGGTTCTCTCCGGATTGCGACGGGGCGAACACGGGGACTCCGGGCGTGTCAGGTGGGTGAACCAGGGCGGAATGCCCTCGGTGATGTTTATCTAAATCCGATAAAACCCCCTGTCAAGACGAGGTGCCGCCAAGGCCAAGTGGCATCCCGCGTGCATCACGCGCGCGTGTGGTGCACCTCCGCGCCACGTCCTCACGAGGCCCCCAGAGTGAATCCCTACTTCCAGTCCGACACCATCACCCTGTTCCACGCCGACTGCCGCGACGTGCTGCCTGGACTCCCGTCCGGCTCCGTGGACGTACTGCTCACCGACCCACCCTACGGGATGGCCTACGAGGCCAAGGCGAAGAGCGGCGCGGCCATCCGCGCGGACGGCTCCCGCCAGGGCATGCGCGTCTTTCGCCAGGCGCTCATCGCCGCCAGTCCCGCGCTGAAGCCGGACTTGCACGCGTTCGTCTTCTGCCACTGGGAGAGCTGGCCGGACTTCTTCGACGCGGCGAGTGCCCACCTGAAGATCAAGGGCGCGTTGATGTGGTGGAAGGCCCGTGGAGGCATGGGTGACTGCGCCGCCAGCTTCGCGCCGGACTACGAGGTGGTGCTCCACGGCGCGGGCCCGAGGCGCCGGCCGCTCGCCGGGAAGCGGCACGGAGCGGTCCTCGATGGCTACCCGCCGGTGCCCGCGCGGGCGCGGACGCACCCCACCGAGAAGCCGGTCAACCTGCTGAGCTACCTGCTGGAGCGCTCCTGCCCGACGGGCGGCCTCGTCCTGGACCCATTCGCCGGCAGCGGGGCGACCCTGGTGGCCGCGCAGCAGCTCGGGCTGCGTGCCGTGGGTGTGGAACTGGAGGAGCGCTACTGCGAGGCCGCCGCACGGCGTCTTGAGGCAGGCGCGATCACGGCTGCCCGCGCCGCCTGAGCTGCACCCGGTTCCGGTTTTCCTATCGAATGGCGGCGAGAAACCGGAACCGCTCAGCCCTCCGACGAACTCTCGCTCAGCCAGAAGTAGTCGTCCCCGCTGGCCAGCGCCTTCTCCAGGAACTCGCTGAAGGACGATGCGATGATCCGGCTGTGGACTGGGTCCGGGAACGTCCCGTGGTACCCGTCTCGCAGCGGATATCGTCCGTCCTTCTTCTGCGACACGTCTACCAGTACGAAGTCCGTGTCCTGGAGGTCCACCAGCGTGTACCAGGTTGCGGGGCCATTCGCGTCCTCGTCCCGCCCCTGGATGGCCACGCGCCCGCGGCGAACCTGGGCGAGCGGGAGGATCCAGAAGTTGGTGTCCGGCCAGGGCATGAAGAGGGCAGCTCCATCGCAGTGCCGGTAGAAGGCGCGCAGGTCATCGTCGAGCCTCCAGCCCACGCGTGCCTCGAAGGCCGCGAGCTCCTCGGCAGCTGCGGGAGGATTCGGGAAATGGTGCTGGTCAACTTCCGCGAGCAATCGCTGCATGAGCGTGGACATGGGCTCCGACCTCAATCCGCGTACGGGCGCTCAGGACCCGGCGTGAGCCACTTCCCGCCGGGGGCGTAGCAGGCCGGGTACTCGGTGTTGATGGTGGTGTGCACGTCATCAGGGACGGGCAAGACGTTGCCGGGCGCCGTCGGATCTCCTCCATGAAGGAAGTCGCGCAGGTGGTGCCCGGGCCACGCTCGTCCCGCCGTGTTCGGCCAGGTGCCGAGCTCCTTCGCCCACTCCTCGCGGAAGCGGATGCGGGAGCGTGACCACACCTTTCGGAGGCTCTCAGGGTCCGCCACCTTCGGGTAGTCGCAGCAGCAGTGGGTGATGGCGAGACGTCCGCCGGCCTCAGCGGGCATCAGCAGGAATCGCCCCTGCCAGTCGCCCTTGATGTCGGCCAGCCACATGCAGCCCATGAGGGGGAGCCCCTGCGCCGAGCACTTCGACTCGCAGCGGGATAGGAACGCGGCACTGCACTGCCAGGGCCCGTAGTAGATGGTCGTGCGCATCTGCCCGCCGTCTGGCGTCGTGAAGATGGGGCTGACCCACTTCGCGTGCGCTGGACTGCCGCCCCCGGCGATGGTCGCCGAGCCGCAGCCAACGACGGCGAGGAGAGCGGCAACACTCGCGGAGCGGTGGAGGGGGAGGACGGCTGGCATGGCTCAACATGCCAGCACGGCAAAACGAGAAAGTTAAGTCTTGTCAGATGGATAGACCCACCGGGTAGGGATGGCGGGACAACCCTGGCGTGCTACTCATTCTCCGGTCGTACGGTGCCGTCCAGGCCCACGATGAAGCGTAGCCGTCCGTTCTCCCGGTACGTGGCGAGCACCTCTTTGCTGCCGCGCCGAGGCGAGAACGAGAAGATGGGCAGGCCATGGACGAGGTGGCCCTGGCGGGTGGGCAGGAGGCCCACAGGCGTGAGGGCGTGACGGAAGAAGGAGGCCATGTCCTCGAGAAGGGCCGGACCTCCCCCTGCGCGCCAAGCTACGTCTTCCGCTCTGCTTCAGCTTCAGCCGCTGCCTCTTCGTCCAGGTCGCTTTCCTGGAAGATGGCACCCGTCAGGTCGAAGTAGAGGTTCTCTCCCCGGTAGGCCTTGAGACGCTTTGCGAACTGCTCGTCCAGTCGCGTGACAGCACGCTCGGCGTCGTAGGTCCCTGTCCAGTAGGTCCCATCGGGTCGTTCTTGCGCAACTTCGTATTGTCCGCGGTCACCCACAAGGAGGGTCTCCACGTGCGGCCCGCCCGTGGGCAAGTATGCGTCGCAGACGCTCCATGGGCGGTAGGCCCGCTGTGCGGCCTCCGCGAGCAGCAGGAGGCCCGGGTGATGAGGTGGCCTGCCCGGCCACGTGTATTCGTACCCGGCATGTGGCCGGTGTTCTTTCCGCTTCGGCTTCCGCTGCTTCGTGGTCATTCGGCTCTCCTCTGGTGGACTGCCGAGTATGTATCGAATCCGCGCGGGGGCTCATGATACGCCCTCGTCATCCTCGTCATTTCCAGGGGTTACTGACGCTGCGTTCCTTTCGGCCCCGCCCACGTTCTTCATTTTCCGGCAGACGTACTTGTAGATGGGCCAAGCGAATGCATCCGCGCGGTCATCACGCCTGTGGCCACCGTCCTGGCCGGTGAACTTGCTGAACTGCTCCTCGAATTTCTTGCGCTTGCTCGCCATGTAAGCGAGCCCGCCTTCCGCCGTCGCGGAGGTGGGGGCTGCGCAGTCCGCCTTTGAATGGAGCACGATGGCGTGGGCGTGGTTGGCGCCTCCGAGGGTGGGCGCAAGACGCTCACTCTGGAGGACGCGGCGCGAGCTGGCCCGCAGGTGAAGGCCTTCACCTGCGTGGAGTCCCGGTCCGACGTGCTCAGTTTCCTCCGACTGCCTTCACGTCGTGACACACAACTGGATCGCGACGCCCGGAGTGCGGCTACTTCTCTGGTCGCACGCTGCCGTCCTGGCCCACGGTGACGCGCAGCGCGCCGGACGCTTCGCCAGAGACGCCGATGCTGTAGAGCCGCCCCGACTGAAGCTGCTGGGCGGGCTCCACCGTCTCGAAGCCGTCCGGCGCCTCGCCGTAGACGATGCGGCGTCCGCGCGTCCCGCCGAAGGAGAGCGCGCGCACGTGCCACAACGTTTTCCCCTCTTCGGTCACCACGCGGATGACGTCGTACCGCGGCGGGCCGCCATCCTGGGATGGCTCATCCACGAGGAAGGCCGGGCTTGGCAGGTGCTCGCTGCTCGATGCGAGCGTCACGTCCAGGGGCGGCTGGCAGGCGGTGAGGAGCGCCACTTGGAAGACGACGAGCGCGAGCGGCAGGACTCGGTGGAGGCGCATGGTCACGGTGCTCCCTGGCCGGCGCGGAGGGCCTTCTTCGCGGCCTCGAACTGCGCAGTGTAGTCCTTGCCGTCGAGCTTGAACGGCGCCGGGGGCGTTTCAAAGCAGCCCTGGCCGAAGGCCAACTCGATGAACTCTGCCTGCTGCTCCGGGTTCATCTCCTCCCACGACTTGCCTGCCCGGAGGGCCTTGCCGACGTTGTAGCCGTCGCCGAAGAGCTGCGCCACCAACGCCTCGCTCATGTAGTCGTTGCCACCATTCTGGTGCTGCCACACGTGGGCCGCCTCGTGCACGAGCAGTTCCGGCTGGAGGGGCAGCGAGTCCTTCGGGATGTAGAGGGTGTCCCCGTGCGTGAAGGGGCGTCCACCCACCGTGAGGAGTCCCGCGTTGCCCTCTTTGATTTCGATGCGCGTGTAGTCGATGGAGTCCCCGTACACCTTGTGCAACGCCGCGAACTCGTCGTCCGTCAGCTTGCGGCCGGCGGGCTCGATGAAGAGCATCGTCTGGATGGCGCTGAGAACGCTCCCGCCCAGGCGCAGGAGCCCGTCCGTTGGCGTCTGGATGGCCTTCAGCAGGCTCAAGCCGAGCTGCGCGAAGCCCTCCTTGAAGCGGCCGGTGAAGATGTTGGCGAGGCCCTTGCCGGCCGTCTCCGCCATCTCCCAGGTGTTCTTCAGGGTGCCCTTGACGCTGTCGTAGATGCCCTCAGCGATGCCGGCCACGCCGTCCACCACACGCCCGCCGAAGTCCGTCAGCGCGTCACCGATGGAGCTGAAGAACCCCTGAGCCGCGACGCGCGGCCCGCTCTCCGCCGCCTGCGTCAGCCCCTCGGCCGGCGGGCGGATGGTGATGGCCGTGGGCGTCGTCGCGCGGCGGGCCTGGTCGACGAGCGCCTTCTGGACGGGCGTGTGCGGGGTGAAGGCGTCGACGGTGTTGATGGCCCGCTCTAGCGCCGGGGGCTTCGGTGCGGAGCGCTGGGGCTGCTCCGCGGGCTCGCGGTATGTGGTGGGGAGGAGGGCGGTGCGGCTGCGTGAGATGGGGTCCATGCTGGCTCCGGAAGGCGTTTCCCTCCGGAACGGTGCAGCGCGCGTGCCTCGGACCGCTCCTCTGCTGCCGTAGTGGAGTACCATCCACCCCGAGAGACAGCCGTCCAGTTCTGTGCTCCGTGATGCGGCTCAATCCTCCGGAATCGAGAGACGTGGCAATGTCGATGGAACGCATAAAGACCCTGCTGACCCATCCACTCGCTCAGCCGCTGAGAGGCTGTTCCGAAGCGGAGTTGTTGCAGTTGGAGCGCAACATCTCGCTTCCACTCCCTCCCTCTTACAGGGGCTTTCTCCGCCTCGCAGGAGGGGGAGCCGGCAAGCTCTTTTGGGGGTCGGACTGGGGACCCGGCATTGTTCAATCCTTCGCCAAGGACCTGAGGGAAAATCGACGGCTTGATTTGTATGGGCTTGAAGAGGACTTGCCTGAAGATGCGGTCATCTTCTTGTCGCACCAGGGCTATTATATCGAGTTCTTCCGGGCAAGCCTCGGTGATTCATCTTCAGTTTACTATTTCAGCGAGGGACAGGAGATGAAGACTTTCAAAGCGATGGATTTCACTGTTGGACCATGGCTTGAAGAGAGCATTTCCGCGAGCCTGGATGAGTTGACTGACTCCGAGCAGCGCAGGCGTTAAGTGCAGCTCAGAATCCGCACGTGTGGAAGTTGCCGGACGACGAGTACTGGCACTGGGCGGGGTTGCTGCACAGCGAGCCGCACTGGTTGTTGCGCCCGGGGATGGAGCAGGTGCCGCAGAAGCACGTCGTCTGGTGCCCGAAGGACGTGACGAAGGTGGAGCAGAAGCCCGCGGAGGAGCCTGTCTCCACGGCGCAGTTGCTGGCGATGAGCACCCCAGCGCTCGTCGCGCAGGTGAAGTGAACACGGGGCGTCGCGGCGCTGGCGCCAGAGGCCGTGGCGCAGACGCCGTTGGCGTCGATGCTGCCGCAGGTGCAGGCGCCATTGCCGGCGGAGTCGAGCCGTTTACATCGGCCCGGCCCGCACTCCATGGTGACGATGCCCTCCTGTTCGTCGCACCGCACCCAGGTATCGCCGGAGCAGTAGCCGTACTGGTTGACACCCTCGCAGGCACCGCCGACGCGGACGCAGCCGCTGTGCGCCTGGTTTGGCACGTAGCCCGGCGCGCACGCGCAGGAGTTGCCCGCAGTGTTGCAGGTGGCGTTGGCGGGGCAGGTGCCGCAGACGCCTCCACACCCGTCCGGGCCGCACGTCTTGCCGTTGCACTGCGGGACGCAGATGCAACTGCCACCGCTGCACGTGGTGCCGCTTCGGCACGTTCCGCATGCGCCACCGCAGCCATCCGGCCCGCAGGACCTACCGGAGCAGGAGGGCGTGCAGATGGGGCCGCTACCTCCATCACGGGGCGTGGAGCCCCCGTCCTGCATGGGCACTCCGCCGTCCACCTGACTCACACCGCCGTCCGAGGAGCCTCCGTCCTGCAAGACAGGAGGCCGCGTGGGCGGACCCTCGTCCAGATCCTCGGACGGGCCGCATCGTAGGGCCGTCACGGCGACGAGAAGAAGTAGGGCGAGGCGAGGCAGGGAAGAGGGGCGGCGCGGGCTCAAAGGGTGTCCTGGGTGGCGCGCCGGCGCGATGGCATTCGGCGCAAGAGCGCCGACCAAGAGCAGGACGCGTGCCGCGAACACATCTCGCTACCTGCGGGCGGCATAGGACTCCCGTTTCGGAGGGTGTCTGCGGGCAGGGAAGCCGTGGCCGGCTCAACGACGCCCGCTACGCGAGAAGGCACGGACGCTTAGCCTCGTCCTGCTGCCCACGGGCGCCTGGACGGACCTGGCGCCCGTGGTGGACCTGGATCTGCGCGTCCGCACATCCTCTTCCCCCGCCGTCGTCGTCCTGGAGCTGGAGTCCTGTCTGGATGCGCCCGCAACGGAAGCTGGCGCGCCTGCTGTCCGGCCGCGCGCCAGTGGCGCCGCGCCCCCAGCCGGAGCTCGCCCCGGCACCTGCCGGCAGTGGGCGTGGCCTGCGCCTTCTCAAAGCCGTCGCGCTGGCAGCTGATGGCGTCCTCCTGGCCGTCCAGGTGAGCGCGCCGAAGCCCCCGGAGCCCACGCCAGCACCGCTCGTCGAGTACGTCCCCGCCACCGTGGGTGACGTCGTGATGACGGACATGATTGCCGACGCGTCCGCACCGCAGGCCCAGACCATCGAGCGACGTCTCAGCATGCCGAGTGAGCCCTTGGAGGGGCAGGCGCGCCCGCCATGCCAGTCGCCCGCGCGCGAGGTCAACCGCGGCTGCTGGCTTCTCCTGGGCGACGAACCGCCCTGCCCGAAGAACCCCGTCGAGCACAAGGACAGGTGCTACGCGCCGGTGCAGGGCGCGAAGAACTGGCCCGCCAGCATCCGTCGGCAACCCTGAGCAGCGCGCCCGCCGACCGGGAGAAGAAGAGGCGGTAGGTGCAGCAGTGGCTTGTGGCGAGCGGTGAATGTCCTGTCGTAGGGTCCTCGTGCCTGCCACCGTCAGCGCAGGCAAGGGGGTTCCTGTGCCAACCGACATGAGCAAGGAAGCGCTTTCGTTCCTCGAAGAGCTCTCCGAGGAAAAACGTCCGAATATTGCGGCCCGCCGCGAAGCCGCAGAGAAGCTCTTCAGGGAGATGTTGGCCCTGAATGGCCAGGGGATCCACGGCGTCACGTTTGTGGAGTCAGCCCCCGGCATCTACATCGCCCATGTCCCATGGCGACGAAGTACTCGGGCCGATGCGAGCATCAGCCTAGCAGGTGATGCAAAGGCGTTTCTCCTCGCGACCAACGACGGCGAGAGGAGAATCGAGTTGCCGTTCTCGCTAGAGGCCAAGATGTTCCTTGGCAACGAGGTTGTCGGGCCCGACGGAAAGAAGGAACGTGAATCGGCCCTGACCTCTATCGTCAAGGCGCTGGTGGACCGCTGATCCGCTGAGGCGTGACGAGCAGGACCCTCGCAGGAGTTCTGCTCGTCCGCCGCCCCGTCCAGCGCCTCACGCGGAGGCGCGTGGGGTAGGGTGCGGCGCACGACTCGGTGAGGGGGGGGCCCGTGGACGAAATCGACAGGCTGCATGCGGACGACGAGCGGCGCACGAAGCTTCGAGACGCGGTGAAGGCTCGCCTTGCCGGTGTTGAGATTGGAATCCTCTCAACGCTCGCGGAGATTGAGCAAATCCAGCAAGACATGAGGAGCGACCTGAAGGATGGGCGGTCGTCGCTCTACCTCGAAAACGAGCAGCTCATGAAGAGGATGATGGAGCATCGGGATAGGCTCATCGCCGAGCACGCCGTGCTCGAAGGGCTCCTCGACAGGCCGGTCGCGCGCTGGGTGCCGCGCGTGGCGCTGGGCGTCGGCCTCGTGTCCCTGGCGTGGCAGATCATCGCGGCACTGTGGCACCTGAAGTAGCTGCACGCGGCCCGTCCGGGAAGGAGCGGACCGCCCATGCTCCGTGACTCAAGCTACGGGTTGACGTGAGTGAAGTCCTCGTCGACGCGCTTGCCACCAATCACCGCGCCGGCGAATACCTTCGTCACTCCGCCTCGTTCTGTGTCGAGGTGGTGCTTGACGACGCCTCGCACCTCAACGGTCCCTCCGCTCGTAGTGAAGATGTGGTGGCCAACGGTGCCGTAGACGTGCGCGGTTCCGCCATTGGCCACAATGAGCGCCGCGCCAATGGAGCCGTGAAGAATGAAGACGCCACCGTTCTTGACCGTGACGTAGCCGATAGAGTCGCCGTAGAGCTCAAGCCTGTCCTCCACGACGATGTCCCCTTGGACCTTCGCATTCACAGGGATGACCGTTGGGAGCTTCGGCTCGCGGATGATGATGAGTGGCTGCGCGTAGACAACGAATGGGATTGATGCACCGTGTTCGTCATCGACTCCCTCCCCGATGGTGTACACGAACTCCCAGTCAGTCGGATTGCTCTGCACTCGCGCTGCCAGGTCCGGCTTCAAGGCAAGCCCGGCAGCAGCAACACCGGCGACGGTCCCTTGGACGCGATAGTCGAGGTTCACGAAACCATTTCGCACCCAGTACGCCATGCCGGTGGCGTTGGTTGTTGTGCCGTCGAACCGCAGGCTGCCTGTCCCCAGTTCAACAGCACCACTGCCCTGCATCGGTACGTAGCGGAGCTTCATGTAACCCCCGTGTCGCCTAAACGCTCCCCATGGGCGCAGAACGACGGGGGCGACATTACGCGGCTCTGAGCCTGGGTAAAGGGGTTGTCACAGAGGAGGACAGGGTGGAGATGCACCCCAGGCAGATGAAGTTGAGCCGGTAGCCCCCGTCTGAACCATGTCTACGGCGGGGATGAGATTCGGGTAATGCGTAAGCTCCCCGTCCTCGCGGTCGCCGTGGGTGCGGCCCGCAGCCTCGGCCTCACGCAGCCGCGCGGGCTTCATGGCCGGCGAGTACTTCCAGCGCCTCGTGCTCCGCTGCGAGGTACTCGCGGCGCGCCTCCGCCAGCCGCGTCCGTGCCGCGGGACTCCCGTCCAGCCCGCGCATCGCGCCCTGCAGCTCCAACTCCGCTTCACCCAGGCGCTGCGCCAGCGCCACTCGCTCCGTCGTCGTCATGCCGGGCGCGGAGAGCAGGAGCCGTGCCGGTCCAACGGTAGCGGAGGCGCTCCGTCTACGGCGTGCGCGTCAACGTCGCGAGCGCAGCAGCGACACTACCTGCCTTCTCAACGTCCTGGAACGACAGCCCCAGCGCCTCAAGGGCATCCGAGGCCATGGCCCACGCCAGCGATGCGGCACGTTCTGCAGGTGGGTGCCCTGTTGGCGCCTCCTGGACGAATCGCTGAACCGCAGACGCGGCCTTGGTCCGCAGCCTCTCATTCTCAGCAAGAAGCGCGAGAATGGCCGACGACGTGGCGACCGACTGGAGTCGAATGTCGGTGTCGCGCTGCTTGTGGATGTTCACGACGACGAGCTTGCCGCCTGGGCGTGACGCCGCCTCTGCTGCAGTTCGTAGTGCCGCCTTGTTCTCGTCCGACAGGTCCACGTTCCACCTCCTGGCGCGGCATCCTACGACTGCGGGGCCGCCCAGTCCTCCGGCGGCGGCCCGCGCACGTCCGTCTGGGCCTCGCGGTTGGCCTCGCGGAGCGAGTCGTCCACCAAGGCGTCCACGCGCTCGGCGTTGGGCGGAAGCTGGCCGCCGGACTCCATGGCCTCCGCGTGCAGGCTCGCCGCGGCGGCGGTGAGGTGCCGCTTCATGACGGACATCCGGGACAGGGACATGGCCACCTCCACGACGGAGGGTGCGCGTGAGCACGCGCGGCCACAACCGCAAGTTGCGGCCGGGCCCAGGCGTCACACTGCGTCCTCGGCCTCGGCGAGCGCAGCCGCGCCAGGGTCCCAGGGGCGGAGGTAGTTGGCCAGGTCCTCTTGCTCGATGGGGTTGTCCCTCTCGTTTCGGAGGGAGTCGCCGTGGATGGACTCGTGCACGTGGAGCCCACCGCCCAGCTGCGCCACGTAGAGAGGGACCTCCTCAAGCCCTGCCGCTTGTGCCGCGGCGGTGCGGTGACTCCCCGTGAGCGCGAGGAAGGCCCCGACGGCGGAAGGATGGGGCACGCCGAGCAGTGGGCGTCCCTGCCAGCCATTCTCCTCTATGGACTCACGCAAGGCGGCCAGCTTCCCGTCATCGCGGACCTCGTGCGGCGGGATGATGCTGTCGATGCGAACCATCACGACGCCCATGACGGCCTCCGGTGCGCGGTGGGAAAAGAGTACCGCTTGGAGGGTATCGGAGCGCTACCCCTCAAGAGGTAGGCCCGGCGCAGCACCGGCCGCACGCCACCTCGCGACGGCCCCCATCTTTGTTGGCTGGAGGCGGCCATTCCGGCCGGCGCGATAGACGTTCCGGTCCTGGCGGCGCGGCCCCGCCGCGTGGTTGCCCGCGCAGGCAAGGAAGCCACCGGGCAGTGGGACGAGGTGCTGCCCGCAGACGGGGCAGCGATAGGTGATTGGCGTCATGCCCAAGAGACGCCGGGCGCAGTGGTTGTTACCCGCACCCGCGTCTTGCGGCGCTACTCCGGGTATCCAGGCGGCGGAGGAGTCCAGTTCGCTGGCGGCACGTCGTAAGGGAGCCACCCGACTTCGCCACGAGCCGGCCGCCATACCTGCACGTCACGTCCTTGCGCGTCCGTCATGACCTCCAGTGGCACGCCGGTGACGTCGGCGGCGATGCGGAGCAACTCGTCCGCCGGAAGCCTCGGGCTGTCATGGCTGGGCATCCCGAAATGTCGCGTGGTGATGACGGGGCTGCTGATGCGTGTCACGAGAGGCGTCCCACGGGTCACGCCGTCGTTCCAGTCCTTTGTCAGCACCTCACGGAACCGCTGCACTTTCTGTTGTACGTCGTCCATCTGCTTCCTCCTGATGTTGTCGGCGCACGGGGAGAGCCCTGCCGTCCGGCGCCCCGGCCGGCAGGTGGTGAGGGGGTTTCGGGGGTGGAGCGGCTACGGGCTGGTGCGGGGGATCAGGGACAGCACCTGCTCGAGCGCCGCGCGCAGCACCTGCGCGGGACCCTGGGCCGCATCCACGCGGCCTACGCGCTGGCCCTGGGCTTCCAGGTACGTGAGGGCCCGTGCGTAGCCCTCGGCCGCGCTGGCCGCGACCGAGGGCGTCTCATAGGCGTCCAGGACGCGCGCAGCTCCCGCGCGTCCGAGAGCGACGCCCACCGGGCATTCCAAGAAGATGAGCAGGTCCGGCTTAAGCGCATGGGCGTTGAGGCTCATCACGCGCTCCAGTCCCACGTGCGGCCCCTGGTAGGCCAGCGACGACAGCACGTAGCGGGTGGACAGCACCACTTCGCCGCGGGCGAGCGCCGGCCGGATGACCGTCTCCGTGTGGTGCGCACGGTCAGCCGCGTACAGAAGAGCCATCACCTCCGGGGACAGGGGACGTTCCGCCAGCATGCGCCGGACCAGCATCCCCACGGGCCCGCCGGAGGGCTCCTCCGTGTTCAGCGCTCGCACGCCCCTGGCGTGCAGTTCGTCGCCAATGAGACGGGCCAGCGTTGTCTTCCCGCTGCCGTCTCCGCCTTCCAGGACGACGAAGAGTCCAGGCAGATCAGCCATGGACGACGCCTCCCTCGGACTCCCAGGCCTCGCGCTCGTGCTGGCGCGTAAGAGCCTGGGCCTCGGCCAGAAGCTCCTTGCGGATGGCGGTGGCGAGCGCGGGCATCACGTTGTCGCAGAAGCCGCGCACGTCCGGCGGGTAGTCGTAGGAGGCGAACTCGTAGGGCATCTCCAACGCGGTGTCGTGGCACCAGACAGCGAACTGGTCGATGCCAATCTCGTCGCAACCCTTCGCGTCACGCCCGCTCCAGCAGCCCAGGGCATCCGCGAGGGACTGCCACGCCTCGGCCGCCTTCTCCTTCGAGTAGGTGCCGTCGCGGCGGTAGGTGAGGATGTGCTCGCGGATGCGCTTCAGTGTCCGCACGCCATCCCACCAGTCGCGCGTCTCCAGCTTGCTGCACACGTAGTCACCCTGGCCCGCGAGCTGCGCGACGAAGGCGCGGAACTCGCGCCCCGGCGCGGTCCACCGGAACGCGTAGTTGCCCCAGTCGGATACGGTGGCAAAGAAGCCGTCGCTCCGGAGGATGACGTCCGCGAGCCAGGCGCCCTTCTCGGTGCGGAGGCGGTACTGGTAGACGAGCGGCTCAGCCACGGGACACCTCCTCCCAGGGGAGCAGCGAGAGGCGGCGAATACGCTCCTCCACCTCACGCATCGGCACGTTGCTGGAGGTCCACGCCGCCCGCTCGCGCATGTCCTCCGCCCCGAGGCGCGCGGCCTCGGTGACGACCTGGGCGAACGCGTCCCAGGCCAAGAGACTGTCCGCACCGGCCCGCGCGATCGGCACCGGCAGCTCCGGGTAGACGGCCCGGAGGACCGCAACGGCCACGCCCTGGTGCGCGGTGGTGACGTGCAGCGCGCCCCACACCTGGCGCAGCGCGTGGCGCACGGCCTCGGGGATGTACGGACTGCCGCACGCGCCGCAGCGGGCCCGGCACCAGGTGCACGTGCCCTCGCCCACGCAGGTGCAGCGCCCCAATGGGTGCAGCGCATCCGCCGCAGCCGTCGTCAGTGGCGTGGGCTCGTGGCCGACCTTGGCCAGGGAGTACTGGATGCGCTCGCTGAGCGGCATCAGCGGCGGCACCGTGGGGCGCACGTCGACCTGGGACAGCATCCGGTACGCGGGCGGAGTCGAACCATCCGGAATGGCCGAAGAGTTCGGGGAGAGCGTCGTCTCGGCGGAGAGGGCGGAGGGAGCGTCGCGAAGGACTAGCGACGTCCGTTTTTGCGCCTCCGCGCGAGCAAGGACGGCCTGTTCCAACTCCACCACCTGCGCACGGAGGGCGTCACGCTCCGCCTTGAGCTTTACGACCTCCGTCGGCGCTTTGGCCATGTCGCAGTCCAGCGTGTCGGAGATGGCCTCCACACGGTTGGCCTGCGTCTCCAGTTCCGCCGCCAACCCCGGCACCTTCGCGCCCTCCAGTGCGGCATCGCGAAGCATCCGGGCCATCAGCGTTTCGAGGGCACCCTGTGTCCTCGCGACCACTGCCCGGAACCACCGTTCCACATCCTCGGTCGCGTACGCCGCCGCGCAGGGCGACGGCTCATCCGACAGCGAGGCGGACGTCAGCGGCGCGAGCCAGGCCCATGCCTGCGCCAGCGCGGCCCGTACCTGAGCCTCGTCGGCGGGCACCTCGCCCAGCGCGATGCGGCGGACCTCCTCCAGCTCCTTCGGCATGCCGCTGACGTCCGCTGACTTCATTGGGCGCTCGCCTCCGCCAGCGCCTTCGAGGCGGCGCGGCCGCGCGGCAGCTGGACGTCCTCCACGCTGTTGGGGTTGGCGTTGTCCGCCCAGGCCGCCGGGCGCCGGTTCGTCTTCTCCAGGTTGCGCAGCTTCTGGTAATGCGCCGCGCAGTAGCCCTTCGTCCGGCTGGGCTTGCCGCAGCCCTTGATGGCGCACCCGCGCACGCCGTCGGCCTGGGCCGCCTTCGCCCTGCCGGGCTTCGCCGCCCTGGCCGCGCTCGTCGGGGGCGCTTTCACCGCAGGCGCGGGCATCGCCACGCCACCGAACTGCGCCACGGTGTCGCGCAGCATCCTCGCGGCGTCCTCCAGCCTGTTCGCCAGCTCCAGCAGGCCACCACTGCTCTTCGTCTTCGTCGTCACGTTCGTCTCGTTGTTGGGGTTGAGCGCGCCGCCGTCGTGACGGCGCGCGGGGAGAGGGCGGGCGGCCCGCGTTACGCCGCCCGCTGGCACGTCATCGGGGGGACTAGGGGACCGGAATCGGAAGCAGGTCGCCGGCCAGCATCGCGAGGCCGATGCCCACCGCCATGGCGACGTCGCGCGCCGTCACGTCGAACCCGCGCTGCTTGGCCCTGGCCGTGTACGTCGCGGTCAACTCCTGCTCACGAGCCTTGGCTGATTCATCCATCACGCGAACCATCCAGAGGCGCATCAACTCCGCGCCCCGGTTGGCTTTGACGCCGGGCGGGGGCGGCTTGTTGCAAAAGAACGCTTCCCTCGCTTGGTAGTGCTCCAAGGCCTTGGGGAAGCCCTCCAGGTCCGCCGACTTCATGCCCGGGATCTCGTTGAGCATGAGGTTCTTGACGAACATGATCCCGAACTTCGCCAAGCCGCACTGCACCTCGTCCGAGTGCAAGTCGCCGATGGACTTCACGTTGAATCGCTTCCCGTAGGCGGCGATGAGGTCCTTCAGCGACTTCTCCGAATTGGTGAAGGTGATGCCAGAGAATGGCTGACGGAGCCCGGGGATCTTCGAGTTGATGGTGAGCGGAGCGAACGGTTCAGCTACGGCTGGGAGCGACCAGCACAGCAGGACGACGAGCAGCCACTTCAGCGTCTTCATGGGGAACCTGTAGGGGAGGAAGAGGACGCGCCGGAGGGCCTCACCGGCGCGCGAGGAGGGGCGGCCCGCGGCGACTGCGCGGGCCGCTGCGTCACGGACGGCGAGCGGGGGAGGGCTACAGGGGCGTGGCCGGCGCCAGCGTGCCGTCGGAGAAGAACACCCGCCCGTCGCAGATGGTCAGCCGCGACGTGGTGTTGCCGAGCGTCGCGGCTGTCACGGTGTACGGGTCCTGCGAGGTGACGATGAGGTTGGCCCGCGCGCCCACCTTGAGGGTGCCGACGCCGCGCATGCCACGGATGGCCGGGGACGTGCGCGCCTGGGAGCGCCAGAAGGTGGCGAAGCTGATGCTCTCGCCGGGGAGGCGGTGGTTGGCGGCCTGGGCTGCCTGAGCGAACACTGGCGCCGTGGTCTGGAAGCGGTCCCCGCCGAAGCCCACCTCGAAGCCGGCCGCGTAGAAGGACCTCAGCAACTGGGCCTCCTCCGCGATGTGCTGGGGATAGAGCGCCGCGATGGCGGGGAAGAGCTCGTAGTGCGGGGTGTTCAGCGCCACACGCAGGCGCGCCTCACCCAGCTCCGCCATCAGCTCGTCGGAGATGAGCTCCGCGTGCTCAATGCTCATCACGTCGACGAATGCCGCCAGCGAGCCGCCCACCACCTTCATCCGGCGGGCGAGCTGGCCGATGGCACCCCGGCCCGTGGCGTGGACGATGAGGCGGCGGTGCTCCTTGTCGGCGAGCACCCACGCCAGGCGCTGGTCCAACTGCGCGTCCGTCAGGTTGAGGTGGCCCCAGTAGGGCGTCTCCGCGTCGTCCAGCACCAGCTGCGGGTTGGCGTAGGCCAGGGCCAGGTTGCTGTCCCCGTACTCGTCCGTGTCCGCACCGCCGTCCACATAGGCGCCGTCGGCGAACACCTTCAACGTGGTGATGCCGTTGTCATCCGCGCTGCACTGGGACACCTCGGCCATGGTCGTCGCCAGGCACGCCCCCTGGATGAACTGGGGCTCGTCCGTGTCCAGTCGCACCTGCTCGGCCTGGGCTGGCGCGTCCACGAAGTTGATGTCGGTGAGGCGGCAGTAGCCATTGGCGGCGGCGCCACGCACCAGGGCGTTCAGCTGGCCCACCTTGGCCGCATGGGGGATGAAGCTGGCCACGTACCGGTAGAAGGGAACCTGGGCGTACTCGAAGGCCTTGCCCTTGAGGCGCAGGCCCGCGTCACGAGCGAAGCGGCCACCCTCGGGGTCCGGGCTGTAGGGGTTGAAGCCCGCGGCGGCGGCCGCCGTCCAGTTGAAGAGGCTCCCGTGCCCATCCGCGTCGAAGAAGTGCACGACGAACCCGGGTGCGGTCGCCTCCAGCGCGTCCGCGATGTTAAAGCCGCGCAGCTGGGAGTAGAGCGGGAAGAGCATGACGCCCACGATGGGCAGGCGCGTGGGCATCGGTTGGCCCGCGTCCACGGCGGCCTGCTCGGCCGCGCGCACCTGAGCCGCCCGGGCCTGGACGTCGGACAGCAGCTGGCTCCAGTCCGTGTACGGCACCAGCACGCCGGGCACCGGCGTCACCAGCATCTGGGGCAGCAGCACCGCATCCCCGTGGACGTGAATGTCCGACGCGGCGTCGAGGACGGGCCGCCCCTGGACATCCATCACCGCGGTGGTGGTGCCCACGTGGCGCCGCACCTTGAACTCGGAGCCCATGGCGATGACTTCGCCCTGGGCGTTGAAGGCCCAGGAGGTGAGCGCGGCCGGCCCGTCCGGATCCGCTCGATAGCTGCCGTTGAACACCACGCGCGAGGCCACCTCGATGGGCGGCGGGACGGGAATGCGCTCGGCGAGCGCAGGGGAGGACGCGAGGCACACGAGTGCCAGCGCGGTGAGACGCGAACGGAAAGACATACGACTCCTGGGGATGGGTGCTGCGGCTGGACGGAGTGCCGATGCCGGACTCGAACCGGGAGCGCTGAGACATCCAGCGGGGGCCCACGCCCCGTCATCGGCTGGTGCTGCAGGTGCTGCTGCGGACGGAAGGGCCCGGCGAGGGCGAGTGGGGGGGGCCGCCCTCGCCGGGCAGCGCTCAACGTCAGCGCCGTGAAAGGCCCCGCGTGGCCCTATGCCGCGCGGGGTGAGGTGGAGCGCTCCGTCCAGCCAGGTGCTGTGCTGGCCACTCCACCGACAAGGCCCGGTGGCCCAATGCCACCGGGTTGCAGCCCCGCGCGCTGAGAGACCGGCCCGGGCCGCGTGTTGCGGCGTCGGAACGCGCGGTGCTGCGCAACTTCAGAAGGGGATGTCCTCGTCCGAGTGCGGCGGAGGCTCCGGCGGGCCGCCGTACGACGCATGTCGATTTCCCCCACGCTGCTGCGGCGGGGCGCTGCGGGATGGAGCAGGGGTGGGCGCGCGACGAGGCCCGGCGCCCTGCTCCATCGCGAGGATGCGCCCCTTCATCTGCGCCGCGAAGCTTCGCGCCTGGGTGGGCTCCATCTGCTGCTTGAGGGCGAGGCCGCTGCCGAGCGGGTTCACCCACCGCACCTTCGGACTCCACTTCCCCTCGTACTCCTCGTTCTCGATGACGAGGGACACGTCGTTGGACTCGATGCCCGTGAGGTCCGAGACGTCGTTGCCCTGCCAGCCACAGGCGCGGAGGGCCTTGATGGTGTGCTCAAGCGACGCATCCGTGAAGAAGCCGAACCAGGTGATGCTCTGGCCGGCGAACGGCTCGGAGCCGTCATTGCCCAGCAGGGTGAACTCGATGGCCACCTGCTCCTTGCCTCCCGACGTGAAGCCGAGAGCGCCCTGCGAGGCGCGCGCCTTGTACCGTCCATTCTCCAGTTGCATGTCAGGCCACCTCGCCCAGTCGGGCGTTCGTCCAGTCGTTGAGCTTCGCCAGCTTCACCGCGTCCCCTCCGGCCCGCTCGATGGCGGCCAGGGCGCTGCGCTTGTGCTCCTCGGAGAGTTGCTCCGCCTTCTCGCGGATGGCCGCCTCCAGCGCCTGCGGATCCGCCGGCTGGTGCGCCTCCAGGGCCGCGGTGAAGTCCGTCCACGACAGGGGTATGGACTCGGGCAGGTCGCCGCGATTCTTCGCGTCGTAGGCGGCGGTGCGCGTCGTGTAGATGAGGCGCGCGCCAGTCGAGACGCCGCGTACGCGCTTCGTGCGCGCGTCCTTCGAGGCATACGTCTCGTGATTGGCGAAGAGGACGTGCTCCGCCCATTCCTTCACCAGCCCGCTGGCCTTCGCATTCAGCTTCAGCTCGTAGCGGTCGAAGTCTTCTCCTTCCGGATTCTTGAAGGGCTTAATCCAGCAGTGAGCCAGGAGGACGATGTGCATGCCCTTCTGTCGCCGGAGCTTGTCGAGCGCGGCGAGGAAGACGCGCCATTCGTCGAGCGCCGCGCTGTAGCCCTTGCCGTACCCGTAGGACTCGATGTTCGCCTGCTCGTCGCGCTTACAAATGTGCGCCCAGAGAAGCGGCTCCGCCCAGTCGAGGGTGTCCACGACGAGCGTCCGGTAGTCGTGCTGCTGGGTGGTGAGGACGCGGACGGCGTCCAGCACCTCCTGCCAGCTTTCCGGAGACGGGAAGCGCGTGACATCCAGGTGGTCCGTGCCGTCCTCCGCGCCGAGGAAGATGGGCGCGGGCGCGTTGGCGCCGAAGGTGGACTTGCCGATGCCCTCGACGCCGTACAGCACGACGCGGAGGGGCGCGGTGCGCTTGCCGCGCACGAGCGCGTCCAGCGTCATGCGCGAAGGGGAGGGCGGCTTCGGCTGGGGCCCGCCAGGAGTCCTGGGCGGTGGGCTGCCATTACGTTGGGGTGACATGCTTCGGTCTCCTCTTTCGACCGGGGTTGAGAAACTCAGGGACTGCGCTGCTGCTGTCAGCCGTCGTGCAGGCCCCATCCGCAGATGAGGCCGTCCTTGCCGTCGATGAGCGGGGCGCCGCAGTGGCAACGGCCGTTGGGCGCGTGTTGCGCGGGCGGCGGCGGGGAGAACTCGATGCGTCCCGGCGCCGAGTTGGTGGGCGCCGCGGGCACGGGCGGTGGTGCCGGAGGCGTCGGCGGTGCGCGCCCGTGCAGCACGTCCAACTCGCGGAAGTACGCGGTGCGGTTGGCCCGGTGCCGGAGGGTTTCCGGGGAGGGCTTGCGTGACTGTCGTGGCATGCGCCCCATGCTCCGCTCCTACTCGTAACGCTCGCCCACGGCCTGCTCGGCCTGGCGCAGCAATTCCCGCAGCTCCGCCTCAACCTCGTCTTCCGGGGTGAGGCAGTCCCACTCCATGTCCCGCCAGCGGTGCCGCCCTTCGTGCTCGTACTCGCGCTCGCACAGCACCCAGCTTCTCTCCGGGTGCTCGGCGTAGGCGGGGCAGGGGGAGCGGCGTGCTTCCGACAATGCAACCTCTCAGGTTGATTGCCGTCTTCATACCAATTGAGTCTGACGTGCTACGCGGCGGCCCGCTGCGCTTCGGCCCGCAGGCGAAGGTGCCGCGCGAGCCACACCTGGCGCTCCAGCTCCGCGCGAAGGTACACCTCCGCCTCGTTGAGACGGGCGAGCTGAAGCCGCGTGCTGGTGACGCGGCGCTGGAGGCGAAGCCACCGCTCGCGCGTGACGTCGGTGCCGTCGGGCTCGCACGCCTCCTGGAGGTACTCGACGGCCTGCAACACCTCCTGCTCCTGGACCTGCTTCGCCTCCAGCTCGCGCACCTGTTGCGCGAGGCTCTTCGCGTCCAGGTCCGGAGGCGTCCACCCCTCGCGGGCGAGGACGACGAGCGCCTCGGCCAACTCGTGCAGGGGCTTCACTTCGCGCCACCCTTCAGCTGGGCCACGTCCGCCGCGAGCCGGAGCGCCACGCCCTCGACGGTGGTGTCCAGCTCCTGCCACGCGCGCAGCACCTCCGGCTCCACCTCGTGCTCGTCGAAGTAGGTGCGCAGCACTTCGCGCGGCGTCTTCGCCTTCTTCTCAGCCACGGCACTCCTCCTTCTGGGGCACCGAGTGCCCCGGATTGCAAAGCTCCTGCGCCTTCGCGCGCATCGCGGCGGCCTTCGCGCGACAGTCGGCCGCGTCGCGCTCAAGGAAGACGGCGCCCTCCGCCGAGCACCACGCCGCCCCGGCCTTCCGCTCTTTGTGCTCCGCGCGGGACTCCAGGGCCTCCGCTTCCTTCAGCAGCGCTGCCGCCTCGTCCGTCTGCGGGTGCACCTCTCCCGTCGCCATGTCGTTGGCCCTCGCGTCCTCGTGGTGGATGGGGTGGTGCGAGCGCGTGGTGGCGCCCGCGATGGTGCTACCGGCGCACTTCCAGCACGTCGGTGTGCCGGTGCGGCTCGCCCGCGGTGTCCGTGAGTGTGACGAGCGGCTTGCCCTTCCGCCGCGTCGTCTTCACTTCGCGAATCTGCCGGTCATCCACGTCTTTGCCGTCGTCCTTCCTCCGGAACCACTGGCCCTCCCGGGCCTTCGCCGCATCCATCGCTCGCATCGTCTGCCCCCACGCGCTCGTGTCCATGCTGCGGTGCTGCTCCTGCAGGCGTCTCCGGTGGCGACCACCGAACTCCCGCTCCGCGACCATTCCCCTGAGGGGCAACGTCCGTCCGCCTTGATGGAATGCAATCTAAACTAAATTAAGTTTAGTGCAAGTTTGACCTGGAGATTTGTTGTGGCTACATCTCTGCATCGTTGACCGAACTGCAACCGACGCATACGAAAGGAGGCGAGCAGTGCAGAGAACCGCCGAAAGCGAGCCCCCCATGCCGCTGTTTCCCCCGCCTGAAGAGAAGAAGAAGGGCTCCACGGTCTACCTCCCTGAGTCGATGTGGGAGGAGCTGAAGGAGATCGCTGAGGTCGAGAGCGGAACCGAGAAGAAGCGGACGATCAGCGACGTGTGTGAGCACTTCCTGCGCTGGGCCATCGCCGACTACCGCGAGAAGAAGGCGGAGCAGGGCGACGCGCTGGCTTCGACGACGCCGGAGCCTCACGAAGCGCCGCGCCGCGGACGGTCGAAGAAGTAGCCAGGAGAGACAGGGAAACGCCGTAGAGTCATGCAGCTAGAGTCCTCTCCAGGCAGGCGAGCGGGAGTGTGTGATGGGCAGCGGTGTGAATAGCCGGGGCAGTGGTACGTCTCAGCGGGCGCGCGGAGGCGGTGGTGTGGGTCCGGGAGAGCCGCGCGCCAACGAGGGCCGGCAGACCGGCCGTGTGGGGCAGTACCACCTGGGCCGGTGCATCGAGCGCCGGACGGAGCAGGGTGACGTCTACCTGGCGCGCCACGTCCAGACGGGACAGCCCGCCATTGTCGTCCGGCCGGAACTCGAGGAGTCGCAGCTTGTTCAGACGACACCGGAGGAGGTGCTGGAGCAGTTTCCCAGCGCATCCCTTGAGGTCACCTGGACGTCATCCGATTCCCCTGCGTTCCGCGCGCTCCAGGTCCGACTGCCACACGCGGCGGCTACCGCCAAGGTGCACGAGGAGTTGGTAGCTGTGAGCGAGGATCTTCCGAAGCTTCTGGACCGCGCCATGGGGGAGCCAGAGCTGCGTGAGCACCTGTTGTCACCGCCGCTCACCCGCGCACAGCGCTGGCGTGGGTTAGTGCGTCGGCACGTAAACCGATCAAAGGACGTCGCACATAGACACTGGAAGGACGCCGCGCTTGGCCTTCTCGTTGTCGCGTTCCTCAGCAACTTGGTGTGGCCGCGTGTTGACCATCAAGCGCCGGACTCGTCCAGCCAGGTGTCTTCTGCGCTGGTTGCAGTCGAACAACAGCCATCGCAGGAGCTTCTGTCTTCAGGAGTAGGCGAAGCGGCGGCGGAATCACCGGAGATTGCCACCTTCGATTCCTTCGTTCAGGCGCCAGCCCCGCTCCCGTTTGCGCGCGATCTTCCGAAGAAGCCCTTCAAGCAGCAAAAGCGACCACCTTGCCGAAAGAGCCAGAAGGAACTCAGCGGCGGCTGCTGGGTAGCTGTAAAGAAGGAGCCTCCATGTGGGGATGAGTTCTACGAAGACGGGGACACCTGCTACGTGCCCGTGCTCGTATCGGAGAGCGGTGGCGACGTGCTTCCGTCGATCTCGCAGTAGTGCTCTTGCTTTTCGGTCGCACCAGCAGTAACGATTGTTGAAGCCGTTCCGAAGTGCCCGCTGACTTGGTGGCAGTGGGTGTCCCAAAGCTTCGCCACAGAATTCGCCGGTTGGTCGTGATGGTCTGGCCGGCGATAGGGCCCTGTAACCACGTGATGGTGCTGCAGGTGTGTCCGCGGGCTCCCGCTGGTGACCACCAAGCACCAGCGGGGCCTGTTTTGGGGTCGCCATGGGATGTCGTCACACGCTGCGCTGCTTCGCCCCCTACGCTCAGGATCCACGGGTTCGGACGGTGTGTCCATGCATGGCACCTCTGTCGCTCGCGCTCCCCACGTCGAGGCTCAGCGCTCGCTTGCCGGGGGCGGTGCGCTGTCGTCGAGGCCTCGTGCTGGCGCTGAGGAGAAGCGCCCCCTCCGCGCTTCCTCCCTGAGTTGGCGTGGCAGTTGCTCTACGCGCGCGTTCCCTGGACTGGTTCTCCAGCCAGGCACCGTGCGGCCCGGGTGACAACCTTTCAGGTTGTTGCCACACTTCAAACCTAATCCTTCGTTCAGTGCCGCAGGCGGTGGGGGAAGTCGATGAACAGCGAAGTCAGCAATGGATCGATGCAGGACGCGTGGGACGTGCGGCGTGCCGCGCAGTTCCTCGCCATCAGCGAGAAGACGCTCTACCGCCTCGCCGCAGAAGGGAGCGTTCCCAGCTTCAAGGTGGGCGGCTCGCTGCGGTTTGACCCGGCGCGGCTCCTGGCTTGGCGCGAGACGCAGCAGCGGGGAGGGAAGTAGTCATGGCCTGGGCGCAAAAGCTCCCGTCTGGGAAATTTCGTATCGGCTGGGTGGGGAAGAACGGCAAGCCGCACCGTCGGGTCATCCCGGCGAGAACGCTCACGGAGGCGCGCCGCGAAGCGCACGAGGTGGAGCATCGCGCGTGGCGGGAGGAAGCCGGTCTGGAAGCGGAGCGTCGGGAGGTGCCCACCGTGGCAGCAGCCATCCGCATGAGGCTGGATGCGCTGCCGCCAGAGTTCGCCAGCAAGCGCAACCTGGAGCAGAAGCTGCGCTACGTGGCGACGGCGCTGGGAACGAAGCCCGCGGACTCCGTCACACCGGCGGACGTACTGCGGATGCTCGCGAAGCTGACGAAGCTCTCTCCTCAGTCGCGCGAGCATGTGCGGATGGCAGGGCAGGGCCTCTACTCGTTCCTGGACGAGAAGGCAGGCCTCTTCTCCGGGCCCAATCCCTTCAAGAAGGCTGGGAAGGTGCGCGTGCCGAGGCGTGAGGTGGGCTTCTACACGCCGGAGCAGGTTGCCCAGCTCTTCGCCGCGCTGAGCCCGGAGCATCGGCCGCCCGTAGCCACCAGCGTCCTGACGGGCCTGCGCAAGGGCGAGGTGCGCGTGCTGCGCAAGGAAGAGGTCCACCTCGCGGAGCGCTATCTCCTCGTGCGCCGGAGCGGACACCGCGACACCACGAAAGGTGGGCGCGAGCGGCGAGTGCCCATTCCCGAGGTGTTGGTGCCGACGCTGGAGGCGCAGATGGCGACGCCAGGCCCCTACCTCTTCCCACGGCCCGGAACGGCCAAGCCCTTCGGGCCGAGCTGGCGGATCCACGACATCATCCGCCGCGCCCTCGTGCGGGCCCGCCTGGTGCAGGCCTGGACACACGTGTGCCGTCGCAAGGGCTGCGGCTTCCGGGAGGAGCGCCCGGACGATGCCCCCTCACGGTGCCCGCAGTGCAACTTCCATCTGTGGCCCAAGGGCATTCCTCTCACGCTGCGCTTCAAGCATCTGCGCTCCACGTGGGGGACGGTGGCCTACCAGACGACGAAAGACATCCGCTTGGTGGCGGAGGTACTGGGCCACGCCGACGTGGAGACGACGCGCGCGCACTACGCGGTGGCGCTGCCCGAGCACGTTCGCGCGGGCTCCGACGCCGTGGCGGCGACGCTCGACCCGTGGCGTCCACGTGGCGTGAAGACTGAGGAAGCGCGCGTATTACCGAGGAAGGTTGAGCACCTACATGGAGGCCGAAACGTGAATAAAAACGAAGGTTTGGCAAGGCAGAGGAAAGCTGGGGAAGGTCGCGCAATCCCCACTGGCCAGTTTCCTAAACCGCAGGCCACAGGTTCGATTCCTGTCGGGGTCACTCCGCAACCCCCCGTTCCGACTGAGGATTTCGTCGGGACGGGGAAGGGCGGACGCCCAGGGGCCGGGACCCTGGGCGCGCGGTAGGAGTCCTGAGGCTCTTCCCTCGGGCGGGCCTCTGCCCGAGCTGCCCTCTCGATGTGACCAAGCGGTATTAGCGGTCGAGCCGAAGTGCCCCCTGCGTTCCAGCTTGGTCCTTCTTCGTCCGTGGCTTCGAGGCATTCTGCTTCGTGGACTCGACTTGCGTGTTCTTCAGCACGCCGGACGGCAAATCGATGAACCCGCCATCTTCCATCCTCGTCAACTGCTCAGCGATGAGTCCCGCGTCATCAGGCAAGAACCGGATCGCGGACAGCGCGGCGTAGTCCCGCCGTTCGTCGATGGCGAGCCAGCGCCGTCCCAGATCTTCGGCGGCGCGACCCGTTGTGTTCGATCCGGAAAAGATGTCTACGACGAGGTCGTTCGGCTCGGTCAGGAACTTGATGAAGAAGGTCGGCAGGTCCGCGGGGAACCGCGCTGGATGGCTCTCCCTGCCGAGCGCTTTGCACATCCGGAGATAGCCGGAGTTGCTTTCGGTGTTCGGAAACTGGAGAAGGTTCGGAGGAATTGCCCCACCGTTGTCCGTCCCGAAGCCCTTGCCAATGTCGTGACCCGAGGGGCGGTCCTTCGGCCTATAAAAGGCGTCCGGGTCCGCGATGAGCTTCTTCATGCGCTCCGAGTAGGGAGCAAGAACGTTCCGCACATCGGCTTTTGGCCAGTCGCCCTTAGAGAACCACCAGACGGTGTTGACGGAGTCCTTCACACGGATCTTCCGCTTGTTCACCCACTCGATGGGCGACGGGAGCTTCGCCGGGTTGTGCCAGAAAAACTCCTCCGCAAGCCGGTAGTTGAGGCGGTCGCAGAACTCCAGCAACACACGAAATTGGTATAGCGACCGGACCGGCCTCCCCCGCTGGTATGCGCCACCAAGATCGACCACGAGGCTTCCGGTGTCCTTCAACACGCGGTGCGCTGCCCGTCCGAACTCAACGAGCCAGTCGACGTACTCGGTCTGATCCTTATTTCCGTAGCTCTTCTCCCGCAGCAGAGCGAAGGGCGGACTCGTCACGATGAGATCGACGCATGACTCGGGGAGCTTGCCGAGTACCTCGCGGCTGTCTCCGACAAGTTGGCTTCCTCGGGCGGTTGCGTACACACGATGTTGCAGGAGTTCGTCTGGCAGCATGATCGGATCGTAGGGTCTTCCAGCCGCGTGCATACCACGGCGCTCCGACAGCAACTAGACCTAAAGTCTATGGAGGTCGAAGACTCAGCCTGCGAGCCTGCCCCGCGTGCAGTCGCAGGGACGGCGAAGATCAGCGAGGAACCAGTTCGCGGCGAACCTTCGAGCGGCGCGGCTCGCTCGTGGCATGACGCAGGAGCAGCTCGGTGAGCTTGCTGATCTTCATCCGACCTACATCAGCTCGGTAGAGCGCGCAGAGAGGAATGTCTCCATCGACACGATGGAGAAGCTTGCGCGAGCACTGGACCTGAGTCTCTCGGCTCTTCTGGCTGAGCAGTTTGACGCTGCGGGAAGTGCATGAGCCCGACCGTCGACGGGCGACCTGCCCCTTCTTCTACTTGAGTGGGCCGATGGGACTGAAGGCAGACGACAGCTTTCTACATTTTGTGACAATGGGGGCAGTAGCGACCCAGCACGCGATGCAGCGCCTTACTGCCCTTGGCTTTGAGCCTGTGGTGCTGGAGCGTGGGAGTACGTCGAACAAGATCTGGGAAACCAAGGTCAAGCGACTTCGTCTCGCAGATGTCGTGTGCGTCAAGACCGGCGTGCGATTCGAGATCCGAGCAAAGTCCGACCTTCAGGTGAAGATGAGCGACTCGCCTTCGAACCCGGAGCGAAAGTGGGATGCTCCCCTCAGGGCCGATGACCTGATCGCGTTCGTGCCGTGTGACAGCACGCCTGCCGGCATCGTTGTCCGTGGCCCACCGTCCTTCTTCCGCACTGGCGACTTGAAAGCATCCGAAGCGCGTTCGAAGCTCGGAGCACCGAAGTCGAGCCAAGAGGGGGCCGAGCGAGATCGAACATGGCCCTCGACCATCCCGAAGAAAAGCGGGACGGTGCTTTCCGTTGACTCCAAGCGTATCGTGACCACTCAGGAATCGGGCCGGAAGCAGACCTACCCACTGAAGGGCAGGACAGCTTACGTAAGGCCTGGGGATAACTTCACGGCGGGAGTGACCTTCCTCGCTGGAGTCGTGCCGCAACTCGCAGACATCACGTCTTTCACGAAGCAGCAGTGGGACCCGCTGGTCGACCTCGGATCTCCCAATCCGGTAGATCGGTATGTTGCTGCGAAGGCGATTCCATTTCGGAATGGGGCACTGAAGGTCCGTCGCCACGCCCTTGATGTGGCGCTTCAGCAGGAGACGGAGGCCCGGACGCGGCTTGAACTTGCGTCGTCTGCTGCTCGGCTTGGCTCGCAACTCGGAAGAGACGTGCTCCTCAATGCGGTGTGGAAGCCCGAGCCTGGGGCACTTGCGTACCTCGCGATGGAGGCGGTGCTGATCCTCGCGGAAATTCATGATTCGTGGGCAGCCGATACCCTTGAGGACATCGCGAAGAGTCCCCGCTTCAGTGAGAGCGAGATTCGGCAGGCAGCGATCTGGGGGCTTGGGAGAACTGGTCACAAAGCATATGACCGCATCGTCCAATTTATCTCGGACAGTGAAGACGCGGTTGTCATACATGCAATCGCCACATTTGGAGTGGATACGCCGGCGGGACCGATCCAGGAACTCGTGTCGTTGCTCGTGGCAGATCCTTCGGACCGTATCCGAGCCTCGGCGTCCGAGGCGCTTCGATGCATCGGCAGTCAAACTGTTGCCGATGCATTGGAGGCTGCTGCGTCCAGTGGCTCCTCGTGGATTCCAGCAACTCTTGGCCGACTCACCTCAGCGGTGCTCGAAGGGATCACCGATACCGCGTTGCTCGCAGCCGCAGCCCCTGTTCGCATGCTGGCTGAAGAGACAAACTGGCTCATGTCGCGTGCGACTAGCACGGAGTACCAGTTCCTACTGAAGCAGGACCGTTAATGTATTGGACGGGCTGATGCAGAGGAGCGATGGCGGGCTGGGGATGGGGTCCCATCTTCCAGCCTTACCTCTGCCCTCACTTGGGTGCGCACAGTACACAACTGATACGTAAGCAGCCGGTCTCCAGCGAGCGCAGATGAGCGCCCGCGTCCAGCAATCTCCGGGATTTAGCCGCCACCACCCGAGGACCAAGGGGCCCTTCAAGGGTTGGGAAACCGCCGCTCTATCCAACTGAGCTACGGGGTCGGAAGTGGCGGGCGTTATAGCAGGAGACTCGACGCACGCAACGGGCCTGTCGCCTGCGCGGGCGGGCTCTGTCCACCATGCGGCGGCCAGGAGGCCAGGGCGAAACCCGCCCAGGCTCGCGGGCCACCCTTGGGTTCCGGTCAGGCCCTCATCAGGAGAGAGGCGTCGTCCTCGTCACGCGGCGCCCGCGGAGTCGCGAGCGCTCGGCGCAGCATGGTTTCCGTCCATTCGAGTTCTTCTCGGGACAGCCCTGCGCCCATCCACACGAAGCCCTTCTTGTGCTCGATGACGACAGTCAGATTCCGGAAGTGATTCTCATCCGTCTCACGCAGGTCGATATCCTCGATTTGCGACGCCGGGAGCCGTGTGACCTTTCGCGGCTTCCCACTCCCGGTGCGCGAATACTCAATCCCCCGTGCGGAGGCGGTGAGGGACCACCCCCGGTTGATCTCCCGAATGACACTCCACAAGAGGAGTCCTCCCAGGGAGAGGAAGACGCAGAGGGCGATCATCGGCTCCCTGGAGACGAGATGGCGGAGGCCGAACGAGCGCACCCAGAGAAGCCCGAAGACGGTGGGCCCACCCACGGCGATGACCAGCGCGATGCCCGCCTTGATGACGGAGTGAGGCCTCCAGCCGCAGCCTGGCAGCTCCAACACCCAGCCCTGGGCGCTCTGTCGGACGCGGATCCGGCTGCCCGGGGGGAGTGAAGGGAGCGTCTGATCGCCTTCAAGCGGCACGGCCTCGAGACGGGCATCCACGGGGCGCGCATGCCCGCCGTCCACGCTCAGATCAACGCCCAGGAAACGAGAGAGGGCTTGGGCGAGCTCGAGCGCCTCTTCCCGGTCGTCACTCCCGGACACCTGCACGGTTCGGGTCGGGGACTTCAACTCGACCGAATAGAATCCCCAGTCCTTGGACGCTCCCCCCGCCTTGCCGCGCGGGGAGAGGGCGACGGACGAAAAAGAGTCGAGCGGGTGCGTGTTCGCGGAGAAGAACACGCCGACGCCGGACCACAGTCTCAAGAGCTGTGTTTCCTTGTTGAGCAGCGCCTTCCATCCAGACGTCAGTTGGTAGGCCGCCCACACGCAGGTGACGAGCGCCAGGGCCCATGCCTGCCATGCGCTCCGAAGGAAGGGCACGAAGAGCGCAACGACGGGGAAGGCGAGCGCCGCGACCAGCGCCACCGTGTATGCCCCTCTCATGAAGCGAGGCACGTCACGCTCAATGGTCAAATGAGGGCCGGCGGCAGCCCACCGATGAGATCCGCATCGCATCCAAGCGAGGCTAGGCGATGGAGGCTCGCTGGGAGAAGGGCATGGGCCGTCGATCAACAGAAACGGCCCATGCTGGCTTCTTCTGATCAGTAGCCGGTGCCGCCGCAGTGATTGTTCATGCCGTCCTCGGTGCCGTACGGGATGCCGTCCTCGCAGATCTGGCGGCTGGGCGCGTAGACGTCCTGCCAGATCATGCCTCCCGGAGAGGTAACCAGGGTGAAGGCGGAGCCGGCGAAGTTCGACGTCCAGAAGCCCATGACGTCCGGGCTGCCCTGTACGGCATCGAGCAGCTCGGAGATGTTCTTGCGCGTGTATCGCATGGGGGACTCCTTGAGAGGCGGCGAGGTTGGGAACCCTGATACTAGCGGAAGCCGCCAGCACTGCGGATGCGCTCCGCCGTGCCACCGATTGCCGCGGCACGGAGGACCGCCGCGATACACGCCGGCACGGCCCCTGCTCACTCCGCCCTGTCCTTCGCGCCCTCCCAGCGCTGGCCGGAGCTGTAGTTGAGCGGGATCCACCGGTAGCCCTTGCCCTCCGCGCTCAGCCGGCCCAGACCCGGGAAGGGCATGTGCGCGAAGCCAATCAGATCGCCGCGCTTCGCCGCTTCCGTGAAGGCTCGCGCCCGCTGCGCCGAGGCCGCGCGCTCATCGACGTCGTAGACGACCGTCACCGAGGGCTCGCGCAACTGCACCGAGCCGAAGTGCATCAGGTCTCCCCACAGCACCAGCCGCTCTCCACGGCTCTCCACGACGTAGGCGCTGTGCCCCGGCGTGTGTCCCGGCGCCGGCATGGCCCGGATTCCCGGCACGATGGCGTCCCCATCGCCGAAGGCCTTCAGCTTCCCCGCCTCCTGGTACGGTCCCACCATCGCCCGTGCCTCCTCGAAGAACTTCGGGTCCACCGTTCCCTTCGTCCGATCATCGCGACCCAGCCAGAAGCCCGCCTCTCGCGCGTGGACCCGGAGGATGGCGTTGGGGAACACCCGGCGCATCTTGGACATGAGCCCACCCGAATGGTCGGAATGGATGTGCGTCAGCAACACCACGTCGATCTGCTCAGGGCGGTAGCCCGCCGCCTGGAGGCTTTGCTGGAGCTGGCCTCCCACGCCAGGGCCGAAGAAGCTCCCCACGCCCGTATCCACGAGCACCAACGCGGTGCCGGTGTTGATGAGGAAGGCGTTGATGGACAGCTCGACCGGATCCTCCAGGTAGTCGCGCGAGAGCTGCTCCTTCACCCGCTCGGGTGTCGTGCCCGTCGCCACCTCGCTCACGGTCTGGGGGACGGTGCCGTCGGACAGCGCGGTGACCTCGAAGTCGCCGAGCATCATCCGATGGAACCCGGGGGCCTGGGTCCGGACCTGGTGGGGTGTGCCGGCGTGGACAGTGGACGAAAGCAGGGGAGCACCACTCAGCATCAGCAGGGTGAGGGCGCGAGACACAGCGAAGAAGGCACCACGAGCAGGGGTCGTTTTCATACGCGAGGAGATACGCCCCGCCGCCGCCGGGATAAACGGGAGCACCTCGCACACTGCGTTTCACCGCTGAAACAATCCGGAAGGCATGCCCGGCCTGGGGCTTCGCCGTCGAACGCGGTATGCCGTGCGAGAGGTGGAAGATGGACACGTTCACGGCAATGGAAGCCTTCGTCCGCGTGGTGGAGACCGGCACCTTCACCAAGGCCGCTGATGCGCTGGGCCGCCCGAAGGCGGCGGTGACCCGGCTGATCCAACAGTTGGAGGCGCATCTGCGAGTGAAGCTGCTGCACCGCACCACACGCCGCGTGACGGTCACCCCGGAAGGCATGACCTACTACCAGCAGGCCCTGCGGCTGCTGGGCGAGGTTCGGGAGCTCGAAGCCACGTTGTCCCAGTCGCGGCGCGGCCCCCGGGGGCGTCTGCGGGTGGAGTCGAGTGGGACGATCTCCCGGCTGCTGCTCATCCCCGCGCTGCCATCGTTCTACGCGCGCTATCCCCAGATACACATCGAGCTGGGCGTGAGCGACCGCGTCGTGGACCTCCTCGCGGACAACGTCGACTGCGCCATCCGCGGAGGACCGGTGAAGGACGAGTCCCTGGTGGCACGTCACCTGGGCGACCTCTGCTATTGGCTGTGCGCCTCCCCCCGCTACCTGGAGCGCCACGGCGCACCCCTGCACCCGCTGGAGCTGGCGGGTCCGGCGCACGCGGTGGTCAGCTACTTCTCGTCGCTGAGCGGCAAGGAACTCCCCTTCGTCTTCGTTCGCGAGGGCGAGCGGCTGGAGGTCCGGGGTCGAAGCCTGCTCACGCTCAACGAGACCAATGCCTACCTGGCCGCGGGACTCGCCGGCCTGGGCGTCATGTTCGCACCGCGTTTCGTCTTGGAGCCCTACCTCGCATCCGGAGAGCTGGTGCGGGTGCTGGACGGCTGGAGGCCCGAACCCCGGCCCCTCTTCCTCGTGTACCCACCCACACGGCAGTTGGGCGCCGGGGCGCGAGTCTTCATCGACTGGTTGACGGAGCTGTTCGCGAGCCGGCCCGGTCTCTGGCGCGATGACCCCTGAATCTCCGGCAGGCACGTGAGTCACGGTGCGGACGGGGCTTCGGACCGCAAGCCCTGACGCGTGCCCTCCGTCACCCGGGGATTTAACCCGGTTTAATCGAACGGAAACGCAGCGGGGCGCGACACTCCTGTCAAAAGGGCCTTGGGGGCCCCGAGGGGGAAGTGCATGTCACGCATCCAGAACAACCCGTTTACGTTCTCCACGCCGCCGTTGACCACGGGGGGCACCCAGAAGGCGCCCACACAGTATCCTCCGGGGACGCGGATCGGGCCGCGGCCCGCGCCCCCACGCGACGTCGTGCGCGACGTGTTCGAGAGCGTGGTGAGCGGGGAGGCGATGCGACGGCTGCAGGGACTCGGGAAGATGGTGACCCTGGCCCAGCAGGGCCCCTTCCCGCAGCGCCAGCCTCGGGGCGGGGCGGCCCCGCTGACCGACGCCACGGGCGTTGGCGACGTCGTCTTCAAGCAGCGCGACAATGCCCGTGAGCCCGGGGATGGCCCCGTCACGCGCCTTCAGAAGTTCCTGGAGCGGGCGGGCTATCTGGACAGGGGCGGCGCGGACTATGGCTATTTCGGCCCCCTGACGCAGGAGGCCCTCGAGGACTTCCAGACGGCTGAAGGCATCAGCCCCGCGGACGGCAAGATGAGCCCGGCCACGCTCACCGCGATGCAGCGCCCGCAGCACCCGGCGATCGAGCCCACGATGGGCCTCCTCGCGGAGACCTACGCGCCGCAGCTCGGGCGACCCATGAGCCCGCTGGAGCCGGGACGGGATGGCGCGAGGGTGCAGCAGTTCGAGCGCGGCTCGATCACCCGCATGCCGGGGGGCGAGGTGCGGGTGCAGGACCTGTCCGGCAAGGACATCGTGCCGCCGACGCCTCCAAGCACCGTCAAGACGCTGGAGGAGGCGAAGGCCCTCCACGTCGCCCAGAACTCGAAGCCCGGCCTCCGGGACTACAACGACGGCAGTGAGTATTACGGCGGCAATGACTGCGGTCCTACGTCGGTGGTCATCACGGCGACGGCGGTGGGGGCCATGGAGCACCCGGACGCGGCCGGGGCGGGCGAGGCCATCGACGCCGTGCGGGACAACATCCTCGACGTGGACTCCATCGAGTCCGTCACGATGATCGTGACCGCGGTGGCCGAGGGGGTGACGGAGGCGGGCGCGGTGGCCACGACGCTTCTCCCAGGCGATGTCGACGTGGAGGCCGTGGACGCCGCCCTCTCTCGCGGGCACCCCGTCATCCTCGGAGGCAATCCCTTCATCGGGGATGCCGAGCACCCGTCATGGGGCAAGACGGCGTACGAAGCCGGCAATTACTTCTCAAGCGAGGACTTCGGCTACCACTGGGCCGCCGTCACGGGCAAGACCGAGGAGGGCAACTACATCGTCAATGACCCGCTCTGCCCCAAGGGCCCCATCGAAGTGACGCCGGAGCAGATGGCGCAGTACGTGAGCGACTCCTGCGGCATGGTGGAGGTGAGCCCCAAGCCCGTCCCGGTGTCGTGACGTCATGGCGGACCGGACTGGCCAGGAGACGGGGCTGGCTCCAGCCTGGGCAGCCTGGTCCGCGAACTCGTCCCCGATACCTTGGCCCGCGCTATCCGAGCGCCGCCTTCCGGTCCGGCTTGCGCTGGAACCTGTGGAGCACGAAGCCCACCGCGAGCGCGATGGCCCCGGCGATGAGGTTCTTCCGCTCCGCGCTCATCGCGAAGACGACACACAATGCGGCGGCGGCGAGGGGAATCACGGGCCCGCCAGGGATGCGGAACGCGTTCGCGGGCGCCTGGAGCTTGCGGCGCAGCACGGGCACCGCCAGGGCCGTGCCGAAGTACGTGGCGAGCCGGGCCACCACGGAGAGCGTGGCGAGCACCTCGAACGAGCCGGAGAACGCCAGGGGCAGCGCGATGGCCGTCTGCGTGAGGATGGCGACCGTCGGCGTGCGGTAGCGGGGATGCAACGTGGCGAGCGCGGCGGGGCCAAAGCCATCCTGCGCCAGCGCGTACAGGTAGCGCGGCCCGGCGAGCACGGTGTTGCTGTTGGTCCCCAGGATGGACAGCACCCCGCCCACCGTCATGAGGAGCCCACCCCAGCCCCCGAGGAACCGCGCGGCGGCGTTGGCGAGCGGCGTCTGCGCGTCCGCGACCCCAGGCAGCGTGCCCAGCGCCACCCACTGCACCGCCGTGTAGATGAGCGTGACGACGCCTATCTGCACGATGAGCGCGAAGGGCACGTCGCGGCGTGGGTTCTTGAACTCACCCGCCGGAGCCGCCGTGTTCTCGAAGCCGGCATAGGCGAACAGCAGCAGCAGCACTGCGGACCCCAGGTTGCCTCCGTCCCTGGGAGCCACCGACGTCGCCAGCGGAACGGACACGAAGAAGAGGCCCACGGCGATGAACACCAGCAGTGGCACCGTCTTGGTGACGGCGAGGAACACCGCGGTGCGGGCGCCGCCCTTCACGCCCACGACGTTGATGGCGGTGAGCGCGAGCAGGGGCACGGCGATGGCCAACCCCTGGCCGATGCCCGAGTTCGCCGCGGGCCACAGGAAGCCCAGCGCGCGGGAGAAGCCGACGGACAACGAGGCCACGGACGAGACGCGCGCCAGCCACGTCATCCAGCCGACCTGGAACCCCACCCGTTCACCAAAGGCTTCACGCGTGTAGAGATAGGCGCTGCCGGGCGTGTCGAAGTAGCTGGCCGCCTCCGCGAAGCAGAGCACGAGCAGCAGCACCGCCAGCCCCGCGAGCACGACGGCGCCAGTGCTGGCCGAGCCCAGGTTCGCGGCGGCCGCCGCGGGCAGCAGGTAGACCCCGCTGCCGATGACGTCGTTGATGGAGAACCCGACGATTTCCCAGCGCGATACCGCGCGCCGCATGCCTGGCTCATGAAGAGGCGAAGGGGTTCCGGTGGTCATGGATGGACGGGGAGGGGAACCCACTGGAGCACAGATGCCGCGAATCCGCGAATTCGTGAGAAGTCGCGGTCCGTTCACTCCACCCGGGCCTTCGCTCAGTGGCGCAGCAGCCAGGTCGCCAGCGGCTGCCAGGCCAGCGCCGGCGCGTCGGTGCCGTACAGCAGGTCTCCGTGGCCGAAGTCCTCCGCGACGCGCTCCGGTCCGAACCGCCGGACGACGAGCGTCGTGACGTCGGTGGATGACACGCGCGTCGTCGAATACAGCCCGGAGTCACCGAACGCTCCCGCCGCGCCCAGGTAGAACAGCGGGACGCGGATGTTCGCGAGCTCGGGGCGCGGGGTGGTGCCACACCAGATGGCGTCCAGCTCCGCCGTCTCACGCAGCGACTGGTGCGGCGGCGCGCTGGCGAACCAGGCGCTCACGCTCTCCTCGGACGACTCCCGCAGCCCCACGGCGTCTCCCTGCTCATTCAGGACTGGCGCGCTCAGGTGATACAGAGGCGTGTACGGCGCGAACCAATACGTCATGCCCGCCAGCGTGTTCATCGTCTCGCGGTTGGTATAGGGCGGGAAGATGGGCGACGTCGCTTCCGGCGCGCTCCGGGCCAGCGAGCCCACGTCGATGAAGAAGCGGTTCTCGGAGTCGGTCACCCCCTGGGCCAGGGCCTCGCGCCCGGCCGCCGCGTTCGCGCACGCGAAGTCCCGCAGGTCCGAGTGCTCGGGCGCGAGGTCGTAGTAGGCATCCAGCACGGCGATCGCCGAGAGGTGCTGGCCCCTGGCGGCCGCATAGGCATACGTGAGCTGGCCGCCATGAGAGAAGCCAGCGAGCACGATCCGGCTCAGGCTGTGGTCGGTGATGGCGCGCTGGACACGCGCGAAAGCGAGCGCGTCCTCGATGTCCCCGAGCTCCTGGTCCACGCCCATGTCCCCCAGGTCCGAGATGTCGCCGTCGGCCTTGGGGAGCGTCCAGCGCCGGTCGACGCCCCAGGTGTCGACGCCTCGCGACGCCAGGTAGGGCGCGAGCCCCGGCGCCGACGACGCGGGTGTGCCGAGCGTGGGCACGAAGTTCGTGACGAAGTTGGCGAAGTCACCGTGGAGCAGCATCACCGCGTGTGACGTCGGGCGCGGCTGCCACGGGGTGAGTTCGCGCACGACGCGGTGGATCCGCACCACGGCGTTTGGCTTGGAGCCCACGCGAATGTCGAATTGATAGTGATAGACGTCGGCCGTGACGTGCTCACGCTTCATCGCCACGGGCGGCGGAGCAGCGACAGCGGAGGTGCATGCGACCAGGACGGCCAGCGCGAGACCAGGACGAACCATTGCGGACCCTCGATATGACTTCGACGCGGTGAACGAAGCGCAGGGGTTGGGATGCGACGCCCTGTCTCCTCAAGAGTCCCCGTCCCCGTTTTTGATGCACGGCAGGTCCGCTCCATGGTTGGGCGACACACAGTGTCTTCGCAGGTTCTCGTGAGCGGAGATGACTCTGTGTAAATAGCCGCCCTTCACCCCCGGATGAGACATGGAGCAAGACATGCGGATGAGCGCAGTGGTCGCGTTGTGCACGTTCATGGTGGTCGGCTGTGGCGTCGGAGCGGAGGGAACGCTCGAGGATGCGCCGCCGCAGGAGGCCGTCAGCGGTGAGGCCCTGGCGCCCGGCCAGGTCGAGACGATGCGGATCCCCCCGGATGAGGATGACCCGCTCTGCGGCCCCGAGGACGAGTACTACTACGAGACCACCAGCTACTCGTCGCAGCAGACCTACCTGTGGCAGTGCCAGGGCTACGCCTACCCGGGAGGCCCGTTCGTCCGCTGCAACACGTACAAGGTCTGCCAGGTGGAGGACGTCTACATGAACTACGGGCTCTGCGTGGGCGACGTCCTCTACGGATACCGGCGCCTCAAGTCGTCCACCGTGACGACCAACTGCTACAACATCAGCATCAACGCCGCGACGGGCATGTCCTGCCCGAACCCGCTCTACGGCGGCTACTGCTACTGAGCTTCCGCGACGTCCGGCTCGCGCCCGCCATCAGGGTTCAGGCGGCGCGCGAGGCCGGGGCGCATCGTCAATCGCAGTGGAGCCTCCCGGCTCACGCGGTCAGCCGTTGCAGGGCCTCCGCGAGGCGGAGGTGCCCCTGGAATGCTCCGTTGCCCTGAGGCGCCTCGCCCTTTTCAATGGCATGGGCGAAGCGCACGCCGGGGTCCGCTTCCAGCCGCTCGAAGAGGCCCTGGAGCTTCGGGTAGTCGCGGCGGTCCAGGACGTCGTGGTACCGGGTCCACCGGGCGATGCCGATGAAGTAGGCGTCCGCCAGCGTGCGGTGGTCGCCCAGAAGCCACGGCGTGTCGCGCATCAGCGCTTCGAGGTTCGCGTGCGCGGAGACCACCTTTCGGGCCCCAAGCTTGCGCAGTGCCTGCTTTTCGGCCTCCGGCAGTTCGGCGTGCTCGAGCGCGTACCAGAGCGGTGAGAAGGCGCCGAAGAAGGTGGTGTTCAGGAACGCGAGCATCTGGTTCAGCCGGTCGAAGTCCTCCGTGCCCTGGGCGAACGACAGCCCGGTGCCCACGCCGCGCGCGCCCAGATCCACGGTGAGCAAGCGCGTGGCCGAGTTGGAGGACACGCTGGGCTCCCGGCTGATCCAGCGCGCGTCGCGCAGCTTCACGCTGACCGACGTGGGGCGGGACTTCCTCGACCATGCCCGCGCCGCCTTGACGGAGGCAGAGTCCGCGGAGAACGTGGTGCGTCACCGAGGAGCGATTCGACATCGCCGTGCGCAGTCACTTCTCCCCCTTGCCCGCCCCGGGCCCGGATGACCGCCGTCATCGACTTCCTGATGGAGGGCGCCAGCGAGGCTTGAGCGTCCCCGGCACGGGCGCCTGCGCCGCTATCCGCTCAATGTGTTCACCCGTCGAGCCAGTACGAGAAGCCGTCGCTACGCATCGCAAGGTCCAGGAACTCCATGAACGAGGACGCGATGCGCTTCGCTACTGGATACGTTTCATGCCACGCATCGAACAGCGGATACGCGCCGCCTGCCTGCTGGGCCACGTCCAGGATGACGTAGTTGGTGTCCTGCATATCCACCAACGTGTACTGCGAGGCCGCTCCATACTCGTCGGTGTCCCGCCCCATGATTGCAACGCGGGCCCGACGGATCTCCGCGAGCGAGAGAATGCGGTAGATCGCGTCGGGCTCTTCCTCGAAAAGCGTTCCGCCATCGGAATACAGGTAGAAGGCGCGCAGGTCCGCATCCAGCTTCCATCCGATGCGAGCCTCGAAGGCCGCGACCTCCGCCGGAGTCGCTGGTGGACGGGGAAAGTGGAGGCGCGCGAACTCCTTCAACAGGCTGTTCATGGACATGGTGGCGCCTTAGTCTACGTAAGGCCGCTCGGGGCCTGGCGCCAGCCACTTTCCCCCAGGTGCATAGCAGGCGGGGTAGGCGCTGTTGAATTCGAGGTGTACGTCGGGCGGTACAGGAAGAATGTTGCCAGGCGCGAGCGGAGGTCCTCCATGCAGCAGGTCGTAACGGAAGCAACTGCCATGACAGGTGATGACAGCATGGCCACGGCCGCCAGGCCAAACGTTCGCTTCAGCTCATGGCTTGCGTGTCGCCCTCCGCGCCCCAGCTCAGCCGCGCGCGGGTGCCTCGCGGCTCCAGGGGTTCGATGGACAGCGTCCATCCGAAGCGTTGGGCCAACCGGTCCACCAGCGATAAGCCGATGCCGTGGCTCTCGCTCCCGGGCTCGGCGCGGCCGAAGCCAGCTCCCGTGTCGGTCAGGGTCCACGACTGGGGCTCGAGGGTGATCACGATGCGCCCTTCATCCGTGTAGGCGAGCGCGTTCTTGAGGAGGTTTCCCATCATCACCCTTGCGACGGACGCGGGGACGGGCGCGTGGACTTCGCCCGCGGACTCGATGAGGAGCGCGATGCCGTCATCGCGCCGCAGGTGCCCGTACAACGCGAGCAGCTCCCGTGAGACGCGGTGCAGGTCGCAGCGCTCCTCGGAGCGGCGCTCACGGGCCAGCCAGAGGATTCCCTCCGTCAGCAGTCCCATCTGGCTCACGGCCCTGCGCAGGCGGTCGAAGGTCTCCGCGTCTCCCGGCGGGTCGAGCTCGAGGATCTCCACCGCGCCCTGGGCCACGGCCAGGGGCGTGCGCAGCTCGTGACTCGCGTCGCGGTTGAACCGCTGCTCACGCTCCAACTGCTCCTGGATGCGCACGTCGCGGGCGATCAGCGCGTCCCGCAGTGCCCGGACCTCGTCCACGCCGCCGTCATCCTCGGGCGGCGGGGCCCCTTCGGCCCGGAGCCACTCCACCATCCGCTCCAGCGGCCGACCGAGCCGTCGAGCCACGAGAAGGGCGAGGAGCGCGGCGGCCAGCATCGCCAGCAGCGCGCTGGTGAGAATCAGCCCCGCGGTCCGCTTCAGGTGCGCCGTCGTGCTCGTCAGGTGCGTCACGTCGAACGCGAAGTACCGGCGGTCTCCTCCAGCGCCGGGCCGCACGGCGACGTGGAAGTGTCCGTGCTCCGCCGCGGGGACCTCGTACTCTCCAGGAGGGGCGTCCGGACGCAGGCGCTCCGCGAGCCAGGAGGGTAGCGCGGCGTGGCCGTCATACTGCGTGATTCCGGGCACATGACCTGACCCGGTCCGGTCCGCCTCCGCCGCCACGATGCGGCTGAAGATGACGTCCTCCAGGTCGTAGCTGAAGAGCGTGAAGAGCCCTCCCATCAGCAGCAGCGCGAACGCGGCGGACAGCCCCATGGCGCGCTGGAGCACGGCGCGCACCGACCTGCCGGACCTAGCGCGCATCCAGGCGGTACCCCTCGTTGCGCAGGGTGGTGATGGCCTCATCGAGCCCCAGCCCGGCGAGCGCCTTGCGCAGGGCATAGACGTGGGTGCGCAGCGCGCTGGACCCGGGGGCGTCGTCCCCCCAGAGCCGCTCCGCCAGCGTGTCTGCGGGGACGGCTTCGGGAGCGGCCTCCATCAACCACCGCAGGCGCAGTGACTCCGTGCGGTTGAGGCGGACGGAGCGCCCACCCCAGCGCGTCTGCCCGCTCTCCGGCTCCAGCGTGAGCCCGCCCCACGTCAGCTTCCGCCCGCTCGGAGGGACGGGCCGGCGCGCCAGCGCTTCCAGCCGCCAGCGCAGCTCCCGGAGTGAGAACGGCTTGACGAGGTAGTCGTCCGCGCCCGCCTGGAAGCCTGCTTCCTTGTCCTCGAGCGTGTCCCTGGCGGTCAGCATCAGGATGGGCACGAGCCTGGGCGCGACCTGCCGGTAGCGCTCGCACACCTCCAGGCCGCTCATGCCGGGCAGCATCACGTCCAGCACGATGACGTCGTACGGCTGGCCCAGCGCGAGCGCGAGCCCCTCGGGCCCGGTGCCCGCGAAGTCCAACAGGAAGTCCGGCTCCAGGAACCGCGCGATGTTGGCCTGGAGGTCGCGGTTGTCCTCGATGACGAGTACGCGCATGGGAGTGTCCCGGATGCTACCCGCGGTCACGTCAAACGAATGTCAGCGAGTGGGTGACGCCCGGCTGACCGCCAGCCCCCCACGCTCCACGGCCTCTCCAACGAGGAGTCCCGTGATGACGCGTTCGCTGTTCCTGGCTCTGATGCTCCTGGCCACCTCCGTGGCCCACGCCGCGAGTCCCCCGGTCCCCATGGAGGTCCGCGCGGAGGATGGGGAGCGGATTCCCGCATGGGTCCTGGAGCCGGAAGGGGAGCGGGCCCATCCGCCCGTGGCCCTCCTGCTGCACGGCCTCACCCGGAGCAAGGACGACTGGCTGTCGGAGGCGGAGCCGACCTTCGGGGGCGCCCTGATGGAGCACCTGCGGAGCGCCGGCTTTCGGGTCTACCTCATGGACGCGAGACGGCACGGCGCGCGAGCGACCCCCGACGCGCGGCCTGGAGCCCTCGCGAAGCGAGCGCACGCGGGGGACGCCGGTCCGTATCAGGCGATGATTGTCGACACCGTGCGTGATGCCCAGGCGCTCCTCAAGACAGTGCTCGCCAACGGCAAGAAGCCGCCGAGCGTGCTCGTCGCCGGCTACAGCATGGGCGCCCAGGTGGGCCTCCTGCTGGCCTCGCGCGAGCCTCGGATCACCCACCTGGTGACGATGGTGCCGCCCCATGTCGACCCCGTGCTGGGCGACGCCGCACCGGTGAACCGGGTGGGGCAGGTTCATCAGGCCTGGCTGCTGCTGACCGCGAACCGCGATCCCTTCTCCACCGAGGAGGACACCCAGAAGCTGTTCAAGGCCTCGCCCTCCAAGCACAAGACGCGCCGGGCCTTCGACAGCGGGCACGCGCTGCCACGCGAGTACCTGGACGAGGTCCGCCGCTGGTTGGAGGCGCAGCGTCTGCCATAGGTTCATGGGGGCAGGTCAACAGAGAGCAGGGAGTCCGGCACGCATGCGCATCGCAATGAGTGGCACGCACCGCGTGGGCAAGTCGACGCTCATCGAAGACCTGGGGGAGCGGCTCTCGGGATATCGGCTCGTCGACGAGCCGTACCACCTGCTCGAAGAAGAGGGGTACGAGTTCGCGTCTCCCCCGTCCCTGGAGGACTTCGTCGCGCAGCTTCGTCGCTCCCTGGAGCTGCTCGAAGAAGAGGACACGCGAAACGTCCTGTTTGATCGCTGCCCCCTCGACTTTCTCGGGTACCTCCTGACGCACGAGGACTCCGATGCGTTCGACGCCGAGGAGTGGCTGGCCCGGATCCGCTCCACGCTCCAGACCCTGGACTTCGTCGTCTTCGTCCCCATCGAGGAGCGCGATCGCATCCGCGTCCCCGCACACGAGGATTCCCAACTGCGCAGGGCGGTGGACGAGAAGCTCGCGTGGATCCTGCTCGACGATCCATTCGAGCTGGGAGTGGAGGTCCTCTCCGTCCACGGGTCTGGCGCGGCGCGGGTTTCCCAGGTCCTCGAACGCCTAGGGTCCATGGCGGGGCGTTGAAGCGTTTCAACCCGGGCAGGGCAGCAGGACGCGAATGGGGCGCGCGCTGGAGTGCCTGCGCTTCGTGCCGAGCTGTCCTTCGGTGCCGCGTCCCCAGCACCAGGCTGAGCCTTCGGTGGTGATGGCGCAGGTGAAGGCGTCTCCGGCGGCCAGCGCGACGGCCTGACCTGGGAGGCCCGATACGCTAGCGGGGGAGGAGAGCGCGCGAAGTTCGGAACCGCCGCTCTGGCCCTCCGTGTTCTCGCCCCAGCAGACGACCTCTCCCTGGGTGCGCGCGCAGGTGTGGCGGAAGCCAAACACCACCTCCTCGACAGGGTGGTCCAGCTCCTTGATCTCCACCGGCGTCCTCGCGATCGCTGGGGAAGGCGCATCCATGAGCAGGTCTCCGAAGCACCAGAGCGAGCCATCCTTCTTCCAGGCGCAGGTCTTCTGGTAGCCCGCCGCCACGCGCACCACCTCGCTCATCCCGGGGATGGGGGTGGGCCCGGTTCGGGTGCGGACCTCGCCCAATCCCAGTGCGCCGTACTCGCTGCGTCCCCAGCACCACAAGGAACCGTCGCGCAGGGCCGCGCACGCGTGGCTCATCCCCGCGGCGACGGAGACCACCTCTCGCGGGAGCGCGGAGACCCGGACCGGTCCCGCGTGGGGTGTGTCATCTCCCGTGCCGAGCTGCCCGCTCTCATTGGCGCCCCAGCACCACAGCGCTCCATCCCGCCGGAGCGCACAGGTGAAGCCGCCGCCCCTGGCCACCTGGACGACCCCTGGCGCGGACTCCTTCCAACGGTTCGCGAAGAGCCCCTCGGAGCTGGGTGGAGGGGGCCCGAGCAGGCTCCAGCACGCCAGGGCGCCATCGGTCAGCCTGGCGCACTGGGCTCCTTCCAGTCCCGTGGCGCCCTCCAGGCGCTGGACGCGCACGGGATGTCCGCCCGGCGCTCCGTAGGATGTTTCGGAGGCGTCGAGGTTGCCTCCCGCGCAGTACACCGCTCCGGTGCGGGTGCTCACGCACGCGATGCCGTGTTCCATGCCCAGCTCGATGGCACTCCCAGCCAGCAGCGGCAGCGGTGACGGCCGACGTGTGTCCTGGCCGTCCTCCCCGGCGCCGTGAGCTCCAGGCGGGTTGACGCCCCAGCACCAGGGCGTGCCGTCGCGAAGGAGCGCACAGGCCGCATTGCCTCCCGCGGCGATCCGGGCCACGCAGCGCCCCTCCCGCACGGGCTCCTTCGTGGCGGGCAGCCCCAGGCGGTGCTTCAGGTGGCCGCTCCGCATGCGAGGAACGCCAGCGCTGTCCACGAGCTCCACCCACAGCTCCACCTGTCGAGGCGTCTCCAGGAGCGTCCACAGCTCCGCGTCCCTGGAGCGCTCCGTCGGCATGCCGACGACATGCTTCAAGGAGAACCGCTCCCGGAGCGTCTCACCCGGCGCGAGGTTCACCGGCCCATGGGGATGGAGATCGGCGACATCGATCAGGCCAGCGATGGGATGGCTGTAGACGCGCCCGTTGGCGGTGCGCACGTGAAGCAGGGTGAAGGCCGTCCAGCGCACGGTGCCGCAGGCCTCGACGGGGAGCTGCTGGGGCGCGGAGGTCGTGTTGTGTGCCAGGACCTCGAGCTCCACCTCGGTGGGCAGCGGCCCGCTGCTCGGGACGAGGGTCAGGCCGAGCCGCACTCCCCGCACCGGTTTCCCCCACGACACCTCCTCCGCCAGGGCGGAGCTGGCGAACAACAGGAGCAGGGTTCCCAGCAGGCAGCGCACGCTTGATGTCGGCACGGAAAAAACCTCTCGACGGTTCGCGCGTATGAACGGGCGTGGGAGCCCCAGGATCTAGAGGATCGGTCATGAGACGCAGGTGGATTCCGGCGGGTGTCACCACGATGGCCGTGCTCCTCCAGGGGCTGGGCCTGTCGGGCTGCTGCCCGGGGCCACGCCAGTTCAGCGCGGGGCTTCAGTCCTTCGCGAAGGCGCGGGTGGCCAACCGCATCCTCGCGGTCCTCCGCCTGAATCGGACGTTGATTGCCTTTCCTCCAGCGGAGGATCAGGGGACGCGGGACGCCAGTGGGAGCGTGTCGGTCATCGAGACATCGCTGGAGCTGGAGTTCCCGTCCGAGCCGGAGCGTCAGGAAGGGCTGCGCGTGGCCGGGCTCCAGATCCGGAATGGCGAGGGGTGGGTGGTGAGCCGGCAGTCGGCCGGTCAGGAGCACGTCGTGCGGACACAGACCCTGCGCTCCCGGCTCGAGCTCAAGGACCGGGAGGGCCAGCCGCTGCCGCCGGGGGAGTACACGGTGGAAGCCCTGCTCTTCAGCGAGCCGGACGGAGAGCCCACCGTGGTCCAGGCCCGCTTCCGGCTCGCCCCTTGCGCCTTCCTCTGAAGTCAGGGGCCGCTAGATGGAGCCTGCCCGCAGCACCGTGCTCACGTACGAGAGCGCCAGGCCCTGCCGGTCACCGACCCGCCTCCCGAGAAGGCTCACCACCGTCGCGGAGGTGTTCCAGCGGCTGAGCAGCGTGTACTCCTGGGTGTCCCAGTACGCGTCCTCGGCATCCGTGGCGGCCTGATCGTTCAACAGGGCCGGGGATGGGGCATCGTGCGGCCGCTGCTCCTGGACCGCCTGGACGGCTTCCGCGACGAAGGCGAGGCTGGCGAGCACGCTCAACACGGCCCGCTGATAGGCGGCCTCCTTCGCCGAGTCCCGGGCTTCAGACGGATCGCCGTACTTCGTCTGAAGCATGCTCGCGACGCCGTGGTGGGCCTCGCGAAGATCTCCAGCGGCGCCGAGGGAGAGGGTCACCGTCGCGAGCTTCTCCTGGGCGAAGAAGAAGCGGACCGTCGCGGGCATGCCCCAGTGCTCCGTCTGGAGCTCCAGCCCGCCGCCATCCACGACGACAGCCTCCGGGTAGTGTGCCCGCACCTCATCGGGGCTCATGCTCCAGTGGGTGTCCTCGAAGCCGGTCGCGGCGCCGAGGAGGTTGCGCAGGTGGGCCGCACGGATGGCTTCGCGCCGCTCCAGCCGTTGCGCGTGCCGCGAATTCTCACAGCCGAAAGCCAGCAGGCACAGCGGAAGGAGGGCGACGATCGTCCTGCGCATGGGGAGCCTCTCGGTGGAATGGACCGCCTGACGTGCAGCCGGGCGATTTATTCAATGGGGCGACGTAGGTGTGCCGCGCACCCGGGACGCCGGAGACGCGAAGCAGAAAACGAATGTCATGCGAAAAATAGGTCACTTGACCTATATCCGGGGCGGGTCATGAAAGGGAGTCGCCATGGAGTCCGAGGGTCCTGTCGTGCTGGTGGGGGGCTATGGGGTGGTGGGGGCGCAGCTCGCCGCGTTGCTGAGGTCGCGTTACCCGGACCTGCCGCTGGTCATCGCGGGACGCCGGGAGGCGCCCGCTCGGGAGCTGGCCGCGCGGCTGGGGCGGGCGGAGGGCGTCGCGCTGGATGTCCGCTCTCCGCGGGCGCTGGCGGCGCTGGGGAGGAAGCCCCGGGCCGTGCTGTCCCTGGTGAATGATCCGGAGGACACGCTGCTGCTGGCGGCGTCGCACGCAGGGGTCCCCGTGCTGGACATCACCCGGTGGACGTCCCGGTTGAAGGCCACGGTGCTGCGGCTCTCAGGGGCGACGCCGGGCGCGCCGGTGTTGCTCGGATCCGCGTGGATGGCGGGGCTGGTTCCCCGGCTCGTGGCGATGGCCGCGCGGAAGGTGGGGCGCCTGGAGCGGGTGGAGGTGGCCATCCGCTTCGCGCTCGCGGATCAGGCGGGGCCGGACTCATTGGAATACATGGACCGGCTGGGCCTGTCCTTCGAGGTCATGGAGGACGGACAGGAGCGACACGTGCTGCCGCTGACGGACGGCCGGCGGGTGAGGTTCTCCGACGGACGCGACACCCAGGTCTTCCGGCTCGACACGCCCGAACAGGCGACGCTGCCCCGCGTACTGGGCGCGCGGACGGTGACGACGCGGCTGGGCTTCGACTCGGGCTTCGCGACCTGGACGCTCGTCGCACTCCAGCGGCTGGGGATCCTGCGGCTGCTCCAGCACCCCCGCTGGACGTCGCTGCGCCGGGCGCTGCTCACCGGCAGCAACACGGGGGGCGAAGCCGCGTGGGTGGCGGACGTGGAGGGGGAGCGAGGACAGGTCCGCGTGGAGGTCGTGGATCCCCGGGGACAGGCCCACCTCACCGCCGTGGGAGCATTGCTGGGCACCGAGCGGCTGCTGGGACTGGACGGCGCGCCGCCGCCATCCCCGGGCGTGTGGTTCCCGGAGCATGAGTCCCGGCCCGAGGAGACGTTGGCCACCCTGCGCGCCTGCGGTGTCGAGGTCCGGATCGACGAGCGTCCGGCGCGTGAGGCGGCGTGATGGCCCGCCGCACGAGCAAGAAGGTCCCCGGGACGCTTCCCTCGCCAAACCCCCGGAAGGGGACCGCGGTGCATGCCAAGGGGACCGAGCGCGTGGAGCGCATCCTCGACGCGACCATGGAGGTCCTGGCGGGGGACGGCTACGCGGGCCTCAGCCTGCGCGTCGTGGCCCAGCGCGCGGGGCTGAGCCTGGGGAACCTCCAGTACTACTTCCCCACCAAGCAGGACGTGGTGCGGGCACTGCTGGCGCGCTACCTGGAGCAGGCCCTCCAGCGGGTCCGCGAGCGGATGGCGGGTGGAGGCAGCGAACCAGAGCAGCGGCTCTGGCTGGCCGTGGACGCCGTCCTGGAGGATCAGGACTCACCGCACGCATGCCAGTTCTTCGCGGAGCTGTGGGCGATGGCCGCGCGGGACGCCATGGTCGCCGACGCGCTCACGGTCTTCTACGCCGGCTATCGCGCTGGCGTCGTGGAGCTGCTGCGGGAGCTGGCTCCCGACCTCACCCCGGCGCGCAGGGAGCGCAGAGCGGCCCTGCTGGTCGCCTTCTTCGAAGGATTGTCCCTCTTCCGGGGCGCCGGGAACCTCCGCGGCGCATCGGTGCCAGGGCTGGAGCAGGAGCTGCGCGTGCTGCTGGAGCAGGTGCTGCTTCCAGGCTCAGAATGACGGCAGGTCGGACGCCAGATGTGACGACAGCCCGCCGTCCATCACCAGGGCGCTCCCGTTGACGTAGCCGCCAGCGGGCCCCACGAGGAACGCCACCAGCCCCGCGACTTCCTCGGGCGTCCCGAAGCGCTTCGCGGGGATCCGCTCCTGCAAGCGCTGGCGGGAGGAGGAGGGGGCCTTCGCCAGCATCTCCGTCTCGATGTAGCCAGGGCAGACCGCGTTGCAGGTGATGCCGTACGCTCCCCACTCCGCGGCGATGGCCTTCGAGTAGCCCACGAGCGCGTGCTTCGTGGCGGCGTAGGTGGACGACTGGGCGCCACCAAAGAGGCCCATGATGGACGCGACGTTCACGATGCGCCCATGGCCTTCCGCCTTCATCCGCGGCAGCGCCCACTGACACAGGTTGCGCACGCCCTCCACGTTCACGCCGAACAGCAGATTCCACTCGGCGACGCTCACCTCGTCCGCGCGATGAAACGGCCCGCCCAGGCCCGCGTTGTTCACCAGCACCTGGGGCACGCCCACCTTCGCTTCGAGCCGGCCGAGCGCGGACTCCACCTCGTCCCGGTTCGCCACGTCGCAGGCCAGCGGCCACGCACGGCCCCCGGCCGCGCTCAGTTGGTCCTGGAGCCGCTCCAGCGCGCCAGCATCGCGGGACACCAGGACCACCTCGAACCCGTTCCGGGACAGCAGGGTGGCGATGGCCGATCCAATCCCCCGGCTGGCCCCGGTGACGACAGCGACAGGTGCCTTCGGCTGCGTCTGCATCAGAGGACTCCCTGCGGCGGGACGAGTCGCATCTCGTCGATCCGCACGTTCGGAGGTTTGATCGCGATCTCCCAGATGCACTGGGCCACGTCCTCCACGGCGAGCATGTCGGCCGGACTGAACTCCGGCCGCGACTTCCAGAACGCGGTGTAGACGGCACCGAGCGACAGCAGCGTGGCGCGGATGCCGAACGCCTTGCCCTCCTCGTTCAGCACGCCGGTCAGCCCCCGGACGCCATGCTTCGTCGCGGCGTAGGCCCCGTTCATGGGCAGCGTGAGGTGGTCGCTCACGGACCCGATGTGGATGATCCGCCCGCCGCCCCGGGGCTTCATCCGCCGGAAGGCCTCGCGCGCGCACAGGAACGTGCCCGTCAGGTTCACGTCGAGCGTCCGCTGCCAGTCCTCGAGCGACGTCTCGTGGAGCGGCGTGAAGACCCCGACGCCCGCGCAGTTGACCATGACCTCGACGGGACCCGTCTCCGCCTCCGCCCGCTTGAACAGCGCCATCACGGAGTCCTCGCGCGTGACATCCACGTGCAGGCAGTCCGCTGTCTCCGTCGTCACGTCACTCGCGGCGCACACCACGCGCAGGCCCTCCGCGCGCAGCTTGTGGACGACGGCGCGGCCGATGTCGCCCGTCCCTCCGATGACGATGACGTTCCGAGTGCTCAAGCGCGTTGCCTTTCCCCGTGTGCATCCTCGCGAGGCGCATGGGCAGGCTAGTCCATGGAATGCGCGCCAAGGAGGAATACTCAGAGGCAGGGTGAGAATCCGCTTTCGGGCTATTCGGGCGCGCCCTGTTCGATCCACGTGAAGATGAGATCGATCTCCTCCTCGGGGATGGGCGGCAGGCCCAGGGGCATGCCCAGCACCCCTGGCTGGAAGTGCCCGTCCAGCTCTCCCTGACGCGCGAGCAGCGCGGCCACCAGCCGGGGCGTCCCGTCCTCCAGTCGATCCGGGAGCCCTCGGAACCGGCCGTCGCGCTGGACGCCCCGGAGGATGCCGGCCCGCGTGGCCAGGTCGAGCGAGGCCCCGTCATAGCCGAACCCGCCCGTGTTCCCCGGTCCCTGATCTCCGGGCCGCCGCATGTCGGAGTGGCAGTGGTAGCAGAGGTGCCGTGAGAGCTTCCGCGCCACCTCCGGATAGTGGACCTCGCGCTCCAGCCTCTTGGGTTGGTAGCGGGGGCGTGGCTCGGCGGCCACCTGGGGCAGGGGCGCGCGCAGGAAGGCCGCCAGATCCTCGACCTGCTTCGGGGTGAACGCGAAGGCGGGCATCTCCGTGTCGGGGAGGATGCGGCGCGGATCCGTCAGCCACTCGCGCAACTGCGCCAGGGACATGCGGTCGCGCACGTGGCGCAGGTCGGGGGCCCGCCTCCGGGCCGAGGGGCTGTTGAACTCCGGCGCGCCGTAGCGCAGGGACGCGAGCGGGAAGTCGCCCCGGGAGTGACAGCTCGCGCATGCGTGCTCCGCGTAGAGCGCACGGCCCGCCTCCACATCACCCTTCGCGGGTTCCGCCGAGTCCTGCTCGGTCACCGCGAAGTAGTCCGCGAGCAGCTCCGCGTCCTTCGGGCCCACCTTCATCCGGGGCATGGTGGCGCCGTAGAGCGGCCTCACCACGTGCGGCGCCTGGAGCCAGGAGACGAGCCACTCGCGCTTGACCCGCTGGCCCAGCGAGCCGAGGTCCGGGGTCCTCACCAGGTGCGTGAGGTGTCCCTTCCACCGCTCGACCTCCGCCTGCTTGTACCAGAGGTCCAGCCGCCCCGCGGTGATGGCCTGATGGCACGTGACGCAGTTCTCGCTCAGGCGCGCGGACACCGGTTCCAGTCCGGGGACGACGTGACAGCGATTGCACTGGAAGTGCTCCACGGCCTCCCGTGGAGTCTCCGGTGCGTGCTTCGTGGGGGCGAGCACCCGCGTCGGCAGGCGCAGCGCCAGCACGTCCGCGTCACGGACGAGCACGTAGCCACCGCCGGCCACGGCTACCACGAGGGCCAGGCCCGCGAGCGAGGCGAATGGAAACGAGCGCACGGCCACGGGGCGGAATCAGTAGACGTCGGTGTCCACGAACCCCCACGACGGGTTCTCGCAGAGATGCGGGAGGACGAGGTGCTCCCGGGCCATCCCCAATCCCAGCACCAGCACCACGGACGTGAGCACCAGGGCCACGAGGGGCCGGGTTCCCGTATCGCCGAACCTCCGCTTGCCCGGCCCGTGGAAGAACGCCGCCTGCATGAGGAAGAGCACCACGGGGCTGGCCACCAGCACCACCAGGTTGGGGAGGCTCATCACGCACGCGGAGAAGTCGCGCGCGCTGAAGTTGAGCAGCGGCCCCCCCACCGAGACCGCCTCCAGCAGCAGGAGGAGCGCGACGCCAACGACCACGAAGAAGGCCTTGCGCGCCGCCGCCGGCCCCGGCTGTCCCTTCACGGCCGGGCCCCACACGTTGCGCAGGACGACGCGGTTCATGAACACCGCGCCCACGGACCAGAAAACCAGGTCCATCCCATAGGACTGACTGAAGTCCTTGGGGGCGTGGTCCATCGAGTTGATGCAGGCGAGCGCGCGCAGCGGCCACAGGACCGGGGCACCGAACAGGATGGGAGCGAGGGCGCGGGGAAGCATCCGGTCAGGCTATCAGGCACTTCGCCGCGAGTGCGAGTGGGCCCACCTGGCGGCTGAACCCATTGGCAGTCACCGGGCCGGGCGCGGCGTGCGCTCGCTGCTGGGGAGCGGTCCTGGGGCCTACCCTCCGAGGTGCGCTCTGGAGGGCTGGCGCACCCGAGGGGAGTTCGCATGGAGCACTTCCTCACCCACGCCGAGCAACCCGCCGAGGTGCGCCATGCCAGACGTGCCAGCCGGACCTGGCCTCGCTGGCTCCGCTACACCTTGCCGGGATCCTGGGTGGCGCTCCTCTTCGCCTGTCTGGCTTTCACGCCGTCCCTGCTGCCGCGCGGCGGGCCGTTCCAGGGATTCGTCAGCGGCCTCAGCGCGGCCATCGGCTATGGGCTCGGGTGCCTGGGCGCCTGGCTCTGGCGGGAGTTCGCGGACCGCCCCGCGAGGACGCCCCGTCGTCGCGCATGGCAGGGCTTCTTCATCGCGGCCGCCGTGGCGCTGACGGGCGCGCTGCTGCTCGGCTGGCACTGGCAACAGCGCCTGCGGGAGCTCATGGGCATGCCCTCACCGGGCCGCGCGGGATATCTGCTCGCCCCCTTCGTCGCGGCGGTCTTCTTCTTCGTGACCATCGCCATGGCGCGTGGCCTGCGTGGCGCGTCCCGCGCGTTGGCCACCTGGCTGTCGAGACACATCGGCCCTCGCGCGGCCCGGGTGACGAGCGGACTGGCCGTGGTGGCGCTCACCGCGCTGGTGGCCAGCGGCCTGCTGTGGGACGGGCTCATCAGCGCGGCGGATCGCACCCTGGCGGTGCAGGACTCGATGACCGACGAGGGCGTGGTCCCACCGCGCACGGCGTTGCGCTCCGGAGGCCCGGGCTCACGCATCGCTTGGGAGTTCCTGGGAAGGGAAGGGCGCAACTTCATCGGACGCGGGCCTTCGGTCGAGGAGCTCTCCCGCTTCCATGGCACGGCGGTGAAGGAGCCGATCCGCGCGTACGCGGGTTTCGCCTCCGCGCCGGACGCGGAGGCCCGCGCGGCGCTCGCGGTCGACGACCTGGAGCGGGCCGGCGGCTTCGACCGCGCGTACCTGCTGGTGGTGACGACCACGGGCAGTGGCTGGGTGGTGCCGGAGGCCGTGGACGCCTTCGAGTACATGACCGGCGGCGACTCCGCGATCGTCGCCATGCAGTACTCGCATCTGTGGTCGTGGCTCTCCGTCCTGGTGGATCAGGAACGGGCCCGGGAATCCGGCCGGGCGCTCTTCGATGAGGTCTACGAGCGCTGGTCGCGGCTTCCTCCCGGCCACCGCCCGAAGCTGCTGGTGTTCGGAGAGAGCCTGGGCTCCTACGGCGGAGAGACCGCGTTCAGCGGCGAGCGGGACATGGCCAACCGCACCGACGGAGTCCTCTTCGTGGGGCCGCCGAACTTCAACACCCTGTATCGCGCGTTCACCGACCACCGGGACCCGGGCAGCCCCGAGGTGGAGCCCATCTACCATCAGGGCCGCATCGTCCGCTTCAGCCGCAGGCCGGGGACGAACATCCCGCCCGCGTCCGAGCCGTGGGGGGACTCGCGCGTGCTGTACCTGCTGCACCCCTCCGACCCCATCATCTGGTGGAGCCCCCGGCTCCTGGTGAAGCGGCCGGACTGGCTGCGCGAGCCGCGAGGCGATGACGTCCTGGACCAGATGGTGTGGATCCCCTTCGTCACGTTCTGGCAGGTGACGGCGGACCTGCCCCTGGGCATGGAGGTGCCCGCGGGCCACGGCCACGTCTACACCGCCGAGCACGTGGACGGCTGGGCCGCGCTCCTGCGGCCCGAGGGCTGGAGCGCGGACAAGACGGCACGGCTGCGGGACCTCCTGCTCGCGCGTTGAGGCCGGGGGCTACTCGGCCTTCGCCGAAGGCGCGGCCGGAGCGGAGACGCACTTCGTCTCGAAGACGTTGACGATCCGCTTGAAGTCCTGGCGCGTCGCATCCGAAACGCCTTCGTGGAGCATGTCGAGCGCGCGCCGCCCCATGGCCACGGCCTCCTTGCACCGCCCGGTCTGGAAGAACAACGCCGCCTGGGTGTTGAGGATGGCCGCGTTGCCGGGCATCAGCCGCACCGCGCGCTGGGCCGGGGCGAACCCCTTCTGGGGCTGGTCCGTGGTCACGTAGTACCAGGCCAGGCTGTTCTGGACGGAGGGGCTGTCCGGCAGCAGCTCCGCGGCGCGCTTGCGGGCCTGCTCCTGCGCGGCGGACAGGTCCGCGTTGGCCTCCAGGGCGTTGGCGAGCAGGTCCCACGCGCGCCCATCCTCCGGATGCTTCTCCACCAGCTCCCGCGCGAGCTTCAGCCGCTCGGCCTTGTCCAGCTTCTCGGCCCGCAGCCGGAGGGTCTCCACGTGGGTCGGATCTTCCTTGAGCGCCTGATCCAGCTCCAGGTCCGCCTTGCGCTGGCGTTCGGCCGGCGGCACGTCGCCCGGGGCCTGCGTGAAGAGGATGGAGCGGATGACGTGCACGTCCGCGGGCTCCAGTCCGCGTGTCTGGGTTTGCGTGGGCACCGGCGGCAGGGGCTGGGTGGAGATGGCGTAGCGCCCGAGCTGCACGTAGTTCGCGAGGGCGGCCTGATACGTGGTGTCACCCTGGAAGGCGGCCGTGAAGGCGCGCCGGGGGTCCTCGCCCCGGGCCAGTTGGTTCTGGAAGGTGTCGAAGCGCTCGCCGTGCTCGTTGATGAGGTAGTGCACCCACAGCCACGACGAGGCGTAGTGGCGCTGGAGCTCCGCGGTGCCCTGGTTCGTCTGGCCGTCCCACTGCCACAGCTCTTCCAGCGTGAGCCAGCCGTGCGCGCGCACGTACTGGAGCAGCGCCGGGCTGGCGCGGCCGAGCACCACGTTGCGGTCGCTGGGCCGGATGGTGACGGTCTGCAGGTAGGACGCCAGGCCTTCGGAGATCCACCGGGGCTGGCGGGGCAGGGCGAAGGCGCTCAGGTAGTGCGCCAACTCGTGGGCCTGGGTCTCCTTGTCGCCCGTCGAGTCCGCCAGCAGGTAGCCGCCGCCTCCCGTCATCACCATCCGAGGCCCGTCCGGCGTCTGGCCGGCGAAGCCGGCGTAGCGCGCGTCGGTGAACTCCTCCAGGTCGCGCGGATTGCCGAGCACGATGACGTCCACCGTGCCCGGCGGGTCGAAGCCCGCGCCCCAGGCCAGCAGCAGCGCCCGCCGGAACTCCTCCAGCTCCACGGCGGTCCGCGCCGCCGCCGGCTCCTCCAGGTTCGTGCGCACGCGGAAGTGCGAGCTCTTCACCTCGCGCCAGGGCCGGCCACCCTCGGCCGGGCACAGGGCCCGGCTCGCCGTACAGCCCGAAAACAACGCCAATGCCAACCCGAGGAGCCCCAAGCGAATGCCCATGGCGGCGCCTTCTGGCACATCCACCGGGCGGAAGGACAGCCACCCCCTGCATGACGCAAGGGGCGCCGCCCCCCCCACGCCGGCCCCTTCATGGGGATGAATCGTCAGTGAATCCGGGCACTTCGATTCACTCGACGGGTTCCGGTGGTCCCCCTGGCGGCCTGGGGGCGCCTCCCGCGTCAAGGACCCCGGTGGGGCCGACCGCTCCGAGGAGGCTCCCCGCTTGCCCTGAAATCACGTATAGGCCCTCCGCACATTTCGCGCGGCACGCGAGCGATCCGCAGGGCGAGCAGTCGGAGGCCCCCGGGACTGCTCTGGAGGAACGGATGGAGTTGTCGAGTCTCGAATCGAATTTCTGGGCAATCGCACCGAGCGTCATCGGCGCCGTCGGTCTGCTCTTCGCTGCGTTCTTCTACTTCCGCGTCAAGGGGCTCCCCGAAGGTGACGCGACGATGAACCGCATCGCGGGCTACATCCGCGAAGGCGCGATGGCGTTCCTCGTCCGCGAATACAAGGTCCTCGCGGTCTACTGCGTGGTCGTCGCCATCGTCATCGGCCTGGCGCTGGGCCCGGTCGCGAGCGCGAGCTTCGTGGCGGGCGCGTTCCTGTCGCTGCTCGCGGGCTACATCGGCATGAAGGCCGCGACGTTCGCGAACGTGCGCACCGCGCAGGCCGCGCGCACCGGCTCCAAGCCGAACGCGCTGCTCGTCGCGCTGGACGGCGGCGCCGTGATGGGCCTCGCCGTCGCCGGCCTGGGCCTCGTCGGCATGGGCGTCGTCTACTACGTGTTCCGCTCCAGCCCGGAGCTGTCCCCCATCCTCCACTCGTTCGCCGTGGGCGCCAGCTCCATCGCGCTCTTCGCGCGCGTGGGCGGCGGCATCTACACCAAGGCCGCGGACGTGGGCTCCGACATCGCCGGCAAGGTCATCGAGAACATCCCCGAGGACGACCCGCGCAACCCCGGCGTCATCGCCGACAACGTGGGTGACAACGTGGGCGACGTGGCCGGCATGGGCGCGGACATCTACGAGTCCATGGTGGCCGCCATCGTCGCCGCCATGGCCATCGCGCTGACCGCCAACGCGACGGAGCTCTCCCGCCTGGTGGTGGACACGAACGCCACGGGCAACGCGAAGCTGGCCGGCGTCATCCTCCCGCTCGTGCTGTCCGCCATCGGCCTGGTGGTCAGCCTGCTGAGCATCTTCATCGCCCGCGCGCTCAAGCACATGAACCCCGCGCAGGTGCTGCGCAGCGCGCTCATCATGCCCCCCGTCATCCTGGTGGGCCTGTCGTTCGTGCTGATGAACGTGTTCGGCCTGTCCCAGTCCATCACGGTGGCGCTGGCGGCCGGTGCCTTCGGCGGCGCCATCATCGGCCTCGTCACGGACTACTACACGTCCTCCACGCCGGTGCAGCGCATCGCGGAGGCCTCCATCACGGGCGCCGGCACCAACCTCATCCGCGGCCTCGCGGTCGGCATGGAGAGCGTGGGCATCTCCATGGCCACCATCGCGCTGGTGGCGTACATCGCGGACCGCGCGCTCGGCCTGTACGGCATCGCGCTGTCGGCGGTGGGCATGCTGGGCGGTACGGCCGTCGTGATGACGGTGGACGCGTACGGCCCCATCTCCGACAACGCGGGCGGCATCTCCGAGATGTCCGGCCTGGGCCCGGACGTGCGCGCCATCACCGACGAACTGGACGCGGTGGGCAACACCACGGCGGCCATCGGCAAGGGCTTCGCCATCGGCTCCGCGACCCTCACGGTCATCGCGCTGTTCTCCGCGTTCAACCTGGAGGTCAACCACACCCGCGTCGCCAACGGCCTGGCGGAGATGAGCCTGGAGCTGACCAACCCGAACGTCATCGTGGGCCTGCTGCTGGGCTCCATCCTGCCGTTCCTGGTGGGCGCCTCCACCATGCTCGCGGTGGGCCGCGCCGCCGGCGCCATCGTGGAGGAGATTGGCCGTCAGTTCCGTGAGATCCCCGGCCTGATGGAGCTCAAGGCGGAGCCGGACCCCAAGAAGATCGTCGACATCTCCACCAAGAGCGCGCTGCGCGAGATGATCTTCCCGGGCCTCGTCGCCATCGTCGCCCCGCCGCTGGTGGGCTGGGTGCTGGGGCCCCTCGCCCTGGCGGGCCTGCTGGCCGGTGCGCTCGTCGTCGGCGCCACCATGGCCCTCTACATGGCCAACGCGGGCGGTGCGTGGGACAACGCCAAGAAGTTCATCGAGAAGGGCAAGCTGCCGGGCCACGCCAAGGGCTCGGCCGTCCACAAGGCCGCCGTCGTGGGCGACATGGTGGGCGACCCCTTCAAGGACACGTCCGGCCCGGGCGTGGCCATCCTCATCAAGGTCATGAGCGTCGTGTCGCTGCTCGTGGCCTCGCTCATCGCGCTGCGCTGAGCACCTCCTGGGGTGCGGCCACCCGGCTTCGGGGCGCCGCACCCTGGGTGTAGCAGACCAGACACCCGGCCAGGCGATGCCGGCCGCTTCAGGGGCAGTGGGCGAGCGCGTGCTTACACTTCGTGTGAGCCGCTCGCTGTTCTCCTGACGATGAGGTGTCCCATGGTCCTGGAGTTCTCCCAGCCGCAGATCCACCTGCTCCACGCCGTGCTGGCCGAGGGCGCCGATGCCCTGCGGGACGAGATCGTCCGCACCGACAAGCTCGAGCTGCGTGAGGAGCTGAAGCGCAGGCTCGACCAGTTGCTGGTCATCCAGCGCCAGGTGGAAGGACGGATGCACCAGGAGCAGCCCGCAGCGCTCTGAAGCGCTCTGAGTTCACCGGGCCCGGTCCCCAGGTGGGAGGCCTGGGGCCTGGATGTCCGCTCGCTTCAGCGCGGTGCCTGTGCGGGCTTCCCTTCAAGGGGATGCCCCCGGGTGCCGGCGGTCCACTCCTCCCAGACGTTGAACGACTTCATCTGCTGGCCCAGGTCGGTGTCGCGCACGAGCGCCTCCACCTCCGCGCGGCTCTGCCGGGGCAGCTTCTCCTCCATCGTCGCGAAGCCCCACGCGAGCGCGCCCACCACGGCCGCGTTGGCGCGCAGCGTGCGCGCGTCGCACTGTTCGAACTCGTCCGAGCGCGCGTGGTAGTTGGGCCCGTACGTGGCCGGCTCCTGGTTGGCGATGAGGTTGGCCACGCCGTGCATCATGAAGTCGAAGTTGTCGGTGCCCACCACCGGCACGTCCACCTGCGTGAAGGGGCCCAGGCCCGCCACCGGCGTCAGGGCCCGGTCCACCAGCGGCACCAGCGCGGGCCGGCCGTTCGTGTAGAAGCCGGTGATGCGCCCGCAGCCGATGTCCACCGACAGCGCCAGGGTGTGCCGGTCCAGCTCCGCCGCGTGCGTGCGCGCATAGCCGGCCGAGCCGTACATGCCCTGCTCCTCGCCGTTCCACAGCGCGAAGCGCAGCGTGCGCGCGGGCTTCAGGCCCAGGCGCTGCATCTGCCGCGCGAGGTCGAGCAGCATCGCGACGTTGGCGCCGTTGTCCAGCGCGCCGCCGCCCAGGTCCCAACTGTCCAGGTGCGCCCCCAGCACGACGACCTCTTCCGGGTGCGTGGTGCCGCGGATCTCGCCAATGACGTTGCGCGCCTCGTAGGGGCCGCCCGTCCGCAGGTCCAGCACCGCGGTGAGGTTCAGCGCCCTGCCGGCGCGCAGGAGCCGCAGCGCGCGCTTCGCGCCGTCGCGCTCCATCACCATCATGGGCCGGGTGTTCCTGGGGCCCACGGAGACGCTGTGCCGGTAGAGCTGGTTGCCGGGGCGGCTGCCCATGTAGACGACGCCGGCCACGCCCGCGGCGAACGCGCGGGCCTCGATGACCGCCGCCTCGTCGTACTCGCGAAAGAGCCCGTCGACGTCCTTGAGCTCGTCCGTCTCCACCAGCAGGTACGCGCCGCGCGCCTTCGGGCCCATGCGCGCGAAGTCCGCCTCGGTGCCCCGGCCCCCGTCCCGCAGCGGCGCGGTGAGGCCTCCCCTGGGCGTGGCGGTGGAGAAGGGCATCGCGGCCACGCGCGGGGCGAAGCGCACGTCCTGGCCCTGCACGGTCGCGGTGGCGGCGCGCTCCAGCCACAGCGCCGGCATGGGGAAGGGCTCCGCGCGCGCCGTCACGCCCGCGGCGCGGAAGCGCTCCAGCGCCCAGGACACGGAGCGCTGGTTGGCCTCGGAGCCCGTGGCCCTCCCGCCCACCTCGTCCACCAGCGAGCGCAGGTCCTCCACCAGGGGCGTTGCCCCCAGCACGCTCCCCACGAGCAGCGCGGCTTCGCGCTCACGCGCGGAGGGCGGGGCCTCCTCGGACCTGGAGGAAGCCGGGAAGGCGAGGGCGAGCGACAGCGCCGCGAGGCGGAGGAGCGGACGGGGAGGGGACATGGCGCGAGCATCCCCACCCCGGCCGTCGCCCGGCAAGTCAGCGCATCTTGAGCACCACCCGGAAGCGGGCCTTGTTGCTCATCATCCGCTCGTAGGCCTCCGCCGCGCGGTCCAGGGGGAACACCTCGTTGCGCGAGCGCACGCCCTCCAGCGCGCTGAAAGCCATGGTCTCCTGCGAGTCCTGGGGCGCGCCGCTGGGCCAGCCCTGGATGCGGGTGCGCTTTCCAATCATGGACAGGCTGCTCACGGGGATGGGCTCCGAGCCCGCGCCCAGCAGCAGCAGGGTGCCGTTGCGTCCCAGGCCTCCGAGCAGCGCGCCCGCGAGGCTGCTGCTCGACGCGGTCATCATGATGACGCGCGCGCCCCCGAGCTTCTGGAGGGCCTCCGCCGGGGAGCCCTTCTCCGTGTCGAGGTATTCGTGCGCGCCCAGCTCCAGCGCCAGGGCCTTCTTGTCCGCGCCACGTGAGATGGCGACGGTGCGGTAGCCGAACTTGCTGGCGTATTGGATGGCCAGGTGGCCCAGGCCGCCAATGCCTTGCACCGCCACCAGATCCCCCGGCCGCGCGCCCATGTTGCGCAGGGAGTTGTACGTGGTGACGCCCGCGCAGAGCAGGGGCGCGGCGTCCTCGGAGCTCATCCCCTCGGGAACACGGGCCAGCGCCTCCTGGGGCGCGACCAGGTACTCCGCGTAGCCACCGTCGTAGCTGATGCCGCAGATCTGCTGCTTCTCACAGGTGACGAAGTCGCCGCTGCGGCACGCGACACACTGGCCGCAGTGGCCCCCGTGCCAGCCCACGCCGACGTGCTGTCCCTCCTTCCAGGCCGTCACGCCGGGGCCCACCCGGTCGATGCGCCCCACGACCTCGTGGCCCGGCACCCGGGGATACTGGATGGGCATCCAGCCTTCCTTGGTGATGGCGTCGCTATGGCAGACGCCGCACGCCTCCACCGCGATCCGGACCTGCCCGGGGCCGGGCTCGGGGACCTCGCGCTCGACGACTTCAAGCGCGCCGCTCGCCTTCTGTACCTGCACCGCCTTCATCTTCCTGGCCATGGCGTCTCCTCGGGGGGAGGGATGGGGATGACGCGGTGCGGGCGCACACGGAGTGAGGAAGGACGCCGGGCCGGTGGGCGGGCAGGGAGGAGAGGGCCTGGTCAGATGGGCCGTCCAGCGAGCATCCAGGTTGACGCGGAGTGTGCGCGCCTCAAGGCTGGGCGCCTCACGACAGGAGCGTCACGATGACTCACAGCCGTTCGACGAAGCTCGCGGTGATTGGCAGTGGCCTCATGGGCAGCGCGCTGGCGAGAGCCTTCGCCGCGGCGGGGCACGACGTCGCGGTGTGGAACCGGACGCCGGGCAGGGCCCGGGCCGTGGGCGGAGGCACCGTCGCGTTCGAGGACCTGGTGGAGGCCGTCACCGGGCGGGCGCTCGTGGTCGTCTCGCTGTCCAACTACGCGGCGTGGTCGGAGTGCGTTGCTTCGCCGGCGGTCGCGTCGGCGCTGGCCGGGACGACGCTGGTCCAGCTCACCAGCGGCTCACCGGCGGATGCGCGCGGAGGCCTGGAGTGGGCGAGGGCCCACGGCGTGGACTACCTGGACGCGGCGATCCTCGCCTATCCCGCGTTCGTGGCCACCGACTCCGCGACGGTCTACTACGCCGGGGCCCGCGCGGTGTTCGACCGGCACCAGGAGACGCTCCAGGCCATCGCCAGGAACTCCGTCTACGTGGACGAGAAGATCGGCTCCGCCGCGACGCTCGACTGCGCGATCCTCGAGGCCTACTACGGAGGCTCCCTGGCGGTACTCCACGCCGCGGCGATGTGTCAGGCCGAGGGGCTCGACCCGAAGGCCTTCTTCGCCCAGAAGAACTCCTTCCTGGGGTTGATCTCCGTCACCGCGGACGCCGCGCGGGACATGATCGAACGCAACGACTTCACCGGCCAGCAGTGCAGCCTCGACACCCACGTCGCGGCCATCGAGCACATCGTCCGGCTGAGCACGGACGCCCGCATCAGCGCGCGCTTCCCCCGGGAGCTGCTGGAGAACTACCGGCGGGCCGTGGGCGCGGGGCTGGGTGCGCAGGAACTGCCCGCCGTGTTCCGCACGCTGAAGCAGGACTGAGCGCGCCTACCGGCCCGCCTTCTTCCCGACGGCGGGCTTCACGGCCGTGGCCTTCGCGGGAGTACCCTTCACGGGCGTCGCCTTCGCGGGGGCCGCTGCCTTCGCGATGGCGGGGTTCCTCTTCGCGGCCAGCTCCGGGATCAACAGCAGCTCGATGCGGCGGTTGCGCGCGCGGCCCTGCGGCGAGGCGTTGGCCGCCAGGGGCCGCGTGTCGCCGTAGCCGGCCGCGAGCATGCGCTTCGCGGGCACGCCGCCCTTCTCCTGGAGGAAGCGCACCACGTTGACGGCGCGCGCGACGGACAGCTCCCAGTTGGTGGGGAAGAGGGCCTGGAGCTTCTGCGTGGGCGGCGAGTCATCCGTGTGGCCCGACACCTGGATGAGCTTGTCATCCACCTTGGACAGCACACCGCCCAGCCGGGTGAGGACCTCCTGGCCGCGGGGGCTGATGCTCGCGTCGCCTGAATCGAAGAGGACCTTGTCGACCAGGTCCACCTGGAGGCGGCCTCCGTCCTGGGACAGGCGGATGGCGCCCTCGGCGATCTCCTTCTTCAGCTTGTCCTGGAGGTCCTCGTAGGTGGCCTTGAGGCGGGTGAGCTCCGCCTCCTGCTCCTGCACCGTCTGGCTGAGCTGCTCCTTCTCCGTGTTGAGCTGCTCCTTCTCCGCGGACAGCTTCGCGTGCTCCGCCTCCAGCGCGGTCAGCTTCGCCTCCAACTGCTCCTTCGCCGCCGCCGCTTCACTGGCCCGGGCCGAGGCCGCCGCCGCCTCCGCGTCCGCGCGGGTCGTGCTGCGATGCGACAGATAGAGCACCAGGCCCGCGAGCACCGTCACCAGCGCCGTCACCAGCCAGGGCACCCAGGCCCTTCCGCGTTCCGTTTCCATGTCGCGACCTCCAGGGTGGAATGGACGGAGGCCACGCTAGTGAATGGCCCCGGGTGCGCCTCAAGGCGACCCGGGTGCGTGCAGGTATCTGGAGGTGGATTGTTTCAGCCAGGGCAGCCGGAGTGGGCCGCCGCTGGCAGGGACGTCAGTACGTGGCGCAGACGATGCCCACGCAGTTGCCCGCGGTGTTGTTCCGCGCGACGTTTCCTCCGCCGTCGTAGGCCGTGGGCGCGTAGATGCCGAAGCCCGTGTTGTTCAGGGCCAGGTTGTTGATCACCGAGGGCGTGCTGGGCGGCTGGACCCGGAGTCCGTCGCCGTCGTTGGCCAGGAACTGGTTGCCGCGGACGATGCCCGTGAGCGGCGGGGGCTCGGCCCCTTCACGGTCGGACAGCGTCAGGCCGCTCGCGTTGTCATGGAAGGTGTTGCCGTCGATGTAGACGGACAGGGTGGAGGCCTGGAGCCCGGTGCCGTTGTGGACGACCAGCGAATCGATCATCGACAGCTTGAACGGCTGCCAGACCGGGAGGGTGGCCTGCGCGAACGCGGCGTTGTTCGCGATGAGTGTGTTCTCGAACCGCATCTCGGAGCAGAAGCGGGGGCCGTCGCCGTCGTTGGGGATGGTGCCCACCGCGTCGTTCCACGCGATCGTGCTGGACCTGAAGCGCATGACGCCTTGCCAGCAGTAGAAGACCCTCCCGTTGGACGTGAACGTGGAGTCGAGCGCGTCGATGTCGTGGAAGTCCGCGAACATCGCGATCCCATTGTGGGTGAACACGGACGACCGCACGTCGAAGCTGCCATTGGACGCGTCGAACTCGCTGCTCAGCCCGATGTTGTTCCCGCTCAGGCGGCAATCCGTGATGAGGAAGTTCGCGTAGTTGTTATTGTGGACGCCCGCGGTGTTGTCGAGGAGCGCGAGCTTGTGGAGCCGCACGCTCGGCAGGTTCGCGGAGTCGGTGGTGGTGACGCCCCTGCCGAAGCCCTGGACGGTGCCATTGCGCACCATCCGGCCCCTGGCGATCACGATGCCTTGTGAATCGTTGTTCGCCGGGCCGGTGCGGCGGATGGCGTGGCCGCCCAGGTCCAGGACGATGCCGTCTCCATCGATTTGAAGCGCGAAGGGCGCCGAGCTGGGGCAGTTGAGGTCATGGCTGAGGAGGGTATTCGTGGTGAGGGTGTCACCACACCGGACGCCGTGGCCGGTGTTGGTGAACGTCACTTCGGCATCCGCTTCGGAAGGAATCGTGCCACGGGCCTGGACGTCAGGCGCCACCGTGAGAATGGTGGTCACTGCCACGGCCACGGCGAATCCACGCGTCTGCTTCATGCTGCCTCCCCGGGCCGGAGACGTCCGGCCACCGGCGGAGAGGCTATTCACGGCGCTTCCACGGGCTTCCCCCCCAAAGGAATTACTTCAGCGTCGAGGTGTCGATGACGAACCGGTACCGGACGTCGGAGGCGAGCACCCGCTCATAGGCGTCGTTGATCTTGCTGGCGGGGATGACCTCGATGTCCGCGCCGATGTGGTGCTTGGCGCAGAAGTCCAACATCTCCTGCGTCTGCGGGATGCCGCCGATGAGCGACCCGGTGAACACGCGGCGGGTCATGATGAGCGAGAACGCGCTGACCGGGAGCGGCTCTGGGGGAGCGCCCACGTTGACCAGGGCGCCGTCCAGGGCCAGCAGGGACAGGTAGGCGTCCACGTCGATCTTCGCGCTCACCGTGTTCACGATGAGGTCGAAGGTGCCCGCGAGCTTCTTGAACGTCTCCGGATCCTTGGTGGCGTGGTAGTGGTGCGCGCCCAGGCGCAGGCCGTCCTCCTTCTTGCTCAGCGACTGCGACAGGACGGTCACCTCCGCGCCCATCGCGCGAGCGAACTTCACGCCCATGTGTCCCAGGCCGCCCAGGCCCACGATGGCCACCTTCTTGCCGGGGCCCGCGCCCCAGCGGCGCAGCGGCGAGTACGTCGTGATGCCCGCGCACAGCAGCGGCGCGGCGGCGTCGAGCGCGATGCCTTCCGGGATCTTGAGGACGAAGTCCTCGGTCACGACGATGTGGGTGGAGTAGCCGCCCTGCGTGAGCTGGCCGTCCCGCCCGGTGGCGCCGTACGTCCCGACCATCCCCTTGAGGCAGTGCTGCTCCTCGCCCCTGCGGCAGGAGGGGCAGTCGCCGCACGAGTCCACCATGCAGCCCACGCCGACGCGGTCGCCGACGGCGTGCTTCTTCACCTGGGCGCCGACGCCGGTGACGATGCCGGCGATCTCATGGCCGGGGACGAGGGGGTAGGTCGCCTCGCCCCACTCGCCGCGGACGGTGTGGATGTCGGAGTGGCAGATGCCGCAGAACTTGATCTCGATGAGCACGTCGCGCGGGCCCAGCTCCCGGCGCTGGATGGCCAGGGGACCGAGCGGTGACTTCGCGGAGGTGGCGGCGTAGGCGTTGGCGGTAGGCATGGGTCTTCTCTCCAGGGGCAGCGGGGCCGGTGAGCCCCGTTCTCGTGGGGAGAGAGATACGCGCCAGCCCCGTGGATGACTACGCCCGGAGGAGCCAATAGGCTCTTAACGCGTGCTTAACAGTGGCTTCGGCTACGGTCCTCGCGAATGAATACGGCGCCCTTCACGCAGTTGCAGGTGTTCCTCGCCGTGGCCCGGCTGCGCAGCTTCAGCGGCGCGGCGCGCGAGCTGGGCGTCTCCACGGCCGCGGTGAGCCAGGCGGTGCGGCAACTGGAGGAGCAACTGCGGGTGGTGCTGCTCACCCGCACGACGCGCAGCGTGGCGCTGACGGACGTGGGCCGGCGGCTCGTGGAGGGAGCAGGCCCGGCGGTGGGGCAGACGCTGGCCACGCTCCGCGAGGTGGCGGCGCAGCCCGGCGAGGCCGTGGGCCGGATCCGGCTGACGGTGCTGACGGCGGCGGTGCCCTACGTCATCACGCCGGTGGTCCCCGTCTTCCGCGCACGTCACCCGCGCGTGGAGGTGGAGGTCGTCGTCGAGGATCGCCTCGTGGACATCGTCGAGGAGGGCTACGACGCGGGCGTGCGGCTGAGCGAATCCATCGAGCGCGACATGGTCCAGGTGCGGCTCACGGAGGCGTTCCGCTTCGTGGTGGTGGGCGCCCCCAGCTACCTGGAGCGCCACGGCACGCCCCAGCGGCCCGAGGACCTGCTGAAGCACGAGTGCATCACCTTCCGTTCGCAGACCACCGGGACGCTCTACCCGTGGGAGCTGGAGCGCGGACGCAAGAACTGGCGGGTGCCGGTGCGCGGGGGCGTCGTCAGCAATGACATCCATCTGCCCGCGACCCTGGCGGAGCACGGCGTGGGGCTCGCGTACGCCTTCGAGCCGGCCGTGGAGGAGCCGCTGCGCACCGGGAAGCTCGTGCGGGTGCTGGAGGCCTACGCGCCCACCGTGCCCGGCTTCTTTCTCTACTACCCCAGCCGAGCCCAGCGCTCCGCGCCGCTGCGGCTCTTCGTCGAAGCGGCGCGTGAGCTGGCGTTGAAGGCCTTGTGACAAAGGCGCCCGGTATCGTGGCTTGCCACGATTGACTTCCACGGGAGTGCCCCTGGGGATGATGTGGATGTTGAGTCGGAGACAGTCCTGGCGTGGATGTCTGTCATTGTCGTCCAATGCTGGCGTCTGCTGCCGGATGTGCCTGCCCTTCGCGCGGGCACATGTCCCTCACCCCAGGAATGCCGATGAACGCGCTGAGGAAGTCCCTGATGGCCGTGTCCGCCGTCCTCGCCGTGGCCCCCGCCGCCGCGTTTGCCTATCCGCCGCAGTGCGATGACGTCTGCCGGGTGTACTGCTCCGGGCCTTGTTACGAGGGGACCTACCGCACCACCTGCGAGGAGTCAGGCTGGTGCTTCGCGCCCGCGCCTTCCGAGGAGACCGCTTCCGTCTCCACGGAGCAGTCCAAGGACACCGCGCCGGTCTGCGACGCCGCCCATCCGGACACGGAGCAGGGGCCGGCCGTCGAGAGCTGAGCCGTCGTGAGCACCTCCGCGGGGCCTGTTGTCGTGTCCAGGCCTCGCGGTTCAGCGATGCGCGCCGCCGGGGCGGAGCGCCGCCGCCAACGCGTCGAGCGCACGCTCCTGCAAGGCGGAGAGCCGCACCCCGGTCCGCGCCTGACGCACCCGAGCGAGCGCGGCCCTCGCATCTGGAGCGTCCCCCCGTGCCACGAGGAGCGCGGCGGCGATCATCCCCGTGCGTCCATGTCCCTGCGCGCAGTGGACGTAGACAGGCCCGGGCAGGGCGGCCAGCTCGCGAAGGACCGGGGCCACGTGCTCCACGGGCAACGTCAAGGCGTCCAGGATGGGCAGGGACACGTAGCGGCCGGCGGCGCGGATGTCCTCGGGTTCGATGAACTCGGAGGTCAGGTCCAGCACGGCCGTGACACCCGGGGGCAGCTCGCCGGGGAGCAGCCGGCGCCCCACCAGGACCCCCGGCACCACTTCGTCGAAGGCGCGCTCCCGCGAGAAGCGCCGCGCCAGGTGCCAGGTGCCCCACGTGAGCACCAGGTAGGGCAGCAGCGCGAACACGGCCCACGGCCGCATGCGTCCATCCGGTTGCTTCCCGAAGGCTTTCGCGCCCCCGCCGGCATAGGCGATCGCCACGACCGCGAAACTCAGCGCGGGCCACAGCAGCAGCCCGCCGGGGCCCTGGAGCCGCTGCGCCAGGAACGTGAGGAGTGCCGCCGCGGTGGTGAAGACGAACGTGTACTTCATGCGCGGCGCAGCGTAGCCGCATCCGCGCTGGGAAACCCGGGGCCTCCCAGCGGCGGAGGCCGGCCCGGGAGTGACTGCTATTGGCTCACGACGCAGCCCGGCTGCGCGATGACACACCAGGAGGTGGCCTCGCTGACGCAGATGCTGTCCCAGGACGTGGTGCAGCAGTACGGGTCGCGGTTGCACACCGAATACGTGCAGGAGTTGCAGTCCTTGTTCAGCGACGAGCCCGTCGTGCAGACGTTGTGGGTGCAGGAGGCGGCGGTGCAGACGTTGTTGCTGGCGCAGATCTGCCCGGTGCCGCAGGTGCCGCAGGTGAGGGTGCCACCGCAGCCGTCGGAGATGGTTCCGCAGGTCTTGCCCTGGACCGCGCAGGTCGTCGGGGTGCAGGAGGCGGAGGCGTCGAAGACCTCGATGCTCGCCAGCGCCTGCATGTTGCCCTGGGCGTTGTAGGTCGTCCCTCCGAGGAACAGGACGCGCCCGTTCGGCAGCGCCACCGTGGGGTGCTCCACGCGGGACTGCGTCAGCGTTCCCACCGTGCTCCAGGTGCTGGTGGCGGGGGAGAACAGCTCCACCTGCAGCGTGTTGTAGGAGCCGCCGGCCATCAGGATGGTGCCATCCGGCCGCGTCACCGACGGGGCGGAGAAGTGCTGGACGGCCGTGGCGCCGGTGTTCGTCCAGGTGTTGGTGGCCGGGTCATACAGCTCCGCCGCCGTGACATAGCCCGTCACCAGCGCCTTGCCGTTGGCGAGCAGTTGCAGCGTGTGGCCATTGCGGCCCGTGTTCATCGACGCGACGGTGGTCCACGTCCCCGTGGTGGGGCTCCAGACTTCCGCGTGGTTGCTGGAGGACGTGGTGCTATTGCCTCCGCCCGCCACGAGCACGCGGCCGTCCGCGAGCAGCACCGCGGCCTGACCCATCATCCCGGCGTTGAGCGAGCCCGTGGCCGCCCAGGTGTTCGTCGACGGCGTGTAGACATAGGTCGTGGTGACGTAGCTCACGCCGCCCGCCACCAGCACGCGGCCGTCCGGAAGCAGCGTGGCGCTGTGGCCGTAGCTGATGCGGGGCAGGGGAGCAGCGGCGCTCCAGGTGTTCGTGGCGGGATCGTAGCGCTCGGCGGACGAGAGCACGCTCGAGTTGATGCCGCCCACGACCAGGACGCTGCCATCCTGCAACCGCGTGGCGGTGTGACCGCGGCGCGCGGTGAGCATCGACGGGCCGCTGGAGGAGGTGGCCGTCGCCGGGTCATACAGCTCCGTGGTGGCGTACGAGCCAGAAGGTGTCCCTCCGCCCGCGACCAGCACCTTGCCGTTGGCGAGCAGCGTGGCGGTGTGCTGGTAGCGCGCGGACAGCAGCGAGCCACCGGACACGACGAGCGCGGACGACTGGGAGGACGCGAGGTCGTCCCCAGGTAACTCGCTCTCGGGACTGCACGCGAGACACAACAGCAGGGGAACGACGGCCAGGGACATCCATGAAGACGTGCGCATAGGGGCTCCCAGGAAACGGGCCTGCGACCATGGCACGCGGTGTCTGGGTTCCTTCCATGAAACATGAAAACAATCCGGGTGTCTCAGGACACCCGGACCTGTCTCAGGGGGCGGGAAAATCAGGTCCTGAGCTGGAATCAGTCGACGCGGACGAGGACGCCGTCTCCGTGTTTCGCGGCCGTGACGTAGAAGGTGCGGAACGAGTCGAAGCGCTCGACGAGCCACTGCCAGGCCTCGTCGATGCCCTCCTCTCGCGGGCACTTGTAGACGGCTGCCTCGCTCAGTCTTTTGAAGGTGAAGTGTTCGCGAAGGGCGTCGAAACGCACGCCCTCCAGCATCCGGGCGATTTGCTCCACCGTCTCCGGCCGCGTGTAGCGAAGGGGCACGCCCTGACCCGCCACCACGTGCGGGGCGATCTCCGCCTCGCCGTGGATCGCGATGCCGGCCAGGGAGTCATCCTCCGCTCCGGGCGCGTGTCGGCGCCGGTCGGAGAGGACGAAGTGCAGGTGATCCCACCTCCGGCCAAGGTCCACCTGTTGCGTCGCCAGGTCGGGGCGGGTGCGCAGCACGTCCCGCACGGCCTCCAGGAGCAGGAGTTCATCGGAGTCCGGCCCGCCCGGTGCCAGGGTCTCCTCGCTCGGAGCCCGGAGCAACCGGGAGACGGACATCAGCCAACCGCCCACGCCGATGTTCCGCCGCGCCAGCTCCAGCAGCGGAGAACTGCCGGGAAGGGCCTGGTAGCTCGCATCAAGTCCCATGGCTCCCGTCCTAGCAGCTCCTCCGCCATCCGTTCAGCGGGAGTGCGCGCGCTACTGATCAGGCCTCCGAGTCCAGCCACGCGGCCAGCACGTCCGCGTGGCATGGGCCCGGCTTGCACCAGCAGCCCAGCCGCTTGCCTCGCAACGTCCGCACGTCGCGCAGGAAGTCCGGGTCGTGCTTCGTGCGCAGCTCCAGATACCAGCGGAAGGACTCGAACGCGTCTGGACCGGGCGCCATGCGCCGCTGGGCCTCGTCGCGGATCCGCCCGGCTTCGGCCGCGGGCAGCTTCTCCAGCCACGGCTCGAAGTAGGTGCGGATCATCGCCTTCCAGGTCTTCACGCCCCCGGGCTTGAACGGGTTGCCGAAGCGGCCGGGGACGGGGTTGAGCGGCCCGGGCTTCGCCCAGGCGCGGAAGGCGCGGCCCACGTACACCTCACAGGCGTCGTGGACGTGCACCGCGGTGGTTCGGGATTCGGACATGGCGGGTGCATCGTTAACAGACGCACCCGCCACGTGCCGTGCGTGACGGTCGGCCCGTCAGCAGGCAGGAGACATCAGGGGTCGATGCCCCGCTGCTCGGCCGGGGTCGGCGTGGAGAGGGACTTGTAGACCGAGGCCGCGGCGTTGAGCCCCGAGCCGAACGCCTCCACCGCGCCCTGCTTGAACTGGCCCTTGCGGATGCTCTCGAACGCGTCGCGGCCGAAGTTGAGGGCCTCGCGCTGGTGCGCGTTGACCTCGCTGCGCGCGCCCGTCTCCACCTTGTTGACGTTGTCGATGACGCTGCTCTTGGACCGCTCGGAGATGCCGATGCCGTTCTTGTCGAGGATCTGATTCACGCCGCCGACCGCGTGGCTGTAGTCGCTCGTCTTGCCGTGCGTCGACTGATCGATCTGGTGGCGGGAGGGGTCGCGGAAGACGTGGCTGGGGGTGACCTTGAACATGGCTTTTCTCGCTCGGGGCAGGGGGCCGTGGCCCCCGCCCGCGGTAGGTGATGCGTTTGAAATGATTGTCGGGCCATGTGGGCTGGAGTTTCCTGAAGACTTTCATTTGCCCACGTATACGTCATTTGTCGTATGCCGGCCGTCGCGGGGGCCATCGCAGTGGCGGGGCCCGCCGGAAGACGGCAACGTACGCGCCCGCCTCCTCCCACCCCCGCGGACATGATCGCCAACCTCCACGACGCCGACATTCCGAAGCCCGTGCTCGAAGTCATCACCCGCCTGCGCGAGCTGGGCCACCCCACCTACCTGGTGGGCGGCTGCGTGCGGGACATGGTCCGCAAGGTCCACCCGAAGGACTTCGACGTCGCCACCAGCGCGCTGCCGGAAGAGGTCCAGCGCGCCTTCCGCAAGGTCATCCCCACCGGCATCCAGCACGGCACCGTCACCGTCGTCACAGGCGGCAACCACGTGGAGGTGACGACGTTCCGTTCGGAAGGCGACTACCTGGACGGCCGGCGCCCCAGCTCCGTGTCCTTCGAGCGGGACATCGTGAAGGACCTGTCGCGGCGCGACTTCACCATCAACGCCATGGCGTACAACCCGCTGGACCGCGAGCTGGTGGATCCGTTCGGCGGCCAGGTGGACCTGCCCGCGAAGCTGATCCGCTGCGTGGGCTCCGCGCTGGAGCGCTTCTCCGAGGACGGCCTGCGCCCCCTGCGCGCCGTGCGCTTCGCCGCCGTGCTGGGCTTCACGCTGGACCCGGACACCCGCGACGCCATCCCCGCGACCCTGGCCGTGTTCCGCAAGGTCGCGCTGGAGCGCGTGCGCGAGGAGCTGCTCAAGCTGCTCGTGTCTCCCCGCGCGGAGATGGGGCTGCACCTGCTGGCGGACACGGGGCTGATGGCGATCTTCCTCCCGGAGGTGGCCCACGCGGACCCGGAGACCACCCGGCTGGCCCGCGCCGCCGTGCAGGCCGCGCCGCTGGACGCGGACCTGCGCATGGCCACGCTGCTGGCGGACATCGACACCGCGACGCAGGCCCGTGAGCTGTGTCTGCGGTTGAAGTTCCCCAACAAGTCCGCCGACCTCATCGGCCTGCTCGTCGAGCACGCGAAGCTGGAGACGCGCGTGGACGACGCGGACCCCGCGCTGCGCCGGCTGCTCGCCCGCGTGGGCCTCGCGAACCTGCCCGCGCTCCTCGCCGTGGCGAAGGCCCGCGTCCAGGTCCGCGCCCCGGATCGGCTGTCCGCGGTGGAGGCGCTGGCCGCGAGGCTGGAGGCGCTGGCCGCCGCGAAGCCCCCGCTGTCCGCGAAGGAGCTGGCGCTCACCGGGGGCGACATCATGAAGACGCTGGGCGTCGGCCCCTCGCCGAAGGTGGGCGAGGCGACCCGGTACCTGCTGGAGACCGTGCTGGACGACCCCTCGCTCAACACCGCGGACGCGCTGCGCGCCCGGCTCACGGCCTGGGCGGCGCGCGACTCCTGACGAAGGGGGCCTCCTCCCGGCCGGAGGGCAGGGAAGGGGGCCTCAAGCACCATCCGGCCGTGCGTCCCGGCCCGGGGGCGTGTAGGAAGGAGCCCCATGCGAGTCGTCGTTGCCATGAGCGGTGGGGTGGATTCCTCGGCCGCCGCCGCCCTGCTCAAGGAGCAGGGCCACGAGGTCATCGGCATCACCCTGCGCGTCTGGTCCTACGAGGGCGCCGCGAAGTGCGGCAGTTGCTGCAGCCCGGACGACATCGACGATGCCCGCGCGGTGGCCCAGACGCTGGGCATCCCGTTCTACGTGGCCAACGCCGAGGAGATCTTCCAGGACCGGGTCGTCAACCCGTTCGTCCAGTCGTACCTGGGCGGCAAGACGCCCATCCCGTGCGTGAGCTGCAACCGCGACGTGAAGTTCAACTTCCTCCTCAAGCGCGCGCGCGCCCTGGGCGCCCGGCTCGCCACCGGCCACTACGCCCAGGTGGAGGAGGTGGACGGCCGCTTCCACCTGCGCCGCGCCGTGGACGCCGCCAAGGACCAGAGCTACTTCCTCTTCACCCTGGGCCAGGAGGAGCTGAAGGACGTCCTCTTCCCCGTGGGCCACCTCACCAAGGCGGAGGTGCGCGCCGTCGCCGAGCGCCACCACCTGCCCACCACCCACAAGCCGGAGAGCATGGAGATCTGCTTCGTGCCCGACGGTGACTACGCCGGGTTCGTGGAGAAGGTCGCCGGCCCCCAGCCGTCCGGTGAGGTCGTGGACCCGGACGGCAAGGTGCTGGGCACGCACAACGGCATCCACCGCTTCACCGTGGGGCAGCGCAAGGGGCTCAACCTGGGCGGGGGCGAGGTGCGCTACGTGCAGCGCCTGGAGCCGGAGACGAACCGCGTCGTCGTGGGCCCTGCGGAGGGCACCGGCCGCGCGCAGTTCGGCCTGCTCCAGCCGCACTGGGTGGACGGGCCGCCTCCTCCGGAGCAGTCCGTGGAGGTCCGCATCCGCCACCGCCACGCGGGCGCGCCGGGGCGGATCCACATCTCGCAGCACGGGCTGGTGTCCGTGAAGCTCGACGAGCCCGCGCGCGCCGTCACGCCGGGCCAGGCCGCGGTCGTCTACGACAGGGATCGCGTGCTCGGCGGCGGGTGGATCGTCTGATCCGACCTGGCGTGTCCCGCGCCGGACTTCCGGCCTCGCGCGCGCCGCTGCTTCCAGTGCCTCCGCGAATTTGACCCGCCTGGGGGTGGGGCGTAGCTTGCGCGCACGCTGTCGCTACAGGCCGTTACACGGGCCGTGAGCGCGCGATCGAGGTCTGCCCCGCCATGCGTGACGCCCACCGGATGAAGGAGAAGTTCGACGTCTCGCTGGACAACCGGCAGATCGTCAGCCTGTTGATCGCCGGCATCGTCGTGATGGGCGCCGTGTTCGTGCTGGGCGTGGTGGTGGGCAAGAAGCTCGCGGGCGACTCGCAGACCGCCGCCGCGCCGGACCTGCTCTCCGCGCTGGACGCCAACGCGCAGGTCCTCAACGAGGCGCGCCAGGATCCGCCGCTCACCTTCCCGGACGAGCTCACCCGCAAGACGGGCTCGGAGCCCCTGCCGCCGCTGCCCAAGCCCGCCGCGAAGCCGGAGGCCCCCAAGGCCGTCGCCGCGAAGCCGGAGCCGAAGCCCGCGGAGGCCCCCAAGGCCGCCGCCACGAAGCCCGCCCTGGCCCCCACGCCGGACCCCGACACGGGCGAGCTGCCCGCGATGGACGCCGCCGAGGAGGACGCCATCGCCAACGGGAAGCCGCTCGCGAAGCCGGAGCCGAAGCCCGTGGAGGCCCCCAAGGTCGCCGCCGCGAAGCCGGAGCCGGTGAAGCCGGAGCCCAAGGTGGAGGCGGTGAAGGGAAAGGTGGAGGAGACGCCGGTCGCCACCCGCACCGCCGCGCGTGACGGGGGCATGAAGGAGGCCATTGCCCGGGCCCAGGCGCTGCCCGCGGAGCCGCCGCGTCCGTCGGAGGCCGTGAAGGGTGGGGCGTTCACGCTTCAGCTCTCCGCCTTCCAGAGCCGCCAGGACGCCGACCGTTTCGCCGCGCGGTTGCGCGACAAGGGCTATGCCCCCTATATCCTGGCGGCGGAGGTGCCTGGAAAGGGCACCTGGTACCGCGTCCGGATGGGCAGCTTCGCCAGCAAGGAAGCCGCGGGCCGGTACCTGACGGACTTCAAGCGCGAGACCCAGCTCGACGCGTACGTGGCCGGCACGAACTAGCGCTGCTGGGCAAGGAAGAGACGAAGCAAATGACGACGACGAAGCGGGTGGAGAAGCCCTGGGGGCATGAGCTCATCTGGGCCCACACGGAGCGCTACGTGGGCAAGCTCCTGCACGTGAAGGCCGGCCACAAGCTGAGCCTCCAGTTCCACAACGTGAAGGACGAGACCATCCACGTCCAGAGCGGCAAGCTCCTCTTCGTCGTGGACGAGGGCCAGGGCCTCATCGAGAAGGAGATGAACCCCGGTGAGAGCTACCACATCAAGCCGCTGACGAAGCACCGCATGGTCGCCATCACGGACTGCGACATCCTCGAGGTCAGCACCCCCGAGCTGAACGACGTGGTGCGCCTGGAGGACTCCTACGGGCGCACGGGCACCAGCGCCCCGTAGTCCCAGGCCGCACGGCCCGCTGGCGCGCCTCCACGGTGCGCCGGCCGGGTCCCGCCGTCACTCCTTGGACTTCGCCGCCGGGTTCGGATTGCGGGTCCACTGGTCCACGGTGCCGTCGCCGTCCAGGTCCTCGCCAATGCGGTCCACCTGGCCGTTCTCCCAGTACTCCCAGTAGTCCACCCGGCCGTCGTGGTTGGCGTCGCGCTCCTTCCGCACGAGCGTGTCGTTCTCGTAGTACAGCCACGAGTCCGCCCTGCCGTCGCCGTTCAGGTCGCGCTCGCCCTTCGTGCGCTTGCCCTCGGCGTAGTGGTACGTGGCGTCCACCTTGCCGTCGTAGTCCAGGTCCATCACCTCGCGGACCTTCGCGCCCTGCGGATCCAGGTACTGGGTGACGTCCACGCTGCCGTCCCAGTTCAGGTCCAGCTCCTTGCGCACCAGCACGTCCTTGAGCCGGTACTCCCAGACGTCCGTCCGGCCGTCGCCGTTGGCGTCCAGCTCCGTGACCGTCTCCCCCGGCCCCTGCTTACCCCGGACGGCCTCCGCCTCGGGGCGCTTGCGCATTGCGTCAGGGGTCTCCGCGGCCTTCTGGGAGGCGCAGCCGGTGAGCGCGCCCGTCGCCAGGAATCCCAGGAAAATCAAGCGGTTGGTGGATGACAAGGTGCCTCCCGGTCCGGTGGGGCGCCATGTTCGCGCCGCTTCACTTCCGTGCTTTCGCAGGCCACGTCATTCCATATATTTTCACGTATCGCCATGGCCCGAAAGAAAGTCAGCACCACCATCTACATCACTCCGGAGCAGAACGAACTGCTCAAGGCGCTGAACCAGAAGACCAAGGTGCCCGTGGCCGAGTACATCCGGCAGGGCATCGATTTGGTCCTGGAGAAGTACAAGGCGCAACTGCCGGGCCAGGCGACCTTCGACGAACTGTCCTGACCTTCGACGAACTCTCCTGACGAACGAGGCGTGACGTGACGAGCATGCGTGGCAAGCGGGCGGTGGTGCTGGGTGGGGCCGGATTCGTGGGCTCGCACCTGTGTGAGCGGCTGCTGGACGACGGCGCGGAGTCCGTCCTCGCGGTGGACAACCTCATCACCGGGAACGAAGCGAACGTGCGCACGCTCAAGCCGCGCGCGGGCTTCCAGTTCGTGAAGCAGGACATCACCGAGGGCCTGGAGGTGGACGGGCCGGTGGACTTCGTCCTCAACCTGGCCTCGCCCGCGTCGCCCATCGACTACGCGAACCTCCCCATTGAAACGCTGCGCGTGGGCTCCATCGGCACGGAGAACGCGCTGAAGCTGGCGGAGAAGAAGAAGGCCGTGTTCCTCATGGCCTCCACGTCGGAAGTGTACGGCGACCCGCTGGTGCACCCCCAGAAGGAGGATTACTGGGGCAACGTGAATCCCATCGGGCCGCGCTCGGTGTACGACGAGGCCAAGCGCTACTCGGAGGCCATCAGCGCCGCCTACGAGCGCAGCCGGGGCGTGAACGTCCGCATCGTGCGCATCTTCAACACCTACGGCCCGCGCATGCGCCTCAACGACGGCCGCGTGGTGCCCGCCTTCGTGGGCCAGGCGCTCAAGGGCGAGGACTTCAGCGTCTTCGGGGACGGCAGCCAGACGCGCTCGTTCTGCTACGTGAAGGACCTGGTGGACGGCCTGGTGCGGCTGGTGCTGTCGGACGTCCGGGGCCCGGTGAACATCGGCAACCCGCGCGAGATGACCATCAAGCAGTTCGCGGAGGCCGTGCGCGAGGCGGCCGGTGGGGGTAGGCAGATCGTCTACCACCCGCTGCCCAAGGATGATCCGAAGCAGCGTCAGCCGGACATCACCCGCGCGCGCACGCTGCTGGGCTGGGAGCCCAAGGTGAAGCTGGAGGATGGTTTGCGGGACACCATCGCGTACTTCCGTGAGGTTGCCGCTCGCCCCTCTGGGACTTAGGTTGGCCGCGCGCGAGTGAACGCGAGGTAGACGGCCCGGCCTTCGTGGCGGCCGGGCCTGGGGAGAACGGCGTGAAAGTCCTGGTAACGGGCGGCGCGGGCTTCATCGGCTCGCACGTGTGCGATGAGTTCCTGCGCAATGGCCACGAGGTCATCGCGCTGGACAACCTGTCGAGCGGCAGGAGGGAGAACCTGGATCCGCGCGTGCGGCTGGCCGTGCACGACATCCGGAGTCCGGAGGCCGCGGAGCTCATCCGCGCGGAGAAGCCCCAGGTGCTCTGCCACCTGGCCGCCCAGATGGACGTGCGCCGCAGCGTGGAGGACCCCGGCTTCGACGCGGACGTGAACATCCGCGGCATGACGAACCTGCTGGAGGCCGCGCGCCAGTCCGGCGTGAAGAAGGTCATCTTCAGCTCCACCGGCGGCGCCATCTACGGCGAGCAGGACTCCTTCCCCGCCCGGGAGGACCACCCCCAGCGGCCGGTGTCGCCCTACGGCGTCTCCAAGGCGGCGGGCGAGCTGTACCTGGGCTACTACCGCGCGCAGTACGGCCTGCCGTACGTCGCCCTGCGGTACGCCAACGTGTACGGCCCCCGGCAGAACCCGCACGGCGAGGCCGGCGTGGTGGCCATCTTCAGCCAGCGCGTCATCGCGGGGCAGGGCTGCACCATCTTCGGCGAGGGCAAGCAGACGCGTGACTTCGTCTTCGGCCCGGACGTGGCCCGCGCCAACTACCTGGCCTTCCAGAGCGACTACGTGGGCGCCGCGAACATCGGCACCGGCGTGGAGACGGACATCAACCGGCTCTACGAGCTGATCGCGGAGGCCGGCGGCAGCTCGCTGAAGGCCGCGCACGCGCCGGGCAAGCCGGGCGAGCAGCTTCGCTCCTGCATCGACGCGTCGCACGCGAAGAAGGTCCTGGGCTGGGAGCCGTCCGTGCAACTGGCGGAGGGCCTGCGCCACACGCTCCAGTTCTTCCGCGAGCAGGCCGCGGGGCCTGTCCGCGCCCGGGGCTGAGGGCCGGCCATCGCGCCGGCGTGCTCCCCCCGGCCCGGATGCCGGGGGGAATACGAGGCGTCAGGCGGGTGGAGTGCCCGGCGGGCAGGAGTGCGCCGGTCGTGGATTTTCAGGCGGTTCGGTGTTACCTACGCCCGCTTCGCGACCGACGAGCGCCCTGACCATGCCGGCTGAAAACGCGCACATCCGCAACTTCTGCATCATCGCCCACATCGACCATGGAAAGTCGACGCTGGCCGACCGCCTCCTGGAGAAGACAGGCACGCTGACCAAGCGTGAGGCGCAGGCCCAGTTCCTCGACAACATGGACATCGAGCGAGAGCGGGGCATCACCATCAAGGCCCAGTCCGTGCGGATGACGTACACCGCGAAGGACGGCCAGAACTACGTCCTCAACCTCATCGACACGCCGGGACACGTGGACTTCGCCTACGAGGTGAGCCGCAGCCTCGCCGCGTGCGAGGGCGCGCTGCTCGTCGTGGACGCGACGCAGGGCGTGGAGGCGCAGACGCTCGCCAACGTCTACATGGCGTTGGACCACAACCTGGAGATCATCCCGGTCATCAACAAGATCGACCTGCCCAGCGCGGACGTGGACCGCACGCGCGGGGAGATTGAAGACGTCATCGGCATCGACGCGTCCGTCGCGGTGCCCGCCTCCGCGAAGGAGGGCCTGGGCATCCACGACATCCTGGAGTCGGTGGTGAAGCGCGTGCCGCCGCCGCAGGGCTCGCCGGCCGCGCCGCTCAAGGCGCTCATCTTCGACTCCTGGTACGACAACTACCGGGGCGTGGTGACACTGGTGCGCGTGCTGGAAGGCACGCTGAAGCTGAAGCAGAAGATCAAGATGTTCAGCAACAACAAGGTCTTCGAGGTGCAGGAGCTGGGCGTGTTCAGCCCGTTCTCGCGCCCCGTGCAGCAGCTCATGGCGGGCGAGGTGGGCGTGCTCGTCGCCAACGTGAAGGAGCTGCAGGACGCGAAGGTCGGCGACACCGTGACGGAGGAGGCGCGGCCCACGGAGACCGCCTTCCCGGGCTTCAAGGAAGTCAAGCCGATGGTGTTCTCCGGCATCTTCCCGGTGGACTCCGCGGACTACGAGAACCTGCGCGACGCGCTGGCGAAGCTCACGCTCAACGACTCCGCCTTCACCTACGAGCCGGAATCGTCCACGGCGCTGGGGTTCGGCTTCCGCTGCGGCTACCTGGGCCTGCTCCACATGGAGATCGTCCAGGAGCGCCTGGAGCGCGAGTACAACCTCAACCTCATCACCACGGCGCCGTCGGTGGTCTACCGCATCACCACCAGCAAGGGTGAGACGTTGCTGGTGGACAACCCGGCGAAGCTGCCGCCCACGCAGAACATCGAGAAGTTCGAGGAGCCCATCCTCACCTGCCACATCCACGTGCCCAACGAGCACCTGGGCGCCATCCTGAAGCTGTGCCAGGACCGGCGCGGCGTGCAGAAGGACATGAAGTACCTGGGCTCCAGCGGCACCCGCGTGCAGGTGACGTACGAGATGCCCATGGCCGAAGTGGTGTTCGACTTCTTCGACCGGCTGAAGAGCGTGTCGCGCGGCTACGCGAGCCTGGACTACGAGCTGTCCTCCTACCAGGAGTCGGACCTGGCCAAGCTGGACATCCTCATCAACGGGGAGCCGGTGGACGCGCTCAGCGTCATCGTGCACCGCGAGCGCGCGTACCTGCGCGGCCGCGAGGTCTGCGAGAAGCTCAAGGAAGTGATTCCCAAGCAGATGTACGAGGTGGCCATCCAGGCCGCCATCGGCGCGAAGATCATCTCCCGTGAGACGATCTCCGCCATGCGCAAGAACGTCCTTGCCAAGTGCTACGGCGGCGACATCAGCCGCAAGCGCAAGCTCCTGGAGAAGCAGAAGGAGGGCAAGAAGCGCATGAAGCAGGTGGGCACGGTGGAGATTCCGCAGGAAGCGTTCCTCGCGGTCCTCAAGACGGAGCAGTAAGCCCCATGAGCACGGCCAGTCCTTCCATGAAGCTGGGAGCGGCCATGGCCGCGCGCCGTACCCCGGAGCAGCTCAAGGCCCGCCGCCAGTTGATGTGGCGCGAGCTGCTCACCAGCCTCTGGGCCCCGCTGTGCGGCGTGGGCCTGGCGTTCATCCCCTACGTCACGCTGATTGAGATGGCGCCCGGCACCGCGTCCTGGGCCCAGCCCCTGATGAAGGGCTTCGGCCTGCTGATGGTGCTGGCCTTCCTGGGGCTGCTGGTGTGGCGCAACGCCTCCCGGAAGGAGTCGCGGTTGCGCACGCTGCGCCACGAGGCGCGCGAGCTGCTCTCCGAGGACGAGCGCATCCTCGCGCGCCTGGGGACGAAGGTGCAGCCGGCCGTGGCGGAGCGCATCACCGAGCAGGCCCTGCGCGTGGAGGCGGCTTCGGTGGCGGGCAACGCGGAGGCGCTGCGCACGGAGACGCAGGCGCTGGAGAAGCTCACCCAGGAGCACCTGGGCGCGTACCGCAAGCAGTCCGTGTGGGACTTCCTGGGCGGCTTCGGCAAGGCGCTGCTCATCGCCCTGGTCATCCGCACGGTGCTGGTGGAGCCGTACCGCATCCCCTCCGGCTCCATGCTGCCCACGCTGCAGATTGGCGACCAGGTCTTCGTGAACAAGTTCATCTACGGGGTGCGCATCCCGTTCATGAACGTGGTGCCGTTCCGCATCGTGCGGGAGCCGAAGCGCGGGGACGTCATCGTCTTCAACAACCCGGTGGACGAGTCCAAGGACTTCATCAAGCGCGTCATCGGCATCCCCGGCGACACGGTGGAGATCGTCGACGGGGTGGTGCGCATCAACGGCGAGCCGCAGCCGCGCACGCTGGTGTCGCCGGACTTCGTGGTGCACAACCAGGACGACACCACGGGCCGCTGGTTCGACCAGGAAGAGGTGCTCTACCGCGAGGACCTGAGCGGCGTGGTGCACTCGTCGCTCCAGCACCCCATGCGCCTGCCGGGCCGCGAGCACGAGGGCCCCTACACGGTGCCCGCGGACAGCGTCTTCGTGATGGGCGACAACCGGGACAACAGCGCGGACAGCCGCTACAACCTGGGCGGCCCGGGCGGCGCCGAGGTCGCCTACGTGCCGTACGGCCACATCAAGGGCAAGGCCATGGTGGTCTGGCTGTCGCTCGGTTGGGGCGGCCTGCTGGGCAACCTGTTCGGCGGCACGGGCCTGCGGGTGGACCGCTTCTTCGAACCGGTGCGCTGACGGACGCTGGGCGGGCGGCCACCACGCGCCGTGCTTGACGCAACGTGCGGCGCGCGGTACGCGGCGCTCCCGGCCCATGAGACATCTTCTCGGAATCGCAGGCTGGCGGCGGGACGAGCTGGAAGCACTGCTCGACCGCGCCCAGGCTCACCTGCCCGGCGGACCGGATGCCTCGCACGTGTTGCGGGGCCGCGTCGTGGCGAACCTCTTCTTCGAGGACTCCACCCGGACGCGCTCCTCCTTCGAGGTGGCCGCGCGGAAGCTGGGCGCGGACGTCCTCAACTGGAGCCACGCGGGCTCCTCCGTGTCCAAGGGGGAGACCCTCCTGGACACCGCGCGCAACATCGAGGCCCTGGGGCCGGCGGTCATCGTCATCCGCCACCGCTCCTCCGGCGCGCCGGGGCTCGTGGCCCGGCACGTGAAGTGCGCGGTGGTCAACGCGGGCGACGGGGCGCATGAGCACCCGTCCCAGGCCCTGCTGGACGCCTTCACCCTGCGCCAGCGCTGGGGCCGCCTGGACGGGCGCACGGTGCTGATCGTCGGCGACGTGCTGCACAGCCGCGTGGCGCGCTCCAATCTCCTGTGCCTGAAGGCGCTGGGGGCCCGGGTCGTGCTCTGCGGGCCGCCCACCCTCCTGCCGCCAGGGCTGGAGGAGATGGGCGGAGAGGTGACGCACCGGCTGGACACCGTGCTGCCCCAGGCGGACGCGGTGATGTGCCTGAGGCTGCAGACGGAGCGCATGGCGGAAGCCTTCCTGCCGTCCCAGCGGGAGTACTCGCGGCTGTTCGGTGTCACGCCCGCCCGCGCGGAGCGGATGAAGCCGGACGCCCTCGTGCTGCACCCGGGCCCCATCAACCGCGGCGTGGAGCTGTCGCCGGTGGTGGCGGACGGGCCTCGCAGCGTCATCCTGGAGCAGGTGGCCAACGGCGTCGCGGTGCGCCGGGCCATCCTGGAGGCGTGCGCATCATGACCACCACGGTGCTCTTCCAGCGGGCGCGCGTCATCGACCCGCGCAATGGCGTGGATGGCGTCCGGGACGTGCTGGTGACGGACGGCCGGGTGGCCCAGGTGTCGGAGGCCCCGCTGCCCGCGCCGAAGGACGCGCGGGTGGTGGACGCCAAGGACCAGTGGCTGGTGCCGGGCTTCATCGACCTGCACGTGCACCTGCGCGAGCCGGGAGAAGAGGGCAAGGAGACGGTCCTCACCGGCTGCCGCGCGGCGGTGGCGGGCGGCTTCACCGGCGTCGTGGCCATGCCCAACACCAAGGTGGTGAACGACAGCGCGCTCGTCACGGAGCTGGTGCTGTCGCGCGCCCGGGACGCGGACCTGTGCCACGTGTACCCGGCCGGCGCCATCACCAAGGGGCTCAAGGGCGAGGAGCTGTCGGAGGCAGGCGAGCTGATCGGCGCCGGCTGCGTGGCCCTCACCGACGACGGCCGCCCGGTGATGAACGCGGGCCTGATGCGCCGGGTGCTCCAGTACGCCACCCAGTTCGACGTGCCGGTGATGGTGCACGAGGAGGACCTGACGCTGTCCGCCGGCGGCGCCATGCACGAGGGCGCCACGTCCACTCGGCTGGGCCTGCGCGGCATCCCGTCCTCCGCGGAGGTGGCCATGGTGGCGCGCGACCTGGTGCTCCTGGAGGAGACGAAGGGCCGGCTGCACGTGGCGCACGTGTCCTGCGAGGGCAGCGTGCGGCTCATCCGCGAGGCCAAGAAGCGCGGCCTGCGCGTCACCTGCGAGGTGGCGCCGCACCACTTCACGCTGGATGACCGGGCGGTGGGGGACTACGACACCCACGCGAAGATGGCGCCGCCGCTGCGCAGCGACGTGGACGTGAGGGCGCTGCGCGAGGCGCTGGTGGACGGCACGGTGGACGCCATCGCCACGGACCACGCGCCGCACGGCGTGTCCGACAAGCTGGTGGAGTTCGAGAAGGGCATCAACGGCATCGTCGGGCTGGAGACGTCCCTGGGGCTCACGCTGGCGCTGGTGCACGAGGGCGTGCTCACCCCGCGCCGGGCGGTGGAGCTGCTGTCGGACGGGCCGGCGAGGGTATTCGGCCTGCCGGGCGGTCACCTGGCGCCTGGTGCCCCGGCGGACATCACGCTGGTGTCCCCTTCGGAGGAGTGGACGGTGGATGCCCACCGGTTCTATTCCCGCAGTCGCAACACGCCCTTCCACGGGCGCACGCTGAAGGGCCGCGTGACGCAGACGTGGGTGGGCGGCCGGTGTGTGTTCGAGGACGGTCAGCTCAAGGAGTCGCGGTGATGACGAAGCGGGCGGTGCTCGCACTGGCGGATGGCACCACCTTCGAGGGTCGCGCCTTTGGCGCTTCCGGCGAGACGGTGGGTGAGGTGGTTTTCAACACGTCCATGTACGGCTACCAGGAGATCCTCACGGATCCCTCGTACGTGGGGCAGATCGTCACCATGGCGTACCCGGAGATGGGCAACGTCGGGGCGAACGCTGCGGACGAGGAGGCCGGACAGCCGCACGCGGTGGGCATGGTGGTGCGCTCGCTGACGAAGACGCCCTCCAACTGGCGCTCGCAGGAGACGCTGGACGCGTACCTCGCGCGCCACGGCCGCGTGGGCATCGAAGGCGTGGACACCCGCCGGCTGGTGCGCCACCTGCGCACGCACGGCGCGCAGACGGGCATCATCTCCACGGAGAACGTGTCCGCCGCGGCCCTGGCCGAGCGCGCGCGCGCCGCCACCGGCATGGAGGGCCTGGACCTGGCCACGGGCGTGTCCACCAGGGAGCCCTACGTCTTCACCACGCCGTCCCCGGACGTGTTCCTGGGCACGGGGGACAAGCGCCCGGAGCCGGAGCTGAAGTACGACGTCGTCGCGTACGACTACGGCCTCAAGCGCTCCATGCTCCAGTACCTGGTGGACGTGGGCTGCCGCGTGACGGTGGTGCCGTCCCACTTCACGGCGGAGCAGGTGCTGGCGAAGAAGCCGCACGGCGTCTTCCTGGCCAACGGCCCGGGCGACCCGGCCGCGGTGAAGGGCGCGGACCGCACGGTGGCGGCGCTTTTGGGCAAGGTGCCGGTGTTCGGCATCTGCCTGGGGCACCAGATCATGGCGCTGGCCCTGGGCGGCCGGACGTACAAGATGAAGTTCGGTCACCGCGGCGGCAACCAGCCGGTGAAGGACCTCACCACGGGCAAGGTGGAGATCACCGCGCAGAACCACGGCTTCGCGGTGGACGACGCCAGCCTCAAGGGCAAGGCCGTCGTCACGCACATCAACCTGAATGACGGCACGGTGGAGGGCCTGGCCGTTCCGGACGCGCGGGCCTTCAGCGTGCAGTACCACCCCGAGGCTTCGCCCGGCCCTCACGACGCGCGCTACCTGTTCAGCCGCTTCGCGACGCTGATGGCGGGTTCGTAGGAAGAAAGCTCGCAACGGCCATGGACACCGCGCTGACCCCGTTGTCGTACCAGCCGTACCTGGACCAGCTCATCGCCTTCGGCAGTCAGGAGGCCCGCAAGCCGGACCTCCTGGAGGCCAAGGCGGAGTACTTCCGCCTCACCGGTGAAGTCTTCGAGGACGACAAACTCTTCGAGCTGCGGATGGCGTCGTTCCTGGACTACTACCTCTACGACCGCGTCTCGCCGCTCACCGGCAAGACGCCGGCCGCGGAGCTGTACGAGCAGCGCCTGCAGTCCGCGGCGCCGGAGGAGGCCAACGCCTTCCGCAGCTTCACGGAGACGGTCCACGGCCTCTTCGAGGTGCGCAAGCTGGGCAAGGGCATGGTGCGCCTGCGCGAGCTCTTCTCCGGCAAGGACTTCGACGTGACGGAGCGCCGCCACATCGCGGGCCTGGAGACGGGGGACGTGCTGGAGGCGCGCCTCGTCCCCTTCGGGGGCCACCTGCTGTTCTCCTCCGCCTTCTGCTACCACCCGGCCATGGCGCTGAAGGCCATCAAGGCCGAGGTGAAGCGCCGCAAGAAGAAGGAGCCGGAGCGCCCCGCCAAGGACCTGGTGTGGGAGTGCGCCCGCCGGGCCCTCAACGTGGAGCGCTACCGCCAGCTCTCCGTGGAGAAGCTCTACGACTTCGAGCAGAAGGTCCTCTAGCGAGGGCCCCCTGCCCGAAGGCCCCCACCGCATGCGGCCTCAGATGCGGTGGATGCTCATCATGTTGGTGTTGCCCGGCACGTTGAGCGGCACGCCGGCCACCAGGATGAAGGGCGCGCCGGGCTCGCAGAAGCGCAGCTCCTGACAGAGCCGGCGCACCTGCTTGAGCATGGCCTCCGTGGTGCTGACGCGCTTCACCAGGTGGCCCGTCACGCCCCAGTACAGCGCCATCCGGTTCACCGTGTCCGCGTTGGGCGTCAGGCCGAGGATGCGCGCGCCGGGGCGGAACTCGGAGATGAGCCGCGCGGAGTGGCCGCTCTCCGTGTACGCGATGATGGTCCCGATGTTGAGCTGCCGGGACGCGGCCACCGCCGCCGCGGCGACGCCGGTGCCCAGGTCCTCGGAGCGCTCGAAGGGGGAGTGGGGCAGGGTGATGAGGCCCGTGCGCTCCGTCTCCTCCACGATGCGCGCCATGGTGGCCACCGCGTCCACGGGGTAGCGCCCCGCGGCCGTCTCCCCGGAGAGCATCACCGCGTCCGCGCCGTCCAGGATGGCGTTGGCCACGTCCGACACCTCCGCGCGCGTGGGCCGGGCGTTGAGCACCATGCTCTCCAGCATCTCCGTGGCGACGATGACGATGCCGCCCAGGCGGTTGACCTCGAGCACGGCGCGCTTCTGGATGGCGGGAAGCTGCTCCAGCGGCATCTCCACGCCCAGGTCGCCGCGGGCCACCATCACCCCGTCCGACTCCCTGGCGATGGCGTCCAGGTCGTCCACCGCCTGGGGCTTTTCGATCTTGGAGATGAGCGGCGTCTTGCGCTTCGCCACCAGCGCCCGCGCCTGGCGCACGTCCCGGGCGGAGCGCACGAAGGACAGCGCCACGTAGTCCACGCCCACCTCCTGGCCGAACGCCAGGTCCACCTTGTCCTTCTCCGTCAGCGTGGGCACCGACATGGCCGTGCCGGGCAGGTTGAGCCCCTTGTGATCCCTGAGCAGCCCGCCCACCTCCACGCGGCAGGACACGTCCTGGCCGCTCACCTTCAGCACGCGCAGGCGCACCCGGCCGTCGTCCAGCAGCACCTCGTGGCCCTTCTCCACGTCCCGGGGCAGCGTGCGCACCGGGGTGGGGATGACGCGCCCCTGGCCCACCACCGCGCGCGTCGTCACCGTCACCGTGTCGCCGGCCGTCACCATCAACTGGCCGCCCTCGAAGCGCCCCAGGCGCACCTTGGGGCCCTGGACGTCCTGGAGGATGGCCACCGGCACGCCCAGCTTCTTCGACACCGCGCGGATGCGCTGGACGCGCTGCCGGTGCTCGTCGTGCGTCCCATGAGAGAAGTTGAGCCGGGCCACGTTCATGCCCGCCTTCACCAGCGCCTCGATGACTTCCTTCGAGTCCGACGCCGGACCCAGCGTGCAGATGATCTTCGCCTTGCGCATAAGGCGGCCCATCCTAGCGCCAGGAGGTGGGCGCCTTGACAGGCTTGCGCCCGAAGGACTAACTCTTCGCCTCACGCGCTGGGCGGAAAGTTACCGCGAGCCGGCGCACGCCATTCGTGGCTCTCAGACGCATGAGACGAAGAAAGCCCGGCTACCCTGGGAGGGGGGGCCGGGCTTTCATCGTTCCAGGTTCCAGGGCGGCCTAGAGCTCAATCTCCTGGCCCTTGCCCATGGGCTCCATCAGCGGCTTCGTGGCGTGGTCCATGCCGATGTCCTCCGAGGGAGGCTTCGGGTGGCCGGCGCTGGGGCCCATGGGAGGCGGCGGGGGCAGGGGCCCCATGTCCTCGTCACCCAGGCCGGGGCCGCTGCCGCCCACGCCCAGGTCCTGCTGCTTCTGGAGGGCCTCAATCTCCGAGCGGGTGATGCCCGCCATGGCCAGCACCTTGCGCGTCACGCGGATGCGGGCCTGGCTGTGCATGGCCATGGCGATGGAGTCGGAGGGCCGCGCGTCCAGGGCCATCTCCTTCTTGCCCTGCTGGAGGAAGACGCGGCCGGAGTAGACGTTGTCACGCAGGTCGTCGATGCGGACCTCCGTCACCCGGCCGCCCAGCTTGGACACCACGTCGTCCAGCAGGTCCTGCGACAGCGGCTGGGGCGGCGGACGCTCCGCGAGGCGGAAGGCGATGGAGACCGCCGCGCCCTCGTCCACGAAGAGGGGGAGCACCGTCTCCCCGTCCTTGGTGGTCAGCACGACGGCGTGCGTCTGCGCCTCCATCAAGGGCACCACGTCCTTCACCTCCAGCTCCACCAGCTCCGAACAGGCCCTGGGGTCGCTGCCCTTCTCGGTGATGCAGGGCTTCTCTTTCTTCCCTTCCGCCGTGTCGGAGGCGGCGATGGCGCCGGGGATCCCGAACGCGGGAAGGAACAACGCTCCTCCCAGCGCCAGCACCACGGCCGTGAACGGAGCGACGAAGAAGTTGGCGCGGTTGGACGTTTTCACATCCCTAAGCTACGCACCTCTCCCTTCACCGGGAGGGCACCGCCCCTCCGCCGTCGCGAGCGGCCCCCGGGCCCTGGCCCACCCGGTTGGAGGGCGGGCGGGCAGCCGGGAAGAGGGGCGCGAGGCGACTAGCGGTCGTCCTCGGACTCCTCGTCGTCGTAGTCCTCGTCGTCCTCGGACTCCTCGTCGTCCTCGTCCTCGTCGAGGTCCTCGTCCTCGTCGGCCTCCTCCTCGTCTTCATCCTCGTCGTCGAGCTCGTCCTCCAGCTCCTCGGCTTCGAGCGTCATCGTCACCGCGAACTTCTTGCTCAGGGTGGCGATCTGCGCGCGCATCTCCGTGAGCGCGGCGACGAAGTCCTCGGTGAGGTTGGCGGGCGCCTTCGCGTCGCAGTGGGGACAGACAATCTTCTCCGTCCCCTCGATGAGGTCCTGGGCTTCCAACTCGAAGCTGGCCTCGCACTTCTGGCAGGTGAAGTCGATGCTCATGGTCGGGCGCGGCATACAAAGCCGGTGAACATGCTGTCAACGCCTGAGACGGGGGGACGTGGAACGGGCGGGGCGCTTCCACTACGTTTCACCAGATGGACCTGCCCAAGACGATGCTGCATGCGCTCCATGACCAGGCCGCGCGGCTGGAACACCGCCCGGCGCTCTGGTCCCGGCATGGAGGCGCCTATGTCCCCACCTCGTGGTTCGACTACGCCCAGCGCGTCAAGCGCTTCGCCCTGGGGCTGCACGCGCTGGGGTTCCGGGACGGCGACCCGCTGGGCATCCTGAGCTTCAACCGCGAGGCGTGGCACGTCGCGGACCTGGGGGCCATGGCCCTGGGCGGCGTGCCGGTGGGGCTCTACACCACCAGCAGCGTGGACCAGCTCGTCTACATCCTGGGCCACTGCCAGGCGCGCTTCCTCCTGGTGGAGAACGCGAAGCACCTGGTCACCGGCCTGGAGGTCCAGAAGCGGCTGCCCGCGCTCCAGCACCTCATCGTGGTGGACGCGCCCACGCCGCTGCCCGAGGGCGTGCTGCGCTACGCGGACGTGCTGGCCTCCGGCGCGAAGGCGGACGAGGCCCCCTACTGGGACGGCGTCCACTCGCTCCGCCCGGACGCGCTCGCCACGCTCATCTACACGTCCGGCACCACCGGCCAGCCCAAGGGCGTGGCGCTCAGCCACCGCAACCTCGCCTGGACGGCGAAGCAGTTGGGCGACACCCTGGGCTTCCAGGACATGGAGGACGAGCGGCTGGTGTCGTACCTGCCGCTGTCGCACATCGCGGAGCAGATCGTCTCCCTGCACAGCCCGCTGCTGTTGGGCATGCAGGTGTACTTCGCGGACTCGCTGGACGCGCTGGGCCAGAACCTCAAGGACGTGCGTCCCACCCTCTTCTTCGCGGTGCCGCGCGTCTGGGAGAAGTTCAAGACGAAGGCGGAGGAGGGCCTCGCCGCGCAGCCGCCCCTGAAGCGCCGGCTGGTGGAGTGGGCCCGCGCCACGGCGCTGGAGCGCAACACGCGCGTGTTGAGCCAGGAGCGCGTCCCGTCGCTCATGGAGGCCAAGTTCGCGCTGGCCCGGCGGCTGGTGTTCCATCCGTTGAAGACGCGCATCGGCCTGGAGAAGGCGAAGCTGTACGCCACCTCCGCGGCGCCCATCGGCCGGGACGTGCTGGACTTCTTCGCCTCCATCGACGTCGTCCTGCTGGAGGTGTGGGGCATGACGGAGGTGTCCGGCCCCGCCACGGTGAGCACCGCCGAGTGCGCCCGGCTGGGCACGGTGGGCCGCCCCATGCTGGGCGTGGAGGTGCGCATCGCGGAGGACGGGGAGATCCTCGTCCAGGGCGGCAACGTGTGCCTGGGCTACCACCGCAACCCAGAGGCCACGCAGGAGCTGCTGGCGGACGGGTGGCTGCACACGGGCGACGTGGGGCAACTGGACTCCGAGGGCTTCCTGCGCATCACCGGGCGCAAGAAGGAGATCATCGTCACCTCCGGCGGCAAGAAGACGTCGCCCGCGAACATCGAGGAGCTGCTCAAGGCCGTGTCCCCCGTGGGGCACGCGCTGGTGGTGGGCGACCGGCGCAACTACCTGGTGGCGCTGGTGACGCTGGAGCCGGACCGGGCGCGGAAGCTGGCGCGGGAGAAGGGCTGGCCGGAGGACGTGGCCGCGCTGGTGAACGACGCGCGGCTCCAGCAGCACCTGCAGGAGGCCTTCGAGCGGGACGTGAACCCGAAGCTGTCCCGCTTCGAGACCATCAAGCGCTTCCGCGTGTTGCCGGGGGAGTTCTCCATCGACGGCGGGGAGCTCACGCCCAGCATGAAGATGCGCCGCAAGGTGGTGGAGCAGAAGTACGCGGACGTCATCGACGCGCTCTACAGCGAGCCCGGCGGCCCCGTCGCCGCCCACGGTTAGGGAAAAGCGAAAGGGGCGGGGGACTCACGCTTCGAGTCCCGCGCCCCTTCGTGCTTCAGCGGCCCTGGCGGCCGGTGACTACTTGCCGGTCCGCTTCTCGCGGGCGACGTAGTCGCGGCGGGCGGAGCCCGTGTAGACCTGACGGGGACGGGCGATCTTCTGCTCGTTGTCCGTCACCATCTCCTCCCACTGCGCGCACCAGCCCACCGTGCGGGGGATGGCGAACAGGACGGGGAACATCTCCGCCTGGAAGCCCATCGCCTCGTAGATGAGGCCCGAGTAGAAGTCGACGTTCGGGTACAGCTTGCGCTTCACGAAGTACTCGTCCTCGAGCGCGATGCGCTCCAGTTCGAGCGCGATCTCCAGCAGCGGGTTCTTGCCCGTCACGTCGAAGACCTCGTCCGCCACGCGCTTGATGACCTTCGCGCGCGGGTCGTAGGACTTGTAGACGCGGTGGCCGAAGCCCATGAGCTTCTTCTCGCCCTCGCCGCCCTTCACCTGCTTGATGAACTCCGGGATGTTGGCCTTGCTGCCAATCTCGCGGAGCATGCGGAGCACCGCCTCGTTGGCGCCGCCGTGCAGCGGGCCGTAGAGCGCGCCCACGCCCGCGGCGACCGCGGAGTAGGGGTCCACCTGCGAGGAGCCCACCGTGCGCACGGACGTGGTGGAGCAGTTCTGCTCGTGGTCCGCGTGCAGGATGAAGAGCACGTCCAGCGCCTTCTCCAGCGTGGGGTGCACCTTGAAGGCGCTCGTGCCGATGCGCTTGATCATCGCCAGGAAGTTGGCGACGTAGGACAGGTCGTTGTCCGGGTAGACGAACGGCAGGCCCATCGCGTGCCGGTACGAGAACGCGGCGAGGGTGGGCATCTTCGCGATGAGGCGCGTGATCTGGATCTCACGGCTGCGTGCGTCCTTGATGTTCTTCGCGTCCGGGTAGAACGCGGACAGCGCCGCCACCGTGGAGCCCAGCATCGCCATGGGGTGCGCGTCGTAGCGGAACCCGTCGATGAAGGACTTGATGTTCTCGTGAACCAGCGTGTGGTGGGTCACGTTGAACGTGAAGTTGTCCAGCTCCTTCTGCGTGGGCAGCTCGCCCTTCAGCAGCAGGTAGGCCACCTCCAGGAAGGAGGACTTCTCCGCGAGCTGCTCGATGGGGTAGCCGCGGTACTCGAGGATGCCCTTGTCACCGTCGATGAACGTGATGGCGCTCTTACAGTTCGCCGTGTTCAGGAACGCGGGGTCGTAACCCATCAGACCGAAGTCATCGCTGCCGGTCTTGATCTGGCGCAGGTCGGGGGTGCGGATACAGCCGTTCTCGATCGGGATCTCGTACGTCTTCCCGGTCCGATTGTCGGTGACGGTCAGCGTGTCCTTGGGCATGGGCGGAGATTTCACAGGGCGGCGGACGCTTTCAACAAAAAAGAACGATAAGTCCGGGAGGCGAAGTTTCTGGTCCGCGCGCCCGCTCAGGAATAGCGGACGCCGGCCCGCGCGAGCTGCCGCCAGAAGCCCGGGAAGCTCTTCTCCACGCACTCCGGCCCCGTCAGCTCCAGCGGCACCCCGGACAGCACACACAGGGTGGCCGCTGACATCGCCAGGCGGTGGTCGCCCCGGCTGTCCATGGCGAAGCGCGCGGGCTTCACCTTCGGCGGGAGGATGCGGAGCGACTCACTGTCGGCTCCGGCCGACAGTTCCGTGGTGCCGCCGTAGGCCGACACCAGCGTGCGGATGCCCTCCAGCCGGTCGCTCTCCTTGACCCGCAGGATGCCCACGTCGCTGAGCGTGGTGGGGCGGGGCAGCACGCACGCGAGCGCCGCCAGCGTGGGCAGCAGGTCCGGGCACTCCTTGCCCGTCGCGCGCAGCTCGCCCGTGGCTTCGCCCTCGAAGCGCCACGTGTTGGGCGCGCCGGACGGGAGCATCCTCAGGCCCACTTCGGCGGCCAGCCGGAGGATCGCCTGGTCCGGGTGGGCGCTCTGGGGCTCCGCGCGCTCCACCGTGCCGCCCGTGCGCCAGGCGATGAGCACCAGATAGCCCAGCGAGGACCAGTCGCCTGGCAGTGATGGCACGGATTCAGGCGCCTGATAACCCGTGACGGAATAGTGACCTCCGGACTGTTCCACGGTGAAGCCGAAGCGGCGCAGCCACGCCACCGTGAGGTCCATGTAGCCGGCGCTGGTGAGCGTGCCTTCGATCTCCACGCTCCACGCGCGCCTCTCCCGCAGGAAGCGCTCCGCGCAGCCCAGCAGCAGGCTGGAGGCGTACTGGCTGCTCTGCGCGCCCGGGACGCGGAACACCGGCGCGACCCTGGAGGTGTCCAGGGGCGCGTGCAGCTCCACCGGCCACGGGGCGCCCTCGGTGAGCGTCAGGCCCGCGGGGCCCAGGGCCTCCTTGAGCGACGTGAAGAGCGGTCCGTGCGGGCGCTCACCCAAGCGGGGCGTGCCGGTGAAGCGCACGCGCGCGCCGGGCGTCACCGCGGCCTGCGTGACGAGGATGCGGAAGGGGGCGCCGCCGTCCGCGCAGTCCACGTCGCGCACGGGGCCCGCGGGAAGGCGCAGGGCCTCCACGCCCCGGCGCAGCACGCGCACGTCCGCGGGGAGGTCCTCGTCCGACTCCGCCTGCACCGACGGCAGCGGCCAGGCGCCCGTGAGGTGTCCCAACACCAGGGCGCGCTGGGCGTCCGACTTCGACACGGGCGGGGTGAGCGGTGAGGCGCTCAAGGCGCTCGGGTCGACGGTGAGGCGGTTCGGCGAGGCGTGGCTCACGGGCGGGCTCCACGGGTCCAGGCGGGCCACAGGGCCCGCCACGTCTTGGGCATCACATCCACGACCTCGGCGGTGCCCACGGCGGTGAGCAGCACCATGCGCAGCTCGCCGTTGGCGCCGGCCTTCTTGTCGGCGTCCAGCAGCGCGACCACGTCCTTCAGCGGCGCGCGGTGGGCCAGCTCCGCGGCGCGGTCACGCCCGAGCACGCCCGGGCCCCGCGCCAGCGCGCGCTCCACTTCATGCGCCACGGGCTCCGGGGTGATGCCCAGGTGCCGGCCCACGTCCAGGGCCCAGAGGATGCCCAGGCCCACCGCGTCGCCGTGCGACAGCTTGAAGCGAGACAGGCTCTCCAGCACGTGGCCGAAGGTGTGGCCGAAGTTGAGCACGCGGCGCAGCCCCTGGTGCTCGTAGGGGTCCTTCGAGCAGACGTCCTCCTTCAGGCCGCGCGCGTCCTTCACCAGCTTCTCCAGCGACGGCGGCGTGCGCACGTAGCGCTTGAAGAGGGACCCATCCAGCGACGCGACCATCTTCCACGCCTCGATGGAGCCCTCGCGCACCTGCGCGTCGGACAGCGTGGCGTACAGCTCCGGGCACAGCCACGTCTCATCCGCGTAGTGGAAGACGCCCGCGGGGTTCTTCACCACGCGGCCCCGCACCGTCAGGTCCACCGCGCCCTTGCCGCCCAGGCTGCTGTCCACCGCCGCGAGCAGCGTGGTGGGCACCTGCAACAGCCGCACGCCGCGCTTGAGCAGGTGCGCGGCCACGGTGGCCACGTCGCCGACGGTGCCACCGCCCACGGCGACGAGCGTGCCGGAGCGCGGCAGGATGATTCCCCCCGCGAGCACCTTCTGGAGCGAGCTGAGGCTCTTGGCGCGCTCACCGCCGACCAACTGGATGATGGCGCGCGGCTTGCGGGCCTCGATGGCGGGGATGAGCGTGGGGTGGAAGCGCGCGACGGTGCGGTCCACCACGGCGACGCTGCCCTCGGGCAGCCTGGCGACGAGCTTCGTGAAGGAACCCCAGCGGTCGTTGGGGGGGCGGTAGGAACCGGGAGGAAGCGGGCTCATGCGGAGTGGGGGCGGGCGTTGAACTGCTGGACGAGGTCGGCGATGACGAGCGACACCATGGCCTCCAGCACCGGGACGGCGCGGGGCATGATGCATGGGTCGTGACGGCCGCCCTTGGCGTGATCCGCCAGCGTCGCGGGCGGCTTGAAGAAGGCGCGCACCTGCATGGGCTCACCGTTGGCGAGGCCCCCCTGGATGCCGCCGTACGCGTCCTTCACGGCGTGGAACTTCGTGCCGGGCTGGCCGATGCGCTGGAGCAGATCCGGCGGACCCCACACGACGCCGGTGACCGCGCCGATGCTGCCCAGCGCCTGCGCGATGAGCGCCTTCAGCTTGCCGAAGATGGGCTCGCCCAGGCCCACGGGCAGGCCCTCCACGCGCACGTCGATGGCGCCGCCCAGGCTGTCCCCGGCCTCCTTCGCGGCGAGGATCTGGCGGGACATCTCCTCGCGCACGGCGGCGTCCGGGCAGCGGGTGGCGTGCGCGTCCACCATGGCGCGGGTGAGGCCCGGCGGCGGGACGGAGGCGACCAGCTCACCCACCTGGGAGACGTAGGCGACGGTGCTCAGCGAGGGCAGGTCGCGCGCGAGGTACGCCTCCGCGACGGTGCCGCCGATGACGCGGCAGAGCGTCTCGCGCCCGCTGGTGCGGCCGCCGCCCCGGTGGTCGCGGTGCTTGTAGCGCTCACGCCACACGGCGTCCGCGTGGCCCGGCCGGTCCACGGTGGCCAACTGGTTGTAGTCCTGCGAGCGCTGGTTCGTGTTGCGCACAATGGCCGCGATGGGCGTGCCCAGCGTCTTGTCCTGGAAGACGCCGGAGAGGATCTCCACGGTGTCCGGCTCGTTGCGCGCCGTCACCAGCGCGGACTGCCCGGGACGCCGGCGATCCAGCGCCGCCTGGAGCATGTCGCGCGTGAGCGGCACCCCTGCGGGACAGCCGTCGATGACGGAGCCCAGCGCGGGGCCATGGCTCTCGCCAAACGTGGTCAACCGGAAGAGGGTTCCAAAGGTATTCATGTCGCCGTTTCCCAGAGTTGTCGCTGCCGCCGGGCCTGGGCGACGAACCACGCCGCCCCGAGCAGGAGTGGGGTGCCCCCGCGGCGAACGATCTCCGCGGCGACGCGCCGGCCCGGCGCACCGTATGCGATCACCGCCACGCGTGCCCCCTGGAATCGCAGGTTGTCAGGGGGGGCCACGCGGTCTGGCCACGTCCAGACCCAATCCCCGGACAGCGGTGCTTGTATCTCCGCGCGCTTGACGACCCGCAGGGCGAGCCCGTGTTCAGCGGCCACCAGCCGCAGGGCCTGCGTGGAGCCGCCATCGCCCAGCACCGGCACGTCCTTCGCGCCCAGGCGCGTCAGCACCGCGCGCGCGCCCTCCGTGTCGGTGTTGAAGGACTCCCACCGCGAGCCCCGGCGCACCAGCGTGTTGATGGCGTCCAGCGACGAGCCCGTGTGCTTCGCGAGCCGCATCTTGAACGGGCTCGTCACGGCGAAGCCCGCGTAGTGCGGCAGCAGCGCGTCCACCACCGCCTCCACCGGCGCGTCCTCGGCCAGGTCGATGCGGTCGAACGGCTGGCGGTGGATGCGCGGCGAGCGCGAGTGCGCGATGGCGGTGCCCAGGATGCCCAGGCGGAGCGCGAGCGGGTCCTTCGCCTTGCGGTGCTCGCGCACCACGTCGTCCAGCAGGCGCTGTCCCGGGGCCGCCGTCCACGGGCCGCCCATCGCCACGTACTCCAGGCCGTTCTTGCGCGACAGCACCGCGCGCGCGGGAATGGCGACAGGGCCCATGCCCAGCACGGTGACGCGCTCGGCGCCGAAGCGCTGGGACAGCGCGGCCTGCGTCCGGAGCAGCACCTCCAGGTGCGCGGGTCCGTCCATGGGCTCCACGTGCTTCACCAGCGCGTCCGGCGGGAGGGGGCGGGACCAGCGCCGGAGCGCCTCCTCCGTCGTCAGCGGGCCCTCCGCGTGGTGCGACGCGAGCAGCCTCCCCGGCGGCGCGTCCATGTCCTGCGCGCGCTCCACGTCGCGGTCCACGCGCCACGCGGCCTGGACCCACGGCGCCGGCAGCGGCTTTCCACGCTCGGAGACGAGCAGCGGCATCACGCGGGCGAGCGCCTCCGGGTCGATGTCGCCGGGCGCGTGCAGATCCGTCCGCACCTCGATGACGTCCGCGCCCCGCTTCAGGCCGTCGCGCGCGAAGGCCACGGCGTCCGCGCCGGTGAGGGTGGGGGGCAGGGTGATGATGCGCCGGGTGGCCATCACGCGGGCTCCTGGGCAAGACACCCCCGGAGGAAGTCCGCCAGGGAGATGGTGGGCACGCGGGCGTGCAGCGCCTCGCGTTCATGGAACAGCGAGTGGAGCTCCTCCTCCAGCGACACGTCCGCGCGCAGCCGCGGGCGCGTGGTGTCCGCCATCAGCCGCTCGCGGTACGTGTCGAAGGTGACGGGGACGACGAGCGTGAAGTGCCCCGCGAGCGCCTCAGGATGGTGCGACAGGAAGCCGCCGCCCACCGCCACCACGCTGCCCGGAGGCAGCAGGCCCAGCGTCTCGCGCTCGGCGGCGCGGAAGGTGGTGGGGGACTCAGCCACCCAGGAGCGCAGCGGGCGCCCGTGCCGGCGCTCCAGCTCCGCGTCCAGGTCCAGCCCGGCCCTGCCGAGCAGTTGGGAGACGAGCGGCAACAGGCGCGTCTTGCCGGCCGCCCGGTGCCCCGCGATGACGACCGTCTGCGCGCCGGCGGGGCGGGGGCAGGGCCCCGGGGACGCGAGTGCCCCCTGGAGCGCCTGCTGGAGTCTGGGGTCTACCGACGCGACGACTTGCGAGACGAGAAGGCGCCGGGCCTCAACGGACGGTGCCGACATAGACGTAGGCGGTTCCAAACAGCAGGGGGTGGGCGGCGCGCTCGGAGTAGGCGCCGGCCTGGTCCATCAGGGAGAGGAAGCGCTCGCCGGCGGGGAAGGCCGCGGCGGTGCGGGGCAGGTACTGGTACGCCGCGCGGTTGCCCGTGAGCAGGCCGCCAATCGCCGGCATCACCGTCTTGCTGTAGAAGCGGAACAGCGCGCCGTACGGGCCCGTGGGCTGGCCGAACTCCAGCACCACCACGCGGCCCCCGGGGCGCACCACGCGCGCCATCTCCTGGAGGCACTTCACCGGATCATCCACGTTGCGGATGCCGAAGGAGATGGACGCCACGTCGAACGTGTTGTCCGGGAAGGTGAGCGCCATGGCGTCCTGCACCTGGAACTCCACTTCCAGGCCCGCCTTGGCCGCCTTGGCCGGCGCGCTCTCCAGCATCTCCGGGCAGAAGTCCGTGCCCACCACGCGGCCCGTGGGCCCCACCGTGCGCTTGAACGTCAGCGCCAGGTCACCCGTGCCGGTGGCACAGTCCAGGACCTGGCTGCCTTCCTTCGCGCCGCTGAGCTTCACCGCCGCACGCCGCCACAGACGGTGCACGCCGAAGGAGAGGACTTCGTTCGTCACGTCGTAGCGCGTGGCGATGGAGGAGAACATCTGACGGACTTCGGTGCTCATCGCGCCCCCGCGATCTGTGCCGGCCCCGCCGGCGTCCAAAGGTGACGGTCCACCGCGGCGAGCACGCCCGGCAGCCGTTGCATCAACGTAGCGAAATCCCCGGGCGACATCGCCTGCTGACCGTCGCACAGCGCCTGCTCCGGCCGGGGGTGGACTTCAATCAACAATCCATCCGCCCCACAGGCCGCTGCCGCCAGCGACATGGGAGCGATAAGCGACGGAATGCCCGTCGCATGCGAAGGATCCACGATGACCGGCAGGTGCGTGCGCTCCTTCGCCCACGCCACCGCGGCCAGGTCCAGCGTGTTGCGCATCGCGGTCTCGAAGGTGCGGATGCCGCGCTCGCAGAGCATCACCTGCTCGTTGCCGCCCGCCAGGATGTACTCGGCGGCGTTGAGCCACTCCTGCACCGTGGCGGACAGCCCGCGCTTGAGCAGCACCGGCTTGCGCAGCCGCCCCAGCGCGCGCAGCAGCCCGAAGTTCTGCATGTTCCGCGCGCCCACCTGGAGGATGTCCGAGTGCTCCGCCATGAGGGGCAGTTGCTCCGTCTCCATCACCTCACTGATGATGGGCAGGCCGTGTCGCCGTCCGGCGTCCACCAACAGCTTCAGCCCCGGCTCCCCCATGCCCTGGAACGCGTACGGACTGGTGCGCGGCTTGAACACGCCTCCGCGCAAGAGGTGCGCCCCCGCCTGCGCCACCGCGCGGGCCGCCAGCTCCAACTGCTCCGCGCCCTCCACCGCGCACGGCCCCGCCATCACCACGAAGCCGGGCCCGCCCACCTCCACGGCCCCCACCTGGACGCGGGTGCCGCCTGGACGCGCTGCGCGAAGCACCCGGTGTGCACCCGGGTCACGCCGCCCGGCTGGGTCGTCTGGTTGCTGGCCTCCCACGGCGGCTCCCTCGCTGGAGTTTCTGGAATTCGGGTTCCATTGAGTTCAAGCGGTTTTGAACTCCATGGTGCATGTATAGCCGAGATCGCTTAGAAGACAATCGAAGGTGATGTCACTCGCCTCCCCCGAGGTGCAGGAGAATGGCTGATGACGCCGCTCAGTCCCGCTGAGGATCCGCGATGGGTCGCCGGGATGATGCCCCTGCCCGGAGTGGATCCGCTGGCGGGAGCGGGCAGCCTCGGCGTTCCTTCCGTGTACTGGGAGCGGCCGGTGGCGCGCGAGGCGGTGGCGGGGTGGGGTGAGGCGGGCGTGCTGGAGGCGCACGCGCCCGGTGAGTTGCCGGCGGTGCTGGGCGCGCTCGGGCACGACCGTGTGCGGTGGTTGGACGCGGAGGCCCCCCGGTTGCCGGGCCCCTGGTTCGGCGGCATGCGCTTCAGCCCCACGCAGCCGGTGGACTGCGCGTGGCGCTCGCATGGGCTGGCGCGCTGGACGCTGCCGGAGGTGCTGGTGTGGCGCGAGGGCAGCGCGCTGGCGGTCGCGGTCTTCGCTCCGGAGGGGGCGGGCGCGGAGGACGTGGTGCGCTCGCGGCTGGAGCGCGTGCGGGCGTCCTTTCCCCAGTCCTACCGCCATCCGGTGGGCGCGCCGGTCGCGCTGCGCACGGCCTCGTCGCGGCCGGACTTCGAGGCGCTGGTGGACCGCGCGGTGGAGGCCATTGGCGCGGGCCAGTTGCACAAGGTGGTGCTGGCGCGGGCGCTGGAGGCGGAGGGGCCGGAGCCCTTCGACGTGGTGGACGTGCTGGCGCGGCTGCGCGAGCAGAACCCGCGCTGCGCGACGTTCCTCTTCCGCGCGCCGGACGGAACGGGCTTCCTGGGCGCGACGCCGGAGACGCTGTGCCGGCTGGACGGGCGCAGGCTGGAGACGGAGGCGCTGGCGGGGTCCGCGGCCCCGGGCGGCGCGGAGGCGCTGGACGCGAGCGACAAGGACCGGCGCGAGCATGAAGCGGTGGTGCGCTACATCCTCCAGGCGCTGACGCCGGTGGCGGCGAGCGTGTCCGCGGACGCGCAGCCGTCGGTGCTCGCGCTGAAGAACGTGGTGCACCTGCGCACGGGCATCCGCGCGGAGCTGGCGGACGGCGTGGACACCGCGAAGGTCGTCACCGCGCTGCACCCCACGCCTGCGGTGGGCGGCACGCCGCGCGAGCGCGCGCTTTCGTTCCTGGTGGAGCACGAGTCCCTGGACCGGGGCTGGTACGCGGGGCCGGTGGGCTGGGTGGGCCCCGGGCGCGCGCATCTGGTGGTGGCGTTGCGCTCGGCGCTGGTGCGCGGAGCGAAGGCCCGGCTCTTCGTGGGCGCGGGCATCGTCGCGGGCTCCAGCGCGGAGTCCGAGTGGCGGGAGACGGAGATGAAGAGTCTGGCGATGCTGCGCGCGCTGGGGGGCCGGTGATGTCCCTGGACGCCAACCTCAACGTGCTGTGGTCGCGGGCCCTCCTGGAGGAGCTGGTGCGGGGCGGCGCGCGGCACGCGGTGGTGTGTCCGGGCTCGCGCTCGTCGGCGCTGGCGCTCGCCTGCGCGCACACGCCGGGCATGCGCGTCTGGTCCGTCATCGACGAGCGGAGCGCGGGCTTCTTCGCGCTGGGCATCGCGAAGCAGTCGCGTCAGCCGGTGGTGCTCGTCGCGACGAGCGGCTCCGCGGGCGCGCACTTCTTCCCGGCCGTCATCGAGGCGGCCATGGCCCAGGTGCCGCTGATCATCCTCACGGCGGACCGGCCGCTGGAGCTGCAGGGCTGGGGCGCGCCGCAGACGGTGCCCCAGGGGCGCTTCTACGGTGACTTCGCGCGGCTGTACGCGGACGTGGGCCTGCCCGAGGCAACCAGCCCCGCCATCGCGCACCTGCGGGCCACGGCCGCCCGGGCGGTGAGCACCGCGTGCCGCGCACCCCGAGGCGCCGTGCAGCTCAACGTGCCGTTCCGCGAGCCGCTGGCGCCCATCGCGCAGGACTTCGGCGCGGAGAAGCTGACGGCGCTCGCGAGGGAAGGGCGGACGGACGCGCCCCTCACCCGCATCGCGCAGGCGTCGCGGGCCCCGGACGCGGCGGTGCTGGAGGACGTGCGCGCGCGCATCGCCGCCACCGAGCGCGGCGTCATCGTGTGCGGCCCTCGCGACGAGGACGACGGCTTCGCGGAGGCCATCACCGCGCTGAGCCTGGCGACGGGCTACCCGGTGCTCGCGGAGGCCACGTCGCAGGCGCGCTACGGGGGCGGTCCGCTGACCGTGTCGCTCTACGACGCGCTCCTGCGCCATGAGCCCTTCGCGCGGAGCCACACGCCGGAGCTGGTGCTGCGCTTCGGCGGAGGCCTGACGCCCAAGTCGCCGCAGCAGTGGCTGGACGCCTCCGGCGCGGACATCACCGTCTTCAGCGACGAGGGCGCGCTGTACGACCCGGCGCACCGGGCCGCGCGGGTGGTGGAGGGCAACGCGGTGCTCGCGTGCCGCGCGCTGACGGAAGGGCTGTCGCGAGGCCCCGGCCGCTGGGCGCGGGACTTCGTGAACGCGGAGCGGGTGGCTCGCAGCGCGCTGGAGACGGCGCTCGGTGAACAGCCGGACGCGCTGACCGAGCCCCGGCTGGCGCGCGAGGTGGTGGCGGCGCTGCCGGCGAACGCGCTCTTCTTCGTGTCCAGCAGCATGCCCATCCGCGCGGTGGACGCGTTCGCCCACGGCGGCGGCGTGCCGCTGCGCGTGCTGGCGAACCGCGGGGCCAACGGCATCGACGGCATCGTGTCCAGCGCGGCGGGCATGGCCGCGGCGGCGGGCAGGCCCGCGGTGCTCCTGTCCGGCGACCTGGCGCTGCTGCACGACGTGGGCGGGCTCGTCTCCGCGGCGCGGGCGCGCGTGCCCCTGACGGTCGTGGTGGTGAACAACGACGGCGGCGGCATCTTCTCCTTCCTGCCGCTGGCGCAGGTGGCGAAGCCGGACGAGTTCGAGGCCCTCTTCGGCACGCCGCACGGCATGGACCTGTCGCACGCGGCGGCGCTCGCGGGCGCTCGCTTCGAGCGGCCCACGACGCCCACGGCCCTGCGCGCGGCGGTGCGCACCGGGCTGGAGGGAGGCCTCCACCTGGTGGAGGTCCAGGTGGACCGGGCCACCAACGTGGATGCGCACCGACACCTCTTCGCGCGGATGGCCGCCGCACTGGGAGAAGGACCATGGGCGTGACGCTCGCTTATGACATCTGGGGGGACGGCCCCCATACGCTCCTGGCGCTGCACGGCTTCACCGGCAGCGGCGCTTCATTTGAGCACCTGCGTCCGCTGCTCGGCCGCTCCGTGCGCGTGGTGGCGGTGGACCTGCCCGGTCACGGCCGCACGCCGCTGCCGGAGAAGACAGGCCGTGACGGCTTCCTGGAGACCGTGGACGCCGTGGTCCGCCTGTCCCGCGAGCTGGGCGGCCCGGTGGATCTGCTCGGCTATTCGCAGGGCGCGCGGGTGGCGCTGGGCGCCGCGGTGCGCGCGCCGGAGTGCTTCGGCCGGCTGATCATGGAGAGCGGATCGCCCGGACTGCACCGCCGCCAGGAGCGCTCCGAGCGGCGCGAGGCCGACGCGAAGCTCGTGGACTTCATCCGCGCGAAAGGCGTGGACGCCTTCGTGGAGCGGTGGGAGGCGCTGCCCCTCTTCGACGGACTGCGCCGCCTGCCGGAGCCGGAGCAGGCCGCGCTGCGCGAGCGCCGCAAGGCATGCACGGCGCAGGGGCTGGCCGGAGCGCTGGAGACCCTGGGCCTGGGCGTGCAGCCGGACTACTGGCCGGCGCTGCACCGCCAGCGCCTGCCCACGCTGCTGCTCACCGGGGCGCTGGACGTGAAGTTCACGAACCTGGCGCGGCGCATGGCGGCGGAGCTGCCGGTGGTGTGGCGCCACGCGTTCGCCGGGGTCACCCACGCCCCGCACCTGGAGGCGCCGGAGGCGTACGTGCGCGAAGTGCTCTCGTTCCTCCAGACGCCCTGGTACGAAGCGCCGCAGTTCGAACACGCCATCCTGGCGCGAGAGGCGATCCACTCGTGACGACCCTGGTGAGCACACCCCCTGATGCGGCGCGTCCCAGGCCCACGCTGAAGACGTGGCTGATGGCGGTGCGTCCGAAGACGCTGACGGCCGGCGCGGTGCCGGTGCTCGTCGCCACGGCGCTCGCGTACGGTGACGGCGTGGGGCGCCTGCTGCCCGCGCTCGCGGCGCTCGTGGGCGCGGTGCTGATCCAGATCGGCACCAACTTCATCAACGACTTCTATGACTTCAAGAAGGGCGCGGACACCGAGGAGCGCCTGGGGCCCAAGCGCGTGACGCAGAGCGGGCTCATCGCGCCGGGCACGGTGCTGCTGGGCGGGCTCGGGTGCTTCGCGCTGGCGACGCTGGTGGGGCTGTACCTGGTGGCGGTGGGCGGCTGGCCCATCGTGGCCATCGGCGTGGCGTCGCTGGTGTGCGGCTACGCGTACACGGGCGGCCCGTTTCCGCTGGCCTACCTGGGCCTGGGCGACCTGTTCGTGCTCATCTTCTTCGGCATCGTCGCGGTGACGGGCACGTACTACGTGCAGGCCGGCGTCGTGAGCCCCGCGGCCTGGTGGGCGTCGGTGCCGGTGGGCGCCATCGGCACGTGCCTCATCGTCGTGAACAACCAGCGCGACGCGAGCACGGACGTGAAGGCCGGCAAGCGCACGATGGCGGTGCGCTTCGGCCAGGGCTTCGGCCGGTTCGAGTACGTGCTGCTGCTGGTCGTCTCCTACGTCACGCCGTTCGTGCTGTACGCCCGGGGCGATGCGAGCGCCTGGGTCTTCCTGCCGCTCCTGAGCCTGCCGCTGGTGGTGCCGCCGCTGAAGCTGATGCTGAAGGCGCAGGGCGCGGCGCTCAACCCCGCGCTGGGCGGGACGGCGAAGCTCCAGATGGTGTTCGGGCTGCTGTTCGCGGTCGGGCTGTACCTGCGCTGAAGGGGCGTCATGCGCATCATCGAGGCGACGCTCACTCCGCTGCACCTCACGCTGGTCCACCCCCTGAAGACGGCGAGGGGCTCCTACGCCACGCGCGACGGGTTCCTCGTGCGGCTGCGGGACGAAGAAGGCCACGTGGGGCAGGGTGAAGCCATGCCCCTGCCCGAGTTCGGCACGGAGTCCCTGGCCATGACGCACACGGTGCTGCGCGCGTGGCTGAGCTCGCTCCGGGGGCAGACGCTGGAGGACAGCATCGAGGGCGTGGAGGCCACGCTCGTCCCGTCCGCCAGCGAGGAGGTGCGCCAGCGCGGCGCGCGGATCCGAGGCATTGATCCGGAGGAGCCCGTCCCCGCCGCGCAGCATGGCCTGGAGCTGGCGCTGCTGGATCTGGTGGCCCAGCGCAAGGGCGTGCCCCTGTGCTGGCTGCTCGCGGAGGAGGCGCGGCAGGAGGTCCTGGTGAACGCGCTGCTGAGCGCGGAGGAGCCGGAGGCGCTGGCCCAGGAGGCGCGAGCGGCCGTGGAGGAGGGCTATCAGACGCTGAAGGTGAAGGTCGCGGGCCGCTCGCTGGACGCGGACGAGGCGCGGGTCCGGGCCGTGCGCGACGCGGTGGGGCCGCGCGTGCGCCTGCGTCTGGACGCGAACGGCGGCTGGACGGAGCCCGAAGCCAACCGCGCCCTGGATCGGCTGGGCTGGTACGACCTGGAGCTGGTGGAGCAGCCCACGCCTCCGGAGGACCTGCAGGCGCTGTGGCGGGTGCAGCGCCGCGCCCCGTGCATCATCGCCGCGGACGAGACGCTCGCCACGCCCGCCGCGGTGCGCACGCTCCTCACGATGGACCTGGGCGGCGGGCCGGCCGTGGGCGCGGTGGTGATCAAGCCGATGGTGCTCGGAGGGCTGCTGCCCTCCATGGTGGTGGCGCTGCGAGCGGCCCGCCTGGGCATGCACGCGTACGTCACCAGCTCCATCGACGGCGTGGTGGCCCGGGCAGGCGCCGCGCACCTGGCCTCCGCGCTGCCGTCAGGAGAGCTGGCCTCCGGCCTGGCCGTGGGACGGCTCTTCGCGGACGAGCCCAAGGATCATCCCTATCAACCCCAGCAGGGACTCGTGCGGCTGCGCGACATGCCCGGGCTGGGATTGAACCCGGACCTCATCTGGGACCGCTAGGCCGGGAGCCGCGGCCGTTCCACGCACGGAGCTGCATGGCCATGATCTACGACTGCCCCATCCGCGGAGGCGCGCGGCAGCATCCCCATGCGGAGGCGCTGCGCTTCACGGGTCAGACCTGGACCTACCGCGCGCTGGACGAAGAGGTGACGCGCTGGACGCAGGCCCTGTCCGCGCGAGGCATCTCACAGGGTGACCGCGTGGCGCTGCTCTCCACGAGCCACCCGGCGGTGACCTTCCTCTTCTGGGCGCTGGGCCGCCTGGGCGCGATCTTCGCGCCGCTCAACGCCCGGCTCACACCGGCGGAGCTGCGGCCCCTGCTGGAGGACGTCGAGCCCCGGCTCACGCTGGCGCTCGGTGCCCTGCGCGACAGGCTCCCGGAGGCGGAGCCCCTGGAGTCCTTCCCCGACGGCGTGACGGGGGACTCCGTGCCCGAGCGCGCCTGGGACGCGGACACCTCCCGGGTCATCCTCTTCACCAGCGGGACGACAGGCCGGCCCAAGGGGGCCGTCCTCACGGAAGGCGCCTTCCGCGCCTCATGCCGCGCCTCCGCGGCGAACCTGGGCGCGCACCCCGCGCCGCGCTGGCTGGGCACGCTGCCCCTGTTCCACGTCGGGGGCCTGGCCATGCTCACGCGCACCGCCTACGAAGGCGGCTGCCTCCTCCTGCACGAGCGCTTCGACGCGGACGCCGTCAACCACGCCATCGACACGGAGGGCGCGTCCCACGCCAGCTTCGTCGCCACCACGCTGGAGCGGGTGCTGGACGCGCGGAGGGATCGCCGGCTGCCCTCGACCTTCCAGTGCGCGCTCATCGGCGGAGGTCCCGTCCCCACGGCCCTGCTCACCCGGGCACGGGCCGCGGGACTCCTGGCCCTCCAGACCTACGGCCTCACCGAGGCCTGCTCCCAGGTCACCACCGAGCGCCCCTCGGAAGCGGATGGCCGCACCGCGGGGCCGCCCCTGCCAGGGCTCGAGGTCCGCATCGTCGGGACCGACGGCGCGGCGCTCGGTGAAGGACACGAAGGGGACGTGGAGGTCCGCGGCCCCACGCTCATGGCCCGCTACTGGCGCCAGCGCGAGGCCACGCGCGACGCCTTCCATGACGGCTGGCTGCGCACCCGCGACGTGGGCGTCCTGGACGCGAAGGGGCGCCTCACCCTCCTGTCGCGCCGCACGGACCTCATCGTGCGGGGAGGGGAGAACCTCTACCCGGCCGAGATCGAAGCCGTCCTCGCCAACCACCCGGCCATCCTGGAGTCCGCCGTCGTCGGCGTGCCGGAGCCCCAGTGGGGCGAGGTCCCCGTCGCCTTCGTCGTCCTGCGCCCCGGCCACGCCCTCCCCGAGGACCTGGACGCCTGGTGCCGCCAGTCGCTGGCGCGCTTCAAGGTGCCCACCCGCTTTGTTGCAATTGAAACATTGCCTCGGAACGCCATGAGCAAGGTGGAGCGCCCCGTCCTAAGGGAACGCGCCCGGTCTCATCCCCCGTATCAGCCAGGGTCCTAGCAACCCTGTTTTCCTGATGGGTGGGGTTCACAGGACTCGCTGAGAAGACCTGTCAGGTCGGGTTATATAATATTCCGTTGTGGGGGGATCCTGAGAGGAAGCTCACGGTGAGTACCGCAGTGGAAGCAGTGAAGGTGGAAGGGCAGTCCGAGGCGATCCACATCGACACGCACGCCGGCAACGCCGCTGGCGCGATGAAGTGCCCCCATCTGGGCGCCCAGTACAACCCGTTCGCGGGGCCGCACGTCGAGGACCCACATCCGTTCTACGCGCAACTGAGGCGGGACGCGCCCGTCAGCTACAACCCCATGCTGGGGATGTGGCTGGTGAGCCGTTACGAGGACATCTGCCACGTGCTGAAGGATCCGGCGCGCTACTCGTCGGCGGACCTGGGCAACATGGGCTCCGTGCTGTCCCCGGCGACGCTCGCGGTGCTCGCCGAGGGCTATCCCCTGGCGGACAGCCTGATCAACTCGGATCCGCCCGCGCACACCCGGCTGCGCAAGCTGCTGGGGCGCGGCTTCTCCGCCCAGCGCATCTCCGCGCAGGAAGCCCCCATCCGCGCCGTCTCCGAGGAGCTCATCCAGGCCTTCGCGCGCAAGGGACACGCGGACCTGGTGACGGAGTTCGCGTACCCGCTGCCCGTGCGGGTCATCCTGGGCATGGCGGGCGTGCCCCAGGAGGACATGGCGGACATCAAGCGCTGGTGTGACGACTTCTTCCGGATGATCTTCACCCGCGTCCCCGCGGAGGAGCAGCCGCCGCTCGCCCGGAGCTGGGTCACCTTCCAGCACTACGTCGCCCGCCTCATCCGCGACCGCACGGACGAACCGCGCGACGACCTGATCAGCTACCTGGTCACCACCGACGCGGACGGCGAAGCGCTCACGCTGCCGGAGCTGATCATCGCCATCGCCGGGAGCATGCTGGCGGCGGGCCACGAAACGACCACCGCGCTGCTCGCCCAGTGCTGGAAGCAGGCCCTGCTCCAGCCCGGCCTCTGGCAGCGGCTGCGCGAGGACCGCTCGCTGGTGCCGCACCTCATCGAGGAGACGCTGCGCTTCGACTCCGTGGCGCACGGGATGATCCGCACCACCCTGGAGGACGTGGAGCTCGCGGGCGTCGCGCTGCCCAAGGGCTCGCGGCTGCTCCTGCTCTACGCGTCCGGCAGCCGTGACGCCGCGCTGCTCGCGGACGGCGACCACTTCGACATCTCCCGGCACCACCCGACGCACCTGGGCTTCGGCCGGGGCATCCACTTCTGCATCGGGGCGCCGCTCGCGCGGCTGGAGGCGCTCATCGCCACCAACCTGCTGCTGGATCAGCTCCCGGACCTGAAGCTGGAGGAGAACCCGGACTTCGGCCACACGCAGTCGCTGACCATCCGCACCATCCAGCACCTGCGCGTGAACTGGACCCCCGCCGGGACCTGAACGCCGCCCGCCCGGCTCCCGCCCCGCCCGTGGTGCCCCCACGGACGGGCCGGGTGCTTCATCCGCGGCTCAGCACTCCGACGCGGGGTGCCCCCAGGGGTTGCTGCGCGGATACTGGCGCAGCAGCGTGCACAGGCGGTGCGCGGCGACCATCGTCGCGGACGGCCGCGGCGGCTCGGCGTGCATCGCTGTCTGGCCCAACCGGGCCGCCTGCAGTGCCAGCGCGTGCTGGACTTCGGGAGACCAGCGCTTGAATTCAAGCCATTCCATGAGCCTGCTCCTCGTTGAAGGAGCGGCCATTGAACCCACTTCAAACCTGGAAATCACGACGCCCCGCGTCGGCCCGGGGCGTCAGTGACCTCCTGCTGACAGCCCACTCAGGCTTTCGAGGGGGTGGCGGGTCGGCCAATGAGCATCATCAGGCCGAAGGGGTTCCCCGGGTTGGTGAGCCGGTCGATGTCCCAGACGTAGTCGTCGCTCAGGCCGTGCGTGAGTTCGCGCATCTCCTCCACGGAGTACGTGCGCAGACAGGACACCACGCCGTCGAACGCCGCCGCGATGGGGATGAGCGGCATGAGGTAGGTGAGGGCGAGCCTGTCCGCGCGCACGGGGCGGATGAACGGCGTCGTCAGCGGCACGTTGATCAGCGCCGCCGCCGTCATCGCGATGGCCGGCCCGCGCCGCTCCACCAGTTCCATGATGGCGATGCCCCGGCGTTGGGCCACGGCGTCCGCCAGCACCTTGCGCGCCATGTCCGGCGGCAGGTGGTGGAACGAATTGCACATGATGCGGAAGCCCTTGTACGTCGCGGGCACCGCCGTCGCGTCCACCGGCGTCGTCACATAGTCGATGCGGCCGGGGTTCGCCGCCTTCGCCTTCTCGAACGCGGAGACCTCCGGGTACAGGTCCGTCAGCAGCGCCGTCGCCTGGTAGCCCTCCTGCGTCTCCAGCATCTCCAGCAGCTTCGGCACCGGCCCCGCGCTGCCGGACGCCATGTCCAGCAACTGCGTCTCGCCCATCGCCGCCATCGCGCCCTTGAGCCGCTTCACGAACTCCGAATAGCGGTCATCCGACAGGCTCCACACGTACGCGAGGAAGTCCGTCACCCCCCGGCGCAGCACCTTCGGGAACCAGGGCTGATCCTCCAATTCAAAAAGTTGCAGTCTGGGCATAATCGCTGGGCGCTCCAAGGGGCTCAGGGGGGAGACAACTCCCGCACTGTCCCGCAGTCCCGCGCGACGTACAAGGGGCGCCTTCCAGGGCCATCCGCACACATCCGCAGTGCGGGGGATCCCAACAAACCCTTCATTTCCTGCCGCCGCCACGAAACTTTGAAGCCTTGCAGGAAAACACTGCACGAAAGGCAGACATCCGAGCCACGGGATGATCCGCCGCCGCAAGGTTTCTGAAGGGGTGCGTTTGATTATCAGGCAGTCGGAGTGACGCCGGCCGGGTGTTTCTGACTCGGGGGCGGGCAACCCGGAACGCGCTGAAACAGCGTATCCAGAGTGGGGTTGCCGGAGTTTATAGGTATTATTACTTACGACCGAGGGGGGCTTCGGTCGTCCGGTCGCTCGGTTCAACGCGGATAGCTGGCACACAACGGGAGGGAGTAATGGCTCCGGAATCTGTTGATGTGATCGTCGTCGGAAGCGGCCCGGTGGGTGCCATGGCGGCCAACCTGCTTGGCCAGTACGGCCTGCGCACCGTGGTCATCGAGAAGGAGACCACCGCGCACACCCAGTCCCGCGCCATCAACGCGGACGACGAAGCGCAGCGCATCTTCCAGGCCGCGGGTCTCACGGGCGAGCTGGGGCCGGGCTTCCACCCGTGCCTGAAGATGACCTACGTGGATGACGAGATGCGGATGCTCGCCGAGGTGGACTTCACCAAGGTGGAGCGCCCCAACGGCCACTACATCGGCGCGCTCTTCAACCAGCCCCGGCTGGAGGCCTCGCTGCACCGCGGCCTGGAGCGCTTCGCGCACGTCACCATGTGGCGCGGCCACGAGGTCGAATCCTTCATGCAGGACGACGACGGCGTGTCCGTGCGCGTGAAGGACAACGTCGCCGGCCGCACCATGACGGTGCGCGCGCGCTACCTGCTCGCGTGCGACGGCGCCAAGAGCGGCATCCGCCGCCGGCTGGGCCTGAAGCTGGAGGGCACCACGGCGCTGGAGCACGCGCTGGCCATCTCCGTGGAGACGCAGTCGTCCGCGCCGGACTTCACCTACTACCCCTGCGGCCCGGAGCGCGTGGGCATCGTGACGCGCACCGCGCACGACGAGATGCGCTTCGACACGGTCATCAAGCCGGGGCAGGACCTGGAGCAGGTGAAGACGCCCGAGTACGTGCGGAGCATCATCGCCCCCTTCATCGACCCGGACACCGTGAAGGTGAAGAGCGTCAACCTCTACGCCTACCACAGCCGCATGGCGGAGAAGTGGCGCGTGGGCCGGGTGTTCCTGCTCGGAGACGCGGCGCACCTGATGCCGCCGTTCCTGGGCCAGGGCCTGTGCTCCGGCCTGCGCGACGCGGCGAACCTCACCTGGAAGCTGGCGCACGTGCTGGGCGGCGCGGCGGACGCGTCGCTGCTGGACACCTATGAGGTGGAGCGCCGGCCGCACGCCGCGGAGATGATGCGGCTGTCGGACTCGCTGGGCTCGATGCTGGCGTCCGGCGGCCCGTTCATGGCCCGCGCGCGCAACGCCTTCATCAAGCTGCTGTACCGCATGCCCGTCACCGGCCCCTTCATCCGCGAGTACAAGATGAAGCCGAACCTCTTCCACGCGGAGGGGTTCCTCTTCGGCGGCAAGCGCGGCAAGTCCAAGCAGGCGGCGGAGGGCGCCTACTTCCCGCAGCCGCGCGTGGAGCACGGCGAGGAAGGGGAGCGCCCGCTGGATGACATCATCGGCCAGCGCTTCGCGGTGCTGACGCGGCCGGGTGCGCCGGCGGAGGTCCAGCAGGCCGCCAGGACGCTGGCGGAGGACATCGGCGGCGTGTGGCTGTCCGTGGCGCCGGCGGCGCGCTCCGGCGCGGGCCGCTCCGGCGAGGTGGTGGACCTGGAGGGCAAGCTGGGCGAGTGGTTCGCCCAGCACGGCTCGGACCTGGTCGTCCTGCGCCCGGACCGCTACGTCTACGCGGCCACGAACAGCGCGGGCGTCGCGCAGGTCCACGCTTCGCTGAAGCAGGCCATCCGCCCGCTCACCCGCTGGGGTAACCGCAACTCCCGGCGGGCGGCGCAGCTCGGGGCCTGATGCTTCTTCAGGCGGCGGCGGACTGGAGCAACTGCTTCGCCTTCGCCATGCAGTCGCCGTAGAAGCGCAGGTAGATGTCCAGGGCACGGGCGCCCGTCTTCGCGATGGTCGCCGCGTGCTCGGGCTTCTGGCCCAGCAGCTTGTTGAGCATGACCTCGTTGAGCGCCGTGTGGCCCACGTCCAGCTCCACGTGCTCCTTGATGAACGACAGCGAGTTCATCACGTCCGGGCCCAGCACGCGCTTGCACTGCTCGATGAGCCGGGGCGCGAACACCACCGACAGGTTTTCAATCTCGTACTCGATGGCGACCTGGCCGCCCGGCATGGGGCCCGCGATGGTCTCCTCGTGGATCTCCCGGTACTCCTGCATGGCCCGGGTGGGGGCCTGCGCCATCAGGGCCTCCGCGTCCAGCTTGGGGAAGCGGCGCGCGTTCCAGCCCGCCACCAGGTTCTTCGTGTCCTCCACCATCATCAGGTGGTGACCGGCCTCGTGCTTGGCGTGGGTGATCAGCTTCTCGCCCACGTCCACCATCCCCGCCTTCACGCACGCCTCACCGGCGCGGCGGATCCACCCGTCCACGGGCTCCGTCATGTAGACGCCCAGGGCACACAACTGGATGAGGAAGGCCTCCAGCAGGGCGGGCTCCACGTTGGGGTCCAGCAGCGTCGTCACGTGGGGGCCGGTCGCCAGCAGGTTGCGGACGTCGGTGACGTGGGGGAGGTACTGCTCTTCGACGAGGGGCTTGTTCATGGGGGGGATCCTCAACGGGAGTGGGCACCACGGCGCCCGATGGTGAGTTCGCTGATGTGCTCCAGGAAGTCCGGGACGAGCTTGGCGGAGATGATCCACAGGTAGGGATCCGGCCCGTCGTGCAGGCCGCACTCCTGCACGTAGTCGCCGCCCTCGTCCTCGCGCAGGTAGAGGAAGGAGGGGCGGTTGCGCGCGGCGTACCAGCGGCGGGCCGCGTCCAGGAGCGCCGAGTACGCGCGCGTCCCGTCTCCCAGCAGGGAGAACAGGCGCGTGTTGTCCAGCAGGCGGAAGAGGTTCGCGCCCAACTGGCCCAGCTCCACCACGGCGGCGGCGTGGGGGACGCCGTCGCGGCGGGCGACCAGGACGGTGCGCTCGCGCTCCATGCCGAAGCTCTTCCACTTCGCCGTCACCGGACCCATGTCCAGCCGGTCGCGGGTGAGGTCCAACGACTGCACGTAGCACTCGGGGAACTGCTGCGCGATGGTCGCCGCCAGCAGGCTCAGCTCGCTCGCGGTGGCGGGGCCCACCGTGTACGGGTGCACGCGGCCGGTCAGCTCGTTGCTGAAGGCCTTCATCTTCTGGATCTTCCGCGTGTAGGCCAGGGGAGAGCCGGCCTCCATCTGGCGCTGCGCGTACTTCACGTGCGCCTTGTTGATCCACGGGTTGAGCGCCTCCACGTAGGCCACCACCCAGTGGAAGTCCGGGTCGCTCTGCGGGTGCTCGAAGGTGCGCAGGTAGAGGTCGCGCATGATGGCGCCCGCCTCCTTCAACCCCTCCGGCGGCTTGCCGGGCCGCTTCGCCACCTGGTGGCCCAGCCACGCGTTGCGGTACGGCTTGGTGAAGGACAGCGTCGCTTCAATGCCGCGCTCGGACGGCCACACCGCGTTGCAGAACAACTGCGGCACCTCCGCGGCGCGCTTCGCGAGCGACGCGAAGTTCTGCTTCAGCTCCTCGAACTCCGCCGGGGTGCTGCCACCCAGGCTGAAGAAGCCGGAGCGGTTGAACAGATCCCAGAGCTGATCCACCAGGCCCTCGCTGGTGCGGGTGGCGGGGGACAGCGTCTGCGACACGAAGCGCACCCAGCGCGCCTCGTCGGAGGAGTAGGGCAGCACGCTCAGGCCGCACAGCACGGTGCCGTCCGCGCGCAGGCTGCTGACGTAGCGGACCTCGCCGCGCACGCTGACGCGCTGGCCGTCGCCCAGCTCCAGTTCGATGAGGGGCGGCAGCAGGCCGGGGAAGAGCAGGTCCTGCGGCTGGCAGCGCATGCACAGGCCGGAGAAGGAGATGTCCAGCACCTCGCGGCGCAGCAGCCCCTGCTCCCGCCAGAGCGGGTGGTGGAACCGGGCGTGCACGCCATCGGGGGCGGGGACGCGGCGGTGCCAGCGGTGACGGATGCGGAACAGCTCCGCGGGCAGCGAGGTGAAGAGGCGGTCGCCCTCGGTCCGGCCCGTCTCCGCGCGCAGGCGGTAGGCGGAGTTGTAGCCGATGACGTCAATGTCGTACGCCGGCTCGCCGAAGTCCGGGGTGGACTCCTCCGTGCGCCACTCCAACTGCCCGGAAGAGGCGTGGAAGCGCTCCAGCACCATGCGCACCACCCGGCCCTGGCGGCGCAGCACGCCCTTGTTCCCGGACGCGCAGATGGCGGTGAAGATGGAGCGGATCCGCTCCGGGTCCGTGATGATGTCCTGCACGGGCAGCGCGGAGGCCGCCGGCACCGCCACGCCCTGGCGCAGCGCGTCCGCCAGGAAGCCCAGGATCTGCCGCCCCTGCTCCAGCGTCACGCCCACCAACTGCAGCCCCACCGGCGCGTTCGGGACGTCCATGTCCGTCCGGATGAAGGCGCCATTGAGTGGTCCAATCGTGGCGCCGTTGCACGCCAGGTACACGGGGAAGGTGCGCGACTCGGTCGTGTCCGCCAGCGGCTGCCGCGGGGCCACCCACACCACCGTCGGGGACAGCCGCGTCACGTCACCCAGCACCGCGTCCGGCCGGCCCACCGCGCAGGTGATGGCCGTGGGGCCGCTGCCGTGCAGCGAGTAACCCGAGTCATCCAGGGCGGCTTCAGCGGGGGGAAGGGGAATCACGTTGTGCAGCGCGTCGCCACTGCCGAATTCGATCGCATGCCGGAACTTCGAGGACGCCGGGAAGCCTCCATCCATCGTCAGGACTCCCCTCTTGCGGGCAGCGCTACCATTCGTGGTCGGCGATGTTGCGAGCACAACACTTCCTCCCTGATTCACTGGAGACGCTGACGGCTCTGGATTCTGGGAGGACATATTGGAGATCTCGGCCGTAACAGTCAAATCGAATTTATATGCCTGGGCTGTTTTTCCGCCGGACCCCCTGACTCACCCTGGGTCGTGATTGACCGTGGATATAAGGGTTTTCCGAGGAGTGATACGGACCCAGCGTGCGCATTCTTACCAGCAAAGTGGCGCAGAGCTGTAACCCTCCTTCACATGGAAAAGCGGGCGAGACCCGGGGCTGACGGGCAATGGACCGTGTCAGGGGTGGCCGTTAAGGTCGGGTGCTTCTGGGCAGGGGAAGGGAGCCGCGAATGAGCGCAGCGCTGGATGTGGTGGGGTTGCCAGGGGGCGCGGGAGCCTTCCCTGGTGGACAGGGGCTCGAGCCCGTGGACCTTCCGGAAGTCTTCCAGGTGGACGTGTCGCGGTGTGTGCGCGACGTGCTGCAGTTGCTCCGCGCGACACGCCGGCTGCACGACGTGGAGGTGGCGCTGGAGCTCCCCGAGGACCCGGTGATGGCCCGGGTCAGCGGGCGCCGCGTGGAGCAGGTCCTGCTGCTGCTGGTCGCCCACGCCGCGGACATGGCCCCGCCACAGGCCCCCGCCGTGCGGGTGGTGGTGGATCCGCCGGACGACTTCGGGGACGAGGGCCCCCGCTTCCAGGTGGTGATGCCGGGCGTGAGCCTCTCCGAGCGGGAGACGCATTCGGTGGTGCTGTCGCCCCTGCGGGTGGGCAGCCCCCAGCGCAAGCTGGCCCGGGCCCGGGAGCTGGTGGATTCCATGGGCGGTGAGTTCGCGCTGGAGCGGCTGGACGGAGGGACGGCGGTGCGCGTCCAGTTGCCGGCGCCCGGGCTCGCGAGCTTCTAGCCCCGGTCCAAATCCGGAATAACGATCCTGCTTCCGGACCATTGGCTGCGATAAGCGCGGCACGCCCTGGGTGCGTCCAACCCAGGGGGACGTGCGGCCAAACTCCTTGACGACCGGGGGCGGGTTCCGGACTATCCGCCGCCTCTCAATACCCCGGTCTCAATCAGGAGTTTGCGTTCATGGCGCCTCCCTCTGGCGAGAAGATCACCCTGCAGAACGGCAAGCTGACCGTTCCGAACAACCCGATCATCCCCTACATCGAGGGCGACGGCACCGGCCGCGACATCTGGAAGGCCTCGCAGGCCGTGTTCGACGCGGCGGTGGAGAAGGCGTACGGCGGCAAGAAGAAGATCTCCTGGTACGAGGTGCTGGCCGGCGAGAAGTCCTTCAAGCAGGTGAACAACTGGCTGCCGGACGAGACGGTCGCCGCGTTCCGCGAGTACCTGGTGGGCATCAAGGGCCCGCTGACGACGCCGGTGGGCGGTGGCATCCGCTCCCTGAACGTGGCGCTGCGCCAGATGCTGGACCTGTACGTCTGCCTGCGCCCCGTGCGCTACTTCAAGGGCGTGCCCTCTCCGGTGAAGCAGCCAGACAAGGTGGACATGGTCATCTTCCGTGAGAACACGGAGGACATCTACGCGGGCATCGAGTTCGAGGCCGGCACCGCGCAGGCGGAGAAGTTCCTGGGCTGGCTGAAGCAGGAGTTCCCCAAGGAGGCGGGCAAGATCCGCTTCCCCGCGAACGTGGGCATCGGCATCAAGCCCGTGTCGAAGGAAGGCACGGAGCGCCTGGTGCGCGCGGCCATCCAGTACGCGGTGGACCTGAAGCGCAAGAGCGTCACCCTGGTCCACAAGGGCAACATCATGAAGTTCACCGAGGGCGCGTTCCGCAAGTGGGGCTACGACCTCGCGGCGCGTGAGTTCGGTGACAAGGTCTACACCTGGGATCAGTGGGAGGCCACCAAGGCCGCCAAGGGCGAGGACGCCGCCAACGCCGAGCAGAAGGCCGCGGTGTCCGCCGGGAAGATCATCGTCAAGGACTCCATCGCGGACATCACCCTGCAGCAGGTGCTGACCCGTCCGGACGAGTTCGACGTCATCGCCACGCTCAACCTCAACGGCGACTACCTGTCGGACGCGCTCGCGGCGCAGGTGGGCGGCATCGGCATCGCGCCGGGCGGCAACATCAACTACGTCTCCGGCCACGCCGTCTTCGAGGCCACCCACGGCACCGCGCCGAAGTACGCGGACCTGGACAAGGTGAACCCGGGCTCCGTCATCCTCTCCGGTGAGATGATGCTGCGCCACATGGGCTGGCACGAGGCCGCGGACCTGATCATCAAGGGCATGGACAAGGCCATCGCGGCGCGCACCGTGACGTACGACTTCGCGCGCCTGATGAAGCTGGAGACGAAGGAGACCGTGTCCGAGGTGAAGTGCTCGGAGTTCGGTCAGGCCATCATCAAGCACATGTAGTCCCCACCCCAAAGCAGGAGGGCGAAACCATGGCTCACAAGAAGAAGAAGATCGGCCTCATTGGCGGCGGTCAGATCGGCGGCAACCTGGCGCTGCTGGCGGTCCAGAAGAACCTGGGCGACGTGGTGCTGTACGACATCCCGGCCGCCGAGGGTCTGGTCAAGGGCAAGGCGCTGGACATCAACCAGTTGTCCGCGGTGGACGGCTACGACTGCCGCGTCACCGGCTCCACGGACTGGAAGGACGTCGCGGGCTCGGACGTGATCATCATCACGGCCGGCGTGCCCCGGAAGCCCGGCATGTCCCGCGAGGACCTGCTGGACGTCAACCTGAAGATCATGAAGGACGTGGCGGGCAACATCAAGCAGCACGCCCCGGACGCCTTCGTCATCAACGTGGCCAACCCGCTGGACGCGATGGTGTTCGCGCTCCACAAGATCGCCGGCCTGAAGGACAACATGGTCGTGGGCATGGCGGGCGTGCTGGACACCAGCCGCTTCAAGTGCTTCGTGGCCGAGGCCCTGGGCGTGTCCATCCGTGACGTGGAGGCGCTCGTCCTCGGCGGCCACGGCGACGACATGGTCCCGCTCGTGCGCCACAGCACCGTGGGCGGCGTGCCCCTGACCCAGCTCATCGCCAAGGACAAGCTGGACGCCATCATCGACCGCACCCGCAAGGGCGGCGCGGAGCTGGTGGGCCTGTACAAGACGGGCAGCGCCTACTTCGCCCCGGCGTCCTCCTCCATCGCCATGGCGGAGAGCTTCCTCTTCGACCGCAAGCGCGTGCTGCCGGCCGCCGCCCTGCTCAAGGGCCAGTACGGCATCAAGGACTTCTTCTTCGGCGTCCCCGCGCAGATCGGCGCGAACGGCGTGGAGAAGATCATCGAGGTCGAGCTGAACGACGCGGAGAAGGCCGAGCTGAACAAGTCCTTCACCTCCGTGAAGGGCACCGTCGAGCTCGTGAAGCTGTAGTCCCCGGCACGTCGGCCGGGCCCGCCGGAAGCTTGCTGGCGGGCCCGCCTGATGCCGTGAATGATCCGGGCTTATCGCCCGGCGCACCGTCGTTGCGGCGGTATTTTTCCAAGTTAACTAGCGTGTTGGACTGTACCTGGCACGGGTGCGGGGCAGCGTCGCGAAGCAGGACTTCAGCGGCCCCCCGTGAAGGCACCCCCCCGGCAGCCGGTGCTCAAGGAGACGATGATGGCGGCAGCAGCGCGATTCACGGTGGTGGGCGGCGGTCTGGCCGGGCTGATGACGACGATCAAGCTGGCGGAGGCGGGTCACCAGGTGGACGTGCTCTCGCTCGTCCCCGTCAAACGCTCGCACTCCGTCTGCGCCCAGGGCGGCATCAACGGCGCGGTGAACACGAAGGGTGAGGGCGACCACCCGGACATCCACGTGAAGGACACGCTGCGCGGCGGCGACTTCCTCGCGGAGCAGGTGTCCGTGAAGGGCATGTGCTACGCGGCGCCCGGCATCATCTACCTGCTGGACCGCATGGGCGTGACGTTCAACCGCACGCCGGAAGGCCTGCTGGACTTCCGCCGCTTCGGCGGCACCCTGCACAACCGCACCGCGTTCGCGGGCGCCACCACCGGCCAGCAGTTGCTCTACGCGCTGGACGAGCAGGTCCGCCGCTACGAGGCGGAGGGCAAGGTCACCAAGTACGAGTACTGGGAGTGGCTGGGCACGGTGAAGGACGAGTCCGGCCGCTGCATCGGCAGCGTGGCCATGGACCTGCGCACCATGGAGATCCGCACCTTCCCGGCGGAGGCGGTGTGCCTGGCCACGGGCGGCCCCGGCATCGTCTTCGGGCGCTCCACCAACTCCATCATCAACACCGGCACCGCCGCGGGCCGCGCGTACATGGAAGGCGCGCTGTACGCCAACGGCGAGTTCATCCAGGTGCACCCCACCTCCATCCCGGGCGAGGACAAGCTGCGCCTGATGAGCGAGTCCGTGCGCGGCGAGGGCGGCCGCGTCTGGGTGCCCCGGAAGAAGGGTGACACGCGCAACCCCCGGGAGATCCCGGAGAGCGAGCGCTGGTACTTCCTGGAAGAGAAGTACCCCAAGTACAAGAACCTGGTGCCGCGCGACGTGGCCACGCGCGAGATCTTCATGGTCTGCCGCGACCTGGGCATGGGCCTGAACGGGCGCGACGGCGTGTACCTGGACGTGACGCACATCCCGGCCAAGACGCTCGACGCGAAGATCAAGGGCGTGATGGAGATCTACGAGAAGTTCGTCGGAGATGATCCGCGCCACACGCCCATGGTCATCTTCCCGGGCATGCACTACTCGATGGGCGGCCTGCACGTCTCCTTCGAGGCCGACCCGCGCACCCAGACGCCGCTGGACGGCAGCCCGGTGAACCAGAGCACGCGCATCCCGGGCCTGTACGCGGCCGGCGAGGCGGACTACGCCTTCCACGGCGCGAACCGCCTGGGCGCCAACTCGCTCCTGTCCTGCATCTACTCCGGCATGATCGGCGGCCCGGCGATGGCGTCCTTCGCCAAGAACCAGACGACGAGCGCCGCGGCGATGCCGGAGAAGTACTTCGCGGACGCGAAGAAGTACTGGCAGGACCGCTTCGCCACCATCAAGGCGATGAACGGGCAGGAGAACCCGTACCAGATCGCCAAGGAGCTGGGCGAGGTGATGACGGAGAACTGCACCGTCGTCCGCTACAACGACCGCCTGAAGAAGACCATCGAGCGCGTGCGCGAGCTGAAGGACCGCTGGAGCCGCGTCAACGTGCTGGACACCGGCGTGGTCGCCAACCGCGCGCTGTCGTACACCAACCAGGTGTGGAACATGCTGGAGCTGGGCGAAGTGATCGCCACCAGCGCGCTCCTGCGCGACGAGAGCCGCGGCGCCCACTACAAGCCGGACTTCTCCCTGCCGGAGCCCAAGACGAAGGATCCGCGCGAGGATCCGCAGTGGATGGACCTGTGGCGCCAGCGCCACGAGAAGTGGGCGAAGACGACCATCGCCACCTACGCCGCCCAGGGCCCGCAGATCTCCTACCAGGACCTGCCCACGCCGGTGCTGGAGCCCGAGCCCCGCTGGTACGCGTAAGGGCGTTCGTTTGCTTTCCGGGCCCGCGCGCGGTGAGGCGCGGGTTTCCGCCACCTGATCTGGCAGTGAAGGGAAGGGCAGCCGCACCATGGACACCGCACAGGCGAGCGCCGTCAGCTCCAAGACCATCTCCTTCCGCATCTGGCGGCAGGATGATCCGAACAAGCCGGGCCACTTCGAGGAGTTCAAGGTTCCCTATACGAAGGGCGCCAACGTCATCTCCTGCCTGATGGAGATCCAGCGCAACCCCGTCACCGTGGAGGGCAAGAAGGTGGCCCCCGTGGTGTGGGACTCCGCGTGCCTCGAGGAGGTGTGCGGGAGCTGCGCCATGAACATCAACGGCCGGGTGCGCATGGCGTGCTCCGCCCTGGTGGACAAGCTCCAGCAGCCCATCACCCTGGAGCCCATGAAGAAGTTCCCGGTGGTGCGCGACCTCACCGTGGACCGCGACCGGATGTTCGAGTCGCTCAAGCGCGTGAAGGGCTGGGTCCCCGTCGACGGCACGTACAACCTGGGCCCCGGCCCGCGCCAGTCGCAGAAGGATCAGTCCGTGATGTACGTGCTGTCCACGTGCATCACCTGCGGAAGCTGCCTGGAGGCGTGCCCCCAGGTGACGTTGGACAACGACTTCATCGGCGCCGCCCCCATCAGCCAGGCCCGCCTGTTCAACATGCACCCCACGGGCAAGCTGAACGCGGAGGAGCGCACGCGCGCCCTCATGGGCCCCGGCGGCATCCAGGACTGCGGCAAGGCGCAGAATTGCGTGAAGGTCTGCCCGAAGGAGATCCCCCTCACGACCTCCATCGCGGTGATGAACCGCGAGGTCAGCAAGCTGATCATCAAGGACATCTTCTTCAAGGAAGAGGAGCAGAAGGCCTCCGCCGGTCCGGGTTGACCCTCTCGGACGCTCTCCTGGCTTGCTCGCGGCCCCGTGCCTGCGCCCCTTGTCTCTGGGGCGCCGGGCGGGGCCGTGTCCGTTAGGGTGAAGGCCGCCTCATCCGCCCGGACACCGGGTGTTATTGGTGAGAGGCGGAGCCTGTGTCCCGTCGCGACGCTGGAGGCCAAACGGCCTTGCCATCCGTCGTTTTCTGCGCAATGAGGGCCCGCGTTGACGCCCCGTGTAGGGGCTGTCCTCGTCTCCCCTCGTCCCACCCGGAGATTCGATGAAGATCCACGAGTACCAGGGCAAGGAACTCTTCCGGAAGTATGGCGTGCCCACGCCGCGCGGCATCCTCGCGCTCTCTCCCAACGAGGCGGAGGCCGCGGCGAAGGAGCTGGCCACGCCCGTCGTCGTCGTGAAGGCGCAGATCCACGCGGGCGGCCGCGGCAAGGGCGGCGGCGTGAAGCTGGCCAAGAGCCCCGCGGAGGCCAAGGAGCTCACCCAGCACATGCTGGGCATGATGCTCAAGACCATCCAGACCGGCCCGGAAGGGCAGAAGGTCAACAAGGTCTACATCGAAGAGGGGCTGGACATCGGCCAGGAGCTGTACCTGGGCGTGACGCTCGACCGCGCCACCAGCCGCATCACCTTCATGGCGTCCACCGAGGGCGGCGTGGAGATTGAAGAAGTGGCGGAGAAGCACCCGGAGAAGATCCTCCGCGCCGTCGTGGACCCCGCGATCGGCTTCGCGGACTTCCAGGGCCGCGAGCTGGCCTTCGGGCTGGGCCTGACGGGCCCCACGGTGAACAAGTTCGTCCAGTTCTGCAGCGCGCTCTACAAGATGTACGTGGAGACGGACGCGTCGCTCGTGGAGATCAACCCGCTGGTCATCCGCAAGAGCGGCGGCGTGGTGGCGCTCGACGCGAAGGTGAACTTCGACGAGAACGCGCTCTACCGGCACAAGGACCTGCTGGAGTACCGCGACCTGGCGGAGGAGGAGCCCCGCGAGACGCAGGCCAAGGAGTACGACCTGGCCTACATCGCGCTGGACGGCAACATCGGCTGCATGGTGAACGGCGCGGGTCTGGCCATGGCCACCATGGACACCATCAAGCTGGTGGGCGGCAACCCGGCCAACTTCCTGGACGTGGGCGGCGGCGCGAGCAAGGAGAAGGTGACGGCGGCCTTCAAGCTCATCCTCGCGGATCCGCAGGTCAAGGCGGTGCTCGTCAACATCTTCGGCGGCATCATGAAGTGTGACGTCATCGCGGAAGGCATCATCGCGGCGGCGAAGGAAGTGCAGTTGAAGATCCCGCTCGTCGTGCGCCTGGAAGGCACCAACGTGGAGCAGGGCAAGGAGCTGCTCCGCAACTCGGGCCTCGCCATCACCCCCGCGGACAACCTGCGCCAGGCGGCCGAGAAGGCCGTGGCGGCCATCAAGTAGGGCCTTCGCCCCCTCTTACCTGAAAGATCGCCATGAGCATCCTCGTCAACGAGAACACGAAGGTCCTCGTCCAGGGCATCACCGGTTCGGCGGGCTCGTTCCACGCCAAGCAGATGCTGGAGTACGGGACGAAGATTGTGGGCGGTGTCACGCCGGGCAAGGGCGGCACCTCCTTCGAGGGCAAGGTTCCCGTGTTCAACACGGTCGCCGACGCGGTGAAGCAGGCGGGCGCGAACACGTCCGTCATCTTCGTGCCGCCGCCCTTCGCCGCGGACTCCATCATGGAGGCCGCGGACGCCGGCATCTCCCTCATCATCACCATCACCGAGGGCATCCCGGTCAACGACATGGTGCGCGCCAAGCGCTACCTGCAGGGCAAGCCGGGCGTGCGCCTCATCGGCCCGAACTGCCCGGGCGTCATCACCCCCGGCGCCAAGTGCAAGATCGGCATCATGCCGGGCCACATCCACAAGCCGGGCCGCATCGGCGTGGTGTCCCGCTCCGGCACGCTGACCTACGAGGCCGTGCACCAGCTCACGCAGTTGGGCCTGGGCCAGTCCACCGCGGTGGGTATCGGCGGCGACCCGGTCAACGGCACCAACTTCGTGGACGTGCTGAAGCTCTTCCAGGCCGACCCGGAGACGGACGCCGTCATCATGATCGGTGAGATCGGCGGCAGCGCGGAGGAAGAGGGCGCCGAGTACGTCAAGCGCGAGTTCACCAAGCCGATCGCCGGCTTCATCGCCGGTCAGTCCGCGCCCCCGGGCAAGCGCATGGGCCACGCGGGCGCCATCATCTCCGGCGGCAAGGGCACGGCCTCGGAGAAGATCAAGGCGATGGAGGGCGCGGGCATCCTGATGGCCGCCAGCCCCGCCGAGCTGGGCACCACGCTGCAGGCGGCCGTCAAGCGCGGCCCGCCGAAGCGCTGAGCCGAACCTTTCACACGACCCACACACGAGGAGCCAAACACCATGGCCATCGAGCGCACGCTGTCCATCATCAAGCCCGACGGAGTGAAGAACAACCACGTCGGCGAGATCATCGCCCGGTTCGAGAAGGCGGGCCTGAAGCCCGTCGCCATCCGCCGGCAGCAGCTCTCCCAGGCGGAGGCCGAGGGCTTCTACGCCGTCCACAAGGCCCGGCCGTTCTTCAAGGACCTGGTGTCCTTCATGATCTCCGGCCCGGTGGTCCTGATGGCCCTGGAGGGTGAGAACGCCGTCCAGAAGAACCGCGACCTGATGGGCGCCACGGATCCGAAGAAGGCCGACAAGGGCACCATCCGCGCGGACTTCGCCCAGAGCATCGACGCGAACACGGTCCACGGCTCGGACAGCCTGGAGAACGCGAAGAACGAGGTCGCGTACTTCTTCCGCGAGACCGAAATCCACGGCTGAGCAGCCTCCAGCCTGGTGACAGCGGCCCGGTGTCCACGCCCCACGCGGCGCGGACCCGGGCCGTCGTCATTTCCGGAGCTCCGCGCTGCCTTCCCGGGCACCCGGACTCGAAGGGGCCGGCAGGGAAGGGGGCGGGCACTCCTTTGACTTGCCGTGCCTTCTTGTGGGAAGCACGCCCCATTGCCCTCCGTTAGCCCCGACTGAATGATGTCCGAGCCCACCGCCACAGCCCTCCCAGTCACCGAGCCCCTGCCGGTGCCGGCCCCCGCGAAGCTGGTCGACGTGGCCAGCCTGTCGCGCGAGAAGCTCGCGCTGTTCCTGAGCGAGCAACTGGGCGAGCGCCCGTTCCGCGCGGCGCAGCTCTACCGCTGGCTGCACCAGCGCGGCGCCACGACGTTCGACGAGATGACGGACCTGTCCAAGGCCCTGCGCGACAAGCTCAAGGTCCAGGCGGAGATCGTCCCGCTGGTGAAGGACCTGGAGCAGCGCAGCGTCGACGGCACCATCAAGTACCGCTTCAAGACGCGCGACGGGCGCTTCATCGAGTCCGTCTACATGCCGGCGGAGGACCGCAAGACGCTCTGCGTGTCCACCCAGGTGGGCTGCGCCATGGCCTGCTCGTTCTGCATGACGGGCACGCTGGGGTTGAAGCGCAACCTCACGCCCGGCGAGATCGTCGCCCAGGTGCACGCGGTGAACCGCGAGGTGCGCGCCAACGAGGGCCTGGAGACGCTCCGCCCGCTCACGAACCTGGTGTTCATGGGCATGGGCGAGCCGCTCCACAACTTCGAGAACCTCAAGACGGCGCTCTCCATCCTCCAGTCGGAGGAGGGGCCCAACTTCAGCCACCGGCACATCACGGTCTCCACCGTGGGCCTGGTGCCCATGATCGAGCGCTTCGGCCAGGAGACGGACGTCAAGCTGGCCATCTCGCTCAACGCCAGCACGGACGAGCAGCGCAGCAAGACGATGCCGGTGAACCGCAAGTGGAACATCCAGGCGCTGCTGGATGCCTGCCGCAAGTTCCCCCTGCGTCAGGGCCGCCGCATCACCTTCGAGTACGTGCTGCTCAAAGGGTTCAACGACACCGACGAGGACGCGCACCGGCTGAAGGAGCTGTTGCGCGACATTCCCGCGAAGGTGAACCTGATCCCCTACAACGAGAACCCTGGCCTGGGGTTCCAGACGACCGGCGAGCAGCGGGCCGAGGAGTTCCGGGCCATCCTTGCCGAGGCCCACGTCGCGGCATACATCCGGAAGAACCGGGGCCGGGACATCGCCGGGGCCTGTGGCCAGCTCGCCAACCGCGACGAGACGGCCGCTGAAGCCCCGGTGTGACATAAGCACCCGAGCTTCCTTGACAATCCAGTCGGCGGGGCGCTAAGAGCGCCCCCCTCCGCCTGTTACCGTAGAAGTCACACGATTTCGCTGGAGCGTTCCATGGCCGTTGTCCTCCGTCTTGCCCGCGCGGGCGCCAAGAAGATGCCGTACTACCACGTGGTTGCCACCGACTCGCGCAGCCCGCGCGATGGCAAGTTCCTGGAGCAGGTCGGTTCCTACGACCCCAACCACAGCCCCGCGAAGGTGCAGTTCAACGAGGAGCGGCTGAACTACTGGCTGAAGAGCGGCGCGCTGCCCTCCGAGACGGTCGCGGACCTGATCAAGACGGCGAAGAAGCAGGCCCCGGCGACCACCGCCTGAGCACGCCCCCGTCTGGACAAGACGTGGAGCCGCTGCTCACGTATCTGGCGAAGGCCCTGGTTGATCAACCCGACCAGGTCACCTTGCGCATCTCCGAGGCGGATGGCGGCCGGCTCTATGAGCTGAAGGTCGCCCCCGAGGACGTCGGCAAGGTCATCGGACGTGATGGGCGCACCGTGAACGCCCTCCGGACGCTGATCAACGCCGCCGCCCAGAAGCAGGGCCAGAAGGTCCGCCTGGAGATCCTTGACGATCGCCGCGCTCCGGGTTCTCCCCCGGCGCCGCCCACTCCGGACGCCGCGCGGTGAGCGCGCAGGCCTGTCTGGAGCTGGGCTACGTGGCCCGTGCGCACGGGCTGCGCGGCGAGGTGGCGGTCAAGAGCTTCGACCCCGCCTCGGAGACGCTCGGCACGGTCGAGCGTGTCCGGCTGCGCCTGCGCTCCGGGGAAGAGCGCGAGTACGCCCTGGAGACCTTCCGCCCCGCGAACAAGGAAGACCTCGTCTGCTTCGAGGGCGTGGAGTCCCGCACGGCCGCGGAGGCGCTGGTGGGCGCGAAGGTGTTCGTCTACCGCGAGGACCTGGAGCCGCCCGAGGAGGGTGAGTTCTTCCAGGGTGACCTCGTGGGGTTGAACGCCGTGGACGAGCAGGGCGCCTCCCTGGGCACGGTGGAGGAGGTCTGGGCCACCGGTGAGGTTCCCAACCTGGTGATCCGTGCGAAGGGCCGGCCGGAGCTGGTGGTGCCCTTCGCGGACGAGTTCGTGCCGGCGGTGGATGTGCCCGCGGGGCGCATCGTCATCCGGCCCCCGGAGTACCTGGATGCGGACGATTCGCCGGGGAAGTCTGGAGACGGCGGGTGAGCTACCGGGTGGAACTGCTCACGCTGTTCCCCGGGATGGTGTCCGGCTACCTGGGCGCGAGCATCCTCGGGAAGGCCCAGGAGAAGGGGCTGCTCTCCGTCACGCTCACCGACGTGCGCGACTACGCCGAGGGCAAGCACCGCGTCACCGACGACGCGCCCTACGGCGGCGGCGCCGGCATGGTGATGAAGCCCGAACCCCTGGTGGCCGCCATCGAGGCCGCCCGGGCCCGTCTGCCCGGGGCGAAGGCGCTCCTGATGAGCCCCCGGGGGCCCACGTTCACGCAGGCGACGGCGCGCGAGCTGGCTCGGCACGATGCCGGGCTGATCCTCGTGTGCGGCCGGTACGAAGGCGTGGACGAGCGGGTGATGCCCTTCCTGGACGGCGAGCTGTCCCTGGGCGACTTCGTCCTCACGGGCGGGGAGGTCGCCGCCCTGGCGGTGGTGGACGCGGTGGCGCGGCTGGTGCCGGGCGTCCTGGGCAACGAGGCGTCCTCCGTGGCGGAGAGCTTCGAGGAAGGCCTCCTGGAGCACCCGCACTACACCCGGCCGCCCGTCTTCCGGGGCGCCGAGGTGCCGGCCGTCCTCCAGTCCGGCGATCACGCCCGCATCGCCCGCTGGCGCCGGTGGAAGGCCATCAAGCTCACACAGGAGCGGCGGCCGGACCTGTTCGCGCGGCTGGTGTTCAGCAAAGCGGATCAGAAACTGCTCGCCAGGGAAGAAGAAGCGTTGTAACCCTGCGTGTTCTCGCGGAACCTTTTGTTGCAGGCTTGTTCGTCCCGGCGGTCTCTGCTAGGACGGCCCGCTCTTTTCCACGCGTCCTACGCGTCAAGTTCCGCTTTCTGGAGTCCGTCATGCGCCGCAGCCTCATCGAGCACGTCGAAAACAAGTTCCTGCGCAAGGACATCACCGCGTTCCGCACGGGTGATTCCGTTCGCGTCCACTGGAAGGTCAAGGAAGGCGAGAAGGAGCGCGTGCAGGCCTTCGAGGGCGTGGTCATCCGCAAGACCAAGGGCACGAACCGCGCGACCTTCACCGTGCGCAAGATGTCCTTCGGCGTCGGCGTGGAGCGCATCTTCCCCATCCACAGCCCGCGCTACGAGAAGATCGAGGTCCTCACCCGCGGCGACGTGAACCGCAAGCGCCTGTTCTACCTCCGCGAGCTGAAGGGCAAGGCCTCGCGCGTGGACGTGCAGGTGGACCCGGACAAGGCCGCCGCCAAGGCCGCCGCCGCCCGGGGCTAGTAGGTCCTCAGAAACCCTCTCGCGGCCTTCGCGGCCGCGTGCGAGAAGGAGCGTCCGTCACTGGACGCTCCTTTTTTCGTTCGGGCTAGACTGCGCGCGCCATGCACTTCGTCGAGGTCGCCATCCAGAACGTCCGCGGGTTCTCTCCCGCCGGGCGTTTCCCGCTGAAGACCGGATACCTCATCCTCAAGCCGCCCACGGCGGACGTGCTGCCGCTGGCGAACCTGGCGCTGTCGCTGTTGTTCGCGGATGGCCGGGGCGGGGACGCGAGCCTGGTGGGCTCCGCGGGGCGCTCCGGCAAGGCCGCGCTGACGTTCGTGGGGCAGGACGGGATGACGTACCGGGTGTTGCGCGAGCTGGGCGGCTCTGGATCGCTGCACCGGCTCAACCCCGCCACGAGCCAGCCGGAGCTGGTGTCCACGGACGTCTCGGAGATCAACCAGTACCTGCGCGGCCAGGCGGGACTGCCTCCGCGCACCACCTTCGAGCAGGTGTACTGCCTCCAACTGGTGATGCTGCCGTCGCGCCGGCCTCGCAAGAGCCTGGCGAAGGCCGCGGCGGCCGCGGGCGCGAGGGCCTCCGGGGCCACGCCGTCGCTGGCGACCGCTTCCCAGGTGCTCCCGGCGGAGGACGTGCCGGCGGCCGAGGCGAAGGTGAAGGTGCTGGAGAAGGAACTCGTCACCGCGAAGGCGGTGGATCAGCTCCAGTTCAAGGTGGACGAGCTGGCGTCGCTCATCTTCGAGGCGGACTCCAAGCTCAAGGGCGGGGAGGGGCTCAAGGAGGCCATTGCCCAAGCGGAGGCCGCCTGGCGCGCGGCCCCCTCGCCGGAGTCGCTGGGGCTGCCCCTGGACATCCTCTCGCGCGTGAAGCGCTACCCGAAGGTGGTGGCGCGGCGGGACGAGGCGCTGGCGCGGCTGGAGACGGACCGCGATCCAGAGCTGGAGGACGCGTCGCTGAAGGTGCCGCCCCTCACCCAGAACCGCTACTTCTGGGGCGGCCTGGGCGCGGGCGTGCTCTTCATGGGCCTGAGCGTGGGCCTGGGCATCGTCGCGGCGCAGCCCATGTGGCGCTACCTGGCGCTGGTCAACATCCCCGCCTTCGGCGCGGCCGCGTGGATGGCGCTGCGCTACGTGGATGACCTGCAGCACGCCACGCGCAAGGGCTCCAAGGACAACCGCAAGGACGCGAGGCAGAAGAAGATCCTCGACGAGTTCGAGCTCGAGGACGCGCCCGTGCGCATGGCCGTCAAGGCCCTGAACCTGGAGAGCTACACGGAGATCCCCGCCGCGCTGGAGCAGAAGGACCTGCTCGGCATCCGGCTGGGGGAGCTGCAGACGCAGTTGGAGGAGTTCGAGGCCTCCGAGGAGTACCAGGGCGCCATCCGCGACGGACAGGAGCTGCGCGCGCAGCAGGAGGCCCTCAACGCGGAGCTGTCCGCCAAGGGCACCTACGTGCGCGACCTGCGCGAGGTGGAGCGGGAGCTGTCCCGGCTGAAGGAGTCCATCGCGCTGGCGAAGGCGCCCCCGGTGCCGGTGGCCGCGGCGCCCGGCCAGACGCCCGCGCCGGTGGATCCGCTGGAGGACCCGTCCCCCCTGGTGCTGTCGCAGGCCGCGGACGTGCTCACGACGGACATGCTCTCGGTGCAGGCGCTGCTGAAGGACCGCTGCGTGCAGTACCTCACCGCGCTCACGGACCGGCGCTACCAGGGCGTGGAGTGGGACCGCGAGGGCAACGCCTTCCTGCTCGCGCAGAACAACCGCATCCCGGTGGGCGAGCTGTCCCCGAAGGACATCGACCTCTACTACCTGGCGCTGCGCATGACGGTGGTGGAGAAGACGTGCGCCCGGGTGAAGCGCCCCTTCCTCCTGGACGACGTGCTGACGGGCGTGGACGAGGCGAAGCTGCCCCTCGTCGCCCGCATGCTCAAGCACCTGGGCACGCTCACGCAGGTGCTGCACGTCACCGCCCACCCGGGCTTCGGCCAGATGTCGGACGGCACCGTTAACGTCTAGCCGCCGCCGGAGGTCCAAGGGGCGGCGGGGACGGAATGGGGACGCGGCGGGACGTGGGGGACGTGGCGGAGTCGCAGGGCGTGCGCCTGCTGGAGTCGCAGGGCTTCCGGGTGGTGGCGCGCAACTGGACGTGCCGCTACGGCGAGCTGGACATCGTGGCGGAGCAGGGGGAGCTCATGTGCTTCGTGGAGGTGCGCATGCGCTCCACGGCGGCGTGGGGAGACCCGTCGCACACCGTGTCCTTCGCCAAGCAGCGCCGGGTGGTGAAGGCCGCGCTGCACTATCTCTTCCAGAACGGCATCGACGGGCGCATGGTGCGCTTCGACGTCATCTCCGTCGTGGGCCAGGGCGAGCACGCCCGGGTGGAGCACCTGCCCGCCGCCTTCGACGCTGGCATGTAAAGGAATCCGTCCCTTGGCTGGAACGCTCTACCTCGTGGCCACGCCCATCGGGAACCTGGGGGACGTCACCGCCCGGGCCCTGGAGACGCTGCGCACCGCCGGCTTCCTCGCGTGCGAGGACACCCGGCACTCGCGCATCCTGTTGGACCACTTCGGCATCGCCGGGAAGGACCTGGTGAGCCTGCCCGCCTTCGCGGAGGGGCAGCGCGCCGGGCGCATCCTGGACCGCATCGAGGCGGGGGAGGACTGCGCGCTCATCACCGACGCGGGCAGCCCCGGCATCAGCGACCCGGGGGAGAAGCTGGTGGCGGAGGCGCTGGAGCGCGGCCTGAAGGTGGAGCCGGTGCCCGGCCCCACGGCGCTGGTGGCCGCCCTGAGTGCGTCAGGCCTGCCCACCGGGCGCTTCCACTTCCTGGGCTTCCTGCCGCGCAAGGGGCCGGAGCGCCGGGCCATGCTGGATGAAGTGGCGCCCCTGTCCGCCACCTGCGTCCTCTACGAATCCCCGCGCCGCCTGGCGGAGACGCTGGTGGACCTGCAGGAGGCCTGGGGCGACCGCCGCGCGTGCGTGGCGCGCGAGCTGACCAAGCTGCACGAGGAGTTCGTCCGGGGCCCGCTGTCCGCGCTCGTGGCGCGCTACGCGGGCGAGGAGACCCGGGGCGAGGTGGTGGTGCTGGTGGAGGGGCGCACCGGGGAGCAGCGCTGGAGCGAGGACGAGCTGCTCCGGGCGCTGGAGTCGGGCCTGGCTCGCGGCGAGAAGCTCAAGCCGCTGAGCACGGAGCTGGCCCGCCGCGCGGGGTGGCCCGGCCAGGAGGTGTACCGGCTGGGCCTGGGGCTGAAGCAGCGGTAGGGGAGGCCCACCGCCGCGGTCATCCGGCGCGGGCCTTCAGAAGCTGAAGGTCGCGCCCAGGTCGAAGCGGAACGTGGTGCTCTGGATGGCCCGGAAGCGGCGGGACACCAGGTCGTAGCGCCAGTCGAACGTGGGGTTCAGCTCGTCCGAGCCCGGGGCCGTGTCCACGGTGCCGTCGCCGTTCAGGTCCTGGCCAATGGCCTCGGTCGTGAGCAGGTGGTCCGTGTTGTAGAGGAAGTTGCCGGAGGCCCGGATGGTGAAGGCCTGTGCGGCGCGGGCGGTGACGCCCACCTGGCCACCCACCTGGAAGTAGTCGTCGGAGGTGAGCAGCTTGCGCAGCGCGGAGCTCAGCTCGTTGTAGTACCGGCCGCGGCCCACGTAGTTGCCCAGCAGCCGCAGGTCCAGGGCGAACTTCTGGGACCTGGCCGCGTTCTCGAAGGGCACCAGCTCCATGCCGAAGGTGAGCGCCGTCTGCGAGGGGGCCTGGATGCCCGTCTCCTTCCGGGTCCACGGCTCCTTGTAGCAGTTGTACGGCGCACCCAGGTTGGGCCGCCCGTCGCCGAAGTTGGGCGGGGGAGTGACGGACTGGTCGCAGTTGGAGTAGGCGCCGGGGCCGCGCACCGGGATGGTGTAGGACGCCTTGAAGTACGGCTCCGCCACGCCCATCTTCCGCGAGAAGGACGTGTAGAGCTGGTACTTGTGGACGCGGTCGCCCACGTTGCCGCGGTCGCCGTCCGGGTCCGTGTTGTCCAGGCTCGGGTCGCGCTGCTTGGCGGTGGGCGCCTCGTAGTCGATGCCGACGATCCACGTGGGCTTGGTGTCGTCCTTCTCCTGGTTGAAGAAGGCGTACGCCAGGCCGAAGTGCACGTTGCCCAGGCCGCCGCGGTAGCTCTCCTGGGGCACCTGGAACAGCCGGCCCTTGCAGCCCTCGGCGGAGTAGGGCGAGCCGTCCGCGTTGTAGCAACTGTTGGTGATGGTGGAGTTGCCCTGGGTCGTCCCCGAGACGAAGTCCCAGGTCTCGTTCTGCTGGAAGACGATGGGCAGCTTGAAGCTGAACTCCAGGTCCTTCCACAGGCCGAAGGCCACGGCCAGGTTCAGCCGCGCGTCCACGCCCTTGTACCAGAGCTCATTGACGTCCGGGACGCTGGTGGCGTCACCGTCGCTGAGCTGCTCGCGGACGATCTTCGCGCGCGTCTGCGAGCGCTCGAAGCCCACGTCGAGGAAGAGGTCGAACGGATCATCGTCCTCGAACGAGGAAGCAATCCGGGTGATCTCCGCCGCGCTGGCGGCGAACGGCACGCCCAGCGTCAGCGCGGCGATGACGGCGCGAAACCTGTGCATCCACTACCTCCGACGACCACGGCCCAGGCCTGCCAGCTAGCCGTGCCGTCGGAGGAGTGTCAAGAAATGGGTGGGGCTTTACTTCCCCGCGACGGAGGTTCCCAGCAGTCCGTCCAGCCGCTGGACCTCGGTGTCGAAGGCGCCCTTCTGGGCGGCCGCCAGGGACGCGCGGAAGGTCTTGTGCTGGTCGAAGGGGTCCAGGACCCGGTTTTCGCCCAGCATGAGCTGGTAGTGCAGGTGGGGGGCGAAGGAGTGGCCCGTGTTGCCGCTCTGGGCCAGGACCTGGCCCGCGTTCACGCGCATCCCGGGCTGGATGCTCTTGGGCAGCTCCGCCAGGTGCAGGAAGAGGGCGCGGCGGCCCTTGCCCCCGGACTCCACCAGCTCGATGCAGTTGCCGTTGCTGCCGAAGTTCCAGTTCTTGCGCTTGATGACGCCCGCGAAGGGCGCCCGGACCGTCGTCCCCACCGGCGCGCGGAAGTCCACGCCCTTGTGGCCGCGGCCGTCGCGCAGGAGCGAGGTGATCTGCTCGTAGCTGTCGATGGGCGACTTCTCCATCCGCAGCTCCAGCTCGTCGCCGCCAGGCAGGTAGTAGCGGGCGTTCTGCTCACCCGCGGGCGTGAAGCGGTAGGCGCGGTGCGTCTGGCCCGTCTTGCCGCTCACGAAGCGCACCGCGTACACCAGCGGCTCCTCGTTGGGGCGGCGCTGGTAGAGCACGTCCAGGGTGTCCCCCCGGAGGATTTCACCGGGGACGCGCACCCACCACACCAGCGTGCGCGTCACCACCTGCGCCAGGGCGGGGCCCACGGTGGCGTCGGAGGCCTGGACGAGCGCCGTCTCCAGCGGGCCCTCGATGCGGATGGACACGCGCTCCAGGCCCGCGGCCTTCACGGGGTCGGTGGGCGCGGGCGGGGCCACGGGGGCCTCGGCCACGGTGCCGGCGTCCAGCGCGGACGCGGTCTGCGAGGCGACGTCCAGGGGGACATCCGCCATGCGCTGTTTCCACCACCACACGCCACCCGCGGCCGCGCCGAGGATGACGGAGACGGCAACCACCGGTCCGAAGGGATTGCGCTTCGGTGGTCCACCGAGGGTGGGAAGATTCGGCCGCATTCAGGCTCCCTGAGGGTAAGAAGGTACGCGGGGGCCGAAACCGCCGGGAAGAAGGCGATATTTCGGCGCCCCGGGCTACTCGTCCGGGCCGTCTTCCTGACCGTCCGGGGTGGTGTCGCGCAGGCCGAACTCCTTCATCTTCGTCTGGAGCGACTTGCGGCTGATCTGCAGGAGGCGCGCGGCGCGCGTGACGTTGCCGCCCGTCTCCTCCAGCTTCTTGACGATGAGGTCGCGCTCCAACTCCGCGGCCTTCATGCGCACGATGTCCTTGAGGCCTACCTCGCCCACGGGGACGTCCAGCGTGCCCAGCGAGGCGGCGACCTGGGCCCCCGCCTGCACGCCCGCTCCCCCGCGCACCGGCTCCGGCAGGTCCCTGGCGGTGATGAGGGGGCCGTCCGCGAAGAGCAGCACGCGCTCGATGAGGTTCTCCAGCTCGCGGATGTTGCCCGGCCACGCGTACGCCTGGAGCAGCGCGAGCGCGTCGTCGGCGATGCCTTCGATCTTCTTGTGGAGCCGCCGGTTGTACTTGTCCACGAAGTGCGCGGCGAGCATCGGGATGTCGCCCCGGCGCTCGCGCAGCGCGGGCAGCACGATGGGCACCACGGCCAGCCGGTAGTACAGGTCCTTGCGGAAGCGGCCCGCCTCGATCTCCGCCTGGAGGTCGCGGTTGGTGGCGGCCACCAGGCGCACGTTCACGCGCGTCGTCTTGATGCCGCCCACGCGCTCGAACTCGCCCTCCTGGAGCGCGCGCAGGAGCTTCACCTGCATCTCGACGGGGATCTCGCCAATCTCGTCCAGGAAGAGGGTGCCCTCGTCGGCCAGCTCGAAGCGGCCGGGCTTGGACGTGACGGCGCCGGTGAAGGCGCCCTTCTCGTAGCCGAACAGCTCGCTCTCCAGGAGCGTGGCGGGGATGGCGGCGCAGTTGATCTTGATGAACGGCTTGTCGCGGCGGCTGGACGCACCGTGCAGCGCGGTGGCGATGAGCTCCTTGCCCGTGCCGCTCTCCCCGGTGATCAGCACCGTGGAGGGCGTGTCCGCGACCTTGTCGATGATCTTGTAGACGTCTTGGATCTGCGGCGACTCGCCGATGATGGCGGACCGGGCCTTGTGGTCCGCGCGCACGGAGCGCTTGGCGCTCTCGTTCGTCTTGGCGGCCTTGGCCACGACGGAGGACAGCTCCGCCTGATCAAACGGCTTGGTGATGTAGTCGAACGCGCCCGCCTTGATGGCCTCCACGGCGGAGTCCACGGTGCCGTGCGCGGTGATGATGATCACCGGCACGTCCGGGTTGGCGGTGCGCACGGCGGCCAGCACCTCCATGCCGCCCAGCTTGGGCATCACCAGGTCGGTGACGACGATGTCCGCGCCGTTCTTGTGGAACTCGGCCAGGCCCTGCTCGCCGTTCTCCGCCACGGTGACGTCGAACCCGTCGCGGCGCAGCAGGGCGGCCAGCACCTTGCGCAGGTTCGTCTCGTCGTCGATGACCAGGACCTTGGCCATGAGTCTTTCGCGCGGCGACCGCGACCTAGCGGCGCGCCGGGGGAGCGGCGGGGGTGGCGCCTTCCAGCGTGCAGATGGCGTCCGGGTGCTTGATGCGCAAGAGCAGCGACTCCAGCACGCGGAACGGGTGGTTCATCTTGCTGGCGCCCAGGTAGGCCGCGACCATGTCCATGGCCACCGCCAGGTCCATGTTCTCCCGGCCCGTGGACACCACCACGCCGGACTCACCGCGCAGGCGGTTGGACTGGTAGACGCCGTCCGCCGCGAGCTGGCTGATGGTCTGGATCTCCAGCACGCCCGTCTTCTCGTAGATGCGGTGCAACTGCGAGTACAGGCGCGGCGACAGCACCACGGCGTAGGGGCCGAAGTGGCCGGCCTCGTTGAGCTTGCGCGTGGCCTCCACGATGGTCTGGAAGCCGCCGCCCGGCGCCGTCCAGTCCCCCAGCGTGGCGGTGAGGCGGCCGTTGGCCGTCATCAGGCCCTCGTAGCCCAGGCGCTGGTCGCCGTAGAAGATGAGCTCGTCCTCCTGCTGCGCGCACAGCGCCGCGGCGCCAGCGGCGGCGGACACGTCCAGCGGCATGTTGTGCGTGCGCGCCGCCTCGATGTCCCGCCAGTGCAGCAGGAAGTCCTTGTAGATGATGGGGATGGTCTTGAACTTGCGGACGTCGGTGAAGACCATCGCGGTCTCCTGCTCCCCGACGATGTCCACCGCGCCCGGGGACACGCCCTGGAACTCGTCGTACGCCACCGTCTGCACGCCCGCGCCCAGCGGCCCGTAGATGTCCAGGATGCGGCGGCCCACCAGCGACCGGCGAGCCACCTGGATCACCGTCTCGTTGAGGCGCGCCCACTCCTCTTCGCGCAGCGGGTTCTCGGCATGTCCAAGGAAGTCAGGCATCTGTGTCTCCGTCACGAGCGGCGGCAGAGGAGGGGAAGGCAGGAAGCAAGAGGGTTCTAACGACCGCCACCGGAGCCACCGCTTCCACCGCCGCGGCGCAGGCTGCCGATGGTGAGCGGGTGGCCGTTGGCGGCGGGCGGCGGCGCGGGGACGCCGTAGATCAGGCGCTGGGGCGGCAGGGACGTCAGGGGCTCGTTCGCCAGGCGGCCCACCGAGGGCGGCGCGCGCGTCACGACGGGCGAGGGTTCAGCGGCGGGCGGGGCGGGCTCCGGGGAGCCCCCCCCCGTGGCGGCCTGGAAGTGGCCGGGGACGAAGGGCTTCGCGAAGTGCGCGTCCTGACCCTTGTCGAGCATGCGGAGCATGTGGGTGGCCTCGGACACGTGCTCCTTCTCCTCCGCCGCCAGGTGGAGGAAGAAGGCCTTGACCTCCGGGAGGGAGGAGTCCTCGGCGTACGCCTCGTACTCGTTGATGGTCTCGAGCTCGCGCGCCAGGACGGCGCGGATGCGCGCGACGTCGGACCGCTCGGTGTCGGACTTTCCGGCCATTGAGGGCGGACCCTCGCAACCCGTGGGGAGACCGTCAAGTGAAACAGCGGTCGAAGGGTTTCCTGCTGCATGCCGAAGAACGCCGGACGTAGAGTCCGCCCCTTCGTGACCGCCCCCGCACCCGCCTCGCCCCCCCGGCCCGACGCTCCGGCCGCCCCGCCACCGTCCGGCCCTGAACGCAGCGCGGGAGGCCGTGGCGCGATGCTGGTCGCCATTGGCATCCTGGCGTCACGGCTGATGGGGCTGGTGCGCGAGCGGGTCTTCGCGCACTACCTGGGCAACGCGGAGGCCGCCGCCGTCTTCAAGGCCGCGCTGCGCATCCCCAACTTCCTCCAGAACCTCTTCGGCGAAGGCGTCCTGTCGGGCTCCTTCATCCCCGTCTACGCCCAGCTCCTGGGCAAGAAGGACGCGGACGAGGCGGACCGGGTCGCGGGCGCGGTGTTCGGCCTGCTGGCCCTGGCCACCGGCGTGATGGTGGCGCTGGGCATGCTGGCCACGCCGCTGTTCGTGGACCTCATCGCGCCGGGCTTCCAGGGCGGCGAGCGCGACCTGGCCGTGCGGCTGGTGCGCATCCTCTTCCCGGGCACGGGCTTCCTGGTGCTGAGCGCGTGGTGCCTGGGCATCCTCAACAGCCACCGGCGCTTCCTCCTGTCCTACCTGGCGCCGGTGGTGTGGAACGTCGTCATCATCGCCACGCTGCTGGGGGTGGGCCGCGTGCAGGGCACGTCCGGGGGCCGCGCGGCGGAAGAGGCCGTGACGGAGTGGCTGGCCTACGGCGTGGTGCTGGGCAGCTTCCTCCAGTTCGCGGTGCAGGTGCCCACGGTGATGCGCCTGTTGGGCCGCTTCCGCCCGGTGCTGTCGCTGGCGAGCGCCTCCGTGCGCCAGGTGCTGAAGAACTTCGGCCCGGTGGTGCTGGGGCGCGGCGTGGTCCAGTTCAGCGCGTGGGTGGACACCGCCTTCGCGTCGCTCATCTCCAACCGCGCGCTGTCCTCGCTGCTCTACGCGCAGACCATCTACCTCATCCCGGTGAGCCTCTTCGGCATGGCGGTGTCCGCCGCGGAGCTGCCGGAGATGGCGCGCGCCACGGCGGAAGGGGAGGCCCAGGCGCACACGAAGCTGCGCGGCCGCATCGACGCGGGCTCGCGCCGCATCGCCTTCTGGGTGGTGCCGTCCGCCGCCGCGCTCCTCTTCCTGGGGGACCTGGTGAGCGGCGCGCTCCTGCAGACGGGCCGCTTCGGCGCCTCGGACTCGCGCTACCTCTGGTACCTGCTGATGGGCGCCGCGGTGGGCCTGGTGGCGTCCACCGTGGGCCGGCTCTACGCGTCCGCCTTCTACGCGCTGAAGGACCCGAAGACGCCCTTGCGCTACGCCATCGTGCGCGTGGCCCTGGGGACGGTGAAGGCCTGGTTCCTGGCGCTGTGGCTGCCGGAGCGCCTGGGGCTGCCCCGGGAGCTGGGCGCGGCGTTCCTCACCCTGTCCAGCGGCATCGTCGCCTGGGTGGAGACCACGCTCCTGCGCCGCAAGCTGCGCTCCATCGTGGGGCCCGTGGGCCTGCCCTCGGGGCTGCTGCCCCGGCTGTACGGCGCGGCGGTGGTGGCCGGGCTCGTGGCGTTGGCCGTCAAGCAGGGCCTCACCGGACTCCTGGGCCCCATGCCCGGGGTGGGGGTGGAGTGGGGAGGGACGCTGCTGGTGCCGCCCCGGCTGCACCCGGTGCTGGGCCTGATGGCGACGGCGGTGCCCTTCGGCGTCGTCTACTTCGCCGTGTCCGCCGCGCTGGGGGTTCCGGAGGCGGGCGCCGTCTTCCGCAAGGTGGGCCGGCGCCTGGGGCTCGCCCGGTAGACGCGGCGCGGCGCCCGGTGGGGCGGCTGCCCGGCGGGCGGTGCCTGGGAGCTCAAACGGAATGCAGGACAGGGCCCTTTCCGTTGCGATAGGAGGCCCTTTGTGGAGGGGATGGCCGCATGCGGCTTCCTCCGGGCATGGCGCGCGTGTAGAGTGCGCCGCCTTTTTCAAGAGGCCCTGACTTCAAGGAAGTCCCGGGTCGGAAATCGTCAACGGAAGGTCTCGGCAGTGAGCGACGAGAAGAGCGGCGGAAATTCGGGCGGTCCTGGCGGTTTCGGTCCCAAGAAGCCGAAGGCCACGTTTGGCGACGTGATGCTGGGCATCCCCTCGGGGGGCCAGGGCAACGAGCGCGGCGGTGGCCGTGGCGGCCGCGATGAGAAGAGCGGGCAGGGCCGCGGTGATCGCGGTCCTCGCGACGCCCAGTCGCAGCCCCGTCCCCAGGGCGACGCGCCCCGTGGCGGCGGCGAGCGCGGCGGTGGCCGTGGCGGCGAGCGCCGGGGAGGTGGCGGAGGCGGCGAGCGCCGTCCATCCGGTCCCATGGTGGTCGTGAAGCGGGCCTCGGGCTCCATCGAGACGCGCGCCCTGGAGGGTGAGAAGCCCGCCGAGGCGACCGCGACCGCGGAGCAGACGGGCGCCGACGCGCAGGCCTCCGCGGCCTCCACGCCGGCTCCCGCGCCGCGTCCGGTGACGCCGGCCCCCGCGCCGTCCAGCCCGCTGTACGACGAGGTCCCGGAGACCGAGTCCTTCGCGGACATGTTCGAGGCGCAGGTCAAGGACGGTGGCGCTCCGGGCCGCCGCGGCGTGCGCATTGGCGAGAAGGTCGCCGGCACCATCTTCCAGTTGGGCGCGGACACCGCGTTCGTGTCGCTGGACGGCTCCGCGAAGTCGGAGGCGATGATCGAGCTGCGCGAGCTCAAGGACGACGAGGGCATCCTGCGCTTCGGCGTGGGCGACCGCCTGGAGGCGCACGTCGTGGAGATGGGCGCCAAGGGCATCATGCTCAGCCGCGCGCTGGCCAAGGGCAACGCGTCCTTCGCCATGCTCGCGGAGGCCCGCGCCTCCGGCATGCCGGTGGAGGGCCTGGTCCTCAGCGTGAACAAGGGCGGCGTGGAAGTCGCCATCGGTGAGACGCGCGCCTTCTGCCCCATCAGCCAGTTGGACATCCGCTTCGTGGAGAAGCCGGATCAGTTCATCGGCGAGAAGCTCCAGTTCCGCGTGACGGAAGTGCGCGACCGCAACGTGGTGCTGTCGCGCCGCTCGCTGCTGGAGGACGAGCAGCGCCGGCTGGCCACGGAGACGCGCAAGAACCTGGCCGTGGGCAAGACGGTCAAGGGCAAGGTCTCCGGCGTGCGCGACTTCGGCGTGTTCGTGGACCTGGGCGGCGTGGAGGGCATGGTCCCCGTCTCCGAGCTCTCCTACACGCGCGTCGCGCACCCCAGCGACGTGGTGAAGCAGGGCGACGAGGTGGAGGTGGAGATCCTCCGCATGGAGGAGGGCCAGCCCAACTCCCCGGACAAGGCCAAGCAGAAGGAGCGCATCACCCTGTCGCTGCGGTCGCGTCAGGAGGATCCGTTCAAGAAGGCGCTGGAGGAGATCAAGGAGGGCGACCGCCTGCAGGGCAAGGTCGTCCGGCTCCAGCCCTTCGGCGCGTTCGTGGAGCTGCGCCCGGGCGTGGACGGCCTGGTGCACATCTCCGCGCTGAGCGACCGGCGCATCGCGCACCCGCGCGACGCGGTGAAGGAAGGCGAGGTCATCTGGGTCTCCGTCGAGAAGATCGACCCCAATGACAAGCGCATCGGCCTGCGCCGCATCTCCGAGGAGGAGGCCCAGCGTCCTCCCGAGGAGCGTCCGGCGAAGGAGGCGCAGCCCTCGGCGCCCAAGGAGCCCGCGGCGCCCCGTCCCAAGGTGGGCGCGGTCGTCGTCGGCAAGGTGGACCGGCTGGAGCCCTACGGCGTGTTCCTCGCGTTCCCGGGCGGCAAGGGCCTCATCCCGGCCAGCGAGACGGGCACGGATCGCGGCACGGACATGCGCAAGCACTTCGCCATCGGCCAGGAGCTGAAGGTGGCGATCATCGACATCGACGCCTCCGGGAAGATCCGCCTGTCCATCCCCGCGGCCATCCGCGCGGAGGAGCGCGCCGAGGTCGAGGCGTGGCAGAAGACGCAGCAGCCCGTGGGCGGCGGCAAGAAGGGCTTCGGCACCTTCGCGGATCTGCTCAGCAAGCTGGGCAAGTAGTGACGTCACGCCATCTCGGCGCTCGCACGCGACAATGCGAGGGGGCGCCGAGATAGGTGTTGACGGTAGCGAGGGGCTTCGGTACTTACCCTCTCGTTCTCGCCGCGGGGTGGAGCAGCCTGGTAGCTCGTCGGGCTCATAACCCGAAGGTCGCAGGTTCAAATCCTGCCCCCGCAACTTGAAAAGCCCGGGGTCGAAATGAAAGTTTCGATCCCGGGTGTTCAAATCGAGAATCGCAGTACCGCGTCACGGTGACGCGGGGTGGAGCAGCCTGGTAGCTCGTCGGGCTCATAACCCGAAGGTCGCAGGTTCAAATCCTGCCCCCGCAACTAGAGAGGGCCCCGGTGGAAACGCCGGGGCCCTTTCGCTTTTCAGCGTCTGGCTTTCCCGCCCGCATGCCCGGGCGGGCGCCATGCTTCGACGGGCCGCAGTGGGTGCTCCTCGAAGTGGCGGCGGGCCGTGCGGACGAACGCGCCCACGTTCGCGGAGGCGCTGCGGCGGCCAGGGTAGATGACGCTCACCGGGACGGGAGGCGGCGCGAACGCCCCCAGGAGCAGGACCAGCCGCCCCGCGAGCACGGCGTCCGCCACCTGGTACGAGAGCGTGCGCGCGATGCCAACCCCTTGCTCCGCCGCCGCGATGGCCGCGTCCGCGCTGTTGAGGATGAGCCGGGGCTGGACGCGCACCGGCTTCTCCCTTTCGCCGAACCGCCACTCGTTCGTCGCGTCGAGGTTCTCGAAGGCGATGAGCTCATGGCGGCTCAGCTCCGCGGGCGAGCGGGGTGTCCCGCGCTGCTTCACGTAGTGGGGGCTGGCCACCAGCACGCGCCGGACGGCGCCGACTTTAAGGGCGATGAGGCTGCTGTCCTTCAGCTCCCCCAGGCGGACGGCTGCGTCGATGCCTTCGTCCACGAGCTGCTGGTTCCTGTCCGACAGGTGCAGGCGGACGGACAGGGCCGGATGTGCCGCGAGCAGCTTCTGGACCACGGGCAGGACGTGGAGCCGTCCGAAGACGATGGGGGCGGAGAGGTGCAGCTCGCCTCGCGGCTCGGCGTTCTCCCCCCGGACGCGGCGGTCGGCCTCGTCCAGGTCCTCCAGCAGCCGCTGGCAGCTCTCCAGGTAGACCTGCCCCCGTTCGGTGAGGCGCACGGAGCGCGTCGTGCGCGTGAGGAGCGCGAGCCCGAGCCGCTCCTCGAGCTGGGCGATGGCCCGGGTCGCCACCGAAGGAGAGATGCGCAGGTGGCGGGACGCGGCCGTGAAGCTTCCCTGCCTGGCGACGGCGACGAACGTCCGGAGCGTGAAGAGCTGGTCCATGATTCTTGCGAAGTTGGCAATGAAGTCTTGCCTGCCCGCCTGATTATTTCACCTGCCCCGGTGGCTATACGTGGTGCATCGGCAATTCCGCCGTGTCGCCAGGAAGAGCCATGGGCCGATTCGCCAGACTCGCCTTCACGCCCGCGGTGAAGGCGTTGCAGGAGCAGCATGGGAGCCGCGCGGCCTATGCGCGGATGGAGAGGGCAGGGGACGCGCCGGACGTGCTCACCCCCGACGAGGAAGAGTTCCTGGCCCGGCGTGACAGCTTCTACATGGCCAGCGTCGGTGCGAACGGCTGGCCCTACATCCAGCACCGGGGCGGTCCGCCGGGCTTCGTCCGGGTGCTGGACCCCCACACGCTGGGCTTCGCGGACTACCGGGGCAACAAGCAGTACATCTCCGCGGGCAACGTCAGCGAGAACGACCGGGTCGCGCTCATCTTCGTGGACTACCCGAACCGTGCGCGCCTGAAGGTCCTGGCGCATGCGACCGTCATCACCCGCGAGACGGACCCCGCGACGATGGAGCGCCTGGAGGTACCCGGAGAAGGCACGAAGGCCGAGCGCGGCTTCGTGCTCCGGGTGGAGGGCCATGACTGGAATTGCCCCAAGCACATCACGCCCCGGTTCACCGAGGCGGAGCTGGACGAACTGCTGCGGCCGGTGTCGACCGAGCTCCAGACGCTGCGCTCGGAGAACCGCTCCCTGCGCGAGGAGCTTGCTCGCTTGAAGCGTTCCCCCGTTTGACCCTGGACCTACGGTTGGGTAGGTTACGGTCTGGTAGGTATGGCCATGGAGGCACGAGCCATGAACAGCCAGTCGCCAGGCGTACGGACGAACGCGGAGGCCCTGCGGGGGGCCAGCCGCCTCGTGGTGCAGGGCACCCGGGGCGTGATGGGGCTCGTCGAGGAGGTGCACTGCACCATCGCCAGCGGGCCGTCCGTCCTGGGCAGGCCGCTGGAGCGCCCGGCGCGAGCCGTGACGAGCTTGATCTACTCGACCCTCCAGGAGGTCACGCGGCACGTCGGGGCAGGGCTCGATGCCGTGCTCGCGCGGCTCTCTCCGTGGCTGGGGGACAGTGCTCCGGGACCTCAGCGGGAGGCGGTGGTCTCCGCGCTGAACGGGGTGCTGGGGGATGCGCTGGAGGCGCAGGGCAACCCGCTCGCGATCCCGATGGCGTTCCGGGTCCACGGGCAGCCGTTGTGCCTGGAGCCCGAGGCCCTGCGCGCCGCCCTCCCGGAGGCAGGGAGCCGGCTGCTCGTGCTGATTCATGGCTCCTCGATGAACGACCTTCAGTGGAGCCGGCGGGGGCATGACCATGGCGCGGCGCTGGCGCGCGACCTCGGCTACACGCCGGTCTACCTCCACTACAATAGCGGCCTGCACATCTCCCGGAACGGGCGTGCGCTCTCCGGGCTGCTGGAACAGCTCGTGGCCTGCTGGCCCGTGCCGCTCGAATCGCTGACGCTCCTGGGCCACAGCATGGGTGGACTGGTGGCGCGGAGCGCGTGCCTCGCGGCGGAGGCCGAGGGCCAGGGGTGGCGGTCCTTGTTGCGAGGGCTCGTCTGTCTTGGGTCGCCCCATCATGGGTCGCCGCTGGAGCGCGGTGGGAGCTGGGTGGACGTGCTGCTGGAGCTCAGTCCGTACAGCGCGCCGTTCGCGCGCCTGGGACGGATCCGCGGTGCCGGGGTCACCGACCTGCGCTTCGGCAACGTGCTCGACGCGCACTGGGAGGGGCGGGAGCGCTTCGGATGGGGTGGGGATGCGCGTCGCGGCCTCTCGCTGCCGGAGGGCGTGGCCTGCTACGCGGTCGCGGCCACCACCGCGAAGGCGTTGGCGGAGCGGCTGCCCGGTGACGGGCTGGTGCCGGTGGACAGCGCGCTCGGGCGCCATGCCCAGCCGGAGCTGACGTTGCGGTTCCCGGAAGCGAACCAGCGCATCATCCCGGGCGCGAACCACCTGGACCTGCTCGACCACCCGGAGGTCTACGCCGCGCTTCGAGCGTGGCTCGCCTGCTGAGCGGCTCCGTTAAAGCGACTGGACGTGCTCCGCGATGCGCCCCGAGGCAAGCAGCTCGCGCAGCTCATCCGCCATGCGGTCGCCCTCGGTCAGCACCTGTCTCCACGCGCGGATCCGGTCCGCGTCCTTCAGCTTCGTGAAGTCGGAGCGGTCCGGGATGCGTCCACCGGGCAGCCGTGCCAGGTGCGCGGGGGATGGCGTGATGATCAGCGCGCGGCGGAAGTTGAGCGGTCCCGCGCGCCGCCACTTGAGCGACTTGTCGAACCAGCCGGGCACCACGTACGGATAGAAGTGCGGATAGAGCACCAGCCCGTCGCCCGCGCCGTAGTCCACGTCCAGGTGGTAGTCGACGACGCCGCCGTCGCGGTACGTGCCAGGAGGCGCGCCCGGGATGTCATGGACGCCCGCGAGCACCATCGGGATGGATCCCGACGCGATGAGCGCGGGGCGCAGGTTGTCGCGGGTGAGGGGACGGTGGACCGACGGCAGGTCCTTGAGCCCGGCGAAGGGGCTGGTGTCCCCGGCGGTGTGGAACACGACGCGCTCCATGTGGAGCCCGAGCGTCCGGCGGCTCACCGCGTTCGCCAGCGCGCCCAGCACGAAGCCCATGAGCTGCACGCTGGACTGCTCCACCGCGAGCAGCCCCTTGCACCGGGTCGTCACCACGTGCAGCCGCGCCCACGGGTGCGTGAGGATCTCCTCCATGCCGTCCGGCCCCAGGAGGGAATCCAGGATCGTCGCGCTCCTCTCACTGACCAGCGAGGGCGGAGGCTTGGGCGGATAGCGCTGCTCCAGGTACGCGTCCGCGAAGCGCTTCAGCGCGGCCACCGGGTCCTTCTGCGCCAGACACGCCAGCCGCCAGCTCCCGATGGAGCTGCCGATGAGGTGCAGCGGCCGGGTGCGCGGCTGCTGGAGGAGCTCGCCGAACAGCACGCGGTCGATCCCCTCCAGCCCCAGCCACTTCGGGCCACCGGAAGCGCCCGGAAGGATGTCCACGTCCTCCGCGCGCAGCCCGCGCTCCCGGAGGATGCGCAGGGCGTCGGGGCCCGCAAGCAGGGTCAGGCTCTGGCTCATCGCGGGGGCGGACCCTAGCAGTCCGGCACGGACGGAGGCTCAGCGCTCGTCGTCCGGACGCTCCGAATCCAACGGATGGAGCGTCACCACCTGGTGGCCGTCCTCTGGTTCGGTGCGCGCCTCCTCCAGCTCCTCGGGCGTCCGGGGCGCCCGCTCGGAGAACTCGTCGTTCTCCAGGTGCCGCTGGCGCTGCTCACTGGTCTCCCCGTAGCCCTCCAGCTTCTTGCCCGCCATGGTCGTCCTCCCATCAAAACGTGAACCTCAAGCCTTGGGATGACACCCGATGGGCGCAAGCGGTGGTCTGCCCGGGCGGACGCACGCTCCAGGAGCGGGGCTCCAGCGGGCGCTCACTCCTCCAGCGTTCCCACGGAAGGGGGCGCGCCGTCGCGCTCGCGCTGGGCCTCCAGGTAGGCGGAGAAGCCCGCCTTGGACTGGATGCGGAACACCGGCAGCCGGGGCAGCACGTCGTCCGCGAACGCGTACTGCTCGCAGACGAGGCTCGCGCGCAGGGCCCCCTCCGGTCCGCCGGTGAAGGCCTGGACCTCGTGCTGGAGGTTGCCACGGAAGTGGACCAGCAGGCCCGGCCTGGGGCGCACCTCGCCCTGGAGCTGGTTGTCGCGCAGCAGCCGCAGCGCGCCTCCCCGCGCGCCTTCCGGAACCCGCAGGTACAGGACGCTCACGTGCTCCGGTGTCGCGTCCGGGACGCCGCTCGGCTCCTGCAACGTCGCGTCGATGTGCCGTCCCACCGGCGTGCCCGCGTCCAGCAGCAGCAGGTTCAGGTAGAACGCATTGGGACGCGGACGCGTGTCCTTGCCCCCGAACCAGCGCTGCGTCCAGGGCAGGAGCCCGCGCGCGCTGTCGTCATCCAGGATGCGGCGCAGGTAGACGGACAGGAACGGGAAGCGGGCCTCCAGCGTCGCGCGGCCTTCTCGCGTGAAGATGAACGCGAAGCCCCGGCTCGCGCGGAACGTCCCCATCAACGGACTGCGCGCGACGAAGCGGGAGCCGAGCAGGGCATCCCCCAGGGCCTCCAGCGCCGCGCGGGGCAGGGCGTCGCGGTGGGTCACGTACTCGGGCACGGACCGGACGCTAGCGCCTTCCCGGCGCGCGCGAGAGGAGAACCACCACCGCCCGCCTCCCTCCCGGCCGAGCCCGGGGCTACAGGCTGGCCTGCTTCACGCCGCCCTTCGACCTGCCCAGCATGTGCAGCAGCGCCTTCTCCGAGCAGTGCATGCCTTCGCCCGCGCTCGCCGCCAGCTCGTCCACGGACTTGAAGTAGCGGTCCACCACCTGGCCCCGCTCGAACAGGACGAGCACGGACGGGTAGATGTACGACGCCTTCGCCACGGCGGGCGTGTTGCCCAGGTGCTCGGAGGCCTCGCGTACCGCGGCCACCATGCTCTTCTTGAGCACGGTCTTCTTCACCGGGCCTCCGTCGCCGTCCTCCACGCGCTCACGGGCCCTCGCCAGCGCGCAGGCGCAGATGAGCGTGCCCGCCCAGGTGCGGAAGTCCTTCGCGCTGAAGCCCGGGCCCATCACCTGCTGGATGTACTCGTTGATGTGCCGGCGCCGCACGTCCACCACCGCGCCGTCGTCGAGCACGAACTTGAAGACATCCCGCCCGGGCACCTTCAACAACTGCCGCACGAGCGTCGCCACGCGCCGGTCCTTCAGCTCGCGGTGCTGCCGCACGCCGGACTTGCCCGGGTAGTCGAACACCACCGTGTCGCCCTGCACCTTCACGTGCCGAGAGCGCAGCGTGGCCAGCCCGAAGCTGCCGTGCTCCTCGGCGTAGCGCTCGCTGCCCGGACGGATGAAGCAGGTCCCGAGGATGCGCAGCATCCCCGCGAGCACCCGCTCCCGGCCCAGGCCCCGCCGGCGCAAGTCCTTGTTCACCTGGCGCCGCATCTTCGGCAGCGCCTGCGCGAAGCCCACGATGCGCTGGTACTTCGCGTCCCGCTGCTTCTGCGTGTGGGCCTCGCTGTAGCGGTACTGCCAGCGGCCCGCGCCGTCCCGGCCCACCGCCTGGAGCCGCGCGGAGGCCTTGGGCGAGATGGCCACGTCCGTCCAGGCGGGCGGCAGCCGCAGCGCGTCGATGCGCTCCCGCTCCGCTGGCGGCACCGCCCGGCCCCGCGCGTCCACGTAGCGGAAGCCTCGCTTCATCGTCCCCAGCCGGCGGTGACCGTCCTGCCGGAGGCGCTCCAACTGGGTCATTCCGCGGCGACTCGCGGGCGGGACGCGCTCGGATCCTGGAACGGTGGCGTGGGAGGGCATCGCCTCCTGTAGTGCGCAGCCCACGCCGGGGCGGCAATCCGGGTGCCCCCTGGCGGCCCGCACAGCAGGCGACCGGAAAAGCCCCGGGTGGCATTTTCGGATGGGGGTGCAGTCGTTTAGAGTTCGTTGCGACTCCCACCTCTCAATTTATTCCCGAGGCATGACGACCTTCCTCGACGCCCTCCTGGCGTTCCCGACCGCGATCTTCACCATCCTCCTCGGTGTGGTGCTGGCCTACTGGCTGTGCGTGATCATCGGCGCGGCGGGCATCGACATGCTGGATGGCGACGTGGACCTGGAGGGCGGCGCCAAGGCGGTGAGCGGCGCGTTCGAGGGCGGCGCCAAGGCGACCTCGGGGCTCCTGGAAGGGGGCGCGAAGGCCGTCGGAGGCCATGACGTCGGCCACGCGGGGCACTCGCACCTGCACGACGCGGAGGCCGCCACCGGCCTGCTCGCGATGCTGGGCTTCGGCGGCATCCCCGTCACCGTGTCGGTGAGCCTGGTGGTGTTCCTCTCCTGGTCGCTGTCGCTGCTCGGCGGACAGGCCACGCACGCGGCGCTTTCCATGTTGCCCTCGTGGCTCGTGAGCACGGGCCTGGGGCTCGTCTGCGCGACGGTGGGGACGGTGGCGGGCGGGCTCGCGGTGCGGCCCCTGCGCCCCATCTTCATCGCCAAGAAGGCCCCGGGCCGTGAGGCGCTGATGGGCCGCGTGTGCACCATCTCCAGCGGCAGCGTGACGGCCAGGGATGGCCACGCCACCTTCGACGATGGGGCCGCGGGCCTCATCCTCAACGTCTTCTGTGACAAGCCCAACCAGCTCAAGCGCGGCCAGCCGGCGTTGATCCTCGGCTACGACGCGGAGCGGGGCGTGTACGAGGTGGAGCCGGTGGACTGGCTCCTGCCCCAGGAAATGGAGCAGCTCCGGGATCCGCTGAAGGCCGCGGCCATCGCGCGAGCCCGCGCCCAGCGATGAACATTGGCGTCCTCCGGGCTCCTCCGGACGGGCGCGGCAATCGGCACCGGGTGGCTTTCGCGGGGGACCCCGAGTGCTTGGAACAAGGCCCGCCCAACGGACTTCACAGGATAGGCCATGGATCTGATCACCACTGCGGCAATCGCCGGCGTCGCAATCATCATCCTCTTCGGCATCTTCGTCAGCGTGGCCAAGTTCTACCGCCAGGTGGATCAGGGCAAGGTGCTCATCGTCAACACCATGAAGACCGAGCCCACGGTCACCTTCACCGGCGCCGTGGTGCTGCCCATCGTCCACCGCGCGGAGGTGATGGACATCTCGCTGAAGACGGTCGAAATCGACCGCCGCGGCAAGGAGGGCCTCATCTGCCAGGACAACATCCGGGCGGACATCAAGGTCACCTTCTTCGTGCGCGTGAACAAGACGCGTGAGGACGTGCTCAAGGTGGCCCAGTCCATCGGCTGCGCCCGCGCGTCGGACCAGGAGACGCTGGAGAACCTCTTCGAGGCCAAGTTCTCCGAAGCCCTCAAGACGGTGGGCAAGTCCTTCGACTTCGAGCAGCTCTACACCAAGCGCGACGAGATCAAGGACAAGGTGGTGGAGACCATCGGCCGCGACCTCAACGGCTACATGCTGGAGGACTGCGCCATCGACTTCCTCGAGCAGACCCCGGTGGAGATGCTCGACAAGGACAACATCCTGGACGCGCAGGGCATCCGGAAGATCACCCAGCTCACCACCGAGCAGAACGTCTTCACCAACGAGCTGCGGCAGACCGAGCGCCTGGCGGTGACCAAGCGCAACGTGGAAGCCGACGAGGCCATCTTCTCCCTCGAGCGTCAGCGCGAGGAGGCCGCCGCCAAGCAGCGCCGGGAGATCGACAGCATCCAGGCGCGTGAGACGGCCGAGGCCGACCGCGTGAAGAGCGAGGAGTTCGCCAAGGCGCAGTTGGCGCGCATCAAGGCGGAGGAAGAGATCGCCATCAACGAGGAGAACAAGCAGCGCCAGGTGCAGGTGGCCCAGAAGAACCGCGAGCGCGTGGTGGGCGTGGAGTCCGAGCGCGTGGAGAAGGACCGCGCCCTGGAGGCCATCAACCGCGAGCGTGAGACGGAGCTGCAGCGCATCGCGAAGGAGAAGGCGCTGGAGTCGGAGAAGAAGGCCATCGCCGACGTGGTCCGCGCCCGCATCGCGGTGGAGAAGACCGTCGCCCAGGAAGAGGAGAACATCAAGGACCTGCGCGTGACGTCGGACGCCAGGCGCACCAAGGAGGCGATCATCATCACCGCCCAGGCGCACGCGGAAGAGGCGTCCGTGAAGGACGTCACCGCCGCGGACGCGAGCGCGAAGATCGCCGTGTTCATGGCCAAGGAGAAGCTCACCCTGGCGGAGGCCGACCTGGAGGCCGCGGACAAGCAGGCCAAGGCGAAGATGCGGCTGGCGGAGGGCATCCAGGCCGAGTCCGCCGCGGCGGGCCTCGCCACCGTGCGCGTGCGTGAAGCCGACGCGGTCGCCACGGAGAAGCTGGGCATGGCGCAGGTGCGCGTGAAGGAGGCCGAGGCCTCCGTCATCGAGAAGCAGGGCCAGGCGCAGGCCGCCGCGGTGCGCGAGAAGCTGCTCGCCGAGGCCGCGGGCGCGGAGCAGAAGGGCCTGGCGAACGCCCGCGTGCAGGAGGCCGAGGCCACCGCCATCCACAAGCGCGGCGAGGCGGAGGCGTTCGCCACGCGCGAGAAGCAGTTGGCCGAGGCCGCCGCCATCCAGGAGAAGCTGATGGCCGAGGCCCGGGGCCTGTCGGAGAAGGCCGCCGCGATGAAGGCCCTGGACGGCGTGGGCCGCGAGCACGAGGAGTACCGCCTGCGCCTCCAGAAGGAGCGCGACGTGGAGCTGGCCGCCATCAACGTCCGCAAGGAGATCGCCCAGGCCCAGGCCACCGTCCTGGCCCAGGCGTTCAGCAACGCGAAGTTCCAGATCGTCGGCGGCGACGGGAAGTTCTTCGAGAACTTCATCAAGGCCGTGTCCGTCGGCAGCTCGGTGGACGGCGCGCTGGAGCACAGCGAGTCGCTGAAGAAGGCGCTCGGCGGCTACCTCAACGGTGAGAAGGACCTGCCGGCGGACCTGAAGGAGATCCTCTCCAAGCCGGGCCTCAGCAACGACGCGCAGAACCTGGCCGTCGCGGCGCTGCTCAACCGGATGTCGGTGAGCCCCACGGAGACCACCGCCGCCGGCATCAAGGCGCTGGTGCAGTCGGAAGCCGCGGCCCTCGCGCAGAAGCAGCAGGGCTGAAGCGTCCCGCCAATCGCAACTCCTTTCCGGTGAACATCCATGGCAACTGACAGCACCAAGACCCCGGGCGCCCAGGCGCCCGGGGGCGAGGCGACGCTGGAGGGCGGCAGCTACGAGGTCATCCGCGCGCGCCTCCTCTCCCAGGCGGACGCGCTGGCGACCCAGGCGAACGACCTCAACGCCCGGCGCAAGGCGCTGTTCGGCGGCACGGAGCTCACCGTCATCGGCAATGAGCGGGTGCGCACGGAGAACAACTGCGTCCCCCGCGACATCGTCAGCGTCGGGAAGTACCTCCTCTTCGGCTACAACGTCTTCATCGGCCTGAAGAAGGAGACGACCGTCTCGGACGTCTTCTCGCTGCACCGCTTCGAGAAGACGGCCGAGGGCTTCGACCTCTCCGCCGTGCCTCCCACGGAGGCCGGCGGCTTCCTCGCGGACCCCCGGTTCGTGAAGGACTTCAGCGAGCTGTACAAGTACTACAAGGACACGAAGCTCTTGCAGCTCAGGCGCCGGGACTCGCGCCTGCTCGCGGTGTTCCAGACGGGCCAGTCCGCGCGCGACCTGAAGGTCTTCCGCTTCAACGTGGACGTGGAGGGCCGCGCCACCTACGTGGACAACCAGGGCGAGCGCGACCACGTCTACCCGCCGTCACACGACTTCGAGTGGACGGTGGCCACGCGCGAGCAGTACGTGCTGGGCCAGCACCCGCACGTCAACGTGCTGGATCAGGTCTTCGTGGAGACGGTGAAGGGCGACCTCACCGTGAAGGTGGAGGACAACACCACCACCGGCCTGGGCATCTACAGCGAGCCGGTGGAGGACCCGGACCAGTCGCTGGACGACGCGGAGTTCGCCTGGACGCAGGTGGGCGGGCTCATCCTCCTGCGCATCCTGCCGTTCCGGGAGAAGGCGCACCGCTACCTCGTCTTCAACGCGCGCACCCAGCACGTGGTGCGCATCGACGCCATCGGCCAGTCCTGCGTGCGGCTGCCGGAGGACCAGGGCATCGTCTTCCCGGGCGGCTACTACCTCCAGACGGGCGACTACAAGGTCTTCGACGGCGCGTCGGAGGGGATGGAGTTCCACCAGGCGGTGCGCTCGCCCAACGGGGAGGACGTGCTCTACGTCTTCCACCGCCGGGATGACGGCGCCTACGTGCTCTTCCCGTACAACCTGGTGCGCAAGGAGGTGCAGACGCCGCTGCAGGCCAACGGCATGAGCCTCTTCGCGGACGGCGGGCTGGTGGTGTTCCGCGCCTCGTCGCAGGAGCCCACGCGCGTGCACCCCATGCAGGTGTGGCAGACGCCGTTCGTCTCCGACGAGCACGCGGCGAAGCTGCCCCCCGCGCCGGGCTATCTGGGCAAGGTGGGCAACGCGGAGCTGGTGCGCGGCATCAGCGACGCGCTGACGCTGCCGCGCGTGGCGAGGACGGACAGGCCCACGCGCCGCACCTACGAGGACCTGGTCTCCGCGGCCACGCGCGCCCTGGACGCGTACTACTGGCTCTCCCACGCGGAGGTGGGGCTCCAGGAGCCCATCGAGCTGCTGCGCCGCACCTCCGAGCTCATCATCGATGAGTTCGAGAAGGTCCTCGCGATGCGCAAGCGCGCGGAGGAGTCGCTCGCGCAGGCCCTCCAGACGCAGGAGACGCTCCTGCTCAACGCGCAGCCGGAGGGGCTCACGGACGCCGAAGGCTTCATGCGCGCCCTGGCGGACCTGCGCCGGCACCGGGGGCACCTGATCACGCTGAAGGACGTCCGCTACATGGACCTGGGGCGCGTGGACGCCCTGGAGCAGGCGGTGGTGGCCGCGTCCGACGCGGTGAGCACCGCGTGCGTGGACTTCCTCCAGAAGGGGGAAGCGCTCCAGCCCCTGGCCTCGCGGCTCGAGGGGCTCCTGGAGCGGCTGGAGCCGCTGGCGACGACGGCGGAGCTGGCCCCGCTGGCCGAGGACCTGGAGCGCACCGGCCAGGGCCTGGAGGTGCTGGGCGAGGTGGTGGGCGGACTCCAGGTGGGCGATCCGCTGGCCCGGGCCCGGATTCTTGAGGGCATCTCCGAGCTGTTCAGCCGCCTGAACCGCGTTCGCGCGGGGCTCCAGGCGAAGCGCAAGGAGCTGTCCGGCAGGGAGAAGCGCGCGGAGTTCGGCGCGCAGTTCAAGCTCCTGGGGCAGAGCATCGAGAACGCGCTGTCGCAGGCGGACTCGCCGGAGAAGTGCGACGAGGCGCTCTCCAAGCTCACCGTGCTGCTGGAGGAGCTGGAGGGCCGCTTCGGCGAGTTCGACGAGTTCCTGGGGCAGATCACCCAGAAGCGCGAGGAGCTGCTGGAGGCCTTCGGCGCGCGCAAGCAGGCGCTGGTGGACGAGCGCCAGCGCCGGGCCTCGGGCCTCTTCAGCGCGGCGGAGCGCATCCTCCAGGGCGTGCAGCGCCGGGCGAAGTCGTTCAAGGCGGACGACGAGCTCAACGCCTACTTCGCGTCCGACGCGATGATCCTCAAGCTGCGGCAACTGTCCGAACAGTTGCTGGCGCTCCAGGACAGCGTGCGCGCGGACGAAGTGCTGTCGCGGGTGAAGTCCGCGAAGCAGGACGCCCTGCGCGCCCTGCGCGACAAGCAGGACCTGTTCGAGGGCGGCGAGGGCCTCATCAAGCTGGGGCAGTACCGCTTCCACGTCAACACGCAGCCGCTGGAGCTGACGCTCGTTCCTCGCGACGGCGCGCTGTACCTCCAGCTCACCGGCTCCGACTACACGCAGAAGGTGGAGGACCCGGAGCTGCTGAAGTACCGCGAGCTCTGGGAGCAGCACCTGGTCTCCGAGACGCGCGACGTGTACCGCGCGGAGTACCTGGCCGCGGGCCTGCTGATGGACGCGGAGGAGGGGAAGGGCGGCCTCACGCTCGCGGCGCTGTACGAGGCCGGCGCGCAGGGGCAGTTGATGGAGCGCGTGCGCGCGTACGCCGCGGACCGCTTCGACGAGGGCTACGAGCGCGGCGTGCACGACGCGGACGCGACGGTGCTCCTGGAGAAGCTGCTCGCGCTGCACCAGGGCGCGGGCCTGCTGCGCTTCGCCCCGGGGCCTCGCGCCTGGGCCGCGCTGTACTGGGCTTTTGATCCGGACGACGCGCTCCGGGGCGTGTTCCACCGGCGGGCGCGCAGCCTCGCGCGGCTGCGGCAGGCGTTCGACACCGGCTCGGACCTGGTGGCGCTGGGGGATGAGCTGGGCGAGCGCGTGCTCGCGTTCCTCCAGGGTCACGGGCTCGCGGCCTCGCCCGCGGAGGGCCGGCAGGCGGGCCGCTACCTGGTGGAGGAGCTGGCGGTGGACCGCCCGCGCTTCACCACCAGCCGCGAGGCCCTGGCGCTGAAGGACGCCTTCCTCGCGCACCTGGACCGCCACGGTTCGCGCACCGCGTTCGACGACGACCTGCGCGGCCTGGAGAAGAACCTGCCGGAGCGCCTGCGCATCGCCCGCGCCTGGGTGGACGCGTTCCTCGCGAAGCGCGAGGGCGGCCCGGGCGAGGCGGCCCACGTCGCGCTGGAGACGGCGGTGGTGCTGCTCACCGAGCGCAAGCTGGACCGCGAGACGGCGGGCGCCCTCACGGCCACGGAGGCCACGGGCCTGCTGGGCAGCCACCCGCGCATCCAGGACCGCAAGCTGTCCCTGCGCCTGGACGAGTTCCTGTCGCGGCTGGGCGAGTTCCGCCAGGTGCGCGTGCCCGCGTACGTGGCCTACCGCGCGTACCTGCGCGACCTGCTGGACCGCGAGCGGCGCAAGCTGCGGCTGGAGGAGCTGACGCCCAAGGTGCTCACGAGCTTCGTGCGCAACCGGCTCATCGACGAGGTGTACCTGCCACTCATCGGCGCGAACCTGGCCAAGCAGTTGGGCGCGGCGGGCGAGGGCAAGCGCACGGACCGCATGGGCATGCTGCTGCTCATGTCGCCGCCGGGCTACGGCAAGACGACGCTGATGGAGTACGTGGCCAGCCGCCTGGGCCTCACCTTCGTGAAGGTGAACGGGCCGGCGCTGGGCCACTCCGTGAAGTCGTTGGATCCCGCGGAGGCGCCCAACGCCACCGCGCGGCAGGAGGTGGAGCGCATCAACCTGTCCTTCGAGATGGGCAACAACGTGATGCTCTACCTCGACGACATCCAGCACACGGACCCGGAGCTGCTCCAGAAGTTCATCTCCCTGTGCGACGGCCAGCGCCGCGTGGAGGGTGTCTGGAATGGCCAGACGCGCACGTATGACCTGCGCGGCAAGAAGTTCTGCGTGGTGATGGCGGGCAACCCCTACACGGAGACGGGCGAGCGCTTCCGGATCCCGGACATGCTCGCCAACCGCGCGGACACCTACAACCTGGGTGACATCCTGGACGGCAAGGAGGAGCTGTTCGCGCTCAGCTACCTGGAGAACGCGCTCACCTCCAACCCGGTGCTCGCGCCGCTGGCCACGCGCGACCCGCAGGACGTGCACCGCCTCATCCGCATGGCCCGGGGCGAGGAGGTCCCCTCCGGCGAGCTGAAGCACGGCTACGCGGCGGCGGAGCTCCAGGAGATCATCGCCGTCTTCCAGCGGCTGTTCCGCGTGCAGCAGGTGCTGCTCAAGGTGAACCTCCAGTACATCGCGTCCGCCGCGCAGGACGAGCGCTTCCGCACGGAGCCGCCGTTCAAGCTGCAGGGCAGCTACCGCAACATGGGCAAGCTGGCGGAGAAGGTCGTCTCCGCGATGACGGACGACGAACTGGAGCGCCGCATCGACGACCACTACCAGGGCGAATCCCAGACGCTCACCACCGCGGCGGAGCAGAACCTGCTCAAGCTGGCGGAGATGCGCGGGCGCCTGACGCCGGAGAAGGCGAAGCGCTGGGAGGAGATCAAGCAGGGCTTCGCCCGCGTGAAGCGCATGGGGGGCAAGGAGGACGACCCCGTGGCGCGCGTCACCGGACAGCTAGGCGCCATCGAGGAGCAACTGGGCTCCGTGCGCGACGCGGTGGTGCAGGCCGCCGCGCAGGCGAACGCCCCCAGCGACGACACGCCCGTGGCCCCGCACCTGGAGGCCCTGCGCGAGGCCGTGCTGGAGGTGGCCCGCGTCAGCCGCGAGGCCGCCCAGAAGCCCCCCGCCCCGGTGCAGGTGTCCCTCCCGGCCGCGCCCCAGGCCCAGGCGCCCGCCACGGACCTGGCCCCGTACCTCAAGCACCTGGCGCAACTGCTCAAGGCCCTCACGGAGCGCGTGGCCGCGCAGGCGGAGGAGGCCCCCACGCTGCGCAACGCGCCCATGCCCCAGGCGCCCGCGCCGGACTTCGGCCCGTACATGGCGCAGCTCTCCAAGGCCATCACGGCCCTGGCGGACCGGCCCGTGTCGGTGTCGCTGCCCACCCCGGTGGAGTCGCTCCAGCGCGCCGCGAACGGTCCGTCTCCGGCGGAGCTCAGCCGGCAGATCGAGCTGGTGGAGGGAGCGCTGCTGCCCCTGGAGCGCGCCGCCCGCCGCAACGTGCAGGGCGAAGGGGAGGGCATCAAGGCGCTCCAGGTCTGGCAGGGGGTCACGGAAGCCCTGGAGCTGCTGCGCGGCATGCTGCGGCGCTGATTCGATTTGCATGTCTGGCGTTTGCCTTTAAAGGGGTTGGCGCGGTTCCAACCCCTGGAGGTCAATGCCATGCAATTCTTCAAGTCGGCTGTTTCCCTGGGTGCGCTCGCCGTCGTCATGGCGTGTGGTGGAGCGGAAGAAGCGGGGGCGCTCGCCACCCAGAAGGCCGCGCTGGTGACCGGGACGTCCCAGGGCTGCACCTTCACGGTGTCGTTCGTGCAGCGCGTCCCGGTTCCCCCCATCTTCGACATCAAGCTCACGCGCGAGGCGAGCGCGACCTGCCCCTGGAGCGCGAGCACCGTGACGGTCGGGTACTCCAACGCCAATCCGCCCTCCATGGTGTCGCTGGCGGCCAACGACCTGGGCGTGGCCGTGGGCTACACGTACCGGACGGGCGGCCCGTCGCCCATGGCGGTGGCCATCAAGCATGTGGCGCCGGACTCGCTGGCCATCGTCCGCTCCGCGGGCCTGATGCCCGTCGCGCTGGGGACGTACATCTGGTCCGCGGACCTGGGCATTGGACCGGATGGCACGACGCTGATCGCCACCGGCACCAAGAACGTCCCCATCTCCGGAGAGACGGGCTCCGGGGACCGCTACGTGGCCGTCTTCCCTGACTTCTTCACCAGCACCCTGGCTCCCACCATCGTCGCCTATTGAAAACAATCTGTTTCCAATGTCTGACGTCTGCCTTTATAGGGGGCGCCGCGGTTCCACCCCAACCCTGGAGTGCAATGCCATGCTGGACGTCAAGTCTGTTGTTTCCCTTTGCGCGGTCGTGGGCCTCACGGCCTGTGGCGCTGGCGTGGAGGGGGAGGAGGGCCTCGCCACCCAGGAGTCCGCGCTGGTGACGGGCACCTCCCAGGGCTGCACGTTCACGGTGTCGTCCGCGGCGCAGCCGGGCACGCTGCCTCCCATCTACGACGTCATCGTCACGCGCGCGGCGGACGCCACCTGCGCGTATGGCGCGGGCAGCGTCGTGGTGGGCACGTCCACCGGCACCGCGCCCTCGCTGTCGCTGGCGGCCAACGACCTGGGCGTGGCCGTGAGCTACACGTACAAGACCAGCGTCAGCGGCAGCGCGCCCCAGTCCCTGGGCATCCGGCACGTGGCGCCGGACACGCTGGACATCGTCCGGTACGCGGGCCTGTCCGTGTACCTGGGCCGGGGCTCCATCTACTCGGGCAGCCTGTCCATCGCCTCCGACGGCACCACGCTGACCGTCTACGGCACGAAGAACGGCACCATCTACGGCCAGACGGGCACGGGCAACACGTACCTGGCCAGCTACCCGGACTTCTTCACCAGCACCACGGCCCCGTCCATCATGACGTTCTGATGCCGTGACGGACGGGGCGGCGGGGCGCGCGGCCTACTTCTGGGGCGCGAACTGCTCCGCCCCGTCCACGGTGTCGTCGTCCAGCACCTTCTCCACGGAGTCCACCAACTGCTGGCCGTCACTGGCGGTGACGCGCAGTTGGAAGCGGCCCTCGCCGATGCCCTCGAAGACGAAGTAGTTGTAGCTCTGGCGCTCCAGCGCCTTCCAATCCCCGTCGCGCCGCCACTCCAGCTTCTTGATGGGCAGCCGGTGGTTGCGCACCTGGATGGCCGTCCACCAGGGGTTGCTGCCGTCCTTGAAGTGGTACTTCACCGGGCCGGCCACGTCGCAGGACACCGGCGTCCAGGTGATGTCCACCCGGCCGTCCTTCCGCTCCGCGACCTTGTCGAAGGCCTCCACGGACAGGTCCAGGTGGCCCTTCTCGCACTCCGGGCACTGGTCCACGATGCGCACGCGCGCGCTGCCCTTGGGCCCCACGATGTCCACGCACTGCCCGCAGGCGGCGCTGTTGTCGTACTGCTCGCGGTTCATCGCGGCCACCATCAGGTCGCCGCTCGGGTCGTAGCTGCAGTTGCCGCCCCCGTTGGCGTCGTAATAGGTCGCAATCCCTTTCTGCTCGGAGCCCAGGGCCACGCCGCCCCCGGAGGCGGAGTCTCCGCAGGCCCCAAGGGGCAGCGAGGTCAGGGCCAACACCCACGCATTTCGCAACGAAGCGGGTCGGTTCATACCGCGCATCATACACGCGGCGCTCCGCGTCAACGGCAGACAGGACTCCGCGTATTGGTTCCGCCAGGCAGGATTGTTAGCGTCCGGGCCTTCCCCCTCCCCAAAAAAGGAAAGGAATTCCCATGATGAGCAAGCTGACGTCCGTGGTGTGTCTTGGGTCCGCCCTCATGCTGTCGGCCTGTGGCGGTCCGGAGCAGGAGGACGGCGCGGAGCTCGCGCGGCAGGGTGCGCGGTTGACGACGGCGTCCTCGCAGGGCTGTGACTACGAGGCGACCACGGTGCAGATCACCACGTCTCCGCCGCAGTACAACGTCGTCATCACCCGCACGGGCGGCGCCACCTGCACCCTGACGACGGGCGCGTCGGTGGTCGTCCAGTCCGTCCCGCTGAGCCCGCCGGGCACCGTGTCCCTCTCCGGTTCCAGCCTGGGGCTCGCGGTGGGCTTCACGATGCGGAATGGCTGGAGCGGCTCTGCCGCCACCATCATGGCGGTGCGCGCCGTGGACCCCACGACGCTCTCCACCACGCGCAACGCGGACGTCTACTGCGACTACATGACGGGCAGCATCTCCACGGGGGGCCTCGGCGTCAGCAGCTCTGGGACCAACGTGACGGCCTCCGGTACCAAGGCGTGCAAGATCAACGGCAAGTCGGGGACCTACTGGTCGGCGACCTTCACCGACTTCTTCACCACCACCACGCCCCCTGTCATCACCGTCATCTGAAGCCCTCCTGAAAAAGCCCTGCCCGCCACCGGTGCATCCCCGGTGGCGGGCAGGGCCCCCCTTGCTGCGCGTTCCCCGTTGCGTCGTGCTGGGTGCTGCTTTCAGCGGCCGCTGGCGGACGCGGTCGTCAGCGCGCGTGCCTGGCCGATGAGACGGACGAACTCGGTGCGGTCGGAGTCACCGGCCACGGCGCCCTCCGCCAGCTTCTGCGTGGTGGCCAGGCTCCAGCCCTCCGCGGCGGGCGCGGCGCGGAGGATGTCCGCGGTGGCGGCCACGGCGAGGGCGAAGCGGAAGTCGCTGGAGGCGGCCTCCATGGAGGGCTTCAGGTTCGCGCGGGTGAGCGGGAAGGCCTGCTCCCTGGCCTCCGTGCCGTTGGGCGCCTTGGCGCGGATGCGCACGGTGGCCAGCTCCTGGGGCGCGTCGCCGGTGAGCTCCACCTCGTAGAGCGCCGTCACGGTGTGGCCCGCGCCAATCTCGCCCGCGTCCACCTTGTCGTCGCGGAAGTCCTTGTCCGCGATGTCGCGGTTCTCGTAGCCCATCAGGCGGTAGCGGCTGACGGCCTTCGGGTTGAACTCCACCTGGAACTTCACGTCCTTCGCGATGACCTCCAGCGTGCCGGTGAGCTGCGTCTCGAAGACCTTGCGCGCCTCCTTCATGCTGTCCACGTAGAAGCTGTTGCCGTTGCCCTTGTCGGCCAACTGCTCCATCAGCGAGTCGTGGTAGTTGCCCATACCGAAGCCCACCGTGGTGAGGGTGACGCCCTCGGCCACGTACTTCTCGATGCTGGCCAGCATGGCCTTGGGGCTGGTGTTGCCGATGTTGGCGTCACCGTCGGTGAGCACCACCACGCGGGACACCACGCCGCCCGCGGCCTTCTTCACCGCGTGCTTGTAGGCCAGCTCCATGCCTGAGGCCATGGCCGTGCCGCCGCCCGCGGTCAGCGAGTCCAGCGCCGCGTGGATCTTCTTCACGTCCGTGGCGGGCGTGGGGGCCAGCACGTCCCGCGTGGAGCCCGCGTAGGTGACGAGCGCCACGGTGTCGTTCTCGTTGAGGTTCTTCACCGCGACCTTGATGGACTCGATGGCCAGCGGCAGCTTGTCCGACGACGCCATGGAGCCGCTGGTGTCCACCAGGAACACCAGGTGCGCGGGCTTGCGCTGCGAGCGGGAGACGACCTTGCCCTGCACGCCCACGCGCACGAACTGGCGGCGCGCGTTGAAGGGCGAGGGCGCGCCCTCCAGGTGCACCGTGAAGGCGCCTTCCTCCGGCGGCGTGTAGCGGTACTTGAAGTAGTTGACGAACTCCTCCACGCGCACCGCCTGGGTGGGCGGCAACTGGCCCTGCTGCAGGTAGCGCCGCGCCATGGAGTAGGACGCCGTGTCCACGTCCGCCGCGAAGGTGGACAGGTTGTCCTTCGCCGTCTCGGTGAAGGCGTTGGCCTTGTAGGTCTCGAAGACGTTGCCGCCCTCGGCGACGCCCTTGTCCGCGTCCATCTCCAGCTTGCGCTTCTCCACCGGCGGATGGACCGGAGCCGGGGCGCCGGCGGCACCCAGGGTGCCCAGCGCCGCGCCCATGGGCATGGCCGCCTTCGCCGGCGGGGCGCGGCGCGTGGCCGGCTCGGACGCCGCCAGGGCACTGGACGCCTCACGCTCCTCGGCGGGGGCCGGCGCGATGTCACCGCGGTTCCTGGCGTCCGCGGCCGGGGTGGACGGGGGCGGCGGGGGCGCCATGAGGGCCGTGTCCTCGTCCTTGGGGGCGCTCTGGGTGGCCGCCAGGGCCTGGGGCTTGAGCTCGTCGCGCGCCGACAGGCGGCCCTGCGCCGGCTCCCGGGAGGAGCACGCGCTCACGAGGCTGGCGCAGAGGAGGGCACCACTGACGAAGGACACGCGGCGCTTCGAGAAGAACGGGGACATGGCGGCTCCGGGACGACGGGAGGAAGTCAGCGTGCCCCTGGAAACGACCGACCTCCGGAATGGGTTTATCCCGTGAATTTTTCCCGGGTCCGCGCGTGGGCCGCGCTTGCGTGGGGGGACCCCTTTTGCGACGGTCCCCGGCCATGGAGACGACACGACCGTTCCGGATTCTGGGCATCCAGCAGATCGCCATTGGAGGGCTGGACAAGGGCGCCCTGCGCAAGCTGTGGGTGGACACGCTGGGCCTGACGGCCCACGGCACCTACCGCAGCGAGAAGGAGAACGTGGACGAGGACATCGTCGTGGCGGGCGCGGGCCCCTTCAAGGTCGAGGTGGACTTGATGCAGCCCGTCAATCCGGACGGCCGTCCCAAGGTCCATGACCCGGCGCTCAACCACGTGGGCCTGTGGGTGGATGACCTGGCGGTGGCCGTCAAGTGGCTGGAGGGGCAGGGCATGCGCTTCACGCCCGGCGGCATCCGCAAGGGCGCGGCGGGCTTCGACGTGTGCTTCATCCACCCGAAGGCCAGCGATCAGTTCCCGCTGAGCGGCGAGGGCGTGCTGATCGAGCTGGTGCAGGCCCCGCCGGAGCTCATCCGCGCCTTCGATCAGGCCTCAGCCAGCGCGGCGCACTGAGCAGCCACTGTCCGGCGCGCGCGAAGGCCTTCTTCCCCGCGCGCTCCACCGGATCCCACGCGAGGCACAGCACGAACGTGCACGCGATGAGCAGCGCGAGCAGGCCGGAGAACTTCAGCCACCCGCTGGAGTCGCCCCACAGCTTCTGGAACGAGAAGACGCCGAAGACGCGGTAGTACAGCAGCATCTCGTGGAAGAAGTAGGCGGACAGCGACGAGGTGCCGAAGACCTCCAGGAAGCGGCGCGCGCGGGACGGCTTCGCGTCCGGTGACATCCGGCCCTCCGCCCACAGCATCACGAGCAGCACCGCGCAGACCCACATGAAGCGGGTGGCGGAGTTGGACGGGTTGGTGACGAAGAAGCGGTGCGGCGGGTAGAGGTTGTTGAGCACGCCCGGCAGCAGCGTGCCCACGAGGCCCAGCGCGATGAGGAAGCCCAGGGCCCACGCCAGCCCCTTGCGGCCCCACGCGCCCGCGATGCAGCCCGCGAAGGCGCCCAGCCACGCGAAGCCCACCCACGGCACCAGCGGGAAGGGGGCCCAACTGGACTTGCGCAGGAACGACGCCCAGGGCTCGCCCGCGGAGTCGCTGAAGGGGGCCAGCGCGAACGCCACCATCGCCAGGACGAGCGCGGTGCCCGCGAGCACGCGCGGGCGCGAGGCCAGGAGCGCGGCCATGGGCAGGGTGAGCAGCAGGCACAGCCCCACGCAGTGGAGGATGTCCAGGCGCAAGAGCCACACGGGCTCCGTGCGGATGGGGAACCAGACGGCGTTGACGAGCGCGGCGACGGCGAACACCTCCGCGATGCGGCGCAGGTTGCGGCGCACGCGCTCGTTCAGCACGCCCCCGGCGGCGCTGCGCACCATCAGCAGCGCCAGCGCGAACCCGGCGGAGAAGATGAACGCGGGGGCCACCAGCCCGTCCACCTTGAGCAGCCGTCCGGTCCACACGCTCTTGCGCAGCTCCGGGGTGAGCAGCACCAGCGCGTGGGTCTGGATCATCACGAGGACGGAGAGGCCGCGCAGCCAGTCGATGGCGCGCACGCGCTCGCGGGAGATGGGGGCGGCGTTGGTCGGGGAACTCACGGGCGGCGCTACCCTACGTCGGTCCCGCGGGCGGATGCACGCGCCCGCGGGACCGGAGACTGCTTGGACTACCAGGTGACGGCGTCGAGGTAGACCGTCCCCGTCCACGCGCCCGCCGTCTGGAACTCCACGCCCAGTTGGTACAGCGGGGTGGTGGAGCCAGAGGGCAGCTTCACGGTGATGGCGTTCCAGGCGCCGGCCTTCAGGCTGCTGACGTCGATCCAGTTGCCCGTCCAGCGCCAGTTCGCGGAGGCGCCCTCCAGGGTGTAGGGCTGGACGCCGGTGATCTTGCTGCCGGTGGGCAGCCACACCTGGAACGTCACCGTCTTGCCGGACGGCACGGCCGCGTTGGCCACGGCCACCGTGCCCTGGCCGGACGCGCCGTTGAAGGGCACGGCCAGCGAACGGGTGCCCGCGAAGGCCTTGGACGTCGTGCTGCTCACCGCCGACAGCGCGGCGCCGCTGGCGCTCCAGCCCTGCGCGCCGGACTCGAAGCCGTACTGCGACGGATCCGCCGGGGTGCCCGCGTCGGAGGCGCCGGTGCCGCCGTCGGGGCTCGTGCCGCCGTCAGGGGTGCCCGCGTCGACCGGCGGGGTGCCGGCGTCCACGGCGCCACCGTCGGTGGATCCGCCGCCGCCCGGCGGAGGGAGGGTGGTGCCGGCCGCCGGCAGGAGCAGCCCGCCCGCGTTGAGGAACGTGGCCGCGCGCGTCTTCAGGTACGGCTGGCCATCGGTGCCCAGGTCGTTCTGGTAGGAGCTCTGGCCGCCCGCGCCCGCGCCGTACAGCAGGGCGACGACGCCCACGTTGGCGAACTTGCGCCGGTGCGCATCCCCGCTCGCGCCGAAGAAGTACTCGGTGCGGTTGTCCTTGTAGCCCTGGCGCGGACCGCCGCTGTTGGTGATGTTGAGGTGGTTGGAGTTGCCCAGCGGGATCTGCCACAGCATCCAGCGCTTGCCGGAGGTCTGGTTCCACAGGCGCAGCCACTCCGCGTAGCGGTTGTAGGAGCGCGACGTGAGGGACGCCGAATCGCTCATGTCCCACATATGGTCGGCGCCCTGCGTGAGCCGGTAGAAGTCCGCGTCGCGGTCCAGCGGGTCGCCCACGAGCACGTCGTAGGTGGCGCCGGTGACGTTGGTGCCCAGGCCCAGCGGCTTGAGGAAGTTGACGACCTTGTCCACCTCCGGCTGGAGCGGATCCGTGAGCGAGTTGAACGCGATGTCCTTGCCGCTGGCCCACGCGGAGATGTGCAGGCCCAGCACGACGTTGTTCGCGCCCACGGCCTTGCGAAGCTGGAGGAACGCCAGGCTCCACCCCGCGACGGTGTTGGGCAGGCCCGCGAGCTCCGGCATCCCCGAGGAGGCGATGGCCGCGGGGGCGTTGGGGTTGGACGCCGTCTGGAACTGGAGGAAGCCGACCGCGTCCGGCTCCACGTGGAGGACGACCGGGCCGCCGTAGCTCTTCGCGCGCTGGAGGAGCAGCTTCACGTCCTCGAAGTAGCTGCGCATGGTGGAGGCGTTCTTCAGCTTCGCGAGCGTCTCCTGCTCGCCGCCGCCCGGCTCTCCGAAGAGCTGGTAGTAGGTGACGACGGGGACGTAGCCCTGCGCCTTCGTCTCCGTGAAGAAGCTGGCGGCCCAACTGCCGTCGCGGGCGCCATAGCCCCAGTTGTTCGCCCAGCCCTTGGTGAAGTAGCGGTAGCGCGCGTCCCACGGCACGTTGCTGTCCCGCATCCAGCTCTGGCCGGCCTCCTCGAAGAGGCCGACCATCAAGCGATTCTGGAAGGCCGGAGGCACGGGGCCCTGCACACCCGTGGCGGCCTGGGCGGACAGCGCCCCAAGACACGTCAGCGTCAGCAGCGCCGCGAAGGCGCGTCGAATGGTGTTGGTCATGGAGGCGCTAGTACGCTCAGGCGCCCCCAGTCCTTCCGTCGCGGGCCCGCCCCGCCCCTCGGCCGTCCGCTCATCGGACACGCCGCCGAGGGCTCCTTGCGGACGCTAGGCGACCGAGCTTCGGGCCACGGCGTCCTCGACGCGCCGCAGGCACGCGGTCAGGTGTCTCGCCAGGGTCTCGACGTTCGGCGGCTCGATCATCGTCTGGTGGTTGCCGGGCACGGGCAGCACCTCCAGTCCATGCCGCACGAGCTCCTGCCACGGCTGCTCCGGGTGCAGCGGGTGGGGCGGCACGTGGACCTGGGCCTTCAGGTACGTGGCCGCGCCCTCGTAGGGCACGGGCGCGTAGCTGAAGAGGGCGCGCATGTGGGCCTTCCACACGTCCAGGAAGATCTCCAGGTCGCGCAGCGAATACGAGTCCGGCACCGTCGCGCCCTCGCGGGCCTGCCGCAGCACCTCCTTCATCTGCTCATGCGGGGGCAGGGCGCGCAGGCGCTGGGCGAGCGTCGGGGTGTCATCGCCGAACATGGCCGCGAGCAGCGCGGCGTCGTCCTCGAACCGCGTGGGCATCTGGCCGGGGCCCGGCGTGTCGAGGAAAACGAGCAGCGCCGGGGGGATGCCCAGCTCGCGCATGCGCTGGGCCATCTCGTAGACGATGGTGCCGCCCATGGAGAGGCCCACGAGGTAGTGGGGCCCCTGGGGTTGCCACTGGAGCATGGCGCCCAGGTGGTGGGACGCGAGCACCTCGATGCTCGTGAGCGGCGGGCACTCGCCGTTCACGCCGGGAGCCTGGAAGCCGTACACCGTGCGGCCGGGACCGAGCGCACGCACGAGGTCCTGGTAGCAGAACACCGTGCCGCCCACCGGGTGCATGCACCACAGCGGCGGAAGGTCCGGGCGTCCCTCCTGGAGCCGCACGATGCCCTCCGGGAGCGTGGGCCCCTGCGTGGCCGCCGGTGCATCGGGCGTGAGCTTCGCCTGCAGCCACTGCGCGAGCGCCGCGACCGTCGGACTCTGGAAGAGGACCTGGAGCGGGACCTTGAACGGGAAGTGCTCCGACAGCTTGGACACGAGCTGCGCCGCGAGCAGCGAGTGGCCGCCCAGGTCGAAGAAGCTCGCGGTGACGCTGTGGACCGTGCGCCCCAGCACCTCCGCCCAGAGGTCCGCGAGCTGTTGTTCCAGCGGCGTGCGAGGCAGCACGCCGGCCTCCTCCGTCTCCGCGGCGTCGGAAGGACGGGGCAGCGCGCGGCGATCCACCTTGCCGTTCGCGTTGAGCGGCAGCGCGTCCAGCAGGACGAACGCGGAGGGGACCATGTGGCTGGGAAGCGAAGCCTGGACGTGGGCGCGCAGGTCGCTGGCCGTCACGGAGTCGCGGAAGGTGACGTAGGCGACCAGTCGCTTGTCGCCGGGCGAGTCCTCGCGCACGAGCACCAGCACCTCGCGCACGGCCGGGTGCTGGCGCAGCACGGCTTCGATTTCACCGGGCTCGATGCGGAAGCCACGCACCTTGACCTGGTGGTCGCGGCGTCCGACGAAGTCGAAGGCGCCGTCGTGGCGCTGACGGACGAGGTCGCCCGTGCGGTAGAGGCGGGCTCCCGGAGTGGAGGCGAAGGGGTGGGGGACGAAGGCGGACGCGGTGAGGTCGGGCCGCTCCCAGTAGCCCCAGGCGAGGCCATCCCCGCCGACGAACAGCTCACCGACGATGCCAGGTGCGACCGGGTGCAGGTGCGCGTCCAGCACGTACGCCGTGCTGTTGGAGAGCGGCCTGCCAATGGGCACCGTGCCTGAGACGGGCTTCGTGACGAGCTGCCACGTGCTGAACGTGGTGTTCTCCGTGGGGCCATAGACGTGCACCAACCTGCGAGGCCCGCCGTGTTCGAGCAGCCGGTTCACGCAGGCCGGGTCCGAGGCCTCGCCACCGAAGAGGAGCGTGGACAGGCCGTTGAAGGCCGTGGGCTCCATGCGGGTGACGTGGTTGAAGAGGGCCGTGGTGAGGAACAGCGCGGTGATGCGTTCGTCCCGCAGACCCCGGGCCAGCGTCGCGGGCTCGATGATGTCCTCCTTCGAGAACAGGACGAGCGTCGCGCCATTGAGCAGCGCGCCCCACACCTCGAAGGTCGAGGCGTCGAAGGACACCGTCGCGGCCTGGGCCACGCGGTCTTCAGGGCCGAAGGAGATGTAGTCCGGATCCATCACCAGCCGCATCACGGCCTGATGCGGGACGCAGACGCCCTTGGGCCGGCCCGTGGAGCCGGAGGTGTAGATGAGGTACGCGGGCTGCGCGGGATGGAAGCGCGTCGCGTCGTGGGGCGAGCCCGAACGCGCGGGGGCCTCCAACGCATCGATGTGGATGAATCCCACGCTGTCCGACGAGAAGCGGTTCGATGACGCCGTGCTCGTGATGATCCGATGCACCTTCGCATCGGAGATCATGAGCGCCAGGCGATCCACCGGGTAGTCCGGATCCAACGGCACGTAGGCGCCGCCCGCCTTGAGCACTGCGACCAGCGCCACGATGAGGTCGATGGAGCGAGGCAGGCACACGCCCACGCGAGGCGCATCCGGTCCAACGCCCTGCGCCTGGAGCGCCCACGCGAGCTGATTGGCGCGGGCGTCCAGCTCCGCGTAGGTGAGCGTCTGGGCACCATGGCGCACTGCGATGGCCTCCGGACGCGTGGACACCTGGGCTTCGAAGGACTGGGCCAGGGAGAGGTCCCTCGGATAGGGCCGGCCGGTGTCGTTCCAGGCCGTGAGGACCTGCTGGCGCTCGGCTTCGGACAGCCAGGGCAGGGCGTGGATGGCCGCGTCCGGCTGATGCAGCGCGCCTTCGAGGAGACGCCGGAAGTGGTCCGCCATCCGTTCGAGCGTGCGGGGTTCGAACAGGGAGGTCGCGTACTCGAACGTGCCGCTGAGGCCTTCCGCTGTTTCGGTCAGGGCCAGCGTGAGGTCGAACTTGGAGGTCGGGGTCTGAAGCTCCACCGCCTGGACCTGGAGGCCCGGGAGCTGGGGCGGCGTGCCGGGAGCGTTCTGCAAGGCGAACATCACCTGCACCAGCGGCCCGTGGCTCAGCGCGCGTTCGACGTGCAGCTCCTCGACGAGCTTCTCGAACGGAAGCTCCTGGTGCGCGTACGCCCCCAGGGCCCGGTCGCGCACTTGCCGCAGCACTTCACGGAAGGAAGCACCGTCGCGCAGGTGGGCCCGCAGGGGCAGCGTGTTGACGAAGAAGCCGATGAGGCCTTCCACCTCCTCACGCGTGCGGTTGGCGATGGGCGTGCCGACGATGAAGTCCCGCTGCCCGCTGTAGCGCGACAGCAGCAACTGGAAGCCCGCCATCAACGTCATGAACAGCGTGGCCCCTTCCTGGCGGCCCAGGCCCTCCAACGCTTCGAGTACGCTTCGCGGAAGGGTGAAGACGTGGGTGGAGCCCGCGAACTGCTGCACTGCTGGACGAGGATGGTCGGTGGGCAGCTCCAGGACGTGGGGCACGTCCGCCAGTTGCTGCTTCCAGAAGTCGAGCTGCCGCTGGAGCACGTCGCCCTGGAGCCACTGGCGCTGCCACGCCGCATGGTCCGCGTACTGCACGGGCAGGTCCGTCAGCTCCGAGGCCCGGCCCGCGTGCCGCGCTTCGTACTCGGCGGACAGCTCGCGGTAGAGCACGCCCATCGACCAGCCATCGGACACGATGTGGTGCAGGTTGATCAGCAGCACATGGTGTTCAGCGTCCTCGCGCACCAGGAGGGCACGGAACAGCGGGCCCTCCGCGAGGTCGAATGGCGTCTCCGCGTCCTCGCGCAACAGGGCTTCCGCTTCGTGCCTGGACGAGGCTTCGACCCGGCGAAGGGACACGGGCGACCGGGGCAGGATGCGCTGCGCGGGGACGCCCTCACCTGGGAACACTGTGCGCAGGGCTTCGTGCCGGTCCACCAGCGCCTGGAGGGCGTCCTCCATGGCGTCCACGTCCAGCGCTCCCTCCAGCCGCAGCGCCATGGGCATGTTGTACGCGGCCCGGTCCGAGTGGAACTGATTGAGGAACCAGAGCCGCTCCTGCGCGAAGGACAGGGGCGGCGGTCCTTCCCGGTGCCAGCTCCGGAGCGCGGGCACGGACAGCGACGAGTCCCGCGCGCGTCCTTCCAGTACGCGCGCCAGGGTTTCGATGGTGGGGAACTCGAAGAGGGTCCGCACGGGGACGGGAACGCCCAGCACCTGCGACGTCCGGGAGACGATGCGTGTGGCCAGCAACGAGTGTCCACCCAGGTCGAAGAAGTTCGCATCGACGGGGACATGGGCGCGGTTCAGCACCGCGCACCAGATGGCGCTCAACGTCTGCTCCAGCGCCGTCAGGGGCCGTGTGCCCGCCGAGGTCGGCACGTCGCCTTCGGGCACAGGCAGCGCGCGGCGGTCCACCTTGCCGTTCGCGTTGAGCGGCAGCGCGTCCAGCAGGACGAACGCGGAGGGGACCATGTGGCTGGGAAGTGAAGCCTGGACGTGGGCGCGCAGGTCGCTGGTCGTCACGGAGTCACGGAAGGTGACGTAGGCGACCAGTCGCTTGTCGCCGGGCGAGTCCTCGCGCACGAGCACCAGCACCTCGCGCACGGCCGGGTGCTGGCGCAGCACGGCTTCGATTTCACCGGGCTCGATGCGGAAGCCACGCACCTTGACCTGGTGGTCGCGGCGTCCGACGAAGTCGAAGGCGCCGTCGTGGCGCTGACGGACGAGGTCGCCCGTGCGGTAGAGGCGGGCTCCCGGAGTGGAGGCGAAGGGGTGGGGGACGAAGGCGGACGCGGTGAGGTCGGGCCGCTCCCAGTAGCCCCAGGCGAGGCCATCCCCGCCGACGAACAGCTCGCCGACGATGCCGGGTGCGACCGGGTGCAGGTGCGCGTCCAGCACGTACGCCGTGCTGTTGGAGACCGGGCGCCCGATGGGCACCGTCACCGCGTCAGGGTCGACGTGCGTCGGAGAGAACCACGTGCTGTACGCGGAGTTCTCCGTGGGCCCGTAGGCGTGAACGATGTGCTCCGGTGCGCTGTGGGAGAGGATGGCGCGGATGCAGGCCGGGTCCGCGGCCTCGCCACCGAACAGGAGCCACCGCAGGCCCTTCAGCAGCGACGGGTCCGTGCGCGCGACGTGGTTGAGGAGCGCCGTGGTCAGGAACAGCACCGTGATGCCCTCTTCACGGACCCGCCGCGAGAGCACCGTGGGCTCGATCACCTCTTCCTTGGACAGCAGGACCAGCGTCGCACCGTTGAGCAGCGCGCTCCACAGCTCGAACGTCGAGGCATCGAAGGCGACCGTGGACGTCTGGGCGATGCGGTCCTCGGGACGGAGCTGGATGAAGTCCGGGTCGAGCACCAGCCGGGCGACCCCCCGATGCGGGATGCACACGCCCTTGGGACGGCCCGTGGATCCGGACGTGTAGATGATGTGCGCCAGGTCATCGCCCGTGCACGCCTCCGGCGGCGCACGGCGTTCCAGACCCGCCGGGAGCGCATCCAGCCGCAACACCTTCCACGGTCCCGAGGGGACGTGATCCGCGAGCGCCGACGCGGTGACGACCGCGACGAGCCGCGCATCCGAGGCCATGAAGGCGATCCGGTCCGCCGGGTAGTCCGGGTCCAGCGGCACGTAGGCGCCACCGGCCTTGAGGATGGCGACGAGCGCCACGACGAGCTCGATGGAGCGTGACAGGCACACGCCGACACGCGGCGCATCCCGTCCGACCCCCTGAGCCTGGAGCGCCCACGCGAGCTGCTTGGCGCGAGCATCCAGCTCCGCGTAGGTGAGCGCATCCGAACCGTGTCGCACGGCGATGGCATCCGGGCGCGCGGCCACCTGCGCGTTGAAGGCACTCACCAGGGATGCGTCGCGCGGGTAGGGGCGCGCGGTGTCGTTCCACGACGCGAGGACCTGCTGGCGCTCGGCTTCGGACAGCCAGGGCAGGGTGTGGATGGCCGCATCGGGCCGGAGGAGCGCGCCTTCGAGCAGGCGGTGGAAGTGGCCCGCCATCCGCTCGATGGTACGGGGCTCGAACAGCGCGCTCGCGTATTCGAGGACGCCCGAGAGTCCGTCGCCGGTCTCCTCCAGCATCAAGCTGAGGTCGAACTTGGAGGTCTGGAGCGGCAGCTCCACCGCCTGGACCTGGAGGCCCGGAAGCTGGGGCAACGTGCCGGGAGCGTTCTGCAAGGCGAACATCACCTGCACCAGCGGTCCGTGGCTCAGGGCGCGTTCGACGTGCAGCTCCTCGACGAGCTTCTCGAACGGAAGCTCCTGATGCGCGTAAGCGCCCAGGGCCCGGTCGCGCACCTGCCGCAGCACTTCACGGAAGGAAGCACCGTCACGCAGGTGGGCCCGCAGGGGCAGCGTGTTGACGAAGAAGCCGATGAGGCCTTCCACCTCCTCACGCGTGCGGTTGGCGATGGGCGTGCCGACGATGAAGTCCCGCTGCCCGCTGTAGCGCGACAGCAGCAACTGGAATCCCGCCATCAACGTCATGAACAGCGTGGCGCCTTCCTCTCGGGACAGGGCCTCCAGCGAATGACGGAGCGCGGACGGCAGCGTGAAGCGGAACGTGGCGCCATCGAACCGCTGCACCGCGGGGCGAGGACGGTCGGTGGGCAGCTCCAGGACATGCGGCGCGTCCGCGAGCTGCTCCTTCCAGAAGCCGAGCTGTTCCTGGAGCACCTCGCCCTGGAGCCACTCGCGCTGCCACGCCGCGTAGTCCGCGTATTGCACGGGCAGCGGTGCCAGTCGCGGGGGCTGGCCCTGGATTCGCGCGCCGTACTCAGCGGACAGCTCGCGGTAGAGCACGCCCAGCGACCAACCATCGGACACGATGTGATGCAGGTTGAGCACCAACACCGAGCACGTGCCTTCGAGCTGGAGCAGCAGCGCCCGGAACAGCGGCCCCCGCGCGAGGTCGAAGGACCGGTCCGCTTCCTGCCGCAGCCGCGCCTGGACTCGCGAGTCGTCGGGCCCCCGCGCGTCGAGTCGCTGAACGTCCAACGTGAAGACAGGCGCCTCGGAGATGTGCTGCGTGGGGCGGTCGCCCTCCGGGAACGTGGTGCGAAGGGACTCGTGCCGCGACACGAGCGCCTCCAGGCTGGCGCGCAGCACCGGGACGTCCAGGGGGCCGTCCAGGCGCAGCGCCATGGGCATGTTGTAGACGCCGGGTGCGTCGTGGAGCCGGCCCAGGAACCACAGCCGCTCCTGCGCGAAGGACAGCGGAAGCGCTCCGGCCCCGCGAGGCACCACGGGGATGCGCGAGGCCTCCCTGTGCCCCTGCGCCAGCAGGCCCTCCACGGTCCGGACGAACGCCTCCAGGCGAGGTGCTTCGAAGAGAGCGCGCACGGGAAGTGACACGCCCAGCGCATCCCGCACGCGGGACACCACCTGCGTGGCCAGCAGCGAATGGCCGCCCAGGTCGAAGAAGTGGGAGTGCGCTCCGACCTCGCGTCCGCCCAGCAGCGAGGCCCAGATGCCCGCGATCCGCGCTTCGAGTGGACTCCGGGGCGCGATGAAGCCCTCGGTGCCGGAGGCTTCGGGAACGGGCAGCGCGCGCCGGTCGATCTTCCCGTTGGGCGTGAGGGGCAACGACTCCAGCACGACGAAGGCGGCGGGCACCATGTGGCTCGGGAGCCGTGCCTGGAGGAACTCGCGGAACACCGCGTCCGGGGTGTCGGTGGCCGCGACGTAGGCCACGAGCCTGCGGTCTCCCGGCGTGTCCTCGCGCAGCAGCACGAGTGCCTCCCGCGCGGCGGGGTGCTGCCGCAGGGCCGCTTCCACTTCGCCGGGTTCGATGCGGAAGCCCCGCAGCTTCACCTGATGATCGCGGCGGCCTACGTACTCCAGGACGCCGTCCGCGCGCTGCCGGACCAGGTCGCCCGTGCGATAGAGCCGGGCACCGGGCACGTCGCTGAACGGGTGGGGGATGAACTTCTCCGCCGTGAGGTCCGACCGGTCCCAATACCCGAGCGCCAGTCCGTCACCCCCGACGAACAGCTCCCCGACGACTCCAGGCGGCACCCACTGGAGCCGGGCATCGAGCACGTACGCCGTGCTGTTGGCGATCGGCCCACCGATGGGCACGGACTCGACGCCCACGTGCGGCACCCGGTGCCACGTGCTGAACGACGTGTTCTCCGTGGGGCCATAGCCGTTGATCAACGCCGTGGGGCCGCCGTGCGAGAGCACCGCGTTGACGCTGGCGACGTCCGCGGCCTCGCCGCCGAAGATCATCCAGGACAGGTGCCGGAAGGCCTCGGGCCGCGAGCGGGCGACATGGTTGAACAACGCCGTGGCCAGGACCATGTGCGTGACGCGCTCGTCCTCGAGCCTGCGCGCCAGGACGTCCGGGTCGATGATCTCGTCCTTGGTGAACAGGACCAGCGTGGCCCCGTTGAGCAGCGCGCCCCAGATCTCCAGCGTGGACAGGTCGAACGCGATGGTCGTGGACTGCGCCATCCGGTCGCCGGGGCCCAGGTGCACGTAGTCCGGGTTGAGCACCAGCCGCACCACGCCCTGATGCGGGATGCACACGCCCTTGGGACGGCCCGTGGATCCGGACGTGTAGATGATGTGCGCCAGGTCCACCGGCATCACGGGCTCGGCCGCCGGTGCTTCCACGGCATCCCACGGAACATCCAGGGACACGGGCGTCCATGACCCCGCGGGCAGCCCGGCCGCCAGCGCCTCATGCGTGACGATGGCGACCAGCCGCGCATCGGTGGCCATGAAGGCGAGCCGCTCGGAAGGGTGCTCGGGATCCAGCGGGACGTAGGCGCCGCCCGCCTTGAGGATGGCCAGGAGCGACACGATGAGGTCCACCGAGCGCGGCAGGCACACGCCCACCTGCGGCGTGCGCCGTCCCACCCCGAGCGTCCGCAGCCGCCGGGCCAGATGCTCCGCGCGCGTATCCAGCTCCGCGTACGTGAGCGTCACAGGCCCATGGCTCACGGCGATGGCCTCGGGCCGCCGCGCGACCTGGAGCGCGAAGGCGTCCACGATGGACAGCTCCGAAGGGTAGGGGCGCGCCGAAGCGTTCCAGTCGCGGAGCACCCGCCGCCGCTCCACCTCCGACAGGAACACGGCGTCTCCGATGGCTTGGTCCGGCGCCTCCACGAAGCACCGCAGCACCTGGAGGTAGTGCGCCGTGAAACGCTCGATGGTGGCCGTGTCGAATAGCGCCGTGGCGTATTCGAGCGTGCCCGCGAGCGCGTCACCGGACTCCTCCAGCGCGAGGAACAGGTCGAACTTGGACGTGCGCGTGTCGAGCGTCAGCGGGGTGACGGTGACGTCCGGGAACTGGAGCCGCGACGTGGGCGCGTTCTGGAGCGCGAACAGCACCTGGATGAGCGGCGTCCGGCTCGGCTCGCGTTCGACCTGGAGCGCCTCCACCAGCTTCTCGAACGGCAGGTGCTGATGGGCATACGCCCCCAGCGCGCGGTCGCGCACCTGTGCCAGCAACTGGAGGAACGACGGCTCCCCTTCGATGCGAGCGCGGATGGGCAGCGTGTTGACGAAGAAGCCGATGAGCCCCTCCAGCTCCTTCCGCGTGCGGTTGGCGATGGGCGTGCCCACCACGAAGTCCCGCTGGCCGCTGTAGCGAGACAGCAGCACCTGGAACCCGGTGAGCAGGACCATGAACAACGTGGCCCCTTCACGGCGCGCCAGCTCCTCCAGCGCCCGCTGGAGACGCGCCGGAACCGTGAAGCGATGGACGGCGCCCTCGAACCGCTGCACGGAGGGACGCGGCCGGTCGGTGGGCAGCTCCAGCACATGCGGCACGTCCGCGAGCTGCCGCTCCCAGAAGCCCAGCTCCCGCTGGAGCACGTCGCCCTGGAGCCACTGGCGCTGCCACGCCGCGTAGTCGGGATATTGGAGGGGCAGCGGCGCCAGCTCCCGAGCGAGGTACGCCGTGGACAGCTCCTGATACAGCACGCCGAAGGACCAGCCGTCGGAGACGATGTGGTGCAGGTTGAGCACCAGCACGTGCCGCCGCTCCGCTTCACGGATGAGCAGCGCACGGAACAACGGCCCTCGGGCCAGGTCGAACGGCCGCTCCGCTTCGCGCTGCATGCACGCGAGCGTCTCTTCCTCCGAGCCTGTCTCCGCGCGCTCCAGCGTCACGGGCAGGTGCGCGGCGACGTGCTGGATGGCGGCGCCTTCGCCAGGGAAGGTGGTTCGCAGGGACTCATGCCGGTCCACCATGGCCTGGAGCGCCTGCGCCAGCGCGGCCGTGTCCAGGAGCCCCTCCAGGCGGAACGCGAATGGCAGCGAATACAGCGCGGAGCCCGGCATCCACTGGTCCAGGAACCACAGCCGCTGCTGCGCGAACGACAGGTGTTCCCGTGCGGCATCCGTGCACGGAGGGATGGGCGCCTCGGCGCGCTCCGCCACCGGAGAGGCCACCTCCAGCGCGGCGGCGAAGTCCCGCAGGAGCGGGTTCGCGAACAGCAAGCGCAGCGGCACGGGACGCTGGAGCACGTCACACAGCCGGCCAATGGCCTGCGTGGCCAGGAGGGATTGCCCCCCCAACTCGAAGAAGTCCGCCGTGGCGCTGACCGCCTCCACGCGCAGCACATCCGCCCAGACCCGAGCGACGGTCCGCTCCAGCGCGGTCTCCGGCGCGACGAAGTCCTCCTCGGCCCCGGGGCAGTCGCGCGGATCCGGCAGCGCCTTGCGCTCCACCTTGCCGTTGGCCGTGAGCGGCATCGCGTCCAGGACGACGATGGCCGAAGGCAGCATGTGCGCGGGCAGGTGGCCCTTCAGGTGGGCCCGCAGCACCGGCGCCGTCAGGGGCTCCGACGCCGTCACGTACGCCACGAGCCTCCGGTCCCCGGGCACGTCCTCGCGCACCATCACCACGGCCTCCTGCACGGAGGGCCGCAGGCGCAGCGCCGCTTCGATCTCGCCAGGTTCGATGCGGAAGCCGCGCACCTTGACCTGGTGGTCCACGCGTCCCACGAAGTCCACCGCGCCGTCCTCGAGCCGCCGCGCGAGGTCTCCCGAGCGATACATGCGCGCGCCCGGCTCGGTGCTGAAGGGGTCCGGCAGGAACCGTTCGGCGGTGAGGTCCGGGCGCTCCCAGTAGCCCCACGCGACGCCGCTGCCCCCCGTGTACAGCTCGCCCACGGCGCCCACGGGCAGCTCGCGGCCCTCCGGGTCCAGCACGTACATCCGCGTGCCGGAGATGGCGTGGCCAATGGGCGCGGGCTCGGAGCCGAGCGGCGCGCGCAGGAGCTGGCAGCTCGTGAAGGTGGTGTTCTCCGTGGGGCCGTAGCAGTTGAAGATGCGCGTGTGCGGCAGGGCCTCCAGCGCCCGGCGCGCGTGGGGCAGCGACATCACCTCTCCGCCCGTGTAGAGCTGCCGCAGCGTCTGGGTGCCCGGCAGGCCCCGGTCCACCAGCGTGTTGAACAGGCCGGTGGTGAGGAACGCCGTCGTCACGCGCTCCTCGCGCAGGAAGTCTCCCAGCTCGTCCAGCGCGGCGGCCCCACGCGAGAACACCGCCACGCGACCGCCGTTGAGCAGCGGCCCCCAGAGCTCGAACGTGGACGCGTCGAAGGCCACCGGCGCCAACTGCAACAGCACCTCGTCCGGGCCCAGGTGCACGTAGTCCGCGCCGAGCACCAGCCGCAGCACGCCCCGGTGGGGCACGCACACGCCCTTGGGACGGCCCGTGGAGCCGGACGTGAAGACGACGTAGGCCAGGTCGTCCTCCACCACGTCGCGCGCGATGGGCCCGTCGCAGAAGGCAGCCAACGCGTCCGCGTCCGTGTCCAGCCGGAGCGTGCGCCAGTCCCCGGACGGCAGGTGTGACTCCAGCCCGGCGTGCGTGACGATGATCCGCACGCGCGAGTCCGTGGCCATGAAGGCCAGCCGCTCCGAGGGGTACTCCGGATCCAGCGGGACGTACGCACCGCCCGCCTTGAGGATGCCGACCAGCGTGACGATGAGGTCCACCGAGCGCGGCAGGCACACGCCCACCTGGGGCCGCTCGCGGCCCACGCCCCGCGCCTTCAACCAGCCCGCGAGCCGGTTCGCCCGCGCGTCCAGCTCCGCGTACGTGAGCTGCTGTCCGTCACAGCGGACGGCGACGGCGTGGGGACGGAGCGCGGCCTGGGCCTCGAAGGCATCAGCGATGCTTCGAGGAGCCAGACCCCGGGGAAACACGGGGACGTCGACGGTGTCGGTCATGTCGACGCGCCACCCCGACGAGAGGGGGTGTCAGTGCCGCCGCATTGGACACGGAAGCAATTGAAACAAGGGCGGCGCGTGACACGGATTAAAGAGACGTGAGCGCGGCGCGCGCAAGGTCGGGCGGCTCGCGACACCCTGGTGGGGCGGATCGCTCACATGCGCGCGACGTCCTCCGTGAACACCCTTTGTTTCACGGGGGACAGATCAGCCCCGGCTCATTGGCATCCACATCCTGGAGCGCGAGCAGACACGTGAGCGCGTCTGGATCCACGGAATCCATCAGGTACGTCCGGCGCCACAGCAGCGCGGCGAAGCGCGTGGGCAACTGCGAGTCCGGCGTGACGAGCGCGCGGCGCACGCCGTTGCTGCCCACCGCGGCCTTGGCCATCGCGGCCTCCAGCTTCGCGACCTCGTCGGGGCAGCCCTCCGGGCAGTTGTAGAGGAACACCGCGTGGCCGTGCTCCAGGTTGTGGATCCACGAACAGCGCGGCTGCTCCTCGGTGTAGTTGCGGCACGACAGCCACGTGGAGCAATGCAGGCCGGAGTTGGGCGGGTTCTCACCATTGCCGCACGCGGTGCTGCCGCACGAGCTCACGTGATTGGCGGGCGACGTGTCCGACAGCGGGAACGCGTACCGATCGCAGGCTTCGCCACCGGGGGTGGGCGGATCGTCGCTCGTCGAACCGCAGGCGAGGCACAGCGAGAAGAGGAGGGCGGAGAGGGCGCGAGGCATCCACCCCGTCATATCGCAACAGCCGGGGGCGCCTCAGCCCGGCGCCACGCCACGCCGGTCCACGTCCTGGTCGCTCAGGCCTCCGAACCCCAGCGCATCCATCAGGCGCAGGAAGTCCGCCGGGGGCAGGCTCCCGCCCGTGGCTCGCGGATGGCCGTGCGCGAACGAGCCTCCCATCGGCGGCAGATCCAGGCCCCGCAGCAGCGCGAGCAGGTCCAGCGGCTCGCGGCTTCGCAGCACGAAGTTCACGCGGCCGGGCAGGTAGCCCGTGTTGGCGGCGACGACGATGTGGTCCGGCAACCGCTGCACCCAGCGCATGGCCACCAGCGGGTGCACCTGCGCCTCGGAGCTGAAGAGCAGGAGCGCCTTGTTGCCCGCGAAGCGCGGCGGCGTCTTCGCGCACCGGGCCACCTCGCGCTGCACCTCCAGGCGGCAGTCGCGCAGCGCGTCCACGCCGGGCACGCGCCCCTCCGCGATGTCCGTCGCGTTGCCCGCGCGCAGGAGCACCTGCATCGCCAGCGGCGCCGCGAACCGGCTGGAGCGGCGGGCCGCGTTGAGCAGCGCCACCGCCTCCGTGACGGACGAGCGCTTCGCCCGCCGCAGCGCGTCCCGGAGGAACGGCATCGGCGCGTCCGCGCCCAGGTCCGCCACCGTCCCCAGCACCGCCAGCCACTCCAGCGGACCGGGCACGATGAACGACGACGTGAGCACGTACGTCAGCAGGCTCGTGTTCGCCACGGGCGCATGGCCATAGGCGGTGAGCACCCGCGCGCCGGGTGGGAAGTCCTCCGATGCGTGGTGGTCCACCACCAGCGTGGGAACCCCGGGCAGCAGCGGCTCCGCGCGGCTGCCCATGTCCAGCACCACCAGGGCCTCCGCGGAGGAGGCGACCAGCCGCTCCAGGAAGGCCGGGTGGTGGACGTCCTCTCCCTTGCCCGGCAGGCGCGCCGTCGGCCGGGCGCCCAGGGACTGAAGTGCCCGGAGCATCAGCACTCCAGAGGTAAGCCCGTCCACGTCCGTGTGCGGGACGACGAGCACGTGCTTGTCCCGGCATGCTTCCAGGAACTCGCGCGCCTGGTCCATCGCCGCCTCTGGCGCCGGCCAGTGCGCGTCTTTCGTGTGTCCCAGAAGCATGAAGCAAAGCTGTCACTGCCTGTAGCGGCACGGCAGGGCGCGCCCGTCGTGGCTGGTTGCCCTCCGGACGGCTTCCCACGTCCAGGCATACGGCGCGAGCGTGGTGACCTTCGCTGGCATGGAAGGCCTATCGGCGGGCCCCGAGTGCCGCGTCGTCATCCACGTGGGCGGCGCCGCCCCCAGCCGCCCGGAGGCGCTGGACGCCGCGCACGCATGGAAGGACCGCGCGGTTTTCGCACTGCGTCGGGAGGCGATGTCGCAACGTCCACACAAGGGGCAGGGCGCGCGGGCGCCGTGACTTCGCGGGTGCGAGGGCAGGGCACTTCCCATAGTGTCCGCGCCCATGACCCGCACTCCCCAGTCCCTCATTCGCGCGGCCCTGGCCGCCCTGTCGCTCGCGGCGCCCGCCGCCAGCGCGCAGGCCAAGACGACGCCCGCTCCGGCCGCGAAGGCCACGCCCGCGGAGGCGAAGCAGTTCGCCGAGAAGCTCAACGCGGACCTGAAGCAGCTCTGGACCCGCCAGGCCACCGCCGAGTGGATCAAGAGCACGTACATCACCGACGACACGGAGCGGAACGCCGCCTCCGTCAACGAAGAGGTGATGGCCTACGTCAACAACGCCATCAAGGACTCGCGCCGCTTCGACGGGCTGAAGCTGGACGCGGACACCGCGCGCATGCTGCACCTGCTGCGCGTGTCCCAGACGCTGCCCGCCCCGTCCGACCCCAAGCAGCGCGCGGAGCTGGCCTCCACCGCCGCGAAGCTGGAGGGCCTCTACGGCAAGGGCAAGTACTGCGGCAAGGACGGCAAGGGGAAGTGCCGCGACCTGGAGGAGCTGTCCGACGTCATGGCGGAGAGCCGCAACGCCAACGAGCTGCTCGACGCGTGGACCGGCTGGCACGCCATCAGCCGCCCCATGCGCCCGCTCTACACGCAGTTGGTGAACCTCTCCAACGCGGGCGCGAAGGACATCGGCTTCAACGACCTGGGCACGCTGTGGCGGTCGTCCTACGACATGACCCCGGCGGAGTTCGAGCAGGAGGCGCAGCGGCTCTGGGGCCAGGTCAAGCCCATGTACGACGAGCTGCACTGCTACGTGCGCGGCCGGCTGGCGAAGCAGTACGGCGAGGCCGCCGTGCCCGCCGGCAAGCCCATCCCCGCGCACCTCTTGGGCAACATGTGGGCGCAGGAGTGGAACAACATCTACCCGCTGGTGGAGCCGTTCCCCGGCCAGGCCAGCCTGGACGTGGACAGCGCCCTGGTGAAGCAGGGCTACGACGCGCAGAAGATGGTCAAGCTGGGTGAGAAGTTCTTCACCTCGCTGGGCCTCAAGCCGCTGCCGCAGACCTTCTGGGAGCGCTCGCAGTTCACCAAGCCCCGCGACCGCGACGTCGTCTGCCACGCGTCCGCCTGGGACGTGACGTACGACAACGACCTGCGCATCAAGATGTGCATCAAGCCCACCGAGGAGGACCTGGTCACCATCCACCACGAGCTGGGCCACAACTACTACTACACGTACTACTACAAGCTCCCCGTCCTCTTTCAGGCCGGCGCCAACGACGGCTTCCACGAGGCCATTGGCGACGCGCTCACGCTCTCCATCACCCCGGCCTACCTCCAGCAGGCGGGCCTGCTCAACGCGGTGGAGAAGAACGACAAGAACGTCATCAACCTCCAGTTGAAGGACGCGCTGGAGAAGGTGGCCTTCCTGCCCTTCGGCCTGCTGGTGGACCAGTGGCGCTGGGACGTGTTCAGCGGGAAGGTGAAGCCGGCGGACTACAACAAGAGCTGGTGGGCGATGCGCACGAAGTACCAGGGCATCGCCGCGCCGGTGGCGCGCACGGAGCAGGACTTCGACGCGGGCGCCAAGTACCACGTGCCCGCCAACGTGCCGTACACGCGCTACTTCCTCGCGCGGATCCTCCAGTTCCAGTTCCACAAGGCGCTGTGCGAGGCCGCCGGCATCAAGGGCCCCCTCAACGAGTGCTCCATCTACGGCAACAAGGCCGCGGGCGCGCGCCTGCAGGCCATGCTGGAGCTGGGCGCGAGCAAGCCGTGGCCGGACGCACTGGCGGCGATGACGGGCACGCGCCAGATGGATGCCACGCCCATGCTGGAGTACTTCGCCCCGCTGCGCCGCTGGCTGCAGGAGCAGAACAAGGGCCAGAAGTGCGGCTGGTGACGTGAGCTGGGAGTGGACACCCCCGGGGACGGGCGCTTAGGCTGCGCCCGTCTTGTAGGGTTGAACTCTGTAGGACCGGACGGCGACTCTTCCTGTCCGCGATGAAAGAAGAACAAGGCAATGGCAACTGGAACCGTGAAGTGGTTCAACGACGCGAAGGGCTTCGGCTTCATCACCCAGGACGGCGGCGGCGAGGACGTGTTCTGCCACCACACCGCCATCAACATGGACGGCTTCCGCACGCTGGCCGAGGGCCAGAAGGTGGAGTTCGAAGTCACCAAGGGCCCCAAGGGCCTGCAGGCGCAGAACGTTCGCGCGATCTGAGCCTGACCGCTTCTTGATTCACCCATGAAGGTCCGACTCTCTTCTGGGTCGGGCCTTCTGTATTTTCCGGAGCCCGCATGCCCGCCTTCCGTCCGCGCTTCCTCCCCCTGGTGGTCGCCCTCGGGTGCGCCACGACGTCGCCCTCCACACCCCCCGCGCCGCCCGCCGCCACCGCGCCGTCCGCGCCCGTGTCGAAGCAGTCCCTGGCCGCGCTCGAGCAGGAGCTGGTGAAGCAGCACGGCGAGTCGCAGCGCGCCCGCATCGAGCGGGGCCTGGAGCAGGTGGCCGCGCTCTGGCGCCCGGAGGACGGGGACCTGGCGGCCTTCGCGCGCGAGCAGTTCCTGCCCACGGGCCCCCAACTGGATGCCACGTTCACGCGCTTTGAAGGACTGTTCGAGCAGCTCGACGGCCACATGAACGAGCTGGGCCGCGAGCTCCAGTGGTTCACGGACCTGGACCTGGGGCCGCTGCTGCCGGTGGAGCCGCTGCTCGCGGCGTATGACCCTTCCTCCAACGTCACGTCGGACCTGTTCAGCGCGAAGCCGGGCTTCGTGGTGCTGCTCAACTTCCCGCTCACCACGCTGGCCGAGCGCGTGAAGGAGGGCCCGTCGTGGACGCGGCGCCAGTGGGCGGAGGCGAAGCTCGCGTCGCGCTTCAACCGGCGCGTGCCCGCGGCGGTGGAGCAGAAGGTGTCGCAGGCCATCGCGGACGCGAACCTCTACATCGCCGAGTACAACGTCTGGATGCACCACCTGGTGGACGCGAAGGGCCAGCGCCTCTTCCCCCAGGGGCTGCGCCTCATCAGCCACTGGAACCTGCGCGACGAGCTGAAGGCGGACTACACGGATCCGCGGGGCCTGGAGAAGCAGCGGATGATCGTCCAGGTGATGGAGCGCATCGTCACGCAGACGATCCCCGCCGCCGTCATCGATAACCCGCGCGTGGACTGGGATCCGTTCACCAACAAGGTCACGGTGGCGCCGCCGGAGACGGTGGAGGCGAACGCGCCCCAGCGCGCCGTGAAGGCGGACGCCGCGCCGGAGCCGGACACGCGCTACGCGCGGCTGCTGGCCACGTTCAAGGCCTCGCGGAAGGTGGACCCGTACTCACCGGTGGCGCCCACGCGCATCGCCCGCGCCTTCGAGCTGGACCGGGGCCTGCCGGAGGAGCGCGTGCGCGCGCTGCTCACCCAGCTCCTGGAGTCCCCGCTGGTGCCGCGCGTGGCGAAGCTGATGGAGACGCGCCTGGGCCGCCCGCTGGAGCCGCAGGACCTGTGGTACCCCGGCTTCCGTCCGGGCGCGAAGGTGCCGGAGGCGCAGTTGGACGCGCTGACGCGCAAGCGCTACCCCACGGCGGACGCCTTCGCGCGCGACATCCCGCGCATCCTCCAGGGGCTGGGCTTCACGCGGCAGAAGGCGGACGTGCTCGCGTCGTACATCCGCGTGGACGCCTCCCGAGGCGCGGGCCATGCCCAGCAGGCGCTGCGCCGGGGCGACTTCCCGCGTCTGCGCACGCGCGTGGAGAAGGGGGGCATGGACTACAAGGGCTACAACATCGCGGTGCACGAGCTGGGGCACAACGTGGAGCAGGTCTTCAGCCTGTACCAGGTGGACCACACGCTCCTGTCCGGCGTCCCCAACAACGCCTTCACGGAGGCGCTGGCCTTCGTCTTCCAGGCGCGCGACCTGGAGCTCCTGGGCCTGGGCCAGCCGGACGCGGCCAGCGAGCGCGAGCGGGTGCTCAATGACTTCTGGCAGGCGTGGGAGATCGCCGGCGTGGCGCTGGTGGACATGGCCACGTGGCATTGGATGTACGAACACCCGGACGCCACGCCCGCCCAGCTCCGCGACGCGGTGGCCGGCCTGTCGCGCGACGTGTGGAACCGCTACTACGCGCCCGTGCTGGGGCGGAAGGACAGCCCGGTCCTGGGCATCTACAGCCACATGATCAGCTACCCGCTGTACCTGCCAGACTACCCGCTCGGGCACCTCATCGCCTTCCAGATTGAAGAGCACCTGAAGCAGCACGGCCCGCTGGGCGCGGAGTTCGAGCGCATGGCCACCTTCGGCTCCGTCACCCCGGACGAATGGATGCGCCACGCCACCGGAGCCCCCGTCAGCGCGGACGCTTTGTTGCGCGCCACCGAAGCCGCGCTGTGATAGTTCAGGCATTCCCCATTTAACTCTTCTGGAGGATTGACCTTGAATTTCATCTCTCGTGCGCTGGTGCTGGGCTCGCTGTCGACCGTGGTGGGCTGTGCGTCGATGAAGGGCGGCACGAAGACGCCGGACACGACGGAGCCGAAGCCGTCGACGGCGTCGCTGGTGGACTACTGCGACGACACGCAGAAGGCCATCTCCAAGGAGGCGGACACGCTGGCCAGCCCCTACGGGATTGATCAGCACCTGGACAAGAACTTTCCGGACCGCAAGGTGTCCTGGCTGATGACGGACAGCGCGTACCAGAAGTTCGTGGTGCAGACGGGCGCGAAGAACTTCGGCCGCTGCAACGACACGGCCTGCTACCTGTTCGCGGCGCCGTCGGCGTCCATCCACGGCGCGGTGGAGAAGGCGAAGACGGCGGACGGCAAGCACGACCCCGCGGTGCTGGGCCAGGCGCTGGGCCTGCCGGCGAAGAACTTCGAAGGCCCCCTGCGGATGATGACGCTGGACCTGGGCGCGCAGAAGGTCTGCACGCGCCTGCCGGTGGACGCGGACCCCGGCGTGTGGAAGTGCCAGACGCCCGAGGACACCGACTGCTTCAAGTTCGGCGGCTACACGTCCGGCGGCGCGCCGGAGGTGATGGTCATCAATGCGCCGGTGGCGGACACGCAGGTGGCGGAGATCCCGTGAGCGACGAGGAGGTGCTCCTCCAGAGCCCGCTCCTGTACCGCGTGCTGCGCGGGCGGGACGGGGGGCTGTCCATCGAAGTGGTGGTGGGCGGCTTCGTCCAGTTCGAGGTGCGCGTGCGCCTGAACGCGGAGGAGACGGAGTCCTTCCAGAAGGAGGGACGCGCGTTCGCGGACCGGCTGGCCCAGGCCATCATGGCCAACCCGCCCTTCGGCGGCCGGTCCGTGAAGCTGCCCGTGTCGTGACGCCTTCGCGGGGACCCGCCGCACGCGGGTCCCCGTCGCAGGCGCGCTACGGCGTGGCGGCGGTGTTGCCGGGGATGTCCACCAGCTCCACCTCGAAGGTGAGCACGGCGTTGGGCGGGATGCGCGAGCCCGTGGGCGGGCGCTCTCCGTACGCGGTGCTCGCGGGGCAGGTGAGCTTCGCCTTGCCGCCGACCTTCATCTTCTGCACGCCCTGGGTCCAGCAGGGGATGACGCCGTTGAGCGGGAACTCCACCGCCATGCCGCGCTTGTAGGAGCTGTCGAACTCCGAGCCGTCCACCAGCGTGCCCTGGTAGTGCACCTTCACGGTGTCGATGGCGCGGGGCGACTTGCCGGTGCCGGCCTTGAGCTCGCGGTAGATGACGCCGGAGGGCAGCCGCGTGGCGCCGGGCTCCTTGGACGCGCGGTCCAACGTCGCGACGTTGACCTGGGCCATGCGCGCCTTGGCGAGCGTCTGGATCTTCGACGCGTACTCCTTCGGATCCACCGCGGGCGGAGCGCCGGCGACCGCGTCCTGGATGCCGCGCTGGAGCAGCGCCAGCTCCTCCGGGGTGAGGGCGAGCGCCGTCACGCTCTGGCCCAGCGAGAGGCCGAGCGAATAGATGGTCTTCTGATCCTCCGTCTTGAGCTCCACGGGCTCCTGGGCGGAGGCCGCCTTCGCGGTGGCCGCGGGCGCGGCGGCCGGCTTGGAGCTCTTCGTCGGGGCCTGGGCCAGGGCGAGGCCCGGAGCACCGAGCATCAGGACCAGGGCTGCCTTCCACTGCATACGCATGCTGCCGCCTTTCACGAGAATGGCAGGGACCATAGCGCCGCTCGCGCGCCGCCGGTCGCTCATCCGCGCGCACAGGCCAACGCGAAGAATCCAGCGAGCGGAAAACCACGGCGCACGCAGGCCTGCCTGGGGGGCGGGAAGGGCGCCGTTTTCTTGCGCGCATGACGTCTGAACGTACTGTGCCTTCAGGTCGCTGCACCCCCGCAGCAGGCTGTTGCACCAGCCGGAGGTCATGAGCCAATGAGCGAGAAGCGGAAGGCCAATCGGGCGCCCCTGGACATCTACCTCAACAAGTACATGGGCGGCGTGCCGTACATGACCCGGGCCGCGGACATCAGCCAGGAGGGCGTCAGCCTCTCGCGCCTCATCGAGCCCCAGCACGACGCGCGCCGCGTGGGCCTCCAGTTCCAGCTCCCTGGCTCCGAGGAGATCATCTACGCCGAGGGTGAAGTCGTACGCGAGTGGAAGGAGCTGGGCCGCAAGGAGCAGTCCGGCGTGCGCTTCACGCTGCTCACCGAGCGGCACCGCAAGATGATCGACGCCTACGTCGACCGTCACAGCGAAGGCAACTGACTCAAGGCGTTACCCTCCGCGTGCGTCACCGCGATTGCGCGGTGCCACCGGCGGTTCGCGGTCCCCCGCGCTGGACCCATCAGGCGGATCCGACTGTCCCCGGGTCGCCTTGACTTCGCGCGAAGTGCCCCCCTTGAATGACCGGAGAGGTTCCCTGTGCGCTCGCCGACGTGTCGCGGCGACAACGGGAGGAGTGCTCCGTGAGGCGTTCGCTGTGGGGATTGTTGCTGGTCGTGCCGCTGACGGCGCTGGGCCAGGGCAAGGACGCGATGGTCGCCGCACCCGCCACGCCCGCCGCTGAACCCGCGCGCGGCGCGGGCACTCCGGGCATCAACTGGGAGGGACAGGTCCTGCGCGCCACGGGCGCCGGAGCCCCGGACCTCAAGGCCGCCAACCCCGGGCAGGCGCGCCTGGGCGCCGAGCGCGCCGCGAAGCAGGACGCGTTCCGCAACCTGCTGGAGCAGGCCAGGAGCATCCAGGTGAGCGCGGGCCGCACGGTGGGCGACGAGCTGGCGCGTGACGAGGTGAAGAGCCGCGTCGAGGGCGCCATCCGCGGCTACAAGGTCGTGGCCACGCGCTACTTCTCCGACAGCGGCGTGGAGATGGACGTGGAGGTGCCGCTCGCGGTGCTCGCCGCGGCCCTGACGCCCGCGCAGGAGCCGGCCATCGTGCTCAACGCCGAGGGCGCGGCGAAGTACACGGGGCTCGTGGTGGACGCGCGAGGGCTGGGCGCGAAGCCGGTGCTCGCGCCCCGGCTGGTGGACGCGACGGGCAAGGCGCTCTACGGCGCGACGGTGCTCACGCCAGAGGCGCGCGGCACGGCCGGCGTCGCGGCCTGGTTCAACAGCCTGGACGCGGCCCGGAAGGCGTCGCGCGTGGGCGACAAGCCCCTGGTGGTGAAGGCCGCGCATCTCCAGGGCTCCGACCTGGTCCTGAGCGCCGAGGGCATCCGCGCGCTCACCGAGGCGAACACCCGCTTCCTGGCCGAGGGCCGGGTCGTCATCGTCACGCAGTGATGGCCGTGGGCTCCTTCCGGACGACGGCGGTGCTCGCGCTGGCGGCGATGCTCGCGGGCGCCTGCGCGGCGAAGCAGGAGCAGCCCGCGACGGTGGCCCGCGCGGAGCAGTTGATGGCGTCCAACTCCGCCAAGCGCGGCGACCTGGTGCTCCGGTGCGAGCCCTCGGACGCGCAGATCCTCCTGGACGGCGTGGAGCAGGGGACGTGCAGCGACTTCTCCGGGGTGTCGCGGAGCCTGCGGTTGGGGGACTCCGACTTCCACCAGGTGGAGGTGAAGAAGCGCGGGTTCTACCCCTACACGACCTACTACCAGCCCCGTGGCGCGCGGGTGACGTTGAACGTGAAGCTCCGGCCCCTGGCGCCCGAAAGCGGCGGCGTTTCGCCCTGAAGCTCCGGGCGCGTCCCGGGATGGCCACGCCCGCGCCAGGGTCGGCGCCCCGCACCGCGAGGGGGCGGGCGACGCCCCGAGCCTGCTCAAGGGCAGCAATCAGGGCCTGAAGACGCCGTAGGATGGGCGGGGACAGGAGGCGGTCATCGGACGTCGCAAGAGAGGCAGTGAGCGCGCGCTGAAGGGGGCCCCCCAGCCCATCGCGACCCCGGAGGTGTCCCCGGTGCTGCACGTCGTGCACCCGGAGCCCGTGCCTCCGCCGGGCGACCCCTCGGCGCTGGACGAGGCGGAGGCCCGCCGGGTCGACTTCATCTGGTCCGGCGTGATGGTGGGCTCGCTGGCGCTGGTGTTCGCGCTCCTGTCCGTGTTCGGCGGGGTGGCGGTGCCGGTGCTGCTGGCGCTGACGGGCGCGTACGCGTTCAACCCGCTGGTGACGCTGCTGGAGAGGCGCGGCGTGGACCGCACCTGGGGCACGTCCATCCTCTTCTTCGCGGGCACGCTCCTGATGGTGGGCGCGGGCCTGTACCTGGTGCCGGTGTTCCGCGACGAGGCGGCGAAGCTGCCCGGCTTCTTCCAGCGCGCCAGCACCCAGGTGGTGCCGCAGGTGGAGTCGCTGCTGGGCGTGTCGCTGCCGGACCTGGTGAGCCAGCGCACCGCGGAATTGGGGGAGAAGGCCTCCGAGCTGCTCCAGAGCGCGGGCCCCACGGCGGCGCGGCTGGTGGCGAGCTTCGCCGGCAACACCGCGCGCTTCGCGGCCACGCTGCTGGGCCTGTCGGTGGTGCCGGTGCTGGCGTTCTTCTTCCTCCAGGACTACCCGCGCCTCATGGGGCGCATCCAGGACCTGCTGCCGCGCCGCTCCGTGGTGCTGGTGACCCAGCGCTTCCGCGAGGTGGACGAGGTGCTGTCCGCCTTCGTGCAGGGCCAGCTCACCGTGGGCGCCATCCTGTCGGTGCTCTACGCGGTGGGCCTGTCCCTGGCGCGCATCGACCTGGCCATCGCCATTGGCCTCATCGCCGGCTTCGGCAACATGGTGCCCTACCTGGGCACGGGCATCGGCGTGGTGCTGGCCCTGCTGGGCGTCCTGCTGTCCTGGCAGGGGCCGTGGCAGCTCGCGGTGGTGGCGGCGACCTTCATCATCGGGCAGTTGGCCGAGGGCTTCGTCATCACCCCGCGCGTGGTGGGGGAGAAGGTGGGCCTGGCCCCCGTGGCGGTCATCATCGCCGTGCTCGCCTTCGGTGAGCTGTTCGGCTTCGTGGGCATCCTGCTGGCCGTCCCGGCGAGCGCCATCCTCAAGGTCGTCCTGAGCGTCGTCCTCCAGCGCTACCGCCGCACGCAGCTCTACAAGGGGAGGGTGCAGGGGCCGTGACGAAGCTGGAGAAGCTGCACCAGGAGATCATCGCGTGCCGGGCCTGCCCCCGGCTGGTGGCGTGGCGCGAGGAGGTGGCCCGCGTGAAGCGGCGCGCCTACCGCGACTGGGACTACTGGGGGAAGCCCGTCCCCGGCTTCGGCGACCCGAAGGCCCGGCTGATCATCGTGGGGCTGGCGCCCGCCGCGCACGGGGCCAACCGCACGGGGCGGATGTTCACCGGGGACCGCTCCGGGGACTTCCTCTACGCGGGCCTTCAGCGCGCGGGCTTCGCGAACCAGGGTCACAGCGAGCACCGGGACGACGGGCTGAAGCTGACGGACGCCTTCATCGTCGCGGCCGGCCGGTGCGCGCCGCCGGACAACAAGCCGCTGCCGGAGGAGCTGGCCCGCTGCGCCCCGTTCCTGGACCGGGAGATGGCGCTGTTGCCCGGCCGGGTGCTGCTCGCCCTGGGGGCCATCGGGTGGAACGCCGCGCTGGCCTCGGCCGCCCGCACGGGTGGTCCGCTCCCCACGCCCCGGCCCGCCTTCGGCCACGGCGCCGAGTTCCGGCTGCCGGACGGCCGGTGGCTCGTGGGCAGCTACCACGTCAGCCAGCAGAACACCCAGACGGGGAGGCTCACCCCCGCCATGTTCGACGCGGTGATGAAACGCGTCCGGGCGTTGTTGGAGACGTGAACGCGGGGAAGATCAGGGCCCGCGCTCATGTTCCTTGACAGGTGCGGGAGCCCGCTGTTATTCCCCGCGCCCATCCGCACGACGGGTCGTTAGCTCAGCGGTAGAGCACTACCTTGACACGGTAGGGGTCAGTGGTTCGATCCCACTACGACCCATCATCAGTAAGTGATCCATCTCGCGGGCGGCCGGCTTTCTCAAAAGCCTGCCGCCCGCGGTTTTTTCCAGCGCAGGGGTTTATCCGCCATGTCCGAATCCATCACGGTGACGCTCCCCGACGGCAGCCAGAAGCAGACCGCCCGGGGCACGACCATCGCGGACTTCGTGAAGGGCAGCATCGGCGTGGGGCTCGCGAAGGCGGCCCTGTTCGCCCGGGTCAACGGCCAGGACATGGACCTGGCCCGGACGCTCGACGAGGACGCGAAGCTGCAGATCTTCACGTCCAAGAGCCCGGAAGGCCTGGACCTCATCCGTCACGACGCCGCGCACGTGGTGGCCAGCGCCGTGCAGAAGCTGTTCCCCGGCACGCAGGTGACCATCGGTCCCGCGACGGAGGAGGGCTTCTACTACGACTTCTTCCGCGAGAAGCCCTTCACCCCGGAGGAGCTGGAGAAGATCGAGGCCGCGGCCAACGCGGAGCTCAAGCAGGACGCGCCCTTCGTCCGCACGGAAATCTCCATGGAGGACGCCATCAAGCTCTTCGAGGAGAAGGGCGAGAAGTTCAAGGTGGAGATCGTCAAGGACATCGCCGCCAAGGGCGCCAAGACGCTCACGCTCTACACCCACGGCGACTGGGTGGACTTCTGCCTGGGGCCCCACGCGCCCAGCACGGGGAAGATCGGCGTCATCAAGATCCTCTCCTCCAGCGGCGCGTACTGGCGCGGCGACCACCGCAACCCCATGCTCCAGCGCGTGTACGGCACGGCCTTCTTCGACAAGAAGGCGCTGGATGCCTATCTCACGCGCATCGAAGAGGCGAAGAAGCGCGACCACCGCAAGCTGGGCAAGGAGCTGGACCTCTTCCACTTCCACCCGTACTCGCCGGGCGCGGCCTTCTGGACGCCCAAGGGCACCGCGCTCTACCAGACGCTGTCCAACTGGATGCGCAACCTCACGGCCGGTGACGGCTACGTGGAGATCAAGACGCCCCTGATGTTCAACAAGGGCCTCTGGGAGACGAGCGGCCACTGGGGCAAGTACAAGGAGAACATGTTCCTGGTTCTCGACAGCGAGTCCGGCGAGCACGACTTCTCCCTCAAGCCGATGAACTGCCCGTCGCACCACCTGTTCTTCGGCTTCAAGAAGCACAGCTACCGCGACCTGCCCCTGCGCCTGCACACCCAGGACGTGCTCCACCGCAACGAGGCGGCCGGCTCCCTGGGCGGCCTCACCCGCGTGCGCCAGTTCGCGCAGGACGACGCGCACATCTACTGCATGGAGAGCCAGATCACCGACGAGGTGCGGCGCTTCGTGCAGCTCCTGGACCGCGTCTACAAGGCGGTGGGCCTCACCTACGCGGTGAAGCTGTCCACGCGCCCCGAGCAGCGCCTGGGCGACGACTCCCTCTGGGACCGCGCCGAGGGCGGCCTCAAGGCGGCGCTGGAGTCGCTGGGCCTGGCGTACGAGCTGGCCCCCGGGGACGGCGCCTTCTACGGCCCGAAGATCGACTTCGCGGTGTCGGACAGCATTGGCCGCCGGTGGCAGTTGGGCACCATGCAGTTGGACTACCTGGCCCCGGAGCGCTTCGATCTCACCTACGTGGGCGAGGACAACGCCGAGCACCGCCCGGTGGTCCTCCACCGCGCCATCTTCGGCTCCTTCGAGCGCTTCACCGCCATCCTCATCGAGCACTTCGCGGGCGCCTTCCCGGCGTGGCTGGCCCCGGTGCAGGCCACCATCGTCACCGTGGCGGACCGTCAACTGGACTACGCACGCAAGGTGCGGGACGACCTGCGCGCCAAGGGCTTCCGCGTGGAGCTGGATGAGCGCGGCATGACGCTCAACGCGAAGATCCGCGAAGCCCAGATGCAGAAGGTCCCCTTCACCCTGGTGGTGGGGGACAACGAGGTGGAGGCCGGCGCCGTCGCCCCCCGCCGGTACGGCGGCGAGGACCTCAAGTCCATGAAGTCCGCGGACTTCGAGGCCCTGCTGGCCAGGGAAGCCACGCTGCCCTGAGCTGTGTGGGGGACTTGACTCTCCGTCCGGGCTGAACTACGTGCCCGGCTTTCCGGGGATTGGAGGACACCCTCCATCCCCGACCGTCGGAGGGTCCTCCCATCGTTCGCGATCAGAGAACCAATCGCCGTATCCGAGCCCGGGAGGTCCGCGTCGTCGGACCCAACGCCGAGCAGCTCGGAGTCATGTCCCTGGAAGCAGCCCTGGCACGCGCCCAGGCGGACGGCCTCGACCTCGTCGAGATCTCCCCCATGGCCAAGCCGCCGGTCTGCAAGATCATGGACTACGGCAAGTTCAAGTACGAGGAGAAGAAGAAGGCCTCGGAAACGAAGAAGAAGCAGGTCGTGGTCCACCTGAAAGAGGTGAAGCTCCGCCCCAAGACGGAGGAGCACGACTACGAGTTCAAGGTCCGCAACACCCGCCGGTTCCTGGAAGAGGGGAACAAGGCGAAGATCACCATCCAGTTCCGGGGTCGTGAAATCACCCACAAGGAGCTGGGGAGCGCCATCCTGGACGATGTGGTGAAGGACCTGAAGGAAATCGCGGTGGTGGAGCAGAACCCCCGGATGGAGGGGCGCCAGATGTTCATGATCCTGGCCCCCAACCCGAAGGTGGCGCAGCGCGCCCGCGAGCTGGCCCGGCAGCAGGTGGAGGCGGCCGGAAAGAAGCAGGAGGCCAGGCCAGCGGTCGCCGCGGCGGTCGTTTCAGCGTCGGCTGTAGGAAATCCTGCCCCCGTCGCGGCAAAAGAGTGATAGAGGCTTCCGCCCAAAGCGTCCGGGGACCGTGTGCCCCGGACCGCCGTCAGTCACGAAGATTGCCGGCCGACAGGAAGCAGAAGGAAGGTTTGGGATCATGCCCAAGTTGAAGACCCGCAGCGCCGCGAAGAAGCGCTTCCACGTGAAGAAGAGCGGCCAGGTGAAGTTCGGCAAGGCGTTCAGCAAGCACCTGTTCACCTTCTCCAAGACGCCCAAGCAGAAGCGCGGCAACCGTGGCACGGGCCACCTGCGCGACATGGACGCGAAGAAGGTCATCAAGGAGCTGTTCCCCTACGGCGCCTGAGTCGTCCTCGGGTTTGAACCAATCGTGAGTCCTGGCGGAGCGGCGTGAGGCCAGCGCCCCGGGGCTCCCTTCCAGAAGTCAGGAGTGTGTCATGCGCGTCAAAAAGGGTTTCAAGGCTCGTCGTCGTCGTAATCGCATTCTCAAGCTTGCGAAGGGCTTCCGCGGCCGTCGCAAGAACTGCTACCGCCGTGCGAACCAGGCCGTCGAGCGCGCCCTGGACTACGCCACCCGCGACCGCGCGGTGCGCAAGCGCAACTTCCGCTCCCTGTGGATCGTCCGCATCAACGCGGCCGCTCGCACGGTGGGCCTGTCCTACTCGAAGCTGATCGCCGGCCTGGCGAAGGCGAAGATCTCCCTGGACCGCAAGGTCCTGTCGGATCTGGCCATCGCGGACCCCGCGGGCTTTGCCGCCATCGCCAACATCGCGAAGGCAGCCTGAGACACGGCCGGCGGTGACGCCGGCTCCCGAAGCTGAAACGGGCTGCCTCCACCAGGGGGCGGCCCCTTTTTTTTGCCCGGCGCCAGAAGGCGTTCCGGGGCGTGAACGGAAGGCGGGAAGAGGACCATGCGAGACCGGTTGCAGGCGTTGGCGGACGCGGCGCGCCAGGAGATCTCCGGCGTGTCGGAGCCCTCGCAGGTGGAGGCGTTGCGCATCCGCTACCTGGGCAAGAAGGGCGAGCTGTCCGCGGTGCTGGGCGGCATGGGCAAGCTGCCCCCGGAGGAGCGGCGCGCCCTGGGTGAGGTGGCCAACAGCGTCAAGGCGGAGCTGGAGCAGCTCCTGGCGGACGCCACGAAGCGCGCGGAGGACGCGGCGCTGGAGGCCCAGTTGAAGGGCCCCAGGCTGGACGTGACGCTGCCCGGGCGCGCGGTGCTGCCCGGCGGACGGCACCCGGTGTCGCGCACGCTGGAGGACATCGTCCGGACGTTCGCGCGGCTCGGGTTCGAGGTGGCGGTCGGCCCGGAGATCGAGCTCGACTACTTCAACTTCGAGGCGCTGAACCTGCCCAAGGACCACCCCGCGCGGGACATGCAGGACACCTTCTACGTGGACGAGCCCACGCTGGGCCACGCGAAGAAGGCGGACAGCCCGTCGCTTTTGCGCACGCACACGTCGCCGGTGCAGGTGCGGCACATGCTGTCGCGCAAGCCGCCCATCCGCGCGGTGATGCCGGGCCGGGTGTACCGGCGCGACTCGGACATCACGCACACGCCCATGTTCCACCAGGTGGAGGGTCTGCTGGTGGACAAGGACGTGAGCTTCGCGGAGCTGAAGGGGACGCTGGACGCGTTCGTGAAGGCGTTCTTCGGCTCGGAGACGCGCACGCGCTTCCGCCCGTCGTTCTTCCCCTTCACGGAGCCCTCCGCGGAGGTGGACGTCACCTGTGCGTCCTGCGGCGGCAAGGGCTGCCGCGTGTGCAAGCAGACCGGCTGGCTGGAGGTGCTGGGCAGCGGCATGGTGCACCCGAACGTCTTCACCGCCGCGGGCTACGACCCGAAGGAGGTGACGGGCTACGCGTTCGGCATGGGCGTGGAGCGCCTGGCCATGCTGCGCTACGGCATCGACGACCTGCGGATGATGTTCGAGAACGACGCGCGCTTCCTCGCGCAGTTCTGATTCCGGCCCACCACTCAAGAGGACAACCCCGTGAAGATTTCAGTGAAGTGGCTGGGTGATTACGTCGCGCTGCCGCCGTCCGTGGACGAGCTGGCGCGCAAGCTGACCGCTGCGGGCCTGGAGATCGAGGGCGTGGAGCGCCCCGGCGAGGGACTGCGCGGCGTGGTGGTGGCGCAGATCCGCGAGTCGGTGCAGCACCCCAACGCGGACAAGCTGTCCGTCACGCAGGTGGACATCGGCGGCTCCGCGCTGTTCCAGGTGGTGTGCGGCGCGAAGAACTTCAAGGTCGGCGACAAGGTGCCGCTGGCCACGGTGGGCGCGAAGCTGCCCAACGGCATGGAGATCAAGCAGGCCGCGCTCCGGGGCGTGGACAGCTTCGGCATGCTTTGCTCCGCGAAGGAGCTGGGCATCACGGAGGACTCGTCCGGCCTGCTCATCCTCCCCGCGGACACGAAGCTGGGCCTCCCCATCGCGGAGGCCCTGGGGCTGGATGACTCCGTGCTGGAGGTGAACGTCACCCCGAACCGGCCGGACGCGTTGAGCCACCTGGGCATCGCGCGCGAGGTGGGCGTGGTGACGGGCGCGCCGCTGAAGGTGCCCCAGCCGAAGCCCGCCGAGTCCGGCAAGGCCGTGGCGGAGCGGGTGAAGGTGCGCATCGACGCGAAGGAGCGCTGCTCGCGCTACGCGGCGCGGGTGGTGGAGGGCATCACCGTCCAGCCGTCGCCGCAGTGGATGCAGGACCGGCTGAAGGCGTGCGGCGTGCGCGCCATCAACAACGTGGTGGACGTCACCAACTACGTGCTCCTGGAGTACGGCCAGCCGCTGCACGCGTTCGACCTGGAGAAGGTGGCGGGCCAGGAGATTGTGGTCCGCACCGCGAAGCCGGGCGAGAAGCTGCGCACGCTGGATGACAAGGAGCGCACGCTGGACGCGGACGACCTGGTCATCGCGGACCGCGACCGCGCGCAGGCGCTGGCGGGCGTGATGGGCGGCGGCGACAGCGAGGTGACGCAGGGCACGAAGCGCATCGTCATCGAGTCCGCGCACTTCCACGGCTCCGGCGTGCGCCGGTCCGCGAAGCGCTACGCGCTGCACACGGAGGCGTCGCACCGCTTCGAGCGCGGGGCGGACCTGGACGCGGTGCTGCCGGCGTTGGACCGGGCCGCGCAGCTCATCGCGGAGCTGTCGGGTGGCACGGTGGCCCCGGGCCGGGTGGACGTGCAGCCCGAGCCCCTGGCGCCGCGCCGGGCGACGCTGCGCTACGCGCGGGTGGAGAAGGTGCTGGGCGTGGCGGTGCCGGAGGCGGAGGTCCGGCGCATCCTGACGGCGCTGGGCTTCAAGTCCGTGGAGGAGTCCGCCGGGCAGACGACGTACGAGGTGCCGCGGGCGCGCGTGGACGTGGAGCGCGAGGAGGACCTGATGGAGGAGGTCGCCCGCGTGTACGGCTACGACAACATCCCGGCGCGGCTGCCGCGCGGGCTGGAGACGCTGGCGCCGGAGCCGCTGTCCATGGAGGCCGAGCGCCGGCTGCGCCACGCGCTGGGCGGCGCGGGGCTGTCCGAGGTGGTGAACTACTCGTTCGTGGCGCCGAAGTCGCTGGAGGTGCTGGGTGGGAAGGAAGCGCCCATCGCGCTGATGAACCCGCTGAGCGTCGAGCAGTCGGTGATGCGCACGAGCCTGCTGCCGGGCCTCTTGGAGAACCTGTCGCGCAGCGTGCGCCACCAGGTGGAGTCGGTGGGCCTCTACGAGACGGGCCGGGCGTACTTCCGGGACGCGGAAGGCGGGCAGGGCATGCGCCCGGCGGCTCGCGAGGTGCCGCGCGTGGCGGGCCTGGTGTGGGGCCTGCGGGGCGGTGGCCGGAGCTGGACGCAGAAGGACTCGCGCGTGGACTTCTACGACGCGAAGGGAGCGGTGGAGGCGCTGCTGCACGCCCTGCACGTGGAGGGCGCGGCCTTCACCCCGGCGGAGGCCCCCGCGTACCACCCGCGGAGCTGCGCGCAGGTGGCGCTGAAGGACGGGACGGTGCTGGGCCTGGTGGGCGAGGTGCACCCGCGCGTGGCGAAGGCGCTGGGCCTGCCGGAGGGCGTGTTCGTGTTCGAGCTGGACACGGAGCCGCTGTACGCGGCGGCGCGGCTGGTGCCTCAGGCGGCGGCGCTGCCGAAGTACCCGGCGGTGCTGCGCGACCTGGCGGTGGTGGTGCCGCTGGAGCTGCGCAACGAGGAGGTGCGCCGGGTCATCCTGGAGGTTGGGGCGCCGCTGGTGGAGGACGCGCTGGTGTTCGACGTCTACACGGGCAAGCCCATCCCCGAGGGGAAGAAGAACCTGGCGTACGCCTTGAGGTACCGCTCGCCCGAGCGGACGCTGACCGACGCGGAGGTCACGGCGGCCCACCAGCGCATCATCACGGAGGTGAACCAGCGGCTGGGGGCGGCGCTGCGCGCCTGAATTCCTGAATGAAGTCAGGACGTTGACACGGTTCGGGGAAGGCTGACACCATGCCCCGCGTTCACCGGTCCATCACGGGTGCCAGAGGACTCGCATGACGAAAGCGGACATCATCGAGGGCGTCTACGAGAAGGTCGGCTTCTCCAAGAAGGAGTCGGCGGAGATCGTCGAGCTCGTCTTCGACACCGTGAAGGAGACGTTGGAGCGCGGGGACAAGATCAAGATCTCCGGGTTCGGAAACTTCCAGGTGCGCCAGAAGAAGGCGCGCGTGGGGCGCAACCCGCAGACGGGCAAGGAGATCGAGATCAGCGCCCGCCGGGTGCTGACCTTCCGGCCGAGCCAGGTGTTGAAGAGCGCGCTGAACGGCGAGGCACCGCCGGAGAACCACGCGGAAATCGACGCGCAGGAGGATGCGGCGGCGGACGCGGCGGAGGCCCGGGGCGAGGACTTCGACGAGGGAATGGAAGAGGGCGACGAGTAGGTTTTTTTCACCGGCGCCCGTCACCTCGCGCTTGACCCAGGAAAGCGGCGAGGGCATAAGGCAGCACCGTTTCACGACGGCGGTTTTCGGGGCGTAGCGCAGCCTGGTAGCGCACTTGCTTGGGGTGCAAGTGGTCGCAGGTTCAAATCCTGTCGCCCCGACCAAATAGAGGCCCTGGAGTTTCCGGTGCGAGCCGGTGACTCCAGGGCCTTTGTCTTTGGGGACTCGACACTCCCGCGGCGACCTGGGCTCCTGCCCGGTGCGAGGGATGCGTCAGCGCGTGCCGGACGGCGGGCAGTAGGCGCCCGTCAGCATGGACCAGAGCTGGGCGGACTCGGTGGGGAAGAAGAGGTAGCTGCCGGCGCGGGTGAAGACGCCGGACTCGCCAGACCCCGCGCCGTAGATTCCGGGCGCCGAGCCCATGGGGCCGGGGATGATGTCCTCGACCAGCCGGGCGCGGCCCTGGAAGACCTTCCACGGCTCGAACCCGTGCGTGCCGTCGTCCGCCGCGAAGTAGAGTTTGCGGCTGGCCACCGTGAGGCCGTAGGGCGACGAGCCCTCCGCGCCCGGGCGGATGTCTCGCGCGAGCCGCGTGCCCGCGGTGGTGCCGTTACTCCGCCACAGCTCGCGCCCGTGCACACCGTCGTCCGCGGAGAAGTAGAGCAGGCCCTCGAACACGGTCAGCCCCCGGGGATAGGAGCCCTCCTGGCCCGGGAAGATGTCCGCCAGCCGCCCCGTGCCTTCGGGCGTGCCGTCGCTCCGCCACAGCTCCACGCCAGCGCCGGGGTAGTCACTCTCCACGGCGGTGAAGTAGAGGTTGCCGGCATAGGCGGTGAAAGAGAACGGCGTGTCCACCTCGTCCCAGTAGTAGAGCGGCGTGGCGGCGTCCGGGGTGCCGTCGCTCACGTAGAGGAACGGGGAGCCGTCCGTCTCGTCCACCAGGAAGAACACCCGGTCACCCACGGCGATCAACTGGAAGACGGCGGTATCCCCGCCACCGCCCACGCGGAAGAGCTCCTCGACGGCCTTGGTGGGGGACACCTCCAGCACCGCGTGGGTCTCCAGGTCCTTGTCCACGTACGCCTCGAAGACGAGATTGCCGCTGGCCGTCTCCACGAGCTCGTCGGGGAAGCTGGAGGGAGGGCCCGGGTTCACGTCCAGGTACAGCCGGGTGCCCGCGGGCGTGCCGTCGCTGGCCCACAGCTCGACGCCATGCTCCGGGGTGTACATGCGGAAGAACAGCCGGCTGCGGAACTCGCCCAGCACCGTCAGGCTCGAGCGGGGCGAGGGCGACGAAGGCTCGGTGATCAGCGGGAGGGTTCCGGCCGTGGTGCCGTCCGTCCTCCAGAGGGTGCGGCCCACGGTGAAGAAGAGCAGCCCGCGCGCCTCCGTCAGGCTGCCTACCGGGGCGTCGAAGTCGCGGAACAAGCGCGTGCCTGCGGGCGTCCCATCGCTGCTCCAGAGCGCCGGGCCGTGGATGCCGTCGTTCACGGGGAAGTAGAGCGTCCCCTTCACGCCTGTCAGCTCGTAAGGCCCCGCGAACTGCCCTCCGGCCGAGAAGTCCGCGAGCCTCGTGGCGGAGGGGCACGTGTCCCCGCTCGCGAGCCTGTCCGGCGCTTCCTGCGACGCGGGCACTTCGCCTGACTCCGAGGGCGCCACTCCGCATGCGGCCACCCCGAGCGCCAGCAGCCACGCACACGACTTCCATCCCCACCTGCCCATCATGACTTCCCCCTCCCGACAGGGCGTGATGCCCCCTCGCGGTGGCCTGCAAGCTTGGGTGGGTGCCAGGGCGCGGCATCTGCTCCCGGGGTTGGGGGCAATGACAGACGCTGGGTGGAGGGATGGACTGCTCAGGCTTGCCTGCCTTGGCGCAGGACGTGGAGCAGTCAGGTCCGGGCCTGCCAGGTCAGCCACTCTCCCGGACGTGCCAACTCCACGCTCACCTTCCGCTTGCGCGCGGCGGCCAGGAGCAGCGCCTCCGCGTCTGGGACCTCCTGGTAGTCATCGGAGGCGGCGACGCCGTAGTGGATGGGCACGAGGAGCCGCGCTTCCAGGACGACGGCCGCGGCTACCGCCTGCTCGGGCGTCAGGACGGCGTGCACGTCGCTCACGGGCTTCCGCCAGCCGAAGCGCGCTCCGTTGATGGGCAGGAAGGCCGCGTCGAAGGGGCCGAACTGACGCCCGATACGCCACCAGGAGCCGTGCCAGAGCGTGTCGCGGCAGTGGATGACGCGGCGGCCTCCTCCAGAGACGATCCACGAGACCTGGGGATCTCCATAACCGTCCGCCGCGGGGACGGCGGTGGCGGTGAAGTCGTTGAGCAGGATGGGCTCGTAGAGCGGAGCGGACCGCACGCGGAGGCCCGACGCCGCGGCCGCCACGGCCACGTCCGGGGCGCACACCAGCGTCCCGGTGTCCCCCAACGCCTGACGGACGGCGACCGGATCGAAGTGGTCGGAGTGGCGATGCGTCACCAGGACGAAGCGGTTCCCGCCGCTCACGTCCAGCGGGACGAGCGGGTCCTTCAGCGCGGTCCCCCACACGGTGGGATCGATCAGCGGATCCACGAAGAGCGTGTCCTGTCCGAGCCGCAGCCGCACTCCGGCCCAGGCCAGCCGCTGGGCACGAAGCGCGGCGCTGTCGGCAGCCTTCGCCGCGCGGCCCATGCCAGCGGGCAGCAGGACCGCGCCCACCGAAAACGCAGCCGCCGCACGCAGGAAGTCGCGGCGACTTGCCCGATCGTTCCGGCTCTCGCTGTTCGAGGGGCCTACCCGTTGCTCCCCCTCGATGCGCTCACACGCGCATGGCCGTACGACAGGGCTCTGCGTCCTCGGGAAGCTGTCTGTGTGGGGCATCCGTCCGTCCTCCTGGCATTGGGAGTCCCACGTTACGGATGGGCGCTACATGAGCACAGCGAAACGATTTCGCGATGATGATGAATCGCGTTCATGTGAAGCTGCCCGGCATGCTCGAGCTCCGTCACTTCAGGCTGATTGCCGCGGTCGCCGACACGGGGAGCCTGGCCGCGGCGAGCCGGCAGCTTCACCTCACGTCCTCGGCACTGAGCCACCAGCTCCGTGACGCCGAGGAGCGCCTGGGCGTGCAGCTCTTCCAGCGCCGCCAGCGACGGCTGCTCCTGACCGGCTCGGGAGAGAAGCTGCTCCTCTCCGCTCGGCGGGTGTTGAGCGAGGTGGCCCAGGCCGAGACGCTCTGCCGCGCGCACCCTCAGGACGACCTGCTCCGTCTCAGCACGGGCTGCTACACGGTGTATGGCTGGCTGCCGCCCATCCTCGGGCAGTGGCAGGCCGAGCACCCACGCGTCGAGCTGCGCATCGTCCTGGAGGCCACGCGTCAGCCGCTCGGGGCGCTGCTGAATGGCGAGTTGGATCTCGCCTTGACCCCGGACGTCCCGAAGCAGGCCCGACTGGCGCAGACCCCGCTCTTCGAAGACGAACTCCTGCTGGTGGTCCCCGCGGGCCATGCGCTGGCGCGGCAGGGACATGTCACGGCGCAGGACCTGCTGCGGGAGCACCTGCTCACCTATGCCGCGCCCCGGGAGCAGCTTGATGTCTTCACGCGCGTGTTCTGGCCCGCGGGCCTCGAGCCGCACCGGGTCTCTCCGGTGCCCCTCACCGAGGCGCTGATCGAGCTGGTGCGGGGCGGTATCGGCGTGACGGCGCTGCCTGAATGGATGCTGCCGGACCCGCGCCACGGGCTGCAGACCGTGCGGCTCACCCCTCGCGGAATCCGACGCCGCTGGAGCGCGGTCACCCGTGCATCCCGTCCGCGTTCCGCCCCGCTGACCCGCTTCATCCAGCTCCTCCGCGAACGCTTCGCCCTCCACGGCAAGGCAGGACCGCGGGCTCTCTCACGGCAACAGGTGCCGCCGCGCAGGGGTGGAACTCCACGGGCCTCACAGCGAGACTGACAGCGGTGTCCGGTCGCACGGAGCCGCGCTTCCGCGCGAGCGCTCGCGGTCCAACTGCCGCTGTATCCATCGCAGCTCGCTCCGGCGGATGAGCCGGGAGAACCTCCCGATCAGCCACCAGTACCTCCGGAAGCGTCTCCACGAGGCCGCGTCCGTCGCCGTCACCCTCAGCTCGACACCCAGCCACGCGCCGCCTCCTTCGCGCGGCTCCACCCGGATGTTCCAGGCGAGCTTGCCGAAGCCGGGCTCGCTGAACGCCGTGAAGCTCCCGGGCGTCACTCGCACGAAGTCGATGCGCGGTCGCCAGAAGCGCCCGATGGCGCCGATCACCTTCTCGCTTCCGGGGGCCTCGGCCAGCGCGAGAAAGCCGTTCCCCGGCGCCGCGATGTCGTCGATCCGCATGTGCGGGGACCTCCGCACCGGTCTGCCACGGAGGCGAGCGAGGATGCGCTCGGGGAGCAGCCGGAGCGCGAAGAGCCAGCGGATGAACGGGACGTCGTGCAGATCCATCGCTCGCACGGCGGCCCAGGCCTTCTCGGGGCTCGCGGCGGTGGGCACCCGGTCTACCTCTCGCAACGCGCAGTCGGGCATGAACTGGTGGATGAGCGTCATGCCTTCATCCAGTGCGCTGCGCGCTCCGGACCGGCAAGCAGGGCAGGGCGAGCGGACCGCGCCGCCGGACTCCTGCCCGTCCCTCCCTTTCGGCTGCCGTTCATGGGACCGGCGACGGTTCGGGCTCGAGCGGCGCGACGGCGCCTGGACCGAGGTCCTCGAGCCTGAAGTCATCCATCGTCAACGTGCCGACGCGCTCCAGGGCCAGCCCCACGCTCAGCGCCCGGCCCGCTGAGGGCGCGGGAGGCGTCGTCCACTCGGCGTAGCCGTAGGTGCCGCGCGTGGGCAGCAGGGCGCTCTGGGCCCACCACACCCAGCCGCCTGAAGCGTTGCGGTAGTACGCCTTGAAGAGCGGCGCGGCGGTGGCCTTGTACCAGGCGGACACCCTGTAGCGGTGACCCGTGGTGAGCGACGGTGCGCACGCTCCGAGATCCTCCAAGGAGATGAGCTTGCGATCCCCGCTGGAGTAGCTGGTGATGCTCAAGCGCTGGGCCCAGTTCCCTGAATGGGCATCGGAGGTCCGCGACCAGGTGTAGGAATTGGCGCCATAGCCGCCGCGCTGCCAGCAGTCCGGTGTTCCGTCCCCGTTGCTGTCGGTCTCCAGGGACGGATTCGCCAGCAATTGCGTGGGAGGGGGCGTGCCCGCATCGGGCAGTGGCGGCCCGTTGACGGGTGGCTTCACCGCGCCCCCGATGACCTGATCCACCGTGCGCACGAAGGTGCCCCGCGAGGAGCGCGCCGCGAGCCAGTCCAGGAAGGCCGTGAAGGTGGCCACGTTGATGCCGTACGTCTCGGACGTCGGACACGGGCCCGGGCAGATCTCGTGGAAGGCGAGGGGCACCCAGCCACCCCCGGCGGACTCGGCGCGGAGCACCAGGCCTTGCAGGTCCGCCAGCGTCTGGGTTCTCTGGATGGAGCCGTGGTTGCGAATAGCGAATGGGTCCAGTGGCGGAACGGTCTCCGCGTAGGGGCAACCCGAACAACTGTCCGGCGTACGCAGGCCGCCAGACTCTCGCGCGGAGTTGTAGTTGCAACCGATGACGACCTGCTCGGTGGTCGCGTCCCGGGCTCCGGACGGGTAGGCGAACGACGTCACCCGGAACCCCGCGTTCATCAGGGCGACGCGATCGTCGCACACCTGGCGGCGCTGCGAGTCCACGTCCAATGTGGGGAGCTGGACGTGCGACACCGTGTGACCGCCCACCTCGTGGCCAGCGGCCTGGAAGCGCCGGAGCTGATCCAGTGTCAGGTATCCCGAGAGGCCGATCCGGCCGCTGCTGACGAAGAAGGTCCCTCGCAGGCCGCGCGCCTCCAACAAGGCTGCCGCGTTGACCTGGCTGGCCCGCGCGTCATCGAAGGTGATCGAGACAACGAGCTGTCCGGGCTCCAGGACGAGACGCGGCGACTGCGGCTCCAGCGCATCTTCAGACTCGGAGGGCGCGGAGACCTGGCACGCCAGCGCCATCAAGAGGGGAACCACGAACAAGGACAACCCGAGCGCGCGGGCAGGCCGGGGAGAGCGGAAGAAGGGGGGCATGGTGCCCGCCAAGGTGCGTGCTCTTCTCTTGCTGCCTAGGGGCCCGGAAGCATGGCGTGGCTGCTCACGGGTGAGCGCAATCAGTGCGCTTCCAGTCGCTCGCGCAATCGGGCGACCACCTGCGCCTGCGAGGCGCTCAGCGCGGGACTCACGTCCACCGGGTAGGGAGGACGTGCCGGCTCCAGCCGCCGCATCTCCCGTGGCAGGCGTGCCACCTCCTCCCGCGCGTGCGCCCGGAGCGCCGTCAGCGGTGGAGAGGCGCCCTCCTGCCGCAGGCCCGCGTGCATCACCCGCCGCAGCAGGGGACGCCCCGGGAGGACTTCGTCATGACACGCGAGCACGTCCCGCCTCGCCACGCCGTCCTGCTCCTCGCGGAACACCTGCTTGCGGCCGGGCAGCAGCACCTTGCCCGGTGACAGCTTGAGCCGCCCCCGGCCCGCGTACTCCACCAGCTTGTAGGCCATGTCCAACGCGGGCGCGTCCTCGGACACCCCCATGGCCGTGCCCACTCCGAAGGCGTCGATGGGCGCCTGATGCGACAGCAGCCGCTCCACTTCGTCCTCGTCCAGACCGCCGCTCGCGAAGATTCGCACGTGTTGCAAACCCGCGGCGTCCAGCAGCGCGCGGGACTGGTGCGAGAGCGACGCCAGATCCCCTGAATCCAGCCGCACCGCTTGCACGTGGAAGTCCGGCCCGAGCTCCCGCGCGAGCGCCACCACCTTCCGTACTCCTTCGAGCGTGTCGTACGTGTCCACCAGCAGCGTCGTGTCTGGGAAGCGGTGGACGTAGGCCCGGAAGGCGGCGAGCTCGTCGTCGTGCGCTTGGATATAGCTGTGCGCCAGGGTGCCCGACACAGGGATGCCATAGCGCTGCGCGGCTTGGAGGTTGGAGGTGGCGCTCACCCCAGCGACATAGGCGGCACGTGCCACCTTGAGGCCCGCGTCCTCGCCATGCATGCGCCGCACGCCGAAATCCACCACGGGCCGGTCACGCGCGGCCTCCACCACCCGCGCCGCCTTCGAGGCCGCCAGCGTCTGCAGGTGCACCTGGTTGATGAGATACGTCTCCACGAGCTGCGCCTCTGGCAGGGGCGCCACGACCTCCAGGAGCGGCTCCTGCCCGAAGACGGGCGTGCCCTCGGGCACGGCGTGAACGTCGCCGGTGAAGTGGAAGTGCTCCAGCCAGTCCAGCAGCCGCCGGGAGAAGCGCCCCAGTGACTCCAACCAGGCGAGCTCCCCGGGAGAGAAGCGGAGTGTCTCCAGATAGGTGAGGGCCTGCTCCAGGCCGCACGCCAGCAGGTAGTTCCGGTGCGCGGGCAGCCGGCGGACGAAGAGGCTGAAGGCCGCCTCCTCGTGGAGCCCCTCCGCGAGGTAGGCGTCCACCATCGTGAGCTCATAGAGGTCCGTGAGGAGCGCCGGCACCATGGGTTTCCCTCCCTCCGCGCACCGTCATGAAGGTATTGCCGCGCGCGCCGAGGAGAGCGCACGGACTCGATGGCGCTCCCAAGCCGGTCTCCCCGCAAGCCGGAGGACACCGACACGGCGATCCGCGCCGTCCCGGTGTCCCCTGAATGCGTCCATTCAGCCCGCGCACAGCACTGGCGCGCGCACCCGCACCCGGTGAGGCAGGGTGCGCCTCACGGCGTGTAGACCTCCGCGGACTCCTCATCGATTTCGGTGTTGGGAGGCGTCCCGGCGATGAGCGCCCTGCCGTCAGGCAGCGCCGTCACCGTGTAGCCAATGCGAACGATGGCCGGCGCGGGGGCCATGCTCCACGTGCCCGAGTCCGGCGCATACAGCTCCGCCAGCGACGGGGCCACGACGAGCACCCTGCCATCGGCCAGCCGCACCGCCGGGCCTCCGATGGGTTCGAGGGGGGCGCCCGTCAGGCACCAGGTGTTCAGGAAGGGGTCATACAACTGCGCCGTCTTGCCCCCCGCGACGAGCACCTTGCCATCGAACAGCACCACCGGTTCGCTCCCCACGGGCGCGAGCGGAGGATGGGCCAGGCTCCAGGTTCGCGTGGCCGGGTCATACAGCTCCGCCTCGGTGACACCCACGGCGAGCACCTTGCCCGTGGGCAGCAGCGGCGCGGTGGAGAAGTGGGGTTCGGCCATGGCGCCCGCCGGGCTCCAGGTTCCCGTGGCCGGGTCGTATACCTCCGAGGACGTGAGGTAGCCGTTGATGTCCTCGCCTCCCGCCACGAGCACCTTGCCGTCCGGCAGCAGCGTCGCCAGTTGCCTGGAGCGGCCCTGGGCCATCGAGCCTGTCCGGGTCCAGGTGTTCGTGGTGGGGTCGTACAGCTCCGCCCCATTGGAGAAGCCCTCGACGCCCTCCAAGCCTTCGCCTCCCGCGACGAGGACCCTGCCGTCGAGCAGCAGCGTCGCCGAGTGGAAGAGACGGCGCGCGTTCATGGGCGCGCCCGCGCTCCAGGTGTTCGTGGCCGGGTCGAACAGCTCCGTCGTGTCGAGGTAGAAGCTCCGTTTCTGCGCGCTTCCTCCCGCGATGAGCACCCTGCCGTCCTGAAGCAGCGTCGCGGTGTGGCCCCACCGGGGACCGCCGCCCATGGGGCCGGTCGGATCCCAGTGGCCCACGAGCGTGCAGTCCGGCAGCCCCTCCACCGTGAAGCTCCGGCTGGCCGTGAGGTCAAAGGCATTCGTCACGGTCACGGTCACGGTGGGAGTCGTGCCCGGGCGGATACACGTGGGCGCCGTCCAGGTGACGCGGCTGTGGGTGCCCAACTGCACGGGAGTGCCTGTCGTGCCGACACTGGAGTCCCACGCGAAGCTGAGCGTGGAGCCCTCGGGGTCGCTGGCCACCACTTCATACGTGAGCACCTGGTCCGGGCTCGCCGTGTCCGAGGAGCGGTAGGAGCGGACGATGACGGGCTCAAGGTGGTTGACCGGGGGCGTGCTGGTGACGCACAGGGCGACGGTGCCCGTGTTGTGCCCGCCACGTCCGTCGGACACGGAGACGCTCAGGCGGCAGTTGTTGCAGGCCTCGGCCGGCGCGAGCGAGGGCGTGAAACGAGCGGTGCTGGAGACCGCGTCGGTCCAGGTTCCCGCGCACGACGCGCTCCAGGCGTACGAGAGCGAGTCCCCGTCCGGATCCGACGCCGTGACGGACACCGTCGTCGGTTGTCCGACGACGAGCTGCGTGGGCGCGGCGTCGAGCGAGGACACCTCCGGTGCGCTGTTGAAGGAGATGGACAGCTCGGCTTCGCCCTCGCCTTCGGGCAGGACGTTGACGACCAGGATCGCGCTGGAGGCCAGGCCGCGCGAGTCCGTCACGGTGAGCGTCAGCGTCTGGATGCCGGTGGACATGGGCGCCGTCCACGAGGTGAAGCGCTCGGTGGTCGACGCGAACGTGCCCGCGGTGGCGCTCCAGGCGTAGGCGATCGTGTCACCCGGGTTCGGATCCTGCGCTGAGGAATGCAGGGAGACGGTGCCTCCGGCAGTCACGGTGCTGGGGTAGGCCACCACGAACTCGATGACGGGCGCTTCGTTGTCGAAGGGCGGCGGAGGATGGAGCTGCTGGAGGGTGATGGCGACGAAGGTCGTCTGGTTCGCCAGGATGGTGACTCCGGAGGCGGAGCCGGAGAAGAGCAGGGTGCCGGAGGCGTCATAGGCCCGCGCGGCGAAGGCGCGGTCGGTGCCCGCGGGGATGTTGCCGATGGTGCCGCCCCACACGCCGTTCGTGGGCGCCAGGTCCACCCAGACAGAAGGAATGTCCGGCCCTCCCGAGGCGACCGCGACGCGGGCGATGGTGGAGGAGAGGGATTGGGGCACCGAGACGGCGAACCGCGCCGTCCCGGTGTCCCCCGCGGAATTACCACAGCCCGCGCACAGCGCTGCCGCGAGCACCAGTATCAGGTGAAGGCCTGCTCTTTTCATGTTCGTCCCCCTCGCCGCGAGCGTGAGGCTCGCGAAGCAGTCGCGGTGGATGAGAGGACTTGGGACGGAGATGCGAGGAGTCTCACCCTGCCTGCGACCGGATCGACTATCCAGGATGGATGGCATTGCCGCCATGACCCGGACAGGTGGTTCACCGTCCTTGGGCTGACGACCAGAGCGCCTTCGCGTGCATCTGGCGCGGCGTGTCTCAGGACGTCGTCAGTGGGAAGCGCAGACCAGGCCCACGCAGTTGCCCGCGCCATTGTCTCGCGCGACGTTTCCTCCTCCGTCGAACGCGGTCGGCGCGAAGAGGCCATAGCCCGTGTTGCCCAGGGCGACGTTGCTGCGCACCGTGGGCTTGCCGGGCACCTGGACCCGGAGGCCATCGCCGTCGTTGCTCAGGAACTGGTTGCCGCGGATGATCCCCGTGAGCACGACGGGGACCTGCCAGTCGCGGCCGGACAGCGTCAGGCCGTCCGCGTTGCCGAAGAAGGTGTTCCCGTCGAGGTAGACCGTGTCGGCGGCCGCCTGGAGACCCGACCCGTTGTTGACGACCTGCGAGTCGATCATCGAGAGCTTTTGCGGCTGCCACACGGGCACCTCCGGCGGCGCGAGCGCGGTGTTGTTCGAGATGAGCGTGTTCTCGAACCGCATCTCGTCGCATTGGCGGAAGCCGCCGTCGTTCGGGATGGTGCTCACGGAGGCATTCCACGCGATCGTGCTCGACCTGACGCGGACGCGGCCCTGCCGGCAGAAGACGGTCAGTTCGTTGGACGTGAAGGTGGAGTCGAGGACGTCGAGGTCATGGAAGTCCACGTACATCGCGGTCCCGTTCTGGGTGAAGACGGAGGACCGCACGTCGAATAAACCGGTGGATCCGTCGGGTTCACCGTCCAGCCCGACCAGGTTCCCCCTCAGGCGGCATTCCGTGATGAGGAACCGCATCTCGGTGACGCCGTTGTAGATGGCGGCTCGGTTGTCCACGAGCTCCAGTTGGTGAAGACGCAGGTTCCGCACTCCCGAGGATTCGGTGGTCGCGACGCCATGGCCGAAGCCCTCGATCGTGCCATTGCGCACCGTGCTGTTGGTGTCGACCGTGATGCCGACAGACTCAATGTTCTCCGGTCCGGTGCGGCGGATGGTGTAGCCGCCCAGGTCGAGGACGACGCCTTCTCCGGAGACCCGGAGCGCGTAGGGGGCCGTGCCCGGACAAGAGAGGTTGTGCGTGAGCTTCGTGTGATGGGTGATCGTGTCACCGCAATGAACGGTGGTGCCGCCGCTGGCCTGGACGGCGGGCGCCCCCATGATCAATGTGGCCGTGGCGACGGCGACGACGAATCCATGCGTCCGCTGCATGTTGCCTCCCTTGGCCGGAGGAGTCCGGCCGTAGGCGGACAGGCTAGGCATTGCGCTTCCGATGGCGTCCCTCCCGGCGGTGGTGGCGCGACCGCCGCGGCGTAACGGTCTGCCTGCGTGGGAGGGTGGGGCGGCGCGGGCACGGACCGCGAAAGGGGGCCTGGAGGCAGGCGTGACGCCGTGAGGCCGCGCTTCCCCGGAGGGCTCCCTTGTGTACCGCGCCCGCCATTTCCATCTCAGATGGGATCCCATTCGCGGAGGGCGCCATGCGCAGGTTCTTCGTCCCGATGTTGCTCATGCTGAGCCTGCTCGCTGCTCCGGCGCTGGCGGGTGACGTCGTCCATCAAGAGACGGGGCTGACCTTCTCGCTGCCGGCATCGTGGTCGGCCGGCCAGGACGGCGACGTGCTCATCGCCACGAGTCCGGACCAGAAACTCTCCATGGTCTTCATGGTGACGGACATCCGCGCGACGGAGGACCTGGTGGCGGACGTCACCCGGGAGATGGGCGGGAAGCTCCGCGATGTCGTTCTCCTGAGCGAGCCCGAGGCGCGGCGGGTCAACAACCTGATTCAGACCCATGCCGAGGGCACGGGCACCTGCTCCGATGGAACGACGTGTGACTGGGACCTCACCCTCGTGTCCGGCGCCCGGCGCAACCTCCTCGTGATGACCCTGGGGGACCTCACTTCCCGGGAGGCGACCGTCCACGAGGTGTACGAGTCCATCCGGACCGAGATGTAGCGCGCGAGGGGCTTCCGAGCCTTCCTGCCCCCACGCGGACCCATGAAGATCCATCACCTCACGGTGGCCGAGTGCCTGCACAGCCTCGACAGCCGCGAGGAGGGGCTGGCCAGCCCGGAAGCGGCGCGCCGCCTGCACGAGTTCGGTCCCAACCAGGTCTCCCATGCCCGGCAGGAATCGCTGGTGCGCCGCTTCCTGCATCAGTTCACCCACTTCTTCGCGCTCGTGCTCTGGGCGGCCGCGGCCCTGGCCTTCGTGTCCGCGTGGCAGGAGCCCGGCCAGGGCATGGAGACGCTGGGGGTCGCCATCCTGTGCGTCATCTTCGTCAACGGGGTGTTCTCCTTCGTCCAGGAGTACCGCGCGGAGCGGGCGCTCGCGTCGCTGCGCCGGCTGCTGCCCGCTGAGGTGAAGGTGCTGCGCGACTCACAGGTCGGTCTGCTGCCGGCTTCCGCGCTCGTTCCTGGTGACGTGCTCCTGCTGGAGGAGGGCGACCAGGTGCCCGCGGATGCGCGCGTGCTGGAGACGCATGGCGCGCGGGTGAACAACGCCACCATCACCGGGGAGTCCGTGCCGGAGCTTCGCGAGGCCGGGCCCAGCGGCGAGGAGGAGCTGGTGCGCAGCCCGAACGTGGTGTTGGCGGGCACCTTCCTGACCACCGGGCGGCTGCGGGCGCTCGTCTTCGCCACCGGCATGCAGACGGAGTTCGGCCGCATCGCCCACCTCACGCAGGCGACGCCCGCGGAGCTGTCCCCGCTTCAGCGGGAGATCGTCCGGCTGGGCCACATCGTCGCGGTGCTGGCCATGGCGCTCGGTGGCGTCTTCTTCCTCATCGGCCGCGCGCTGGGACTGCCTCCGTGGGAGAACCTGCTGTTCGCCATTGGCATCATCGTGGCCAACGTGCCCGAGGGGCTCCTGCCCACCGTCACGCTGGCGCTGGCCATGGCGTCGCAGCGCATGGCCCGGCGCAACGTCGTCGTGCGCGACCTCGTCTCCGTGGAGACCCTGGGCTCGGCGACCGTCATCTGCACCGACAAGACGGGCACCCTCACCGAGAACCGGATGGAGGCGCGCGCCCTCTTCGTCGCCAGCGGCCGCCATGACACCTCGCCCCAGATGCTGGTCGCGCTGGGTGCCTCGTACCCGCGCCTCTTCGAGGGCGCACGGCTGTGTCACATGCTCCAGGAGGTGCGTCGTGACGGAGCGCCGGTGCTGGCGGGCGACCCGATGGAGGTGGCGCTGGTGCACATGGGCGCACGCGCGCGGCCAGGCCCGCTGGAAGCGCGGCGCGAGGACGAGCTGCCCTTCGACCCCGAGCGCAAGCGCCTCTCCACCGTGCACCGCATGCCGGAGGGGCGCTTGCTCCACACCAAGGGCGCATTGGAGTCCGTGCTGTCGCTGTGCCGGGAGGTGGAGACAGAGCAGGGCGTGCGCCCGCTGACGCCGGAACTGGCCGGGCGATTCCGCGACGAGGGCGAGGTGCTCGCACGCGAGGGGCTGCGGGTGTTGGCCTTCGCGTACCGGCGTCTGCCGGATGGGGTGTCGCCGTCACACTGGGAGGAGGGGCTGGTGCTCTCCGGGCTGGTGGGCCTGGAGGACCCCTTCCGCCCGGAGGTGCCGGCGGCCATCCAGCGGTGCCGCGAGGCGGGCATCCGCGTCATCCTCGTCACCGGGGACCATCCGCGCACGGCGGAGGCGGTGGCGCGGCAGGTGGGGTTGGTGCGGACGGAGCGGCCGGTGGTGCTCACGAGCGCGGAGCTGCGGAGGCTTTCGGACACGCAACTGCAACTGGCGCTGGACGCGCCCGAGGTGCTCTTCGCCCGCGTGGCCCCGGTGGACAAGCGGCGCGTGGTGATGGCCCTCAAGCGCAAGCGCGAGGTGGTGGCCGTCACCGGGGACGGCGTGAACGACGCGCCCGCCTTGAAGGAGGCGCACATCGGCATCGCCATGGGATTGGCGGGCACCGACGTGGCTCGCGAGGCCGCGGACGTGGTGCTCGCGGACGACAACTTCGCCAGCATCGTGGCCGCTGTGGAGGAGGGCCGCGCCGTCTACTCCAACATCCGCAAGTTCCTGACGTACATCCTCACGTCCAACGTCCCGGAGATCGTCCCCTACCTGGCCTTCGTGCTGCTGCGCATCCCGTTGCCGCTGAGCATCCTGCAGATCCTCGCGGTGGACCTGGGCACGGACATGCTGCCGGCGCTGGCGCTGGGCGCGGAGCCGCCCCATGCCCGGGTGATGCACCAGCCGCCTTCGGACTTCCGGAGGCGGCTGCTAGATGCGCCGCTGCTGCTGCGCGCGTACCTCTTCCTCGGGGTGATGGAGGCAGCGGCGGGCATGGCGGCCTTCTTCTTCGTGCTGGGGCGCGGCGGATGGAGCTACGGCGAACCGCTGGCGTGGAACGCGCCGCTGCACCTGCGGGCCATGGCCGCGTGCCTGGGGGCCATCGTCGTGATGCAGGTGATGAACGTGCTGTTGTGCCGGACGGAGCGCGCGCCCACGTTCTCCGTGCGGCTGCGGGACAACCCGCTGCTCTTCGTGGGCGTGGCGGTGGAGCTGCTGCTGCTGGGCTTCATCGTCTACACGCCGTGGGGCAACCGCGTCTTCGCCACGGCTCCGCTGCCTGGTTCGCTGTGGCTCTTCGTGCTGCCGTTCGCTGTTGGGATGCTGGCGCTGGAGGAGGCGCGCAAGGCGTGGACCCGCCGCGTCCGGTGGCGCCGCGGCGGCAGGGGAGGGCTCCCACGCCGGGCGGTGAAGTCCCCTGTCCGCGCCCATGCGTAGATCTCCAACACAGGGCCTCAGGAGGAACCCACCATGAGCACCGCTGCCCCCGCTCCCGCGCCCCATCGTTTCGGTGGCCGCTTCATCATCGCCTTGGGCTTCATCACGCTGGGCGTGCTGTTCCTCCTCTCCCAACTGGGGGTGGGGGGCCTGGGCTGGTTCCTTGGCACCTGGTGGCCGCTGCTGCTGGTCGTTATCGCCGTGGGCAACCTCGTATCGAGCGGTGGCAGGAGCCTGGGCGCGCTCATCCTGCTCATCGTCGGCGTGACGCTTCAGCTCGACGCGCTCGACTGGTTCTCGGTGAACGTCTGGTCGGTGGCCTGGCCGGTCCTCATCGTGGCCATCGGGATCCGCATGCTCGTCGAGCCGCGCCTGCGCAACCAGCCGGCTTCGGGCGCAGTGGCCTCCAATACGCGGACCGTCGTGACAGGCGAGCGGGCCTCCGTCGTGGCCATCATGGCCGGGCGCAACGAGCGCGTCCTGTCGAAGGCGTGGGCGGGTGGTGAGGTCACCGCCGTCATGGGCGCCGCGGTGCTCCACCTGGAGGGGGCGCTGCCGGTGGAGGAGGGCGCCCACCTCCGGACCACCGCGGTGCTGGGGGGCATCGAGATCTTCGTGCCCCGGCACTGGGAGGTCGCGGTCCATGGCACGCCCCTGCTTGGAGGCATCGACGACAAGCGCCACCCGGAGCCTCCGGCGGAGGTCATGCCACGCCCGAGGCTCATCATCGACGCCACGGCCGTGATGGCTGGCGTCGAGATCAAGGACGCGTGACCCCGGGTGTCACGCGGAGGGGAATCCCGTCACCTTGCTCGCGGGAAGGGCTTCCAGAGGTAGGCCTCCAAAGCCATCAGGAGGTCGTCCGCCATTTTCAGGGCGTCGGGCCGCCAGGGGGTGGTGAAGCGCGCGTCCATGCTCGTCTGCCGGATGTGAGTCAACCATGTATGCACGTCCCGCTCCGGATAGCCCGCTCCCATCGCGGCCTCGTACAGGAGGGAGTATTCCCGGAGGAGGTAGGTGCTGAAGGTGAGGGGATCATCCGAGCCCACCGCGATGGGCACGGGAGGTGGCGCGCCTTCCTGCACCTGCGGTGGAAACAGTCGCAGGATGGGGTGGTTGCGCAGGTCCATCAGGTTGCCGATGAGCAGGTTGCTGGACGGGTTCACCTCCACGACGATGCCCCGGGCGCCCACGCCCCGGCGCATGCCGTCCTGGACGGCGCGCAGCGCCTGCACCTCCGAGGAGTCCAGGGCAACGTCGACCAGGTGCTGCCCACGCCGGTAGACCGCTTCATCCTCACGGTAGTGCTCGAGGAGGTGGCAGACATGGACGGCCTGGTGCACTTCGTGCCAGCGCAGGCGCCCGAGCGCGCGGGTGAAGGTGGTCAGCCCCAGGTCCCGGTCCTCTCTTCCCACGGGCCAGCACCAGAGCTGATGCAGGACATGGTGGGCCTCGGCGAGCACCGCGGGTGGGATGGCTCTTCCGAAGATGAACTCGGACAGATCCCGGAGGGTGTTCTCCACCTTCGGAGTCCGAGAAGGGGGCGCCTCCGCGCGAAATTCCGGCGGCATCCGGTACTGGCTGTACAGCCGCCACTCGAAGACCAGGCCCCACAGCCGGTCCTCGGCGGGCATCATCACGGTCCCCACGGATTCGGCCCATTGCTGGGGCTCGAGCCCCAGCGCGATGGCGTGGCCCAGGCGCCCACCGGTGCGATCCAGCAGGTACTGGGTGCACTCGTAGATGCGGCGCAGCCCCTCCATGAGGTGGCGGAAGTCTTCTCCCACGTGGGCGGTCATTCGCAGCGGTGGAGGGTGGCGCGCGTGGGCGAACCCGGGGGCGCATGCGGCTCCCCGGCGAACCGCGCGGTACAGGGGCGCGAGCACCCAGGTGGGCACGCTCAGCTCATCCGCGGCCACGTCCAGCCCGCGCACCAGCCACGGCAGCTTGGGAATCCTCCGCAGCAGCTCCACCAGCGAACGGACGTGCGCGGACTGTTCGACGAAGTAGCCCGCGAAGCGCCCGCCCAACTGGCGCGGGTGGAGTGCCTGCGGCTCGGCATGGGTCTCCATGCCATAGGCGAGCGGGCGGCCTTCCTCCCAGGCATGTCTGGGGTCCCGCTCCTTCTTCAGGAGCACGACCACGCCGAACTCGGGTGGGCTCCCCGCGGTGTTCCCGCTGCTCAACTTCTCCAGCACACGCCGCCAGGAGTAGGTCAGGGCCCACAGCTCCTCGGCCAGGAGGGAGGGGGTCTTCCTGGAGCCCGTGCGTATTTCGAGGGAGGCAATGGACTGGCCTCCTCCCGCCACGTCATAGGACGCCTCGGAGCGAACGGAGCGCAGCGGGCCCGTCGCCAGATGCAGTCGCCCGGAGAAGCGGATGAACCACAGCAGGCCCGCGGTCATGGGCCGCTGCACCAGGCTGCGGTAGGTGATGCAACGGATCCGCATCACCTGCCAGAAGAGTCGGGTGAAGGCGTCGTCCTCCGGGGCCTCCGGCTCGTGGGCACGGGTGTCGAGCCGGGCCAAGCCATGGCGTATGAGCCATCGCTCCCCGCCATTGGGGGTTCGCAACCGCAGCCGGACGGCGATGGGGTCGCACCGCCTCCAGACGTCCTCGATGGTCGGAGGAGGCTCGACGTTGTTCTGGAGCGCCATTGGGTGGAGGTCCGCGTAGAGGCTCCGCAGGGGATCGAGGTCCGGCAGGAGATCCTGGGAGCCGCTCGCCAGGGAGTCCAGCGTCCGCACCAGCACCCGCCGCCGCTGGTACTGCCAGGCCGACGCGCTCGCCAGCTCCCGCAGGAACTCCGGCAGGGATCTGTTCTGGCCGCGCAGGAGGTACTCAGCGAGCACGCAGCGCGCCACTGCGGCGGCCAACAGCCATCGCAGGAACAGCGTTCCATCACCAAAGGGGAGGTTCGGCCCCCGCAGCACCTCGTGCTCCAGCGAGGGGTTCCCCAGCGCTGACAGCAGGGCGGCCCACAGGAGGGGAAAATCCATGCCCGCGCCGATGTGGTGGTGGATCTCCGCCACGCCCCGGTCCAGCAGTTGGCGTATCAGGAGGGGGGGATCGATGTTCACCCGAAGCGGAGGAGGTTCCTCCCGCACCGCGGAGAGGAGCAGATCCTCCGGCATGGCGAAGAGGAGCCAGCGATAGTGGGTGAGGGCATCCACCGCATCGACATCCGTGCGCAGCGCGATGTCGGTGACACCGGGGCGGCGCTCCAGATGTGCCTCGGCCAGGGCACGCAGGTAGCGGGCCATGGGCACGCGGTGCAGGCCGCGCCGCCCCTGGTCTCGGCTGGACGTGGCGAACCAGAACTCGTCTCGCAGGGCGACGAGCCGGTCCAGGGACCAGCCGCTGGCATGTTCCGAAAGGCGCTGCTCGCACTCCCGCCACAGGTCCGAGGTCCGCTGTCTGTCCTTCCGGGAGTCCGGCGCGGGCTCCAGCGTGATCAAGCCATCCGTAAAGGCCTTCTCGCTGGTCAGTGGAAAGCTCGCCACTTCGGCCCGCATGTAGGCTTCGGGAATGCTCCGTGGCGCTACCGCGCCCAGTGTCCTGCCTTGTCCGGAGTGCATCATGGCGGCTCCGCTTCCTGGGCGAGCTCCGTCCTCCACTTCTCGTCCCTGGGCATCAGCTCCTGGAGTTCATGGGGTGTCAGCAACTGGAGCACTTCGAGCTTGCGACCTTTGCGGTAGTTGTCGTGGTCCACGGTCCTGAACCAGGCCCAGAGCACCTGATTCAACCACTGGCGCTCCCGGAACCTTGGCCGCATGGGCCGTCCGGTTTCCTTGAACAGGCGTTCGTAGGAGGCGGAGCAGGTGGCACGCTCACGCACCAGGAGCTCCCGGTTCCGGGTCAGAAGATGAAGGTGGTTCTCCCAGAAATTCAGCAACGAGTTCCAGCCCGTGTCGTTCATTCCACCCCCATCCCACGCCAGCAGGCGTGAGAGCAGGGGGGATGGCGCGAACTCCGGAAGCATGAACAGGGGAAGAGACTCTTCCAGCCATTGCCCCCCGATCCAGCTACGGTCGTAGTGTCTGCATTCAGCTTGAACGAACCGATAAAACTCGCCCACATGACGGCGGACGCGCTGTTCGTAGGCCTCCAGCGGATTCGTCTCAATCCCCCCCTGTTCGGTCAGGGCGTCACTTGCGAAGAGGGTCCCCTTCCAATCCCACTTCCCCCGTTGCGGCCCCGCGATCGAGCAGAGGTTGTCGACCCATGCCGCCTGGACGAAGCGGAAGCATGACTCCGCGAAGCGGAGATGGGACCTGTCCGTCCGCGCGAAGGCCTTCTTCGCCCTGAAGAGCGCGGCCTTCCACTGCGAGGTAGTCACAGAGGGTGTGGAAACGAGAAAGGCGACGTAACGATCCCCGGTGAGCACCACCGAAACGAGGCCGGG